>JAOAKQ010000009.1 GCA_026419835.1 Sulfolobales archaeon | reverse complement strand
TTGCTATGCTAGCTAAGATCTATGAGAAGGCTAGTTCTCTATTGCATGCCTATTATTTTCAGAGTGAATGACGCAGTCTAGTATAGACATTTAAGTGGTTTAAAGTAAGCTTAAACGAAGCGAATTAAGCTTATTTACCGTAGCTCGGGTACTCCCCCGGTGTGAGTATGAGGAATCTGGAGGAAAGGATATCTAGAGCTATCTGGAAGAATACAGCTAGAGACTGGCTTGACCTAGCTGGAGTTGATGTAGTGATAGTCGGCGCTGGTCCTTCAGGTATGACTGCTGCCAAGTACTTAGCTAAGAGAGGGTTTAAGGTAGTTGTCTTCGAAAAGAGGTTAAGCTTTGGTGGGGGTATTGGAGGAGGTGGAATGCTACTGCATAAGATAGTTGTTGATGACAGTGTTCTACCACTACTAGACGACTTCAAGATCAAGTACACGAAAGATGAGGAAGAAGGACTCTACTTAGTTAGCTCTGCCGAGTTAATGGCGAAGCTAGCTGCTGGAGCTATAGACGCTGGTGCTAAAATCGTTCCTGGAGTTCACGTAGAAGACGTTATCTACAGAGAGAACCCGCTTAGAATTGAGGGAGTAGTGATACAGTGGAGCGCGGTCGCTCTATCAGGACTCCACGTAGACCCGCTATTCGTTGTGAGTAGAGCTGTTGTTGATTCAACGGGCCACGACGCTGAAGTATTGCGCGTAGTAGCGAGGAAAGTTCCCGGCGCTAGCCTAGATATTAAGGGCGAGAAAGCCGCTTACGCGGAAGTATCGGAGAAGCTCGTAGTAGAGCACACAGGTAGAGTAATGCCTGGACTCTACGTAGCCGGCATGTCCGTAGCGGCGTACCACGGCCTACCGAGGATGGGACCCATATTCAGCTCGATGATACTCTCAGGTAAGAAGGTAGCTGAGATCATAGAGAGAGACCTACGAGAAAAGACATAGGAGTGGGTTTCTCGAAGACTTTTTAGTTGATCTAATCACGGCGCCCTGGGACTACGTGGTGCTTTCTGCACCTAGCTTCGTAGCTCTCCTTACCGCCAACCATTATCCTAGGGCTATCGTAGGGGGCCGGTCTACCGTCTATAAGTCTCTGAGTTCTTGAAGCCTGTTTCCCGCACTTTCTCCTCTGCTGATCTACGTAGGTGCACACAGCCTTTAAGACCTTCACGTCCTCGGCATACGGCAGCAGTTCTTTGACCACCTCCCAAGGCTCCCCCCTGAAGTCTAGGTTTAGAGCGGCTACGATGACCAGCTTTTCGCTACTTAGGTTCAGTAAGAACTTAACTAGGTCCGGGGAGTACTCGAAGAACTGGAACTCGTCTATCCCCACTACATCGTGCTCGAACAGTAGCTCAGCAACTCTCGCTAAACCGGTGAAGCTCGGCTCCACTACCAGTGCATCCATCTCGAGGCCGTCGTGACTGACCACCTTACTCGCGGAGTACCTGGCGTCCGTGGACGGCTTTACTAGAACCACGGCGTACCCAGCTATAGCGTACTTTCTAAGGATCCTCAGTAACTCGGTAGTCTTACCCGAGAACATGGGACCCACGATCATCCGCAAACCACTCGCCATAGAGCCCAACCTCCAGCTAACCACGGCTGTACTTTAAATAACTCAGGTATAAGCACGCTTTCTAGCTAGCTCCAGCTATTTATTGCCTAAGCTTTTGCAGCTCTGGGACCATGCTGCTAGGAGTTGTTGAAGGTTTCTACGGACCGCCCTGGGAGTGGACTGAGAGAATAGGCCTAATGGAGTTTCTAGGTAGGGTAGGTCTAAACACCTACATCTACGCTCCGAAGTGGGACCCGCGCCATAGAGACTGGTGGAGAGTTCCCTACGGCACGGACTTTCTCGATAGGCTAGCCATGCTGGTGGACTCCGCTTCTAGGTACGGAATCAGGGTTGTTTTCGCAGTGAGCCCCGGGCTGGACATTGACTACTCGTCGAGACACGACCGGGAGTTGCTACTGAAGAAGCTTACGTTAGTCATGGAGCTAGGCGTTGAAGACCTAGCTCTACTCCTCGACGACATACCTCCCGTACTTAGAGGTAGGGGGTTCAGGTCCCTGGCTGAAGCTCAGTCATCCCTAGTCAACGAGGTATCTAGAGAGCTAAGTCCAAGAACGCTCGTATTCTGCCCCACGTACTACTACGGTTTAAGAGATGAGTACATGAAGGAGCTCGGTCGCCTCGTGGACCTCAACGTACACGTGGTCTGGACCGGTATGTGGGTTGCCTCGTATAGAATTAGCGTTGAAGACCTCGAGTCGGTCACCAAGTTCCTAGGTAGGAAGCCGTTCATCTGGGATAACTACCCAGTCAACGACTACTTCGTAGTTAACGGAATTACGAGACTCCACCTAGGACCTATAAAGAACAGGCCTAGCGAGTTCGCTAAGTACATCAGCGGCTACGTATCGAACCCCATGAACCAGTGCGAGGCCTCTAAGATACCGCTGTACACTATAGCTGAAGCACTCGCAGACCCGTCGTACGACCCTCAGAGAAGTGTGCGCGATGCCGTAGACCACGTTCTGAACAAGAGCTCCAGGTACTGGTTTAAGTTGCTCTTGGAGTTCAATAAGGCCAGCTTCATGGATTTAAGTGAGAGAACTATAGCGTCGAGAGAAGATGCTGAGGAAGTTCTTCAAGTTGTTAGAGAACTCCGCGAGTCCGTGGCGAATAGAAAGCTACTCAAAGAGGTAGACCCAGTTCTAGGTAAGATGGAGTCGATAGCTAAATACGTAATGGGCGAGACCTCCCACCTCTCCTGGAGGATTCAAACCGCTGGCGAGTACATCCCCCCGATTACAGCGGAGAGAATGGTTAGCGATGTATTCGGAGTCGTAGCTCGACTTAAACCATGGTACAGTAGAGCCTACAGAGCTTACTACACAGAGCTCTAATTGCACTCAGCTCTGAGCTGGTAGTGGTTGAACTATATTTTCCCAGCTGCGTAAGTAAATCGCGTGATCGCTAAATGGAGTTGAGTGGAGTTTCTCAGATAAAGTCTAGGTCTCTGAAGTACGTAGAAGAAAACTACGAAAAGTACGTTGGCATTCTCAAAGAGCTGGTGTCCTACAGGTCCGTAGCGGCATGGAGATCTGAAGAACTGAAGAACTGCGCGAACCACATCGCAGACTTACTCAAGGAGAGGGGGTTCAAGGTGTTCCTGAAGTCCGCTGGGGGGTCTCCAGCCGTTTTTGCTGAAGTGGGTTCTGGCTCTAGAACCGCGCTTCTCTACAACCACTACGACGTGCAGCCACCGGACCCTCTAGAACTCTGGGAGTCGGACCCGTTTAAGCTGGTTGCTAGAGATGGACTACTGCTCGGTAGGGGCGTAGCGGATAACAAGGGGAATATCGCTGCGAGGCTAGGCGCCCTAGACTCCCTGCTGGACTACCTAGAAGAGCTGGACTTGAAGGTGAAGCTCTTGATTGAGGGTGAGGAGGAGGTAGGATCTCCAACACTGCCCGAGCTAGTTGAGGAGAACTTCGATTGGGTGAAAGCTGATGGAGGTATATGGGAAACTGGTTACGTCAGGAGGGATGGTTCTCTAGGAATACCTCTAGGCTATAAGGGAATGCTATACATCGAGATACTTCTGAGGGGGCCCTCGAGAGATGTTCACAGTGGTGCCGCACCCCTCGTCCCCAACCCGGTCTGGAGAATGGCTATGCTACTGCAGAGCTTGAAGACCGAGGATGGGTTGGTCAAGGTGCCTGGGTTCTACGACGATGTAGATGGGGAGTTCCTGAGTGAAGCTGAGGAGCTAATCAAGAACCTGAGCTACAGCGAGCTGGAGGAGTTGAAGAGAGAGCTCTCGCTCAAGGAGTTCGTTAGGGGTTTAAGTGGTGTCGAAGCTTTGAGAGAACTGTATACGAAGCCGTCTCTAAACGTCTCGGGACTATACGCTGGATACACTGGGAGGGGCTCTAAGACTATCGTTCCCTCGGTAGCCGGTGTTAAGATCGATATTAGACCCGTCCCCGGTCAAAACCCCGAGAAGATCTTGAAGAACCTCAGGAACTACTTAAGCGGTCTAGGCTTCTCTGACGCCGAGATCTTAGTGCACAGCGCCTACCCATCCGGATACACCAGAGCCGGTGAAGCCGTTGTTAGAGCCTCTGTCGAGGCAGCTAGGGAGGTCTACGCGCGGAACCCGGAACTAACTCCGCTTTCAGGTGGCTCTGGACCGATATACATATTCACGAACGTAGCGCGCGTACCTATGACTGGTGCGGGCGTCGGCTACTACGGTTCCAGAGTTCACGCACCTAATGAAAACATAAGAGTATCGGACTTCGTTCTGGGTATGAAGCACGTAGCCCTAACGCTGATATACTTCTCTACGAAGTACAGGCACTAGAAAGAGCTTTCTCCGCGAGTCGGCTGAGGCAACTATACGCAGTAAGTAGAGCTAGGGTTCCGCACTTAACTACCTACAGATACGTAGAGAAGTGCGAGCGTGTTTAAGCTCTTTTCACAGGTACTTAAGTAGCTTGCGATAGGTCTTCAAGTACCGCTCGTTTCTAGCACTCCCCCCTGGAACGTTGACACTGGCCCAGACCTCCGGCTCCAATCCGTGACTTACTAGTATTTCAGCAGCTCGAGCGTTTATTGCGTGAATTATGAACGTGTTTACGATTGTCGATACCGGGAAGACCCAGACGTCCTCAGCTAAGCGGTAGGCTGCGTCACCCACTGGGACCTTGTTGTCTATCACTATGTCGGCTACCTCGTAGAGCTTCTTTCCGTAGGGGTTCTCCGGAGGGAGCTTCTTCGAGAACTCTAGAGAGGTTACTCCGACTACCGTAATCCCCCGGTTCCTCATTTCGAGAGCCATCTCAACTGGAGCTGAGTTCTTCCCGGAGTTGCTAACAACTATAGCGACTGAGTCGGGGGATACCTCTATAGAGTTGATTAGCGCCTTGGAGTAGCCCGGCAACCTCTCGAGGTAGCTAGCTCTCGTGGCTGAAAGAACTCCTAGGAGCGATAGGTCTACGATAGGCTGCACTCTAACGAAGCCCCCAGCTCTGTAGAACGCTTCTAGTGCTACCAGCATGGAGTGACCAGTTCCAAAAACGTACTCCAGACCTCCAGACTTCATTGCCTCTGAAACGGCTCTAGAAGCTTTCTCAAGACTCTTCGCCTCTTCTAAAACGATTCTTTCAAATATGTTCGATACGAGTTCAGCCAGCCTAGATATAGTTTCCGAGCAATCCACCAATAGATTCCCATGTCTATTGATTCCATACTGTATTAAGCTAGAATTTACTTACGCGGACCCCGGTCCTAGAGAAATATCAGGTCCTCACATAGTTTTCCTATCGCCTCAACTCTACTTTCATCCACGTTTTCCTTAAGTTCAAGTCGCGCGGACTCCCGGTTCCCCCACTATCTCGCAACTTGCGGTAGGAGGAGAATGGGAGAACCTAAATGATGGATAGAGAATAGACTTAAAAGAAGGCAGAGCTGGGGTATTAAGAAAACTGAAAGTGAGGAAGCTGCTCACGTTCCTACCTATTCTATGCGCTGCGGCGTGAGGGAGCGTAGCAGTTCTTATAGCATAGCTGAGTAGCTCGCCCTAGTCTAGGGATGATAGTACTGCGTTGTGAAGCAGTACTCTAACTTCCCTTATTTTCTCGTTAGCTCTAGTTGGGTGAATTCTGTTCGTGTAGAATATCACTGCGAGAGATTCTCGGGGTGCCATGAGGATGGAGGTGCCTGTGAAGCCGGTATGCCAGGCTACCTGTGCGTGCCTGTAGTCAGTTAGAGCGCTCAGACCTCTACCAGGTTCGTAGATCAGCCAGCCAAGACCATAGCAAGACTCCCCGCAAGCCCATGGTGCGAGCATTGCGAGAGCCGTTGGTCTGGAGATGAGCGTGTCGCACCTACCTCTATAGGCGCAGAGTATCTCCCCAACTACTCTAGCTGAGTCTTCGGTAGTTGTGAATAGTCCCGCGTGACCGGAGACCCCCTCCATAGCGAAAGCGTTTTCGTCGTGAACGACGCCTATTAAAGTCCCACCCCGCCAGTCAACTACCTCGGTGGCCACCACGTCGTCTCTACTAAATCCTCTCTCCAGCGGGTTGAAGGTAGACCTCCTCAGGTTCAGAGGTTTCGCAATTAGGTTATCGAATAGTGAGTCAAGCCTCTGACCGGTAACTCTCTCCGCTACGTAGGTCAGGATGATGTAGTTTACGTCACTGTACACTACCTCCTTCCCGGCTTCGTACGAAGGAAACGTCTTCAGGGCCTCAGCAAATACTTCACTACGATTTCTACACACTCTGTGCAGGGGCAGCCACGGTGGTAGTCCTGATGTGTGAGATAGCAGCATCCAGAGAGCTACCTTCTCCTTAGCGGCGTTAGCTCCAGCAACCGTGTGCCTAAACTCGGGGACTAGATCGACAACTCTCTGTCTGAGGGATACCAGTCCCTCCTCAACTAACTTAGCGTACACTAGCGATGTAACTAGGACTTTAGTTAGAGAAGCTACGTCGAACATTGAGTTAGCCCTAATAGGTCTCTCCGTAGGTTGAAGCTCTGCGTAGCCCGAGAAACTCCTGAAGATAGCGCAATCGTCCTTGAGTATCAGCAGGTCGTAGCTAGGGTAGGCATCCCCTAGGTACCTCTCAACTAAGCTGCGCACCTTCTCGAGTCTATGCTTTCTGACTCCGCGCTCCTCCGGGTCGCAGTAGGGAATACCCATAAATTGGCACGCTCGAGAGTGAAGCACCGGTATCTACTTAAGCACGGTCTTCACGAAGTCTCTCTCAGCATACGCGAGTTTACCTCCTACGAATGTAGCTACTACGCTCAGGCCTTCTCCAAGTACTACTAGGTCGGCAGCTCTACCGAGATCTACGGATCCTATCTTCGAGTCCAGGCCTATCGACTCCGCCGGTGTCGTTGAAGCCATGTAGAAAGCCTCTTCGAGCTTGAGGCCTAGGGATAGCGCGTTTCTGAATGCTCTATCCATGGTTAGAGTACTGCCAGCGAGTACGTCCCTACCGACTAGCCTAGCTACACCCCCGGAGACCTCCACGTCTAGACCACCCAGCTTGTACGTCCCGTCGGGAAGTCCGGTGGCCGATATCGAGTCGGAGACTAGGACTACTCTCCTATATCCAGCGTAGTCGATCGTAAAGCTGACCACCTCCGGCGCTACGTGAATGAAGTCTACTATCAGCTCTAGGTAGGTGTTTTTAGAGTACAGTAGTGCGAGAGCCGCTCCGGGAGTTCTGTGGTGGATTCCGCTCATAGCGTTGTAGAGGTGCGTTGCCTTAGATGCTCCGAGCGATAGGGCTTCACGAGTTGTAGCGTAGCCAGCGTCTGTATGACCTATCTGAACGACTAAACCCGAGGATGTGGCGTACTTGATCAGCTCCCGAACGCCGCTCACCTCAGGGGCTACTGTGATCGACTTCAGATTCCCTCCAGAGGCTTCAGATACTTCAGCTAGCTCGGAGAGTCTTGCCTGCCTAGCGTAGTTCGGGTTCTGAGCTCCAGCTCTCCTAGGGTTTATGTAGGGTCCCTCTAGGTGGATCCCCAGTACTCTAGCACCCTCACCGGCACTAGATGCGGCTCTAACATTTCTACAGAATCTAACTAGCTCTTCCTGCGGGAGAGTTACTGAAGTAGGTGTGTAGGATGTTACACCGAATTTAGGTAGTTCTCTAGATAGCCTCACAATATCGCTTACGGTGGAGGTGCTCAGGTCTACCCCTAGAGCTCCGTGAATGTGCGTGTCTACGAACCCAGGTCCAACGACCATGCCGTTCAAGTGCACTTCGTCGAAACCCTCTCTCCTTCTATAAGGCTCTTCACCGAGGTCTACGATTAGCCCATCTTCCACAGCTACGTACCCTCTAGGTACGACCCTACCTCGGGTAACTACTCTAGCGTTCCTCAATACGAACCTACTCCGCGGTGGCAGTTCTTCTTCACCTGTAGGACATCGTTAGAGTGACTTCTAGTAGATCCTCTAGTAGGGTTATCGCTACCTCGAGTTCCGATAGGAGTGGTAGTAGTGGCGGTATGGAAGTAGACATGAGCTCCTTCAACTCGATCCTCAGATTTGAAGCTGTGTTTAGGTGCTGGATCACTTCATCTATAGGGCACTTGTGTAGATAGCACACTATAGCTTCATCGCTCAGCTTCCATATCTTAGTGAAGAGGCCTCCATAGTCTTTTGAGATAGCCGATAGCTCCTTAATTCTGTGCACCGACCTATCGACGCAGTCCGTAAGTCCTTCTAGAATTCTCCCAGCTAGAGCATCCAGTATTCCCTTAGCTATAGACTCGCTCTCCGGTCCTCTATCTAGAGATTCCTTAATTAGCTTCCTAATTATTAGCCTTAAAGCTAGGTGAGACAGGATGTCTACCTCGTTCTCTACTATGTGTATCTCTTTCCACACTTCGCTAGACTGCCTATCTATGTTCTCGAAGAACAGCTTGAAGACCTCCCTGGTCTTGTAAGCCATGGTCTCGAGCACTTCAGATATGTCAGCTCTAGGCTCTCTAAAGAGTAGTGCTACCCCATGCGAAGACTTCTCGACTTTAGCGATATCTTGAAGTAGCTGCGCAGCATCGTGTGGAACGTCAGCACCTAGAACCACCTCACTCAGTCCAGCTGAGTACAGTGCTAGAACGACCTTGAATATAGACCTAGCATCAGCTACTGCTTGAGGTAGTGCTACGTGTGCGATAGGTCCGGTCTGCTTAATTCGAGCTGATTTTAGTGGTACCACCGTTAGAGTACCGTCATCGTTAGCTACGACGTACAGCCCATCTCCGTGGCTCAATCCGAAGGCCTTCACCCACTTCTTCGGGAGTGTCATAGCGTAGGATTTCCCACCGACTCTAACAATTTTTCTAACTGCAGACTTCAACCATTCACCTATGTAATTTTACTGCGAAGAACTATATAGATGTTGCTCAGCGGTGCGCCGAAGTACGGCTGAGTAGAAGAACATCTGAGCACCTCTTATATATCTCGATATGAAAACGGATTGGTGGTAAGCACTGGCTAGAGCGTTCTCGGGTGTTGTGCCCGCACTAGCTGTTCCATTTAGAGGTAGTGAGGTGGACTTCGAGCTACTGGGCGAGCACCTAGATAGGCTAGTCAAGTCCGGCGTCAACGGGTTGTTCACGGTTTCCACGACTGGTCTGGGGCACGCTATGGGCATTAGGAGCAAGCTCGAGTTGGTGAAGTACGTATCCGAGAACAGGAAGTCCGCGTTCGTAATTGTTAACGTATCCTCCATAGAGTTCGAGGAAATTAGGGAGCTGGTGAAGGCTTCCGAGAGGTTCGGCGCGGATGCCGTTTCATCCAATGTCATGTACTACTTTAGAGTAGATGAAGAGGGTGCTGCCAGGTTCTTCACTAAGATCGCCTCTATGACGGAGCTGCCATTCTTTATCTACAATATACCTCAAAACACCGGCTACAACATCGAACCGAGGCTCGTGAGGAGGCTTAAGAAGGAACTCAAGAACTTGGTTGGAGTGAAGGACAGTTCGGCAAACATACTCCAGATAGCCGACCTGACTACAATAGAAGACCTAGCCGTATTTAACGGAGCTGATGAAACTACTCTACCAGCTCTAATCGCCGGTGCCCGCGGCTACGTATCGGCGCTAGCTAACGTATTTCCCGAGCTGTTCGTGGAGCTGTACAGAGCCTACAGTGAGAGAAACTACGGTAGGGCCGTGGAGCTGTACAGGAAGGTCCTGGACGTAGCGGTAGACCTCAAGGCGATGTCTCTCAATCTCTCAGTATACGGAGCTCTCTCCACCGTATACAGAAGAGAGTTTGCGCTAATAGAAGCGTTTAGACCTCCTACGAATGACGAAAGAGAGAAGATACTGAGGGCCGTAGGTAAGTACTACGCAAAATAGCGAGAGAACGACACTAGAAATTTCAATACCTACGCCCCAAATAGAAGTAGAGAATAGAGAAAAAGGTTTCTATTCTAGTTTCAGTTCTTTACTCTATAGATATCGCACCTACCGGACAGGCAATTCTTCCCTGATCTGCGCAGTCCTTAAGCTCGTCCGGTATAGTGCCTTCAAATGGCTGGCTACCTCTGTACTCTTTAACTATCTGAGGCTTCCCGTCGGGACCCGCTTCATATACTTGAGGACAGAGCGCGTAGCAAACTCCGTCAGCTATACAGAGGTCCCAGTTTATTCTTACTTTGAACGGCAAAATGCTCACCAGTGTAGGTATGGAGCTCGGTAAAATAAACTTTCTATTCGAGATATCTACGTAGATCGCTAGATGTTCAAGTAGTTACCGCCAGCGTATGCTGTGGAGAAGTCTTTTGAGCTTATAAGGTAATATGTTAGGTTTAAGTCGGAATGGTGTATGCCTAGGTACAAGACCGTGGAGCAGATACAGCACATAATGGGTAACGTAGAGCAGATTAGGAATATAGGTATAATTGCTCACGTAGACCACGGTAAGACTACCACCTCTGATTTACTTCTAGCGGCATCTGGAATAATCTCTATGAAGGTAGCTGGAGAGGCACTAGCTCTCGACTACCTCGATGTAGAACAGAAGAGAGGTATCACAGTTAAAGCAGCTAACATAAGTCTCTACCACGAGTACGGTGGTAAGCCGTACGTAGTTAACCTAATAGACACGCCGGGGCACGTAGACTTCAGCGGTAAGGTGACTAGGTCTCTGAGAGTTCTAGACGGTGCTCTAGTAGTTGTTGACTCCGTTGAGGGCGTTATGACTCAGACTGAGACTGTGCTTAGGCAGGCTCTAGAGGAGAGGGTCAGACCCATACTCTTCATAAACAAGGTCGATAGGTTGATCAAGGAGCTGAAGTTCACAGCTCAGGAGGTTCAGCAGAGGTTCGTTGAAATCATAAAGACTATGAACTACCTACTCTCAGAGTATGCTGAACCCGAGTTCAGAGAGAAGTGGGCGTTCGACCCGGTAAGAGGGACCGTCATCCTCGGCGCGGCTAGGGATAAGTGGGGCATAACGGTACCGATAGCCCAGAAGAAGGGAATTAAGTTTAGCGATATAGTGGGTGCCTACGAGAGGGGGAGAGAAGGAGTCGAGGAACTAGCTAAAGTAGCTCCACTACACGAAGCTATTCTAGACACGGTAGTTAAGTTCGTTCCAAACCCGAGAGAAGCTCAGAGCTACAGAATACCCAAGATCTGGAGGGGGGTTCTCGATAGCGACGTAGGTAAAGCCATGATGAGAGCCGACCCTTCGGGACCCCTGGTCTACTTCGTAAACGATATGAGGGTAGACCCGCACGCTGGCTTCGTTGCGACTGGTAGAGTGTTCTCCGGAACGTTGAGAGCTGGTGAGGAGGTCTGGCTCCTCATGTCTAAGTCTAAGCAGAGAGTACTTCAAGTAAGCCTCTACATGGGTCCGATAAGAGAGGTTGTTGAGGGTATTTCAGCTGGTAACATAGCTGCGTCCCTAGGGCTGGATACCGCTAGGTCTGGTGAAACCGTAGTTGGTGTTGCGTACAGAGACCTGGTAGCGCCATTCGAGAGACTTAGGTACGTCTCCGAACCGGTGGTCACCATGGCCGTCGAGGCTAAGAAGACCGCCGACTTGCCGAAGCTGGTTGAAGCTCTGAGAAAGCTCAGCATCGAAGACCCGAACATACTGGTCAAGATTAACGAAGAAACCGGTGAATACCTGATTTCCGGTATGGGTCCTCTGCACCTAGAGATAGCGCTCACGTTCTTGAAGGAGAACTACGGAATTGAAGTAGATACATCACCACCTCTAGTAGTCTACAGGGAGACCTGTAGGGCTCAGTCGCAGGTTCTCGAAGGTAAGTCACCGAACAAGCACAACAAGCTCTACATAAGTGTTGAACCTCTCAACGAGGAGACCATTAAGCTCATTCAGCAGGGTGTCGTTGTTGAAGATATGGACTCTAGGGAGAGAGCTAAGATTTTGAGAGACCAGGCCAGCTGGGATTACGATGAGGCTAGGAGGATTTGGGCTATAGATGAGAACATAAACGTGCTGGTAGATAGAACTGCCGGCGTTCAGTACCTGAGAGAAGTTAAGGACACGATCATCCAGGGCTTCAGGTTGGCGATGAAGGAGGGACCTATAGCTATGGAGCCCGTTAGAGGTGTTAAGGTCGTACTGCACGACGCGGTTATTCACGAGGACCCTGCGCATAGAGGTCCTGCGCAGATCTACCCAGCTACTAGAAACCCGATATACGCTGGAATACTAATATCAAAGCCCACGCTGCTGGAGCCTCTTCAGAAGCTAGATGTTAGAGTACCCGCTGACTTAATTAGCTCTGTGATAAGCGTTGTTTCGAAGAAGAGAGGTAAGGTGATTGATATAGTCTACACGACGCCCACATCAGCAAGAATAATGGCGGAGCTTCCGATAGCTGAGTCTATGGACTTAGCGAGTGAGCTTAGAAGTGCGACATCCGGTAGAGCCTTCTGGGGGACTGAGTTCAGTAGGTGGTCACCGCTTCCTGAATCTCTGATGCCGGCAGTCGTTAAGTCTATTAGAACTAGAAAGGGAGCCCCACCGGAACCACCGAAACCCGAGGACTTCATACCTCCCTACTAGCGGGTTTAAGTATAGGCCGCTATGCCTAAGCTCTCAGTAGTGCTTCTAGGTCCCGCCGGCTCCGGGAAGACGCACCTGACTAGCGCTTTCGGTAGGTGGCTCGAGAACCTTGGTTTCTCGGTTGGCTACGTAAATCTAGACCCTTCGGTTGAGTACCTACCCTACGAACCATTCTTTGATGCTAGGAGCGTGGTGAGGACCCGCGATCTTCTGGAACTGGAGGCTTTGGGGCCTAACGCAGCAATAGTTAGAGCTATCGATATACTGGCTGAGAAGAGCGCACTACTGTACGAAGCACTCCGAAGCGTGGAGAGAGACTACGTACTCGTAGACACTCCGGGGCAGATGGAGATAGTCATCTTCAGGTCCTCCGGGCTCAAGCTAGTTCGGACTGTGAGAAGAGCGTCGGTACCCGTTGGTGTTTTCCTACTCGATTCAACTCTAGGTAGGTGGGGTATTGAAGCCGCTATCTCAATACTGCTATCTACAGTCGCACAGCTCAGACTAGACGTACCGGTAGTTCCGGTACTAAGCAAGTCCGATGCCGCTAAGCTTTCAGGGGGTTACGCATCCCCAAGTCTTCACGCAGAGGTAGACGAGATCCTCAAGAACCTCGGTAGCGGAGAGGTTGGGCTTCTATCTGAAATGCTCTTCGAAGTACTGAGCTTAGCGAAGAAGTACTTGAAGTCCGGTAGGCTGATAGCCGTTTCCTCAATAACTGGTGAAGGCCTTGAAGAACTTTACAAAGTCGTTCACGAAACTTTCTGTGCCTGCGGAGACTTAACGTAGGTACTGAGATATATGTCCTCAGCACTACGTTCTGGAGGTGGGATAGTGAAGTTCACAGTATGCTACACCGATACGTTCAGCGCGGCGCACGCAATAAAGTCCCACTCGGGTGTGGGTCGATACCTGCACGGACACGATTTTAGAACTAGGGTCTGCGCAGTCTCCAAAACTCTCAGTACTGAGAACATAGCCATAGACCTGAGGCTCCTCGAATCGGCTCTCAGAAGAATAATCGATAGACTAGACCACAGATACCTAAACGAGGAGTTAGGTGTCGAAGACCTGTCAATGGAGTACCTAGCTCACTACATCCTAGTAGAAGTTAGGAAGCTAGTTCCTCAAGTGCTCAGTGTCGAGGTCTGCGGTGCTGGAGATAGGTACTGTGTTGAGGTATCTGAATGAGGATCTCGGAGATCTTCACCTCGGTCCAGGGTGAGGGTCCCAGTATAGGTAGACCAGCCGTATTTCTCAGACTCTCCAACTGCAATCTAAGGTGTGCTTGGTGCGATACTGAGTACGCTTGGTCTACGGGTGAGGAGAGGTCTGTAGGCGAGGTAGTCGAGGAGATCGCTGGAGAACTCGAGACCTACAGTAGGGTAAGGCTCGTCGTTGTAACTGGGGGGGAACCTCTCCTCCAGAAGAACGAGCTGGTGGAACTGGTTGGTGTATTGAAGAAGAAGTTCAGCGATCTCGAAGTGGAGGTCGAAACCAACTGCACCGTGGACCCCGGCGGGTTGATCGAAGTAGTAGATAGGTTGATCGCTTCCCCCAAGCTATCGAACTCCGGAATGCCTGAGCGTGCTAGAAGGTGCTCTGAAAAGTTCTTCGACCTACCGGAGGACTTGAAGAACAAGCTGTACCTTAAGTTTGTCGTCGAGGACTTCGGAGACTTAAAGGAGGTGGAGGAGGTTGCGAAGCTCTTCAGCATTAGCCCTCACAGAGTGTTTCTAATGCCTCAAGCATCGACTCTAGAAGAGCTATCTACTAGGATGAAGGTAGTAGTGGACCTAGCCGTAAGGACCGGGTACAGAGTGTCGGATAGACTTCAAGTAGTCGGAAGCTTTCGCTAAGAACTCTCCGAGCTTCTCACCACCTGGCCGCACCTAATGGTAAGATATATACTTTCGTGTAGTGAGGTATGTCAGAGATAGATGTCCGAGCTGAGAAGATACCTACCAATCCGAGAACTAGAAGTGGAGAGTATCGCACCTATAGGTAACTTCAGTGCTGTGGAGAGGGAGTCCACGGTACTTCAAGTTCTAGTTGAGCTTTTCGAACCGGCGGTGGCTCCTCTAGGGGCTATAGCACTAGTGACTCTACTCGCTATAGTCGCACTCTTCCTACTGACCGCTTGGTATGGGAGGGGTATTGCTGAATTCGCTAGGCAGTACACCATTCAGAAGCTTCTAAAACTCACCGCACCCGAGGAGAGTTTTGAGTACACCTACTCGGGAATAAAGCTAGTTCTAAGAAAGTACTACCTGAAGATTAGGGAGTCCGTTGGTTGTAGAAGGTGCACACCCAGAGAAATCGTTGAGAAGTGCGGTAGGAGGGAGTACGAGGAGTTCGCTAGGATATACGAAGACGTAGTCTACGGCTCTAAGGAAATGCCGGCCGGTGGTAGTAGAGTGCTGGTGAAGCTGGGTGACTCCATCTAGAGAGCTACTAGCTGCGCTAGCAGCTCTCTGGATAGTCCTTCTCTCGGCTCACCAGATACCTCTGGTTCAGTTCATAGCCGGAGACCCCCCGTCGGTGCTCAACAGAGCTGATGGAGGACTCTCGGAGTTGGTATCCACTCTAACGGTCTACAGAAGAGTTAAGATAGCTAGAAGCTTCGACGAGATCTGGCAGTACAATCCCGGCGGTACTGTACTGATTCTCTCCGGGCTAGACTCCCCCCCGAGAAAGCGCGATGTGTCGCTAATTCTCGAGTGGGTTAGGAGGGGTGGTAAGGTAGTCGTTCTCGACGAATACACCACTCCAACACTACTTCTTGAAGAGATCGGTATCGGTCTGGGGAGCTTAGCTAGCGATGTAGCTGTGGGTGAGTGCCGTCTAGGTAGTACTAGACATCCAGTGCTCTTCAACGTCTATAGAGGAGTTTCGGGAGCTCGACCCATCTGCCAAATCGGGAGCGCGGTCGTAGGGGTGGAGGCGGTCGTTGGAGAAGGTCATCTAATAATAATCGGAGACTCCAGTGTTTTCATCAACGAGGTCCTGAGGTCTAGGTATAGGCATCCGCAGATAGTGTTCGCTCTAGCTATAGTGGACCGAGAAACGGTTGTTTTCTACGAGGGAGGTAGGGAGTTCGTGGAGATACCGTTCTCCCCGAAGATCCTGGTCTCACTTCCGTACTTCGTAGGTAGGTTCGCGTGGTACACGATTCTAGGTGGAGGTCCGGTCGGTGCTGTAAAGACCGTTCTTTTCGGGCTCGTACTGCTCGCAATCATCTCACCTAGGTGGCTCACTGGGCTATCTAGGTACACCCTCTCTTTAAAGTACGGGAGGAGGCGTTCTCAGTTCTCGGTAGATAAATTGTTTAGAGAGTCCGTTAAGGCTTGGGTTGAGTGGGTGGATAGGTTTGGAAAGTAAGGTGAAGGTGTTTTCTGAAGCTATGCGGAAGGTAGTTAGTGAAGTAGAGAAGAAGATCGTCGGCAAGAGAAGAGAGGTCGAGCTGATACTAGCGACCCTGATGTCGGAAGGACACGTACTACTCGAAGGAGTTCCGGGAGTGGCTAAGACGCTGCTCGCAAAGACCATATCGAGTACTCTAGGCCTAGACTTTAAGAGAATTCAGTCAACACCCGATATGCTCCCCTCGGACATTATCGGCGTAGTAGTCTACAATCCGAGGACTTCCGAGTTCAACTTCAGGAGAGGACCTGTTTTCACGAACATACTCCTAGTTGATGAAATAAACAGAGCTCCCCCGAAGACTCAGTCAGCTCTACTTGAGGCAATGCAGGAGAGGCAGGTCACGGTTGAGGGAGTGACGTACAGCCTCCCCAGGCCGTTTCTAGTCATAGCTACTATGAACCCTATTGAAACTGAGGGTACCTTCCCCCTATCTGAAGCGCAGATCGATAGGTTTCTAGCTAAAGTGGAGATCGGGTACCCAACGATAGCTGAGACCGTCTCCATTCTCGACAGGTACTACGAGATAATGTTCGAACCAGTTAAGCCAGTACTAGGACCTAGGGACGTGCTAACCCTCATTGAGTTAGTTAGGGAAATCGCCGTGGACCAGAACTTAAAGAAGTACATCTCAGCTGTGGTTCAAGCTACTAGAGATCACCCTATGGTTAAGCTGGGCGCTTCACCTAGAGGAGCTATAGCTACGTACCTCCTCTCCAAGGCCGTAGCCATCATGAGGGGGCGGGACTACGTAACACCAGACGACGTTAAGTACGTCGCGCACTCAACTCTATCCCACAGAATCATCCTGAGGACCGAGGCTAGGATCTCGGGTATTAGAGCTGGGGATGTCGTAGCTGACGTACTGGAGAAGGTGGAGATTCCCTGAGGCTAACTCTCCGAGGTCTCTCGATAGCTTTAGCTACGCTCGCACTACTGCTGCTCAGCTTCCAACTAGATAATCTAGCCGTCTTCACCACGTCCCTATCCCTAGTTCTCCTCATCTACTACGACTACCGCAGAGCGCTCGACTCAAGCAGGTTAGTCGAGAACTTGAAGATCTCTCGAGAATGCGCTAGAGTTGTGACAGAACTCGAGGAACTGGAGGTCAGCGTACGCATCGAGAACCCCAGCTCTAGAGGTATTCCACTAGTTGAAGTTGTAGATGAACTGCCGGAGTACCTAACTGCGAGGAGAGAACCGGCGGCTGCCGCAACCCTCCCACCGGGAAGCTCAGCGGTTTTCTCGTATAGAGCGAGGCCCCTCCTACCAGGGAGATACACTCTCAGTAATCTCGAAGTACGTACCTACGGACCGCTAGGCTTCTTCACAACGCAGAGGACGGTCTCGATCCCCACAGTAGTTACGGTTCTACCGTACTACGGCGGGATCCGGATATCCTTGAAGAGTGTCGAGAAGCTGTGGGGGTTAGTAGTTAGAGGTAGGGCTACCGGCGGTATGTACGATATCGCCGACTTCAGGGAGTACAGTCCGGGGGACGACTACAGGAAGATCGTCTGGAAAGCGCTTGCGCGAACTGGGAGGCTGTACGTTAGGGAGGACTTCGGCGAGGTGAGGGCTAGAGTTCTACTAATGCTAGACGTGAGGTCGTGGGACTGGAACCTTGGAGCGCCTCCAAATACTCTCGCCTCAGTAGAGCTCAGAACTCTTCGCTCACTTCTCCACAGCTTAGCTAGGTCGGGTACTCAGGTAGACCTAGCCGTTTGCTGCAGTGCTACGACTAAGGTCGTGAGGAGCGCTGCGGAAGACGTTGAGAAAGCCCTAGTTGAAGTATTCTCCTACGTAACCCCCCGCTGCTACTGCTCTACCCACATAGGCGTGTTCACCGAGGCACCTACTTACTTAGGTAGGTCTTTCTCAGAGTACTCTGCGGTACTGCTGGTAACAAGTCCTATCTCCCTAGCTGTGGAGAGTTCAGCTAGATTTCTAGAGCTCGTTAAAGCATTCGGAGACCGATTGAAAATAATTATCCCCAGGTTCGAGTACGAGCTCTACGTAGATAAAGAAGAACTCGGTGAGTTCTACAAGGTCGTGGCGGAGTTGGTTGAGAGAGCTAGTGGTAGCGTGGAAGTTGTTGAGGAAAGTATGTACCTGCAGCTACCTAGAGGTGCCGGTAGGTGGAGGTAGCCGGCTACTTGCTGTACGCAGCTTCCGTACTCGCATCACTAGTCTTAACTAAACTAACGCGGCGCGATCTAGTTTCACTCACTGGAGCTATCTTGGTAGTTGTGTACGCATCGCTAAGTGCTGTAGACCTAGCCGTTATCTCCGCGCTCACGATCATGCTGTTCTCTCTATCGAGGATAGCTCTCGCTAGGCCTCTGAGAGATAGGAGAGTAGCGCTCATGAAGATTAAGTACGTACTAGCGGCTCTCGCTATTCTAAGCTCCTCCATACCGGTAACGTACGTAGCACTCGGGGTATCGCTAAGCTTAATGCCTCTCGAGAACCAGCCTCTAGCTGTAGTAGTTGCTGCGCTACTCTACGCGCTACTAGCTGCGAGCGTATCCCCGAGCGTGGATTTCCTAGTGAACCCGAAGCTATGGCGGAAGCTGGAGGTCGGGGTTCTAGAGAGCTTCTTCTGGAAGCTGGGTGTGGTTCTAGGTGGTGTAGCTATGCTTGCTAACGTAGCTGCGCACGGAGTTGTGGGGTTCATACTAATGACTATCTACCTAGCGTCATTCCTACTATCTACTAAACTTAGACCACTCCTCTCTAAACCACTGCTCTCGCTCGTAGCTGGAGCGTCAGCTGTAGTTACGTACCTAGTTGGTTACGCGTAGTGAGAAAACTTGGAACTTCTAGAGAGACTCTGAACTCGGCTAAATACGTCTCCCCGGTTCGCGAGCGCCTACCCCCACCAACCGCACTCGAAAGCCACCGGCATCTCAATTTATATACTTTGACTAAACATATTTAGACTTGGTGTATAAAACGGTGGTAGTTATTAGGTTGAGTGATAGTGTCGTCGACCTACTGAATAGGTTGGTAACAGATTTCGAGAGAGCCACTGGGAGGAGGTTGAGCTACGAGGAACTAGTTGAGATGCTTCTATCGAAGGCGGACTTAAGTAAGCTACTCCCCGACGACGTCTGGTTCTGAGTTCAAGTTTTTTACTTCACATACTCCGCGCTACCTACCTCTACTTAGACTCCGAGTACTCTCTCAGCACTCCTAAAGCGCTACTTAGGAGTATGAGTCCCGATGTTAGAGATAGAAGTGAGGGTACGTACCTCTCGATGTAGGCGAACCACACAGACATCGCTAGGAAAGCTACTGAAGCTGCGAAGAGAGCTAGTGTAACGACTCTACTGAGCTTCAACCTCCCCACCTAGGCCGCGCTCAGGCATTCTAGCTTTCTTTACTATCTTCACTTTCTTCTCTCTTTAAGTACTTGGGAGATGGGGGTGCTGTAGCTACGCTAGGTTTCACCGGCTTTATCTCTACTACGGGCCTAACCCAGTTACCTAGCGCGACCCAGGCTAGAGCTAGAACTCCCCCTCCAACGTTGCTAATAGCCATCGAGAGCCATATTCCAATAGGTCCCAGGCCTAGCACTACCGCTAGGAAGTATCCGAGAGCTATTCTCATACCCCACAGCCTGATGAAGGCTATTGCGGACGGTGTGTAGGTGTGCCCGGAACCTCTACCAACTGCGAAACCTATGAAGAAAACCGCGAAGAACGGAACTGTGAGACCGAAGTACTCTATGAACCTAGTGGCTTCATCTAGAACGTCCGGGTTCGAGGTGAATACTGAGGCTATCGGGTACCTCAGTACGTACACTACGATAGCCCCCACAGCTGTGATCAGCCCAACGAATGCTGATGAGATTAGTGCTGAATTCCTAGCCTTGCTGAAGAGCTGTGCGCCTATTAGCTGACCTACGACTATGGCAGTTGCCTGAGAGAAGCCCCACATAGCTGCGTCAGCTATGTCTATAACTGTGAAGCCTATCGAGTATGCCGTGGCGACCGCTTTCCCAAACATGTTCACGAGCCTTAGCTGAGCCATGAATGCTAGGGAGTTGCTCATGTGGAGAGCCGCTACTGGGAGAGCTATCTTAACGGACTTCAGCGCCCAGGCTCTATCCGGTTTAACTATGGATAGCTTAACCCCTTTGAAACCACCGAAGAACATCTTAATAGCTACTACAGCAACTAGAGCCCTCGAGACAACCGTAGCTATAGCGGCTCCAGCGGCGCCCATAGCTGGAAAACCGAACCAGCCGAAGATCAGCACCGGGTCTAGGAGTATGTTTAGAACGGCCCCGGCAATACCTATGTACGTAGGAGTCCTGGTATCTCCTATAGCTTGGAGAATCGTGGTAAACGCCATGCCTAGATACATGAATAGGATGTCGAATATCATGATGCTCGAGTAGCGCATTACATCTCCGTATATCTCGGGAGGTACTGAGGTTATGTAGGAGAATATGTAGGGTCTGAGAACGAAGTAGAGAGAGCATATAGCTACCGCTAGTAATAGGTTGAAGGTGAGTAGCTTCGAGGCAGTTCTACTGGCCGAATCGAATAGCTTAGCTCCTACATACTGAGATATCATAGCTAAGTTAGCTGATGAGAGGGCCATAGCCACGGCGTAGAAGAACATCAGGGTTGGCCAAACCTGCCTCGGTACCGCTAGAGCTCCTTCGTAGAGCTTGCTCAGCCACAGAGCGTCGACCACGTTGTACGATACGTGAACTAGCTGAGCTAGTACGAGGGGGGCTGCGAGCCAGAGAACGACTCTTAGCGGACTTCCGCTAACGATCTTATCTCTATACTTCTCAGCTACACCCATACCACTAGGCATTCACAGTACCTCTCAATCTAGAGTGTCTGTGCATGAATCAAAGTACCGCTTCAAATATAAGCACATATATAAGCTGATCTGTCGGTGGCGGTGTCGGAAGCGGCTACCTTCTTAGTTAAGTACCTGAGGGAAGCCGGCTTTAAGACTGCTAGCAGAGACCTGGGGGACTGCTTCATAGTCTCCGCCCAAAGGGGCAGCAACGTCTACCTAGTCGGTATTAGCAGAGGCTCTATGGTGGACGTGTACGTAGCTAAGGTAGCGGTCCCGGAGCTTCTCGGGAGTATTGAGTGGAGTTGCGAAGCTATTGAGTACAGTCCGTACGGGTCCTACGTACTCGAGAAAGAACTGGAGAAACTTGCTGAGGGAGTGGTGAGGAACTTCGAGATTCTCGATAGAGTTTACAGGAGCTCTACGCAGAGAAGCTAGGTACGCAAGAGCCGGGCTACGTGGTCCACGACCTGCCTATCTACTTCACGCGCAGCTCTAGTTAACACCAGCTTCTCCGGGTACCCGATTGAGTACTCTACGTCACTATCGTACGGTACTTCGTAGACCGGGATCCCGGGTGCGTAGTTCAGCAACTTCTCCGCTCCGAAAGCACTCTCGGTAACCATGTTCAGGACTACGGCCTCCAGCCTACCGCTCAGTACCTCAGCCAGTCTTATCGAAGACGCTACCGCCATTGGGGATGGCGTAGTGACTAACATGGCTCTAAATCTCCTAATGTGGGTTAGGAGCTCCAGCAGCTCATCGCTCATTCCCGGCGGCATGTCGAGTACTAGAACGTCGATGCCGGGCCACCTGGTGATGGATAGTAGCTCTCTGAGAGCTGAAGATACGTACTCTCCTCGAAGAGGTGTAGGCCTATCCAGGGTATAGAAGACCGGGGACATGAAGGTTACTCCACTAACTTCCGGGGGCACGACGCCCTTCTCCTCAGTAGGCTTCACAGACCTCAGGTCCACTCCTAGAGTTACGTGAGACGTTGGGTTGGTTATATCCATATCGAAGAGACCTACTCTAAACCCCCTCCTACTGAGTAGAAGTGATGTTAGCACGGAAATCAAAGTCTTTCCAACCCCTCCCTTACTGCCAGCAAAAACCAGCACTTCTCTAACGTCTTTGAGCCTTAACTGTATAGCGCCTACTCTAGGGTCTTCGAAGTACTTCAATACTCAACACCTACGATACTTACGCCCCTACCTCTAACTACGGAGAAGTCGCGGGAACCGCACCTAGGGCACTTAACGTACGAGTACGCAGCCTCCGGCAGGAAGTGTATTGCTTCCCGAACTTCGTCGGAGAGCTCCAGCTCTCTGAGTTTCCAGCTGTGACCGCAGGCTCCGCACTCGAATTCCGCCTCCTCACTTAGGAGTGCGTACTCACGTACTTCTAGTCCGTACAGCTTCAGTACCTCGCTGAGAGCGAACTCGAAGATCTCTCTATCGATAGCCTGCAGTTCTCCAAGTCCTACGACCAGGCGCTTGATGGACTTAGAGCCGCGGAGCTCCGACTGCTTAAGCAGAGCGACGGTAATTGCTTCAGCTAAGGCCCACTCATGCATCCTCTCACACGTAGAGTTGAGCGTATGTAGATATAAGTTAGGTACGCTCCAACCGCTCATCGGTAGCTTTATATGCGCTCTACTACTCCCAAGATAAAGCTTAAAAACCCGCGGACGATGGAAACACAGAAGAATCTGAGCGATGGAATTGAAGGGTACGTCTAGGTGGAGCCGCTCGCTAGCTGGGAGCGATGAGAGCAGCTATTGAAGATAGCTGCCTCTATGTAGTGATGAGTCCTTCAGCAAGGACTTACTGGTGCTGAGGCGGTGGCTGTCTGATGCACATACCCTACCAGTCATTTAGGAGGGGGCAGCGAGAAGCTATCGAGTTCGTGAGGTCGGAGCTCGGGAACTTCGTAGCTCTAAAAGCTCCGACGGGGTACGGTAAGACTCTGGTAGCATTAGCGGGGCATCTAGGTAGTGGTAGAGTTCTCTACGTAGTAAGAACGAGAAATGAGATGGCTCCGGTAGTTAAAGAGGCGAGAAATCTGGGGATGTCCTTCACGGTGGTTTTTAGTGGTAGGAGGATGTGCCCCCTAGTGAAGGGCGCTGACGTCCCCTCAGAGGATTTCTGGCTTAACTGCAGAGTACTCAGACTTAAGAATATGTGCCCCTACTTTCTAAACCTCAGAAGAGTTTCTCATGGAGATGTAGCTGAGCTAGTAGCTCAGCTAGACGAAGTAGATCCCCACAGGATCGTTGCCAGCGTTCTTCGGGAGTTTTCTTCCTGCCCCTTTTTTGCGCTCACAGGTCTAGCTAGTAGAATAGATGTAGTTATAGCTACCTACCCGCACCTCTTCAACGAAAACGTGTACTCGCTAGCCTTCCCAGACGTAGGTCTCGACGAATTCTACGTAGTAGTCGATGAAGCGCACACACTGATCTTCCCTCAGTCTGTAATATCAGACTTCATCGACCTACCCGCGCTGAGGGAGTGCGGTGCTGAGCTAAGTAGAGGAGGCTACGGTGAGCTAGCTCGCAGAGTCGAGAATATCGAGGAGGTACTACGCGGAGAGTACTCGAATAGGTTGACTAGGCTCCTGAAACGAGACGTTGGTATAGACCGGGATCTCGTGGAGAAGTTGAAGACTGCCGTTCAGGACATCAGACTGGCGGTTCTATCTTCTCTCGAGTTCGTTGGAATCGAGAGGTTCGTGAAGACGACTTCTTCTATAAGTAGAGTTCTCAGATTCCTCTCACTAGCCGTTAAAGACTACTTCTCACTATACGCTCAGCGAATACCGAGCGCTCTGAGACTCTACGTTCTCCCACTGGGCTACGAACCCGTGAGGGAAAGACTTAGACCTGCGCGAGGAGTTCTACTAATGTCCGGAACGCTCCCGAGTAAGAACGTACTGGACTTCATAGTCGGTAGGGAAACTAAGTACCTAGACGTCGAAGCTTCCTACGGCCGTGTATTCCCTAGGGAGAACGTTTTCTACGCAGTCTACACGGCGGTGACTTCCAGCTACTCTCAGAGGTCCGCCAGGATGTTCTTAGAGTACGCAAAGCTCGTGCGCTCGGTATTCGACAGCGTTGAGAGGTCCGTTCTAGCCGTCTACCCAAGCTACGAAGTGATGAGTGAGGTCGTGAGGTACATTGAGCTACCCAGCTCCGCTATCGTCGAGAGCGAGAAGACCTCCGTAGGAGATGTCGTGAAGGTCCTCTCAAAGAACCACCACACGCTGGTTAACGCCGTAGCTAGTGGTAAGGTCGTTGAGGGTGTTGAGTTTAGAGATAGCTCAGGTTCTTCACTAGTTAGTTCCGTAGTTATCTGCGGCGTCCCCTACCCGTACCCGGATGACTATTTGGAGGACTTCAGAGCCGCTCTAAGCGGGGAGCTGGGGAGTTCGGCGAGCGCTCTAGTTACGGAAGTTCAGGCATCTGTAAGAGTACTTCAAGCTTGCGGTAGGGCTATTAGATCCGAGAGAGATAGGGCCTTCATAGTTCTAGCTGATAGGAGGTACCTCAAGAGTGACTTCAGAGAGCTGCTCGGTATTCAATACGACGCTGTCTTCTCAGACATGCCGAGTCTTCTAAGTAGGTTGAAGGATTTCTTCGCGCCGAAGTGAGTTGAGAGTATCGTAGATTAGGTAAACTAGTGAGAATAGGATTACCGATGAGTAGGGTAGCGAGGCTCCGATATACAGGAGACCGCCGTATGCTGCGACCTCAACCGGTCCGTACCGATTCTCTACGAGGTAGCTCAGTTCACCCAGAGAAGTTAGATACGTGTAGACCAGTGCTCCAGCGGTAGCTACTAACACCACTAATACCCAGCCCCTAATCCTCGATTTGAGCAGTAGAACCTTGTTCTCTACGTAGGCTAGCAGGAGCGCTGAGATAGATAGAGCGGCACCTAGAGCTAGAGAACCCGGGTTCACTAGAACTAGGGCCTCTCCGAGGAAGTAGAGACTTACCGCACTGACCGAAGCTTGAGCTACTGGGAGTAGAACCGCTATTCTAAGTCTATCAACTAGAGCCGCTAGTGTAAGCGCGCTGTGAATTAGCAGTAGGAAAGAAGCCGCTGGAGTAGCGAAGAAGCTGGCCTTAGATAGAACTCCTAGAACTATCGCCGCTACTCTAACTACGGACCCTACCGCAATCAGAAGCTCACCACGCTATCAGTATTCGAGGTGTACTCACCGCCTCCCACGTGGAGTACGTACTTATAGTCCCTAACTCTAGGCTTAGGTGTGAACGCCTCGCCGTACTCAACTCTAACTACGTCGAGAAAGACGGCGTCGTGGTCGCCCATGTTGATGTGAGTTCTCAAATCGCAGTACAGAACCGCTAGAGCTCCCTCGATCTTCGGGTACTCATCCACAACCACCACCTTAACTCCCGAGGCAGCCATCTTATCGGGGTTCTTGGAGAGACTCACGGACCCCAGGTAGTGGAGAGATTTCAGCATACCCCACTCAAGTACGTTCACGGTAGCTTTTCTAGAAGACCTTATCAGTGCGTACGTAGCTCTCCTAGGTGCTAGAGCTACCATTAGAATCGGTGGCTGTCTAGATACCGGGGTTATCCAAGAAGCCGCTAGGCAATCGAGAACTCCACTAGCTAGAGAGCACACCGCGTAGGCAGGTCTTGGGTGGAGTAGGTACACCCAGCTAGGTGGAACCCCGCTCGTAGCCCACTCAAAGAACCGCTTAGGGTAATATAGGTAGCTCCGCGGCCATCGGCGTGGTGTCCCGGTTCTCGTTGAGCGAGGTAGCTACTTATTAAGAGGGTGAGCGCAGTTATGGTTGATGTCGGTTGAGTGGGCCGACGCCGGTCCGGACGAGAGTTTTGAAAAAAGAGAACGTGGGTGTCCCGACTACTCCCAAGATAAGGCTTATAAATCCTCAGACAACAAAGACGCGGAAGAATCTTGACGATAGAGAAGAAAACGGAGCGCGAAATCTAGGCGATGGAATTGAAAGCTTTTCACTAGCTGGTCTACCGGTGGGAGTGTGATTCCTAGGTACGTAGTAGATGAGGTTAGGAAGAGGATTGCCGGAGATATAGTGTTCAGCGAGAACCCCGGCCAGGCGGTTAGAAAGTGGCGAACTACTTTCGGGTTGAGTCAAGTTGAGCTGGCTAGGTACTTGAGGATGGCTTCCAGCGTGATCAGCGACTACGAGAAGAACAGGAGGAAGCCCGGCATGAAGTTCGTTAGGTCCTTCATAGAGGCCCTGCTAAGGCACGACGAGATCTCGGGGTACGCTGTAACTAAGAGCCTAGCCCAGAGCATGGGTATACTGGTAGCCGGCGTAGTGGATATCAGGGAGTTCAGCAAGCCCGTGAAACTCGACGAGCTGGTCACGGTGGTCGAGGGCTACATAGTCAACTCCAGGTTCCTATCCCTACCTATATACGGGTATACGGTGATCAACAGCTACGAAGCCATCGAAGGACTTAGGGGAAACGAGTTCTGGAGTATTATGGGGCTCTCCAGTGTGAGAGCGCTGATCTTCACAGCCGTCACCACGGGGAGGTCTCCGATGGTAGCCGTTAGGGTAGCCCCAACGAAACCCGCCGCGGTCGTTATTCACTCACCTAGAACTGTGGACGTTCTAGCTATAAGACTAGCCGATAGAGAGCTATTACCCCTCATAGTCTCAACGCATCCATCAGTCAGCAGCCTAGTTGAAGCACTAAGAACGAAGCTACCGCCTAGGTAGAGAGCTAACGTCCTTTCAATTCTACCGTTCAGATTCTTCCGCGCTCCCGTCGTCCGAGGGTTTATGAACTCTATCTTGGGAATAGCTGGACCGCCTTCTCTCCTGGAGCTTCATAATGGCTCTAGCTATGTCCCCACCCTCCTCTGCCAGCGTCCTCAATACCTCCTCTCTACTCGCACCCGTCTGCTCGACTACGAACTGAACGTCCTCTTCAGATACCGCCGGAGCTTGCTGCGGTAGCTGCTTTCTCTCGACTTTCTCCATCGACGAGCAGACTATCTGTATGACCTTCTGCTGCCCTAGGTCTAGGATGGCTACCTGAGGGTCTCTCACCAGTATATCGTACGCATCGGCCGATAGAGTAACGCTCCTAACTTCCGGAAGCTCCCGAACGTCGATCCCGTACTTCTTGAGTAGTCTCTTAAGTTCTCTGGGGCTCGTGGGAATCATCTATAGATGCCCGAGCTTAATACTTCAATAGCGAATAAAAGCTGGAGTAGGTAGTGGGTAAGGCCGTCATCAAGATACTTGGAGGAGGGCTCGAAGTAGGGAGGGCCGCCGTATCGGTAGCTTGCGAGGGGAGAGTAGTCCTAATGGACTACGGAGTGAGCTTTACTGAAGACGATAGACCTAAGCTGCCGGAGCACGTAAGACCTTCGGAAATTCACGCAGTAGCCGTTACTCACGCACACCTAGACCACGTAGGTGCCGTTCCCTACTTGTACACGACGTCCTCCTACCCGATGCTCTTAATGAACAGACTAACGAAGGCCGTTTCCGAGGTCCTCATAAAGGACTTCATCAAGATATCCGGGTACTACCTACCGTTCGACGAGAGCGACTGGTTCAGAGCCGTTGAGAGCGTTCACTACGTAGAGATGGGTGAGAGAGTAGAGGTTGGGGGTATAGTCTTCGAGAGCTTTAACTCGGGGCACATACCCGGGAGTCAGACGTACGTAGCCGACTTCGACTCTATTAGAATTGCCTACACAGGAGATGTGAATACCGTAGACACCAGGCTAGTTAGAGGCTTCAGCACGTCGAGCGCTAGAGCCGACGTACTCGTAATAGAGGGTACCTACGCAGACGTAGACCACCCGGATAGAGATTCCGTTGAGAAGGAGTTCGTAGACTCCGTGGAGGAGGTTGTGAGTGGTGGGGGCAGCGTACTGGTCCCTAGTTTTAGCTTAGGTAGGGCCCAGGAGATCCTAGCACTTCTCTACGAGAAGTTCAGCGGGGGCAGTGTGTACTACGACGGAATGATTAGAGTAGTGAACGGTATACTGGCTAGCTACCCAGAGTACATCAACAAGTACGAGACTTTCCTCAAAGCTACGAGAGAGTTCGAGGAGGTGAGGTCGGCCGGTCAGAGAAGGAGGCTGGTGAAGGAGGGAGGGAACGTTATAGTGGCCTCCGCCGGGATGCTTAAGGGGGGTCCCTCCGCCTACTACCTGAAGAAGATGTACGACGACCCCAGGAACGCCGTCTTCCTTGTGTCGTACCAGGCACCCCAGACACCCGGCCGTAAGCTACTCGAGAACGGAGTCGTGGACGACCTGGGTCCGGTTAGAGCTAGGGTTGAGTGGTTCGATTTCTCGAGTCACGCAGGGTTCAGCGGCTTGCTGAAGAT
>JAOAKQ010000099.1 GCA_026419835.1 Sulfolobales archaeon | reverse complement strand
GCTGACACCTCTCGATTACCTTCAGTATCTCGAAAATCGATACCGTCATTCTTCCACACCATGTTTCTTTAGATGCCTCTTTGCATTGGTTAACACTTCAAGATATGAGCCGACGATGGTTTTCTCGCAGTAGTTGCACTTCCACGACCAATATTCATACCAATCGACCCTGTGCCTCCTCAACCTTCCGTGTTTCTCCAGTTCACTCATCTGACAAAACCCTCTTTAACTCGTCCTCCTCCTCCGCTAGCTCTACCTCGCTCCCGTCCTCCTGTACCAGAGTTCGCCCAGACTCCGGCCGGCCGTACAAGCGGCCGCTGCGGCGCCACCTATAAATGAGCTGTTCACCCTTCGGAATTACTACCAACGCTCCAGTTGAAATGCCTAAACTACCCTTTGGACTCTCGTACTCACTGAAATAGTATATTTCTGCACCCTCGGGTTTCTCGATTTCTATGTCGGATCCTCCACGAAAACCACACTTCTCAAAGATATAATGTGTAATATAGTTGGGATCAGGTTTCAACACTAATGTTCCTTTTTCCGTTTTAATCACTCTCGCACGCGCTGGGAATTCAACGAATTCGTTTCCCTCAGTATCCC
>JAOAKQ010000098.1 GCA_026419835.1 Sulfolobales archaeon | reverse complement strand
GTCCCTCCCCAGCTATCGCGGCGCACCCACATTTCAACACTTGAATCTGAACGATAGAATTGAAAGTCAAATTACAATATCTAGCAAGATAGAGAGCGTTTTCGGTAGCGGATTCATGAATCTGAACGATAGAATTGAAAGACAGTACTAGCGTACTCCATTCCAATCATACTCATAGTAGGTTTTGGAATCTGAACGATAGAATTGAAAGTCTATCATCGCGAAAATCACGAAACACAGTAAACTAGACTTCATGAATCTGAACGATAGAATTGAAAGTAAAAAATCTGACTCTAGATTCTCGTGATTCCGGGAGCCGGAGAATCTGAACGATAGAATTGAAAGAAACGTGTCCATGTTTTCCCCAGCCCCTCCCCTAAATCAAACGTTAAGCGGGAATCTGAACGATAGAATTGAAAGAACACTCGTTATCCACGGCTCGGGGCCTTCGGATAGCCAGAATCTGAACGATAGAATTGAAAGGCTGGTTGGCTCAGGCTCTAACGGTAAGACAACATATTTACAGTGAATCTGAACGATAGAATTGAAAGTTTGGTCCTTTCTAATTGCCACCGTCGTGAACTCGTCAAGCAATCTGAACGATAGAATTGAAAGGATTGTT
>JAOAKQ010000097.1 GCA_026419835.1 Sulfolobales archaeon | reverse complement strand
ATACTACGTAGAGAACTACAGGGACAGGTATATCGCGCTCATCCGCACGCCGCTCCGCTCGCGCATCGTCGATGTGACCCTCTCGACTCTCTCCAAAGAGAATGTCGATGAAGAGAAAGAAGATATGCGGATATATACATAGTAGACGCGCGCATATGCGAATATATGCGCTCATTTGCGCCGCATATATTCCGTTATAAAGATATAATATTTTTATAATTTTATAACTGCAGAAACAGTAGTAGCAGTTTCTGCGCGTAACCTTATAGATATACTGTTACAGTTTGTATAAAGACAAAGTATAAGCAGCATAAGCATGCTTAGCATGCTTAAGCATGCTTATACTCCACATTCTCTTTATATAGAAATTTTATATAGAGAAATTGTAACAGTTGTGGAGATAAGGTTACAGCGAGGTGGTGGCAGTAGCGTCCGGGCGTTATAAAATTATAAACCAATTATAAAATTATAAATCTATGGAGAGAAAAACCCTATGAAGATGAAGAGAAATCACGTGTTCCACTGAGAACAGTCGATCTCTCTATTCCAACGCTCGGCCCACGCCCTGTATTTCTCCAGTTTGTATCTTTTTATGAAGAATGTGATATATGCTCTCA
>JAOAKQ010000096.1:338-615 GCA_026419835.1 Sulfolobales archaeon | reverse complement strand
CGACAGGATCGTCGAAACTCTGGTTCAAACTTTCAATTCTATCGTTCAGATTCCTACGTTCTGAGCGACGGTTATCAAGCGTCTTTCAACATTCCAATCCTTTCAATTCTATCGTTCAGATTCAACGAGGTTTGGGGAACGTATCCAACGATCTGTCAAGACTACTACTACTGCTTTCAATTCTATCGTTCAGATTCTTAATATAACGTTCCAGCTGATAGTGGAGATAATCTACTAGCGACTTTCAATTCTATCGTTCAGATTCTAAGATGTTGGG
>JAOAKQ010000096.1:0-328 GCA_026419835.1 Sulfolobales archaeon | reverse complement strand
TTGGCAGGGGACAGGAACGACTTTCAATTCTATCGTTCAGATTCAAAAGGATGAGTTCGACAGGATCGTCGAAACTCTGGTTCAAACTTTCAATTCTATCGTTCAGATTCTATCTCCTGCGGGCTGAGGAAATGCGCGTTAAGCGTAAACTTTCAATTCTATCGTTCAGATTCCAGAAAAAAGTGAAGGTGAAAAGATGCAAACGAGAATAAACTTTCAATTCTATCGTTCAGATTCTTTACCCATATCGCAACAAGGTTTCGACATACATTAGGTTGGACTTTCAATTCTATCGTTCAGATTCATCAAGTAATCTATGATATCGGGC
>JAOAKQ010000095.1 GCA_026419835.1 Sulfolobales archaeon | reverse complement strand
AGAGACAGATATGTAGGTGAGAGTAGAGCCTTCAGGTACTGGAAGAAAATGAATAAACTCTACCGAAGAGCAGCACACCGTACTCTATGGCCTCCGGTGGTTTTATGGAGGCGCTCAATCGTTAAGGCACTAGATGAGAGTGAGGAAATCTTGAACGCTCTAGGTGAGTCTCTTCTAGCGTCAGTAGGTTTAGAGCGCTTAGTGCTTTTCGGGGGTTCTCATGGAGTCTCCAGTTGAGAGAACTCATAGACTAGCCCCATACTTGTTTCTCTGTGCTACACTATTTCTCGCCGGTATCTTCTACGATGAATCAGCTATATTGTTCTCAGTAGTTCTAATCTCCATAGCTGTAGTAATGAAGCACTATGCGCATCTCTCAGCAGCAGCTATTACTAGAGCGGCTGTGTTAGTTCACGTAAATGCCGCAACAGAATCTGAAGACGCAGTCGTAGATTTCGAGATTAGAAACACTACGAGAATCCCAGTTATCTTGGGGGAGTATAGCCTTCAGTACAGCCCTCTACTCAGAATATCTGAAACTCCTAGAGCTGGAGTCCTCCTCCTCCCACCTCTAGGTACAGCTAGACTAACGTTTAAGTTTTCCGGGCGTGTAGGTACCTATAGAGT
>JAOAKQ010000094.1 GCA_026419835.1 Sulfolobales archaeon | reverse complement strand
GAGGACTTCTTTAGGGAGTACCTAGTGGACTACGACGAGGTGTTGAACGTAGGTAACTGGCAGCGGTCCGCGTCCGTAGGCGTCGACCCCGGTGCCCATCAGAGTGTTCAACCCAGCTAGGCAGGTCTACTCCCAAGATAAGACTTATAAATCCTCAGACAGTAGAGGCACGGAAGAATCTGAACGATAGAATTGAAAGGACTGCGCCTACGTAAAGAAGTACGTTCCCGAGCTAGAGGGCTATAGCTGCAGAGAGATAGCAGACCCCCTTACACACAGGCTGAGAGGGTATTACGAACCGGTAGTAGATCACTACGAGAGAGTCAGGAAGTTCGTGTCTCTAGCTAAGATGAGGTGAGACCCCGAGAGCTCGGGTTCGTGCCTACTTCACTCGCCCGGAGAGCCAGCGCAGGTAGATGACTACGGCAACGGCGAACGTCAGTAGCGTTATGAGAGCTGCCCTCAGTTCGGCACTTGTTGAGTATAGCTAACTGGCTCTAGCTGGCAGTTGAGTTGAGATGTCCTACAGTAGAAGTCTACTAGCTTAAATGCCTGCTCAACTCTCACCCAACTACGCTCATCTGACTTCAGCTTCAACCCAACACATACGAGTTTAGATACTTGTGGAC
>JAOAKQ010000093.1 GCA_026419835.1 Sulfolobales archaeon | reverse complement strand
GGAGTTGGTTCTTCGGTGCGTCTACTGAACCAAGAGCTCCATGAATCTGAACGATAGAATTGAAAGATATTCATCACTTTTTTGAACAATTTGTCAAACTCATCCTCCGTTGAATCTGAACGATAGAATTGAAAGTGTTTTCAAATACTCAATATACGCTTTCACAGCTTCAGAGAATCTGAACGATAGAATTGAAAGGTATATACGAAAATGCTTTAACGATCGCAAAAGACGAAGAAGATATGAATCTGAACGATAGAATTGAAAGATAGCATATCTGTTTTCCGCTCTACGAGATTTGGGTGTTGAGCGAATCTGAACGATAGAATTGAAAGTGTCAATACTTCGTTTCTACTAATGTTGTTCACACTGTTCACAGGAATCTGAACGATAGAATTGAAAGTTGATAATCTTTCCACCTGATTTCTTCTATTTTTTTCTCTACTAGAATCTGAACGATAGAATTGAAAGCAGTAGTAGTAGTCACGGCAAACGAGTGGATACGTTCCAAAGAATCTGAACGATAGAATTGAAAGTTACAGTACGGATAAATGGGATATTTAACGAATATTATTTTGGAATCTGAACGATAGAATTGAAAGGTTAAATTGTCAACAATTTCATCGAACCGCTTT
>JAOAKQ010000092.1 GCA_026419835.1 Sulfolobales archaeon | reverse complement strand
AATGTATCTTGAGAGCTATAGCGGATAGATGGCTTTCAATTCTATCGTTCAGATTCCGGTACTACTCATATCTGCGCTAGCACCACCACCTGAGCCGTGGATTCTTTCAATTCTATCGTTCAGATTCCTATTTACCAACTTGATGATGTCTTCTTCGAGAAAATCTACACAGCTTTCAATTCTATCGTTCAGATTCATTCTCTTTTTATAAAAATTTTATAAAGAGAAAAAGTAACCTTTCAATTCTATCGTTCAGATTCCTGAAGTAGAGAGGAAAATAGAGAGAATTAGGTGGAAAGATTATCAAAACTTTCAATTCTATCGTTCAGATTCAGAATCGTGTCTACTATTGATTCTATGAACGTCTTCAACGTATCTTTCAATTCTATCGTTCAGATTCTCAATCCCCGGCGCGTTAATCGATTTCTCGAATATATCTAATTGCTTTCAATTCTATCGTTCAGATTCCTCAAGGAGATATTAAAGGGAATTGAAGACGGTCAACTACTTTCAATTCTATCGTTCAGATTCCCTTCGTCTTTTTTAGCGAATAAACGAGATAAGGACACCCTTTCAATTCTATCGTTCAGATTCAAGATATTATTGTCCATAGACCCGGTGGAGTGGTCGAATCTAAC
>JAOAKQ010000091.1 GCA_026419835.1 Sulfolobales archaeon | reverse complement strand
ATCTCGTAGAGCGGAAATAAGGGAATCTGAACGATAGAATTGAAAGATAATTTTATCAAGAATTTCGTCAAACCGCTTCTTCCGCTCCTCCATGAATCTGAACGATAGAATTGAAAGAACAGTATAACGTTACTGATTTAATGAGCTTTATCAAAAAGCCGTTGAATCTGAACGATAGAATTGAAAGTCGTTTCTACTAATGTTGTTCACACTGTTCACAGCAATCATTGTTCTCGAATCTGAACGATAGAATTGAAAGAATCCACGGTTCTGGTGGTGGTGCTAGCGCAGACACGAGTAGTGGAATCTGAACGATAGAATTGAAAGTGCATTTTTTGCAAGCGATAACGCATGATCGAGGAGATACACAGAATCTGAACGATAGAATTGAAAGGCAGACAACGTTAAAGTGGTATGAATTCATAAGCATGATTGTTGTCGGGAATCTGAACGATAGAATTGAAAGTACTTTTTCACAAAAAACATGATGTACGCCTTCATTTCTCGGTTATTGAATCTGAACGATAGAATTGAAAGGGACACTACTGCCACCACCTCGCTGTAACCTTACGTCTAAACTGTGAATCTGAACGATAGAATTGAAAGTTGAGATCGAGCAGCCCGACAATGCGGAAGTGTTC
>JAOAKQ010000090.1 GCA_026419835.1 Sulfolobales archaeon | reverse complement strand
TAAGTTGCATAAAGAAACGATGACCTTTCAATTCTATCGTTCAGATTCTCGAAAATAGTAGAGCATGGCATGATTAAAGTTGACGAAAATGAATTCAATAACTTTCAATTCTATCGTTCAGATTCGAGATTAACCAGGGCGAAAAAGCGAGATACATAAAGATCGAGTATGCTTTCAATTCTATCGTTCAGATTCTCGGATTCAGGTGTAACATTTTATGCGATAAGGTTTCAGTTTCTTTCAATTCTATCGTTCAGATTCCGGCATAGACTCGGTACTTTCCTCAACGATATCGGCTATCATAGGGGGGGTAGCCTTTCAATTCTATCGTTCAGATTCAGCAGGTGAAAATTGGATGCGAAAACGACTTGAAGTGAAGTACAAGCTATCTTCTTTCAATTCTATCGTTCAGATTCGAGACGTTGATGACTTTGAGGAACTCATCGACATCTTCGACTTTCAATTCTATCGTTCAGATTCCTTGCCGTCATCGTCGTTCTGTCCAGTTTCAAATGCGTTGAACTTTCAATTCTATCGTTCAGATTCTCGGTATACTGCGCGTACAGCGGTGGTGGTTCGGCGACCTTTCAATTCTATCGTTCAGATTCAAGAACAACAGGAAGAGCGATGGGAAACCATTGAAATAATTCATAAC
>JAOAKQ010000008.1 GCA_026419835.1 Sulfolobales archaeon | reverse complement strand
GGCCGCAGTTACCATCGGGTGGCTACCTGAGGCTCAAGGTAGTAAAGCTTATTAGCTGGAAAGCCTAATCCCACGACTGCCGTGGGAATCAGTAGGGAGGTTCCCGATGGGTAAGGGGTTGGGGTTTATATGCTTTTCGGTCCCGAGTTGATTTCGGTTTTTTCCTTAGTTGTTGTGTGGTTCCGGGTGCTGTGCGTTTTGGTTGTTTGGTGTGCGTTCTTAAGTGCCATTTGCTCTCTAGGTTGCCTCGGGTGCTGGGTATTAGGAGGGGTAGGTTGGTTGTGTTCGTGGGGTACGGACCTCGCTCTCAGCGCCTCGCCAGGAGGATCAGCCTTATGGTTGAGAAGCTTAGGTGCTGCTATGAGGTGTCCCTAGTTCACGTACCGGACGACGCTCTCGACGAGCTGCCCTACGTCAGGATCGAGCCTCTTTCGAGTTGCTTAGATGGGGACGCGGACCCGGGGGTCTGCGCTGAGAGTAAAGTTTAAATGCCCATCTCACTTTCTGTAGTTGGTGCTAGAATGCCTCAAGCTACAGCCACGGCTATAGTGCTGATAAACACCGACATAGGGTCCGAGGACGAAGTGCTCGAGCAGCTCTCGAGGATAGACGGTGTTGTAGAAGCTAGTGTAGTCTACGGAGTGTACGATGTCGTAGTGAAGGTTAAGGCCGGGACGATAGAGGAGCTCAAGGAGATCATAACCAACAAGATAAGAAAGCTGTCCAAGGTTAAGTCGACGCTGACGATGATAGTTGTTGAGGGAAAGAGCTTCGAGAAGAGGTAGTTGAGGAACCCCTCGAGTAGTTGAGTTGAGGATCTCCATTGGAGTAGATAGCGTAGACTCACAGTACGGAGGCTGCACAACGCACGCACTATACCGTCTTTTTAAGAACCTACTGGAGAAGAACTACGTCGAGGCGGTTCTAGACTACCCGCACCTGGTCAGGCTGAACCCCTCGATACCTCGAAAAACGCGCGGCAACGGAGCTGTAGCTATCGACCTGGAGATCCGCAGCGGCGTAACGGTGGAGCTCGTAGCTACTGAAGTAGCTGAAGCACTAGAGAGGTACCTGGATGAGACCGGCGGCAACCCGTCTAGAGCGTGCGCTGCCGTAGTTCTCCACGGAGATGCCGGTAGATTCCGGGAACTGTACTTCAGAGCGCTAACGGACTTCGTACACCTAGACTACGTTGCGAAGCTCGTCGGGGTGTGTGGGGGCTCCGTATTACTTCCTCTAGGATTTAACGAGGGGTGTGTGGGGGCTCTGGCGGCGGTAGGTTGGGATAGGTCTAGGTGTACTTACGAACTATTGCTCTACAGAAAGAACCGGCTGACTCCCGAGAGAATCCTCCACCTAGGTAGGCTGGCCGAGATCGATAGAAGCCCGGAGTACGAGACATTCTGCAGCTACGACTACGAAAGCGGGAGAGCTATATCGGTGCCCAGAGGACCGGACCCGGTTCTAGTGGGAATCCGCGGACTGAACCCGGATAAGCTCACTCAAATAGCTAGGTCCGCGAAGATAGCTGAGGACGTGGAGGGCTGGTTCCTCTTCAAAACAAATCAAGCTGTAGGCGCACACCTAGTTCCAAGAGCTTCAGCCGACCTGAAGCCCTTTAGAACTGGCTGCGTTCTAGGCGTGGTTACTAGAGTATCTACTAGACCCGGAGGCGACGTTCTTCTAGAGGTTTCAGACGGGTACGGAAGTCTGGGGGTAGCTGTCTTCAGAGAAACGGGGCTGACTAGGTACGTAAGAAACTTAGTGGTAGGTGATGTCGTGAGAGTATGTGGTTCTACTAAGCTGTGGAGCGACTCGAACTACGTTCTACACGCAGAACTCGTTGAGGTAGTTGAACTAGCGGAAGTATACGTAAAGCACAACCCCAGGTGCCCGAACTGCGGTGCGAGAGTGAAGTCTGCCGGTAGGGGGAAGGGGTTTAAGTGCGTGAAGTGCGGGTTTAGATCGCGCAACCTACCGTACGAACTAAGTAGAAAACCTAGAGAGATAGATGTGGGTACTTACCTACCCAGCTGCGGATCCGCTAAGCACCTAAGCATACCGTCCCCACTTCTTAAGGTAGAGGTAGGTAGCTGCGAGAGAAGACCTAGCTCGCTCACCGATTTCTACTCTTAAATATCTCTTCGCTGTATAAGTAAGTTTAAGTAAGTGTACTAGCTATTTTAACTTCGGTAGCAGTAAACTCCCGGTGCTCAGTTAGTGGGACTAGCCTTCGAGAAGGAGCTTATTGAGATAAGATTCCACGGTAGGGGAGGGCAGGGAGCTGTAACAGCAGCTCACATAGTTGTAGATGCTGCGATGAGGGAGAAGCTCTGGGGAACGGCGTTCCCCTTTTTCGGTGCTGAGAGGAGAGGAGCTCCAGTAACTGCGTACGCTAGAATTAGCCGTAGGGTGGTGCCAACGAAGTCTATGATCAGAAAACCAGACGTGGTCGTCGTTCTAGACCAGGCTATAATGAACTACATAAACGTATTCGATGGAATAAAGGAGAGTGGAGTAGCGGTTATTAACTCACCCACAGCGCCACTCCCAGCTAAGCTACCGCCAGCTGTAAAACTATACATAGTTGACGCAACTAGAATAGCTCTCGACCTCGGACTCGTACTCGCAGGCTGGCCACTAGTAAACGTAGCTATGGTCGGCGCTCTAGCTCGAGTACTTGGTATAGGGTCGAGTAGTGTGAAGGAAGCCATTAGCAGTATTCTATCCGGACGAGCGGCCGAGTTAAACTCTAGGGCCGCTGAGATAGCCTACCGAGAGGTGGTTGAAGTTGAAGCGAGCTGATCTGATCCTACCCCTCTCAAAACCTAAGATCGGCGTTCAGGGAATTACCGGTAGCTGGAGAATTAGAAAGCCCGTCATAAACTACGGTAAGTGCGTTGGCTGCGGCATCTGCTGGCTCTACTGCCCGGATAGTACGATAGAGATAGAGAATGCTGGGTCGAGGTTTAGAGTAAGCATAGACTACACCTACTGCAAGGGCTGCGGCATCTGCTCGTCCGTTTGCCCAGTTAAAGCTATAGATATGGTTAGGGAGGTGTAGCTGTGGTGCGCCTTACGCTAACGGGCAACCACTGCGTTGCTTACGCAGCTAAGTTAGCTAGAGTTAAGGTCGTATCCGCCTACCCCATAACTCCGCAGACAACTATTGTCGAGAAGATCAGTGAGCTAGCTGAGACTGGGGGCGCCGATATGAAGGTCATTAAGGTCGAGTCGGAGCACTCAGCTCTAGCGGCAGTCTACGGTGCCGCAACGGCTGGTTTAAGAGCTTTCACAGCTACCTCGTCTCACGGTCTTCTATACATGTACGAAATTGTTTGGTGGGTTGCTCAAGCACGCATACCGATGGTTATGGCTATCGTTACGAGAACTATAGGACCTCCGTGGAATATATGGACGGACCACCACGACATTATGAGCCTCAGAGATTCTGGGTGGCTCATAGCTATGGCTGAGAACAACCAGGAGGTACTGGATGAGACCGTCAAGCTCTTTAAGATAACCGAGGACCCGGAGGTTTTCCTCCCAGGTGTTATAGGGTTGGATGCGTTCATACTAAGCCACACTGTCGAGCCTGTAGAAGTACCAGACCAGGAGCTAGTGGACTCTTTCCTCCCCGAGAGGCGCCAGCCCTACGTAATTAGGGCTGGCGAGGCTCTAATCATGGGGAACATACCCTCAGACCTTCTAGCAAACTTTAAGATGAGGGAGGGAGTTCACAGAGGACTGAGAAATGCTGAGGAAGTAATTGAGAGAGTAGATACGGAGTGGGGGAAGCTCACAGGTAGGTACTACGGCGGTCTGGTTGAGTGCTATAGGTGTGAAGATGCTGACTACCTCTTCGTAGGTGCTGGTGCTTGGGTTGGGGATATGAGGATAGCTGTAGATAAGCTGAGGAACGCGGGTCTCAGATTCGGAGTTCTGAAGATTAGGTACGTACGCCCATTTCCCTACGCTAAGGTTCTGGAGGCTGTGAGAGGTAGGAAGGGCGTCCTAGTGTTCGATAGGTCTATATCCGCCGGGTCCGCCGGACCCATATTCCTAGACGTCACCTCCCATCTCTACTTCAGCAAGCTCAAGGTCCCGGTAAAGAACGTCGTTGCCGGACTAGCGGGATTCGACGTTAGCTACGAAGACTTCAGTAGAATTGGTGAGGCTTTCGCTAAGGAGGTATCTGAGAGTGGGTGGGTAGATAGCTCTCTAGTTTTCTATCCGTAGAGGTGAAGATCCGTGCCTCTAACTATAAGAGACCTACCCAGGGAGAAATACGTACTACCTGGACACGCAGCATGCCCCGGATGCCCGGAGACTATAGGATTGAGATTCGTCGGTATGGCTCTAGGTAGAAGAGCCATACTGGTCGTACCAGCCGGCTGCACTTCGATAATCCAGGGACTAATGCCCGGTTCGGGACTGGCTTTTCCGATTATAAACGTAGCTTTCGCATCTGCCGACGCCGTTGCTTCGGGTGTTGCGGCGGCTAAGGAGGTAATCGGTGAAGACTCGGTAGTAGTTGTGTGGGCTGGGGACGGTGCCACCGCTGATATAGGGTTCGCTACGCTATCGGGTGCTGCGGAGAGGAACGAGAACATAATCCACATATGCGTAGATAACGAAGCGTACATGAACACCGGTATTCAGAGGTCTTCGCAAACGCCTATAGGTGCCTGGACGACGACTACCTGGAGAGGGAAGACGGAGCCTAAGAAGAATATGCCGCTCATAATGGCTTCGCACGGAATTCCCTACGTTGCGACAGCGAGCGTCGCCTACCCGATGGACTTCATCGAGAAGTTGAGAAAAGCCGCTTCAATTAGAGGATTTAGGTACGTGCACCTACACGCACCGTGCCCTATTGGCTGGAGGTTCGACCCATCTGAAACAATTGAAATAGCTAGACTCGCCATAGAGACAGGTATCTGGGTTTTAATGGAGGTTGAGGGAGGTAGAGTAACGATATCACCACCCAGCAAACCCTACGTAGATAAGAGTAGGAGAAAGCCTCTAGTTGAGTACTTAAGGAGGCAGGGTAGGTTTAGAGAAATATCTGATGAGTTAATTAGAGAACTTGAGAGAGAGATAGACGAGTACTGGAACCTACTGCTAAAGCTATCTAGCTAGTAGATTCAGTATAGCTATCGAAACTACGAATATTATAGAGATCACCACTAGCTGCTTGGGAGTTATCTCAAATATTGACTCGACCTCCTCGAAGAACCTAACCAAGCCAGCGCCTGGAGATACCGGGGCTTCTCTACGTCTTCTTCTAGCGGTGGACAAACCTCCACTACCAAACTGCAGAGCGCTCTAAAGTTATAAGTGCTAAACCCCCAGCACTGTGGATAGAGCATGCTGACAGTAAGAGAAGCACAGAAATTGATGAAGTCCATGTTCTACGAAAGAGACTCGTCGAGAGGTCTCTACGCAACCTTCACATGGCTTGTGGAAGAAATCGGTGAACTAGCTGAAGCAATACTTAACCAAGACAGAGAAGGTGTAGAAGAAGAAATAGCGGATGTGATCGCCTGGACACTATCACTAGCCAACCTACTGGAAGTAGATGTAGAAGAAGCGTTCAAGAAAAAGTACCAGCACCGCTAAGAAAGCGGAAACACTAGTAAAAGCAGATAACGAAAAGAGGCACACCCCACCTTTTCCAGTGGAACGGGGTCAGCACAAAACGCGGCGTGAAGAAGGTGTAAATCAAACATTATACAAACGGTAATAGTATAAGTACTATAAATAGATATGGTAAGTGTATAAATAATAAATTTATAAATAGAGATAAATCTCTATTTATAAATTTATTATTTATTAGTTTTATTTACTCGCACTATATCTTATATATTATATTAGGTTTGTATAATGGATATTTCGGTATCTACTATTTCAGTTTCCCGTTCCACTGGAAAAGGTGGGGTGTGGGGCTACTAGTCGGCATGCTCATGGTTCGGTGGGATTAGAGTGGGTTGCACAGGTTATGGAGGGGTTATTTGGGGATCACATGGTTCTTACATGTTTTAATACTGATTCGGTATAGTTAGATTGTACTGTATTATGTTTGCTTAGTTAAGTAGTGGTTATTTAGCTGGTGCTATCTCAGCTTTAGGTGCGGTGTATTTAGAGGCTACTGGGTTGTATACTCACTTCTTAGAACTGCGAACGGGGATTTCACGATTTCCTGCGTTAGTTCTACTCCTAGCTTATTTTTCTGAGGTCTGTTAGTTCAAGAGCGAATTTTTCACCATCGATCACTACTGAAGCTTTCAAAGGGAGTAGACCGAAGTCTACGGCTCTCTTTACTTCTACTTCAATACGCCTGAGCTTTCCATCGATAGACTTGTAGTACGTGTAGATCTGGGTAACTACCTCTATATCCCCAAGAAGCTCGGATTTTAGAGTTTCTCTACCCAAGTACTTAGTAGATGCGTTGATCCAGGTATTCACGATCTGAGGATTGAAGAATACTTCACTAACGTTACTAGTTCTAAGAGCCATACCCAGTACTTCGGCTACGACGTATAGAGGTGCTTGAGCCGTGTAGAGAAACGACGTGTAGGAAGTTACTCTACTCTCGTTACCTACTAGAACCTCCTTACCTATGTAGATACTTAAGTAGTCTAGCGTTCCGAGTACGTACGAACCAACGGGGACGTCGCCTCTCACCTTGTAGACTAGAACTACAGAGCCGTTTTTAATTACCTCGATATCGGTAATCCGCTTCAGTAAATCCGCGGGTTTCTCTCTAGTAGTTTCACCAACTCCAGGTCTCGGTGCTGCCGCTGTGATAATGTTGTAAACAAGTAGACCGGCTACTATCATTACTAGACCTAGAACCAGTAGGTCGTACCTAACCCTCTTGTACCTTCTTCTAGATATCTGCTTTCCTACGTGCTTTCTTTGCTTCTTACTCAAGGAATACCTCCACTAAGTGCTGCCGCACTGTAAAATAAGTTCAGTACGCGATCCCGGATCTTAGAGAGATACCTTCCTAATTCTTATAACTTCCTCGTACTCCTCCACTAAACCGTAGACGAGCACGACGATATCCCCAGCTCTAAGCTTACCATCCGAGATTAGGGTGTGGTAGAGCTTCTCCAAACCCTCGGAGTAGGAGCTGGCTTCAACAACGTACGTATTCAAACCCCACAGAATAGAGAGCTTCCTAGCTACTTCAACTCTCGGAACTCCTACGTAGGTAAGTACCCTAGGTCTCATAGTGGAAGCTCTTCTAGCTGTCGCACCCCTCATGCTGTATATAGCTAGTGAAGCTCCGAGGTCTTCCGCAAGTTCTACAAAACCCTTCACAAACCTAGTTCGAAGATCTCCAGCCGGCCTCTCCTGCGTGTAGACTGAGCCGGCTTCAGCAACTCTCGCTATCTTACTTAACCACTTAACCACTTCGACGGGATACCTACCTACAGCCGTTTCACCTGTTACCATTAGAGCGTCGGCACCTATCTGAACGGCTTCGTACACATCAACTACTTCAGCTCTAGTCGGCACCTGGTTCTCAATCATAGACTCGAGGAGCTGAGTAGCTATTATCACGGGCCTACCGAGCTCCCTGCTCTTCCTAACTATCTTCTTCTGTATAGAAGGAACCTCCTCCAGACCGACGTTCATACCGAGATCTCCTCGAGCTACTACAACACCATCGGATTCTCCGATAATTGAGTCGAGATTTCTTAGAGCGCTCAACGTCTCGATCTTAGCTAAAATACCCACACCACAGTTCATTTTCTCAACCAGTTTTCTCACGTAGGATACATCCTCCGAACTCCTAACGTAGCTTAACCCAACGTAGTCGAAACCCTCCGAACAGGCGAACTTCAAATCCTCCAAGTCCTTCTTCCCGACTATCGGTAGCTCGAACTCCCTCCCCTTAACGATGAAGGCTTTTCTAGATGTTAGAGTAGACTCCGTCTGAGCTACGGCATCGAAGTACGTATCACCAACACCTACGACACTAAACGATATCTTACCGTCACTCATGAGGATCAAGTCCCCCTCGGAAATCTCCTCGACCACCTTCCTAGGTACGTCTATGGGTACTTCAATAACATCTCCTCTAGCTCTTCTAGATTCCAGCGCAAACCTCACCACGGAACCCTTCTTAACCTCTACGACCCCGTCGAGAACCCCCAGTCTAAGTGAAGGACCGGAGAGGTCCCCTATTAGAGCTACGTACCTACCGCTAGAGGCTTCAGCATCTCTAGTAATCCTAGTGTAGTGAGACCAGGAAGCTCTATCACCATGAGCGAAGTTAACTCTAAAGCCGGTAGCTCCAGCGGACACCATTCTACTCGCTACCTCACCACTACTCGAGGCGGGACCTAGCGAAGCTATTATCTTAACGTTCAAGCACTACCACCAACACTACTAACTATCTAGACCTATAGGTCTAGATATAGCGAGAAGCTGCCTAGAGTGCCGCCGAGCTCGACCTGCGGAAGCCGTTCAGCGCTTTCGAGCTCTAATCGCTGAATCAAATCTACACTCAAGCTTATCGCACGTACTTAGATAGCTGGGTACCCTTCTTTCAATAGCTTCTACGTCACTAACACCTAGAGCTACCTCCAGTTTTCTAGCTATATCGCAAGCTTTTTCATGGTCTACACCTATCTGTAGAAACACGTTCTCAAGAACTTCATGTCTTCTAGTAACCGCTTCTACTACCCTAAGTCCGAGCTCGCTGACCGCGACCCCCCGCTCGCACCTTTCCACCAAACCCATATCCACGAGCTTACCGACCATTAGAGATGCTGTGGGTTTAGCCACGCCTAGAACTCTGCGGATGTCGACAAGTCTTATACAGCACCTACTACCGTACTTACCTACTAGGTAGGCTATAGTGACGAGGTAGTCCGTTAGTTCAGGTGTTAAACCGCCTATCATAGACCCACCTCGAGGTAGTCCCTAGAGCTACTACCGCCAAGCCCACTACTCCTACGCAGAGAGATGTCTGCGCACCGAGAGCTAGAGATACTGCGTAGCCTAAGGTCGATACGAGTACGCCTACTAGTAGAAACACCCGTAGATCGATCTTCTTAAAGACGTACTGAGCGGCCATACCTGGTAGAACGACTAGCACGCTTGCTAGTATAGAGCCGTACACCTTAACCGCAGCTGATAGAGAGAGCGAGGCGGTTGCGTATATGAGGTAGTAGTAGGCTCTTACGTTAAGACCGGAGGCAGCCGCTAGCTCGGGGTCGAAGCTTATGTACTTGAACTCCAGGTCGAAGAGCTCTACAACGGTAACTACAGTAATCGCAACCACGGCTAGGTAGGCTAGGTCCGGAAGCGTTACGAGGAGTGCGGAACCCCATAGAGTCCCCAGAGCTCTGGAAACTCCTAGAGGTGTTACGTAAATTAGTCCCCACAGAGAGGCTACCGCAATTACGGCTGATAGCGAGGCTGTGAAAGCTACGACACTATCTCGAGGCACACCTCTTCTAACTAGTTCAGCAACTAGAGATGAAACGAACATCGAGTAGAGGAATATGACTAGCTGCATGGGAACCACGCCGGTGGCTGCCTCAGCTAGAGCTCCGAGAAGAGCCGCGGCTACTAGTGAGTGCAGTAGCTCGATGGCGAATACCAGTGTTTGAGATATCGTCATTGCGTACCCTAGAGAACTGAAGATGGAGCCGGCGAGAACTACGGAAGCCACGCTCATCAGCATAACTACATCCACATAGCTCACCTCTTAACGGCGTGGTCTTCAGCGAGTATTGTTAAGCCAGCTACTTCAGCTACGCTGGGGTAGGCCGCTTTGAGGTTTTCAGTGGTTAGGACCTCGGTCATAGAGCCGTACGCCACCACTCTCCTATTCAATAACACCACTACTGGGTTGAAGTAGACGCAGTGAGCTACTTCGTGAGTACTCATAACCACGTCCACGCCCCTCACTCTATGGAGTTCTAGAAGTAGCTTCACCAACTCGCACTTAGAGCTGAAGTCTAGCGATGCTAGAGGTTCGTCGAGAAGCAGGAGCTTCGGATTTCTAGCTATAGTAGCGGCTATGAGAGCTCTACGCAGTTCACCGCCACTTAAGTTACTGAGGTACCTATCCTCAAGATCTTCAATACCGACAGCTCTGAGGGAGTCTGAGATAACCCCCTCAACCTCATCGCTAATAAATCTCGGTGGTTTCCTAGTCGAGAGGTAGCCCATGGCCACCAAATCCCTGACCCTCATGTACGAAGTAACTCCACTACTTCCTGGCTGAGGTAGGTAGCCAACTAGCTTCGATACGGAACTCCTATCCTTCAGCGGGTCGTAGCCGAACACAGCAGCTCTACCTCTTAAAGGCTTCAGCAGGCCTACTAGTATCTTAATTAGAGTCGTCTTACCGGCTCCGTTAGGTCCTAGGAGGAGGGTGAAAAAGGGTGAGTTCAATCTGAAACTCGCAGATTCGAGAGCTACGTGGCTACCGTATGATGCGTAGACGTCCTCTACTTCCACCGCGTTACTTAGCGGCCTTACCAAGGCTCCTTAACCTAAGTATGTAGAGTACTAGGGCTAAGATAACTGCGAGTAGAGGTAGAGATATCGCGACGTAGCCGCTCAGATCGATTGGGCCGCCGGCGGCCCCTACTACCGGTATTTGAAGCGTGCCCAAGCCGGTGGCTATAACTAGGGGGACCAGCTCCGGGGTTTCGTACGCTAGAGTAGATAGAGGGACCACCACGACCTTAACGCCACGTCTCAGTAGTTCTTCGACTGCCTGCCGGTACTTGGCCAACTCCTCGTCGGACACCACGAGGACGTCGTACTGCTTTCCGTAGTTTTCAGCGGCTTTAGCGACGTCTCTAGCTTCGAGAGGGGCTTCGTGCTCCGCTAGCACTACGTAGGTTACTAGTAGTCCGGTATCTGATGCAGCGTACTGTAGTATCGGTGTGAAGAGACCTACTCTAGCTACTCCAGGAGACCTCGCAGTAGTCTTCACGACTTTCTCCAACTTCTCGAGGTGCTCTAGGTAGCTGCGGAGTCTACTCTCGTAGTACCCGGCTCCCCCGGGATCTAAGGACGACAGCGCTCTGTATACAGACGTAGCCACGATCCTCAAGCCAGTTATAGATAGAACGTACTCGTGCGGATTCTCCCGCCCCGTAGCTGGGTTGACTAGTAGTTCGAGACCTTCGTCGACGTACTCCTCGTAGTCGATCAGAATCCACCTGTAGAGCCCGGTTTTGTGTAGTTCTTCAACTCTATGCTCTACAGGTAGGTGGGATGGGCCCGTCATAACGACCACGTCGGCGTCCCTCAGTAGTGCTAGTAGTTCCGATGTCGGTGGTTCGTAGTGGTGTGCGTCGACTCCCGGGGGGACTAACACGATAACCCGAACTCTAGCACCCCCTATAGCGGTAACCACGGACTTTAGCGATGGGTGTGTTATGGCTACAACAACTTCACCGGAGCTAGCGCCTGCTGTGTGCGATATCAGTAGAGTCACGGCTAGTAGTACTAGCAGCGCGCTTTTTCCAGACACCTCGCGCACCGGATCACGAGGTTTTATGGTATAAAACCAATATAAGGTTTTACGGTATAAAACCTCGGAACCCAGTCCAACTCGCTCTAGTCGTGAAGTTCGAGTACTTCAAAATCTCTATTGCCTCTGGGGAAGTTACGTAGTAGAACTGAGAACTGGGTAGGTCGCGGTCGCCATGGAAGAAGCTGGGGAAGGTGGTGGACCGGCCGGGATTTGAACCCGGGACCTCTCGGGTGCAAACCGAGTGCTCTTCCAGGCTGAGCTACCGGCCCCCGAAACCGCTGTGTTAGAGGTGAAATAAGCTTTACATAGCTAACGCTTAAAAACCAAGATAGAACGAATTTCAGGGGCCCGTAGCTCAGCCAGGTAGAGCGCCCGGCTCATATTGTACTTCACATGAGATACCGGGCGGTCCGGGGTTCGAATCCCCGCGGGCCCACTCACTCACTACTTATAACGTCTTAGCTTCTACTTGGTGGGGGTGCTCGTGAGCTACGATAGGCTCGGAACTGGTGCTACTGCGGTAGGTCTTAAGCTCAGGAATGCTGTCGTTCTAGCGGCTGAGAAGAGAGTTTCGTATGGTAGCTACGTAGTTAGCAAGGCTGGTAAGAAGGTCTATCTACTAGCGGATAGATTCGGTATGGCCTTAGCCGGGCTTTTCGCCGATATTCAGACTATAGCTAGATGGCTATCAGTTGAGATCAGGTCTTACGAAATCCAGCTGGGTTACTCGATCAGCGTTAAGGGTGCGGCTAAGCTTCTTTCAACGCTTCTCTACAGGTACAAGTACTACCCGTTTCTTTCGGAGGTAATCTTCGGTGGTATCGACGAAACGGGTCCTCACCTATTCGTCATGGATCCCCTGGGCTCTCTGGTTGAAGATAACTACGCAGCTATAGGGACTGGCGCTCCAATAGCTATAGGCATAATAGAGAGTGTGTATAGGGAGGACCTAGACGTAGCTGAAGCGGAGAGGCTTGTGTTTAACGCTGTAAAAGCGGCTATAAGTAGAGACGCCGTGTCTGGCGATGGTGTAGATGTAGCTGTAGTATCTAGCGGCAGGTCCTATGAAAAGTTCTACCCGGTTGCTTAGTTGATGGAATTCGATGTAGAAACCGCGAAGAATCTTCAGACCAGACTCTCCAGGCTAGTTGTTACTTCGGGAATGGATTTATCTAGAGTTAGGTACGTAGCCGGTCTCGACGTGAGCTACTCGGGCAGTTGGGGAATAGCGGTAGCGGCACTAGCAAACTATCCGCAGCTGGAGTTAGTGGAGTACGTAGTTGTTGAGGGAGCTGTGAGCGTACCGTACGTACCGGGTCTTCTAGCATTTAGAGAAGCACCGCTGCTATTCAAAGCGTGCGAGTCCCTGAGTACCGAGCCCGACCTACTGGTTGTAGACGGTCACGGAGTAACACATCCGAGAAGATTTGGAATAGCTTCTCATATCGGCGTAGTTCTCGATAAGCCTTCGATAGGTGTAGCTAAGAGCTTACTCTACGGAAGAGTGAGCGTAGTGAGCGGCGAGAAAGTCATCGTGATTGACGACCTAGTCGGTGGTTTAGTCGTTAGTAGAGGTAGGAGGGAGCTCTACTTCAGTATAGGGCATAGGGTCGACCTAAACAACCTCCGCGAACTCTCCAAGACGCTTTTTAAACGGCACGAACTACCGGAACCTACGTACTTCGCAGATAGGCTATCTAGAGAGGTGAGAGGGTCTGCTACTAGAAGGTAGGGTTACGAGTGGCTTAGGTGTTGGGAGAGTTTTCGTCGGTAAGCACGTATACTACGTAGTGCTAACTGAAATACTTGGTGAGGAACCCTACCTAGGTACTCTAAATATTGAGGTAAATCTACCGGTAGATGAGGTTGAGTCCTGCTGTAGACCTCACTACGTAAAGAGTGTTGTATCCAGCGGAAGCGTTCTAGGAGGATTCAAGTACTGGTTTGGTAGAGTAGGTAGCGACCCCCATAACTCAATTAGAGTTCTCGTACTGAGACCCAGTCTCTCGAAGCACGATTCCAGAGTTCTAGAGATAGTGTCCTCCAAGTACCTGAGGGAAGTCCTCGGACTTAAGGACGGTGATAGAGTGTACGTGGAGTTGATGTGCCGATGACCAGGTTCACCTGCTATAGGTGTGTACACTGCTGCTTCTTCACAGAAGAAAGAGAAAGCCCTATCCTGCTCTGGCACGAAGTTCTCTACCTAGGTAAGCTGGGAGAGCTTCTAAAGATAGGCCTGAACTTCAAGAACCTTGGGCAGGGATTCTACCGCTTTGCGATCAGCGGCTTCTGTCCTTTTTACGATGTAGCTAGTAGAGCGTGCCGTATTCACAGAGAGAAACCCCTATCATGCTCAATGTTTCCACTACTCGTAGACTTAGCATCCCTGGAGCTCTCGACCTCGCTACTATGTCCGTGGGTATACGAGAATAGAAGAAACCTACTAGAAGACCCCGGTGAGGACTTAGAGGAGGTATTTCAAAGCGAATTTAAAGCCTTGAGAGAAGTAGTGAAGTGGGTTTACACGGTGTCGAAGGAGACTTCGAAGCTAGCTATATACTTCACATCGTACTTCAAGAACGTAGCATCCGACGTTATTAGAGAAATATCCGAGAAGTACAGAGTAATTAAGATCACCGAGAGCTCCGTAGTAGACGGATTCTACTACGTGCTTCTAGAAGGAGAGGTAGATCTGGACCACCTAGAACGGCTACTTAAAAGAGATGAGATAACTTGGTATAAGCTGGAGAAGGTACCTCCAATCACCTAGCTTGAGTACGTGGGGAGATACCAGCACCACTCTAGGTTGTTCTCTAAGCGGGGTAGTGCCCCAGCTACAGCAGTTTCATCTATTCTTGGATATCTCGCACTGAAAGCGTGGTTTAGCCCTACTTCGACTTCTTTCTCTTTCTTACCGCTGGCTTGGGTTTCTTCTTTTTAGGTGCTTTCACAATCTCCTTTCCCTCCTTTCCCTTCTTTTCCTTTGCGGCGGTCGTAGACGTACTGAGCTTCTCGATCTCTTCAATATACCTACTAGGGTTGCCCGAGTGAGCGGCTTCGTAGAGTAGGTCACTAACTTTAATCATAAATTCAAGTCCGTTAACATCGACAACGAAACCGACCGGTGCTTCTTCTAGTGCTTCCGATACTTCTTCTTTGCTAACTTCCTCTACTTCCTCCTTTTCTTCGCTCACTCATGTGCCCCCTATCCATAGGGATTCAGCTTAAGAGTTTAAATCTGCTCCTGCGGCGCACTCCATATACTACCGGTACGCGCTTATCCTAGCTTACTAGAGTTCTCTGGGTGTAGGTAGGGTCTGTAGGTATGCGCGTATCTGTGTACGTCTTAAGGTACGGTTCTGACGACCCGAGGAGGTCTACAGCTCTTAAGCTAGTTAGAAAAGGACTTGCCGCGAGAGCTCGACTCAGCGATCTACCGAGGTGCTGCGTTCTCCTAACGGTATTCTCGGATAGGGTTTTCTCGCCCGAAGATAGAGTACTCGTTGAGAAGTGCGGTATTGCTGTAGTGGATTCTTCGTGGAGAAGCGACCTGGATGTTATAGAGGCGATTAGTAGATCGTGGAGAGGACCTAAGAGAGTGCTCCCGGCACTCGTAGCTGGTAATCCCGTGAACTACGGAGCTGTATCACTACTTAGCTCAGCGGAAGCAATTGCGGCAGCTCTCTACATATCCGGACTAGCGGAGGAAGCCGCTAGAGTACTCTCGCAGTTTAAGTGGGGTAGAACCTTCCTGGAGCTCAATAGGGAGCTTCTCGAGTCCTACAGAAGAGCGCGCAGCGTAGAGGATGTCTTGAAGATCCAGAGGGAGTTCCTCGAATCTAGAGGTATGGCTTAGGCGGGGCCCGTCCTCAAGATCTGGCAATATCTGTGGGGGCGCTAGATCAGTCTGAAGAAGACTATGTAGCCTGTGTGAGCCGTGTACAGAGTTCTAGGTCTCAGTGCTTGAGCGCTGGGCTCGAACTCCCTCAGAAGTATTTCGTAGACTCTGGCATCGACACCGCAACCAGTTGCTTCTAGGAAGTCTAGTGCCTTGACTACCTGGTTCACGGTCGGTAGGAAGGTTACTACTGGAGCGGATGGGTGGACAGCATCTCTAAGCTTTAGATAGACGTTCCACGGGTCCGGCATGTCTATGAAGACAGCGTCGAAGAGTCTATCACCGAGCTTCTCCACCCCCTGCCGAGCGTCAGCTACTTTAATAACTACGTTTCTATCTAGTCCTAGCTTAGCTAGATTTCTCACAGCAACCTCAGCGTACTCAGGTCTTACTTCGTAACCAACCACCAGGCCGCTGGGTCTTACTGCGTTAGCTATGAAGGATGTGAAGTAGCCCGTTCCAACACCTACTTCAAGTACGTAGCTACCGGGACCTATACCCGAGAGAACTATCATGAAGCCGGAGTCCTTGGGGTATACGACCTGAGTGACTCTCCTAAATCTAGATACTAGGTCTATGTGTAGAGGCTTTAGTAAGTACGCTCGAGCGCCGGTGCTTAGATGTACTTGAGACCCGTAGCGGAGTCCAATAACGTTGCCTAGGTCGAGGGTTCCCTTATCGCTCTCGAATTTAGCTCCTCTAGACACTTTCACAACTTTGCTCCTCTTGCTATCTACGTAGATTAGTACGTAATCTCCTTCATTAATTATGCTAGAGCTCACCTAGCTAGCCCAAGCATATCTGAGAAACGGAAATATGTTATCTCAACTAGTTCAAAATGGCTAACTAGTAGCTACTGAGTCAGATCTGGTATCACACATCACACATCAGAAATACCAGCTGTCATCACGCTCCAGCTACCGACGATTCTACTTGAGGATCTCCTTCTTCTTCCTCTCGTCTTCAGGTCTCACTTTAATTACTCCCAAGAACACCGCGCAGCTAACGCAGTAGCACCTAGTTACGGGGTACTTAGCTATGATAGACCCCTTCTTCTCTAGCTCAGCGGCTAACTGAGGATCTACCGGTGAGTACCATTTAGTAATGCAGATCGCCTTATCCTCCGGTATTAGCCTACCGCACTGATCGCACTGAACGGTCTCGACGGAACCCTTACTCCCCTTTCTCCTACCTCTACTCTCGCGCTTCTTTGGCAAGAGACGCACCACACACTGATAGTACGGAACTTTAAAAGCTTGAGGAGGCCTCCGAGCTCTCTTCGAGCTGGAGGTCGGCTCAGAATTTCCACTTCTCTGAGTACGGGTCCCACGTTCTAACTACGTACGAGCCCGAGCTCACTACGGAGACTAGTGCGTGGAATCTGGGTAGTGAGGTAAGTTTACCTAGTACCTTCTCGTATAGTGCGTAGTTGTCTGGAGATAGGAGTTTCGCTATGTACCTAGCTTCCGATATCTCCGGGTTGGAGAAAAATACGAGTACAGCTGAGTTCAGCAGTACTTCTCTGGGTACGCTGCTCAAGTTCTGCGTTACGAGTATTGATGAAATACCGTACTTCCTTCCTTCTCTAAATAGTCTAGCTAGAGCCCTGCTCTTCTTTAGGAATATCTGAGCTTCATCTACAACTAGAACCATCTCTCTTCCAGCATCTCTGAAGGTGTGGTACAGCTCGTCTAGAACTAGTTCAGCGACCACTGTGGCCACACTTCTACTCAGCTCTGAGTAGTCTACTACTGTTACTAAGTTCAGGTAGTCCAAGACCCCCCTACCGCTCTCTCTAAAGGTGTTCCTCAAGTTCTCTACGTACGGTACTAGAGAGCGCGCTACAAGAGGAGAAACCCCTACCTCCAGCTCTCCTCTAGAAATCCTCAAGAGGTAGTCGAGTATGTCGCTGAAGCTCGCGCTACTCCTCTCTCTGAGGACTTGCACTAGAGTTTTAGCAAGAGCTATTCTCTGAAGACTTCCTAGTGAGTAGATCTCGGAGATCGCTTCAGCTATGAACTCAGCTCTACTCTCCACGTCTTCACCGCGGATTTGAGGTATGTTTATTGAGAGCTCGGAGGCTTTAACGCACTCGCAGTTAGCGCAGTCGCGGCAGTACTCTCCGTGGGGGTCGAAAACTACTGTAGGTATTCTTAGTTGTTCGACCTGGTTGATCAGTTGCTTAGCTAGAGTCGACTTCCCGGTACCGGTAGCTCCAACTATCACTACGTTCCTACTAGCTCCCTTCTCGAAGGGTACTAGCAGTTCCCCGATTCTAGGTCCTCTAATTACTTCAACAACTCTACCTAGCTTCAGATACCTCTTCTCTACGTACGCATCCACCGGTTTCTGTAGAAGTGTAAGCGCTGGGAGCGTGTACGGAGGTATTGACGAGGCTAGCGCTAGTGCGACTACATCCGAATTCGCGGCAGTCGATGCTAGGTAGGCTTGAGCTAAGTACGTAGCTACTGTCGAAAGAACAACTCTCGGTGAAGTATCTCCCTCTAGGAGGAGACCTAGAGGTGTACTTAGAGGTACACCCAGGAGTTCCAGCACACCAATACCTACTAGTGAGAAACCTACTGAAACCACCACCGCTCGGTAGTTGGCGGGTTCTCTAAGACCTAGCTCAACGAACTCCCTTCTTCTAGCTAGCCCACTACCAGCACTAAGTACGTAGGGAATGAGTAGCGGTATAGCCAGCTCCACGCGGGACTTCACGTAGATAGATACAGCTAGGTAGAGAAACTCGGCAAAGACAGCTAGTAGAGACCTAGACCTAGAAACCAGGAAACCACACAGAGAGGACATTAATGGAAGCACAGCTAGGTGGAAGAAGAAAGCAAACCCGTAGACGTCCAGAAAGTAGCCAATAAGTAAATTAAGAAAAACAACGAAAACAACCGAAACTACCTCAAGCGAATACATCAAGACACTAACTAGCAGCTAGATATTTAAAAACAGTAAAGAACCCCCGAGAAAGACAGGAGCCGCGGCCGGGATTTGAACCCGGGACCTCCGCCTTACCAGGGCGGCGCTCCACCAAGCTGAGCTACCGCGGCCCAGAGAATACAGCACACACCAACTTTAAAACCTTTCCACAAGTTCGCACCTCCTTCCTCCAATTCTATCGCTCAGATTCGCGGAGTCCATAAGTTGAAGCTAGGTGTTGGTAGATATGTTGTCACATCCTTTCAATTCTATCGCTCAGATTCTGCGCTCTGCTCTTCTTCTCTATCGCTCAGGTTCTTCTGTGTTTCTACTGTCTATAGGTTTACAAGTTTCTATCTTGGAAGCACTTCCGTTTAAACTGGTTCGACTAGCTTGTCTCGGTAGCTATCTACGTAGAATTCCCACGGCGGTCTTGGGAAAAGCCCCCGGAGGGCTGCAGCTACCATCAGACAGCCGCCTTGGGTCCAAGTAGGTAGAGCTTATTAACCGAGAATCCTCATCTCACGGTTACCATGGGAATTAGTAGGGAGGTTTTTCGATGGGTAGCTTGTCGGGGTTTATATGCTTTTCGGTTGTTGAATGCTTATAAGTCTGGCTGTATTTGTGGGTTGGGCATACGGGTCTAGTACTCGCTTTAGATAGTCTACCTACCGGATGTAGAGAGCTGGGTTGTTTGAGGGAGCTGCTGTCTTCGTTTAGTGGTGTTAAGGTAGGTTTACCGCTACTTCTGAGTGAGGGTCCGGAGTTTCTGCGCGATATTGCCGGTATTGCTGGGGAGCTTGGTATTCTGAGGATTGCTGACTTCAAGTTAGCTGATATTGGTGATGTTATGGGTAGCTCCCTCGAGTTAATCAAGAAGCTGGGCTATGAGGTAGCTATAGCGCACTCGTTTATTGGTGTTAGAGGTGGTTTGGACGTCCTAGTTGGTAGAGCTCGCGAGCTGGGTGTTAGCGTAGCTCTAGTGGTCTCCATGAGTCACGAAGGCTCTAGGGAGTTCTACGATAGCTACTTCAGTAAGTTTCTTGAAGTAGCTGGAGAGCTTAGGGTATGGGGTGTTGTAGCTCCAGCAACAAGACTCAACCTAGTGAGAAAAGCTAGAGATACGCTGGGTTCCTCGGTGAAGATCCTAGCTCCAGGTGTGGGAGTCCAGGGGGCTGAGTACGGTGCGGCACTTTGTAGTGGTGCTAACTACGAAATAGTCGGTAGGTCTGTAGTTAGATCCCCGAATCCTATTAGAGCGGCTAGAGCCATTGCTGAAGAATTTGAGAAGAAGGTGAGAGAATGCCTCACGAACTATGTCTAGAAGCCGTTAAACTAGGTTTAGTGAAGTTCGGTAGGTTTAAGCTATCCTCAGGTATTGAGTCAAGCTACTACGTAAACTTTAGAGAAGCTACTATGGTGCCTAGCTACGTAAAGAGAGTTGCTTACGAAATAGGTTCCGCGGTAGTTAGAGAAGGTGTTGAAGCTGTTGTTGGTGTTGCCGTCGCGGGAGCGCTAATAGCTTCCTACGTAGGAGCTCTCTTCGACCTACCGGTAACGTTCGTTAGGAGCGAGCCGAAGAACCACGGACTAGGGAGGGAGGTGGAGGGGTGCGTGGAGAACATGAGGATTGCGATAGTAGATGACGTGCTAACTACTGGTGGAACTATTAGAAGAGCCTACGAAGCACTGGTGAACTCCGGCTCTAAGCCGGTGGTAGCGGCTGTAGTATTCAATAGGCAGCAGGGAGGTGGGAAGACCGTTAGAGAGCTAGGACTAAAGCTGATATCTCTATGCGATATATCTAGTCTAGCTAGTGAAGCACTTAAGAGAGGCTTAATAAGTGGAGATCAGTACGAACTAATAGTTTCTCAGGTAGTTGAAGATTGAGCTACGTACCATCGGTAGTGGTATCTAACGAGCGGATCTACGGAAAATACTACCTACTGACGGTTAAGACGCTGCGGAGACTTGTGAGAACTCCTCAACCGCCTCAGTTCTCAATGGTCTGGGTTCCGGGAGTGGACCTAATTCCACTGAGCTACGCGCTCTACGAAGGTAGTTCAGCAACGTTCTTCTACAAAGTCGTTGGGGATGGTACTAGAAACCTCTCTTTAAAGAAACCGGGAGATGTAGTAGCTATTTCAGAGCCTATCGGTAGGCCATTTACGAACGTGGAGAACCCGGTGTTTCTAGTAGGTGGTTCCGGTGTAGCGTCGGTGATACACTACAGTAGGTACTTGAAGAACTTCAGCGGTATGTGGGGCGTTAAGTCGGGTGCTCTAGCGGAAGCTCTACTGGAGAGATTTCCGAAGTTGAAGCAGCTACACCTAGTTAGTGAAGACTGTGCGGTGGGTTTCTGCGGCAAGCTCACGGACTTCCTAGATAGGCTCAGACTAGATAGCGATACTACCGTTATCACTGCCGGACCTCTAGAGATGGTTAGAGCTGTCTGCAGGTGGACTAGAGCTCGCGGCATTAGAGGGTACGTAGTGGCGGAAGCCATGGTTAAGTGCGGTATAGGTGCGTGCGGTAGCTGTACTATAGGTAATCTACTTCTCTGTAAAGACGGACCCGCGGTGAGCTGCGATGTTTTCTAGAAACCTAAGGACTGCGGTAGCCGGTGTAGTGCTAGCCCACCCAGTAATGAATGCTAGCGGTATCCTAGGCTACCTACCGGAGCACGCAGATACCATGGCTTCGTGGGGGGTCTCGGCGATCGTGTCGAAGACTTTCACTAAGGAACCTAGAAAAGGCTACGACCCACCGATAGTCGTTAAGATAGGGTGCCAGAGTCTACTTAACGCGGTGGGGCTCTCCAACCCGGGGCTGGACGGTGTTGGAGGTTTCGTGAGGTCCGCCAGGAAGTACGGGCTCCCAGTTATAGTAAGTGCCGGCGGTTCGAGACCCTCCGACTTTGTTGATGTTGCCGTAGCCGCCGAAGAAGCTGGTGCGAGCGGTGTAGAGCTGAACTTAAGCTGCCCGCATTTCGAGGGCGGTGGTATAGAACTAGGTAGAGACCCGGCGGCCGTGTTTAGTGTAGTTAGAGAAGTTGCTTCAGTAATTAGAATCCCGGTCTTAGCTAAGCTAGGTCTATCGGATAGACTAGTCAGTTCGTCATCTAGAGCTCTGGAAGCCGGTGCGAGAGCTCTCACTCTAATAAACACTGTGAGGGCTATGCGCATCGACGTGTACTCACTCAAACCACTGCTCTCGAACGTCTACGGCGGTCTCTCCGGGAGGTCCATACACCCGGTAGCTGTGTGGGCTGTGTACTCAGTCTACAGAGAAACGTCGGCCGATATAGTAGGTGTGGGGGGCGTGTTTACTTGGGAAGATGCCGCTGAGCTTGTGGTTGCTGGAGCTAGAGCGGTTCAAGTAGGTACAGCACTTATCTACAGAGGACCTAGAGTAGTTCAAGGTATTGTTAGAGGGCTGAGGTCGTGGTTGAGGGCAATTGGGAGGAGCTCTATAGAAGAGGTAGTTGGAGCCGCTCAGAGAAGCTAGAGCGGCGGTGCTCAGCTCCACTAGCTGCAACTCCTCAAGATATAAGTGGCATGTTTCTAGTTTCTAGTAGAGGTGGATATCCATGGGGAAACCGAGACTCTACGTAGCTAGTGAAGAGGAAATTACTAGCGGCGCAATTACGGATGTCTACTTCGCTAGAACTAAGAAGATCTTGGAGGCGAAGGGTTTAGATAGAGTTCGAGTTAGAATGGAGGTCCACATATCCGACCTTCCCAAAGGCTACGAGTGGGCTGTTTACGCAGGTCTCGAGGAAGCTCTGAAAATTCTCGAGGGAAAGCCTCTAGACGTATACTCAATTCCAGAGGGAACTCTCGTTAAATCGAACACTCCGGTCATGCTGATTGAAGGATTCTACGCAGATATGTGTCTCTTCGAGACGGCAGTTCTGGGCGTTCTAAGACACGCTACCTCTATAGCTACTAAAGCGTCTAGGGTGAAGAAGTTAGCTAGAGATAGGAGGGTCGTGTTCTTTGGTTTAAGAGCTCTTCACCCAGCAATAGCTCCTTCAGTAGATAGAGCTGCGTACATAGGTGGTGTAGACGCGGTCTCGGGGGACTTCAGCCGCAGGTACCTAGGCGTCACGCCCGTCGGGACCATGCCTCACGCACTAATAGTTGTCTTCGAAGATAACGTTGCGGCTTGGAAGGCTTTCGATGAAGTTATCGAACCCGAGGTTCCGAGAATAATGCTCGTAGATACGTTCAACGACGAGAGAGTGGAGACTCTACAAGCTATTGAAGCTCTGGGCAGCCGCCTATACGGAGTTAGGCTCGACACACCGAGAAGTCGGCGCGGAAGTATGAGAGAGATTGTTGAAGAAATTAGGTGGACTCTTAAGGCATTGAACTACCCGGAGATTAAGATAGTTGTTAGTGGTGGTGTTGGCGAGAAGTCTATCGTGGAGCTTAGAGACATAGTTGACATGTTCGGTGTGGGAACCTCTATAGCGTTCCCACCTCCAGTTGACATAAGTATGGATATTGTTGAAGTAGACCGCGGCGGTAGGTGGGTGCCTATTGCTAAGAGAGGTAAGATGCCCGGTGCTAAGAGGGTTTTTAAGTGCGATGTTCTGGACTACGAAGTAGCGCTCTGGAGTGAAGAACCTGCGAGGTGTTCTGAGGATATACTAGTGAAGTGGTTGGAGAACGGCAGGCTCGTGAGGGACTACCCGAATTCTTCCGAGATAAGAAGCTACGTCCTCAGCCAACTTAGTAGAGTTCCCGAGCCACAAGCACTGTAGATATCGGAAGCCCGCCTTCTACGTGCGCTCTAAGAATCCACGGTTTTTTAAGTAACATAGTCTTTGAGAATAAAATCGCGGTGCTGGGAATGGCTACTCTAGACCAGGTAGAGAAGTTCCTAGGTCAGGTGGTTAGAGATGAGTACGGGAGGAGTTTGGGTAAGCTTATTGCCGTTTTTGCTGATGTATCTGGAAGTGTTGAAGCCGTTGAGATAGCTATCAACGACTACGAGTTAGTGAAGGTTGAAGCTAGTAGAATTATGAGAGCTCCCGACGCGCTCATAGTGCTTCCGGAGTGGAAGGTCATGGCTATAGATGTGGAGAATAGGTTGGATAGAGTTAAGAGGAGAATTAGGTCTCTCGAGGAACTCAATAGGAAGGGCATGATACCTACTCACGCATACGAAGATATGAGGAAGAGACTTGAGGCTGAGTTTAAGAAGATTAAGGAGGAGTCAGCTAAGTTGAAGGACTTGCTGAAGCGCAAGATGGGTGAGCTGGATGACCAGATACTCAGGTACGAGAGGGCTATATCCAACGTCTACGTACTGTACATGAGTAACGAGATCAGCGAGCAGTCGTATAAAGCCTCCATGGACTTCATGAGAAATGCTAAGAGTAAGTGCTTAGACGAGAAGAAAGATGTGGAGAAGCACTTAGAGCTACTCTCAAAGCTGGAGGCGGAGTCCGTGGAACCCCAAGTTAAGACCGTGACACCCCAACCCCAAACTCCGGTTCAGTCGCAAGCTCCAATACCAGTAGTAATTGTTGAAGAATCTCAGCACTAGATTGGGGTGCCTAGTTTGAGTATTTTTAATTTCATAAGTTTCCTGTCGAGAATTATTTCGGGAAGTAAGGGGGGTAGGCATCTCGAGCTCTCCGACGTACTAGTTAGGTTGGACTTAATTCTGAAGGAAGTGAGAGATGTTACCGAGAGGTTAATCGGTAGGTATAAGGATTTAGTTAGAGAAGCTCTGGTAGCTAAGTCGGAGAAGAAGAACGAAAGAGCGCTTGTTTACGCGAATGAAGCAGCTCAAGTATCTAAGTACATAAAGAAGGCTATGATCACTGAGATGATCGTTGAGCAGGTTAAGCTGAGACTGGAAACTCTCGGCGAAGTAGCTGATATAAACAAAGCGCTTGCCGGCATATCGTCACTTCTGCACATAGCTAGAGAGTATGTGAGTGATATAGCTCCAAACTTAGCAATAGGGCTGGAGCTCGCGATAAGTAAAACTCGAGAGCTTGTTGCTGGAACGTCCGATGCTGCGCAAGTAAGAGTTGAAGACGCTCTAGTAATAAGTCCTGAAGCTAGAGAACTTCTATCTAAAGTCGAGAAATCCGTTGAAGAAAAACTATCTCAGCTACCGGAAATTCCAACCGAACTCCTCTTGAGTAAGGATAGGAATGTGAGCACTATAGAGGAGACTCTCAGAGTTAAGAACTCAGCTGAACCTGAAGCGGTTCCAGCGGCTAAACCAAGAACTAAGAAAGCCTCAGTACCGCGGGAGCAGGTGGCTGACTTCATATTGAATATAGCTAAAGAGCGCGGAGGATTCATAGAGGTAAGTTACGTAGCCGAGAAGCTGGGTATATCTAGGGAGGAAGTTATTCAAACCTTGGTGGAACTCGAGAAGTTAGGGAAGATATCCATAGTTTACCAAAAACCCTAGCTTAACCTAGCTTAACTCGGTGAATTACGTTGAGCTCGACATCACTAGCGTACCTAGAATCTCTAGCGAGAAACTACGCCGTTAAAGCCGTTATGAGCGATAAGGAAGGTAACTACGCGGACGCTATTAACTACTATAAGAGAGCCATCGAGGTTTTAGAGAAGATTCTTCAGCTCTACCCGGACCACAGTCTTAACGGTATGTACAAGCAGTGGATTAGTGAGTATAGAAGGAGGATCTCGGAGCTCGATGGTTTACTGGGTAGAGTGAGAGTTCCAGCTAGTAGAGTTTCGGAGGGATTGGAAGATGCCGACAGTTTTTTCGAAGTTCTCGAAAAGCCCAGTATAAACTTTAGCGATGTAGCCGATATGGAGAACGTAAAGGAGGTTATCAAGGAATCCATAATATTTCCTTCGAAGAGACCGGACGTATTTCCCCTTGGTTGGCCTAGAGGTATACTACTCTTCGGACCTCCGGGCTGTGGCAAGACCTACATAGCGGCAGCAATAGCTGGTGAAGTTGATGGATACTTCATAAACGTAGACGCTGCGGACATCATGTCTAAGTGGCTCGGAGAAGCTGAGAAGAGAGTATCCAAGCTCTTCGCTAAAGCTAGGGAGTTAGCTAAAGCTGGAAAGCCGGTGATCATATTCATAGATGAAGTAGATTCCCTCTTCGGAATGTTTGAAACTGAGGTTGGTGGTGAAGTTAGAGTGAGGAACCAGTTTCTTAAGGAAATGGACGGTCTTGATAGTAAGATAAATCCGAAGCAGCTAGTTTTCGTTATAGCGGCTACTAACAAGCCTTGGAGACTGGACGAGGCCTTCATAAGGAGGTTTCAGAAGAGAATATACGTCCCGCTTCCAAGTAGAGAAGCCCGGATCGCTATACTTAAGATGTACTCTAGAAGCCTGAAGCTGGACCCATCGGTAGACCTCGAAAAACTCTCCGACATGCTCGACGGGTATACTTCCAGCGATATAGCTGAGATCGTGGCGGCAGCGCATATGAGGACGGTTAGGGAGCTATTCGAGAGTACCGGAGGTAGGGGTGAGCCTAGACCTATAAGAATGGAGGACTTCGCGGAGGTCGTCAAGTACAGAAAACCTAGCGTTAACAAGGAGATGGTGAAGGTCTTTGAGATGTGGTATGAAAAATACAAAGCGCTGTAGGTAATACGATGACGTATGGAACCGCTCGCAAACTCCGCACATCGATTAGCAATTAACTATTAAACTTACGTAGCTAGTTACTAAGATGAGGTGAGGAGACGCTGCTAAATGTTTCAGTTTTGAAATTCGATGGGAGAATTGAGCCATTCAGTCTCGAAAAGCTTAGAGCGTCCGTTGAGAAAGCTCTGAAAGCTGTGGGGCTCGAGAAGTACGTAGACGAAGTAGTTAAGGACGTACTATCGGGTATTCACGAAAAAAGACAGGTCGTTCCTTCTCAGGAAATAGCTGATAGAGTTGAGAGGGCTTTCATAGAGAGAGTGGTGGTTAGTGAAGGTTTCGAGTTGGCGGCTAGAAGATACCTACTAGCGAGAATATACAACCACGCCTATGGTAAAAACGCGTGGAGTGAGATTAGTTCCGCAGACCTATCTCTCACGTACGCGTCTTTAAAAACTCTCGTTTCTAGGTACTTGATCAAGGACCCATCGACTCTTAGACTTAAAGAAACACCGTCGCAGCTCTTCTGGAGAGTTGCTAACTACATAGCTAGTGCTGAAAAACCTGAGCTGAGAGAATCCTGGGCTAGGAAGTTCTACGAGCTGATGTCGTCACTGAAATTCCTACCCAACTCGCCGACGCTGATGAACGCTGGTAGTAGACTCGGAATTCTATCGGCATGCTTCGTAATACCAGTACGCGATGCGCTATCTACAGAAGAAGGTGACGGTATCTACGACGCTCTCAGAGCTCAAGCACTGATATTTCAACAAGGAGGTGGCTGCGGATTCGATTTCAGTGAGCTGAGACCGGAGGGTGACGTAGTCGCTTCAACCGCTGGCGTAGCTAGCGGTCCCCTATCTTTTATTAAGGTATTCGACGTTAACACCGAGATTATAAAGCAGGGGGGTAGGAGGAGGGGGGCTAACATGGGCGTTCTACACGTATGGCATCCCGATATAGAGAAGTTTATTCTATCTAAGTCTGGAAAACTTAAGGATGTGAACCTCCAGAACTTCAATATAAGTGTTGGTGTGTACGACTACTTCATGGAGTCAGCTCTAAAGAATCAGAAGGTTCCTCTAATAAACCCCCGCAGGACTAGTCTTACGAAAACCAACGACTCCAGGTTCTACGCTATTGTTAGAGCTAGGCACTACATGAGCGAGGAGTGGGTTCAGGAGCTCATACTGAAAGAGCTTGAGGAGTGGAACTGGTCCATCCCCCTAGAGAGGTCTACTATTATAACTATCGATGAAGCTATGCACATAGCTGAAGCTGAGGGAGCTGTAGTTAGGTGGGTTGATGCTGGAGAACTTCTAGATACGATCGTAAAGTCTGCCTGGGATTCAGGCGACCCGGGAATACTCTTTATAGATACGATCAATAAGCGCCACTCAACGTGGTACCTGGGGAAAGTAAACTCTACAAATCCGTGTGGAGAGCAGCCGCTACTTGAGTGGGAGTCGTGCAATCTCGGCAGTCTGAATCTAGAGAAGTACGTTTTAGAAGACCCCGCCGGGAAGCCAACTATAGACTGGAAGTCTCTAGCTGAAGACGTTAGAGTGGCCGTTAGATTTCTGGACAACGTCATATCCGTAGCTAGATACCCACTGAAGCAGCTTCAGGTATCGGTAGATAGAACGAGAAAAGTGGGCCTCGGAGTGATGGGGTGGGCTCACATGCTCATTAAGCTAGGTATTAAGTACGACTCTCCAGACGCCATCTACCTAGCCTACCACTTAGCTGAGTTCATCGCTTTCAATGCCTATATAGCTAGCATAGAGCTCGCTAGAGAAAAGGGTTCTTTCCAGGCCTGGGATCCGAAGCTGTACAGACCTGTGTGGCACACAGCTCTAGCAATCGATAAGCTATTTTCTGAGGCTGGATTGAGCTTAGGTGAAGTATCCGATAGAGTGAGAGAGATAGTTCGCAGCAGGCCTCCGGTAGATTGGGGTCTAGTTGAAAGTGAGATACTGCGCAGCGGGCTGAGAAATGCGGCTCTGCTGTCAATCGCACCAACGGGTACTCTATCGATTATAGCTGGAACCTCCAGTTCTATAGAGCCAATATTCGCTCTAGCTTTTACTAGAGTGGTGACTGTGGGTACGTTCATAGAAATAAACAGGCTGTTCCTAGAGGCGCTACGTAGGTACGAGCTAGATGAGCAGGAGCTAGTTAAATTAGTTGCTGAATCGGGCTCCATAGCTCACAGCATATACTTCCCCAAGAAGCTGAGGGAGCTGTTTAGAACTGCTCACGATATCTCGCATAGATACCACGTCTACCACCAAGCTACCTGGCAGCAGTGGGTTGATGCCGGTGTTAGTAAAACCGTTAATATGGTCTACGAAGCCACACCAGCGGATGTTCTAGAAACCTACCTACTAGCGTGGAAGCTTGGGTGCAAGGGCATTACTATCTACAGAGACAAGTCCAAGTCTAGACAGGTAATATACTTCGGAGTAAAGATCTCCGAGAAAACCGCTGGGGAGAGAAAAGAAGAGAAAGTGGAGGCGAGACCGGATAGATTCAGAGCGACAGCTCCAGTACTTAAAGAAGGAGAAGTTGGCGGCTGCCCTACTTGCGAGTACTAGAAGACCGGCGCAGCTACCCGCAGTTCTCTAAGTACTCTTAGAAGGAGCTACTTCCTCGAGAGCCGGTGTCTAGAGCATAGAACGAAGATGCGATCGGCTACTTTAAGGTTGTGGAACTGTAGGGCGCGTAAGTTGGAGCGCTCTACCCTTCTCTAAGCATTCTTTCAAAGAGTTTTCTTCTCTGCTCCCTTACCCAGGACCTTATGGAAGCTTCGTACACTATATCTACTAGCTGCTCTTCGTACGGTAAGCCCGCGAAGACTAGTTGCTTATTTACTGCGATAGCTGGGACGCTCATTACGTTGTACGCATCAGCTATATCGGGATTTTCGTATGCTTCTACTATATCCGAAGTAACGGCTCTATTACCAGCTCTATACGCTTCGTAAGCAATCATGTTAGCTAGTAAAGCTACGTAGGGGCAGTAAGGACATGTTGGTGTAACTACTACCTCTATGTGTACTGGTGACTTCAACTCCGAGATCTTTCTTATAGACTTCTCCGAGAGGCCCGAGTCTTCGGTACTTAACCTAATAGCTGTCTCTACCAGACCTCTAATTTCCTCTCCAGCGGGCATTCCAGTGTACCTTATGTAGCCCTCGATCATGGCTACTGAAGGTATTCTCGAAATTCTGAATTTTTCGAATAGGTCGTCGTTAACCCCTTTCTCGATAACTACGTAGTCTAGTAGGGGTGGGTCTGAAACTCGAGCGCTCGCAGTATTTAACGTCTTCACTAGCTTGATCGTATTGTCGCAGTACCTACACTTCCTCCTATCTTTCTCCACGAAGACGTATAGAGTTACGCGGTTCTTCATTTCCTTCAAGGCCTCCGCGAGGTAGTCTATATCGTCCTGCGAAAATGATACTTCGAACATGCTGTCTATACTGAACACGCTACCTACCCCAGCTGATGTAGCAGACTGGATTATAAGCGCGAGCGTAATCGATGCTGCGAGAGTTTTCGATTTAATACTAGGTAGAGACTGCACTAAGATGGTTGAGTGAAGTGGGTTGGGAGAAAACGATTAAGCACCTATCTACGCTGGCACTCGTAGATGTGGACATGTCGAGAGTCGGGTCTCTAGCTCGCGATTTAGAGAAGATCGTGGAGATGTTCAATAAGATCGCAGAACTCAACATACCTGAAGAAGTGGAACCTCTCTACACTACTTTCTTTGGGGAGATTAACGTAGGAGAAGATAATGAGCTAGAGTCTATGGGGATCGGTGAGCTAGATCCTAGCGGAAAGAGACTGGAGAGTGGTTACTTGAAGTCGCCGAAAACTCTGTGAGACCATGACCCTCCCACCTCAGTGTACTCAGCTCTCCTCGATATCTATTAAAACTCTGAGAAGGAGAGTTGAAGAAGACCCGGACTTCCTCTTTAAGTACATAGAGGAGGTCTACAGAGTTATAGAGAAGTACGAAGAGAGGCTTAGAGCCTACATAACCTTGAGACCTATGAGCGATGTCATCAGGGAGGTGGAAAACATCGTTAAGCGTGGAAAGCTGGGACCTCTAGGAGGAGCTCTAGTAGCTGTGAAAGACAACATAAGTACTAGAGGTATTAGAACGACCTGCGGTTCTAAGATGCTCGAAGACTACGTACCTCCCTACGACGCAACCGTGGTGCGGAAGATTAAGGAATCGGGAGGTATTGTAATAGGTAAAACTAACATGGACGAGTTCGCCATGGGGTCTACCACTGAGAACAGCGCCTTCTACCCAACCCTCAACCCGTGGGACCTCAGCAGAGTACCGGGAGGGTCTTCCGGAGGCAGTGCGGTAGCTGTTGCGGCCTGCGAAGCAACGGTAGCACTAGCATCCGATACCGGTGGTTCCATAAGACTACCAGCTGCTTACACGGGCACCGTCGGTCTGAAACCTACGTACGGACTAGTCAGTAGGTATGGGCTAGTAGCTTACGGTAGTAGCTTAGATCAGGTAGGTCCTATAGGTAGATGTGTTGAAGATGTAGCTGCGGTCCTAGACGTCATATCGGGGCACGACCCCCGCGATTCAACTAGTTTGAAGGTCGGTGTGGGGGGGTTCGAGAAGTACGTAGTTGGCAGTCCTCTGAAGAAGTACAGGATAGTCGTTATAGAGGAGATGGTTAGTGAGGGGGTAGATGAGAAGATACTGAAGACCTTCAACTCGGTGGTAGATCTTCTATCTAAGCACGACGTTACCGTTGAGTTTAGGAAAATGCCTCTACTCCACTACTCCCTCCCCACCTACTACATCATCGCCATGGCCGAAGCCAGCTCTAACCTAGCTAGGTTCGATGGGCTTAGATACGGAATCCGGTCGGATGTTGAAGGTAAGCTGTGGGTAGATGTCTATAGGAAGATCAGGCTGGCGGGGTTTGGTGATGAAGTTAAGAGGAGAATACTTCTCGGAACCTACGTACTAAGCGAAGGTCTGTACGAGGGGTACTACCTCAAGGCTGCTAAAGTGAGGAGGCTCATATACCAAGAATTTACGAAGCTCTTCAAAGACTACGACGCGGCCATATCACCAACATCACCAACGCTCCCCCCGAGGATCAGTGAGGTCATCACGGACCCGATCAAGCTCTATAGTCTCGATATAGACACCGTTCCAATAAACCTCGCGGGGTTGCCGGCTATCAGCGTTCCGGGAGGCTTTATCGACGGTCTACCAGTAGGTGTACAGATCTTCGGACCGCCCCTCTCCGAGGGGTCTCTACTGAACATAGCTAAACTCATTGAGGGTGGAGGGTGTGGATAGCGAGGTTCTGATCGGCTTAGAAGTTCACGTTCAGGTCACGTCCCTAAGAACTAAGCTCTTCTGTAGGTGCTCCAGTAACTACAGGGGCAATCCACCGAATACTAACGTATGCCCCGTCTGCCTAGGTCTACCCGGGAGTCTACCGGTTCTCAATAAGAAAGCTCTGGAGAAGGCTATAGCTGTAGCACTAGCTTTAAACAGTAGGGTATCCGATAAGCTGGTATTCGTTAGAAAGCACTACTTTTACCCAGACCTACCGAAGAACTACCAGGTATCTCAGTACGATAGGTACGGTTTAACACCCATAGCAATTGGTGGTAGTGTAGCTGTAGATGTCGACGGCTCGAGCAAGGTTGTGAGGATTAGGAGAATAAACATCGAGGAAGATACTGGAAGAATAGCGTACCCGGAGAAGTCAGTTCTAGGAAGCAGGTACGCGCTAGTAGACTACAATAGAGCTGGCGTAGCTCTTCTAGAGATAGTTACCGAGCCCGACCTCAGAACGCCTCGAGAAGCTAGGGTCTTCCTCGAGAAGCTGGGGTCGGTCCTAGAGCATCTCGAAGTAGCCGATACCTCCCTGGAGGGGGCTATGAGAGCTGATGCTAATGTATCTGTAGCCGGCGGCCCTAGAGTTGAGATTAAGAACATCGGCTCTCCGAAGGACCTCGAGAAAGCTCTTAACTACGAGATAGCCCGCCAGCTAAATATAGTTAAATCCGGGGGTACCGTCGAGAGAGAAACCAGGCACTGGATCAAGGAGAGAGGGATAACGGTAGCTTCAAGAGTTAAGGAACTTGAAGGTGAGTACAGGTACTTCCCAGACCCGGACCTACCGCCGATACCTATAGGTAGGGAGCTCGTTGAAGCAATCGCGAAGTCCCTACCGGAACTGCCCGACCAGAGAGCTAGGAGAATAGCGAGAGAGTACGGTATCGGCGACTACATGGCTTCAGTTCTTGTTCTACATAAGAAGCTCTGCGACCACTTCGAGAACGCTTCGAGGGTTTGCGGAAACCCGAAGCTAGTCTCATCGATACTAATTAACGAGTTTCTTAGGTGGGTGGATGAGGCCGGGGTAGATGTACCTAGCGGTATTACGAGGCTGAGTACGGATAGACTGTGCAAGCTAGTTCAGTACTTTGAGAGCGGGTTGGTGAGCATTAAGCTTCTAAAGGAGTACGTGAGGAGAGCTGTGCTAGAGGATACCAGCCCCGAGGAACTACTCTCGAAGGGGCTGACGACCCTAGGAGAGGAAAGCGAGATCGAGAGAGTAGTTGAAGAAGTATTTAGAGAGAACCCCAAAGCCGTCGCAGACGCTATTAGAGACCCTAAAGCGGTAAACTTCCTCGTGGGTCAGGTTATGAAGAAGACCAGAGGTCGCGCCGACCCTAAATTAGTTAACGAGATAATCAGAAGGAGGCTGGCGGAGTATGGAGTTAAGTAGGTATATCGATAGAGCTCTCGATGTGGTCTCCTCTACTCAGTTTCTGAAAGCTAAACTGGAGCTCTACGGAGAAGTGCTGCGAGAATCCATTAGAAAGTTCGGAGATGTTGTTATCTTGAAGGAGGAGGTGAAGTACGTATTCGTAGGAGACATCCACGGAAATCTCGAAGACCTCAGGTCGATACTCGGCATGTATAGCGAAGAACAGCTGCGGAGTGGGGAGCTTAGGCTGGTCTTTCTAGGTGACTACGTGGACCGCGGAGATAGTCAGCTAGAGGTGCTTACAGCACTTCTAGAGCTTAAGAGCGAGCACCCCGATTCCGTGTTCCTACTTAAGGGAAATCACGAAGGAGTAGACATTGTCGAGCCATCACCGCACGACCTCCCGGACGAGCTCGTATCTCGCTACTTGATTAGCGAGGGGTTGAAGACCTACGAAGCCCTCGTAGAGAACGTCTTTAAAAACCTCCACCTAGCGGTGTACCTGAAGAACCACTTTCTAGCTCTTCACGGAGGGCTGCCGACGGCAACGCTTAGAAAAACCCAGAACATAAGGGAGTATGTCCAGGGTTCTCTCCAGAAGCCGGTGCCGAGTGTTGTTGTGGAGGTGCTCTGGAACGACCCCGTGGAGATAAATGAGGAAGCTCAGGAATCTCCGAGAGGTGCTGGGATGCTCTTCGGCCGCCCAGTGACTGAGTGGGCAACTAGGACTTTTGATGTGAAAATCGTAGTTAGAGGTCACGAACCTTGCGCTAGAGGCTACAAATTCAACCACAACAATAGGGTTGTCACAGTCTTCAGTAGGACCGGGCCGCCCTACTACAACCCCATAGCGGCTATTCTAGAGGTAGATACGTCTAGTAAGGACTGGTACAGGTCGGTCAAGGAGCTTCAGGCATTTAAGTTTATAAAGCTCCAGCGTTAGCTATAGCTCCTGCGCGCAGATAGGTTTTGATTCGTAAATCAAGGACTTCTCCGCTACGACCTTCAGGTAGTTCTCAGGTAGTACGGGTTCCCCGTTTTCGTACGGGAAGGCGTACGGCAACTCTATAGTTACGCTGTAGCTTCCTACGGTCACGGAGAACTTGAGTCCGAATCTTATATCTAGAGACTCCAGTCTGAATCCTTCGGCAACTTTCTTCAGCACGTACGCTGCGCCAGCTATTGTTAGCTGGTACCTACCTAAGTTTCTCGCTAGAGCTCTGCGAGCTAGCTTCGAAGTTATCTCCCGGGAGGTTCTACCTCTAGGTGGGTGCTCCCCCATGATTCCACCTATAACAACGGCATCTACTCCCTCTAGGTCCTCAGGCTTAAGTGCTTCGCGAGCTCTGGGGTCTAGGACTAGGGGTCTCCTAATCTCGCTAGCTAGTACTAGGTCTACCACGCTGAGGTCCGTGGTGCGCGCACCCAGCCTTCCTATAGCTTCCCGAGTCTGCGGCTGCTTTACGTTAGTGAAGAGTGTTCTCCCACCGAAGAGCCTAACTACGTAGCCGTACTCACTTGCTAACCAAGGTGAGAGACACTCTTCTAGGTGCTCTACCACCACCAGCACTTTTCCTCCGGGATATATTGCTTCTTAGGTCTTTTAGTTGGGTCGGAGTTGAAGACCGCTTCGGTACTTCTGCTAGTGCTGGTACTACTACCGGTATTCAATCACGTAGATACGCTAGCCGCCTCCAGCGGTGAGCTCTGCGGTACTCTAGGGTTTACGTCGAACTGCTTCGACATAGCCGTATACTCCGCCGGTATCGCGGGGAAGGATGGTGAAATTATAGGAGTACCGGTGGAGATAGATCTCGCCGTTACGCGCGGAAGTGGCGCTGTCTTCGTGCACGTAGAGCCGGTTTTTGACGAGGACCTCGCTCTCTTCACAAAGATCTCGGCTCTCGTAGCTTCAGCCGTGGCTGGTAGGAGGTTCAGTGACTACAACTACTATGTACTCATTAAATCGCCTACGGCAGTAGCTAGAGGTCCGTCTCTTAGTGCTGCAATCGGTCTGGGTTTCGCACTAGCCCTTCTAGAGGTCGAGGTCGGTAAGCCCGTAGCTGCCACAGGTATTCTAATGCCGGATGGCGGTATAGGACCCGTAGGGCATCTCGTAGAGAAGATCGTCGCCCTATCGGCGGTGGCTGGGAAGATTTACGTACCAGCCGCTGAAGTAGGTGCTCAGCTCGGTGGAACCTCTCTGAACTTAACTGAACTCGGTAGAACCCTCGGTGTAGAGATTGTGGGAGTTAGTGCTTTAGACGAAGTACTTAGGCACCTCGGTATCGAGGTGAAGTACGCTACCGCTGATATCGCTCTACCGCTCAGCGAGGTCTTGGTGAAGTTAGCGAGCTACCTAACTACAGCCCTAGAGAGGACTCTAGAGGAGGTTGCGGAGGTTTGCGGTGAGAGCGCTGTTTCTGAACTCGGAATCCACCTAGAACTACTCAAGAACTCTACTAGCACCGTCCGCGCGATAGGCTACGCTACGTCAGCACTGCTAAGAGCTCGGTCTACCGCTTGGCTGTGTCGTATTGAGAGGGGTAGTGCCAGCTTAGCCGACCTAGTCCACCTATCTCTAGAGAAGCTGAGGCTAGCGGAGGGTAGCTGCCACTTCTACTCCAGAATAGCTGGATTCGAATTCGGTAGAGTCGTAGCCTACTCAACGATCTGTTTACACCTTCTAGATGCGTGGGAGGAGTTCAACGAGTCATCCGAAGCTTTAGACTTGGTGGGGGTTGTTCGTGGCTTAGTTAGAAGCGTTCTCACGGCTAACATCGTTGCTGCATCCCTCAACCTACTGAGTGGTGAAGGTCTCGAAGAACCGGGCCGCGATTTAGAGTCCCGCAGAGTTCTTCTTCTATTTAACTACACTTCAGCTCTGCTAGACAGTCTCAGGGTCTGGCTCGCTGAGAGCGCGAGCCACTCGCGCCACCTAGACCTACTGCAGCGCTATCTTCAAGTGGGAGCAGGACTCACCTCGTCTAGCCCATCTCTATCCCTAGCCTACGTTCTCAAAGTTCTCTACGAGCTGAACCTCTTCCTGTACCTCACGTACTACGTCGATTCTCTCCGCGTTGAGTCTATTCGAGGAAGAGCTCTAGTCTACGCGGACCTCTCGAAGAGCTCCGTGGTGAGGTCTCTCGTCGAGTTTGGGGATAGCTGTGCTGAGGCTGGCTGGGGATTCAGCGATTGCCTGGAAGCTTACCTAAAGGCATCTACCCTAGGTTTCGCCATCACCTACCTCTCCGCTACGAGAGCGCCCACACCTGCTGGGTACGGTCTGGTGCCGGTTTACGCTGCGGCCGCGGTCCTAGTTCTCTCGGTGGCTATAGCTCTACTTTCTCGAAGAGGTCGAGTATTTTCTTCGCCACTTCGGAGACCTCCTCGCTAACTACGACTAGCTCAACACCGCAGCTGGGTAGTCCGTAGGCGACGCACCAGTTCGGTGGTGATTCTGCTACAGCCGGAAGTGCTAGCAGGTCCTCCTCACCATCTACTAGCACGAGAGTGCTCACCCCCTCTTCTTCAGCTAGCCGAATAACTCTGCGTATCTCCTCTACAGCACCTCGACATACGTGCGAACGCGGGTTCACGCAGTGCGCAACGCGGTCGAACTTCTCGGCGAGGACCGGCTGGCGCTGGGTTCTCCTAGTTACTCTATCAGCTACGCACACTCTAGGTACGTACCCGCATTCTATGAGCTTTGAGCATATGAAGTCCCCCACAGCTACTAGCGCTCGGCAATCCGGTAGTAGGTTCAGGAGCTCGCTCGTTACGTACTCCACACTCCCGCACACTCTAACACCTAGAAATCCGCGCCCGAGGGATTCTCTCAGTTCTTCCGGTAGTTTGAGACACTCCAGTCAGAGACCCCACGTATATTCCACGCCGAGAATTAACTAGAGTTGCTCCAGGTACCGCGCTGAGTAATTTATACAAAAAAACCTGCATTCAAATAATACAAAAACTAAGGAAAACTACTTGAACTATCCCAGCGAATAGCTTATAAATTACCTTACTAAGAGAGTGAGTGGCCGCAACCTCCTGGCGGCGGCTGGACCGGACAGGGGGCTGAGCCCCGTGAATGAAGGAACGCCTCCGGTTGCGGCTACATACTCACGCTGATACGTGGGGACCTAAATAAATCGGGGACCTAAACCCGAGATATTTAGGTCCGACGGAGGCTACCCGGACCACGCGCTAGGCTAACCGCACACTCCGCGGTCTTGCGGCCGCGACTCCGGTTGATCCTGCCGGACCCGACCGCTATCGGGGTAAGGCTAAGCCATGGGAGTCGCACGCCCCGGTTACCGGGGAGTGGCAGACGGCTGAGTAATACGTGGCTAACCTACCCTCGGGACGGGGACAGTCCCGGGAAACTGGGGCTAATCCCCGATAGGTGGGGACTCCTGGAAGGGGCCCCACCCAAAGGGTTCTGCGGGGATGTCCGCAGAACCGCCCGAGGATGGGGCCACGGCCCATCAGGTAGTTGGCGGGGTAGCGGCCCGCCAAGCCTATAACGGGTAGGGGCCGTGAGAGCGGGAGCCCCCAGATGGGCCCTGAGACAAGGGCCCAGGCCCTACGGGGTGCACCAGACGCGAAAACTCCGCAATGCGGGCAACCGTGACGGGGTTACCCCGAGTGCCCCGAAGAGGGGCTTTTCCCCGCTGTAAAAAGGCGGGGGAATAAGCGGGGGGCAAGTCTGGTGTCAGCCGCCGCGGTAATACCAGCCCCGCGAGTGGTCGGGACGGTTATTGGGCCTAAAGCGCCCGTAGCCGGCCCGGTAAGTCCCTCCTTAAAGCCTCGGGCTCAACCCGGGGACGGGGGGGATACTGCCGGGCTAGGGGGCGGGAGAGGCC
>JAOAKQ010000089.1 GCA_026419835.1 Sulfolobales archaeon | reverse complement strand
GAATCTGAACGATAGAATTGAAAGGTAAATGTCACCGAAACAGTCCAACGAATATGCGTAAGGTTAGAATCTGAACGATAGAATTGAAAGCCTCGCGTTTTCACACGCCTCCCTACTTGTGAACGTGTACCAGGAATCTGAACGATAGAATTGAAAGACGAACTGGAGGGGTTACTCATTATTATGGGACTACTTCTACTGAATCTGAACGATAGAATTGAAAGGCCTACTACGTTTCGACGCATGTAAAACTAGAAAGAGAAACAGAATCTGAACGATAGAATTGAAAGACCGGAGTTTTCTCCATGTTTTCCACCAAACTTTTTTTGATGTTGAATCTGAACGATAGAATTGAAAGATCTATCCATACTGTAACTCTGTTAAAACTTATGTACAGTTAGGAATCTGAACGATAGAATTGAAAGTTAGTTTGACAATGCCAAAATGTGATTCTCCAGTCCCTCCCCAACTCTTGAATCTGAACGATAGAATTGAAAGATTTTCCCACATCTCTACTATTCTCGTTTCTTTATGTAACTTAAGAATCTGAACGATAGAATTGAAAGCAATTGTCTCAATCCTTTCTTTTGTTTCTGACACTTTTTCAGAATCTGAACGATAGAATTGAAAGGTAAATGTCACCGAAACAGTCCAACGAATATGCGTAAGGTTAGAATCTGAACG
>JAOAKQ010000088.1 GCA_026419835.1 Sulfolobales archaeon | reverse complement strand
ATAGAATTGAAAGGGTTCATTTTCCTCACTCTCACTAAGGATCTCCTTTAATTGAATCTGAACGATAGAATTGAAAGATGGTTCCACTGTTCAGCCCACGCCCTGTACTTCTCCAGCCCGGAATCTGAACGATAGAATTGAAAGCGCCTTAATATTCGCGATGTCGTACTCCACTTTGTACTCGTTGAGAATCTGAACGATAGAATTGAAAGCGGGACCCACTAGTTGTCCACATACTTGCCGTCATCGTCGTTCTGTGAATCTGAACGATAGAATTGAAAGCTTTACATCACCTGTTTTACTAATAGGAGTGCTTGCTTGCCGAATCTGAACGATAGAATTGAAAGTCTTCCCATCAGAACACGCGTGGTTTTGATGTGGAAGAATGAGGGAAGAAGAATCTGAACGATAGAATTGAAAGTCATCGCGAAGATAACTAAACACTCCAAGCTTGACATGATGAATCTGAACGATAGAATTGAAAGAATGAGACGCACATAATAAGGGTGAAGTAGATGTCTTCTGAATCTGAACGATAGAATTGAAAGTCTTTGTATGTTGTGCGCTCAATCCTCCTTGGCCCTGTGTTATGAGAATCTGAACGATAGAATTGAAAGTGGTTGGGCGGCACGGTAGTTGAAGGCGTACTCGAGGTTGAGGAATCTGAACGATAGAATTGAAAGGTCTTTTATGCAGTTCATTACGAC
>JAOAKQ010000087.1 GCA_026419835.1 Sulfolobales archaeon | reverse complement strand
GCGTATTACGTTCGGTATTACGAATTTTTGAAGAACCACCACCATAAAAAACGATGTTAAGATTTATTAACTACAAAAACACAGAAAAGTGAGGTGAAAAAAGTGGAAAAGATTGAAGAAATCTACAGTATTGGTCCAAGGAAAATGGAGCGTCGAATCGGAGAAAACGATGTTGAGGTCGTATTCATTGAGTATCCACTTTATCCGTATTTAAACTATGTCGCCACTCATCTATTGTTAGACAAAAAAACAAAAACGTTAAGATGTTGGATACATCGCGATAGTTGGCAAGGAACAGGAACGACGGAACTCGGCGTGATTAAACTCAACGAAGAAGAATATTCAATTATATATGAAAAAATCATGAGAGTGAAAAACCCTGAGGACTTCCAAAAAATTGCAGAGTTTTTCGAAGAAATGATGAAAAGAAGAAAAGAAGAATTCGACAAAATTATCGAGGCTCTGACAGCGAAATTCGTTGACGCGTACATCTATGATAACGCACTAACGCTTGTGAAAGATGAAGAAATTCTAAATGAATTGAAGAAAGACGTGAAACAATACATAAGTGAGTGGCTAACATCATAATTTAATTTAAAATAATTTTTTATTTTTCACACCATTAACTTATCGATCTCTCCTTTATAGTAGTTAAGTTCTCTCCTCAGGAACTCTACTTCCGACTCCAGCTGGTATAATAGTGGAAGAAGAGCTG
>JAOAKQ010000086.1 GCA_026419835.1 Sulfolobales archaeon | reverse complement strand
TCGGAGGAATCTGAACGATAGAATTGAAAGTTATTTTTCCTTCGATCGCGTTTTTTCCAGTGCCATACCAATGAATCTGAACGATAGAATTGAAAGATATCGTTGAGGAAAGTACCGAGTCTATGCCGTGTATTAGGAATCTGAACGATAGAATTGAAAGACAATAGATGAGTGGCAATATAATTTGAATATGGATAGATTGGATGAATCTGAACGATAGAATTGAAAGGGTTCGGGTTCTCCCCATCCCTCGTGACTCTCCCACATTGAATCTGAACGATAGAATTGAAAGTTTCTTCCATTTCCTCCCTTTCTTCCATTTTCTTTTCACCTGAATCTGAACGATAGAATTGAAAGGTCTCGCTCTACCACTTTCGGGATCTTCATCTTCCTCGTCTCTTGAATCTGAACGATAGAATTGAAAGTCCTACCTATTAAACCGGGTATCATTAGTCCTCCACCGGCTCCCAGAATCTGAACGATAGAATTGAAAGAAGAGATTTGTAAGGAGCTGTATCGAGGAGTGGCTAGCATCATAATGAATCTGAACGATAGAATTGAAAGTGTGAGCTGCATAGGTGAGCTGGTGAAGCATATGTCACAGCCTAAGAATCTGAACGATAGAATTGAAAGTATACAAACTGTAACAATATAGACGTATTGTTACACGCAGGAATCTGAACGATAGAATTGAAAGTATTTTACGTGGACCTATATCGTAGATCACGTCTGACACTTTTTTCACCTTGAATCTGAACGATAGAATTGAAAGTAAATTTAAATGTCTACTCCCGGAAC
>JAOAKQ010000085.1:254-807 GCA_026419835.1 Sulfolobales archaeon | reverse complement strand
CTAGCTGTAGATAGAGAAGCGATGAGGAGGAATGTCGAGATCTCTAGAGAAGAAATGCTGACTGAAGCTATAGTGGTTAGACTCACTCTCAAAGGCTTGCCGAGACATGAGGCCCACAGGTTGATGGTCGAGCTAGCTAGGTCTAAGAAACCAGACACCAGCCTCAGCGACCTAGTCTTAAAACACGAGATACTCTCAAAGTATCTAACACCTAAAGAAGTTTCGGAGACTCTAGACCCAGTTAAATACCTCGGAAACTACTCCGAGCTCATATATAGAGCACTAGAGTACGCCGAGAATGTTCTTAGATGTCAAACACATTAGAGTATTTCTTATGTCGACCTAGAACAAAATTTAGCTATACCCGGACTAATAGTAACACATAAAGTTTAGACCTGTCTAAAAATATCTCTGGTGTGAAACTTAAAATGGTGAGTAAACTCGCACACCCACCGTAACTCAGAGTCTAGCTCTACGAGAGACTGCGACGTAACTGTAGCGGTAGTAGGCCAGCCGTCGACTGGAAAATCTACTTTCTTCACCTATATTACCG
>JAOAKQ010000085.1:0-244 GCA_026419835.1 Sulfolobales archaeon | reverse complement strand
GGCCGGGAACTACTGTTGAGCAGAGAATTGCTAGTATAGAGTTCGGTGGGAAGAAGATGTGTTTAGTCGATCTTCCAGGTATCTACGGACTCAGCATAGCCTCTCCAGAAGAATCTATAACTAAGAAGTTCTTGCTGAGTGATTCATATGACTTGGTGTTAGTCTTAGTGGCCCCCCTCGTAATCGATAGATCTATTTACCTACCTCTTCAGCTAGCTGAAATGGGGGTTAAGCTAGTTGTAGC
>JAOAKQ010000084.1 GCA_026419835.1 Sulfolobales archaeon | reverse complement strand
ACGACATACTGATGCTTGTAATCGGCTACCTACTAACTAAATATATGCCGACGTATAGCTGGGTCGGTACAGGGCTGATCTACGGAGCTGTAGCATCGCTTGGAGCCAGCGGAGGACTAATGATACCCGGTCTAGTAGGTAGGAAAGAGGAAGCCCCCTACACAATACCGGATACGGTGGTGGTGAGATGAGCTACAGGAGCGATACGTGGAACGTATCCGTAACACTGCCAGCCAACACTGCTGCCTTCACGAGAGTGCTCGGAACCATAACATTCGCTGACGTGGTAGGTGCTACTCGATCCGGTACGGTTATCCAGGTACCCTACCGGGTCAGAATAGTAGATATAGTGTTCTCAACATCTCCAACGCCTGACGTTGTCGTAGTCGTGGACAAGAACTTCGGGCAAAAGCAGTGGGTATCTAAACCGGCATCACAGCTAGTTGTCGCGGCGGGTAGGCCGAGGCTTAACCCGATCGAGGTCATGGGTAAGAAGGCTATCATAGAGTTCCTACCGTTCGAAGCGATTTCAATATACGTATCGCCTCTTGCGGCAGTAGGCACTTCACCAGTTACTATAACGTTCCAGCTGATAGTGGAGATAATCTACTAGTAGCGATGGTGTCCTCATGAACCAAAGTATAACACATTTTTTGATTCAAAACTCCTCTTCCACTCTTTCTTCCACTCTTTCTTCTACGGTAGTCGTCGAGAGGTTCCCCTTTAGGATTCAGGTTGGAGGGGGCTGGGGTAGGATAGGAGCCTCCTACACGATACTCATATCCCCCAAAACTGTTCAGTACGCTAGG
>JAOAKQ010000083.1 GCA_026419835.1 Sulfolobales archaeon | reverse complement strand
CTTGTAATTAGGGAGATAAACGACATAGTAGATAACGAGGACAGGTTTAGAATGGTGCTGAACTACGTGCTAATCGTATGTCATAGAGATAAGAGAGCGTGTAGGTCGATGAGGGCCATCGCTAAGGCGATAGTATCAGTAACCAACGAAGTGCTGGGTGAGGAGGAGTGAGCGAGGAAAAGAAGAAGGAGGAGGAGAAGAGGGAGGCTGCGGAGAGATTCAGGCTAACGCCGCTCGATGCCGAGATGGCGATCAAGAGAGTGGAGGAGAAGGTCAACGAGCTACTAACGCTAGCAGTGCAGATTGAAGACGCTGTTGAGAAGATGAAGAAAAGGGCGAGCAAGGAGAAGAAGAAGAAAGACGTAACAGCAGAATTGCTTGGCTTTGCGATCGCAGTGTATCTGCTTCATGAATTAACGAAACCAAAAATACATGTGATAAAAAGAAAAGAAGAAGAAGACTGATGGTATACCATCACAAATCGCGATGGTATACCATCGGGTATACCATGCGGGTTACCATAAACTTCATATGAATTTTTTATTTAATTTCAAAGAAATCGATGTTATTTTTGATTTATTCGATTATATGTAATTATAATCTCAATATAGAGAATGGTATACCATCAGGTATACCATCAGCTTCCATTGATGGTAACCATGCAGTATACCATCGCGATTCCAGGGAGGTTTGGGGGGTCAATTTGCCCCCCACCATAAACTCATTATTCTGCTCCCTTACTGTAAATACTCTAGAAACATTGTTTTTATGATGGTGGTTCATCAAAAACAACGTAATACACAAACGTAATACATGAG
>JAOAKQ010000082.1:409-825 GCA_026419835.1 Sulfolobales archaeon | reverse complement strand
GTCCAGTAGAGGTAGGTTCTTCATCTGCTATCAGTACTGCGGTACTAGAGCACGCCTTCTTCAATAGCTCTAATACTTCAGATGCGCGGTCTCTCTCTACTGGTTTAGATGGTGAGATAACGATGTAGACACACCTACTCGACCTAATTCTGAATACATCTCTAGGTTCAACAACCACCACTGTGTTGTAGCTAGATCGTGCTATTTCGTAGAGACTGAAAGTTCCATAGGAGAGAGGACTCAGTGGTGAAGACCCTACGGGAACTGAGGGAATCACGGGACCTTTCTCTACGAGTCCTATCAACCCGATTACTATCAGTGCTAGAGTGACTCCGAGACCTACGAGTCTAACTTCACGAACTACCTCCCGTCTCAACTCCATAGGCATATGCCGCCAGCCTCAGTATATATAGAGA
>JAOAKQ010000082.1:0-399 GCA_026419835.1 Sulfolobales archaeon | reverse complement strand
CGTCAGATGTGTATAAGAGACAGCTATAGACCATATTAAAACTACGATAGCTACAGCTAGTACGACTATACCTAAAGCTAGGAGTGGTAGAAAACCCCTTATCTTTGGTAGCTTAAACTTGCTCACGGTACTACACCTAGAGATCTAGATAGAGACTCTATAAAGACTACTAGGTAGTACGCGTAATTTGTGTATGTACTCTCTAAAGTCTCCGCTAGCCCTGCGAAGTCAGGTTCAACTATAGACTTCAGCAAGTTCTCTCCACGTGCTATACTCAACTTAACAGAACTTGCGTAAAGTAGGAGTAGTACAATCACCGCACGAATAACTCTCTTCCTACCCGGGTTTACGAGCAGTCTTCTATCAACTAAGCCGTAGGTGATGTAGGATGCTATGAGT
>JAOAKQ010000081.1 GCA_026419835.1 Sulfolobales archaeon | reverse complement strand
AGAATTGAAAGTTGTTATTCACCGTACAACAGCGCGGCTTGGTATACACCGCTCCGAATCTGAACGATAGAATTGAAAGAAGTACTTGAAGATGTGAGATCTCGGTTAGATGAGCCAACACTTGTGGTTGGAATCTGAACGATAGAATTGAAAGGGCGTTATAAAATTATAAACCAATTATAAAATTATAAAGAATCTGAACGATAGAATTGAAAGAGTTCAGTTGTTCCAGTCCCTCCCCAACTCTTTCTCTTCTCTTGAATCTGAACGATAGAATTGAAAGGGCGTTATAAAATTATAAAGAGAAAGAATCTGAACGATAGAATTGAAAGCACGCTCATCATCATTTTATATACTTTCCTCGTCTCTCTCACGAATCTGAACGATAGAATTGAAAGTTTCAATCCTTTCTTCTGTTTCTGTCACTTTTTCACCTTCCTCAAGAATCTGAACGATAGAATTGAAAGCTTCTTCCTCACTAAGCTCAACTTCAGTCCCGTCTTGTAACAGAATCTGAACGATAGAATTGAAAGACGTTCAACATCATTCTATATACTTTTTTCACACCTCTCACTTGAATCTGAACGATAGAATTGAAAGCACTTTCGTCGCTCCGCTTAACCCAACTGAGGAATACTGAGAGAATCTGAACGATAGAATTGAAAGGTTGAGTGGTCGAACCTGAAGGAGATTTTTCCAGAGAGCGATGAATCTGAACGATAGAATTGAAAGATTTCTTAAAGTCTTCATCGAGAAAATCTACACAGTGGAATAGAATCTGAACGATAGAATTGAAAGGCGATATTCCGAAGCGCATTGGCAATCATTT
>JAOAKQ010000080.1 GCA_026419835.1 Sulfolobales archaeon | reverse complement strand
AGACCTCTCCTAAGAACTTCCTCAGATACGTCCACCGCGTAGACGTCGAAACCAGCTTGAGCTAGAACTTGAGATATTCCGGACCCCATGACTCCGAACCCGACTACCGCAATCCGCCTGAACTCTACCAAGTCTAGAACCCAGGAACTGATCAAGAAGAAAGAAAATAAAGGCCTGCTGGCAGTTTGCCTGCTAGGTCATTCGCTCCTATCGGGTAGGTACATGGTTCGGAGGCAGCAGCACTTAAGTACAGTTTGTTGTTACTAAAGATGAATTGATATCGCGGTTCGACGGGATATTGTGAACCAGTATAAATAGCATATGTCGTACGCAAACCATGCGCTTAAGTATTTGTGCTGGGGAACGTCAGAGACTAAACAATCATTCAGCCTTAGCTGTGCTTCACTCTAAGAATTATGTACTTACGTGACTCCGCATACTCTTCGTACAGGTGGTCTCTTCTAAATCTAAGTACGACGTCTGGATGCCATTCCTTATCGATCACGACCCATCTAATGTTTTTATCTTTAACTACGTCATCTTGGACAACTACGTAGGGAGTTCTAATGTTAACATCTAAAACTTTTATTTTGAGCGTGATCGTCACATTATCTGTATGTGTAGTTGGAGTTGCCGTTATTTTGATTTCTGGAAGGTCCCATTCATTACGTCTAACATACTCAACCGTTAACGTAGTATCACCCGCAGTCCAGCATTCCACTATGGTATTGTAATTGAGTTTTAACCACGGTTCTTTGAATGTCTGAATAATGTTAACCCGTGCATACCTATCGCCATCGTAAAGAATTCGCGCTTCCGTCTCCTTAAGCA
>JAOAKQ010000007.1 GCA_026419835.1 Sulfolobales archaeon | reverse complement strand
AGACCTCTCCTAAGAACTTCCTCAGATACGTCCACCGCGTAGACGTCGAAACCAGCTTGAGCTAGAACTTGAGATATCCCGGACCCCATGACCCCGAACCCGACTACCGCAATCCGCCTAAACTCAACCAAGTCTAGAACCCGAGTAGTGGTTAAGAGAGGAAAAATAAGTTAGTGAAGATGCTTTAAGCGACTAGAGCGCTAGGACGAGAACTTAGAGAATCCGCTGGTAGGACCGCAGTTCAGGTGGCGCCAAACACTAGACCGGCAACTACTCCAACTATGAAGCCAGCCGTTGCGAACTCGTCGTGTTCGTGCCCGAATATTTCCGGTGCTACTTCGTGTATAACTACGTACATCATGGCGCTAGCCGATAGAGACATTAGGAGTGGGAGTGTCGCGGCCGGCTCGACTAGACCTACCATGGATGCTAGTGCCGATAGGTACTCCGATAGAGCGCTTAGAGCGCCTGTAGCGAAAGCGGCTAAGGTCTTTCTGTAGGTAGATGCTACCGCTAGAGCTACGATCAGACCCTCCGGAACGTCCTGAACGGCTATAGCTACGGCAGTAGCTAAACCCGCTTCTAGACTGTAGAGCGAGGTGGAGCCTACGGCAAGACCCTCCGGGATGTTGTGTATTGCAATAGCTAGTGCAACTAGGGTCAGATTTCTGCGCTCTCCCCCGCGCACTATTCGCGCGTGCGGTACTAACTCGTCTAGGGCTCTAATTAGAGCAACACCTGCGAAGAAACCAGCTAGAGAAAGCCCGAATCCTCCGAGCTCTAGAGACGGAGCGAAGAGCTCCAGGAAGGCTACGTAGACCATCAGACCGGAGCCGAAGCCTAGCGCTAGGTCGATGAACTTCTCGTCTAAGCTAAACGGTAGGAACACGGCCGTGGAACCGGCTAGTGTAGCTAGAGTAGGTATTAGTCCGAGGAGAGCTACCCTGCCTACGGGCTCTTCGAACACCAGGTCTCTCCTACGGCAACTACGTCCCTAAGAATATATTCATAGCTATTACCAAAGAGTTCATGGAGATTTCCACACAGCCTCAAGCAGCTGCGGAGCTCACCGGAGAGAGGTAGGCCGCTACGCACTTTATTACCTGAGTTACTGGATTTTCATGGGTAGCTTAGTTGAAGCTCAAGATTAGGGTCTACATGGAGTTAGCGGCAAAAGTCGGGTGGAGAGAAAGAGAAGTCCACGTACCTGGAAATAGCTGCACTCTGAGGGACCTCTTGGAGAGTATAGAGGAGTTCAAGGGTCTACTCGATGAAAGCTTTACTGAGAGATTCGTCGTTCTAGTAAACGGTGTTAATGCGAGATTGAGAGGAGGTCTAGAAGCGACGATTTCCGATGGAGATACCTTGGATATATTTCCACCGGCTGGAGGTGGTTAATTCCAGTTCTATCGCTGCATTTTAGTTTTAAAGCGCTCTTATTTCGATCTTCAACAAGTTCAACGCGTAGCGGTAGACACTACTTCGGGGTTTAAAGAGGGCAGAATGTTAGTCCGTGGTAGAACGGGCAGTGAGCGCATGTTGGACTATTTCCTAGGCAGTCACTTTCGTTACTCCAAGTCAGAGCGCAGTAGTCGACTAGCTTGCACGTAAAGCACGAAGGCATCTCCCCGAAGCACAGCTTGTAGTAGAGCTTCGAGTACCTGTACCTCCAGATATCTGCTAGTGGTTCTACTAGTGCGTTTCCGAGAACTACCTCGTTTACAGACCTCTCAACGCCGAGCACCCTGGTTTTCCACGTTCTCGAGTAGTAGATGCACGGGGTTACAGCTCCGTCGACTCTGATGAAGAGAGCTCCGCTCGCAGCAAACGGGCACTGCCTGAAGACACCTACCGGTAGCTGGGGTGTGGCGATCCTCACACCGAACTCCGGGTACAGCTTCTTAACTCTCTCTAGAGATTCGCTAAGCTTTCTCACACAGTCGCTGTCGATTACGCAATCAAGTTCTTTCTCGCCTACGAGTGGGATGTAGTAGCTGTAGACGACCTCGTTTACACCGAGATCTCTCGCGAGCTTGAGCACCTCACCAGCTTCATGCGGATTCAGCTTAGTGACCGTGAAGACCACCTTGACGTACGGCCTGGTGACCAGCTCGTGCCTCTTAATCTCAATAACCCTCCTCAAACCTTCAATAACCTCCGAGAGAACGCCCCCAACTCTAATCTTACTGTAGAGCTCTAGCGTAGCCGCATCGATGCTGACCACTAGTTCGTCAACGCATTCAGCAACCATTCTGTGCGTCTTAGGCAGTCTGAAACCGTTGGTATTTAAGATTACGTAGAAACCGCGTTTTCTAAGCTCTCTCAGTATGACCTCGAAATCTGGGTGGAGGAGCGGCTCGCCCCAGCCGGTTAAAGTAAGTTTCTCGATACCGGAACTCGCCGCATTTTCCAGAATCCTACCGAAGTCTTCTAGCTTCATGTACTTCTCTGAGAAGTTTTTAGCACTCCACCGAAAGCAGTGAACGCATCTAAACTCGCAGTGCGTGGATATCTCTAAGACAGCTTCTCTCGGATGCGAGTTGCTTCTTAGTTTAATCGTCCAGTCAGCTGTAGAATACTCGCTCACCTAGCTTCACCCACGGGTCACTTAACAAGATATTGCGTAAAATATTTAAAACTCTGGTTTATAGGTATAAGTGGTGGTACTTCTGCCACCGGGAGGTTATGTAGGTAGAATACTCAGAGTGAACTTAACTGACCAGAAGCTTCTAGTAGAACCACTACCCCCGGAGGACGTTCTGAGGAAGTGGATTGGTGGTAGAGGTCTAGGAGTATACATAATGCTGAAAGAGATAGACCCGCGGGTCGACCCGTTCAGTCCAGCAAACAAGGCAGTAGTTGCTACAGGACCTATCACGGGGATAGCTGGAATACCGTCCTCCGGTAGGTGGACTTCCATAACTAAATCTCCCCTAACCAACACGGTTCACGATTCTCATAGTGGAGGTAAGTTCGGTCCCGAGCTTAAGTTCGCGGGCTTCGATGCTATAATCATTGAAGGAGCTTCCGAGAAGCCCGTGTACCTCTGGATTCGAGATGGTAAGGCTGAGATAAAGGATGCTACCTACCTGTGGGGTAGAGACGTTCACGATACTACAGATAGAATACAGGAAGAACTAGCGTCGGAGGTGGGTAGAGAGGAAGCTGAGAAGATCAAGGTAGCCACCATAGGACCGGCCGGCGAGAGGCTATCTAGAATAGCCTGCATATTGAACGATAAGAACAGGGCGGCCGGTCGCGGAGGTCACGGAGCTGTCTGGGGTAGCAAGAAGCTTAAGGCTATAGCCGCTAGGGGGCACATGAAGCCGCCGATAGCTGATGAAGCGAGGTTCAGAAAGGTTGTCGCGAAGTCCATGGAGCTCATAAAGAAGTCCCCGATAACTAGTGAAGCGCTGCCTAAGTACGGTACGGCAGTTCTAGTAAACATAATCAACGCTCACGGCATATACCCAACCAGGAACTTCCAGACGGGTGTGATGCCGACCGCTGACAAAACGAGCGGCGAGACTATGGCTAGAGAAATACTGGATTGGAAGAAGCAGAAGGAGGAGATCTGCTGGGGATGCCCAATAGCTTGCGCTAGATACAGTAAGATTGAGAAACCACCGTTTACCGGTGAGGGTGGAGGCCCCGAGTATGAGACTGTGTGGGCGTATGGAGCTCAAACGGGGACCGACGACCTAGCCGCTATATCAAAAGCCAACTACCTCTGCAACGAGCTGGGTCTCGACACTATCTCCATGGGTCATGTAATAGGGACGTTCTTCGAGCTAGTCGAGAAGGGTAAGATACCGCCTGAGAAGCTGAGGGGTCTCAAGGCGACCTGGGGTAGTGGTGAAGCTCTGGTCGAGCTAACCTGGAGAACGGCTTATCGAAGCGGTATAGGAGACGACATAGCTGAGGGAGCTGAGAGACTAGCTAGGAAGTACGGAGCGCCGGAGCTAGCAATGACTGTGAGAGGTCAGGAGCTCCCGGCTTACGACCCTAGGGGCGTTCAAGGCCACGGACTTGCCTACGCTACTAGCAATAGAGGAGGCTGCCATCTGAGAGCGTATCTGATAGCACCGGAAGTACTAGGAGTACCACAGCTACTCGACAGGTTCGATACCAAGGGCAAGGCCGGCTGGGTCAAGCACTTCCAGGACGTGTTCGCAGCTCTAGACAGCCTGGTGGTCTGCAAGTTCGTCACGTTCGCGTACTGGTCTGACGTAATGGCTGAGCAGCTATCGGCCGTAACGGGCTGGGACGTAACTAAGGAGGAGTTCGAGAAGATAGGTGAGAGGATATGGAACGCTGAGAGGGCCTTCAACATACTAGCCTTCGGAGACGGCGAGCAGTACGATACTCTACCCAAGAGACTACTGGAGGAGCCGATGCCGGAAGGACCGGCCAAGGGACACGTAGTCAGACTGGGCGAGATGCTGCCAGAGTACTACAGCGTGAGAGGCTGGGTAAGGGGAAGACCTACGAGAGCTAAACTAGAGGAGCTAGACCTTAAGTGGGTAGCCGATAAGCTAGCCGAAGCGGGACTACTCCCAATGTAACCCGTAGTAGAGGAGCTTTTTACTTCAATTACCTAACATTAGCTTCTCGAAGTACCGCTCTACAGCTCTAGTGCGGTACTTGTGAGTTAAAGAACTGTGGGAAGACCCCGCAGTTCCCACTCTTCATTCTCCCTCGTTCGAGGGTGTCGAGTGGGCTCACAGTGAGTTTGGAGTGGATGCTTATATTGCTTATCAGTGTGAAACCTCTCCGCGAGCTCACGGTTGTTTGGCGAGAGACAGGTTTCTGTTCCCCGGCCCTATGTGGCCCCTCGAGGTTTGAACTACGACGGTTTCAAGACCTACGTCTTCGAGCATCTTCTTAACCATCAGCATTTCGCGAACGGTCGGCCTCTTTATACTTCTTCTCTTGAACGCTGGGAAGTAGTCTAGTACCGTCACCTGGATTCTTCTGTCTATTGAAGCTATTCTTTCGCCGGCTTCAGCTACTTCCTCTAAGCTAACTAGGTCTGCGTTATACACCAGACCGATACCTAGGTACATTCTATCTGAGTAGTGCTCCCACACGTACTCAGCGGCCCTCCAAGCAGTCTCTAGGTACTGAGACGCTAGGTCCGGGTCGCTAATACCGGTAATCTTCATGTAGCTACTTACTCTCGCACACTTAGGTTCTATACCTATGTTATTGCAACCAGCTTCAACTAGCTCATCTACGTAGTCTGGCGTTAGTATCGTTCCGTTGCTATCCAGGTGCTTTCTAACTTTAGGCTTTACTAGCTTACTGAGCTCCGAGAAGAATTCCACCAACCACCTTCTATTGATGGTTGGCTCGCCACCGCTGATAGCTACACCCCTAGTTAGATACTCCCTATGGCACCTAGCTATCAGTCTAGCGGCTCTAGAGGGAGTTATCGGGGACGTAGTGTTGTCGTAGGTGACCCCGTAGTTCTGACACTGAGGGCATCTGAGATTGCAGCCAGCAACCCATATTGCCGCCTCAACATACCTAGAGTAGTCTACCTCCCACCAAGGGGTTGCCTTACCTCCAACGAGGTGCGGCTCGGGCCCGTGAACTACTCTCAGAGGCTCTAGGTCCTCAACCTTGGTGCTCACAATCATACCGCTCTTAACCGGGGTTACGCAGGCTCTCTCCAAGGACCCGTCGATTAGTACAGCGCAGCTCCAGCACCCACCAACACCGCACGGAGTGCTGATACCTTTAGCACCAGGCTTACTGAAAGTAAAGCCGGAGATTTCTAGAGCCCTCGCTACCGTAACTCCACTCGGTACGACTAGATCATTCCCATCGACAACTATCTTAACGAAGCTCGCCGGCGCTCGGTCCTCCACGACTACTCTAGCCGAGTGCGGACAAGCCCAGTAGCACGCTAAACACCCAACGCACTCACCTGGAGAGTAGCATGTGCTTACGAACCTGCAGAAACCGCAGTTAGAGCACCTATCCTTATCTACAATTACTCTATGCAGCTTCGCGACCGACCCCGCCAACCCAGAGGTCTGTGAAGAATATAAACGATGCACGGACGTAAGTATTTTCGAAACTCAACCGCTAATTGAGGTGAGTATAGATACTGTAGCGTACTTAAAACTCTTTATGCACTTCTACATCTACTGGGGTATGCGTGAAGTCTGTTGGTGTTGTAGCTAGTGGCTCGAGGTCCTTCTACGCACCAATTCTAGTCTACAAAGAAGCTGAGAAGGACTTAGTTGAAGAAGCTCTCGCAGTTGTTAGAGATAGGGTTACTAAGAAGGAGTACCTGGGCATAGTACGCGGTCTCTCTAAGATAGACCCCCTCCTACCGGCTACCCAGAGATCGGGTATAGTGGATAACCCCAAGCTAGCCGAAGTATCGACCAGCATACCCTTCGAGAACTCCTACATTAAGATAATAGGCGAGCTGAGGGGTGGAAGAATAGAACCTCCGAGAGACCCCCCAACACCTAGAAGTGAGGTATACCTAATCGAATCCCCCGCAGATATAGAGCTAGACCTAGGGCGGGGGCTCGTAGTCGGGTCGCACAAGTACTCGGAGATAGAGATACCGCTAGACCCGAAGTACCTACCGTACCACGTAGGTATCGTAGGAGCTACGGGCACCGGCAAGTCGAGACTGGTGAGAGCCTTAGTAGATGAAGTCGTAAGCAAGACCGACTGGAAGGTAGTGGTCTTCGACCACTCCGGTGTCGACTACGCGCCTTACTACGGTCAGCGGAGCACTATAGATGCTTCACTAATTATGCCGGACCCTATGACCCTCGGAGAGCTCATATCGGAGGTCATTCGTTACGATAACGTGGACCACATAGTGTTCTCGATATACGCCTACGTAGCTAACATGGCTAAACCGAGAGAATCAGCTAAAGCACCTAGATTCCCAACTCCGGAATTTAGATGCGATGTAAACACGGTGAAGAAGTTTGACTTCACCGATATCGAGAAACTGCAAACGGAGATAGACTGGGGTGTAATGCCCTTCGTTAGCTGCGTCGTGGCCGCCGGCAGCGTTTTTGGTGTGAGAGAGTATACGCTAGCTAGAGTAGAGCTTATGCTCAAGGTCTACGCTAAGAAGTTGATCAGCTCTCTAAATAAGAAAAAGCTAACTACAGCAGACGTGGTTAGTAGGGTCTTCTCAGAGAGATTCCTGGTCGTAGACCTCAGCACCGTTGAGTTAGTTGTTAGAAGATACATAGTTAGGTCGACTATCGAGAAGCTCTGGGAGATGGTCGGTGAGCGTGGTGAGAAACCTAGGACCCTAGTAGTAATCGATGAAGCGCACAACTACGCGTGCTACCAGCAGTGCAGGAACTCCCTCGAACCTATAGAGAGAACGGCCAGAGAGGGTAGAAAGTGGGATATAGGCCTGGTGCTGTCGAGCCAGAGAGTAATTGATTTCTCGACCGACGTGAGAAACAATATAAACACCTACCTCTTCAGCAGACTCCAGACGCCGGGAGACTTCGACAACCTAAGGGGCGTGCTGGACCTGGGCGGTATAGGAGCGGACACCATATCCTCGCTGGGAGTTAGAGAGTTCTTCTTCGCCGGTCTCGGCAATCCGCTGAAGTTCCCCATACTAATCAAGGTGAGGGAGATTGGAGAGTCAAGTGCCGCGAGAAGCGGTTCAACTAGCTGAGAGCGCAGTCGGCGTAGCTCCCGAGTTGGTTGAGAGCGCTCTCGAGAGCGTAGTTCGCAAGGTAAGTGAGGCCGTATCGTCGTCAATTCTAGGCCTAGCCGTCGAAGTAAGGAGGAAGCTCCTATCGGAGAATAGAATAGGGAGAGCCTGTCCCCCCAGAGACTACTGCTACCTAGCGGTTGATTCGAGCTACACGTCGCCGTCCCTCGAGCTGCTCGGGGGCTACCTGGGGTTTATCTTCGTAGCGAGCGTTACCTACGGAAAGAACTGCCGCTCGAGCACCGGTCCAGACGTTAGAGCTTACCTAACCTACAACCCTACTCGAGACCTAACTACGCTGGAAGCTAGGAAACTGGAGAAGGAGCTAGCTCTCGAAGTTTTGAAGAAGAGGTTAAACGGTGAGCTGCACTTCGACGTTCTAGTTATCGACGGCGATGTAGTGCCTAGAATATCGCCGAGACTTCTATCGAGTTCTAGTGAGGAGGGGGAGATTGCGAGAAAACTCGTAGATCTCGCGGACTCCGTAGTTCTGGGAGCCGAGAAAGCCGGTGTACCGGTAGTGGGCGTTCTGAAGAGAAGCTACTCAAAGGACGCTCTAGCCGTTCTAAAGCACTACCTAGACACTAAGCTCAGTGATAGAGCCTTCATGACCTACGTCCTGGAGCCCAACGAGTTCTTCATTATCGGTGACTTCGAGTCCATAGCCTCAGCCTACAGAAGCGTTATTGAGGAATTCAGGAGTGCTTCCCCTAGAGAGACCGTGCCAGCACTGTACAGATACTCGTGGTTGAAGAGAATACTGGAGCGCTCTAAGATAGCCGCTAAGATGAAGATGGCTCTCTACAGACCTAGCTCAGCTATAGCTAGTTCAGCCGTTAAAGTAGAGTACTACTCGAGTAGTGTAGGTGACGAGGAACTACTCTCAAGCCTGATCTACACAGCGGAATCTACGGGCTTCCCGGCACCGGTAGACTACGCAGATGCTTTAACTCAGATATCGAGCGACTTCCGCTACACAGTCTACCAGGTACTGCTTCAGAAAATAGGTGAGGCGAACCCGGAAGCGGCTCAGAAACTTTTCTCGCTGGCAAATCCGCAGAAGCTCGGAGCTCTCGGTCTGAGAACCTAGGCCCTTCGGTGAGAGGGGTGGGGTGGTACGAAGAACGCCGTGTCTGCGAAAGAGTGCTGAGCGATCTCTTTATATACCTATCTTCAGGTAGATTATTGGCGGTTTAATGTCTAGAGGGGGCAGCATTCCTCTCGGAGTGCTAGCGGGGTTCCTGGTGCTACTAGTTCTCGGCTGGATACCGATACTCGGACCCCTACTAGCGGGAGTCTTTCAATTCTATCGTTCAGATTCTGTGCTCTGTTTCTTCTCTATGTTAGTGAGGTTAGCACAGCCTGTAGTACCTAACTTTACGAGCTCCCACGGACCTTGTCTCCGAGCAGACCTCACCCCTCTTCTCCATCGAGTTCATGACTTTGTATATACCGCGGAGTGTGTATATAGGTAGCTTCTTCCACACTTCGTAGGCCGTTGCTTCCCCGCAGTTCTTTAAGACCTGGAGTATCTCCTTACGTACGTTCGCATTTCTAGACCCGCTAGGTGCGAGGGACCTGAACCCCATGGTTACGACAGCTAGTGAGTTATCGAGGATATTTGATAGAGTAAAGGCTAGAGCTGATAGAGGTTTGACTACGAACCCCCTCCTCCAGAGCTTAAGGAGGGACCTGAGCACCTCGTCCCACTCTACTTCGTAGACCTTAACGAACTTAGCTAAGTCCAGCGGGAAGGACCTCCCGGAGTTCTTTATGAAGACCGCCACGACTTCGTACGGAATGTCCAGACCCAGCTCCTCCAGGTCTCTAAACCCCTTCCAGATGGAGAAAGCTAGGAGGCCCGTTCTAGCTGGAACGACTACTCTATCGACACCTACTCCTCTCTCGAAAACTTCGAGAGATATCGTCTTTAGTCCTTCGATTGTCAGCGGATTGATGTAGTTCAAGTAGCTATCCTCCGAGAAATCTCTACCTATACCTAGAGACACGCTCTCAGTTCTCGATAGAACCGCTATATCGGAGTAGTCCAGAGTTAGTGGGTCGCCCAGGACGATCTCAACATGGAGAACTCCATCGAGGTAATGGGCTAGGGAGTAGGCGAAGTCTTCCTCGAATTTCACTCTAATCCCGCTAGCTCTACTCGATAGTAGGTAGCTGGATATGACGGATGAAGCTCTATCTGCGTAAGTACCCGTCGGATTGAAGCGCTCGTTCTTAACTAGTACTCCCATAACCTTGTTTATCGGCGTTAAGCCTTCGCCCTTCGAGATCGTCTTGGGGAAGTTGGGGAGTAGGGACCTGTACCTCCATATGCCTGGACTCGACTTATCGATGCTGAACGAGGCGCTTGGGTACTTAAAAACTACCAGACCTCCGCAGCTAGCGCATCTAAAAACTACCTGCTCAAACACTCTACCGCACTTAGTGCAGACTAAAAAATAATTGCCACTGGCACCGCGAGGCATGGGGAGCTATCTCCTAGTCATAGATAGGAGGTACTCGTACATCTTCGTATCTCCGGATAGCTCCGGGTGGAAGGTTACCGCAAGTAGGTTTCTCTCAACGGCTGCGGCCCCCATTTTACCTGCGCTGTAGTGGTCTACGTAGGCTATGACCCTGGCCTCACTCCAGGCATCGACGATGGCCGGAGCTCTTATGAAGACAGCTCTAACCTTCCCGACGCCGTCTACGTAGATGTCTGTAGTGAAGGACTCCCTCTGCCTACCGAAGGCGTTCCTGACTACGGCTATATCCATTAGACTCAGAAGTGGCTGCCCAGTCTCACCGACAACTCTATCAGCAACTCTCTTAGCTAGGAGTATGGCGCCGGCACAGGTCCCCATAATCGGGAGACCGCTCTCAGCTAGGTCAATTATAGCTGAGTCCAGTCCCTTCACTCTCATTAAGCTACCGATAGTCGTCGACTCACCCCCAGGTATCACTAGAGCGTCTACCCCGCTCAGATCTCTAGGCGACTTCACGGCAACCACCTCAACTCCGCCCAGTTCTCTAAGTGCCTGCACGTGCTCTAGGAAGTCTCCTTGAACGGCTACTACACCGACCCTAACCACTTTAAACACCCCTGGTCTGCATTAGCTCCTCCGGCTTCAGAGTCCTCACATCTATTCCCATCATAGACGCCTTCTCGGAAACCATTCTCTGAGCCTCTACAACCGTCTCGGGGTCGTCGTAGAACGTAGTGGCCAGCACTATAGCCCTAGCCCTAGCCTCCGGGTCGGCGCTCTTGAATATCCCCGAGCCAACGAAGACGCCGTCGGAGCCTAGCCACATCATGAGTGCTGCGTCGGCCGGTGTCGCAATACCGCCGGCGGCGAAGTTGACTACGGGTAGTCTACCCAGCTTAGCTGTAAGTACTACTAGCTCGTACGGTGCGTTACTCTCCTTTGAGTAGATCCAGAGACCCTCTAGGTAGCCCGACTCGTAGTACCCCCTCAGAGTGGCTATATCTCTAACCACGGCCTTCATGTGCTTAACGGCCTCCGCTACGTTCCCGGTCCCCGGCTCTCCCTTGGTCCTAATCATTGAAGCTCCTTCGTATATGCGCCTCAGAGCCTCCGGCAAGCTTCTAGCACCGTTAACGAACGGCGTCTTAAACTCCCACTTGTTTATGTGCACCTTGTCGTCTACCGGCGTCAGAACCTCGCTCTCGTCTATGAGGTCCACGCCTATCTCCTCGAGTAGCCTGGCTTCCTCGCTATGCCCGATCCTGCACTTAGCGGAAACCGGGATCGTTATTGTCTCCATGACCTTCTTTATCACATCTAGGCCGGCCGTCCTAGCCACACCGCCGGACATCCTCACGTCGTAGGGGAGCTTATCTAGCACCATAACTCCGACGGCCCCGGCGTCTTCAGCTATCTCAGCCTGCTTCTCGTTAGTGACGTCCATGATCACGCCTCCCTTAAGCATCGAGATGAAACCGAGCTTAACCAGCGTGCTCCCAACTTCAATCGAGGAGTTATTGGGGAGGTAGGCGGAGCCTCCACTCCTAGCTCTATCCCTAGCCTCTAGAAGCTGGTAGATGAGGTCCCGCAGCTTCTCGATATACACATACGAATCTACTAACTTGAACATAGCTGCACCGCGTATACATTCTTTAACTAAAAATAACCGTTATTGAACGTACCATACGCCATAGTCCACTGCGACACGTAGAGGGAGTGGAGTTCAGTAGCCGTACTTCTCGAACGCAGGTATAGCTAGCAACATCTTAATAGTTGAGTCGCGGAGATACGGTGGGGTAGGCCATATAGATAGTCCGCTGGTGTTAGTTCTAGGTCTAGCGCTGCTCGCACTTACCGCAGTACTTCTTAGAGAGCTGCTGATCCGCGCGAGGCCTCCGAAGGCAGTTGAGGAGGTTAGAATAATGCTGAGAACTTTAGATAGCGGAATATCTCTACCTAGATATGTGGAGGGAGAGCTCGGTAGGGTTTTCATAGTTACTCAGCGTGCGGGAGGTTGGAGTACGGTGGTAGAGTTCTCAGCTGAATCTAAGCTAATTCTTAAAGACGTACTCTACAGAGACCTGTGCTCCACCACATATCTCCTCGCACTAGATGAAAGAAGACTCGGGTATCTAGAAGCACCAGCTATTAGAGTAACTTCAGAACCATATAGAGATACTTTTATCATGTGTCTAAACCCGCAGAGCGTTCCTAGAATTAGCAAGAAAGTAAGCGTCTTTGAAGACACCTCATCTGTAGAAGGTGTTATAGAGCTACTCGACGGATTCTACAGAGCTAGAGCTGTCTGGCTACCGCACGAACTTCCATCGTGGAGACTGATCTATGACTCTAGGAGAAGAACCTTTAGAATAGTGAAGGAGTCGAGAGATGGGGCTGTAGTTGGAGAAGTCCAAGTCGATGTCTGCGTCAGACCGCCAACGCGTCTGCGCACCGAGGTGTGTGCGACTGTAGTTAGGTCAAGTAGGTTGGGTTCTGAAGTGCGGGGTAGTTTGGATGGACTACGCGAGCTGAAGCTACTAATTACCCATAGAGACAACGCGAACCTCTTCAAGATATCTGGAGAGTTAGGCGTATCTAGGTACCCTCATGTCTCCGGGTACTCGGAGGGTTGTGTCAGTGCTAGAGTCGTTCTCCAAACGTCCACCACGCAGAGAATTAGCGGTGAAGAACTGCTCTAATATGCCTATCGCTCGGTACTCCTCACACTCCTACCGACTAATGAGCGAGTTACGAGCAGTAGTGGGAGGAAAGCCGAAGTGGTTAAAGTAGCTGAACCTGCGACTGTGGGTATGTAAGAACCAGATATATCTCTGAGAATGCCGCCAACCGACGGTCCTACTATGGATGAGAGCATTACCACCGACATCTGGAGCCCGAGGGCCTTCCCAACCTTATCTTCGCCTAGTAGCGCTGGGATTAGGACCATATGGAGCACCGGCTCCCCGCCGAAGGCGAATAGCCTCAGTAGTAGAGCGAGTAGAGCTAGCCAACTACCTGAGCCACTGAGAACTACGACCGCGAGTGATGAAGTGGCTTGAACTACGTAGAGAGCGGAGATTGCGGTTAAAATAGGTGCTCTAGCCGCTAGAAAGGCCCAGAAGAACCCGCCGACGCTCTGTGTAACTCCGGCGATGCTCATAGCTGTAGGTGCGTACACCTGAACGCACTCCTCTCTCGAAACCCCCGAGCGTAGGCACACCTCAGACGCTATGGGTGCTAGGTAGCTCAATATCGTGATCGAGGATGCCGCGATCAGGAATATCGAGATGAGCATGACTATGTAAACCCTCCACTCGGAACCCCCGCCCACGGCTTTCTCAGCTCGCATTCGAGTACCGCGCGGTTTCATCTTTCTATACGTAACCGAGCACAGGAGCAGTGCGGTAGCTGTAATGAGTGATGCCACTAGATAGGCTTCCACGAGACCGGCCGACAGTATTAGGTACGTAATGACTGGTGACCACAGTGTGAGAGATATGTAGGAACCGGACTGAGTGAATGCTAGAGCTACTTGAGGACTGGACCTGATTGCCTTCATAACTGTCGGGTTAACTGAGGTGGCTACAGAGGGGAACACAAGGCCAGCAGCCGCGGCGGCGGAGTACCAGAACCACATGGCCTCACCCCACGGCCTGGACTTCATGAAGAGTGCGAGCGCTCCGGAAGCTACCTGCGCTACTGCGCTAATTACGAGAGGTATTGAAGGACCCTTTCTATCGTAGAGGGCTCCGAAGAGAGGTGAAGCTACTACACCAATACCGCTCGCAATTGCCACGTACACAGCTACCTGAGTTACGCTCTCGACCCCGTAGATGTCCATGAAGTACTGGTAGAATATGGAGATACTCCCTCTCCAGCCAACGGCTAGTAGAGAAATCATTCCAGCTAGTACGTAGATGTAGCGCTCACTGCTCATTACGTATACCTCACTGTATGCTACCTGAAGAAAATAAGTTCCCGGGAGAACTAGCCTAGGTGGTCGGAGCTAAGTACTTGAGATAGCTGCGGAGCCGCAAGCCCTCGACGTAGTGCTGCCGACCCACTCTCCTACCTAAAGGTATCCACTCAGTCGCAGCATCTGAAGAACCTCCGAGAGCGCTACCAGCGCGCGGTACTGCCGTACGCATCTATTACTATCCGAGTAGGTACTCTGGGGATGGTATTGGAGGTCCTGAGCGGTATACACGTAATTAGGGGGGAGGTCTCCAACATCTACCTAGTTGATTTAGGTGCTGAAGTTCTCTTAGTAGATGCCGGCACGCCCAGCGACCCGGGGAGAGTGCTCTCATACGTAACTACTCTGAGGAAGAGGATAGGTGCCGTGTTCGTAACCCACGCGCACTGGGACCACGTCGGGGGCCTTAAGTACTTGAAGAAGGAGACCGGCGCTAGAGTCGTGGCTCACCGAGACGAAGTTCCCTACGTTCGAGGGGATGTAGCTGGGAGAAGAAGGTTCGAACCGGTTGAAGTGGACGTAGTGGTTGACGACGGGAGCGAGCTCCTCGGCCTCCTAGTAATCCACACTCCCGGGCATACTCCAGGTAGTTCCTGCCTCTTAGATAGGGGTAGAAAGGCCCTGTTCGTGGGAGACCTCGTATACGAGGAAGGCGGAGCTCTACATGAGATGCACCACCACTACTCGCGAGATCCTCAGAAAAACAGAGAGTCGATAGCTAAGTTACTTAATTACGACTTCACTCACGTATTTCCGAGTCACGGAAACCCTATTCTGTGGAGAAGTAGGGAGATTTTAGAGTCGTTAGTCGAAAGCTTCCAGTTACGTTAAGTTGAATACTCTTGTACTTGTTGGTTCAAAAGCTTTAAGAACGTTTAGTTCCACATTCCGTGGATTACGTACTTAGGTACAAGAATATTTAAAAGCGCAAAAGTGTGCAGAAGGTAATGATACCGCGGGTGGTTTATGTAATGAAGGAAAGCTCTCCTCTTAGGCGTGTAGCTTATGCTGCGATTACAGCAGTTATACTTCAGAGTGTGTGGATCGGGGGTGGATTCGGATCTGGTAGAGAGATAGTGGAGTTCATAGCTAAGTACGGATCGATTGGCTGGATATCCATACTTGTATCTGCCGTAACGCTAACGATAGCACTTATACCGTCCTTAGAGGTGGCTAGGGTATTTAAAGCGTATGACTACATGACCTGGTCGAAGCAGTTCTTGTGGAAGTTCTGGTGGCTTTTTGATATTGCTTTCATAGTTCTAGCGTGGATAGTTGTAGCCGTTGTTGGTGCTGCCGCTGGCTACATGTTGTCTGATCTCGCAGGCATCCCGTTCTCTGTTTCAGCAGCTCTTGTAATAGCTATCGTGGGGATACTTCACTTCTTTGGTAGGAGAGTTATTGAAGCTTACTGGATTGTTGGTACGGTCGGTCTCTACGCAATGTACTTCGTGATATGGGGTTATACCCTAGTGTCTGTAGGTGGAGTAGCTTTAAGGAATATAGAAGCAGGGCTCCACATGGGGTCTCCAGAGGATGCTACTATAGATGGATTTAGGTACATGCTCTATAATTTATGTGTAGTAATGCCAGCACTAGAGTCTGTTGATAGATACCGAGGAAGAATGGAGAGCTTCTTAGCTACAGCTCTCGCTATCCTACTGATCTACGGAGCTGCTACAGCGATATGGATATGCTTCATGGCGTACTACCCCGAGGTTATCGGTATGACCGTACCGTGGTACGACATACTTAAGGGAATGGGGGCTTACTGGGCTCTAGCTATATATGTGTTCTGGATTTTCTATACTCTTACTGAGACTGCTTTAGGGATGGTATACGCGATTGTAAGAAGAATTGACGCTCAGCTCAAGCTTCGTGGAAGAGAATTAGGGAGAAAGGGTGAGGCTGTTCTCTCGGTAGTCATCCTCGCAGCATCTATACTAACAGCACAAGTAGGACTAGTAGCACTTGTAGCAGCAGGATACGGAACAATGGCCTGGGTCTTCTTTGCGGTCTACTTCTTGCCTATAGTAACGATTGGTTTACTAAGATTGCTGAAACCTCTGTGGAAGAGAAGTTTTTGGATTAAAGCTTAGCGTGGTAGAATACATACACTCTAACGCTGAAGTTAAGGTGAGTGTTTTTATATAGCAACTACTCGCTTTAGATAGAACGTGAAGCTCTTTACCTAGGAAGACGTAGAGCTTATATGTCTGTACGAAGAGCTATTATGGTGTTACTACATGGTTAGACTTATGGTGAAAGATGCTCTGCTATCAGCTTTCGGTGGAGAGTCTATGGCGCACACTAGGTACTTAATATTTGCTGATGCAGCTAAGAGAGAAGGCTTTAAAAACGTAGCCAGACTCTTCGAGGCTATAGCCTACTCTGAGCTAGTGCACGCAACCAATCACTATAGAGCTCTCAGAGAGTATAAAGATGAAGCTAAGGTCTACTCCGGGACACCCATCGGTCCCGGGAATACTAGTAAGAACCTTGAGCTAGGGTATATGGGGGAGGAGTACGAAGTAAACGAGATGTACCCTGTTTTCCTGGAGATAGCTAAGTACCAGGGGGAGAAAGAAGCTGAGAGAAGCTTCTATTACGCATACATGGCTGAGCAGATACACGCAAAACTCTATAGAGAAGCTAAGAACTACGTAGACAGAGGTGAAGACTGGCCTCTAGAAGGAAAAGTGTGGATATGCCCTGTCTGCGGACACACTTACGTAGGTCCTGAACCACCTGAGAAGTGTCCTATATGTAACGTACCTAAAAACCTCTACAAAGGCTTCTGAGTTCATACAGGTTTTTTCACTAAGTAGTTGTATGCTAGTAGAGTGTGCAGTGCCGTTCCTTTCCACAGAACTTCTTCATCAACATCAAACTTCGGGTGGTGGTGCGGGTACACGATGCCCTTGCCCTCGTTTCTTATTCCCAGAATTATGAAGGTGCCCGGCGCTTTCTGTAGGTAGAAGGAGAAGTCCTCAGCACCCATACTCATAGGTGCTTCGGAGGTTGGACCGAGCTTACTAGCTACAGATAGAGCGAACTCAGCTAGCTCCGGGGTATTCACTACCGGCGGGTACGGAGTTCCAACTACTTCAACACTCCCCTCGCAATCCCAGGCGGCTGCGTAGTGCTTAACGACCTTCTCGATTCTCTCCAGTACCCTGTCTCTGATAGACATATCGAAGGCTCTTATAGTACCGTAGATCTCGACGACGTCCGGTATTACGTTACCGGCTCTACTAGCTTCAAACCTAGGTGTTGATACTACTAGAGGAGTGAACGGGTCTACACTCCTCGAAACTATCTTCTGAATAGCGTTGTATATGTCTACGGCCGGTACCGTAGGGTCCCGCGTTAGCTCTGGGTGAGCTGCGTGGCCCCCAAGCCCCCTAATTCTGATTAGGATCGAGGTCGACGAGGCGTTAGCCGGCCCCTTTCTAGTCGCTATGACGCCGGACGGGAGCTCCGACCATACGTGGAGTCCGAAGATAGCGCTTACATCGTCCAAGGCACCTTCTTCAACTATCTTCTTAGCGCCGGCACCCCCCTCCTCAGCTGGTTGGAACACAAGCTTGACCGTACCAACCAGCTTCTCTCTAATAGATGAGAGAACTCTAGCGGCTCCGAGAAGCATAGCTACGTGAGCGTCGTGACCGCACGCGTGCATCTTACCCGGAGTTCTCGACTTGTACGGAACGTCGCTCTCTTCCTGTATGGGTAGAGCGTCCATATCAGCTCTTAAAGCAACAACCCTCCCCCCTCCGAAATTCATAACCCCTACGACTCCCGTACCAGCTACTCTAAGGACTTCGAAACCCAGCTTCCTCAGCTCTTCTTCAACTAGCCTAGACGTTCTATACTCCTCGTACTTAAGTTCTGGGTGCGCGTGGATATCTCTCCTAATCTCAATGACGTAGCTACTGAGAGATTTAGATAGCTCAATAATTGATTCTTCTATAGGATCTAAACTCACGCCTACCACACACGAAGATACCGCTGCGTAGAGATAAATACTTTAGGAGCCCCTACCTACCTCTAGGGCTAGCCTAGAACTCGATCCTGGAAAGTTATTAACTTTAGAGTAGGTATCTACGTGGAGATCTACATGTCTTTAAGTCTCATTAAGCACGCTAAAGAAATTGAAGAGAAAGCCATGGATTCATACACACACAACGTGGGAATTCTAAGACTCCGCGGAATGGATGCTGAAGACGTGAAGGAGGTCGTAATGAGAGTATCCATAGAGACGGCTATCCACAAAGAAATAATGTCCGGCATGCTTAAAGCGTACGAAGAAACTTTAGAGAGAGTACTAGCATCTCTAAGAGGTATCGAAGAAATCGTGCCAAGCAAGCACGAAAGAGCTGTTATAGTCAAGATCCTGAAAGAACACCTAGCAATTGAGAGCGATATGGTTGAAACGTACAGAAAGCTGGCTCAAGAACTCAGGTACCCCATTCTAAAAGCCATAGCTGAAATCCTAGCGAAAAACGAGGAAGAGCACCATAGAATGATTAGTGACCTGATAAAGAAATACGAGGAGAGCTAGTGAAGAAAAGAGCTGCGCGCTCCACTCAATAGAGCAGTTGGGGGACACTGCTTTTTTTCTTTCTCTACATACTATTGTAGGTGGGGTAGTGGTGAAGTGCCCGTTCTGCGGGTATGAAGATGGGTTCGAGGTCTTGAAGGAGTGGAAGTTCAGGTTCTACTTAGTTCGCAGAGTTAGGTGTTCTAGGTGTAGTGGAATATTCAACTACTACAGCGGAACCACGCCTAGGAGGAAGCTCTCGGAGTTTGTAATTAGAGTAAAACCTAGAGGAGGTGGTTAAGAGGATTCCCTACAGGTAGATGCGAAGCACTAACTAAGTTAGCAGTACTTCACTAAAGCTGTACTTATATAGTGCCGCGAGTTTTCATAGTGGTGAAGTACTTGAGGTTCGGGGTGTATGGCTTTGGAGCTATCGGGAGACTAGCTTCCAGGCTGATCCTAGACCGCGGTCACGAACTCGTAGCCGCCGTCGATATCGATGAGAGGATCGTCGGTAAGGATATCGGGGAAGTTCTCGGCATAGGTAATCTGGGTGTTGAAATTACTAAAGACGTCAACGAGTTAGCGGATGCTGATGTTGTTATACACGCAACCGGGTCCTACCTAGATAGGGTCTTCGACCAGCTGGTTTCAGTGGTTAGAATGGGGGTTCATGTAGTATCTACCTGCGAAACTCTCTCCTATCCGTACTACAGGTACCCAGTTCTCGCACTCAGACTCGATGAAGTAGCGAAGTCCTTCGGAACCGTCGTCATGGGGACCGGCATAAACCCCGGCTACCTACTGGATACTCTAGTAGCTTTTCTCGCAGCCTCCGTTCCGACAGTTAGGAGAGTTAGAGCGGTGAGAAGCCTAGACGCAGCTAGGAGGAGAGAACCTTTTAGAAAGAAGATAGGTGTCGGCGAAGACCCGAAGCTGGTTGAAGAAAGAATTGCGAGAGGTGAGATCTCCGGGCACGTGGGGTACGCAGAGTCCGTCTACCTAGTAGCTCTCGCAGGCGACCTGAGCCTTACTAGAGTCGTAGAGCACCAGAGCGCCGTTCCCGCAAGTGAGGATGTCGAGTCGGCGGGTATTAAAGTCTCTAGGGGGATGAACAGGGGTATTAGAGGTTACGGAGCTGGTTATGTCGGAGATAGAGAAGTAATTAGAGTTGAGTTTGAAGCATATGTAGGCGCGCCGGAGTACGAGGAAATCGAGATCGAGGGTCGCGAGTACTCCGTGAAGTGGAGAAGTACGGGAACTCCGGGAGATCTAGGAACGGTCACCGTGGCTCTCAACGTAGCTGAGAGAGTTCCCTACATGATGCCGGGGCTCAGGCTAATGACCGACATGCTCCCGTTTAAGATAAGATTTGCCGGGGGTAGCTCGTAATGGAGTACTCAGCTGTAGAGAGTAGACTGAGCGACCTCCTAGCTAAGCTCGAGAAGGAATTCTCAGCTAAGACACCTAGAAGTAGAGAACTCTTCGAGAGATCGAGGAGGGTTCTTCCAGGCGGAGTAACCTACGCTATAAGGTTCTTCAAGCCGCACCCACTCTACATAGAGAAGGCTGAGGGAACTAGAGTTTGGGATGTGGATGGCAACGAGTACGTAGACTACTGGATGGGTCACGGAACCCACATACTGGGGCACTCACCGAAGATCGTAGTAGACTCGGTGAGAGAGATCCTCGGTAGAGGAACACACTTCGGCTACGAGAACCCCTATGCGGTAGAGTACGCAGAACTGCTGTCTAGGGTGGTGCCCGGACTCGAGATGGTTAGGTTCACCAACAGCGGTACCGAGGCCAACATGTACGCACTCAGATTAGCCAGAGCTTTCACGAGGAGAAGGTACGTAGTTAAGATCGAGGGTGGCTGGCACGGAGGGTACGACGCTCTCCACACCTCAGTCACACCACCCTTCGCGGGTCCGGAATCGGCTGGACTTCCGGAAGAGTACGTAAAGTACACTCTCACAGTTCCGTACAACGATGTGGAGGCCACTGAGGAGGTGCTGAAGAAGTACCCGGTAGCGGCGGTCTTCGTAGAGCCGGTTATAGGTGCTGGAGGCTGTGTTGAGCCGGTGGGCAGCTACCTCAAGGATTTGAGGGAGCTTACGTATAGGTACGGCTCTCTCCTAGTATTCGACGAGGTCATTACGGGGTTCAGACTAGCTCCCGGTGGTGGGCAGGAGTACTTCGATGTTAGAGCGGACCTAGTGGTTCTAGGTAAGGTCGTCGGTGGTGGTTTTGCTGGTGCTGGTGCGTTCGGCGGTAGGTCGGAGGTTATGGAGTTACTGGACCACCTCAAACATCCGGACCCGAGGTCTAGGTCGTTCCACGGAGGGACCTTTGTTGGGAATCCAGTTAACATGGTTGCTGGGTACGCTCTAGTTAAGTACCTAGCTGAGAATAGGTCCCTCTACGAGGCTTCGAACTCAGCTTGGAGTGAGTTTAGGAGGAGTATCGATAGGGTCTGCGAGGATTATGGGAGAGCGTGCTGGACTACCGGTGCTGGGAGCATGGTCGGTATACACTTCACTAAGCTCCGGCCGAGGAACGTTAGAGAAGTATACGAGCATAGGTGGAGTAGGGTGGTGGAGCACGCGTATCACCTACACGCTAGAACTAGCGGTATTCTATATATCAGCGAGAAGCTAGTGCACCTACTGCCGTCGCTGGTTCACTCGAAGAGCGAGATCGAGCTATTCAGAAATACGTTCGAGAGCTTTCTCGCTAAAGTACTCAGAAGCTAGGTAGATTAAGCTCCGACTGCGAGACCGCCTAGATAGAGCTCCGCGCTTGGAGTGCTACAACCGCTAACTACTTCTTTAATCAGCTGCGTAGTGTAGTTGGTGAGCTGTGTGAGTCTACAGGAGGTCGCTAGGTTGAAGAAGCTGGAGAACGGAGTTATAGGAATAGAGATTACCCTACCTAACTCCCCACCTCTAGTACTTCTAGTAGGTAGGAGGATGTTCGTAATGTGCGGCTATCTAAACATTGAGTTAGCGGAGAAACTAGGCGTTCCCTGTATTCGCGTATTTGGTGTTAGAAGTGTGGAGGATGTCTTAGAGAAGGAAATCACCGAAACCACATCTAAAGCTCGGGAGCTGGGCATTCGGCCGGGAGTTAAAGTGAAGGACGTACTCAGCGCGCTGTAGTAAGATCTTCGAGCGCTCGCACGACGTATAGCACGATATCCCAAGCTTAAACCGTGAACAACAGATTTTTCTCCAGGTCGGTGTGGAGTACTACGCTGTGTATGCGTAAGTGCTTAAGTTCGCGACTTCTATAGGTAGTCTGGGTACGTACGTGCGCACTGCGCTGCCTACTGATAGCTTAGTTGATCTAATAGGTAACACACCGATAGTTAAGCTAAGGAACCTCCCCCCTCCCGGTGTTGACATCTACGTTAAGCTCGAGTACTTAAATCCCACCGGTAGCCATAAGGATAGAATAGCCCTATACATGGTTAAAGACGCTGTCGAGAGGTACGGACTAAAGTGGGGTGATGCGATAGTTGAAGCTTCTAGTGGTAACACAGCTATATCGGTAGCTTTTGTTTCCAAGAGCTTCGGTTTAAAGCCGGTTATAGTTGTAGATGAGGAAGCGAGCGTAGAGAAGGTCTCCATGCTCAAGCTTCTGGGCGCTGAAGTTCTCTACGGGAGTAGTGACCCAACCTCACCGAACTACTACGTTAAGAAAGCCGAGGTCTTAGCGAAGGAGATGGGCAGCGTGTTCTTAAACCAGTACGAGAACCCAGCTAACATTAGAGCTCACTACGAAACAACGGCCAGGGAGATCTGGCAGTCTCTCGGAGGAAGGATCTCGGCTTTCGTTATGGGTGTGGGAACCGGTGGTACGATTACTGGTGTGGGGAGGTTTTTCAAGGAGAGGTCCTCGGACGTCAAGGTCGTCGCCGTAGTTCCTAGAGGTGCTAAAGCTGTTGGGGGACCGGGCACCGAGGTAATCGACGGCCTGGCCTCCAAGAACGTCTACCGGAACTTCGATAGAAGTGTTGCCGACCTTATTATCGAGGTCTCGAGAGCTGAAGCCGTAGAGATGGCTAGGAGATTGGTTAGAGAAGAAGGAGTGCTAGCTGGTATATCGGCTGGTGCTAACGTGTACGCATCGATAATACTAGCCAGGTCCCTACCGCCGGGAAGTACCGTAGTCACCATAGCTCCCGACTCGGCGTTCAGATACCTCAGCGTTTTACTGGAGAAGTAGAGCGCGAGGTGAGTGCTTAAACCTCTACCTACTCCCCAATTCTCTCGCGTAGTGCTTTACGGACATCTCCAGGACCTTCTTAACGGGAGCTCTAATACCCAGCTTTCTAGCTAGGTTAATTGAAGTACTTAGAAGTTCTTCCTCACTTGCTTCCCTACCTTTGAGTTCTCTAGCTGATAGCGCTATGAGTGTTTCAGCTAGAGACCACGGGTAGAATATCCACACCCACTTCTCTAATTTCTCTATATAGTAGTCCGGCACTACAACTGATGTAGGCTTTAGGTGAAGCACCGCGGTCCTTACTTCTCTAGGAGATAACTTAAGGAGCTCACGAGTAGCTATCTCCAGAGTTTTCCCAGTATCCGCTATTTCATCTACTAGGATCACTCTCTTACCTTCGACCCTCCCCTGAGGCAGCTGCTCGATCAGCGGAGTTGGGTGTAGCTCCTCTGCGATACCCCAGTGCTTAACTCTCACAGCGTAGAACGAATCTACGTTTAGTACGTCGCTGATGATTAATGCTGGAACCACGCCACCTCTCATAATGGAAACCACGACATCGGGTCTATATCCAGAGCTATCTATTCTCCTCGCTAAGCCGTAGCACAGTTGAATAGCTTTCCTCCACGTTACGTAGACAACCTCCACCACGGCGAGCTCCTTGAATAATGTAATTTCAGCATATTAAATCCACCGAATTCTAAGTACGTGTAGCTGTAGCGATCTTTTTTAGCTTGAGTAAAAACATCTGGGTGTAGAGGTGTTCGACCCAGCTAGATTCGTAGAAGAGAAGGTAGAGGAGTTGAGAAGGGACTACGGGGGAGCTAGGAGAGTTCTCGCAGCGATTAGCGGTGGTGTCGATAGTGTAACGTCCGCTGTGATTGTTAGAAGAGCTCTAGGGGAGGTTGTGAGAGCTGTGTACGTAGATACCGGGTTCATGAGGCTCGGGGAGGGGAGTGTAGTTAGAGAGAGTTTGAGAGGTCTTATAGACGTAGACCTAGTTGATAGGTCTGAGCGCTTCTACGGAGCTATTCTCGGTTTAGAGGACGCTGAAAAGAAGAGGGTTGCTTTTAGAGATGTGTTCTACGGGGTCCTAGCTGAGCTAATCGGGGAGTACGGGTGCGATTACCTAGTTCAAGGGACTATCAAGGCCGACGTCGTCGAGACTGTCGGTGGTGTTAAAACGCAGCACAACGTACTCAGTGAAGAGCTTCAGAGAGAGTACGGAGTTAGAGTTATTGAACCACTGAGAGAGCTGTACAAGCACGAAGTGAGGGAGGTAGCTAGGTATCTGGGAATTCCGGAATCTATAGCGAGGAGGCAGCCGTTCCCGGGACCCGGGCTCCTGGTTAGGACCGTCGGTAGGTTTACTCTCGAGAAGCTGGGGGTGGTTCAGAAGGCCACTAAGATAGTTGAGGATCTTCTGGGTGATGTAGGGGCTAGCCAGTACTTTGCCGCCGCGTGGGAGTACGAAGTAGGGGAGGAGTCCTCTCTGTGCCTTAGCTCCGGTAGGTGCCCGAGTTTCCGCAAGTTCAGGACTCTAGGTACTGGAGTTAGAGATGGGAGGAGGGTTTACGCTCCCATAGCGCTCATCAACCAACTCGTAGACCTCAGCGAGAGCGAAGCATCTGAGTTTACGGAGAGAGCTGGGGTTTCGAGAGCGGTAGCTCTACTAGCTGAGCGCAGTAGCGGTAGGTACTTCGTCTCGATAAGGTCCGTAGGTACTCGAGACTTCATGACGGCTAGAGTCGTCGTACCACCGCTCGAAGTGCTGTATAGAGCGAGCGCTAGAGTACTTGAAGTAGATGGAGTTAGAGCTGTTGGATTCGATATAACGCCGAAACCTCCAGCTACTATAGAGTACGAGTAGTTTCTGCGCTCCTATCGTCTGTAGGTTTGTAAGCTTTATCTTGGGAGTAGCCTAGATGTGGTATTTTTAAGTAGACTCTTTCTGGTTTGTGTAGGTGGCTAGACCTAGTGAGAGTAGTTGGTGTAGATCCCGGCACTAAGACCTTCGACGTAGTCGTAGTGGAAGACGGGAAGGTCGTTCTCGAAGAGAGCTTCGATACTTTTGAAGTAGCTAGAAACCCAGCTCCGCTAGTCGATTTTCTAGGTGAAACTCAGGGAGACTACGTAGTGGCCCCGTCCGGCTACGGGGCTCCGGTAACGCGTGGAGACGAGGTGGTGAGCCCCAGGAGGTTTGCTGTTGAAGTACTTCTACTCAGTACTGAGAGAGATATTGAGGCGGGGCGCTTCGAGGGTGAGGTCGGGATCTGGGTTTACGACGCTCTGGCGAAGGTCGTGGACACCCTCGTGAAGAAATTCCGCGACCGGGTTCTCTTCCTTCCCGGAGTCGTGCACTTGAGGACGGTGCCTAGGTACAGGAAGATCAATAAGGTGGATATGGGTACCGTAGATAAGCTGGCGTCTACCTTCGTAGCTGTAGATAGCTACGCACAGAGATACAGCGCTGACTACGAGAAAGTAAACGTAGTTGTTGTTGAGCTGGGGTACGGGTACAACGCCGCCGTAGCCGTTGAGAGAGGTAGGGTTGTAGACGGTGTGGGTGGGACGTACGCTTCCGTAGGAACGCTTACAGCCGGCGCACTAGACCTGGAGATCGTAGCTAACACCGGGACGTGGCTGAGGTGGGACGTATTTCACGGAGGTCTCTTCGGCGCTCTAGGAGTGTACGAACTCGAGAAGATTGTGAGCGGGTACGTCGAATCCGCGGAACCGTACTACTCGGTCTTCAACTCCTTTATTGAAGGCGTGGTTAAGGATGTGCGCAGAGTACTCGTATCTACACCTAGAGCTGAAGCTGTGATTCTATCCGGTAGGCACGCTAAGAACTCGGTAGTGAGGAGAGCTATCTCCGAGCGGGTCCAGGACCTAGACGTGCTCGTCTCCACCGGCTTGAGGGGGTCCCTCAGATCTAAGGAAGCAGCTCAAGGATACGCAGCTATAGGGTCCGGTCTCGCCGGCGGGGAGTTTAGGGAGTTGGTGAAGCACATGGAAATAGGGGGTGCCTGCGGCACTGCCGTAGACTACGTAGTTCACCCAAGAGCCTCGAGGTTCGTTGAGAGAGTTAGAAGAGCGTACCTGGAGTCTGTCTCCGCGCCTAAGATTTGCCACGAGGGTACGCCCCCACCTCGCTAGCGCGGCTCTATACGATATTTATCGTAGACTAGCATGCAGCTACGGTGGTAGCCTTCGCGAAGATCGCTGTGCTGGGAGCTGGTAGGGTCGGTTCGCTAATAGCTCTAGAGCTCAGCAAGCACCACGAAGTCACCGCGGTGGACCTAAGCGGTGGAGCTCTTGAAGTACTGAGACCCGCGGTATCCACCGTTACCGCTGACTTAAGTAGCGAGGAGAGGATAGCTGAGGTAGTTAGAAGCTTCGAGCTCGTAGTCAACGCACTCCCCGGGAACCTCGGCTTCAGGGTTCTCAAGACCTGCCTCAGAGTGGGGAAGGACCTGGTGGACGTGTCCTTCATGCCCGAAGACCCCCTCCAGCTCGGGGACCTCGCGGCGTCGGCCGGGGTTACCGCCGTAGTGGACGCTGGGTTCGCTCCAGGTCTCAGCAATATCCTAGTCGGTAGGATTCAGAGTGAGCTAGGTCCTCTAGACGAAGTTGAGGTGAATGTCGGTGGTCTACCTAGAGAGCCTAGGCCTCCTCTATACCACTCAGTCCTCTTCTCCCTCGTCGACCTGGTGGACGAGTACCTTAGACCGGCTAGAGTGATTAGAGGTGGTAGGGTCGTCCCGGTAGACCCGCTCAGTGCCATAGAGAGAGTCAGAGTACTCGGCTTCGACTTAGAGAGGTTCCCCACGGACGGTCTCAGAACCATGCTCCAGACTATTAGAGCGGAGAACATGACCGAGTACACGCTGAGGTGGCCGGGACACCTAGAGAGGATGAAGATACTCAAGGAACTCGGGCTCCTCGATAGACAGTACCTAGAGATAGCGCTCGGAATACTGAAAAAGCACATGGCTTACGAAGTAGCAGACATATCGATAATGGAAGTTATTGGAAGAGTCGGCGGTAGAGCTATGAAGTACGTTCTCTACGACGAAGCGACTGGCAGACACTCCTCCATGGCTCGCGTAACTGGCTATACAGCGATTCAGGTAGTCGAGCTACTGATTAGAGGGTTAGTTCCGGAGGGTCTAGTAGCTCCGGAGTACCTCGGCATGAACTCGAAGACATTCAACTACATAGTCGAAGGGGTGAAATCTAAGGGAATCAAGCTGGAGAGAACAGGAATAACTGCAAGCCGCAACATATCGCATAACGTAACTCTCTATGAAACGTAGCCGGTATAGCACTATTAATGCGTACAGCGCTAACTTCCACTCTACGTACCTACTTTTTCTGCGAAGGGTGTAGGCTCAACTACATATAAAGCGCGTTCAAGAGCCCGCATTTACGTAGACCTGAACGCAGAGCTTAAATAGTAGTTGCGAAGGTACCGGAACAACGTCTAGCATATCTTAGCTAGAGCTAGGAGTATGGAGATAGCACGGCTTCGGTAGAAGTGAAAAGCGTGAAAATACGTAGAGAGTCTGGGAGAAGCTGGGAGAACGACTTGAAGCCGGAAGTCCTCCTAATCTCGATGTGGCTTACGGTCACATTCACAGAATTTTGCGAAAACTTCGACAATTTGAGTACGTAGCTCAACTCGCCGGAATTTAAACTCCAAGGACCTCCTTTAGGAGTGCGGCTCTGATGAACACGCCGTTCCTAGCTTGCTCGAAGTACTTGGCCTGCGGTAGCGTGTCTACGTCGGTAGCTATCTCATCTACTCTCGGTAGTGGATGCATTATCACGGGGATCTTCCTGTACTTCTCGAGCATACTTCTCGTTATGATGTAGGATCCCTTCAATCTCTCGTACTCCCGCGGGTCTTCGAACCTCTCCTTCTGTATCCTGGTGACGTAAAGCACGTCCAGCTTCTCGATCACCTCCTCGACGCTCCCGACTAGGTGGTACCTTACTCTACCCTCGATCTTTCTAAGAACTTCATCTCTGATCTGCAGCTGCTTCGGCGCTATGTAGTATATGGTTACGTCGTTGAACCTGGTTAGTATGTAGGAAAGTGATGGCGGTGTCCTCCCGTACTTTAGGTCCCCCAGGATCCCGATGACTATACCGTCAACCCTACCGAGCTCCCTCCAGATTGTGTAGACGTCTAGAAGTGCTTGGGTTGGGTGCTCGTTCGTCCCGTCGCCGCCGCTTATAATCGGCGCTCTAACGACGTCTTTAACGCTGTGGGGGAAGAACGGCTTGCTGTGCCTAACGACAATTACGTCCGGGTCGTAGCCGTCCAGGATCTTCATGGTGTCCTCCTCCGTTTCACCCTTCCTGATGCTGGAGACCTCCTCTATGAAGTCTACCACCTCGCCGCCGAGCCTGGTCATAGCGAACTGGAAGCTTATCTTAGTTCTCGTACTGGGCTCGAAGAAGGCTGTAATCATGACCTTACCTCTAGCGTAGTCCAGAACCCTCCTACCGGAGATCTCCCCCCTAAGTCGCTCAGCGAGCTCGAAGAGCCTGAAGAGGTCCTCCCTATCGAAATCGAAAGCCGACAGTACGTCCCTCCCTCTTAGAGAACTCAAGCACATCACCACGTAAGACTGCGGGAAGCTAAAATAAGTGCGCACTCGTGCGAAGTTCTCAGACTCGCGCAGTTAACTCGCTAAAGCTTAGGACGTATCAACACCACCCCCGGAGAGCTGGAGAGTCCCTCGGGTCTAGAGGGATCTAAGCACATCGCGCGCTCTTCCGAGCTCCCGACCACGTTTACGAAAGTACCTGCCTAGAGGGGGCTTCGGCAGGCCGACGATGAGGGGAGCGCCGTTCACGGCTCAGCCGATTCCGAGTAGTTACGTAGCTAGCGCGGAGGGGGTCTACGTAAAAGAGCCTATTGATGTCGAGGCGCAGCTCAGTACTTCCTCAATCTAGGGTTGAAGTACAGTTCCAGCCCTCTACCGATCATAGTTACTGACATCACAGTTATGGCTATCATTATCCCTGGCGGTAGGAACCACCACCAGAGACCTAGTATGAGAGCATTCTTAATCATAGCGAAGTGGAGTATCGTACCCCAGCTCTTCACGGTCGGGTCCCCGAGTCCGAGGAAGCTTAGGGAAGCCTCCGTTAGCATTGCTATAGCAGTTCTCACCACTACCTCTACGAGAATTATTGGTGCTACGTTAGGTATTATGTGCTTGAACATTATTCTAGTCGCTGATGAGCCGAGAGCTATCGCAGACTCTATGTACGGTCTCTCCTTAATCGAGAGGGTCGCCGACCTTACGAGTCTCGCAACGGGCGGCCACGAAGTTAGAGCTATTGCTAGTATGACCGAGTAAAACATGGGAGCGCCACCGGCTCTGATTATAACAGCTACTAGGAAGATTGCGAAGAGAAGTGTCGGGATCGACAGCCAGATATCGGTGATCCTCATGAGGACCTCGTCTACCTTACCTACGTAGTAACCTGAGACCAGGCCGACCAGCGTGCCGATTAGGGTGCCGCTGATAGCCGCTAGAAAGCCTATGAAGAGAGACGCCCTAGTACCGTAGATCACTTCGCTAAATATGTCCTGACCTATGTCGTTAGTTCCTAGAGGATGTTTGAGGCTGGGCCTCTGATACGGAAGACCTACCCTCTGGTACGGGTTGTAGGGAGCTAGGTAGTCTGCGAAGATAGCTATTGCTAGTATGGCTAGAAATATAGCTAAGCCGACCACGGCGGCTCTATCTCTCTTGTATACGAGCCAGAACTCCGAGAGCTTCCTCCTTAAATCCGATAGCTTGGAGAACTTCACTTGTACCTCACCCTAGGGTCTAGGTAAGCGTAGAGTATATCTATAACTAGGTTCACCACTATGACGCTAGCGGCCATAATTACGACAGCCCCCTGAAGTAGCCAGAAGTCTCTGTTGAATATAGCTTCATAGACCAGCCTACCGGTCCCAGGGTAGGAGAACACAGTCTCCGTTAGAATAGCTCCATCTACGATGAAAGCGTACCTCATACCGAGCACCGTGGTTATTGGCAGCATGGCGTTTCTAGCAACGTACCTCCTCTTCACGTACTTCTCCGGAAGCCCTTTGGCGAGGCCCGTCACAACGAAGTCCTCGCCTAGAATGTCGACCGTTACGTTTCTTACGTAGATTAGCTCCGCCAGGAATCCTCTCAGTGTTAGAACTGTGAACGGGAGTGCGTAGTGCCATAGGTAGTCGAGTAAGCTATCGATAGTCCACGCAAACTTCCTTCCCGGGGATAGAGCTCCGAAGAGCGGTGTAACTCCGAGTACTACCGAGAAGACGTACAGGAACACTATGGCTAGCCAGAAGTACGGTGTGGACCTGATGAACATTGATACGCTCATAAAGGAGGAGTCTACTCTACTCCCCCTTCTCCAGCCGAGCTCTATGCCGACTACGTAAGCTAGGTAGTTTGAGAGAGTTATCGATGGAATTAGTAGTGCTAGAGTGTACGGTAGTCTGTGAAATATGACGTTCATAACCGGCTCCTTGTAGTGGAGTGAGTACCCGAAGTCTCCTCTCAGCAAGTTGAGTAGGTAGTTAAGGTACTGCTGATATAGCGGTTTATCTAAGCCGAACGCCGCTTTTATAGCAGCTATGGTTGCTGGAGATATCCTGGGGTCATTCTCTAGCTCTGCGAGAGGGTCACCGGTCATTCGAGCGAGTATGAAGACGATCGTAATAATGGCAATGAACGTAACTATCGAAGAGAACGCCCTTCTAATCAAAAAAGTTTTCAAGGCCGAGCCACCTTACTAACTACTTCCTTCTCAGCAGTAGTAGGAGTAGAGACACTAGGACCGCGGCTACAGCTAGAACCGCAATCCACGTATAGTCCACTGGAGCGGGCGCTACTGTAGTTACAACGACCGTTACTGGAGTAGTTACAGGTGTAACTACGGTAATAACCGTTGGCGTTGGCGGTGGTGGCGGGGTCGGTGTTGGGGTCGGTGTCGGAGTGGGCGTTGGAGTTGGTGTTGGAGTTACCGGTGCTGGGCATACTGCCGCTCTCAACATGACTCTCAGTATAGTTATTCTATTGAAGACGCTATCAACCGGTTCGTGGAACCAGTTCTCGAACTTATCAACTCTGTACGGATTCGGAGATGACCTGTAGTAGAGATTCACGAGTGGTGCGTCGAGAGCTATCTTCTCCTGTATTTTCCAAGCCAGCTCTCTACGCTTCTCGAAGTCGAAGGTGTTCAGCAACTCGATGATCAAAGCATCTACCTCCGGGTTGGAGTACCTAACCCAGTTTCCAGCACCCTCCGGTCTACTTCTGAATCTGAAGTTGAGCCAGCCTATATCCGGTGACCAACCGCTACCCAGAAGCCAGCTCATGACCTTAGCCTCTCTAATGAGAGGCCATAGAGCTGCCCACTCGTAGTAGTAGACTACGGCCTTTATCCTGATCTTCTCGAGGTCGGACTTAATGAACTCAGCGGCTCTAGCTCTAATAGGGTCGTAGCCGGCTGTTGGGGAGTATATCTCTATAACCACCGGCTCTCCCTTAGGTCCATCGCGCCACCCATCTCCATCCTTGTCCGTGAAGCCTATCTCATCGAGTATTTCAGCGGCTTTCTTGGGGTCGTAGTACACTAGCTTCTCTACGTTCGGGTTGTACCAGGGAGCTGTAGAACCGAAGGGAGCTACAACTCCCGGACTACCGACTATTCCATAGCCAAGCATTATGTCTCTAACTATAGCCTCCTTGTTTACTGCGAACGATAGTGCCAGCCTGAACTTAGATACATTGAGAGGCCAGACGAGGTTGTTTAAACCCCAGTGGTAGAAGACCTCCGATGTGTATATGTGTATTCTTATGTTTGGGTTAGCTAGGAGTGTCGGTACGACCGCTGGGTCGATACCCCAAGTGTACGTCTCTAGCTCGCCTCTTTGAATACCTAGTATGATTACGCTGACGTCTGTGATGGGTATTAGCAGTATTTCGTCGATACACGGTCTACCTAACCAGTAGTCCTTGTTTACGGTGTACTTGATGTACTGAGCCGGGACTCTCTCAACAAACCTGAAGGGACCGCTACCTATGAGGTCCTCCGGCTTGGGTGTGTACTTAGCTAGCTCATCACCTAGGGATGCTAGCTTCGGTTCCCATATGTGCTTAGGCATTATTCTCACTATCGTTAGGGAGTTGAGTATGAACTGGGAGTCGCGGCTCTTGAACACTATCCTAACCGTGTACCTATCTACGGCTTCGGCCTTACTTACGGAGGTGAAGTAGCCGTGGTAGTAGGTCCACCTTTTCGCGGCTAGCACGTTTATTGTGAACGCTACGTCCTCAGCCGTCAACTCAACGCCGTCGTGGAACTTGATCCCCTTTCTAATCCTCATGGTTAAGACCATGTAGTCCTCGCTGTACTCGAGAGACTCAGCGGCCTCCCAGGTTAGCGTACCGTTGATTATTCTCAGAGGTCTATCGTATATCAAGTCTAGGCTAAGAAGATCCCACGTAGCACCAGCAACCCACCAGTTGAGAGTCGTCACGTCGCTTGGAAGAGCTACTCTCAGAGTGCCCCCGTAGCACTGGCAGGGCTTTAACCACCTATCGTAGGTCTCGGCCGCTATTTTAAGAGCTTGAGCTCGCTGAGTAGTTATTGCGAAGCTCGTAGCGAAAGCTGCGACCACAATAATCAGTATGGTAGAGACCGCGAGACTAGGGCCTAGAACGGGTTTTCTCGTATGTAACACCCGAGGTTAATTTAGTATAAAGATTTTTAAACTTCACGATGACACTAAGCCGAGAGAATTTCCTCGCTACCTAGGCCCTCCTTCCTCGGAATCTGAGCTTAGGATTGATCCTCTCCTCGATAGCTATTCCTAGAAGTGTGAATCCAGCTCCGAGTAGCGCTATCCCCATACCGGGTACGAAAACCCACAGCCAGAGACCCTGGTAGAATGCGTGACCTACTTGAGCTCTCCTCAGGATCTGGCCCCAGCTCTTCACGGTCGGGTCCCCGAGTCCGAGGAAGCTTAGACCGGCCTCGGTCAGGATAGCCGATGTAGCACTTATCACTACGTTGGCTATTATTAGTGGAACTACGCGCGGGAGGATGTGCTTAGCTATTATCCTGAAGCTACCCGCGCCAACGGCTCTAGCAGCCTCTACGTAGGGCCTCTCCCTAATGCTCAGTACTTGAGCTCTCACAACTCTAACGAAGCCGGACCACCCGAAGAACGCGAGCACTAGGACTATGTTGTTTAAGCTAGGATTATTATTAGAGGTAGCGCTGGGAGTGCCAGCATCACGTCTCTCCATAACTAGCTCGAAGACGGTTCTCGGGTAGTACTTGTAGCTATAGCCCCACCGACTGGTGAACAAGCTCTCGATGTAGGCAACGAACTGCTCCCAGAGCAGGCGGTCGAGTTTCCACATAGTCCTCAGCATTCTAACGGTTTCAGCCGGTAGGTTGTACTCGTTAGCTAGGATAGACGCTGGGTCCCCGGGCATAGCTCTCGGTAGAATGAAGTTTAGAAGTACGATTATGAAGAAAACAACCAGCATTCTCAGGAGTCTATTGAGTAAAAAATATCTTAACATGAAGATAACCTACCTCCTCCTAATAACGAAGAACAGCGCGCTACCTAGTAGAGCTAGGAGGACCACCACTACTAGCGTAAACACCTCAACCGGTACCCCCGCTGGCTGAGCGATGGTGGGCGTAACTACCACGGTCCCTACGTAGGTCTGGGTTAGAACTACCGTAGCTCCACCAACAACCTGAGTAACCTCCCTCACATGAGTTACCGGAACTGTCGTAACTACCTGAGTAACCACTGTCGTAACCTCCGGCGCTCTCGGCGAGATGTTCAATACCGAGATCTTCGATGTAGGACCTTCGCAATCTACCCACCCTGCGAATCTCTCAGTTCTGTAGGCTACGATGAAGGTCCTCATGTAGATGGTTAGAGCCGGTATGTCCCTCGCAATTACCTCCTGTATTCTCCACACGATCTCCCGCCTTTTCTCCGGGTCTATGGCCTGCCTCTGCTGCTCGAGTAGTGCGTCTACCTCCGGGTTCCTGTACCTGAACCAGTTTCTCGGAGCGTACGTTCCTATTGGAGGTGCCTGCGAGCTGTGGAATCTCTCGTAGAGATAGAAGTCCAGGTCCGTCGTCACGGCCATCCCTATGCCCATGAACCCTATATCGAAATCTCCAACACCCTCTCTCTGGTCTACCGTTCCGAGAGCCTGAGCCTCCACAGCGGCATCTATACCTATCCTCTTGAGCCACCCGGCGACTAGCTCAGCCGTTCTCTCGAATTCTGCGAGACCGGATATGATGAGAACCTTGAATCTGAGCACAGTGCCATTAGGTGTCTCCCTAATGCCATCTCCATCCCTGTCGATGAACCCCAGCTTGTTGAGCATCTCGATAGCTTTAGTGAAGTTCTGTCTTCTGTACTTCACAGCCGGGTTGTACCAGATACCGAAGAGTGGCTGGACCCACCCATCGGCCGCCGCGTATCCGTAACCGAGCATGACTATTCTAACGACGGCTTCCTTATCTATTGCGTAGGCGATCGCCTCTCTGAATTCCCTCAGGGAGAACGGGTACTTATCGTTGTTGAACCCAATGAATCTGAGAGAAGCAGTGTGAGTGAGCTCTACTAGCCTTATGTCCGGATCTCTGAGGAGTGTTGGGACGAGCTCTGGAGCTACGGTAGTAGCGGTTATAGCGTCTATGTTTCTAGCCTGTAGGTCCAGCATGAGAGCGTCCGTGCTCTTGTATAGAACTATCACCATCCTGTCTACCCTAGGTCTGCCTCTGTAGTACTTCTCGTTGGCCACCAGCTCAATTGAGACTCCGGGCGTGTACTTCAAGAACTCGAAGGGGCCGCTACCGATCGGATTATCTAGGTTCTTGAAAGTCGTCGGGTCCACCTTGGACCATACGTGCCTCGGGAGCGGCGGTATTAGGGAGCCTACGTAGAACAGCGCCGGTGCGTAGGGCTCCTTCAGCTTGAACTCCGCGGTTCTCTCGTCCAGGGCCTTAACGTGCTCTATGTACTTCCTCAAGCCCCATTTATCTAGCTTATCGCTGCAGTTGGAAGCTATGATTAGGTTGAAGGTGAACTCGACGTCGTGAGCCGTTATCGGGGTGCCGTCGTGCCAGTGAGCTCCGCGCCTAAGTACGAACCTTATTAAGAGCTTCTCCGGGTCTACAGTGTAGGACTCCGCTAGCCAGGGTATGTAAGTTCCGTTAGCCGATATGTATATCAGTGGGTCGTAGAGCATTCCTCTAACGTATCCAGCCGCAGCAAAGAGACCTATGAGTGGGTTGAAGTTGTCTATGTGGTCCGGCATGCCGAGTCTTAGAACTACCTCCTGAGCGGCTAGAACGCTGGTGTGGGGTCCGGCAACGCTCAGTGATAGGACTAGCGTAGTTAGAACTATGAAGACCCTTCTTGGACCTATCCCATAATTCGAGCCTAACAGTAGCTACTGGTGCGTCGTTTAAATAGTCCTCGAGTAAGTAACTTCTCCCAGCGTTTACTTGAAGACTTATTAATCGGTTAGTCAACTTCTTCGGGGCTATCTGTGAGTAGGCGGAGAAGAGATGAGGAGGACCCGTTCGAGCTAATAAACAAGCTCCTCAGGGAGGTGATGAAGAGATTCGACGACGAGATGAGGAGGTTTGTGAAGGAGATGGAGGGTATTCCTGAATTCGGGTTAGAGCGCTACAGGTCCATGATAGGAAAGCCTTACGTGTGGGGCTTCGAGATAACCATAGGGCCTGACGGGGTCCCCAGGGTGAAGGAGTTCGGGAACGTCAGGAGGGTCGGCAGGGCACCCAAGATCTCCGAGGAGGTCGAACCGATAGTAGACGTCATCGACGAAGAGGACAAGGTCAGGGTTGTGGCCGAGCTTCCGGGAGTTGAGAAGGATAAGATAAGCTTGAAGACCTCCGGGCTCAAGCTGATAATTAAAGCCAGTAACCACAAGAAGTACCACAAGGAGGTGGACCTACCGGCCGAGGTAGACATATCTACAGCTAAAGCGACCTACAGAAACGGAGTGCTAGAAGTGGAGCTCAAGAAGAAGAGGCCGAGAGGAGAAGAAAGAGAAATTAAGATCGAGTAGAGAATCGTAGTTTCGCTTTAGATAGCTGTAGTAACACGCAGAATGCTGCTCGAAGCTTCTTTAACCACGGATCCATGCTTCATTGTTCCAACCGAGAGGTTCCACGCAGATCTAGGAGCTCTAGAGGGTTATGGAAGCTTTGGGAGCGGAACCTACGTGTTTCTTGGAATAAACTTAAGAGTGTATATGTCCTCTCTTCTTAAACTTAGGAGTGGTAGCGTTCTCCTGACTTCGTATACGTAGTCCAGGTCTATTTCGAACTCAACGTACTTCTCCCCTATGCCTAGGTCTAGCAGTACTACTCCGAGTGGGTCGACGACCATGCTTCTCCCGGTGAACTTCTGCCCGAACTGATTAGCTACTACTAGGTAGTAGGTGTTCTCACTCGCTCTACTCCTAGATAGGAACTCTAGTGTTTCCTCCTTCAGGGGGCCGCTGTACCAAGCTGATGGGATGAAAACCACTTCAGCACCTTGGAGGGCGTAGTACCTGAATAGCTCTGGGAACCTCAGGTCGAAGCATATCGCAATAGCAGCTCTAACACCAGCTAAATCAGCGACTTCGCTCGGACTATCTCCAGCCACCATGTAGTCAGATTCTCTCACTCCGTATGCGTTAAAGAGGTGGATCTTTCTGTAGATAGCGACGATTTCCTCGCGGGGGGATACGAGGACGGCTGTGTTGAACACCTTAGGGTAAGAAGCTCTCTCAAGTATAGTGGTGAGAACGTAGACAGAGTTCTCTCTAGCAAATCTCCTAAACTCCGAGAGGTAGAAGCCATCTAAGTCTTCAGATCTCTCGTGAACTTCAGGTGGGCTCAGATTCTCTATAGTAAACATAGAATACTCGGGAAGGACTACTACATCAGCTTCGACTTTCTTCGCTATGGAGAAGATCCTCTCTAAGTTTCTGATTTTATCTGTAGATGAACCGAACTGCAGAATCCCAACTCTCAGATACCTACCCAAGAACTCCCACAGACCACATCGAGAGTAAGCTATAAAAACTCTAAACAGCGGAAGGAGGCACGCTCCCTCAGCAATCTCTAGCCTAATCGAGATAGATATAGAAAGCAAGCTATTGAAAAATATAGATGAGCTTAAGCCACTACGAATAGAGGGTTTTCTTATACTCTTCAAATATCTTTACTTCTTCTTGCGTCGGTTTAGTTAGAGTGCTTACAATCAAGGTAACGGCGATGTTAGCTGCGAGGCCGATGAGTCCAGCGACAGCAGCATGGTAGGTGATAGGCATTCTGAAGTACTTACCTGTCTGAACTGTGAATAGAGTGACAAGAATTGACCCAACAACAAAGCCGGCGACAGCTCCATGCTTATTTATAATCTTCTTCTTTGGTATGACCATCTGCAGCGTCATCGGCACTAACTGAAGACCTCCGGCGACCGGTATTGCTGTTATATCGAATATCAGCCCAGGTCTTAAAACAGCGAGATACCACCCTATCAACATCCACACAAACATCAGCAGTCTACTAACTAGGACGTACTCACTTTCAGGTTTTCCAGGTCTTACGTATCTCTGATATATGTCTCTGGTCAGAAGTAGAGATGTTGAACCAAGGAATGAATCCAGGGTGGACATAGCCGCAGCTGCCGCACCAGCTAGGAGAAAGCCCGCTACTACTGGGTGGAGGAATTTAACGATCATTGTCGCCATGACGGCGTCTGCGCTTCCGTACTTAGCTGTGAGTGCTGAAATGAAGCCCTTCTCCAAGACCCCCGGTAGTCCAACCGCATTTATAACGGCCGCCGCCAGCCCCACCATAGCCGCCGGGATGTAGTACGATGATAGGTAGAGAGCTGTACCGAGAGCTGAAGCCTTCAGCACCTTCTCGTCTTTAGCTACGTAGAACTTTATCCATAGGTGCGGTAGCAGCATTAGACCTGGTCCGAAAATCATTATAGTGCCTAAAAGCATTTCAGGTCCCCAATTCATAGTGAGTAATCTCGGATTCAACTCTCTGAGTCTATCCATAACCTCCGGTAGACCTCCAGCAGCTACGCTATGCAGCATCAGGACTCCCGCTAAAGCTATTCCAAGATACATCCAGACCCCCTGTAGAACGTCAGTCCAGTAAGCAGCTCTAAGACCACCTAAAGCCATATAGACTGTGGCCACCAGCATTAGCAGTAGAGAGCCGTAGGCGTAAGGAATCACACCGTTGCTACCGATATCGAGGATTAAGCCGAGTCCGACCGCTTGAACGACTATGTAGGCTATAATGAAGAGAGCCATTATCGCTGCGACAAGAACTCTGAGCAGCTCACTTTTGTAGAAGTCTGCTAAGCCGTCAGCTGGAGATATGTGGCCTCTAACCCTACCGAGCTTCATTAATCTAACTCCGACAAGATACATGAAAACAGCAGCCATAGTTGTCCACGCTGAGGACCCTACCCAGAAGGTTATGCCGGCGGTAGCGAAAACAGCGACACTCGTTAGAAACGCGAAAGCACTGTGATACGTGGAAGCGGTTGCCAGGAAGGTGACGACGGTGCCGGCCTTCCTACTCAATACGTAGAAGTCTTCGAGACTCTTTTTCAGGACCTTCCCAGAGACATAGCCAATTACTAGCACTAATGCGCAGTACAGCAATACTATAGCAGTTGTCGTCTGCCACGCCTCCACCTCAACCACCTCTAGCAAGGTCGTATATAGTGTAAGCTATGAAGACGAGCATGGCTATCAACCACCACATCAGTGAGTATGCGTAAGCACTACTCAAACTCCAAAGCGATGGTGATGGACTATTCACGAAGTAGACACCGAAGGCCGCAGTCCATACAACTACTACAATTACAATGAAGAGAAATTCTCTTCTACTAGATTTGCCAGCAGCCGCCGATTGAGTCAAATTCCCACCACTCCCCATTCACAGGTTGGATTTAAAAAGATTCTAGGTGCTTATACTTATTAAAGATGCGGCGAGAAGCTCTTGGTGAGTTACACGGCTAGGAGAATAGATCTCAATACAGACGCTGGAGAGTCTTTCGGGAGGTGGGTCTTAGTCGATGAGACGCAGCTCTTTCGCTACGTAACCTCGGCTAATATAGCGTGTGGTTTTCACGCAGGTGACCCGGTCAGCATATGGAGGTCCATCAAGTTAGCTAGGTCTCTCGGCGTGTCTATCGGTGCTCACCCAGGCTTTCCAGACTTAATGGGGTTCGGGCGGAGGGAGATCTCTGTCACCACAGACGAGCTAAAGTCTTACGTAATCTACCAGCTCGGCGCTCTCAACGCGTTTCTGAAGGTTGAAGGTATGAGGATGCAGCATGTAAAAGCACACGGTGCTCTATACAATATGGCTTGGGTTAGAGAGGAATACGCTAGAGCACTAGCCGAAGCGGTACACTCCTACGACTCCAGACTCGTGCTCGTAGCTCCCTACGGTTCAGCTATGGCGAGAGCGGCTGAAGAACTAGGACTCAGAGTTGCTTTCGAAGCATTTATAGATAGAGGCTACACATCTGACGGTAGACTAGCTCCGAGAGGTGTTCCAGGAGCTCTAATCACAGATATCGAGAAGATTCTCGAGAGGGTTGTATCTATAGTCGATAAGGATGCTGTAACTACGGTAGATGGTAGAACTATCGAGGTGAGAGCTCACACTCTCTGCATACATGGCGATAGTCCTGGAGCTATTGAGATAGCTAGAGCGGTAAATCAGAAGTTGAGAGAAGCAGGTGTAGTGTTAAAACCTATTGCTGAATTAGTGTAGGCTATGTCTACTCGGAGAGATCTTAGAGTAGTTAGAAGTGGAGGCTACGTAATCCATGTTGACGTATGTGAGGAGGTCAGCCTAGATTGTGCTAGAGAGATACATAAACTCTACTACTCAATCAAGAGTGAATTATCGAATCAGATTACTGAAGTCGTTCCTGGAGTTTCATCTATAGCAATACATTACGACCCGAGAAAAGTGAGCGGTGAGTCGTTAGCACGTAGAATTCGAGACTTATGGCTGTGGTGTAGAGATGTAGACGTTGAAGACCTCTACAGATCTAGAAAGTTCACAATACCTGTAGTGTATGGAGGAGAATTCGGCCCAGACCTCCAATTCATCGCAGCTTGGTCAAAGCTAGCTGAAGATGAGGTAGTCAGGATTCACTCTTCTAGGAGGTATACGGTAATAACTCTCGGCTTCACTCCCGGGTTCGTCTACATGGGGGAGGTAGATCCGTCTATAGCAGCACCGAGGCTGGAGACTCCGAGAGTTAAGATACCGGCCGGCTCCGTGGGCGTTGCTGGTAAGATGACTGGAGTGTACGGCTTAGAGAGTCCGGGGGGCTGGAGGTTGGTGGGAAGAACGCCTCTGACTATGTTTGACTACAGGAGGAATCCACCTATACCTATCTCTCCTGGTGATGAAGTCTACTTTAAGCCTATAGACGCCGCGGACTTCAGCAAGCTTCTGGGGATATTCGTAGGTGATTACAGTGGGTAGCCTGAGGGTTGAGTACATAGCTGGACTCGCAACAGTTCAAGACCTCGGTAGAGATGGATATAGAGCTCTAGGTGTTCCGGTATCGGGAGCTCTCGACAAACTCTCAGCAGTTTACGCAAATGCTCTCGCAGGCAATAAACCCCGTAGTGCTGTTATTGAGGTATTTGGAGCTATATCTCTAAAACTATTGAGTGATGCCGTAGTAGCTGTCACTGGAGGTTACCCACGTGTCTTCGTAGATAATGTGGAGGTGAAGTCCTGGATGCCTGTGCTCTGCTCTCGAGGTAGTGTCTTAAAGGTCTCGCCGTCCGGTATAGGGCGCATTCACTATATAGCAGTTTCCGGCGGGGTCGTATGTGAGGAAGTTCTCGGCAGTAGGTCTACGTATGTTAGAGGAGGTATGGGCTGCCTAGGTAGACCTCTCAAAGTTGGAGATGTTTTCGAAGTTCCTCCTATAGACGTAGGTTACGTGTGGAGTAGAGTGGCTGATTTAAGACCTCCGAGCGATCTAGTTGAAAAACATGTGAAGCCTGAGAGCTCTACACTACTTAGAGCAACGGAAGGAGTTCACTCGCACCTACTCGAAGACCTGGGCACGCTGCTGAAGAGCGAGTACGTAGTTACCGCGGAGAGCGATAGGATGGGGTACAGACTGGACGGCCCACCCCTAGCTTCAGCTAGGAAGCTGGGGAGACTCCCCTCCGTACCGACAGATAGGGGGTACGTTCAGGTACCGCCGGACGGCAAGCCAATAGTTTTGATGTCCGATGCTCAGACGACCGGCGGCTACGCTGTGGCGCTCCACGTACTCCCTCGAGACGTGGACTACCTAGCGCAGCTAAGCCCTGGACGGAGAGTTAGGTTCGAGCTAGTCGACGCAGGCTCCGCCGACGAGGAGGTCTCCAAGTACCTCGGGGAACTCGAGAGACCGGTTCTTCAACGTGAAGAGCTCGAGTACTGGGGCTAGAGCGCTGCTAGCGCGCTCGCTAAACTCTCGATTGCTTAGCGCAGTACGGTCCTGATTGCTGGTGCGACTACTCCCTTTCAATTCTACAGATTCTGCGTTCCGTTTTCCTTCTCTATCGTTCAGATCCTTCTATGTCGCTATCGTCCGAGGATTTATAAGCTTTATCTTGGGAGTACTCCTGAGATAAAGCTTAAAAACCCGCGGGCAATGGGGGCAACAGAAGAATCTGGGCGATAGAATTGAAGGAGACGCGGGGTTCTCCGTACCTAGCTGCGAGCGGCACCTCCCTAACGGGGGGTCTACCGCCGAGCGTCTGGTGGAGTACGTAGGAGGCCTTCGTCCTAGAGAGGTACCTGTTGTTGTTTCCGCAGTACGGGCTGTAAACACACCGAGGACACCCATCTTCGCAGTCGCACCTACTGACTATCGAGTGAGCCACCTCAACAGCCTTCTCAAACCTCGAGTACAGGAGCTTAGCTAAGCCACTACCACCTATATCGGCGTCGTAGAAGACCATGTCGCCGCTGGGGTAGCTAACACCGCCCATATCTCCCAGACCGGCACCGCAGACGGCTCTAGCTGCCGATATTACGGAGTGCTCCACTGCGTGGTACGCCTCGGCCATCCCCTCGAAGCCTAGCTCGGGGAACTCGCTGAACTTAGCTAGAACGGCTTTAGTGGGGTACCTGTACGTTACGGGCTCTGCGTAGTGTGAGTACCTCAGGGTGGTACCGCCGTATATGTCTATAGCTACGTAGCCTTCCACGGCGACCTCCAGCTCTACGTGAGCGTACGCGAGGCTAACTCCGACCTCGGTTCTCCTCTCCGACAGAGTTCTGAAATCGAACACGTCCACGGTGTACAGAGGCTTGGTGTAGTACTCGAGACCCTCTTCAACTCTCCCCACCGCAGCCCTCAAGTGGGCTAGGTCTAGCTCCAGAGTCGTGTAGGGCTTCCCCATGTACAGGTATACGGAGCCAGGGTAGAGCTCTAGTAGAGCCCTCGGCATTTCCCTCTCAGCTATCTCCTCGCCCGACTCGGCGCTAACGATCTTAACTACCTGGCCCGGGGACCTTATGCTCTCCCTTAGGGAGAGGTACTTTCTGGCTTCACTGTAGTTCGGAACTACAGAGTTTCCAGCTACCCTAATCAACCCCTCCGATGCGAGCTCCTTGACGACACTTCTCCATACCGGCGGTAGGTTTTCCTCTCTAGTTCTCCCATGCTGTAGGAGAAAGGCAACTAGGTGGGCTCTAGCTACCTCCTCGTTCTGAGGCTCCACAGCGCTCGGCGGCACGTCCTGGGAGAAGAACCTGTCGGGATTCCTAGCGTAGTAGCTGTCGATAGGGTCGTCCCCGAGGATGGTCACGACGTACCCCTTCCTCCTGCGGCCGGCCCTACCGGCCCTCTGGAGGTACTTAGCGTACGAGGGCGGTGGCGCTACCAGGATGACCGCGTCGAGGGTCCCTATATCTAGCCCGAGCTCTAGGGTTGGCGTCGATACTACGCCGCCGAGCTCGCCGTCCCTCAGGTCGCTCTCGACCTTCTTCCTCACGTCGGCCGGTAGCCCGGCTCTGTGCACCATTACCTTAACGCCGTACTTATCGCGCAGTATGCTGGTTAGTAGCTCAGCCATTTGCTGACTATCTACGAACACTACGAACCTCAGGTTTCTCTCAGCTAGAAAGCGAGCTACCGAGGCTGCGATACTCCACCTACTCATAAAGCCGGCCGATACTAGTGCGTGCACCGCCACGCCCCTCCTCATCGGGGTCCCCCGAACTTCAACGAAGCTCTCGCCGAATAGAGCCTCAGCGAACTCCCTAGGGTTCCCGATGGTCGCGGAGGATGCTACCACCTGGGGACTCTCCCCGCGGTAGAGCTTCACTCTGTGGAAGAGGTTGTGGATGTGGGAACCTAGAACGCCCTCGTATACGTGTAGCTCATCGAATACGAAGGTGCCGGCAGTCCTAGCGAACCTCCTTACGTGTGGGCTGTACATGAGCCCGACGTGCAGCATGTCCGGGTTCGTAATTATGAAGGTAGTCGGGTTGGAGGCTATGCGGGTTCTAGTACTTCTGGGAGTATCGCCATCGTATACACTCACACTCGTAGCGCCGAACACCATGTACTCCGAGAACCTCTTGAGCTGGTCCCTGGCTAGAGCTTTGGTCGGGTACAGTACCAGCGCTCTAGGGTTCGGTCCAGCGCTCTCCGCGACCTTCTTTAGCAGAGGAAGGAAGAAAGCCTCGGTCTTACCGGTACCGGTGCCGGCGGAGATAACGACGTTGCGACCGCTCAGCACGTGCTCAAACACCTCGTACTGAAACTTGTAGAGTCTCGAGATTCCGCGCTTTAACAGCGCCTTAACGACCGCGTCCGGAAGACCTAGCTCCAGGACCGAGGGACCTGGCTCCGGCTCACCGTACTCCTCTATCTTCTCGTAGATAACGCCTACTCCGGCATCCCCGTAGCTCTCGTGAAGTACTTCGTCGAGCTCTAGAACCAGCCGGTCCTCCGGCAATCAGCCCATCCGAAATTAACTACGAGAACGGCAGCTATATTTTGTAGTGTGCTAATCAGATGCGCAGAGGGCTCAGACCGCGGCGCCGCTGCCACAGCTACACTTCTCTCGGCTTCGCTTCTACGAGCTTAGTCCACGGGCCTCTGACTGAGCTTACTAAGACTATAGATACCGCGAATACCGCTCCTGGTGCAGCTGCCGCTAGATACAGGTTGATGTACTTTGAGACGACTCCCAGTATCTCTGCGTACAGAGTCGAGATGACTAAGACCGGTATAGCCCCAAGTAGGAGGATGTGTAGAACGCCGGCTGCCGCAGCTGAGGTGAGTTCGCCGAACCCCAACCTCTCTCTAAACACCCCCTTCACTAAGCCGAAGATAGCTCCTATCAGGACGTACTGAACGACTTCAACTACGGGTGCTACGTACACAGCTGCTCTAGCTACTCCTAGTGCCGATTCAACTACTTCCTCAACATAGCTCTCTGCGAGACCCGCCGGTAGGGTCTTCACCACGATGTCTCTAACCATACCTTCTACATGTGGAGCTACCGCCACTAGAACTAGCACGCCTAGAACCACGCCAGTTATAGCTCCAGCTAGTACTCCGTGGAGTACGTGCCTTTCGTAGCTAGCCACGTGCTTCACTCCTAAGCTTATGTATGCTACGAAGATTTTTATTGCTGCGCAGATCTCGTTCAGGTAGTTCTATGTGTGCTTGGGGCTACGCCGTTCCCGTAGCTATATCGCTGATCCCGGGATGCGTCGCTCTAGCTAGAACGGCTGGTAGAAGCGCTGGCGCCTGGGTAGCGGCCGCTCTAGGTGGGGGCGGCTGGCTGCTGGCGCTTTCCGCGAGGATCCCCCTGCTGGTAGTTGTTAGATTACCGCAGGGTCTGTACGAGTACTTCGCATCGTTCGCGGCCGGGGTTTTCGAGGAGACCGTGAGGTTCTTCCTGCTTAGAGCCGGCTTCACCGGAGAGCGGTCTTCGAGGGTAGTGCTATCGTTCGGTATTGGGTGGGGGTTGGCGGAGGCGCTACTCGTGTACTCCATACCCGCGGCACTCTACGGATTTACGCAGACCTACAGCTGGGTCGACCTACTACCGGGAGCTCTCGAAAGAAATTCTGCGATAGTAATACACGTATCTCTCACACTACTGCTTAGCAGGGGTATCGGGAGACTCAGCCTACTAGCGGCTTCAGTACTTCTACACTCAGCGCTTAACTCAGCCGCCGTCGCAGCGCTTCACACCTTGAGGAACGTGTGGTTGGTGGAGCTCGTCATAGCGGTACTCAGTGCCGTAGTTTTCGCGGTGATAGCCGTACCTACTCTAAGATATTTAAGAAGAACCGCTGAGCCAAGGATTGGTGGGTCCGGTGAGTGAGGAGTTCGTGGTTACAACTCTTGAGTACGTTCCGGGATACAGAATCAAGAAAATCCTTGGATTGGTCAGCGGTAGTACCGTTAAAGCTAGGAACATAGGTAGAGACATCCTAGCGTTGTTTAGGAACATAGCTGGGGGAGAGATCGTGGAGTACACGGAGCTTTTAGCGGGGTCCAGAGATGAAGCACTGAGAAGAATGGTCGAGAAGGCGAAGTCTATGGGGGCGAACGCCGTGGTTGGTGTAAGGCTAGCTACATCCAGCATCATGAGCGGTGCCGCTGAGGTCGTTGCATACGGAACTGCGGTCGTTCTAGAGAAGGAGTAGGGTGCGGTAACACCAGAACGCATCGAGCTGGGTCGGTCCGCGCCCGCCTAGTCCAGGTCGGTGGGTTAGCTACTAAGTAGGGGGCTGAATAGCTCTACCTGCTGAGACAACAATTCAATATGACTCCTAGTGCTGTAGGTAGGGCAGCTCTATCCCCCAGGAGCTTCAGCCCAGCGACGATGGCTCCACAGGACGTTCTAATCCTCTGCTCGGAAATCTCTACTTCAGTGCCCAGCCACCTACTCAGCTTCTCTCTAAGAAGGCTCTCGACTACGTCCCTATTCTCCCCGTACACGGACCCTACAAAACCTACCCCAATGCCGCCACCTAGCTTCCAGTGCACGGCGGCAACCTGCTTCACGAACTCCTCCAACTCCTCCTCAACTATCTTCGCAGCTACCTCACTACCCCTCCTGTACGCAGCTATAGTTAGAGTAGCTACCGAAGACACCGCAGTCTTGGGGTTGCTAGAGTAGTAGACGTAGGATAGCACGTCCGAAGTGGACTTGAACCCCATGGCGCGCGAGACCTCATTAGCTAGGTCGGAGCACTTCTTTAAGCCATCGAAGCACTCCAGAACCTCCCTCAAACTCCTCAAACCAATTCTGTACCCACTACCTTCGTCACCTAGAAGATGCCCCCACCCACCGGCTCTAGCGACCACACCTCCGCGGGAGCCGTAGACGCAGCTCCCGGTACCTAGAACACCGACCACGCCGTCTTCGAGTAGAAATACGGAGGAGTGGGCCGCCACAACGTCCTCGAAGACGAGCACCCTGTCTGCGGGGTACTCCAGGAGCTTCGAGATTCTCTCGCCTAGTGCGTTCGCGAAGCGCCCACCCACCACGCCGGCGGCGCCGACGGCAATTAAGCCGACAGCGGCGATTTCGAAGCCCGCCTCCCCGAGGGTTTTCCTAATGGAGTCAGCTACTACCTCACCAGCTCTCTCAACGCCGACGACTGCCGGGTTCGAGGGCCCCCCGGATCCGAGGGAGCACCTCCGGGTGCTCAAGTCTACCGCGGCGACCTCGGTTTTAGTTCCGCCGGCGTCTACCCCTACGAGAACACCCCCACCCATAGGTAGACCCACAAAACACCTCGCTGAACGCAAATGAGTACTGGGGTAGGTAAGCTCCGGATGCCGCTAGCTCAGGCTCTGAGCGAGTACCGTCATAGCTGTCTTCAGATCTACCCTCTCCACCCGTCCACCTACCCTAACCTCCAGACCGTTCCTCAGCTTACTAAGAACGGTGACCTCGACGCCCTTCGAAAGACCTAGTGAAACGGCTCTCCTCATGTACGCAGATAGCTCACCCCTGTAGCCGACGACCCTAACGGAATCACCAGCACCGAACTCCGACAGCGGCCTCCCGGCCGGCAGTGCCTCCTCACCCGGTATCGGGTTTCCGTGGGGGCACATCTTCGGGGACCCCACGTACCTGTAGATCGACTCAACTATCTGCTGAGGTAGGTGCTCCATGTAGTGTGCGTACTCGTGGAGCTCCAGCACGTCGAAGCCCAGCTCAGCTAGGAAGGCCTCGCATATTCTGTGCCTCCTAATCAAGGACTTCACCACCTCGCGGCCCCTCCCACTCAGCTTGAAGCCCCTGAACCTACTCCAAACGACGTAGCCCTCGGACGCCAGCCTGCGCAGGACCTTGCTCACGGTGGCCGGCCTAACCCCGAGCTCCCTAGATATATCGCCAGTCCTAGCGATACCGAAGACCTCCTCCAACCTGTATATAGTCACCAAGTAGTCGTCAACAGCCACACTCCTCGCATACCTACCCATACTCTCCACAGACTACTAGGTAGGGGCAGCTTAATACCCTACAGACCCTACGGTAGGCGCGTAAACGCAGCGTTCTGTAGATTAACACACATACCTAAACCGAGCCGCACACCCCCAGTGGACAACCTACCGGAACTCCTCAAGCCACTAGCTATCCACACAGTCATACAGACGAGCCGTAAGACCTACCTCCGAGCACTCCGAGGCTCTAGACTACTCTCACCGAAAAACCGTCGACGCACTCGTCAGACACCTCTACAGCAAGCTCTCTAAAGAATCGGAGAAGCACTACAAGCGGAAATCAATATGGATAACACTAATGAGGGAAGCAAACAAATTCAAAAACTCCCTCGTAAAGCAGACACCCTACGATCCACCATCTGGCACCCGATGAGTTATAATGGATTTTCTAGTACGCACCAGAAAACATATAAACAAACAAAGCAGAAAAAGAATAGAAGAAAATAGGAAGCAATTGAAAAAGACTGAAAGAGTAGATTTGCCGGTGACATCGCTTACGCTCTAACATCGGCCTCTAGGAGAAGCAATTGAAAAAGACTGGGAGCTGCAGAGAAGACTGCGACGGTCTTCCACGAGAAGATGTGGTGAGTGCTAGTGTAGCAACGAAAAACTGAAAGGAGCTACCTAGCCCCTAAGACCCCCAGTAGTCGGGCTCTCCTTCTCTCTGGTAGCTTGGTGAAGCTGAGGATTCCTCCCCAGAGACTTAGGGATGTCGCAACCATTGTGAGGCCGGACGTGGCTATCT
>JAOAKQ010000079.1 GCA_026419835.1 Sulfolobales archaeon | reverse complement strand
GTAGAATCTGAACGATAGAATTGAAAGTGTATAGTAGATCGTATTCATTTTCTGATAGTTTGATCACACCATGAATCTGAACGATAGAATTGAAAGTTGAACGTGAGGCTCGCCTCCCCCATGAAGGGTACCGCGACGCCGGAATCTGAACGATAGAATTGAAAGTAATCACCTAATGGCCTTCATTGTTAAAAACAAAAAAATTATTTTGAATCTGAACGATAGAATTGAAAGTGCGGCATCGGCTTCGGCATACTCGTGCACAATCTACTATTTCCAGAATCTGAACGATAGAATTGAAAGTCAGAGCGGCGTATGGATATGTGCCATTTCAACTGAATATATTGAATCTGAACGATAGAATTGAAAGTCACTCTTCTATACCATTTCGCCGCTCCGTGAACACGTAGAATCTGAACGATAGAATTGAAAGCCCCAGCTATCGCGGCTCACCCACATTTCAATGGTTAGCGTGAATCTGAACGATAGAATTGAAAGTATGAATCTTATACGGAATCGAAAGCTAGCCCAAACGTAGATGATAATGAGAATCTGAACGATAGAATTGAAAGTTCGGCATTACCAAACATCTCCCACTTGGTGGACGGCCGTATAAGAATCTGAACGATAGAATTGAAAGAGAAGATTGTTTTTATGGTGGGCCTTTCGTGTATTACGTTCGGTATGAATCTGAACGATAGAATTGAAAGTCACTTAAACCACTTCGGATACATTCTTATATTATAGTTTTTGGAATCTGAACGATAGAATTGAAAGTTCTTTATGTTGTACGTGAGGGGGACCCTGTCCAGCCTGTTGAATCTGAACGATAGAAT
>JAOAKQ010000078.1:294-843 GCA_026419835.1 Sulfolobales archaeon | reverse complement strand
GGCAAGAGATATGTACGCAGAGTACGTAGGGGTACTTCTGTCGGTTCCTCAACTCAAGCGGAGGCTTACCGGAACCGGGGTCCTCCCGAAGAGCTCGGCTAGAGAGCTGAGCGTCGTCGGTCCGGTTGCTAGAGCTTCAGGTCTCCGGAGGGATACTAGAAGGGACTATCCTTACTTCGCCTATAGACACGCCTCGTTTAGCGTGCCTCTCTATACCGAGGGTGACAACTACTCCAGGCTCCTAGTTAGAGTTGAGGAGGTTTTCGAGAGCTTCGGAATAGTCGACCAGCTAGTCGATAAACTCCCGCGCGGTAGTGTGAGGGCCGAGGACGTGGATATACCCCCGCTGAAGAAGGCCGTAGCCGCTGTCGAAGCTCCCAGGGGTGAAAACGTCCACTTTGTAATAACCGGTTCTGGAAGACCGTACAGGTGGAGAGTTAGAGCGCCCACCTACCAGAACCTACCGGCACTTAAAGTGATGCTGAGGGGCGCTCCACTAGCTGACGCGCCTCCAACGATAGCAAGCATAGACCCCTGCTTCTCCTGCAC
>JAOAKQ010000078.1:0-284 GCA_026419835.1 Sulfolobales archaeon | reverse complement strand
TCGAGCTGAGAACCAGGTACGCGGTTGGTTAGTTATGAAGTACCTAGACCTCATAAGAGTGGCTTTGAGGACTGGTAGGGTCACTAGGAGGTATCCTCGTGAAGAACCTCTACTAACCGAAGCCTTCCGCGGTTTCGTGGAGATAGACCCCGAGAGATGCTGGGGCTGCGGTGCGTGCGCACTTGCCTGCCCTTCGAACGCTCTCAGAGTCGAGGTCGATGGTGGCTCGGTGAGACTGCAATACTTCCTGGGAAGGTGCGTTCAGTGCGGTAAGTGCTTCGAAG
>JAOAKQ010000077.1 GCA_026419835.1 Sulfolobales archaeon | reverse complement strand
GAGATCGCATTCGTCGAGTATCCAATTTACCCATTTGGTAACAACGTCACCACACACCTGTTGTTAAACAAGAAGACGCTAACCATTGAAATGTGGGTGAGTCGCGATGGTTGGGGAGGGACTGGAGTTACACATCATGGCGTTGTTAGGCTTGATGAAAAAGAATTTGAACTATTGCACAGAGAAATTATGAACGTAAAAAGTCCTCAGGACTTCCAAAAAATTAGCGAGATCTTTGAAGAAATAATGGAAAAGCGAAAAGAAGAATTCGATAAAATCGTTGATGATCTAGTGATGAGGTTCATTGATGCTAGCACGTACGATAATGCTTTAACGATCGCAAAAGACGAAGAAGATATTAAAAGATTCGTGAAGAGCTGCATTGAGGAGTGGCTAACAACATAATCAAGAGGTGAATAATAGTGCAAAAAAGGATCGAGGTCAAGTATAGACCCAGTGAAGACAATACCGTAAAATTCTACTACGCTGATATCGGACGGATCTCCCATGGTCGCCCCAGCCTCCGCCTGTGGATATCGTCTAAGTTAGTGCAAAGGGATACCGAGGGAAACGAATTCATCGAATTCCCTGTTCGTGGGAGGATTATAAGGACCGAAAAAGGAACGCTGGTACTTAAGCCTAGCAATGACCATATCACCCATTACTTGTTCGTTAAGTGCGGATTTAGAGGCGGTTCAGCAATTGAGATCGAGAAGCCAGACAATGCGGAAGTGTTCTGCTTCAGCGAATTCGAAAGTCCGCAAGGCTCCCTCGGGGTCTCAACTGGAGCGCTCGTAACGATCCCCAGAGGTGAGCAGCTCATTTACAGGTGGCGTCGTAGTGGAAGGCTCTACGGTAA
>JAOAKQ010000076.1 GCA_026419835.1 Sulfolobales archaeon | reverse complement strand
AGTAAGGATAGAGCGCCGGCCTTCGGAGCCGGAGGTCCCGGGTTCAAATCCCGGCGGGCCCACCATTAAGACTTGCCCCTTAAAGAGGCTGGCTACCTAGAGCCATTAAATTACTTGGCGAGACATAGCGATCCTCACGGCATTACTTTAAGCATCCCTAAGCATCAACTAACGGTACCAAGGCCTTTATTGAGCTAAAGGCTTTAAGAAGTGAGCTTCCAATAAGCCTAGAAATGAATGCTTCTCAAAGAAGGAAAAGAAGAGCGCAGAATATTTATGGTACGCATTTATTTGTTACTTTGGCTTCTTCTTCCCCTTCTCCACCTCAGCTCCCTCCAATTGTCTCCTAGATCTGCAAGGTTTAAAGTAGCCTATAGGCTTACGTAAACCAATGTGATGGATAGGATTAATCAGACATATCTCTTTAAGCGTAGTCTTTGATAATGCTATGTCCAGGCCCTTTAACTATTCCTACGCCTAGTGACAGTAGGGCTTAAGTTTCAGTACTAGTAAGGGTACTGAGCTCTCTAGGAGTAGAGAGCTAATTTGCTAGAAGACAAGGTATGTGATGAGGAGGAGGCGAAGAACGTTAAGTTAACAGCCTTCAATTTATTGAGGTTACTTAAGTTCTTCTACTCGTTTAAGGAGCTAGAGAAGCGCTTAGGCATGCCGTCGCAAGTTTTATGGAGATACGTTACACTGAGGGCTACTCCTGAAAAAGACACCGCACAAAAAATACTCGCTAAGATTAAGGAGCAGAGGTTAGTAGCTGTCTCTTATACACATCT
>JAOAKQ010000075.1 GCA_026419835.1 Sulfolobales archaeon | reverse complement strand
TCCCCCAACTCCACAGCCTGAACCCCGCAGCTGCCTTCGACTCTACCGTCTCTTTCAATTCTATCGTTCAGATTCACGTCGCAGAAGAGGCTTGACGAATTCACAACAATAGCGATCTTTCAATTCTATCGTTCAGATTCCTTCAGGCTGTGGTTGTCGGCCAAACTCATCAAGAAAGATAACGACTTTCAATTCTATCGTTCAGATTCTCTAATAATCGAGAACTTGGACATGATCTTCGAGGAATTCTTTGCTTTCAATTCTATCGTTCAGATTCACGTAATGATTAACTTCACTGGAATGGTCTGATTATTGATGATCTTTCAATTCTATCGTTCAGATTCGCGACCCTCGTATGGTTCGTAGACAGGCATCGGAGCGTATACCTTTCAATTCTATCGTTCAGATTCAGAGGATGAGTTTAGAACGTTATATGAAAAAGTTATGAACGTGACTTTCAATTCTATCGTTCAGATTCATCCTTTCTGTCACTTTTTTCACCTTCGCTTTTCTATGTTTTTGCTTTCAATTCTATCGTTCAGATTCTTCTGTACAAGAGTACAGCAATATAGGGTTGTGAACAAGATACTTTCAATTCTATCGTTCAGATTCACAGACTATTTCGCTACGTGCCGCTATCGGTGTACTGCGCGTACACCTTTCAATTCTATCGTTCAGATTCGCAGAAGAGTGATGAATTTACGACGACGATCGCGGTTAGAAAAGACCAAACTTTCAATTCTATCGTTCAGATTCGCGCACTCCAGTGGTGGTTCGATGACCGGTTTATCTCTCTCCTACTTTCAATTCTATCGTTCAGATTCCGTGTTCCGCTTTTCCATCTCTATCGTTCAGATTCTTCTACCCTACTATT
>JAOAKQ010000074.1 GCA_026419835.1 Sulfolobales archaeon | reverse complement strand
ATCGTTCAGATTCCCTAGTGCAAGAGGACGGGACAGAAGTTGAACTGGCTGCTTTCAATTCTATCGTTCAGATTCTCGATACCGTCATTCTTCCACACCATGTTTCTTTAGATGCCTCTTTGCATCTTTCAATTCTATCGTTCAGATTCGTAGGGGAGGCAGGGTATTCAGGTACACCGCGATAATGACCGCACTTTCAATTCTATCGTTCAGATTCCTAACGGAGTATCCAATCTATCCATACGCCAATAACGTCGCCATTCACATGCTTTCAATTCTATCGTTCAGATTCCGGGGGTTTGAACTTGGGTTTCGGGGACACGGGTGTGCACCTTTCAATTCTATCGTTCAGATTCGCAGTACAGTTAACGGAGGATGAGTTTGACAAATTGCTCAAAACCTTTCAATTCTATCGTTCAGATTCATAAATTATATGAAAAAATCATGAACGCGAAAGATCCAAAAGATTTTACTTTCAATTCTATCGTTCAGATTCAAGAAAAAAGACCTCAAACAAGCACGACGATTGCAATCAGAACTTTCAATTCTATCGTTCAGATTCATAGCGGAATCTACGTTACTTCAATGATGACAAGGGATGGGATCTTTCAATTCTATCGTTCAGATTCTCGGTCAACCACGAATATATCTGTGTGTCTGCATGCTGAAACCGTGTGAACTTTCAATTCTATCGTTCAGATTCCCTTCAGAAATCTCTATGGAGAGACATTGTTTGTTAAAGTTGACTCTTTCAATTCTATCGTTCAGATTCTAGCGTCAATAATCCCGCAGCCAGTTCGAGACTTCGTGGCACTTGTCCTTTCAATTCTATCGTTCAGATTCATGGTGGTGGGCAAATTGACCCCCCTTGTGTCCCTCAGAAACGACTTTCAATTCTATCGTTCAG
>JAOAKQ010000073.1 GCA_026419835.1 Sulfolobales archaeon | reverse complement strand
GATAGAATTGAAAGCTATTCTGACCCGGTAAGGTACCTGGATCACTGTGCCGGGAATCTGAACGATAGAATTGAAAGGAACATCTCCACAGTTAATGTTTTTTTATCTAATCTAAGAATCTGAACGATAGAATTGAAAGGTACTTGTAATATGGTAGTTCTTCAGGTGGTGTCACCGTGCGAATCTGAACGATAGAATTGAAAGAATCCTTCGCGGCCCTGTATCATAAACTGTCTCAATCATTCTTTGAATCTGAACGATAGAATTGAAAGAGCGTGCATAAAGGACTACATAAACAGCAAGGTCAAGACGCGTATGAATCTGAACGATAGAATTGAAAGTACTCTCTTATTCCGCAGCCTCCCCAATTCTCTCTTCTCTCAGAATCTGAACGATAGAATTGAAAGTTTTGATAATCTTTCCACCTGATTTCTTCTATTTTTTTCTCTACTAGAATCTGAACGATAGAATTGAAAGTAAAGATATCTTCGCTCGATTCGTCTCGCTCCAATGTTGTAAGAATCTGAACGATAGAATTGAAAGATAATTTTGTCAAGAATTTCGTCAAATCGCTTTTTCCGCTCCTCCATGAATCTGAACGATAGAATTGAAAGAGGTGTGAACGGCGCATATCGTGTGGCGTTAGTTCGAAGAATCTGAACGATAGAATTGAAAGTATATCATAAACTACTGTTTCCACTTTTTCACCTTCGCTTTTTTGAATCTGAACGATAGAATTGAAAGTATTACAATAAAATCGCCTTCGCTCAGTTCTCCTTTTTTGAATCTGAACGATAGAATTGAAAGACGAAGTGCTGGGTGAGGAGGAGTGAGCGAGGAAAAGAAGAAGGAATCTGAACGATAGAATTGAAAGCTATTCTGACCCGGTAAGGTACCTGGATCACTGTGCCGGGAATCTGAACGATAGAATTGAAAG
>JAOAKQ010000072.1:619-958 GCA_026419835.1 Sulfolobales archaeon | reverse complement strand
TTTCAATTCTATCGTTCAGATTCCCTCTAGAGTGATCGGGTTCTGGGAGGAAAGACATAAATTTACTTTCAATTCTATCGTTCAGATTCTGAATAGTGTGAACAACATTAGTAGAAACGAAGCATTGACTAGAAATGACTTTCAATTCTATCGTTCAGATTCCGGGCTGGCTCCTGGTTTCCCCGAACAACTCGGGGTACTTCTCACGTCTTTCAATTCTATCGTTCAGATTCATACAGTTAGACAAAAAGACGCGGAGTGTCGAAATGTGGGAAAAACTTTCAATTCTATCGTTCAGATTCTCGAACTGTCAGAAAGTGAATTCAATAAATTATATGA
>JAOAKQ010000072.1:0-609 GCA_026419835.1 Sulfolobales archaeon | reverse complement strand
CTATCGTTCAGATTCATGATTGAGATAGTTTACGATACAGGGCCGCGAAGGATTGAACGACTTACAATTCTATCGTTCAGATTCTTGGATAAAAAAACATCAACGATTAGCATGTGGACACACAGCGACTTTCAATTCTATCGTTCAGATTCAACAAATTTAAACTTTTCGGTTATCGGATTATCGGATTCTCAACTTTCAATTCTATCGTTCAGATTCAAGCAACATACCAAGCGTGCATAAAGGACTACATAAACAGCACTTTCAATTCTATCGTTCAGATTCATAGTCAACACCACAACTACAACTGGAACGCTTAAACTAATAGTCTTTCAATTCTATCGTTCAGATTCATGGCTAAATTGACGCCCCAAGGGTCATCCGGCGGGTCTTTCTCTTTCAATTCTATCGTTCAGATTCCTCGATTGAGGTGGAAGAGTCTTGATGACACTGCCGGTTCTCACTTTCAATTCTATCGTTCAGATTCCAGAGACGTTAAGAGAGCTTAAGAAAGTAACGATAAAGTGTGTTAAGGAGCTTTCAATTCTATCGTTCAGATTCGAGAGAACTAAAGAAGGTCGTAATGAACTGCATAAAAGACCTTTCAAT
>JAOAKQ010000071.1 GCA_026419835.1 Sulfolobales archaeon | reverse complement strand
CGTTCAGATTCAAACCAAGAGCCAGCCCACCGGCTCTACGCTCGGCGAACTGACTTTCAATTCTATCGTTCAGATTCATGAACGTAAAAAATCCTGACGATTTTGCGAAAATTTCGCTAATTTTTCTTTCAATTCTATCGTTCAGATTCTAGTGCTAATCGTATATCCGATTTATCCCTACGCAAACAACTTTCAATTCTATCGTTCAGATTCTGAATCTTATACTCCACATTCGAAAGCTACAGAAAAAGTAGATGCTTTCAATTCTATCGTTCAGATTCTGGACAACTAGCGAGTCATGGGGAGAACCAGGACCAAAACATTTCTTTCAATTCTATCGTTCAGATTCAACAAGAAAACGTTAAGTGCTGAAATGTGGGTGCGTCACGACAGCCTTTCAATTCTATCGTTCAGATTCAAAGTGAAGGTGAAAAAATGCAGATACGACTCAATGTAAAGTATCTTTCAATTCTATCGTTCAGATTCGTAATACACGAAAGGCCCACCATAAAAACAAATACTCTACTTTCAATTCTATCGTTCTGAACGATAGAATTGAAAGTTCAGATTCCTAAACATAGTAGATGCCATATTGACTCAAATCGGTCTCGATGAACTTTCAATTCTATCGTTCAGATTCGGGACTGGAGCGACACACTTTGGTGTGATCAAACTATCAGAGAATCTTTCAATTCTATCGTTCAGATTCTTTCGCTGTTAATAAATCTTAACATCGTTTTTTTATGGTGCCTTTCAATTCTATCGTTCAGATTCGCTATCTCCACCACCTCGGAGGTAATGGTCTTCCCGGGGGCTTTCAATTCTATCGTTCAGATTCAGGAGGAGAAAAGAGAGCTACTATGACTTTGAGTGGTAACCTTACTTTCAATTCTATCGTTCAGATTCTGACTCCGGAGCCGGTTACCACATCTACTTTAAACTGAAATATGCTTTCAATTCTATCGTTCAGATTCT
>JAOAKQ010000070.1 GCA_026419835.1 Sulfolobales archaeon | reverse complement strand
GACGAAGGCTACGTATTCTGTGTAGCTGAAGAAGGGAGAATTCTCTGGAGAAGGGCGTTAGGTGGAAACGTAGTAGGTCTAGCGTACGGCAACGGCGTACTGTACGCGGTATCTAAAGATCTCTACGCCATCAACAGTACGAGCGGCGACGTATTGTGGGTATATCAGTGTAGTGACTGCAGCGCACCTATCTACAGAGACGGATACGTATTTGTTGTAGAGTATGGGCGCTTGACAGCTCTATCTGCTACTAGTGGGAAAGTCGCCTGGAGGAAGGACCTGGGTATAGAAGTCGATAAATCGGGGACTTGGCGCGATCCCTACGTAGCTGTAGGTAGGGAAGCAGTATACTCTTCGAGAGGCTTAGGTAGTAAACCTCTCAGCATGTTTGCAACAGACTTTAAGGGATCGGTTCTGTGGGGATTCACCGTACTTCCCACGGAGAACCCATCTAAACCCATCGCAGCTAGTGATGTAGTTATTCTACCGGTTAGGGGAGTTAAGGAGGTCAAGGTGTATGTACTTTGGAGAAGCGGCCAGAAGCTGTACGAGATAGCACTACCTCAGAAAGAAGAAGGATGGATGCCGGTAATTTCAGCTGCTTACGGTGAAATCTACGTATTAGCGGATTCCTCAACTCTCTACATACTGAGAGACAACGCCTCACCAGAAGTCCTCAACATCTCGGTAGAGCTTAAAGAAGTAACAGCTAAAATGAGGATAGAGGCAGTAGCGAGAGATAGGCAGAGCTCTATCTACAGAGTGCTACTAGTATACAGCATTAACTGCTCCAAGTGGCTCTACAGAGACATGAACCCCGCTAGAACCCACCTCACAGAACCAGTAGGTGGCTACGGATACATAGACGAACCCTATGCGATCGAACTAGAGGTAGGTCCCGGAACTTCTCTAGAGTTCTACATCGTTATAATAGATAGAGTAGGCAACTACATTAAAACTGAAGTGCGCGCATACAAAATCCAC
>JAOAKQ010000006.1 GCA_026419835.1 Sulfolobales archaeon | reverse complement strand
ATTTCTGCTTTAGTTAACCCGGCTGTAGGTCCTGCTTTATTCGGTTTTCTAGCGGCTATCTCTCTAGCTCTATGGATGTGGAAAACGTGGGGGAGTTATCTCTACTCTATTCTTACATCAGTAGTTCTACTATCAGAAGTGGCCTATACTAAAACATTCAACTACACACTTCTAGATAGTGTCGCAGTGGGTTTCGCGTCGACAGCTATATATATGTCGGTTCTCACTTCGCGTCCACTAGTGTCCGGATTACTCTGGGGGGTCGCACTCTCCTCTAAACTCTCAACTGCTTACTCATTTATCGGTGTGTTAGTTTTTAGAGTTCTGGAGCGTAGGTTTCGAGATCTACTGACTGAGTTTGCTGTAGCTAGTTCTATCTACCTAGCTACCTTCATTGGGGACTTAATTTGCTCTAGTGGAGGTTTCGAGCTGCTGGTTTCACACTTAGTGTTTATTCCCGTCTATATGTTGAGGGTTCACGGATTGAGTTTCTACAAAGCCATTCAAGGACTGTCAGTAGCTCTACTAAAGATTGAGTTCTGGAGTACTCGACAGCCACTAACTGTAACTATAAACCCCGATACCCTATCTAACGTAACTCTCGGGTTAGGTGTTATTGAAGGTCTTGAAGTACGCTTCTACCCCTGGCTATCTGGTTTTCTGCTACCGTCTTCGATATCTCTCCTGCTCTACGCATTGCTGAAGTATAGGAAGTTGGTGAGAGAAGTTAGAGGAGTTGTTCTAGTAACTCTCTTTACATATGTAAACGTGCTCCACGGTGCTATCTTCTGGTATTTCACACTGCCTACGTACTGTGTGGCTCTACTCGCAGGCTCTATACTGAGTAGAAAAACACTTACAGTTTTCGCAATCGCAAACACGTTGAGTATAGCGGTTGTATACCTACTATCGTTAAGTTACACGGTTTCCTTTACTCTACCTAGGTAGCTCTCTTCAAACTTTTTATAGTGTATTAAGTGCTTTACTGGAGAAGCTTATGAGATTTGCTACCTACAGAACTGGAAACACCAGGAGACTGGGTGTCTTAGTATCCGAGAAACTCATTGACCTAGGGAGGGCATACTACTTGCTCTACAGTTCAGCGCCCCCCGAAGTCTTAGTTGATTTAAGAAAGCTCATAGATTCTGGTTCTAGGGGGCTAGTACTAGCTGAGCTAGTAGTCTCGGAAGTTCTCAAAGAGCTTAAATCGAGCTCCAAGCTAGCGGAGATTCTCGAGAGGGAAGTTGTCCATGACCCCGAGCGAGTCGTTTTCGAACCCCCGGTGCCGAACCCCAGTAAGGTTCTCTGCATGGCGGTTAACTACTGGAGCCATGCGAGGGAGACCGGTACTGAGCCCCCGGAAGTTCCATACCTATTCGTAAAGCTCTCCAGTACCCTAGTAGGTCACAGAGCCGTGGTTACCGTACCTAGAGGTGCTAGGAGAGCTGACTACGAGGTAGAGCTAGCGGTCGTTCTGGGGAGGAGGGGTAAGTACATCGGTAGGTCCGAGGCCATGGACTACGTCTTCGGCTACACCGTGTTTAACGACGTATCTATAAGAGAGAGGCAGGCACCGCTACCCAGGTCCCCCAGGCTCGGCTCGAGGTGGCTGCCGGGTAAGAACTTCGATACGTCAGCACCTCTAGGACCAGTGGTCGTGACTAAGGACGAGATCCCGGACCCTCACAATCTGAGGTTGGGTATGAGGATCAGCGGGGAGGTTAGGCAGGACGGTAGTACCAGTGACATGGTGTTCAAGATCCCGGAGATTATTGAAGCTGTGTCGGACGGTCTCACAGTGGAACCCGGAGATATCATAGCGACGGGAACTCCGTCCGGTGTGGGATTGGGTAGCGGTAGGTACCTTAAGCACGGAGATGTAATGGAGGCTTGGGTTGAGGGTATAGGAGTTCTAGTAAACCCGGTTCACTTCGAGCAGTGAATTCAAGCCCGCCGTTCAAAAGCTGAGACAGCTCGTTCAGAGGTTAGGTATGTTAGGTACGGCACTCCAGGTGTGCCGGGATGGACTGTGAGTAGGAGGGTTGCGGTAGCCATCTGCGCAGCCGTAGCCATCGCCATCACAACTTTAGCTCTAGCACCCATACTTGAAGTAAGAATTAGGGGGGTGGTTGAAGTGCCTTCAGCTCTAAAGGTCGTAGAGATAAAGATAGCTATTAATAGGGAGAGCGGGTCTGAGGAAGTACACCTGGGGGAGATTAAGATCCCGAGGGGGGAGGTAGTCGCTAGAGTGAAGTTAGTTAGTAGAGAAGGAGAGTTCAGCACCGTAATTAGTGGGTTGCTGGTCTTAAGGTCCGGAAACCGCAGCTACGAAATACCTATGCCGTGTGCTATATCTATAGGTGAGCCGTGCTACAGAATCATGGTTCTCATACCCGGCTACGACACGCCGATGCCAGTAGAGGAAGATACCTACGAAGCTATTCTAAAGCTAGAGTGGGTAGCTCGCGGTAGTGGTAGATTCGACGCTAGGCTGTACCTAGAGAAAGCTGCTTAACCTGCCTACGGTGCGAAGGAAGTTTTCGTAGATCTACTTGAGAGCTTTTTGGGTAGAACTCCCCCAGCGGGGTCGGTTACACCACTGGTCGGTAGCTCTGCTCGTAGTCGCGGACCGCTCGAACGCTCGATCATTACGTGCGCGGAGCTCTAAGCGGGATCGGCCGCCTCGTACTTCGAAAGATAGATATTTGCTTAGGTAAATACTTGGCTGGTGCTCTACTTGGCCAGGGTCTACGTATCCATTGACGCGGAAGGACTGCCCGGAATTTTCCACCCCTCCCAGCTTACTACTGAGGGTAAGCTGTTCACCGAACTCAGAGACGTTATGGCTAAGGTCGTGAAGGTCGTTGTTGAAGAATTGAAGAAGTACGGGTACTCGGAGGTCTGGGTAGCAGATAGCCACGGTTTTATGGGTAACGTACAGTACCTCGACGTTCCGGACGATACCTACCTTGTTAGAGGTTCTCTCAGACCTACTTCAATGGTCTACGGAATTGATAGAGGTTTCGAAGCGGCCATGTTCATAGGCTACCACAGCCCCGCCGCAACACCCCGCGGTCTAGCTGAGCACACGTACAGCGGGCTAGCGTTCTACGAAGTGAGGGTCAACGGCGTTAGAGCTAGTGAGTTCTACATAAACGCTCTGGTTGCCGGGCGCTACGGAGTTCCGGTAGCTCTAGTCGCCGGTGACGATAAGCTTAGAGAGGATGTTCTGGAGAAGGCTCCGTGGGTCGTCTACGTAGTTTTCAAGGAGTCGGCATCTAGGTACTCAGCGGTTATGAAGCCTATGAATGTAGTTCTGCGAGAACTTAGGGAAGGTATTGCTGAAGCTGTGAGGAGGGTCAGGGATGGTACTGCCAGACCGCTTAAGGTTGATGGACCTATAGCTATGGAGTTCCACATGAGGAGGTCCGAGTACGCTGATGCCGCTGAAGATGTACCGGGCGTCACTAGAGTCGGCGCCTACACGATAAGGTACGTCGCTAGAGACCCCGTGGAGGGCTACAAGGTCATGAAGCTCCTCGCAACGATTTCATCAGCTATAGACTACGCCTACAGAGTCTAGCTAGATGTATCGGTAAATCCGGGGAGCGGTGCTGGGGCTGGACCGTGGCTAGAAGCGGCGTCTACGTACTGAAGTTCGTAGTGGGATTTCTAGATACCAACATGTACCTAGTGTTCGATAGAGAATCTCGAGACGCTGTCTTGGTGGACGTAGGCGGCGACCCATCCGAAGCCATATCATGGATTCAGAAGCTGGGCCTCAAACTGAGGGCCGCACTAGCAACTCACGGACACTACGACCACGTAGCGGGGATACCGCAGCTGGGCATTCCTAGGTTACCGACCTACATGCACAGAAGCGATCTCGATGTGGTTAGATTAAGTGCCGAGTGGTACTCGAACTACGCTCGTACTAGAGCGGTCGTACCGGAGTTCAGCCACTTTCTGGAGGGAGACGTGGAGCTGAAGATAGGCACGGTAGAGCTAGCGGTTCTCCACACACCCGGGCACACGCCGGGCTCCGTATCTATCTACGTACCCTCAGCGGGAATTCTACTAACTGGAGACACGCTGTTCGCGGGTACCGTAGGTAGAACGGACCTGCCTGGAGGGTCCGAGGAGGGCCTCCGGAGAAGTATTAGGAAGATCTACGAGAGGGTTCCTCTAGATGCGGTAGTCTACCCCGGTCACGGACCTCAAACAACACTCGGAAGGGAGTTGAGGGCTAATCCATTTGTTGAAGATTCCCTCGGGTACTCACCTCTCAGATAATTCCAGGTCTTAAGCTGCCGGTAGAAGTAGCGCAATTCAGCCACTGAAAGAAGTGGCCGGCCCTCACTTCACGTCTACGAGGTCTTCAGGAGAGACCTCCTCAAGTAGAGCGTCTACCTACGTGCTAGCTTGGATTGAGCCGCACGCTTCCGAGACTATCTCCAGGAGCTTCACTATGTTTTCGTAGGTGGCCCTCTTCCTAGCTCTACCAACGCACTTCTTAACCCACCCATGGTCCTTCATTAAGGACCTGACGGCCGCTTCGAGCGCTTTGCGTCCCTCGGAGTTTAGGTAGCCGCTGCTATCGAAGAAGCTACCGTAATCTTCAACTAGTTGCCGTAGGAGCTTGACCGCTTCACCACACATGGACCTCACCAAGAGTGAGGCGGACATCGCGTCAGCAATGCGGGGTTCAGCCATCCGTAGCTAGGTAACTTACTCATCACTCAAACCGAGATCGCTAGCTATCCGAGCTAATAACACCTACCCACCTCTAAGTAGGCGTAGAACCCTCACTTCCTCTACATCGCACGTCGTAGCTCTAGGTGGTATAGGTCTTCCATCGGGTAGCGTTACGAGCAGCTCGTCGACAGATAGAGGTACCTCCCTAGACCTCAGTAGCTCATCCAGAAGCGAGAGAACGTCCATACACTCACCCAGCTCTAGGCAGACCGCGGGACCTAGCTGTGAGGCTAGATTGCCTAGGAAGTAGGCGCAGAACACTAGGAAGCACCGAGCTCTCTGCGGAGGGCTCTCACAGTCTCTACAGCATCGTAGAGTCCGAGCTTCTTTAAGGTCTCCTCGGTGGGCACTCCGTACTCATCCCACCCCAGCTGCTTGTAGTACTCGGCAACGCTCTTCAACACCTCGTCTCTAGAGACCGTAGACCCTGCGTAAGGTCCCGAGGGGAGTGGTTCGTAGAATCTCGGTGGATTATCGTCGTGCACCCTAGGGTCCCACCTAACGTCGGGTCCGCCGAGTAGGAGGAGTATTCGCTGTAGTGACAGTATTCTCAAACCTACAGTTCCGTACAGCTCCTCCCTAGTTATGCCCCACCCAGTCACCGCATCTAGGAACTTCAGCATGGTATCTTCCTCAACGGACGTAAAGGAGCAGACTACGGCGCTATCTAGGAAGGCGGACCACACTTCAGATTCCTCGCTATTCACCGGTAGTCCAGCTACGGATGTGTGGTCACCTCCCTGGACTGAGGCTGCGTAAGCTACTGGCTGCGGGTAGTCCCTCCTACTTCTAATACCGTGAGCTCCAACACCTACTCCCTTGACCTGCACTGCGTACTTAAGTACCTCCTCGGGGGGCAGCCCCTTCATTCTAGCTACCTCGATAGCGGCTCTGTAGGTTCCTTCAGCAAGTACGTTCCCGAAGCCCCTCCTGTACGCTACGTCCTCCACGAGCTTCCTGAGGCCGTTGAAGTCACCCCACCTCAAGTCGTACCCTACATCGTCTCGCGTAATCACACCTCTCTCGTACAGCTCCACGGCGAAGCCTACGGCGTTTCCCGTTTGAATACCGCACAAGCCTAGGTCGTCAGCTAGAGCTGATAGAGCTATCGCCTTATCTACTTCGAAAACGCCCAGGTTAGAACCTAGGTAGGCGCCCATCTCGTAGTCCGGTCCGTCCGTGTAGTAGGTAGCTCCATCGATAACGGCTCTACTTACCTTCATGCAGGCTAGAGGACATCCCCAGTCCGCCCACGGATTCTTAATCCAGTACTTCCTCTCTATTACTACGTGGTTGAAATCCTCCCTACTGTGCCACTCCTCCACCCAGTTCCTGACCGGTTCTGAGCTAGTCTCGTACCCAACTCTCCACAGTCCGGAGGTCGTACCCCACATTCTGAACGTAGCTCTAGCGGCAACTCTATCCATAACCTCGTACCTGAGCTTGAGGAACTCCTCTCTACGTGCTACGGGTGGTAGAGGTCCAGACCCCTCAACAACTACGGCTTTCAGCTTCTTAGAGCCCATGACGGCCCCGTAACCACCGTAACCAGCTGCGTGGAACCACCTAGCCATAACGGCAGCTGTTCTAACCAGGTTCTCCCCCGCCGGTCCTATGTAGAGTGACGGAGCGTCCCTACCCAGCTCCCTCCTCAAGGACTTAACGAACTCCAGTCCTCTCAAACCCCACAACCTACTGGCATCCCGTATTTCAACTAGGTCGTCTCTTACGTACACGTAGACTGAGTCTCTGGAGGCTCCTCTAATCAAGATCCCGTCGTATCCGGCGGCCTTTATAGAGTAAGCTACGTGGCTACTGATAGCTGACCCGACTACTCCGCAGCTCTGGGGACTCTTACCAGATACTACGAGCTTTATCCCGGGGTAGTACCCGGTTAGAGGTCCTGTAAGAATTGCTAGAATGTTTTCAGGTCCTAGCGGGTCGACACTCCTCCACTTCCTTCCGAGCTCCCTCCAGAGTACGTAGGTTGCGAGACCTCTACCACCTAAGAACGTTCTGTAGGTGATCGGGTGGATCCTCTCCTCAGATACCCTACCGGTGCTTAAGTCTACATCCAGCACCTTCCCCCACAACCCGTAGACCTGCACAGCGACCACCTAGGTGAAGACCCTTCCCCCGAGTTCTTCGGCTAGTAGCTCCGGAGGTTTCGCGTAGTGCTTCACGTTAGTGCTTGAGGGCTTCTTCACCAGCTTTAGAGCGTTGTAGCCAGCTCTAGAGCACTCCCTTACGCACGCCGGGTCCCCGGAGCAGAGGTCGCATATTAGTACGTGGAGCTTACCCCTAGCTATCTTCGGAACCCTCCCGGGGCACGCCTCCACGCACTTCAAACACAGAGTACATAGGGATGGGTCTACGAGCACCGCACCGGTCACCTGGTCAACTCTAAGGGCTCTAGTTGGACAGGCACCTACGCATGGGTAGTCCGGACACTGAACGCAGTAGTGGGGCACGGGCACCCCGGGGTAGTGCTCGTACACGGTTATTCTCGAAGCGGAAGGCCAGATAACTCCCTCATGCCTAAGACTGCAAGCTATTTCGCAGAGTCTGCAGCCAGTACATAAGCTGTAGTTAGCCAGTATCCACACCCGCTCTTGAGCTGAGCTCAATTAAGCTCCCGAACTCTACCGAGTTAAAGTATTTATGCTACGTGAAGATAGCTGAGGCATACCGCGGTGTAGGTGATACCGGCAGTTCTCAGATTAGCTCACAGATTCAGATTTCTCGCTAAATTTAACTTTAGAGAGAGACCTGTATGTGAGTGCTCCTCGCTATGAGCTTCGTATCGGAAGTACTATCTAGGTATGGGAGTAAAGCCTATTACGTACTTAAGGCAGCTATCGAAATAGCTGAAGAAAATAGAAGGCTCGGACTAGTGAAGTTTGGTGATTTCGACTACAAGTCCCTGATTTCTAGGTTGAAGTCTTGGGGTGTAGAGTACAATCCATCGGGTCTTCTCAGAATTCTGGAGAGAGAGTACGGGATTGTAAAGACCGTCTACAGGTCTTCTAGTCAGAGGTGGTGGGTCTTCAGCGACCTAGACTTGATAAAGCTGTTACTGAGCGAGAGTAGAGACGGTTTTCGCACTCCAGATGAGGAGCTTCTGAACATTCAGATCGCTGTGCTAGACGTAGATAGAGTTATGGTGGAGCTATCGGACATTATAATGAAAGAGAAAGCAGGATTTATGGACGATAGAAAACTCAGAGATATAGTGTTCAACGAGCTGCCGGTAATTATCGAAGTATACAAGAAAGCTCTTGAGTATGGAGATAGGTACTCAGAGTTCGTAAGTAAGGTGAGAAGAATTCTTGAACTCGCTAGAAAAGTCGTTCTCCTTAGAAACGGACTGCGCGCGAACTCTAAGACTACCTTGAGTTTAGGTAGCGAGCGCAAAGCTGCGTCACCGGCATGACCGAAGTGTTCGAGCGCAGAATATTCACCGATGGTTTTAACTTGTTAAGCTAGCTTCTTAATAGGTGCTTAGACGGTAGCGACTTGGTGAAAAGAATAGACGTCTCAGTACTCGTTGTCGGGTTCGGTTCTATTGGGTCTCTTATAGTTTACGCTCTAAATCGAGTAGGTATAGAGCCCGCGGTAGTCTCTAGGTCTACGCCTAGGGGGAGAGCTATTAGAACTCCCGGTGGAAGTTCGGTGGAGCTGAGAGCCGAGGTCTCTACGTGGGATAGCCTAGGCGACCGCTGGGACTACGTCTTCGTTACTACTAAAGCATACGACGCTCTCGATGTAGTGCGCAGACTGCGCGGTATCGATTTCAAGCTAGCGGTTTTTACGCAAAACGGTTTGAAAGTTCTTGAAGTAGCTGAAGAAGTTCTGGGGGTAGATTCCGTAGCTCAGCTAGTTCTAAACCACGGTGTCTTCTGCAACGAAGAACTGAGAGAGTTCGTCTGGGTGGGTGGTACTAGAAGCTACCTGGGTATGAAGAGGAGGATCCGGAGCGAGCTCTACGAGCTAGCCAAATATCTCAAGGTTCTCGACGTAGTTGTGGTAGATGACATAGAACCGTACAGGTGGCTTAAGCTAGCCGTTAACGCCTCTATAAACGCTCTCACAGCAATTCTCGGAGTTCCGAACGGTTTTCTCATAAAATCTGCGGAGTTGGTGAATGTGGTGAAGAAGGTCGCTGGGGAAGTATCTGAGGTCGCTAGGGGACTTGGAGTAGAACTCCCCTCGGACCCCGTAGCTGAGGTTCTTAAAGTAGCTGAGAAGACCGCGAACAACATATCTTCAATGCTGTCGGACTTGAGGAGGTGTAGGAAGACCGAGGTAGATTTCATAAATGGAGCTGTGGTTGAGTTCGGTAGAAGTCTATCTATTCCAACACCCTACAACGAGCTCCTATATTCCCTGGTGAAGAGCTTGGAGTTGGTGTGCAGAAGTGTCTAGAGAGAAGGTAACCCCGTACCACTTCTTAAAGCTCAAGAAGGAGGGTAGGAAGATAGTGATGGTCACTGCCTACGAGTACGTGCACGCTAAGCTAGCGGATGAAGCCGGTGTCGACGGCGTACTCGTGGGGGATTCTCTGGGTATGGTAATCATGGGCTACAGGTCGACGCTCCCAGTTAGTTTCCGCGAAGTAGCTCACCACCTCAAGGCAGTTCTCTCAGCAAGTCCTAGAGCTCTCGTAGTGGCCGACATGCCTTTCCTAACTTACGAAGTAAGTCGCGAGGAAGCTGTGAGGAACGCCGGTAGGTACATAAAGATGGGTGCCGACGCGGTTAAAATTGAGGGGGGTGCCGAGGTCGTGGATAGAGTTGAGGCCATGGTTAAAGCCGGCATCCCGGTCATGGGTCACGTAGGGCTGAACCCGCAGAGGTACTTAGTGCTAGGTATGAGAGTAAGAGGTAAGACGGCTGAGGACGGGCTGAAGCTCTACGAAGACTCTAAAGCTCTTGAGGAAGCCGGGGTTTTCTCCATCGTGATAGAGTTCACTACGGCTGAAGTAGCTACTGAAGTAACTAGGTCACTGAGGGTACCTACCATATGCATAGGTGCTGGACCGTACTGCGACGGGCAGATACTGGTGTTCCACGACCTAGTCGGCCTGAACGTGAATCCACCGCCATTCGTTAAGAAGTACGCGGATGGGTACGAAGTGTTTAGAAGCGCGCTAAGGTCCTACGTAGAGGAGGTGAGGTCCGGGGTCTTCCCGGACGAGAAGCACTACTTCAAGATGGTTCCCGAAGAGCTGAGGAAACTCCTAGAGAGCGTGAGTAAGAGAAGAACTACCGCTTCGGAGAAAGCTCCCTGATCCACGGGTACAGGTCTACCCATCTGTGAAGCCACGGTCCGTAGGCTCTAATGTACGGTTCCCCGGATGTCAGCTTCTTTATTAGTTCAGCACTTCTTCTGTACTTAATTAGCTCCAGCGAGTCGCTACCCATCCTAGCTTTCCACTCATCTAGAGACACCATGTACTTCTTCTGTACGTAGTCTCTGTACACATCGCTCATAACGTTGAACGTACAGAACGGTATTACCCTGCCGTCGGGCATTAGGTAGTGCACGTTGCACCTCATAACTCTCTCCACGTCGTAGTTGTAGAGGTCCATGAAGTGCATCATTCCGAGGAACAGCATCCTGTAGTGCCACTCTCCGAGAGCTTCGTAAGACCTCTTTATGAATATGTTGGCCAAGATCTTCGGTAGAACGCCTCTAAGTTCTCTAGGTACCTCACTCCACTTCACGTACTTGGAGATGAGGTTGGCTATCAGCTTCAACCCAACTATCGACCTCATCCTACCCTCCCTCAGCTCCTCGGACTTCTCGGTAAGGTAGTCGAGTAGGCCGTATATGTCGATGAACCTGGTGATGGGCGTAAACTCTACTTCAGCCGTCTCTCTATCGATAACTCTAGCGTATACGTAGGTAGCTACACCGCAGTGTGGGTGGTTAGCCATCTCGAACTTAAACTCACCGGCTAAGCTCTCCATGAATTCGGATATCGGAACTGACGCGGGAACCGGGAACCAGTCGTCTCTCTTGATCTGACCGCTCGTCTGCTCCTCCACCATCCTCACAGCGTCGGAGATCGTAACTCTAAGCTTCTCCCGCTCAGCTCTCTTAATCATACCGGTTAGAGAAATTGGCTGGAAGTTCACTCCGCGAACTATGTCTTGATTTAGAGCTGCGAATCTAACGATATCACCCAGCTCGCCGGTGTTTATACCTTTAATTACTACCGGTACGAGAACTACGCTAGTCATACCGCCGGCTCTAAATACTTCGAGAGCGTAGGGAGCTTCCCAGTGGTTCTTAGTGTTAGCTCTAGGTGAGACGCCGTCGAAGCTCATGTAGATCGTGTTGACCCCCCTGGACCTCAGGTCTCTGGCGTAGGACGCCGCTGCGTCCAGGCCTTTCTCGAGGTAGAGCCTTACGAACTTTATTGCGTGAGTATTGAGCTGTACGTGCTTAACGCCCATACTCTTAAGTAAGCTCACTATCTCCGGTAGGTCCTCTCTAACGGTTGGTTCTCCACCAGTTATCTGAACAACCGGGGTAACTCTCTGCTTAAGCAGCTGCTCGACCATGTACTTAATCTGGCCTAGATCTGGTTCGTAAACGAACCCGCTCTTCTCGGCGTAGAAGAAGCAGAACCAGCAGTCGAGGTCGCACCTATTCGTCGCAACTAGGTTAGCTATAGCTGTGTGACTCATGTGAATAGGGCAGAGGCCGCAGCTGTAGGGGCAGGGAGCCGTTAGGTCCGTGTAGACGTACCTGGGACCCCTGCCGTCGACGAAGAACTTCTCTAAGCGCTTAGCGTACTCGGCATCCCCCTGGTACACGTCCTCGATCTCACCGTGCTCCGGGCAGATCTTCCTAATGTACCACTTCCCATCTCTTTCAACTACTACAGCTGGGAGAAGAGCGCTGCAGTAGGGGCAGACGGAGTTGGTGTACCTCACCAACTTCTCGCTACTCTTAAGCTTAGGTACCGGGCCTCCAACTCTAATAACCCTATCAGCAATTCTAACAACTCCTTCACTAGTAGAGAATTCTGACGCTCTTATTACACCCATACGAGACCACTAAGAATAATTAACTCCGTAGAAATAAAAATCTGGCAGGTAAGTAGTTTACTTAACTAAAAAACTTATTAACTCAAGTAACTTACTAATAGAGGGAGTACGCGTGGAGTGTGAACACGGGGAACCCCACGGGCACTGCGGGAGAATGCGCGGACACCACCACTGGCACCACAGGCACCTACCGATCAGGGGACCTCTACACCTGCTAATCCTTAAACTACTTGAAGAAAAACCTCTACATGGGAGCGAGATAAGGGAGGTACTGGAGAGTAGGCTGGGTCTAGATATTCCGAGCTCAGCTATTTACGCAATACTCTCAATACTAGAAGACAAGGGGATGGTCGTCTCTAGGTGGGAAACTGCGGAGAGGGGTGCCGCTAGAAAGCTGTACAGCATTACCGAGTACGGACTTGAGTATCTGAGAGAAGGAGTGGAGGAGTTGAAGAGGTTCAGGAAGATACTGGAGTTCCTAACTTCGTAGCGCTCTCTTCGGTACGACCTACTGAGCGCATAGCTTAACGATTTTCAATCCGTATACGTACTTTCGGGGAGCGTAGTCCAGCACTCTCCTAACTTCCACCAGCCTAGCTCCCCCCGGTAGTTTCGGAGCCGGCGGTTCTTCACCACTAACTGAGTATACGTGCAGCGTACCTCCGCAGGTAACTACTCTGAGAACTGAACCTAGGTAGTCTAGAGATCTGTGTGGTAGATCTACTATGGCTCTCGTAAAGTAGTTCTCTCCAGCTAGCTCTAGAAAGTCCTCAGCTCTCGAAAGCACGGGCACTACTCTCCCTCTGAGCTTGTTTAGAGCTATAGACCTAGCTAAGTATATCGAAGCCCACGGATTGGAGTCCACGGCAAAACACGTCGCGCGCCTCTTAAACGCTATGTGCAGTGAGTACGGACCGATACCGGAGAAGAGGTCCAGCACTACCTCACTGTCGCTTACTTCCTCGGAAATTCTCCAGTGCTCGTAGGAGAGCGTCGGGTTGTAGTAGACTCTCTCTACGTTCAGCACTACCTTCACGCCGTACTCGACGTGCACCGTCTCCGCGATGTCCTCACCCCAAATCTTCCTCAACTTCCTAGTTCTGAACTCTCCTTCGGTAGTCGACGAAGCGTAGACGGCCTTTACGCTGGGCGATACTCTAGCTATAGCTTCACCCACCACCGAGCCGTAGTTCACCAGGTCTTCGGGGAGGTGGATCACGGCTACGCCACCTATCTGCTGGTAGGACCTCGGGATCCTCTCTAAGACGCTGCCCGGAACGACGTCCTTGAGAAGGTCTGTGAATCTCACTCTTCTAGAGCTAACTTTAAATACATCTACACAGAGTTCGGAGGGAATCCCACTACTTCTAAGAATATCCGCAGCCACCTCGGAGAGGCCGTCGCGTACTGGAACTCTAACTACTCCACTAGTCCTACCGCTCTTAGCGGAAGCACTCGGTAGCAGTAGCTCCGAGTCTCGCAGTATTCTAATAGCTCTCTCGGCACAGAGCTTCTCTACTTCCACGCACTCAGCTAACCTACTGACCTCAGCTACTTCAAATTCACCAAATAGCGGAGCGCGCAGGAGTTTAAAGACCTAAACTAGCGGTCACCACCTACGCAACGCGGTAAATCCCTACTTAAGTTCGGGGCTAGACCTCGAGTAAACTCTGCGCTCACCGGCGCACTATAGAAATTACCTTCTACTCAGACTAGAGCAGGGGTCTAAGCTCTGAGCGGTGCTGTAGGTGTTAGAACTCTGGGTATCGTACCTAAGCTAGGTAGCTCGGAAGCTCTAGCACTATCTCTTAAGCTAGCCGACTACGCTGAACGGCAGGGCTTAAAGACGTACATCGACTCCCGAGCTAGGGGGTTCGTAGAGTGGCTGCGCTACTTCAATCTAGGAGTAGACAGCGTGGATGTAGTAGCGGTTGTGGGTGGGGATGGTACTGTGCTGAGAACTACGCACCTACTTAAGGACTCCGATACCCCGGTGCTAACCGTTAGATACGGAAAGAGAGGTTTTCTAGCTGACGTGCCACCACACGACTACACGCTAGCTATCGACAGACTTCTAAGCGGTAGGTACGTACTTCACGAATACATGAGGCTACTGGTTCAAGTTGAGGGTGTTGGTGGGATACCCTACGCACTTAACGACGCTGCGCTGGTCACCTCGTCGGAGTTTAGAGGTAAGGTGAGTAGGCTTAGAGTTATGAAGTACTACTACGGAAGCGTACCGGAGAGAGTACTGGGTGTTGTGGGTGACGGTGTCATAGTAGCTACCCCGGTAGGCTCAACGGCCTACAGTCTAGCCGCTGGAGGTCCTATAGTAGACCCTCTAATGAGGGCCATAATTATCACACCTCTAGCTCCCATATCGCTGTGCTCCAAGCCGGTGGTTCTACCGGATGATGCGAAGATACTGGTTGAAGTAAGGAGAGACTCCTACCCGGTGGAGCTATACGTAGACGGGGTCCTCATCTCGAGACTAGAACCGGGTGCTGCGTTAGCCGCCTCTAGGGCCCCCAAGCCGGCTAGAGTTATCAGGTTCTTCGCCGAAGACTACTTCTCCAGGGTATTCGAGAGATGTCTGTAGACTGCGGTAGGAGCACCATAGTGCTGGACTCAGCCGCCATGTTCGCCGGCGTAGAGCTCAGCTACGGAGCATTCTACACTACGGAGGGAGTTCTAGGCGAGGTGCTCGATAGCGATAGCAGAATGCGCTTAGAGCTTGCCAGAGCCTCCGGAAAGGTCGTAGTTATTTCACCACCCGGAGAGCACCTAGCGGTAGTGAGGTCTAGAGCTAGAGACCTGGGAGTTCTAGGAGAACTCTCGAATACCGATATAGAGATCCTGGCTCTAGCGAACTACGTTAAGAAAGCCTGCGGAAGCTCCACGCTGTACACAGACGATAGGCTAGTTCAGGACGTTGCGCTATCTCTAGGTATTAGAGTCCGGGGCGTTAAGTACGCAGAGAAGAGCGTTTCTAGCAAGTACTCCTACAGGTGCAGAGGCTGTGGTTTCAGAAGTAGCTCTCCGGGGGCCTGCCCGCGGTGCGGCTCTACTCTAGAGCTGGAAGCCTCTAGATAACGAACTCAGCGGAAACTTCAATACCCAGCTTACCGAGTTTTAGAGCGCAGCTGCGGCAAAACGCGCGGGACTTCCTGTCGACCTCGAAGACGCTGTTGCTGAAGCTCATAACGCAGTCTCTAGTTCCGCAGTGCCTTAATCCAAAAACGTGTCCGAGCTCGTGGAGCACTTCCTTAACTACCCTCTCGACGTAGTTAGTTCTATCGGTCCACAACCTCAGTCTCCTCAGGTAGATCGTGGCGACTCCTAGACGAGGTACTGCGAGACCGAAAACGAAGTTGAGTCCCGGGACGTAAGCATCGACATCGGCTACTAGAAGTCCCGCGGCTCCCTCGCTTTTATAGTTGAAAACCAGCCTGGCGATAGGTTCAGCTAGGTACTGTCTTCTACTAGAATCCAGCAGCTCGTCTGGTATAGTTAGAGACCCAGCAAGGCGAACTTCGAGACCCAGAGCTCTCCGCAGTGAACTCGCTACGGACTCCACGACGTCCGCTTCCACGTATCCGGACGTGTAGAACTCGACCAGTCTATACACACCAACTCCACGGAAACTACCTGCGAGAACGTAAATAACTAGAACTTGCGCGACCCGGGGCCGCTCGATGGATTCTGTGCGAGCTGCCTAAAGCTTATTTTGTCTAAGGCTACTACACGAGCTCGGTAGTTTAGGCATGGATGTAGAAGCTCTAGTTTCACTAGTACTGACGGTTCTCATCCCTCTGTACGTTACATCGTTTCTCCTCTACGCAGTCCGGGTGGTTAAGGGACCTACTATCCCGGATAGGGTGCTAGCAATAGACTCCCTAGGCTACGACCTAGCTGCCTTCATGGTCGTTCTATCTATACTAGTTAGGTCCCCGCTAATGGTAGTGTCCGGGCTGACTCTAGCTCTATGGATCTACGCGCTGGATATCTACATAGCTAAGTACCTAGAAGCTAGGGAGATGGGTGGCTGAGTTGATCGACTTAGTACTCGTTGTGGCTGGACTAGTCCTCATAGTTATAGGAGTCTTCTACGATTTTATTGGTGCTATAGGGCTGCTGAGGCTACCCAACTTCTACACGAGGCTTCACGCGGCTACAGCCGGTGCTATAGGTGGTGCTGTCGTCCCTATGATAGGTGCGGCACTCGTAGCTCTAGGAGCTGAGTACCTGGGACCGCCTAGATTCTTTCTAGCCGGTGCTGCCTTTACTAGCAGTATTCTACTCATGATACTAGCTCAAGCCGGTTCCCACGCACTTGCGAGAGCTGCCTACATCTCCGGCGAGGCTCAGAGAGAGCCGATCCTCTACGATGCACTTAGAGAAGAAGGTGGTGGGTAGTGGAGCTAGTTCCGGTAGCTATCGCAGCCCTATCCGCTCTCCTATCGGTAGTGGCAACGTACCTCGCCGTTAGGTCTAGAGATATGCTATCCGCAGCGGTGTTCTCAGCGGCTCAGAGCACCGCCTACGCGCTGATCTACTACGTACTGATGGCTCCGGACATAGTCCTAGTCTACGTACCAGTATCCGTGGGAATACTACCGGCGGTAACGGTTCTCCTCATAAAGAAAACCGAGAGGTATGAGAGATGAACGCTCGGGAAGTAGCTATAGCTACTTCGATAACTCTGATGATAGTTCTCCTAGCGTACGTAATCGAGGCGGGAGGTCTCGGACCTATAGCACCGGAGAAACTCAGAGAACTAGCCGCTTCATACATAATCAGCACGTACAACCCGTGGAATATTACGCACAGCGCTCAGTCGCTAGAAGCCGTTACCGCGATAGTGTGGGACTACAGAGGTCTGGATACCTTCTTCGAGACATCGGTTCTGTTCATCTCAATAGTGGGCGTAGCTCTCCTGTTCAGAGGTTATAGAGAAAAAACCGGGGTCGGTGGTAGAGGTCTATCGGAGATAGTTAAGACATCAACTAAAATCCTAGCACCACTAATACTGATCGCCGGTATATCGATAGCAATACACGGACACCTAACTCCTGGAGGAGGCTTCCAGGGAGGGTCCTTCATAGCCGTTCTACTAGTACTCCTCTCGGTGGTGTTCTCTCTAGATTTCGTCGTCGAGAGGGGGTTGAGCACCAGTAGACTATTAACACTTAGGTCGATCGGGTTGATGGGGGTTTTCGCAACTTCAATAGCTCTCCTACTAGTTGGACTAGTAACTGGAGTTAGTGCCTACGTATTTCAGAACATGGTCAGAGAGGGAGCCCCCGTATCGATGCCTCCGTGGTTTCTGGACCGCCCAACTGGAGGCACTCTACTGTTCTTCAACGTTTTCGAAGCTCTAGCCGTTGCTACAGGCCTATCGCTAGCCTTCATAGTGCTATCTCTCAGGAGGGAGGAGGTGGAGGAAGCTCTAGAGAGAGGTGAGTGGTATGAGTGACCCCGTCTCTCTACTACTCACAGTTCTAGTGCTGTCGCTAGTTACCAATATAGGGATATCTCTGTACGGCGTATTTACGAGACCTTCTCTAGTAAAGAAGTTCATATCTCTAACCATATTCTCAGATACCCTCAATAGCTTCGCCATAGCTCTAGGGTTTAGAAGAGTAGCTAGGGGCTACCCCTCGATAGCTGTCATACCCTCCATTCCCGAGGATGTGAGCGAGCTGAGGGCGGCAGCTGGCACAGCCGTAGACCCCCTACCCCAGGCACTAGTTCTAACGGCTATCGTAATCGGTCTAGCCGTCTACATGTTCCTCGCGGGACTGATCGTAATGTACTACAGACACTACGGAACTACTCACGTAAGACCGGCTGAGGGTGGTTCAATTGGGTAGACTGCTGAGCTACCTAGCCGTGTTCTTGATGACCTACTCCTTCTACGTAGTCTTCTCGGGTGCTACATCGCTATTCACACTAGTTCTCGGATCGGTCGGTTCTCTAGTTGTTGCAGTCTTAGTTAAGAACTTACTGGTATCGCGCAAGCTGAAGATATCTGATATTCGGAGACTCGCGTATCTAGTGCTATACTACGCGTACTACATGACGGTGGCTGAAGTTAGAGCGCACGTCGATATAGCTAAGATAGTGCTCAGTAGAAAAATGAAGATATCCCCCGCTATCGTTAAGGTACCGTACTACGTAGAGACTAGCTACGGCATGACTCTAATAGCTGGCTCAATAACGAACACTCCCGGGACTGTCGTCGTTCAGGTAGATACGAATAGGAAGCACTTTTACGTTCACTGGTTAACGGCTAGGGTCTTCGAACCAGCTAGAGCTAGAGAAGAAATTTCAGCAGTTTTCGAGAACTATTCCCAGAAGATCTTTGGGTGATCGAGGTGCTAGCCTCCGGGCTACTACCACTACTTCTCATGGGCTCCGCATTCGCGCTTCCAGGTCTCTCACTGCTCATTAAGAACCAGAAGTTCTACAGAGTCTACGCGCTGGCGGTGTCGGTAGTTGGCCTAGCAATGGCTTCCGCGATCTTCCTAGAAACACTTGAGAGAAGAGTTACTACCTACTGGTTCGGAGGTTTTAGACCTCCTCTAGGCATAGTCTACACAGTCGACCTGCTCGGAGCTGTTCTCGGTCTCCTCTCGATGTTCATACTGGTTCTCTCCGTAGCCTACAGCGGCTGGTTAATTAGGTCGCGGAGTGAGTACCTCTACTACACCTTCATGCTCTCCCTCGGAGCTGGATCCGTAGGCTGTCTATACACGGGCGACATCTTCAACTTCTTCGTCATGCTCGAAGTGCTTTCTCTATCGGCCTACGTACTAGTTTCCTTCTATAGAGACAATCCAAAGTCCATCGAAGCCTCCATACGCTACGCACTAGTTGGTATGGTAGCTACGTCACTCTACCTACTAGCGGCCTTCATTATCTACGGCTCGTACGGAACTCTCAACATGGCTGACGTAGCCCTAAAATCTAGGAATCCGGGAGCTGTAACCGCCTACAGCGGCGGGGTCTTCGGAGATATAACGTTCTCATCCGCAATAGCAATAGCTCTCTCCGTCTGGACCTTCACCTTCAAGGCCGCTGTATTCCCCAACCACTTCTGGCTCCCGGACGCGAACCCGGAGGCCCCGACACCCGTATCAGCTCTGTTCGTTGCTGTAATAGACCTGGTTGGTGCCTACGGGGTCGCTAGATTTCTCTACACGATCTTCGGAAGTGGGAGCGTTGTTGACGCTCTAAGACGCGACGTACTGCTAGTTCTCCATGTACTCGGAGCTCTATCAGCTGTGGTCGGAGCTCTACTTCTGCTAATCCAAGTAGATATCAAGAAGTTCATTGCCTACAGCACCATAAGCCACATGGGCCTCGCGTTCATGGCCCTCACTGTCGGTACTGAGGGAGGTCTAGCCGCAGCCGTCGTTCAGCTAATCTCCAACTCACTAAGTGAAGCACTCCTATTCTACACAGCCGGAGTAGCTATAGTAGCCGCTGGAAGATCTATCGAGTACGTCGGCGTTTTAAGAAGGAGAAGGCTGGAGTCGGTGGCGTTCTTAATTGGTATACTGAACTTATTCGGTATAATCCCACCACTCCTAGGTTTCTGGAGCAAGGTCTTCATGTTCACGGCTTTTCTGGAAGCTGGCTACTTAGCTAGCGCTGTAGTACTGGTCGTCTCAACTGGTATATCTGGAATAGGCTACGTTAAACTAATCAACAACCTGTTCCGAGAAGCCCCCAGGACTAGAGAAGACTCCAGGCTTGAGAAAACTCTAGTTGCGAAACTAGTGATAGCAACCGCCACCACCGCACTACTAGTTCTTGGGGCATCGGTAATAGCTTTCCCCAGGTTCATGCTCATTATTAGTGAAGTTGGTAGAGGTGTTGCGGATTACCTAACTTACGTAAGAACGGTGCTCGGTGCATAGAATGCCGTGCTTAAACTGTATAAGCACCAAATTTCTGTGCTTAAATATTTTAGAACTTCTCCTAGTACCGGGGGAAGATGAAGTTCGCATTCCTCTGCAGACAGAGACCGAGTTCCTCAAAGCTAAGGATTGCTATAGTGGGTGCCGGTCCAGCTGGTTTAACGGCTGTCGGCTTTCTTGTTTGTAGAGGTCATGAAATAGACGTATACGAGAAGCTACCGATTCCGGGAGGCATGATGACCTTCGCCATACCTAGGTACAGAATACCTCTAGATAGCGTTATGGAGGGCGTTGAAGAACTGAGAGATAAGTTCGGTGTTAAGCTGAACCTATCTACTAAGGTTATGTGCGGTGAAAGGCACGACGAAGGGGACGAACTAGCGGTGAACAGCGTCGACCTCCTCAAGCTAGTTGAGGGATACGACACCGTACTGATCTCCACCGGAACCTGGCGCTCTAGAAAACTCGGGATTCCTGGGGATGACTCCAAGAACGTAGTTTCAGCGCTTGAGTTCCTACTCGATATCCACGTAGAGGAGTTGGGGTTAAGACCGAGTCACCTAGGTTCCTTTAAGAAGGTCGTGGTCATAGGTGGGGGACTTAGCGCTATAGACGCAGCTGAAGAAAGTATCTTGAAGGGTGCCGGTGAGGTCTACCTAGTCTACAGAAGAACCATTAAAGAAGCACCGGCCGGGGAGTACGAAATAAGAAGACTCAGTAGGTTGGGCGTGAACTGGATAGAGTTAGCGGCTCCTAAGAGCATCATCGTAGAGAACGGAGTAGCTCGCGGAGTAGTATTTCAGAGAATGAAGCTTGGAGAACCGGACGAGTCCGGCAGGCCGAGACCTGTGCCGATACCCGGTAGTGAGTTCGAGATCGACGCAGACGTAGTCGTAGCGGCTATTGGTGAAGTACCTACCCCACCGATATCATCGGAGTGCGGTGGTATAGGTAAGTACGTAGGTAAGGACGGCAAGATAGCCGTTGATAGGAACTTCCGCATACCGGGCACGAACATATTCGCAGCTGGCGACGTCGTTACCGGGCCGTCTAAGATAGGTCAGGCAGTGAGTCAGGGGTTGAGAGCCGCTAAAGAATTAGATAGGTTTTTGTCTATTAAAACTCTGGTCGCGAGGTGATACACGTGCCCGACCCCGGAGTTCTAATGAGAGTAATAGACTACTCTAAGTGCATGGGTTGCGGGACCTGCGAGGCTGTTTGCGGATTCATCCACGAGCTAGGGCCTTTTATAAGACTCTACGAGCTTGGTGGAGGTGTTGCGAGACCCATATCGTGCTTCCACTGTAGTAGAGCTCCGTGCGTCGAAGCCTGCCCTACTGGAGCTATGAGGAGAGATTCTAGTGGAGCTGTCTACGTCGAGCTCTCGAGGTGTATTGGCTGTATGGCCTGCCTGTACGCATGCCCATTCGGAATACCGGACTACGGTGAGGCTGTGAAAGCTTCCGTTAAGTGCGATCTGTGCAGGTCTCTGAGAGGCGATGGGCTGGTACCAGCCTGCGTAGCTATGTGCCCAAGTAGAGCCATACTCGTAGGAATGCCTAAAGCCGTTGGAGATGAAGTCAAGAGGAGAGCTTTAGCACGCATCGTCCAGCTCGGTGAATTTAAGTGAGCGATATTCTGAGATACGCTATCTACGCTGCTTCAATAACTTCTCTACTAGCTGGAAATACGTCCTTCTTAAGAGCTAGGAGGGCTGGTTACCTACTTAGAGTTCTAGGTTACTTGGTTCTCCTCGTACTTCTCTACAACTGGTACCTGGAGGCGTTTCCCTCTATTCTCTTAGCGGTTTCCGTCGTGGTAGCTTCACTCGTTACTCTATACACACACGGCTACTCAATAAGAAAGTACGGTGCGAGCACTCTACAGCCGCTAGTAGATTTCTTCACTCTCTCCACAGTTCTAGTCTTTACCTCCAGATACCTAATAGAGATCGTGGCTTTCTGGCTCGTTGCTGAAATACTGGGTTTCTTCGTGGTTGTGTACGACGCTATGGTTGGTGCTAATCAGAAGGCCTGGTCCGCCGGCCTCAGGTACCTTGTAGTCTCCATGGTTCCAGCCGATCTCTCACTACTCCTACTACTAGCTCAAGTGGGTCTAGGACCTTCAACGAACGTTTCGATAGACCTACTCAAGCCTGACCTGACCCCACCTGTACTAACGGTAGTAGCTATGCTGGGTTTCATGGCTAAAGCAGCTGTCGCACCACTTCACTTCTGGCTGCCCGACGCTCACTCCATAGCTCCATCACCCGGCTCGGCGATTCTCTCCGGTCTCATGGTTAAGATGGGTTTGTACGGGCTCTTCAGACTAGCTCTGCTGCGGACCATCGACGTAGGTGCGGCTACGGTTCTATGCCTACTGTCCGGCTCTCTAACAGCTATTTACGGAGGGCTTCAAGCACTAGTTCAATCCGATATAAAGAGAATACTGGCCTACAGCACAATATCTCACACGAGCGCTATTACGATACTCATAGGTCTCTACGTGTACTCCAGGTCCCCGGAGTTTCTAACCGCTGCCGCGATCTACTCAGCCGCTCACGCTATCTACAAAGCATCCCTATTCATGGACTCCGGAGTAGTGGAGCTTCTTACGCACACTAGGACTCTCGAGAAGCTAGGTTACGTATCTAGAATACTTCCAGCTGAAACTCTCTCAGCTCTACTCTCAGCTCTCTCGCTAGTAGGAGTACCGCCAACCCTAGGGTTTCTAACTAAGCTGGTGGTCTTCATGACTCTAGCCAGCCACATACCGCTATCCTGGGTCTACCTACTGGTAACGCTGATCGTAGCGTTCGAGGTAGCTCTATCAATAGGCTACAGCGTGAGGTACCTACTAGCTCACATGGGGAACCCAACGCTTAGATACGAAGAGCTGGACCCTAGTAGCGCCAAGCTAACACCATACGTACTCACACTATCAGCTTCATCTCTAGTGCTAACGTACTACGTAGTTGGAAGTGCTGCGGCATCTCTAGCTAACGCAGCGTTGCAGATACTCCTACTACTCGGACTCTTCAGCGCTCTCTTCGCTATAGCCAGCTGGATAACCTACACAGTTCTAAAGCACGGAAGAAAGGATGAGGTCTGGCTAGGGGGTGCTAGGCCTTGAGCCACGTCAGGTCTAGCGTAGTTAGGAAGATCGAGGAGTACGTTAGGAAGCTGATGTTTGTAGATAGCTCAGTGCTCTTCGACCGAGTGGCCGAGCTCAGCGGACCGCTCGCGGAGCGGAGGAAGTCCAGAGCTGAGATATACTTCTCTAAGATGCTTAGGTCCGTAGTTAACATGCCCCAGTACTTCAGTATCCTGGAGTTCGACGTTAGGAAGTACACGTCCACCGCGGTAAGGTACCTGGAGTTATTTAGGCAGTCACTAGAGACCTCAGTAACCTTCTCATCGCTACTGGCTGGACTACTAACGACTATAGCTATGCTAGTAGTGGTGGTGTTGAGGAGTGCTCCATAGCCTAGCCGTGGCGGCTATACAGCTAGTTCTAGCGCCGGTGTACGATGGATTGGAGAGAAAGGTTAGAGCGGCTATACACACTAGGATAGGCCCCCCGGTGCTTCAAACCTGGTACGACATAGTCAAGCTGTTCTCAAAGGAGGTGGTCGTGCCAGTAGGCGGTAGCTGGTACGCTCTAGTAGCGGTTCTAGAAATGCTTACGCTAGTAACTGCCTCGGTACTGCTAGTGCACGTGTCCAGTGCCGGTTTAAATCGAGCGGCGCTGTTCGAAGCGTCCGTCTTCATAGTTCTCACCGGCATTGCGACTACGCTAGCTGTTGTGAGAGCGGTATCTCAGAGCAACGTCTTCTCAGTTCTCGGTGGTTTCAGAGAGTTCTCCCTAATGATTTCCGCAGAGCCATTCCTAGCAACATCGCTACTGCTCCTAATATCCGGTGCCGAAGCGCCGGCATCGAAAGCTATCGCAGCACTCGTACTAGTCATAGCCGCATACGTCATCAGTGGTAGAGTACCTTACGATATAGCGGAAGCGGAGCCGGAGCTAGCGTCTGGCGTGAACATAGAGCTAGCGGGGCCTCTACTGGGTGTGGCTACTCTCTCGGTAGTTCTGAAGAAATTTATTTCAGCTACGCTAACGGCGCTAGCGCTCACGTCGTGGAGTAGTTTAGTCGGTATAGCTTCTCTCGCCGCTGCGGCACTTCTAACGCCGATTATTTGGATAGCCCACACGGTCGTAGGTACCCTACTGGGGAGGAGTAGGGTGGATCTAGCGGTGAGGTTTCTCTATACAACTCTCTTCATTCTCTCATCTATGCTACTAGTCTCCTACGGGCTGGGAGTGTGAGCAAGGGGGTGGAAGCGCTCGTAGAGATGGTAGGTAAGCTCGGTGGTGCTGTAGAGGACGTTAGGAAATCGGAGATCTACATTCGAGTACCTAGAGAAGCCGTTAGAGCCGTTGCTAAGTTGCTGTACGATTCGGGGGCCTACCTAAAGACGTGCGCCGGGGTAGATGAGAGGGGTACCTCCGGATTCTACTCGATCTACTACATCTTCGGCTTAGACTCTCACGGAGTGGACGCGGTGCTGAAGGTCCTAGTACCCGAGCACGACCCGCTCATTCCCTCCATACTTCCGGAGGTCCCAGCGGCGGATTGGTGTGAGCTGGAGATCCGGGACCTCCTCGGAATAGAGCTCAGCGGAAGACTCACTAAGAGGCTGGTTCTACCGGAAGACTGGCCAGACGGCGTCTACCCGCTGAGAAAGGAGTTCAGGTACGACGAGAAGCCTCCCAGAGTGGTGAGGGAAGAGCTGCCCGAGGAAGTCGGTATTCCGGTGGGTCCCTACCACCCAGCTCTCCACGAGCCGGAGTACTTCGAGCTCTACGTTGAGGGCGAGAAGGTCGTAGACGTAGTCTACAGGGGATTCCACGTACACAGAGGTATCGAGAAACTCGCTGAATCTCCTAGGTTCACGTACAAGCAGATACCGTTTTTAGCGGAGAGAATATGCGGTATATGTGGCTTCGTTCACTCCACCTGCTACGTTATGGCCGTCGAGAAGGCTGCCGGTATCGGGGTACCTGAGAGAGCTGAGTTCATAAGGTCCATAGTGCTGGAGGTAGAGAGACTCCACAGCCACCTCCTCTGGCTTGGGGTAGCCGCCCACCTACTGGGTTACGACGCGGGGTTCATGCACACCTGGAGAATTCGCGAGCGCGTCATGGTGTTAGCTGAGTACCTAACCGGGTCTAGGAAGACGTACGGAATCAACGTAGTTGGCGGTGTGAGGAAGGACTTAAACGTAGATAAAATCGATAAGACCATGAAGACCGTGGCGCAAGTAAGGGAGGAATTTAAGAAGCTAGCGGATGCCGCACTCTCCGTTCCCCAGATTAAGGCGAGAGCCGTGGGTACTGGAGTACTAACTAAGAGTGAGGCGAGAGCTCTAAGTGTCGTCGGTCCTGTAGCTAGGGCTTCGGGTCTGTACAGAGACATTAGAAAAGACTACCCGTACCTAGCCTACAGAAAGGTATCCTTCAGAGTGCCTCTGTATACTGAAGGAGATAACCTGGCTAGACTACTCGTAAGGGTGGAGGAGGTATTCGAGAGCATCGAGATAATTAAGCAGCTGATCGATATGCTTCCCGGGGGCGGCATAGTCTCTGAGGAATACGAAATACCTCCCGGAAGAAGAGCGGTTGCTGCTGTTGAAGCACCCAGGGGTGAGGACGTCCACTTCGTTATTACAGGTCTTGGAAGACCGTACAGGTGGAGGGTTAGAGCGCCTACGTACCAGAATATCCCAGCTCTGAGAGCTATGCTGAGAGGTACTTCATTAGCTGACGCACCGCTAACGATAGCTAGTATAGACCCGTGCTTCTCCTGCACCGACAGAGTTCTAGTGGTTGATGTGAGGTCCAGTAGAAGGAGCTTTATTAAGCTAGTTCGGGGTGGTTGAATGTCGATCGCTAGGATACTCGAGATAGCTTTTAGAACTGGCAGGGTTACTAGGAAGTACCCTCACGAACCTCCTTTGCTGACTCCGGAGTTTAGAGGTGCCGTTCGCGTAGACCCTTCGAAGTGCTGGGGGTGCGGTGCTTGCGTGAAGATTTGCCCACCAAACGCTCTATCCCTTAGGAGCGATTCGGGTAGAGAGGTCGTTCTCGAGTACTTCGTGGGTAGGTGCATATTCTGCGGTATGTGTGCTGAGGTATGCCCGGCGAGAGCTATTGAAGTTACCAAGGAGTTCGAGCTATCCTCAACCTCTCTCGAGAGTCTGAAGTACGGGGTCGCGCACAGACTAGTCCGCTGCTCAAGCTGCGGTTCCCTCGTTTGGACCGAAGCCGAGCTAAGGGCCGTGATTAGGTCTTCACCCGTAGCTGAAGAGTACGTAGTTCTCTGCCCTAGGTGCAGAAAAACGAGATTTGCTAGAGCCGCATCAATTAGAGTAGGTGCTGGTAGTGAGTAGTGTGAACCTAGCTAGAGCTCTGAGAGCTATTAAGAGGAGTGTCTGGGTCTACCACCTCAACAGCGGTTCCTGCAATGCCTGCGATATCGAGATTCTAGACGCTCTAACACCCTACTTCGATGTCGAGCGCTTCGGCATCAAGCTCGTAGGTTCTCCACGACACGCAGACCTAATCCTATTCACCGGTCCAGTCACTAGGGAGTCCCTACCGAAGGTAGTGAGAGCTATTAGAGCTATGCCGAGACCGAGGCTCATCCTAGTGCTGGGTTCCTGCGGTGTTAGTGGGGGTATCTGGTGGGACACCTATTCAACTATAGGGGGGTTCAAGAAGCTGGAGGAAGTACTTAGAGAAAACGGTGTTGAAGTAGATAGAGTAGTGTACGTACCCGGCTGCCCCGTAAGACCCGAGGCGATTATATACGGGATACTCCTGCTACTAGGTGTCGTTGAGCAGAAAGTGAAGAAGGTGGAGGTGGTAGCTTCTGAGAGCTGAAGTATACCTCTGCCGCGTAGACATACCGGACTTCTCGACGTACAGACACGTCTACGCAGCAATCTCGAGCTGCTCTTCTAAGGGCGTCTACGACCTGGATAGGATCCCGGTAGACGTCGTGGAGAAGTTACTGAAGCGTGGTGAGCTCATCCTAACCGACCTAGGAGAAGAGATGTCTAAGTTGGTGGGATTGGATCACCTAGAGGACTACCAGTACTTGAGGATAGTTCTTCTTAGAGGCTGAGGAATAGTGGTAGCTTACTACAGTATCACACCTCAGTTAGCTACGGTAGGAAGCTAGGATAGATGCGATTACGTGTCCTACAGTCGAAAACACCACTACGTACTCAATCCCGAGATATGAAGCTACTAATCCTCCAACTAGTGACCCAACGGCACTTCCCAACTCGACGACCACTCCGTAGAGAAAAGCTCCCTGACCGGCCGTTGAGTTTATGTAGGTATCGTAATTGGAGGTGTTGAATACGTTGAAGAGCACGGCTGTAGATAGGATGTAGGCAGTTGCGTGCTCTACGGAAGATACCCTCAAGATTGAGGGAACTACGAGAGCTCTCACAATTCCTGATACTAGAGCTATGCGCAAACCCCTGGAGATCTTCGAGATGGCCACTAGAGCGATCGCTGAAGTTGCTGAGGAGAGTCCGTAGACTAATAGCGTACCTCCACTACCAACGTAGCTAGAGATTACCGTAGGGACTAGAATAAAGAGCGCGTCCGAGCTCGTGACCATCGCGAAGGCTCCTAAAAGAGGTCTGTAGCTAGGTACGTCCTTCTCGGTAATCCACCTCAGCTCCAGCGCTCTAGAAGCACTTAGCCTATCCTCTACGAGTTCGGGGAGTATTGAGGTAAATCTTACGTAGCTGTAGACTCTGTCTAGTCTCTTAGATAGCTTAAACAAAGTTCTCTCGAGAGGTACTAGAACCGGGGGGAGAGTCGCTGAAAAAGCTACCGATACCGCTAGAGCTAGTGCTAGAAGCAGTGCCGCCGAGAGGTAGTTGAAGTAACCAGCTACCAGTAGAAACCCCCTCACTACGAGCGTAACGTAGCTAGTGAAGTAGTTGTACCTAGACCAGGACTCGAACTCTACGTACTCCAGCAAAGTTACGCTAGCGGCAGCCCGCCCTAGAGATGTCGAGACGGCGTGGAGTACTGAGTACGCGAAAACCACGGCCGCGACGTTCTCCGAGCTCATCGTGATGTAGGTAGATAGGCATAAAAGTATTGACGAAGTGAGAGCGGCGGACTTATTTCGACCTTCTTCAACGAGCCTACCGAGCACCAGGTTCGACAGTATGAAGAGGAAGCTCCAGCCGGAGTTAGCTATGCCGAGTGTGAGCGGGTCTACTCTAAGTACTAGAGCTAGGCGGAGAAAAAACCACAGATCTGTGAACGATAGGAACGCTAAGTACGCCGCCGAAGCTACTAGCCACACCTACGACCCTAACGATTTCTATCTCCAGCTTCAGCATTTAAGCCGGGAGACACATATAGCACTCAACTAACTGACTCAAGCGGGAGTTCCGTAGTTTAGCGTAGGTAGATAAAACCCTAAGAACTCATATTCAAGGCGCAGTACTCTCAGATAACGCCATCGCTTTGACCATTAGGTTCACGAGCTCGCTTTCAAGGTTTGAATACTTCATAATTCTGTGAGTGCGTTCGTAACTTTCTTCAGTTTCATCTTTTACTGTAAGCGGTCCGCGCTCTCTCGTGATCGTGGTATATGGAATGCTGTAGAAGATTTGTCGGTTCAATGACGACTCCTATGACTGAGCTCCTTGTCTATGCGGTGTTTTCTACTTGTCTTCTGCGGATTATCGCACGTTACTACTTGCCGCAAAGTATTTTCAGCTACTCCACCATTTCATACTGTCCTTGTACTGTCCTATATCTTCGTTTTTTGCTGGCTTCCTAAATACGAAGAGGTGTTCGTAAGCGAGTAAGTAGAAGTCCATGTAGTATCTCTTACTTCTATCTACGTCCACCCAGCATTCATCTGCTACTTTTGTTAGTCCTTCCCACTTTTCCCTAGTCGTTTTAGTTTTCCACTGATGTTTTATTATATCCTCTCTGAGGATGAAGCCGGCTTCGAGAAAGGCCTGCATGGTTCTGAAGGCTACTGGAACGTGGTGCCTCCTCCTCCTAATATCTCCCACGAGTATTGCGCAGAACCTCCCCGGCTTCAATACTCTGTAGCTTTCCTTCGCTATCTCTCTCATTCCATCTACGTACTCGTCAACACTGCGTACTGCTGACAGATCTCCAGGTATTCTCTCCTTCTCGTTGTATCGTATGATGTTTACGTACGGTGGGTGAGTAGCTATGAGGTCTATGGACTCGTCTTCAATTAAGTCGAGGTTTCTCGCATCTCCAACGTACGTCTTTATCTTAACCTTGGGGAAGTTGGGATCGGGGGGACTGTACTCGAAGTTCAGCCTATCGAGTGTGAGCATAATGCAGTTAATGTTTATGTCGACACCGATAGCGTTTCTCCCAAGAAGTTTACACTCCACTAAGGTGGTTCCCGACCCGCACATCTGATCTAGAACGGTTTCACCAGGTTTTGAGTATCTGAGTATTATGTTTCTAACCAATTGAGGTGGCCAATTTCCTCTAAAATCTCCCCGGTGCGTGGCCCACGTACCTCTCTCCGGAAAGGACCAGACATTCGTAGTTTCAAGCTTAAAGTCTCTCGGTTGAAACTCTTTGATCTTCTTAGGTTCTCCTATTTTAATCCTTACATTCTCTACTACTACCTCTTTATGGGTTTTTATAAATTCCTCGTAGTCCTTGAAGGTTATTTCCCTCATCTTCATATAATTTTTGGACATTCCCAACACTCCACCACCTTCCCTTACTTAACTATAAGTCACTTCTTCAACAGCTGCATTCCGAAGTTTTTCTAGCTTCTGATATTTCCACAATTGCCTTCCTCAATTCTCTTTCTGGGCAACTATCTATCACTACAGGCATTCCTTCCGCATTTGAAGTATCTTCAGCAATACTTAAATGAAGAGACGGTAATTCCAGGAGATACAATCCTCGAAACTTCGTCGTCGGTTTAAAGATTCCCGATGGAGATGAGTTCTATCTTGCGCACATTCGTTTACTATTCGATTTGTATTTAAAACGGCTTTCTAATTTTCAATTCTATCGTTCAGATTCTTCTGTTCTTCTGTGCTTCTATAGTCTCTAGGTTTTTAAGCTTTATCTTGGGAGGCCTCCGGAGACATATAAACACTCAGATAGAGAAATTCGAATTAATTTAAGTGGAAGTGTGTATATGTACGTGTGCTCACTCCCGAGCTTTAGGTGCTTAAGGAATGTCTGCTACTCGGTATCAGCACTGCTGGTGGCTTTACTAGTTGTTGGTGTATTGCTGGACGACGTCTCGATCTGGAAGCTTTTTTCAGCGCTGGGTGAGGAGCTTGTGTACGTAGGGCTCACGCTAGCTCTAGCCTACGTACTCGATCCAGAGCTAGGTGTTGTAGCACTATCTTCAATACTTCTCTCAGGTTCTCTAAACGTGTTCTTAAAGTACTTCTTCAATATCCCGAGACCTCCCCCAGAACTGTGGAGAACTCATGCCTCGGGGCCCGGGTTTCCGAGCGGTCACGCGCAGGTAGCGTCTACGTTCTGGTCCCTACTGGCAGCTACCGCTAGACCCAGCTGCCTAATCGCAGTATCGTCGGCTGTAGTAGCTTCTGTGGCGTACTCTAGGATAGGACTTAGAGTACACAGTGTCGTTGACGTAGTGGCTGGAGTGGGTGTGGGGGTAGCAATAGCTCTAGCGGTAGGAGCTGTGCTGAGGTACGTAGGTTTTGAGAGAGCTTTTCTACTACTATCTCTACTCAGCACCGCAATATCCTACAGAAACACTGCGCTAGGATATGAGAGCGGTGTTTCGGCATCAATTCTAGGGCTGGGAGCGGGTCTAGTGGTTTCACTACCAGCTCTAAGAAGAAGTGTGAGAATTCTAAAGGACTCCGCTCTAAAGGAGAGAGCGACTATGCTCGCAGCTGTATACGCCGTAGCGTATACCGCAGTTATCCAATCGAACGATCTTCCACTAGGAGGTAGGCTACTCACGTACTTCGCTCTAGGAATTCTACTAGCATCCACACCGGTAGTCTGGAGAAAACTCGGTAGTTCTGCGCGTACGTATTTAACTTCGATCCGGAGAATAGTACTGCGGTGATGTAGCTATGATCGTGAACATAAAGACACAGCCGGAGTACAGGGTACCTAAACCACACGAGAGAAGTTTAAGAGTCGTTCTAGACCCTAGGCTGGGTAGCTACGATAAAGCCACAGTGCTCTGGGTTACGATAGATCCAGGTAGTAGTACGGGGCTTCACCAGCACGTATCTGATGAAGTAATATTCGTAGTATCTGGTAGGGGGCACTGCACGATCGTGGAAGGAGATAGAGAGCGGAGTTCTGAAGTAGGGGAGGGTAGCGTGGTAGTTGCGAAAGCTGGAGTTAGGCACGAGATGAAGAATATTGGGAGTGAAGTACTTAAGCTATACTGCGTATTCATCCCTCCACTACCAGCTGAAGGCTACTTCGGGGAAGCCTTGAAGATAGCTATCGAGAGATCTAGGGGCACTCCGCAGTAGAAGTGAAGCTAGGCACCTACTTCAATCTACTTGTTGAGGCCGGCTTGCTTCCCTGCGTGAGTACTCTACGCACTTCCCTATCTGAGGAAAGAAGCGAGGCGTACGCTTCTACAGACTTCGCGATCGCGTCGTAGTTCTCCTCTAGGTACCTAAGCACCCTACCGATCTTCTCGCTCACCTCAAGACTTTGGGTTGGTAGGTAGGCTACCCCCTGCGAGATCTTCGCAGTAAGCCACAGCTTCAGAACTTCGTAGCTGACGAACTCCCTTCTTACACTCCCGAAAGCTACCCACGTATCTCTGAGAAAGCTGTGCGCGGCGGACCTCACGGAACTCTTACTGAGTTCCTCACCTACTTCACTACTTCTAGCTAGGAGAGCTCTTCTTACGTACTCATCGCTCAGCCCGGTGAAGTAGGTTCTTACGGCGGCTCTAGCGAACTCCGTATCGACTACGTCTTCGAGATTCAGACCTCCTAGCAGTGCGTGTAGCATTACGTAGCTACTGGACTTAGCTGACTTCACGAATCTCTCGACTATCTCGCCTTCATCGACGGGTACGTAGGCTCTGAGATCTCTACCTAGTAGGAGGCTCTCGACGAACTCAGGTTCTAGGGGGTCTACGGCGACGATGCTCTTACCGATAGCTAGCGCCGGAACTGATGGAACCACTCTACGCAGAAACACGAGACTCTCCGGGTTCAGTGGAACTATCTCCAGCTCGTCTTGAAGACCTCTATCGAGCAAGTACCTAACGAGTTGGTAGCTTGAGCGGCAGTACGCGTGGACTAACACCTTCAAATCCGTGGGGACCACCTCGGAACACAGTAGCTACGCGCGTAGATAGATATTACTCGAGCGGGACGAGCTTAACTCCGTAGCCAGGCTCTATCTCCAACTTAAAGGCCTTCCTGTAGTGGTTGGTCATTCTAAGTTTCTTAATTATCATGTACCTCCTAATCTCTCTAGACTTCTCCACATCGTCCATCCATAGGTGGAATACTCCGTCAGCTATGTGTTCCAGTCCGAACCCGAAGGTACTCTTCGTAGTCATAGCGTACTGAGATACTAGGTAAGACGTTACATTCTCCCTATGCGTAGATACCTTGAGGTCGTAGCTATATTTCCTAGCCATAGCCGGCTTATCAGCCCAGAAAGCGCTGAGAGAATCGATTACTAACCTAACGTGCTTAGTAACCCCCTTACCACCCTCTCTAAGTACCCCGAGGATCTTGTAGGCTTCTCTAATAGCTGCTACCAGAGTCTGGATCTCGAGTACCGCGTACCTCCTCCCCCCTTCCTCCCCCTGCTCTTCACTAAGCTGCCTAGCCACCTTAAGTAAGCCGAAAATATCGACGACAACTATCTGAGGTGTTTCCTGAGGTTCTCGCGAACTAGATATGTCGTGTATGGAGTAGTTCTCGAAGTCCATCCCGAGCTGCCTAGCCTGCCTAACTACGTCCCTGAACTCAGCCTCTGTAGTCACGTAGACTACCGGATCGCTACCTCTAAGACCCGCCCAAGCGAAGTGCATGCAGAGAATAGACTTACCGGTACCGGGCTCTCCTGTAATAGCTACCCAAGACCCTCTGGGGACCCCACCCTCTATAGCTTCGTCGAGCTCTCTGATTCCGGTTGAAACGCGAGCTACTTCCTCGCGCTGCCTAGTCTTCTTCACGTGTTCAAGCGAAGAATCCGTAGGCATCGACATCCTCCACTACCGCCTAGTGGTAATCAGAGAAGCTAATATGCGGCACGCGACCGCCTCTACTTTCAGTTCTATAGTTCAAGTCCAGCGCTCCGCCTCCTTCTCTACTGTCTAGACTCTTCCGCGCCTCCCGCTATCCACACGGAAATAGTCTTAACACACTAGTAACCATATAGTTACTTGGTGCCTACATGAGTGCCGACGTAGCTGTAGATGTAGTTGGGTTAGTTAAGGTCTACTCTAGAGGTGTTAGAGGTGTTGATGGCTTAAGCTTTAGGGTAGCGAGAGGTGAGATATACGGCCTGGTCGGGCCGAATGGAAGTGGGAAAACTACTACGCTGAGAATAATCGCAACTCTTCTCAAGCCTACGGAAGGTTCCGTGAGAGTCTTCGGGCTGGACGTTGTTTCAAGGCCTCTGGAAGTTCGCAGGCTTATCTCGTACCTCCCGGAGGAAGCTGGTGCCTACAGAGACCTTAGCGGGGTGGAGTTCGTGAAGTTCATGCTCGGCATGAGGCTTAGAGGTAGGGAGCTGGGCGAAGCGGTTGAGGAGGCTATTGAGATAGCCGACCTCGGGTCCGATATTAGGAGACCTGTGAGAAGCTATAGTAAGGGTATGAAGAGACTTCTAGCTCTCTCCGCGGCTCTAGCATCTAGGTCGAAGCTAGTCATACTAGATGAACCTACCTCGGGTCTCGACGTAGAGCGCAGCATAAGGATTCGAAATCTAATAGCCAGCTACTCCAGGAGGAGCGGTGTTACCGTTCTCCTCAGTAGTCACAACATGCTTGAAGTAGAGTACCTATGCGATAGAGTTGGAATATTGTACAGAGGAAGAATGGTTGCTGAAGGACCTCCGGAGGAACTTAAGGCGAGGTATTCTAGTAGAAACCTGGAGGAGGTCTTCGTAAAGACCGTGAGGGGGGAGTAGATGTCCTTCAGTAGGCTGCTGAAGAAGGAGGTTCTATCGGTGCTCAAGAGCCCGGCTTTTATTGCCAGTCTCGCGTTTCTAGCAATCTTCTTCGTAGTTCTAGGTAGAGTTATAGGTACCGCTACAGAGCTAGCCGTTCGCGAAGTTCTCGAAGCACTGGTTGGTGTAGTTGTTGAAGATAGGAGTGAATTTACCGCTAAGCTGGTCGGTCTAGCTAATACAACGCTTAAGGGAAGGCTAGTTCTAGTTGAGACCGTTGAGGAGGGGGTGAGTAGGTTTCAGATAGCTGTGGTAATTCCGGAGGGATTCGGAGACTCTCTACTAAGACCCGGTGCGGTAGCTCGCATCCGAGGCTACGTTTCTCTAGATAGAGTACTCGGTTTTCAGCAAGCGAAAGCCGAGCTAGTGAACTCCGTAGCTTCCGTTCTTACCGAAGCAGCTAGGTACCTAGCGGCACTGGAGGGCGGTATTAACGTGAGTGTTTTTAGTAGACCTATCGTAGCTAGAGTTGAGGCTAGAATTGGGGGGAGGGAGTTCGACCTCAACATCCTACTGTCCTACTTTACTTCGATAACGATGCTTACGGTATTTATCGGAGTGCTCGCTACGATAACTCTAGTGTACAGCGCTCAAGCCGTTGCGAGTGAGAAAGAGGAGAAGGCTTTTGAAATGCTGCTAACGCTACCGATTAGAAGAGCTACTGTAGCTGTAGCTAAGGTGGCTGGCGCGGTCGTGATCTCCGTTCTAACGGCACTAGTGTACTTCTTCGGCTTTCTCTACATGCTAGCAGCACCTACGTCGCAACCGGGGGAAGCTTCGGGTACTGAGGTCGCAGTATCTCTGTGGGATGTTATACGGTACCTCGGTATTGACGGGGTTTTACTACTAGCGGCATCTCTCGGACTAGTACTACTCTTCTCCGGGACCACCGGAATTCTAATAGGAACTCTCGTAAGCGATACGAAGGTGGCTGGCGCTGTAGCCGGTCCCGTTGCCGCTATACTGTACGTAGGGCTTCTAGTTGTTCAGTTCATTGGGGTCCCGCTGGGAAGCGAGTTCCTCGCCCTAGGGTCGGTAGTCTACGGGCTACCCCTAGTAGTTATTGTAGCGTACATAGTTGGCGAGAAAGCACTAGCTCTACTAGCCATATGCGCATCGGCAATCGTCACCGCAATACCGCTAATCGCAGTAATCCGCGTTTTCGAAAGCGAGAAGATCCTCCTAGGTATAACAATTCGAAGAGCGAGAAAGGACTAGCTCTTCCTTCCTTTCAGTCCTTCCTACCGCTCCAACTCCCCCTCCCTCGGGCAATCTACGGAACCCCGACTTCATGCGGTCTCACAACTTGCGTATCTCGCTGATTGAAAGCTGTGGGAGGAGCTGAAGGAACTGCGTTCTTATATTCCAGCAATTGAAAAACTAGGTGGGATACTGCCGGCTACTGTAGTTGTCGGCGGGTTTTTCGGTGATGAGGGGAAGGGCAAGGTAGTAGCTTATCTATCGCTTAGAATAGATGTGAAGCTAGCTATTAGATGCGGTTCTATTAACGCCGGCCACACCGTAGTCTACAGAGGAAGGACCTGGAAGCTCAGGTCCGTACCATCGGCCTTCGTAAACCCAGCGGTACAGCTGGGTATAGCTGCCGGTAGCTTAGTTAAGCCGGACGTACTTCTGAGAGAAGTTGAGGAAACTGGTTGTGGAGATAGGCTGTGCGTAGATGGTAGAGCTGGAGTTATCGAGGACGAGCACGCAGCACGCGAAAGATCTTCAGTACACCTATCCGGTGTTGTCGGTTCAACGCTTCAGGGTGTTGGTGAAGCCATGGTTGACAGGGTTAGGAGGGTTCTGAAGCTAGTTAGAGACGTTCCAGTACTTAGAAAGTACGTGTGCGACCTCTCGGAGTTAGCTAACGAGTACGTAGATAGAGGGTTCGAAATCCTCATCGAAGGCACTCAGGGCACCTTCCTCAGTCTCTACCACGGAACGTACCCCTACGTTACGAGCAGAGACACTACAGCATCGGCGTTCCTCTCCGAGGTCGGGATAGGCCCTAAGAGAGTTGGTGACGTGATCGTCGTCTTCAAGTCCTACGTTACGAGAGTCGGTCCAGGACCTCTTAGAGGAGAGATAAGTTTTGAAGAAGCCTATAAGCTCGGGTGGATCGAGTACGGAACGGTTACCGGCAGACCTAGAAGAGTAGCACCGTTCGATCTCGAACTGGCTAGGAAGGCGGTGGTACTGAACTCCGCTACGGCTGTAGCTATAACTAAGGTAGACACTCTCTTCCCGGAAGTTAGGGGCTTAAAGGACCCATCCAAACTTCCGGGAAGAGTGAAGAGCTGGGTTGACGAGGTTGAGTCCGCGCTGAAGGTTCCGGTAGTACTCCTCGGTACTGGGGAGGAGGTTGAAGACGCGGTCTATCTGGGTGGTGAGAAGTGAAGTTCTTTGATGTAGCTATCGTAGGTGCGGGTCCCGCAGGGCTCTTCGCTGCGTACGAACTCGTAGAGCGCGGAGTTAGCAATGTAGTGGTTGTTGATGCTGGTAAGGATGTTAGGTACAGAGTTTGCCCACTTATATCAGCGCATAGCTCTAGAGAACTCGGCGTTACCTGCGCTGGTTGTAGACCGTGCAATGTACTTTACGGTGTTGGAGGTGCCGGTCTCTTTAGTAGTGGTGCTATAAACCTACACCCCCAGGTTGGGGGAGACCTGGCCGTTCTACTGAAGAGCTACAGCAGAGCTGAAGAGATGATCAGGTACCTGGATAGCATACTGAGGAGGTTCGGTGTTTCAGATGAGACACTCAAAGTACCGAGCTCAGAGCTAGTTAAGGAGTGGGAGAGGAGGGCCGCTAAAGCTGGTGCTAAGCTGATAGCCCCGCCCCAGAGAAGACTAGGTACTGAGGAGAGCGTGGAGTTCACCGCGAAGTTCACCGACTACCTCGCTATTAACGGAGTGAAGATACTTACTGAAACAACCGTGCTAGACGTGGAGCCAGCTGGGGAGAAGTTCAGACTCTCAACTAATCGCGGAGTTGTTGAAGCTTTGAGAGTCGTTCTATCACCAGGTAGGTCCGGAGCTGCCTGGTTTTCTGAGATATCGAAAAGGCTGGGAATACAGACAGTACCGGGTCCACTCGACGTAGGTGTAAGACTCGAGGTCCCGGACTACGTTATGGAGCCCCTGGTCTCTGTAATTGAGGATCCTAAGATAATAATGTACACTAAGACGTACGACGACAAGGTCAGAACCTTCTGCGTGAATCCGAGGGGTTTCGTAGTTGCTGAGAGATACAACGGCTACGTCGCAGTTAACGGCATGTCCTACAGAGAGCTTAAGTCTAAGAACACCAACCTAGCTCTCCTAGTAACAGTCCAGCTCACAGACCCTCTGGAGGATACCATAGAGTACGGAAGGCAGATAGCTATGACAGCTACGAAGCTCGGTGGTGGTAAGCCTCTAATACAGAGACTCGGGGACCTAGTATCCGGTAGGAGGAGTACCTGGTCGAGAATAGATAGAAGCTCCGTGGAGCCCACTCTAAAAGACGTGACACCCGGTGATATAGGTATGGCTCTACCCTATAGAGTGGTTACGGACGTTGTTGAATCTATTGAAAGACTGGACGACATGCTCCCCGGACTAGCCTCACCGCAGAACCTAGTCTACGCACCGGAGATAAAGTTCTACAGTGTGCGGGCCGTTGTTGATGACTGGATGCAGACCAGTGTCAGAGGGCTCTTCGCAGCTGGGGACGGTGTCGGTCTCTCGAGAGGTATAAACGGAGCGGCTATAACGGGTATACTAGCCGCTAGGGGAGTGCTGAAGACTCTCTAGAGCTCAGCTCACCTAGAGCTAGACCTTCTGAGTAGTTCATCGATCGCAGCTGAAATATCTCCGAGTCCAGCACTCTCAGCGAATTCAGCTAACCTAACGACGGTCTCCACCGGAAGGTCTATGCTGACGTAGTCAGCCCCCCGGAACGACCCGAACTTCTCGATAGCTTCAGCAACGGGCTTCAGCCTACTTCTATCGAAGCCTACGTCGTCAACGACCTCAACACCGGAGCTCTCGAGTTCCGACTTTATGGTGGCTGGCACCACCGCTCTTGAAACTAGGAGAGCCTTCCTCGGCTTGTAGAGAGAGTTGTAGAGTTGAACTAGCTTATGCTCCTTAATTCTGAGAGACCTTCCCTCCTCGACACTCCTCTTAATCTCACTCTTCTTTACTCCGAGAGCGTCAGCTAGGCCTGTGTAGAGTCCTCCAAGCCACTTACTCCTCCACTCCTCAGCGGTTAGAGGTGTCTTCTTGAAGTAACTCTTGAGGTCCCTGGAGCGGTCGTACCAGTCGGTAAGCTCCTTAAACTCCACCAGCACGTCCGGTTTCTTAACCGGTGGGTAGGAGCCGAGCTTCACTATATCCATAACCTTACCGGAGTAGATGAGTACATCCGGTCTGAGAGTAGTGTACAGAGACCAGACGGCCTGAAGGTCCTCGCTATCCTCCCAGGATAGGGGTCTCGGAGCTTCGTAGAAGAAGCTTATGAAGCCCCTCTTCGGATTGAAGAGGACTATGTTTGGAGGTATTCTACCGGTCTTCTGCTTACCGGCTCTATCGATCGTTAAGTACCTGTGCTCCGGGAAGTGCACGGTGAACCCTTCTTCAGATAGGTAGTTCAGTATAGCCGCGAACCCCCAGACCTGGTACGACGACCTCATGTTGGTTCTAAGCGATGTGTAGGCTGCTGATGAGCACTTCTTTACGAGGTCTCTGAGCCCGATCTTCCCTCGAGCGTAGTCGTAGACGTATATGAATACCTTCTTCTTTAAGTGAGATAGGGGGTCTTCCTTGAAAGACTTAAACTCTCTCGATAAGCTGAAGCCCGAGAGTTTGTACTTCTTCACTAAGAACTCCAGCTCTGAGTCAACGTACTTAAGCCACTGCCCAGCTTCCTCGAGTTCGTGCTTCAAGATGTCGAGTATGAAGCACTCTCTGAACCTAGAGATGAGCTCGGAGACCCTGCTATCGCGAATAGACGGTATTAGAGCTTCACTAGAGCTATCAACCGACATGGACCTCCTTATCTCAGCAAGTATCTCCTCCCAATCGCACTCAGTACTAGCACTCACCGCAGTATCCGCTAGAACAGTGAGCTAGAGATTTAACTTCCTGCGGTCCCCACTAGTCAAATCCACGCCGAGGTCTGAGCGGAGTGCGGCTACGCAGTCACTACTACTTCGAAGTACAGCTTTAGGTTTATGATGCTGAGAAAAGTTTTGAGTAGAGATCCGGCCTATCTAAGCGGTATCGGTCACTATACCTTAACTCTCCTCGGGTTTTTCGGAGAAACGACTACCCCATCTATAGGCTTACCTTCTATGAAGTTCAGTATTGCTTCCACAACCGCTTCATCCATACCTCTAACTCCTTCTTCTGTGTATGCCGCTATGTGTGGAGTGACTATCACGTTACCGTACTTCAGTAGTGGGTGGTCCGCACCTATGGGCTCCCCCTCAACGACATCTAGAGCTACGGCCCTCACCTTACCTAGTTCTATGTACTCAATTAAGGCTTCAGTATCGATCAGCTCACCTCGGGCCGTATTTACGATAACTACACCGTCCTTAGCCGCTGCTAGGACTTTCCTATCTACCATGTGGTAGTTGTCACTCGTTAGAGGTGCGTGGAGAGTTACTACGTCAGAGACCTTTACGAGTTCTTCTAGACTACTAGCGTAAGCATACCCCAATCCCTCTATTCTCTCCCTAGGTATGAATGGGTCGTAGACCGCTATCTTCGAACCGAACCCCTTCGATAGTATCTCAGCTACTCTCGACCCAATATTTCCTAAACCTACAACACCCACCGTAAGACTGCTCAACTCCCTCCCCAGAAACCTAGCTCTATCGCCCCACTTTCCTTCTCTAACCGCTTGAGCTGACCGAGCTACGTATCTAAGTGCCGATAGCATTAGAGCTACCGTGTGTTCGGCAACCGCTTCCCTCTCACGCCAGCCGGGAACTCTAGATACTGTCACTCCGTATCTGTAGGCAGCCTCGGTATCTATGTTGTCGTAACCTATTCCATGTCTAACGATTAGGGCTACATCCTCGTTCTTCTCGAAGAACTCTGCGCTGTACTTGGGGGTTACACTAGCTACGACTACGTGGTACCCTCTGAGTTTTTCAGCTAGCTCTATGCCGTGAATATCCTTAGGTACCTCGACTCTGGTCACGGAACCTACTCTACTCAGCCTCTCTATAGCGTCGGTGTAGAGTCCGAATGACTTCGAATTCACTACAGCTATCCTGATCGAGCTACCGCCATTCACAGCTTCGCACCGAGCTGCTCGGAGTACACGGCCTCTACAGTCTTCCTCAGGTCTTCTAAGACCTTAGCGTCTAGACTAGCTCTGAGAGCTACCGGTGGGTAGCCTAAGTCCAGACCTCTCCACTTCAGTACCTCTCTTAGAACTACCTGAGATTCAACCCCTAGTTTGTTAACGACCTTCCGTATCTTCAGTATGGAGTACTGGAGTCCTAAAGCTCTCTTCAAGTTGCCTCTAGAAACGCTTCTATAGAGCTCTACTGCGAGCTCCGGGAGGGCGTTGGAAATACCGCAAATGTGGAGCGGAATACCGAGCGCGAATGTGTAGAAGAGTAGCGAGTCTCCAGCACCGGCAATTAGGTACCTGGACCCGAACCTCTCGTAGTACTCGAGCATCTGGTCCACGTCGTAGCTCGTATCTTTGAGACCGATTACGTGCGGAACGTTCCTAACTATCTCCTCAAAGTCGTCTGGAGATATGTTGTACCCCTGCCGGCCCTTATTGTTGTATATAACCACCTTCACGTCAGCCTTAGTTGCTACGTACTCGAAGTACTCTACTAACCCTCTTCTAGTCGGCTTGTGGTATATAGGGCCGAGAGTACTAACGGCTTCGTAGCCCACGTCTCGAGCCGCTCTAGCTAGACTTACGACTGCCTCTATATCGGCAGTTCCTACGTGCGGTAGTAGGTAGATCTTGGAGCCTGCGAGTTCGAGAGCTCTCCTATAGACCTCTTCCTTCACTCTCCGAGGTAGAATTACTCCCTCACCGTACGTTCCTGTCAGGAAGAGACCGCTAACACCCCTACCTATCTGAAAACCCAGTAGAGAATCTAAGCACTCAACGCAAAGTTCGCCACTCTTCGATAGGGGGGTAATTAAAGCGGTTACTATTCCTTCCGCAAACTTATTCATTTCAACCACCATTAATTGATTTCGCAAAGAAACTAAATACTTGTAATAAAACACGTTTTATCTTTTATCTAGGCTAGGCGTACTAGGTCTAGACTAGGTTAAGCCGGTCTGAGCTCCAGGGATAGAAAGACCTATCTACGAAAGTACTACCGAGAGATCTGCTCGATTACCTCTCTTCTAACGGCCTCTGGGAGGGATTCCAGCTTAACTATTTTTGCCGTCTGCGGAACTCGATCGGTAGCTCTCGCTACTACCCGGTACTTCCTAGGACTATCATCAGCTCTACTCTTAATTACCCTAGCTTTAACAAAACTCTCGGGAGCTATCTCGATATACACGTACTTCTCTTTCTTCAAACCCACTCAGACCACCTGGAAGAGAGTTGGGGATGGAGTTATAAGCTACCCAGCCTCTACAAGCGCTCCGCAGGTAGAGCGCGCTAGAGGAACACGTTGAGAGAAGTTTAAAGAAAACGTGCGTATTCCCACTACCTCTAATCTTTAGTCTTCAACTAGTTTCTCGACTTGAACTAATTTCCATAGCTCGCGCACTTCTATAGTTGGGTACTTATCTGACTCTCTATAGCCTAGGTACCTGCCTACGCAGCGCACTACATCCCCTACCGATAGCGAGACGTTCTCTAACTTACCCAGGTCTAGAATAAATATACCCATTCTCGCGATAGCTATTCTCGGAAGCTTTAGGTCTATGTCTTCGATGTACACTGGTTCTATGGGAACTAACTTCGGCGTTTTCATCGTACCGAATGCTAGTGTTTGATTCCCAGTTCCCACGACAATTCCTTTAAATACTACTTCGCTCCCTACCTCCGGGCAGACAACAATTCTCTGCAGGGAGTTCGCCATGACGTAGCTCCACTTAGCTACAGCGTAGAGCAGCACTACATCAGCCACTTCGGAACCTTTCTGATGTACGGGCAAAACCCTCGGCGGTAGCTTAGCGCTCAGTTCTCTAAGAATATCGGCCAGCGTAGCCTGAACTTCTTTAAGTAGCTCAACGTAGTCTTCTTCGCATTTCAGCATTCTGGCAACTGCTTTACTGAGCTCTACTAGAGCTTCTACAAGTCTACCAGCTACAGGCTTCAGATCTTCGGGGAGTCTACCTCTGAGCTTCTCAATGAAGCGTATCTTAGCTTTTACAGACTCGACGAGCCCTAGAGGTCTTAGGTGAGCGGTCACCTCATCAAGTACGTTCCCGAGCTTAGCGCGGAGAAAAGCCGCGGACTTCTCACTTAGATTGGCCAGGTCCTTATCGAGCTCGCTGATCGAAATGTTGACCTTACCTCTAAGTTTTTCATAAGCTCTAACAGCTCTTAAAGTTTTTCCAATAGCTGAGAGATTCTCAGCTTTTCTAAGAGTTCTCGCTAATTCCTCAGCTAACTTCTCCTCGGTAATTTTCGTTCTTAGAGCTGCCTCAACCTCCGTTCTAGCTCTGACTACGATAGTTTTCCTTAGTTTCTCCTGAGCGAATCTGATGGCTTCTCTAATTTCTCTAAGTACCTTAACCGACTCGTTTACTAATCCTTTAGAGTACAGCTCCTCAGCTTCTCTAATCCTCAACTCCAGCTCAGCGTATCCAAGTTCCTTCACTAATTTCTTTAAAGCGGCAACCTCTACTAAGACGCCAGCGGCAACCGGTCTTAGAGTTGCTAGAGTCTCGCGGGCTTTCGAACCGGCAGCTACTAGCGCTAGCAAGGCCAGGCTTCTAGCTCTACCTACATCACCTCCTTCGAGAGCTTCCCGCGCTCTCGCTAGTAGTTCCTCAGCTTTAGATACGTTAACACCCATCTCTCTCAGCCTAGCTACAGTAGCTGAAACCGCTTCTAGAAGCTCTCTAGCTCTGCCGTCAGCGGACTCAGCTTGCGCTATAGCTACTACAGCTGGAGGTATGCTGGATAGCGCTACTACAGTAACTAGCAGTAGGTAGAATACCCGACTGCGGAGTACCGACATCGCACCACCGTAGTGCTTCTTCGATTGAGAACTCTATATATACTACTGTGAAACCCTCGAGGAACTAGAGAGGAACTGGACTCAGTAGCCCGATCTCTCGATGTACTCGATGTCTTCAGGTCTAAGCCTCCACCCAGTAGATCCTCTGAATTCCTCAATGCGCTCTACTCTCTCAGATTTCGGTACAGCGACTACTCGAGGTCTGGAAATGAGGTAGTTTAGAGCTACCTGAGCGGGGGTTCTACCGTACTTGAGTGCGAAGTCCTTAACTAGCTTAGCGTTTACGACGGCTCCTCTCTCCAGGGGGCTGTAGGCTATTACCGTTACTCCAAGATCTAGGCACGAATTTAGGAGGTCCTTCTCAATAGACCTATCTAGAATACTGTACTTAACCTGGTTAACGACAATCTCGAACTTCGCTGCTGACTCCACAGCTTCTTTCATCTGCCGGAGGCTGAAGTTGCTGAGCCCTACGTAGCGAGTAAATCCGCGCTCAGCTATGGCCTCCAGAGACCTGACCTGGGTTCTGATGGGTGCTAGGTCGTCGGGCCAGTGTATGAGGACTAGGTCTACGTGTCCCACCCCGAGTCTACGCAGACTCGCCTCGGCCGCTCTAACGGCTCTCTCCGGGTCTCGAAATCTGTGTGGGTACAGCTTGGTCGTTATGAAGATGGACTCCCTCCCCACTTCTCTAACGACCCTACCTACGAGCTCTTCAGCTCTACCGCTACCGTACATTTCAGCTGTATCTACTAAATTCAAATCCAGCTCCACTGCGCGTACGAGGGCCTCCACAGCTTTCTCCTCATTTCTAATCCCCCAAGTTCCAATCCCTATGGCGCTAACGAACTCGCCAGACCTTCCCAGAGGTTTTCTATCCAGGTAGTCAATGGGGTACCTGGGCACAACAAATCTCCAAGATATCGTCACTCAGCAGTATTATAGCCTCAGCGCCTCCTCGATAGCACTAGGAGTGCGTAGGTAGCTGCGAGTGCAGCGCCTCCAGCGAGCGAGGAAGTACTTAAAGTACCCGTTACCATGTACACTAGCAGCAGCGTAGATGCGGATAGAGCTACGAGAACTACCGTGTAGTAGAGGTCCGACCTACCGGTTACCGCAGGTCCTCTGATCTTAGTTCCGAACCAGTCAATGCCTCTCCTGGTTAAGCTATCCTCAACCAGGTGCAGCGCATAGGAGAGTAGGGACGAGGAAAACACTACGGCGGCTAGCCTGCGTACGGAGAGATCGCTCAGTAGGCCTACGGTAGCTCTAAGTGAGTACGCCGCTGCGGCTACTATGGCTGAACTAGCGGCGGATACGTACGTAGCTGCCCACAGGGAGTGGTACCACCCTCTGTGAGACCTTAGGAAGGGCTTGACCGGTATGTGGGCTAGAAATCCGAGTACGGTGCTTCTACACGATATATCGCAGTCGGGCGCTCTGGCTATGTCCATGAAGACGAGGAGGGCTAGAACTACCTCTAGCTGAGCCAGAGACTCCAAGAACTTCAGAAACTCGTCTAGCGAGTTGGTTGAGGCAACAAACCTATCTCCGTATAGAAACGCTAGGTATAGTAGAGCGTAGTACGCATGTAGTGCTACGTGGTACGCACCCCTCACGACACTCCCCGCATCTCCTAGTTAGTTCGAGTGAATATAGCTAGAGGTACCGGTAGGTAGGAGCTGAATTTAAGGCGTAGAGTGGGGTAAGTCGATTTAAAACTTCGCGGTATTTCAGTATTGGTGAGGTAGCTGGTGACTGTGAAGAAGTACGTCTACACGTTTCACGAAGGCGATTGGAGAGATAAGAAGCTACTGGGAGGAAAAGGCTCCTCGCTAGTTCAGATGACTCAGATGGGCCTACCGGTACCCCCGGGATTTACCATAACTACGGAAGCTTGCCGAGAGTTCTACGCTCCTAGGAAGGCCGAGATAGACCTGGTTGTTAAGGAACTGGAGCGCAATCCTCCGCCGGCGGTTAGAGATGAGCTCATTAAGAGAGCGTGGAGCGCCATAGACTCCCTAGACCTACCCAGCGGTTTGATGGAGCAGGTTGGAGAGTACATGAGGTGGCTCGAGGAAGCTTCCGGGAAGAGGTTCGGTGATGTGGAGAGGGTGCCCCTACTCGTTTCAGTTAGGTCTGGAGCTGCCGTATCGATGCCCGGTATGATGGACACAGTGCTGAACCTCGGGCTGAACGACGAGGTAGTCAAGGCGCTGGCTAGAGCTTCAGGTAACGAGTGGTTTGCTTACGACGCCTACAGGAGATTTCTGCAGATGTTCGGGCGCATAGTTCTCGGAGTAAGTGAGAAGCTGTTCGACGAGGCGTTCTCCAGAGCTGACGAGGAGTTCAAGCGCGTTGCCGCTGAGAAGTACTCGGATGAGTTGAACGCTATAAGAGAGGTCTACCCCAAGTACAGTCTCAGACTAGACGCTCAACCACCCAGAGACGTAGCCCCGGGACTGTGGAGCGAGTCCCTTAACTACATAAAGAAGCTCGTGGAGGATTACAAGAAGGTCATCAGGGAGAGCTGGGGTGAGTTCCCGCAAGACCCTATGAAGCAGCTGGAGCTAGCGATTAAGGCCGTGTTCAGGTCCTGGATGAATCCGAGGGCCATATTCTACAGAATAGCTAACAAGATAACGCCCGACGTAGCCGACTGCACGGCAGTTAACGTAGTCACCATGGTCTACGGAAACATGGGGTGGGACTCCGGGACCGGTGTCTACTTTACTAGAGATGTGGCTAGCGGTAGTAACGTACCGTACGGAGAGTTCCTACCTAACGCTCAGGGGGAGGACGTAGTCGCAGGTATAAGAACGCCGCTTAGTCTGGACGAGCTCAAGGCATCGATGCCCCACCTCTACGAGCAGCTGATCGAAGCCGGTAAGAATCTTGAGAAGATAAACAAGGACGTAATGGATATTGAGTTCACGATTGAGAGAGGTAGGCTCTACTTCCTCCAGAATAGAGCGGCTAAGATGACTCCTCTAGCTAGAGTAAGAACGGCTGTCGACATGGCTAAGGAGGGGATTATCAGTAAGGAGGAAGCCGTCCTCAAGGTATCTCCCGAAGCCGTCCTCAAGCTTCTCTACCCAATGATAGACCCCAAGGTTAAGGCAGCACCCATAGCTAAAGGTCTAGCTGCATCCCCCGGAGCTGTCGGCGGTCAAGCGGTCTTCGACCCGGACACGGCCGTTGAGTGGGCTAAGAAGGGTAGGAGGGTCATACTGGTTAGAGTTGAAACCAAGCCGGACGACGTACACGGCTTCTACGCATCGGTCGGTATACTGACGGCTAGAGGCGGCTTAACGTCTCACGCAGCCGTTGTTGCTAGAGGTATAGGTAAGCCGGCTGTCGTGGGTGCTGAGTCCATCAAGATCGACTACGAGAGCAGGTCCTTCGCGGTTGGTAGTGTAGTTGTTAGAGAGGGTGATTGGATAACTATAGATGGGAATACCGGGAGTGTCTACCTAGGTGAGGTACCCACGGTAGCTCCGGAAGTCAAGGGGGAGCTAGAGGAGCTGCTGACTTGGGCTGACGGATTTAGAAAGCTAGGTGTTAGAGCTAATGCTGACGTACCTGAGGACGCTTTAATAGCTAGAAAGTTCGGTGCTGAGGGTATAGGTCTTCTAAGAATAGAGAGAATGTTTAGAAAACCGGAGAGGCTGGAGCTTCTCAGAAAGGTGATTCTATCTGAAAGTAGAGAGGAAAGAGAAAGATACTTGAGAGAGCTATCTAAGATGATCAGGTCCGACTTCAAGGAGATGCTGAAGATCATGGACGGCCTACCGGTAGTTATTAGGTTAATAGACCCACCACTACACGAATTCCTACCAGCGCCCGAGGAAGTCATTAGGGAACTTTACGAAGTGAGAGCAGCTATAACCTCAGCGAAAGCTGGAAGTGCTAGCGCCGAGGTCTCGAAGCTGGAAGAGAGAGCTAGGTACTTAGAGTGGCTCTACAAGAGAGTTTCAGTACTTAAAGAGCACAACCCAATGCTAGGTCATAGAGGCGTGAGAGTAGGAGTCACTCACCCGGAGATCTACTACTACCTAGCTAGAGCTATGGTCGAAGCCGCTGCCGAGCTGAAGTTGGAGGGCGGTAACCCGATCCTCGAGATAATGGTTCCTCAAGTAGCTCACATTAACGAAATACGTTTCGTTAAGCGGAAAGCTATAGTACCAGCTCTAGAAGACGTTAAGAGGGAGTATGGTGTGAAGCTCGATGTCAAGGTCGGTACGATGGTCGAGACGGTTAGAGCCTGCCTAACGGCACGCGAAATAGCTAGAGAGGTAGACTTCTTCAGCTTCGGAACGAACGACCTAACTCAGGCAACGTTCAGCTTTAGTAGAGACGATGCTGAAAACAAGTTCCTACCTCAGTACCTAGAGTTCGAGGTGCTCAAGGAGAACCCGTTCGAGACTCTAGATACCTACGGCGTTGGAAGACTGGTTGAGATAGCGGTGAGAGAAGGAAAGGAATCCAACCCGAGTCTTGAAGTAGGGATATGCGGTGAGCACGGGGGAGATCCGAAGTCGATAGAGTTCTTCAATAAAGCCGGGCTAGACTACGTAAGTGCCTCACCATACAGAGTAGTTATCGCTAGACTAGCGGCCGCTCAGGCAGCACTAAGAGAAAAGTTCAAGGCGGAGAAGGGAGATTAGATTTCAACCGGCTAAACATTTAGAGAACCGCCTTAGGACTTCTACCCGAAGTTTTCATATACGCTTATAGGCTGTTTCCGCTAGTACGTTATGGTACGAGTTGAGACCGATATACGTCGGGTTCGCAGCTAATGTGCTGCTGGTTCTACTCAAGTACTTGGCTAGTGTTAACTCCAACTCTGCATCAGTTAACGCAACACTATTTCACTCACTAGCCGACCTAATATTCTCAGCTCTAATTCTCGTAGGAACGCTCTCGCTCAAACTCAAGCCATCGCTTAGGTACCCCTTTGGCTACGGTAGGACTGTGTACGTCGCCGGGTTTGCTGCGGTTCTATTCGCTGCGACCTACCTGCTCTACAATGCCGTGAGCGAGGGATTGAGGAAGCTCGAGTACCCAGTTATAGAAGTATCGAACGTATCGCTAGTACTGATCGCTACCTCGCTCTCCGTAAACCTACTCGTCCTACTCGACGCGCTGGTGAAGTCTAGAGAGAAGTCCCACCCAGCACTTCTAGCAACTATAGCTGAAAACACCGCTGACGTAACTGGAGATTCGGTAGCTCTTCTAGCTCTAGCTCTAGGCAGCTGTCTCTTATACACATCT
>JAOAKQ010000069.1 GCA_026419835.1 Sulfolobales archaeon | reverse complement strand
CTTAACGTTTTGAATCTGAACGATAGAATTGAAAGCTCGATACAGCTCTTCACTACTTTCTTTAATTCTTTCAACGGAATCTGAACGATAGAATTGAAAGGTATACCCACCCTGTTTCATCTGTGCATGTATAGTTACACGCCGGGAATCTGAACGATAGAATTGAAAGACGTTATATATTGTCTCAAAATACTCCCATTCTTCTCTTTTTCTGAATCTGAACGATAGAATTGAAAGGTTCAAAAATTCATTGATATGTACATCTTTGACAACGCTTTGAAGAATCTGAACGATAGAATTGAAAGTGAACTCATCAACGCTTTCCAATCTAACAAACAATGTCTCTCCATAGAATCTGAACGATAGAATTGAAAGTTCGCTAATTGTGTCAACAAAATAGCATAGTAGCACTTCCGCAAGAATCTGAACGATAGAATTGAAAGGAGTCAACCACAATGCTTGGAACCCCTATTTTCCTCCTCACATCTTGAATCTGAACGATAGAATTGAAAGTTATAGGTTAGGCGCTCGATACGTCTTGATCCGATATTGTAAAGGAATCTGAACGATAGAATTGAAAGGTTATCTACTATGTCGTTTATCTCCCTTGTAATTAGAGAGATGAATCTGAACGATAGAATTGAAAGTCGTTTCAAAATCAATCCCTTTGTCCCATCTTGTCATTTTGTCAGAATCTGAACGATAGAATTGAAAGAAATTCTATTAGTTCTTCTTCCTCCATCCTCCTGAACACCATATGAATCTGAACGATAGAATTGAAAGTACAGTGTATCAAATTCATCTTCTGTGAGTTTGATTATGCCGAGAATCTGAACGATAGAATTGAAAGGAGAAAAACGCCCTACTCTTCAAGGACAGGATCTTTAGGTGGAGGAATCTGAACGATAGAATTGAAAGGGGTTTGGTTTTGGGTATGGGTGTACACGGGTTACACCCGTAGAATCTGAACGATAGAATTGAAATGGATGATTAAAAGAACTC
>JAOAKQ010000068.1 GCA_026419835.1 Sulfolobales archaeon | reverse complement strand
GATAGAATTGAAAGCTATTCTGACCCGGTAAGGTACCTGGATCACTGTGCCGGGAATCTGAACGATAGAATTGAAAGCTGTTCGGCCCACGCCCTGTACTTCTCCAATCCGTACTTTTTCACGAATCTGAACGATAGAATTGAAAGTCTTCACTTGGTCTATACTTGACCTCTAGTCGTATCTGCACCTTTGAATCTGAACGATAGAATTGAAAGTATTCCCATCTTCATATATTACTCTAGTTTGATTCGGGGTTTGAATCTGAACGATAGAATTGAAAGGAGCGGTACTCCCAGTTCCGATAGGATGCTTAAGTGTGACCTTCGGAATCTGAACGATAGAATTGAAAGAGAAGATACTTCACGAGGTGGTCGACAACGTTGCAGAAGAGTGATGAATCTGAACGATAGAATTGAAAGTGATAACAGCTTCAAGCTCAGAGGGCATTATCGCTGAAAATCTTGAATCTGAACGATAGAATTGAAAGGTATTGTAAAGCACTTCGAGATATTCCCATCTCTCTTCTCTTTCTTCTGAATCTGAACGATAGAATTGAAAGGTCAACTGAATACACCTCCCTCCTAAACACACCCCTCTTCAGAATCTGAACGATAGAATTGAAAGTTCATCTCAGCGCTGCGGCGTCTCGGTGTAACTCTATAGAATGAATCTGAACGATAGAATTGAAAGAGTATAGTTATAGAGCATAGAATACCGTGGAGGTTGAATTTAGGAATCTGAACGATAGAATTGAAAGTATTTATCAATTTGTTGATGTCTTCATCGATAAAGTCTATACAATGAATCTGAACGATAGAATTGAAAGCATTTTTTTCGCCGTGTCGCTATTTATGGTTTTTATAAATTTGTAGAATCTGAACGATAGAATTGAAAGACAACATGACGGCGCGACAACACGAACATCCCAGAAACCAGTCCAGGAATCTGAACGATAGAATTGAAAGAGACGGTAGAGTCGAAGGCAGCTGCGGGGTTCAGGCTGTGGAGTTGGGGG
>JAOAKQ010000067.1 GCA_026419835.1 Sulfolobales archaeon | reverse complement strand
TTGTCCGAGAATCTGAACGATAGAATTGAAAGTAACAACTCAGCCATAGACAACCTCACCCCCTACAGAACTTCTGAATCTGAACGATAGAATTGAAAGTCAACCAAAGCGGATCAATCCCCGGCGAATTGATAGACTTGAATCTGAACGATAGAATTGAAAGGTCTTTTATGCAGTTCACTACGACCTTTTTTAGTTCTTTCAAGAATCTGAACGATAGAATTGAAAGCCTCTAAATCCGCATTTAATGAACAGATAGTGTGTCACGAAGAATCTGAACGATAGAATTGAAAGTCATTTGTCGGTGATGGTATACCCGATGGTATACCATCAGAATCTGAACGATAGAATTGAAAGCAATGCTATTTTCATCTATTCTACGCTTGATCTTTCTTGATCCAAGAATCTGAACGATAGAATTGAAAGGTTGAACGTGAGGCTCGCTTCCCCCATAAAGGGTACCGCGACAGAATCTGAACGATAGAATTGAAAGCTGCTGAGAACACTATATCTACTATTCTGACCCGGTAAGGTACCGAATCTGAACGATAGAATTGAAAGAGGTAGTTTTAGACGCATAGATATTGCACCACATATGTACGTGTACCGGAATCTGAACGATAGAATTGAAAGTTTTCTATCTTCGATGCTGTCCAGTAGTTTTAACAACAGTGGAATCTGAACGATAGAATTGAAAGAAATTGATTTACGCAGTAGTGTCTGATCTTGAAAAAATTATGAATCTGAACGATAGAATTGAAAGTTCCTCGGTCACTCCTCCTCACCCAGCACTTCGTTGGTTACTGATGAATCTGAACGATAGAATTGAAAGACGTTATAAAGCACTTCTCCTTCCTCTTCTCTTTCTTCTCCTTTCTCTTCGAATCTGAACGATAGAATTGAAAGTAAAAAAAAGAACAAGATTTATTAACCACGAAACTAAAAGTAGAGAATCTGAACGATAGAATTGAAAGACTGCCGCAAGAGGCGATACGTATATTGAAATCGCTTCGAACGGGAATCTG
>JAOAKQ010000066.1 GCA_026419835.1 Sulfolobales archaeon | reverse complement strand
TTCTATATAGAAGTAGAAACGCGGGGGCCGGGGAAAACACGTGTGCGTTTCTTTCAATTCTATCGTTCAGATTCAGGTGTGGTGTGGGTTCCCCAGCCCCTAGTAGTATTCTAAAAAACAAATTTAAACTTTTCGGTTATCGGATTATCGGATTCTCAACGGTGAGAACATGATTAGAACTGGTAAAGCGACGTAGACTATGAATCGAATCACGAACTTCAGTAGAATCGTTAAATCAATGTAGTTGTATTCTTCAATCACTCTCACGCTTCCATTCTCTACAACGTGTTTGAATACAGTTGTCGGTATCATGAACATATGTTTGTTGCTGTCGACAAAGACATCTACAAACGAAAGAAACGTCGGTGTCAATGGTATCAATATGATAAAGTAGAAGATGAGAACCAATATCGATATTAGTAGATTTCTAACTACTCTCTTCATTGAAACCCCCAGATCCAGTGCATAAGATATATGACGTTGTTGAGGACTGCGAACGCGTACATTCCTGCGACAATAGCTGTAACAACTGCGACAGCGGCTTCGAGAACCAGCACGCTCTTCCTTTCTAGACGTCTAGTTAGATAGTAGAAACCAAGCCCTAGCCCAAGAACCACAGCAGACATTAAAAATTTTATTGGTAGCAGCACCCCCTGCCTATGTAGTGAAATTACATAGGCGTTAGTCTCATACACAATCTCTCTATCGAGACCAATCTTCGTGAGAACCGCATCTACTACGTTTAGTATCGATAATAGTGCTGAAAGCTTAAGTATCATAGCTCAACACCCAAGTCCTTCAATGCGGAAATAAGGTACGCTATCGGGAAAAACGACACGATCAGCGTGATAATCAACTTTATGGGGATGGTCTGATTGTTGATGACTGGGTCGGGCGGAAGAGCGTTGACTAAGCTGCCAACGACTGTAAATAGAAAGCCCGCGAGACTAATCTTGATTACGCCCTTTATGAACCTCCCCATGGGTGATTCGAAGAAGCTTGTTAGTCTTTCCCCCCATGCCACCACTTCACCACCATTTCAT
>JAOAKQ010000065.1 GCA_026419835.1 Sulfolobales archaeon | reverse complement strand
GCGTATAGCTGTTTCTCATAGTCAACGAGCTCGATTACCGAGTCTTTATATGGTGAAAGCGTTTGAAGTATTTCAGATAACTCATGGATAACCGCTAGAGCCCTCTCCTCACCAATTACGTCCTCAAATATTTCCTGTAGCCCGCTCCTCCCCTTAACCTCCTCCTCACTGATCTCCTTCTCAAGCCCGTATGGTTTTGAGCCAGCTATTTGCTCAATCTCACTGGCGAAGGCATCAACATCAACACCAGCTTTCTTATAACTGTAGACCACAGCACTCAATCGAGTCCTAAGGGGATCTTGATCTTGTGTCGAGTCGTAGAGGTGCTTAACTATTCTCACAGCTGATAGCGGGCTGATGTTAGCCTTAGCCATCCACCCGGATAAAAATAGCACAAGCGATTGTCTATAACCAGGTTTATATGCGTCTTTAAGCAATTCAACAATTTTGAGGATCTCTGAGTCGTTTAACTCCCTCAATTTTTGTGTTGTTACTGCTGTACTATAGTTTTTTTCCTTTTCAGCCTCTATTTTTCGACTTAGCTCTTCTGGGTCTAACTCATTTAATGATTCGTAAATTACTCTACATAGCCTCCCCACTCTTGGGTTTACTGAGCCTGGGAGCCTCAAAATACGTGCGAGATCTTTTGATTGTGGATCGCCTCCAAGCTTCTCGACAACATACCACAAAATTGAGGAAATTACTTGAGAATCCACCTCATATTTCAGTTTAAAGTAGATGTGGTAACCGGCTCCGGAGTCAACCACAAGTGTTGGCTCATCTAACCGAGATCTCACATCTTCAAGTACTTGGGTTAGTGGTGGCCTCTTGATATGTATAACCTTCCCACCCTCTTCATAATAACACTCTAACTCGTGGTCGCTCCCCTCCCTACAACCCTCAAAATCTTTTTTATTGACGTTTTCCTTGAAGTCAAGATCTGCAAATACCCATGCACCTACCTTAACATCCTTAGCGCTTCCCCTCCCTTGCTCCGGCCTCTGAGCAAGAGGTAGAACCTGGTAGTAGACATTGTAACGCTTATTTACCCACCTCTCTATGT
>JAOAKQ010000064.1 GCA_026419835.1 Sulfolobales archaeon | reverse complement strand
CGTTCAGATTCTTTATACTTCAATCCCTCCTTCAACACTGCCCTTACTAGAACCTTTCAATTCTATCGTTCAGATTCTTTCAGTCAGCGATGATGCCATCCGAAGTTGAAACGGTGATCACTTTCAATTCTATCGTTCAGATTCAATATATCGAATTCCCAGTGCGTGGAAAAATACTAAAAACTGAAAACTTTCAATTCTATCGTTCAGATTCCCACCACCACCCACCTCCTCCAGAAGGCGTAGGTGTCTTCGATGACCTGCTTTCAATTCTATCGTTCAGATTCTCTACCAAGAAAGTTGATTGACGCGATCGGTTACAAGAGCTTTCAATTCTATCGTTCAGATTCGTGAAGGTGAAAAAAGTGGAAGAAACAGTAGTTTATGACATAGCTTTCAATTCTATCGTTCAGATTCTGGAGAGTAAAATAGAGAAGATTAGGTGGAAAGATTATCAGAACTTTCAATTCTATCGTTCAGATTCTAAATGACTTTACGGAAATTGCTGAGTTTTTCGAAAGAAAAACTTTCAATTCTATCGTTCAGATTCTTACAATATCGGACCGAGGAGAATCGAGCGCCGAACTTACGACTTTCAATTCTATCGTTCAGATTCTGTTGTGTATCCAATATTTCCATACTGCAATAAAGTTTCCTTTCAATTCTATCGTTCAGATTCTCACAATAACTACGCCGGAGCCAAACGCGTTTCAAATCGTTCTTTCAATTCTATCGTTCAGATTCGTAGAAACAGTTTCTGCGTGTAATCTTAGTAGATATACTGTAACTTTCAATTCTATCGTTCAGATTCAGTTCGTTGAATTTCCAGTTAATGCAAAGATCGTTAAGAGTCACTTTCAATTCTATCGTTCAGATTCTTTCTACAACGAGAAAGAAAAGATGCAGACCGTGAAGGCCGTGACTTTCAATTCTATCGTTCAGATTCTTAGAAGATTCCAGTCGGCTGTAATGCCCTTTGAGGTTGAAACTTTCAATTCTATCGTTCAGATTCATGCTGGAAGAGCGAAAAAAGCGATTCGACGAAATTGTTGACAAAATTGTAACGAAATTCGCTCTTTCAATTCTATCGTTCAGATTCTTTCTACAACGAGAAAGAAAAGATGCAG
>JAOAKQ010000063.1 GCA_026419835.1 Sulfolobales archaeon | reverse complement strand
TTCAGATTCCTTCATATCCGACAGGACGTGGCTCAGTCCGCTACACCTACCGCTTTCAATTCTATCGTTCAGATTCCCCGAGACAGTCGAAATCGGATACACCACGTGGGGGTCGTGCTTTCAATTCTATCGTTCAGATTCAGCAACTCCTCTTGCCTCTTGATATCCATGCTTCTCACTCCTCCTTTCAATTCTATCGTTCAGATTCAGAGGTCTATCTAGTCCGCGACAGTTGGTATGGAACAAAGACTTTCAATTCTATCGTTCAGATTCTTTCGGTCTTCAGCGCATTCTCAACGGTGAGAACATAATCATGATCTTTCAATTCTATCGTTCAGATTCCTCATATCTGCGTTAGCACCATCACCTGAGCCATGGATCTTTCAATTCTATCGTTCAGATTCTCTATATGTAACACCCGCGCTGTACGTCCTGCTTGGAATGTACATCTTTCAATTCTATCGTTCAGATTCGTGGATACAATTCTGAAGTTCATAAACACAATCAAGCCTTAAACTTTCAATTCTATCGTTCAGATTCAAGTAGTTGAGGAGGTCAAAACGTTTCAGTCAGCGATAATGCCGCAACTTTCAATTCTATCGTTCAGATTCAATGAAAGAAATGTCGGTGTCAATGGTATCAATATGACAAAACTTTCAATTCTATCGTTCAGATTCTATATTCGAAAAGTCTATCAATTCGCCCGGAATAGACCCGCTGCTTTCAATTCTATCGTTCAGATTCTCAGATTCCGGACTTCTCATCATATATATTATTAGTGTTAACACCTTTCAATTCTATCGTTCAGATTCTAACACGCCGACAATAATCATGCTTATAAATTCATACCACTTCACTTTCAATTCTATCGTTCAGATTCCGAATTCTTTGCGGTGAGAGAGTGATTGAAGATATTCTCAATGCTTTCAATTCTATCGTTCAGATTCAAAGAAACGCACACGTGTCATGTTTCCCCGGCCCCCGCGTTTACTTTCAATTCTATCGTTCAGATTCTATATCTTGAGAACTATGGCGTATAGATATAGACTGAGGAGAACTTTCAATTCTATCGTTCAGATTCGAGAGTGATTGAAGAATACAACTACATTGATTTAACTGTATTGTTGCTTTCAATTCTAT
>JAOAKQ010000062.1 GCA_026419835.1 Sulfolobales archaeon | reverse complement strand
GCTCCCCCAACTCCACAGCCTGAACCCCGCAGCTGCCTTCGACTCTACCGTCTCTTTCAATTCTATCGTTCAGATTCCTGACAGCAATATCGTAGTTCGTCTGCATAGCACGGAGAAAAACAGTCATCTTTCAATTCTATCGTTCAGATTCCTTCATATCCGACAGGACGGGGCTCAGTCCGCTACACCTACCGCTTTCAATTCTATCGTTCAGATTCATGGTGTGATTAAGCTTAGCGAAGATGAATTCGATTTATTGCACTTTCAATTCTATCGTTCAGATTCGAGAAAGAGCGTGCTGGTTCTCGAGGCCGCTGTCGCAGTTGTTACCTTTCAATTCTATCGTTCAGATTCCGGCCGACCCAGTTTTCGCCTATGGCTGTCATCTAAGTTGATACTTTCAATTCTATCGTTCAGATTCATATGTTTTTTCTTCATATGTTTTTAGAAGTAGGTCAATAACTTCTTTCAATTCTATCGTTCAGATTCCAGAATAGTAGATATAGTGTTCTCAACATCTCCAACACCTGATGCTTTCAATTCTATCGTTCAGATTCCCTACGACATAATCTATAACATCGGACCGCGGAAAATGGAGCGCTTTCAATTCTATCGTTCAGATTCACGCTATCGGTTCTCAAGGAGATATTAAAGGGAATTGAAGGTCTATGGATAAGATCTTCTTTCAATTCTATCGTTCAGATTCTTTTTTTAGTTTCGCGGTTAAAAAGTTTTGAGGTTCTTTTTTTACTTTCAATTCTATCGTTCAGATTCATGTTTTCGAGGAAATGTTAGAAAAGAGAAAAGAAGAATTCGATCTTTCAATTCTATCGTTCAGATTCTTGGACAGAAAGACATCAACGATCAGTATGTGGCAGCATCGCGACTTTCAATTCTATCGTTCAGATTCGTACTCATTCTTCCATCTTCCCATCAGAACACGCGTGGTTTTGATGCTTTCAATTCTATCGTTCAGATTCTGGATACAGTGTGTAGCCAATGATTTCCAATAGCAGCACTACTTTCTTTCAATTCTATCGTTCAGATTCCTTCACTTGACGGTAGAATTGATATTGATGCAGCAGTCAAGTCTTTCAATTCTATCGTTCAGATTCGCAATACAGAACTGTGGACAGGATACGAGTATATGACGTGGACTTTCAATTCTATCGTTCAGATTC
>JAOAKQ010000061.1 GCA_026419835.1 Sulfolobales archaeon | reverse complement strand
GCTCCCCCAACTCCACAGCCTGAACCCCGCAGCTGCCTTCGACTCTACCGTCTCTTTCAATTCTATCGTTCAGATTCTTTGTGTATTACGACTGTTTGAAGAACCAGCACCATAAAAAGCTTTCAATTCTATCGTTCAGATTCATGCTTTGATGTTTGTGAAAGACGAAGACAAAGAAAAACTAACTTTCAATTCTATCGTTCAGATTCGGGCTGGGGCTTTCCTTCCACGCTCTATCTCAAAAAATGAACTTTCAATTCTATCGTTCAGATTCGTGATTAAACTTACCGAAGATGAATACAATATGTTATATGAAACTTTCAATTCTATCGTTCAGATTCAAAAACACTGCTGAATGAATTGAAGAAAATAGTGAAAAAGTGTATAGCTTTCAATTCTATCGTTCAGATTCGTAGCAAGAACTGTATCAAGCGGTAGGACCGGTTGGATCTACTTTCAATTCTATCGTTCAGATTCATCGAGGAGGATCGAACGCCGAACTTACGAAAACATCATTACTTTCAATTCTATCGTTCAGATTCTGGGGTAGGTTTCCAACAATCTGCCAGGAGCATTACTACTGTCTTTCAATTCTATCGTTCAGATTCAGAGACATTGTTTATTAGACTGGAAAGCGTTGAGGAGTTTGTGCTTTCAATTCTATCGTTCAGATTCCTATCGGTATACTGCGCGTATACTGGCGGTGGTTCGATGCTCTTTCAATTCTATCGTTCAGATTCAAAAACAATAGAGCATGGTGCTATCGAGCTGTTAAATGATCTTTCAATTCTATCGTTCAGATTCGTAATTATCCTCAACGAGACGCACATAGTAAGGGTGAAGTAGACTTTCAATTCTATCGTTCAGATTCTGGTCGGAATAGTAGCGTTCGTTAAATTTCGCGGCGGTACCTTTCAATTCTATCGTTCAGATTCGCTTTTTGATAAAGCTCATTAAATCAGTAACGTTATACTGTTCTTTCAATTCTATCGTTCAGATTCTTTAGCCAAGCTGGTTTGGGTAATCCAACAACTTCATAACATTTCATAAGTAGCTCTTCACCTTTCAATTCTATCGTTCAGATTCAAAAAACAAATTTAAGCTTTTCGGTTATCGGATTATCGGATTCTCAACTTTCAATTCTATCGTTCAGATTCTTCTATATCGTTATTGTCTGAGGGTTTTTAAGCTTTACCTTGGGAGCGCTTCCCGGTATTT
>JAOAKQ010000060.1 GCA_026419835.1 Sulfolobales archaeon | reverse complement strand
CGTTCAGATTCAAACCAAGAGCCAGCCCACCGGCTCTACGCTCGGCGAACTGACTTTCAATTCTATCGTTCAGATTCTGAAATCTTATGTAGAAACGATGATTGTAATGTCGTGTTCGTCTTTCAATTCTATCGTTCAGATTCACACTGAATACCCAGCTCTAGCCCCCATGGTGTTTACATCAAACCTTTCAATTCTATCGTTCAGATTCACGGGAGGCTCCTAGCCAGGGGGTCAAGCTCGGAAATAATGCTTTCAATTCTATCGTTCAGATTCCAAAAAATTGCTGAGTTCTTCGAAAAATTGCTTGAGAAGAAAACTTTCAATTCTATCGTTCAGATTCCTTCAAAGCTTAGCGCAGCAGTTCTCTCTTTCGATAGCCGATACTTTCAATTCTATCGTTCAGATTCCTATGAAAAATAAGGATACAATAACATACTACGTGTATCTCAACTTTCAATTCTATCGTTCAGATTCTTAAAGATAAAGGCAAAAACATATGCAGAAGTCATTGACTTCCTTGTGAAATTCTACTTTCAATTCTATCGTTCAGATTCATTCGATCTACTATACAGAGAACTTATGAAAGTAAAAAACCATCTTTCAATTCTATCGTTCAGATTCTGGGAGTTAAAGATATCGATGATTTCGTTGAGATCACTGAAATTTTCTTTCAATTCTATCGTTCAGATTCATACTGGCGGTGGATCGATGACCGGTCTATCTCTCTCCGTCAGCTTTCAATTCTATCGTTCAGATTCAGAAAAACCGCCGCAATCGCCGTTGCTGAAGAAATAAGTATACGTGATCTCGGGAAACGCCTTTCAATTCTATCGTTCAGATTCACTACTCGTATCTGCACTAGCACCACCACCCGAGCCGTGGATTCTTTCAATTCTATCGTTCAGATTCTCTCGACCTCGACGCCACCGTTGAGATATATGTAATATATCGCTTTCAATTCTATCGTTCAGATTCAACGTATGTCCTATAGCCGCAGTAGTAGTAGTCTTGACAGATCGTCTTTCAATTCTATCGTTCAGATTCACTCTCACAGTCGAGTTCTCCACAACATGCTTGTAGATAGTAGCCTTTCAATTCTATCGTTCAGATTCCTTGCATGCGATCTCGACCTCAACACCATTGCTGAGATATATACTTTCAATTCTATCGTTCAGATTCCTAATGTACATCCCGGCTCGAACCTACAGTGCTGGTG
>JAOAKQ010000005.1 GCA_026419835.1 Sulfolobales archaeon | reverse complement strand
GAGTTAGCTAGTCTCACAACTTTAACAGACATTTCTCCCTTCGTAATGGTCCCAGTTTTATCACTACATATAACATCAACTGAGCCTAGCGCTTCAACTGCGGCAAGTCTCCTCACGAGTGTGTTCTTTTTAGCCATTCTATAGGCGCCTATAGCTAGAACTGCGGTGGCTATTGCTGGTAGTCCCTCAGGTATTGCTGCTACAGCTAGAGCTACTGAAGTCATGAAGGACTCTAAAACACTTAGGTAGCCTTCTACTAGAGATGTAGTGAAAACTATACCAGCTATAGCTATGATTACAACACCTATCCTCTTACCGAATCTATTTAGTTCTCTCTCGAGAGGTGTCTTCTCCTCCTTAGCTTCAGATACAACTCTAGCTATCTTGCCTAACTCCGTATTCATTCCAGTAGCTACTACAATACCCTTACCCTTACCACGGACAACCATAGTGCCGTTAAAGACCATGTTAACTCTATCACTAACTGGTGTTTCCGGTGGTAGTACTCTATCAGCGTATTTCTCTACGGGAGTAGACTCACCAGTTAGTGATGACTCATCTACTTCAAGATCTTCTACCTCAACCAACCTACAGTCTGCTGGAACTAGGTCTCCCTCTTTGAGGAGGACGATGTCACCGGGAACTACTTCCGTAGAGTCGACTTCAACTACTTGACTACCTCTAATAACTCTACACCTAGGGGTTGCGAGCTTTCTGAGTGCCTCCATAGTTCTCTCAGCTTTATATTCCTGAGCGAAGCCCATCGTGCCCATGAGAACTACTATTAGAGCTATAGCCGCAGCATCAACGAACTCGCCGAGTACTGCCGATATGGCGGTAGCTACGAGAAGTATCCCGATTAGAAAGTTAGTGAACTGCCTCAGAAACATTTTAAGTGGACTGACTTTCCTAACTTCGATAACGTTTCTACCGTATACCTTCAGTCTCTTCTGAACTTCTTCTTCCAATAGTCCGCGAACTAAGTCCGTTTCAAGAGCTCGGACTACTTCCTCGACCTCTACAGCGTGATGAGGCATTCCTATCTTTGATACCCTGCAGCGCAAGATAAGTCTACCTATAAGCTTATCGACTTCGAGGGAGGCGGAACTCAGCACTCGGGTGCCTCTATACAGCTCGAAACTAGCTCTCGCGCGCTCCGCAACTTGAATGAGGCCGAAGTATTACTTCGGGAAGCCGCTTACGGATCGTTATTCTCTTCACTAGAAGTTCTCAACGCGGTCATCTCCCACTCTCCTCCCCGCAGCCAGCGCATCTACGACCCTGAGTTTACCTTCTACTTCAGCACTAGTTTATTTGGACTACCTTCGTTAGTGTGTTGTGGGGTAGGTGTGTGTAGAGTAGTTGCCGTAGTTTCCGGAGGGCTCGATAGTACTTGCTACCTAGCTCGATGGCTTTCCAGGGGGTGTGCGGCGCACGTTCTAACCTTTATCTACGGTCAGAAGGGGTTTGCTGAAGTGGGTGCTTTGAAGTCCCTTCTGGCAGACCTCAGCGAGATAGCTAAGAGTAGGAAGTGGGGTGAGGTCGTTGAGCTCAGGGTTGTTGATATCTCCTTCATGAAGGAGCTTTGGAGAGGTAGGCAGTTAACTGATTCCTCGATTAGTGTTGAGGAGCGCTACGCGCCTACGGTCGTTGTGCCTATTAGAAACGTGGTGATGCTGACTATAGCATCAGCGTACGCGTACACAGTTCTAGAGGAGTACGGTAGTGAGAGAGTCTACGTTATATTCGGCGCTCAGTACGACGACGTCGCTCCTAGAGAAGATAGCTGGGAGCCGAGGTACCCCGACTGCAGTCCTGAGTGCGTAGAGTCCTTCGAAACTTCCGCTAGGTTATGCCACTTTAGAGAGAGTAGAAGGCTCGAGGTGTGGAGCCCCAGTAGGGAGGGGATTAGAAAGCACGAGAACCTAGCCGCGTGCTACTCCCTCGTAGGGGACCTAGTCTACAAAACCTGGAGCTGCTACCTCTCGGAGAAGTACCACTGCGGTAGGTGCGAGAGCTGCGCTAACAGGCACAGAGCGTTCGCAGCCGCTGGAATACCGGACTGCACTAAGTACGCGAACCCCCCGGGACCGGGGGAGGAGTTCGTAAAGGTGGAGGACTACTACGTACACAGAAGCTGCTCGAATTTCAATTCTATCGCCTAGATTCTTCTGCGTTCTTATTACTTGGGGATTTTCAAGCTTCATCTCGAGAGTTCTCAGGCTTCGAGCCCCGTGTTTTTAGTTTATACACGCAGATGTCTTGGGGAGGAAGACGGTAGTAGAGCTAGTTGAGAAGTTAGTTGAAGCTAGCAGTAGGGAGCGTAGCTCAATCTCTAGGCGGGTCGTGGATGCAGGTCTTGAAGTTGTGGAGTTGAAGAAGGTAGACTTCTCGGACCTAATGCTTAACTCCGTTTCTATAGATGCTGCGTCAGCCAGCCTATACCTCAACGGTAACTACGTAGGGGTGGCAGCTGTCTCCGTAGTTTCACCTAGCGGACTAGTGGTGTACCCACCTACAGCCTCAGGGTCTCACTACCGGTATCCGTTCGTATCCTCCCTCAGGAGGTTAGAGGTCAGTATTCCGGGAGTTACAGACCGCTACATAGAGCTAGGAGTACCCTATGAGGAAGATCCCTACGCGGACTTCTCTACTCTAGAGTCTGATGTAAGGCTATCTCTAGAGCTGTACGGTCTCAGCGAAGCTCTTAGTTCTAGGGCTAAGTACGTACTCGTAGACGGACCCCTCGTGCCGCCAGTAAGGTCCCACCTTAAACCGGGGTACTGGACCGATGAACTATCTCTACTCAATAGTAAGAGGGTTCAGTACATTAGTAGAGCTCTAAATGAGGAGAGAACTGTGGTGGGTTTTGTTAAGAGAGTTGGGATGGAGGTTCCGGGAGTGGGGTCCTCCGCAGAAGGTAGACCCGTCGCGGTGGGACCCGTAGCTATCAGAGACATACTAGACGTATGCTACTTCTACCTAGTTACCGAGAGGTCGAGGTATTCGCAGATCCTCGGTAGGGTGGAAATTCCGTGCGCTACAGTGGAGGAAGTAAAATCGGCTAAGCTAGTGGGGATGCTATCCATGCTCTACTCTTCGTGCTCCAGTCTAGCACTACCGGTACCCTACGGAATCTACGTAGCGGATAGAGCGTCCAAGAACTTAGTGAAGAGAATAGCTGAGCTAGTAGAGCTAGCGGCCAAGTCTAGGGGCATGGTTACAGTACTCCCAGGTGAGTACGTAGGTGGATAGTCCAGTCGGCAGAATATCTAGCCTACTATCGAGCGCGTACTCGAAAGCCTCTAACCTAGGTAAGGTCGTTGGGTACGTAAGTAGGAGAACCTACTCATCTTCTTCAGATAGCGTTAGTAGGGTCTACGTTGAAGTACCACCTCAAACCTACTACGACTACATAAGAGCTTTCGAAGTAGGTAACTACCTAGTTGCTGTCGATATTAGAACTCTCAAGGCCTTAGGACTTAGAGTTACCTCGATAAGAAGGTCCGACATAGCTTCAGACCTCCAGACCCCCCTATCTGTAAGTCTCGGAGTATCTCCCGAAGGTCTTCTCGCACCAATAGTTATTGAGGCCTCACCACTACTAGACGAAGACGGACTACCCTACATGTTCCCGGTGGAACCTCAGTCACCCGTACTAATTCCAAAGAACCCGGACCTGGTCTCCAGGGTAGTGGGTCTTCCAGAGGAGGGTGTCGTTCTAGGACACCTCCACACAGGCTCAGCACCCGTTGCCGATGGCAGTATTCCCGCTAGACTACCCCTCCGGGAGTTCTTTAAGCACGTTCTCGTTCTAGGAACTACGGGTTCCGGGAAAACTACCTTCGTAAAGAACTTGCTTTGGTACCTAACTACGCACAACCCCGAGGTCCTGTCTCTAGTTGTAGATGCTGCTGGGGACTACGCTCAGGTAGTGTTACCGCCGGTCAGAGAACCCGCCGATTCGAGAGTGTATACGAGTGGCGCAGACTATCAACTACGTAAACTAAGAAACGCTACGGTGCTTCTACCAATTGCGCGTACCGTAAGAGACGTATCCGAGGTCGTGAAGAACTACGTCGAGGAGAAGCTAGCGGCTATTGCTAGAGAGTACCACGGAGCTGAGCCGGAGGTGGAGGTCTCGGTAGCCAAGACAGCTGAAGTAATTAGGGCGGATGTGGACGTAGACCTCGGTAGCTGGGGTAGACTCAGAATTTCCGTAGTTCCCGTAGCACTGAACTACGAGCAGGTATCTGAACACCTGGACGCCCTCCCGATATTCTCCCGCCAAGCTAAGATCTACCTACGCCACGTTATAGACTACCTAGAGCAGGAGTTTCATAAAGTATCGAACTTCACGCACCTATCTTCAGCTCTAGTTGAGAAGAGAGGAGAGGTCGAGAGAATGCTTAAGATACATAGAAGCACTCTAGATAACATCGAGAGAGCTATTAGCTTCATAGCGAGTTCTGGGTGTGTCGATGTGCAGATAGACGGATTAAGCATCGGAATACCTGGTCCCGAGCTACTGAGTAGGGAGTTCTACAGCCCGGTCGTTCTCGACCTAGACTACGCCGTATCTCAAGGTACTCACTTCCTCATAGCGAATCTACTTGCTTACGAAGTTCTCAGAGGTCTCTACGAGTGGAAGAAGAGCGGTGGTCTAACTACGAGACCTACCGTAGTAGTACTAGATGAAGCGCACAGATTCTTTCCTTCGGAAGGCACATCGGCGGAGGAGGTCGAGCTTCTAGCGGACTTCATTGCGAGAGTAGCTAGACTCGGTAGGTCTAGGGGTATGGGGATAGTCTTCAGTACTCACTCACCTAAAGACGTCCACAAGATCGTTATTCAGCTCGCGAATACTAAGATAGTCTTTAGAAGTGAGAGAGAGTACCTCGAGATGCTGGGCGTACCTCCGGAATACGTGAGAACCCTCGAGCTAGCTCCCGATAGAGTAGCTCTAATAAAGTCCCACGTAGTGAGGTCTGGGTACGCTATATTCAAAACCTCGGAACCGCTCCTCGGGCACTTCGACATAGCGACCCTCCTATCCTTAAAGAAGGGCTCTGGCTAGCTACTACCGCAACTAGCTCGAGTTTTTATTTGTAGCGTAAGCTAAGCTAGGTGGTTTACGTGTCTGAGAGTAGGAGAGCGCTAGTTCTTGAGGACATAGATAAAGTGTGGGTGGAGTACGATAGGAGCACCGATACTCTAAACATAATCTTCGGTGAGGGCTCTGAAGAAGCCGATGAAGCTATTCTAACGGAGAGTGATGTGGGGTACAGAATTAAGGAGGGTAGGGTTATTGGAATAACTATCTACAACTTCATGAAGAGGCTGGGCATCGAGCTCTAGTCCGAGGTGCCGCTCTTGTCGCTACTAGCTACACTATCCGAGTACTTCTCTCGAGCGGAAGTAGAGCACCTGGCTGAAGAACTCTCAAGATACCATAGAATTCAGGGAAGTCCGGGACTCGAGGAGGCTGGTAGGTACATTCGCGATGCGCTCGTAGATTGGGGTCTCGATGTGAGAGTCTACGACCTCCCCTACGGTGCGGAGTCCCCACCCACGTCCGCACCTATAGTAGGTTGGTTCGTTGTCGATGGATTTGCTGAGCTAGTTAAACCTAAGAGGAAGGTTATTTCATCACTAAAGCAAGCTTGGACAGCTGTAGTAGCTCACTCACCCCCTGGCGAGTTCGAGGGGAGGGTGTGCTACGCTCCTACCTACAGTCACGTAGCTCACTGCAGAGACAGCGTGGTCTTAACGTCGGACTGGGGTTTCGGAACCTACGTTAAAGCCGCTGAAGCTGGAGCTAGAGCTATTATCGCCTACAGAAAGAACGCTCCACCTAGCTCCTACCCGTACTTCGGTATATTTCCAACTAAGTCGGACTTAGACTACCTGAAGATTCCCGCGCTGACAACTCCTAGGGAGGTTGCTGAAGAAATTATCGGAAGTATGGAAAAAGGTGAGGAGGTGGTTGTTAGAGGGTACGTGAAGTCCGGGTATAGGGATGAAGCGTACGCCAGGGTTATAGAAGCTTCAGCTGGACCCGGAAATACTCGAGAAGAGTACCATCTAGTAGCACACTACTGTCACCCAGGAGCTACAGTAAATGATAACGTTAGTGGTTCCGTAGGCGTTCTCAGTGCCGCTAGATCCCTGTCTCTAGCCGCTAGAGAAGGAAGGCTATCTCTGAGGAGGAACGTTAAGTTCGTTCTAGTCCCAGAGCACCACGGAACCGCTAGGTACCTTAGGAAAGCCCTGAGCGAGGAGAGAAGAATTGCTGGTGCAGTAGATCTAGATATGGTTGGCGAGAAGCAGTGCAGAACGGGCTCTACTCTCCTCCTCGTGAGGTCCCCGATACTTCTCCTGAACCATCTCGAAGCATCTGTGTACTTAAAGCTTCTATCGGCTATTCCGAAGTCGACTAGCTTCTCAACACCCGCAGAGTTCCCGCTGCTGAGGTTCTCCGTAGTGAACTACGAAACTGGGAGTGATCACGATGTGTACGTATCTCTCGGAATACCGGCTGTGATGCTCAATCAGTGGCCAGATAAGTACTACCACACGAGTAGCGACACTCTGGATAAGATGAGCCCTAGACTGGTCTTCAGCATCGGGGTAGCGGCTCTCTCAGCGGTACTAGAACTCGATGAAGCTAGAGTAGAACCCTACTTCCACATGGTCTACGGGCTAGACGCTGCGAGAGCTTCCGGCACTGTGCTGAGCGCTAGGCAGCACCTCTACTGGAGAAAATCGAGGGAGCTCGGGGTTGATGCTGGAATAAAAAGCGTTGAGCCTCCGCACGGCGGTGACTTACTTAAGCTAGCTGTGGATGGCTACGTAACGCCGCTCTACCTCAGGTATAGGATAGGTGTGAGAGCGGTAGATAGAATCCGGGAGCTCTCAGATAAATTCAAGTACTCAACAACGGCTCTAGCGATCGCCGGCATATACCTTAGGGAGGGCGTCAAGAACTCTGAGAGACTTCGATTCGAGGTATCGGGGGAACTCGGAGTCGAAGTTCCGAAGGAGACCTTCGACGAGCTGATGAACTTAGCTGAGGAGGCTGGCTACGTAGCTAGGGTGTAGTTCGTGCTACTAGTGTACTACGGTAAGGGAAAGGGTAAGACAACCGCAGCGTACGGTACCGCATTTAGAGCTCTCGGGCGTGGTTGGAGGGTAGTCGTAGCTAGCTTTATGAAGTCTGGAGATAGCGGTGAGGTAAAGCTACTGCGAGAGCTGAAGCTACCGGTCAGAGTGTACGTACTGGGAACGGTTGAGTTCGTGAAGCCGGGTGACTACGAAGCTGAAGTAGCTTCCCTAAACATGGTTAAGGCCTACGCATTTCTAAAGCACGTACTACCCAGACTCATGAAGAGCTTCAGACCTAAGCTGGTGGTTCTAGACGAACTCGGACTAGCCGTTCACCTAGCTCTCGTAGATGAAGCCACGGCCACCAGGGTCTTGAAGAAGTTCGCGGGAAATAAGGAACTTCACGCAATAGTTACCGGTCGCTACGTTCCAAGCACTGTAAAGAACATGGCCGACCTAGTTAGCGAGGTCAGAGAAGTGAGGCACTACTTTAGAAAAGGCTTCGTCAATGTTGAAGGCTTAGACCGCTAGACTGTGGCCGTAGTTAGTGGTAGCGCTACCGCTCTCCACTCAAGTAGAGTAGTAGCGAGAAATTCTCTCAGCTATTTCTCTAGCGTACTGAGGAGTTATAAAGAACTCGATCAGCCAGATACCCCCGGTTCTTCTCATACCCACAACACCGGCCGTCGGGATTGTGGGTCTATAACCAGTAAGTTCGGCTACGCAATCTTCGATGTAGGGTGAGTGCCCTACTAGAAGAGCTCTATCGGTGAAGTAGGGTTCTACATCCTTTAGGTAGTGCCCGGGAGCTAGTTCCTCTAAAACTCTGAATTCTACTCTATGAGCTTGCGATACTATTTCAGCTGTCTCAACGGCTCTCCTAAGAGGACTCGAGTAGACAATCTTAACCCTAGGAATAAATCTGGATACTGTAACGACCTCCTCTATTCCTTCAGAACTCAATCTCCTCTCCTCATCCCTCTCACCGGGCCTAGCCTCGAGCGCCTTAGCGTGCCTCATAAACATCACGAACACAGCGCGCACCCGCGGTCTACTGCGTAAATACGTAAATATCTCCATCCAGCTAAGCCGCCTTGCGGAAGTCGAAGCAATAAACTTATATTCCAGTAGGCACAGCTAGCGGTGGTGCACAGAGGAACATGTCTTCCGAGGTTTCTACAGCTAGAGAGATCTCGAAAGCGGTAACTAGAACCGCGCTCTACGTAGTGCTCTATATTGTTGTAGCGGCTGTGGTGCAGTACCTCTTCACAGACCTGCTCCCGTCGTTCAGAATCGCCGTTGCCGAATACTCTGTATACGCCCAGATACTGCTCGCAGTAGCTTTCGGCTACCTCATAGTCGTTGGTATATCGAGCGCGCTCTACTGGTTCATGAGAGTTAGGTACGACCACCCCACGGCGGCGGCTGTTAGAAACGTAGTTAAGATCGTCGGTATAGGAGCTCTAGCCGCCGCGATAGCTGGTGGCGTTGCCGGTGGTGCGGCTGGAGTAGCTCTAGGTGGTTTCCTGGGGATAGTGGTGGGTTTCGCATCGCAGCAGGTCCTAGGTCAGGCGATAGCCGGCTTATTCCTACTGATAGCCAGACCGTTCAAGATAGGTGATAAGGTGGTTGTTGCCGGTGAGGACGGAGTAGTCGACGACGTCTCCACACTCTTTACCGTAGTAGTTAAAGCTGATGGAGTTAGAGCACTGATTCCCAACTCAGCAATAATAGGCAGTAAGATATACCTAAAACCAAAGTAAGCAAGCCTTAACTCTTTTTCTTCCATACCTACAGCTGGGGTACAGTTGGAGATTAGAGTTGTTTGTAGAAGAAGCTACGAGTGCTACACTCTAGCGTCGTGGATTCGAGAAATTTCGGAAATCCTCTCCAGCGAGTTCGGAGAGAGCGTGGAGATCCGCGAAGAGCACTCCGACGAGATCAGTGAACCTGAAACGTACGTAGAGAACGAGCTGGTCCTAGTAGGCCTACCTGGTGAGGAGGGGTATCTAATAGAGGCATTAAAGCACGCGATCAAGAAGTTGAGAGGAAACCGCTCAGACGCTCTCAATCAGTAGCTCTGCAGATTCTCGCTAGAGCGTAGAGGGCGTCCCCAGATCTCACTACGGACCGAGCCTAGGTGAACGTTGAAGGTATATTAGTCTAGTTGCTAGTTACATTTGAGGTGAGTCTTGGTGTCGGCTAGAACCGCTGGGGTGAGGATTCTCGTCGCTATTGCTATCGGCTTTCTACTAGGGTTAGTAGTTGGTTTCGCATTACTATACGCTCCAGCGGCTATTAGAACTGAGGCCGCTAGCTGGCTTAAAGCTCTGGGAGATATATTCGTTAGGCTCATACGCATAGTCATACCGCCACTCATATTCTTCACTATTTCAGCTGCCGTAGCGTCTATTGCCGATCTGCGAAGACTGGGTTTAGTTCTCCTGTGGATGTTCGTGCTCTACGTAGGTACCTCCGTAATTGCGGCGGTTTTTGGTGTTGCTGCTGGAGGAATCTTCCAGCCCGGTGTTGGTGTCGGTCTAGCTCCTCCAGCTGGGTACACGCCGCCCAAGCCTCCATCAGCTATCGACATACTGCTGAGCTTCTTCCAGCTAGACTTCAGCGGTCTCCTAGTTGTTGGTGGCGCTATGACTATGATAATATTCGCTATAATTCTCGGCATCGCGGTGGCGCTTCTCGGTGACGAGGGGAGGAAGCTGTACTCCTTCCTTAAACTGGCTTCGAACGTTATGATTACGATGGTTAGAGTTATAATGTACTACGCGCCGGTAGCTATATTCGGGTACGCAGCTTGGCTCATAGCTATCTACGGTCCTCAAATGCTCGGAGCCTACGGTAAGTTCCTGGCGGCTCAGTACTCGTTCTCGTTCATACACTTCTTCTTAATATACAGCATTGTAACTATGGTGGGTGGTTTAAGCCCCATTAAGTACTTCAAGATCCAGTCGTCGCCGTTCCTAATAGCTTTCACAACCAGGTCTTCGGCCGTCACGCTACCCTACAACATGGAGGCCGCTAGGAGAATGGGCATTCCGGACGAAGTCTACCAGATAACCCTACCGGTAGGCGCCACGGTAAACATGGACGGTACCGCGCTGTACCAAGCTCTCTCAGCGATATTCGTAGCTCAACTCTTCGGAATAGCCCTAACACCGCTGCACGTAGGTCTAGCGGTAGCGTCAGCGGTCATAGGCTCGATTGCGACAGCCGCGATCCCGGGTGGCGGAGTAATCATGCTGGCATTCGTTCTAGGGGTCGTTGGACTACCACTCGAAGGCGTAGGTATAATGCTAGTCATAGACCCGATATCGGACGCTCTAAGAACCGCGCTAAACGTATCCGGAGATAACGCGTGCTCAGTTCTAATAACGAGAATCATCGGGATGAAGCTTAGGTCAAGCTAGGACGAGCTTATCTAGGTCAACACTTTTTTCTCTCAATTGCTGAAGCTTAAGTAGGTTACCCCCGTTTCCGCACTTAGTGATGTACTACGCTGAGCCACCGCCCTAGGTCTATTTCAGTCTTTTCAATTGAGAGTGGAGTAAAAAGATTGGTTTAGGAGATTGCGGGATATCTTACGAATTGCTACGTAGTTTAGGTGGTGCCGCTGGTATTTCACACAGCTAACGCTCTTATTAGTTCCTACCCAGGATATCTAGTAGCACACTAACATATCGACATCCTCAGGTGTATTGGAGTGCCTATTCACGACAACCTAGCTGAAGCATTAAGCAGTACCATAAGAAGCTTGCTTACTGAACTGAACAGCGTTCAAAACCTTCTAGGTAGTTTGAAGAGGGGTATTGATGTAATCGAGATAAGAACTAGCGCTGGTAGACCTCCCGCTGTGGCCGCTGTGGACTCTAGTAGAAAGTTAGCGAACTACTCGATGGCGTTCATCTACGCAATTCAAGCTGTGGCGGTCGCAGTTGGTTTGGGTGGTTCTGAAGATAGGTTCTTCGTAGATACAGACGCAGGCTACCTAGTTGTTTCACCTAGAACTGGTGAAAGATTCTCCGACGAGATCGTTAGTAGATCCGTCGGGTTCCTATCGAGAAGACTGGAGGTCTCCACACTACTCCGCGCTTCTGAGAACGTTGAGGTGGCTCTATTCGACGGTTCCCTGTTCTACTTCCTGTGGTACAGTAAGTACCCTAAGATCCCCCGAGGTCTCAAGTCCATTAAGGGAAGGCCGACTAGACTTAGAGATATTTGGCGCAGCATCGTGAAGAACTTAGACAGTCTTGCGAAGTCCGGCGTTGTCCCGGTGTTTATCTCTAAGAGTATTAGGAGAAGCTACTACGTAGAGAAAATCGTTGGGCTAGACTCATCCAGCTCCACACTACCTCAGCTTAAAATCAACGACATACTGCTAATAAACGCTCTGCGGCGAATCGGCGCTCTACCTAGCGGGACGTTTATACTGGAACCAATCTACATAGAGAGAATTGAGGACTTGCCGAGACCGCTTAACACTCTCGAAGGAGAGGACCGCTCACTCGTAGAACCACTAGTTCCCGTAACGATCACGTACGCTATCTTCAATCCGGTAGCTCAGCCATACCAGATTACGATTCCCGGGAGGTGGGGTTGGGATGAGCTGGGTGAGCTCATATCCTCTCTCTACCCATACTCGCAATCCGGCTACCCAGACCCTCTGAGACTAGCTCATAGGTTGTGCGAGATAGAGGAACGCGAGTTTAAGAACGTACTCTTAAAGCTAGGTGTTTCTATACCAACTGGGAGAGAGTTTCTGGGTGAGCTCGTTTGAGCCTAAGAGTTGTTGGAATCGTTGGGGAGAAATCTACACCGACGGAAGTGGAGATTAAAGCTACGCACTCAATTCCCTCCGGAACCTACATCTACATCAGGTTTAGAGCTAGGGACCCTGTGAGGGACTCCGAGGAGCTTAGGGAGGTTGTTGGAATCGTCGGGTCGACTATCTGCAGGTCCATAGTGTCCGTATTCGCAACACCCAACCTAAGTCGGGCGGACAGTGATCTAGCAAATAAACTCGAGAACTACTCAAGTGATTTAAAAAGAGAGAACTACGTCGTAGCCGCTATAGTGGCAGACATAACTAACAACAGCGTCGAGCTCCCCAAGTACCCGCCACCACCAGAAACTCCAGTATACCTAGCTAGCTCGGAGCACCTAAGGAGAGTCTATAGGTGGGAGAGTAGGTCGGGAGTTAAGGTGGGGAGTTTAGTCGGTTTTAGCGACCTAGATGTGTACGTTAACGTCAGCGCACTTACAAAGCACCTACTCATAGCTGGAACTACTGGGTCGGGTAAGAGCAATTTAGTAGCCGTACTCGCCGATAGAGTAGCTCAGATCGGAGGTTCCGTAGTAGTATTCGATGTTCACGGAGAGTACGTAGGACTTAAACCTGAGTCTAGTAGGGTTGAGGTAGTAGAGTACGGCGCAGCCATAAATCCAAATGAAGTTCCCGTAGGTCAGCTAGCGCACATGATAGTGCAAGAATCGACGGCATACGAGCAGAGAAGGTTGCTGAAGAACGCCTTAAGCAGCTTGGCAAGTGATATTCGAGAGAAGATCCTCGAGGATAAGCTGCCATTGAGAGAAGCTATTAAAAAACTGTACGAGGAGAGTACGGCTAGAGAGTTTACCAAAGATCTTAGCCCAGAGGGCATATACAAAGAGTTGCTGATGGAGTACGTTAGCAAAAGAGCGAAGCCGCTAGAAGGTACTACCCCCTCGTGGCAGCAGAAGGCCCGTTTGAGCGCTCGAAGAAAGGAGGTCGTCGACGCGGTTCTGGAGAAGGTGGAGAGCTTCTTTAGGTGGCGTAGAGTAGATCTTGAAGTTCCTAGAATAAGCGATGTCGTTAAGTGTGGTAGGATAGTCGTCGTAAATGCGTCCAACTTAAGCGATGAGGATAGGGACTATGTGCTTAGCGCAATAGCGGACGATGTGCTTTCATCACTTAGAGCTAGGAAAGCGCCGCCGACACTTCTCGTAGTAGAGGAAGCCCACATTTTCCTTGGAAGAAAGCGCGAGACTCTATCTAAGAAAGCTCTTCAGAGGTTCATTAGGGAGGGTAGGAAGTTCGGCGGTATGCTGGCGATCGTAAGCCAGAGACCCAGAGCTCTAGACACCGACGTAGTATCTCAGGTCCAGAACTTCGCGTTCCTGCGGCTAGTTCAGGAAGCTGATAGGTCCGCCGTTATGGAGGTTACGGACGTCCTGGGGGACGAGTACTCTAGTATTTTCCCGACCCTGCCGCCGGGGCACGGAATTTTCGTAGGTGAGTGGGTTAACTGGTATCCTGCGTACGTCAGGATAGACCTCCATAGAGGAAAGAGAGTTGGAGCCGCGCCAAACGTCGTCGAGGTTTGGAGAGGGATTGTAGATAGTGGTAGGTCCGTCGCTGAGGACATAGAGCTGCTGGAGAGGGAATCGGAGGGGGCGTAGCTTGCGCCTACTCCACGTTTCAGATACTCACCTAGGTTCCTCGGAACCTCTGCGAGCTTCTAGAGCTAGGGAGATGGATTTCTACGAAGTCTTCGAAGAGGTTGTCGATATTGCTATTAGAGAGCGCGTGGATGCCGTTATTCACTGCGGGGATCTATTCGACAGCCCAGACCCCCGCCCGAGGGTTTACTACCACGCCATCAAATCTCTCAAGAAGCTGGCTGACGCCGGTATACAGTTCTACGTGATCGCCGGTCAGCACGATAAGCATAGGCGCGTAGATATCTCTCCGCTGAGAATACTGGAGGAGGTCGGCGTAGCGAGAGTACTAGCGGTATCGCGACCGGAGACCCACTCATTGAAGTTGAGAAGTGGTGAGCTAGGGGTGGTTGCTATACCCTACGCGGAACCAGATATAGTTCAGAAGTGGGTTAAGGAGCTTAAGAAGCCCGAGGTCAGTAGGAGCATTCTAATGGCTCACCTACTCGTTAAAGAACTAGGCTTTCCGTGGTCTCACATATCGCTCTTAGAGCTCAACGTGCAGGACTACGCGTACATAGCACTAGGAGATCTTCATAGAAGATACGACATGATATATAGAGGAGTTCCAGTGGTCTACCCAGGGTCTCCCGAAGCACTTAAAATAGATGAGAGAAGTGATGAGAGATTCATCGCTATTGCGGATTTAAGTAGTAGGGAGGTAGTTGTTGAGTGGGTTAAGCTAAGCCGCTTTAGGAAGATGATGTTGATCGAGAATGTGGGAAGCTTGGGTGAGTTCAGTAAAGCCCTTAGCGCACTGAATTTCGCAAGTATTGATAAGCCACCAATACTCTACGTAGAGCTCGGTAAACCTAGAGATACGCACGGTACTGACGAGAAGAATATTAAAGCTAAGCTAGATGAGCTGGTGCGTCAGGAGCTCATTCTCGAGTACAGGATCATACCTCCAGAAGTAGCCGCTACTGAAAGTACCAGTCTAGACGTTGAGGTGGATGTCGAGTCTCCAGTACTTAGCCGCGTCATCTACGAAGTACTAAGAGATCCCGAGGTAGCTGAGTTCGTTGTGAAGATTCTTGAGAGCGGTGAAGACGTGGAAGTGGTGAAGAAGATTACCCAGGAAGTTGTTGATGGCGGGAAACTTCTTAGTAAACTCGAGAAACTGGTGAGTAGAAGGTGATTATAAGAAGAGTGAAGCTACAGAACATACTATCGCACGAGAATTCTGAGGTAGAGTTTACTGAGGGGGTAGTATCTATCGTAGGACCTAACGGTGCTGGTAAGTCTTCAATAATCGACTCCATATACGTAGCTCTATTCACGGACACGAAACCCGACATCAGAGGGGGGAAGAAGGAGTTCCTAGTTACGAGAGGAAGGGAGAGCGGTAAGATATCGGTAGTTTTTGAGGTAGGTGGAAGGCAGTACATCGTCGAGAGAGAGCTCAACGTTCGCGGAGCCGCTCAAGCATACCTATACGAAATCCGCGGAGATCGGAAGAAGTTGAGCTCGTACGGAGTTTCAAACGTGGTTGAAGAAGTACGTAGACTGCTCGGACTTTCCACGTACGATACTAGTGAGGTGAGGAAAGTAATTCGAGCGACGATCTTCTCCGCGCAGGACGAGTTAACTAAGATAATAGATATCTCCGACTCCGAGAGAAAGGAGTGGATTCTATCACTACTAGGTCTCAGCCATCTTGAAAAAGCGCTTGAAAATATGAGAAGAGTGCTTAGAGAGGAGACCTCCAGGCTCGAGGGCGAGTACGGAAGTTTGAAGAAAATTCTCGATAAGGATAGAGATGATTTAGTCAATTTAGAGAAAGACATTTCTCAATTAATCGAGTTGGCGAAGAGTTTAAGGGAGAGAAGGAATACGGTTAGCGAAAAGCTCGGGCATCTCGAGGAAAAGATGAGGTTGGTTGATGAAGCGGTGGATATCTCCATACTGCTGAGGAACTCTCTGGCCGCGCAGTTAATTAGAGAACTTGAGGATAGGGTTAGGTCTCTAGAGGTGTTAAAGAGCTGGGATACTAGCTCCTACGTGAAGTTGGTGGGTGATCTCCCTAGAAAGAAGGAGGAGCTTGAGAAGGCTGAGAAGGAGTTAATGGAGATACTGAGAGAACTTGAGGTGGCTACTGGAACATCCTCTAGTGACTTCGAGAAGAGTTATGAGGAAATCGAGCGGAGGGTGAGCGTTCTTAGTAGACGTGAGGGGGAGGTGAGGGAGCGTGCTAGACTACTGAGAGAAATACTCTCCAGGTTCGAACTTAGTGATAAGTGCCCTATCTGTGGATCTACCATCACTAATCCGGAGGCGGTGAGAAGGCGTTTGAGTGGTGAGATAAGCGATATAGAGAGGGAGTTGGGTGGGCTGGTTTCCGAGCTAGATTCTCTGCTAAAGAAAAAGCGGTTCCTTGCGGATATGCTTAAGCAAGTACTGAGTCTGAAATCTAAGATAGAGGTTGTGAGGGGGGAAGTGGGGAGCTTAGAGAGGGAGTTATCGGAATTGGAGTCTAGAGCTCTTGAACTATGCCATCTAGTTGGTGTCGGGTCTCGGTTAGTGGATGAGTGTTTCGAGTCCCTACGTAGACTTAAGGTGGATTTGGAGGAGGGCCTGGCGAGACTTAAGCTACTCAAGAGCCAGCTCCAGTTCGAAGCTACGGTTGCGGAAGCCGACCGAGTGGAGAAGCTTAGAAGTAGGCTCGCCACTATCTTAGGCGAGCTTGGAGTAACCGCACCTAGCTATTTCACGCTCGAAGTTGTAGATAGATTAGCTAGCGCAGACCTAAGGAATCTGAGAAAAGAGATAGAGAAGAACTTGAATGAGCTAAGGAGAGAACTTATTGATCTAGAGAGTAGGATTAGCGGTATCGAGGGCTCTATAGATAGCAAGAGGAGAGTAGCCGATGAATTAAGAAGAAGAATACTGGAAAGCGAGGCCAGCCTTAAAGAGCTTGAGAGAAAGATTAGAGCTTACGAACTTCTAGATAGTTTTAGCGGCATTTACCTAGGTAAGAGCGGTGAGATAGCGAAGAACTTAACCAAGGCCGTGAGAGCCGGTCTTGAAAGAAAGGCTAACAGAATTCTGAGTAGACTTAAGCTACCTCCGATAAGAATAAACGACGAGTTTCAGATATTCGTTCAGCTACCCGGTGGGGAGGTACCTATTAGAAATGCTAGTGGTGGGGAGAGGGTCGGGATCTCCCTAGCGCTTAGACTAGCTCTAGCTGAGATAGTAATGGGTAGAACGCCAACGGCTCTAATAGTTGACGAGCCGACGGTTTACCTAGATAGTGAGAGGCGAGAGCAGCTATTCAACGTTATTAGAGAACTCGGTAGATCTCTCAGGCAATTAATAGTGGTTACACACGATGATGTTGTGACTGGAATATCTGATAGGGTAATACTCGTAGAGAGCGTTGGCGGAGTTAGTAGAACCTCGTAGTTAGAGCTAGTCAATTCGTATGCCTGCGGTAAGTATGAGTATAGCTTATTTATCATGAAGGTTCGAACACCTCTAGCACACCAAGCCCTGCAGCTGGGAATGTTGGAAGCCGCATTCACCGCTGTAAGCGTGAAGTTACGCTGGCACATTCTGTTATCTCGAGTAGGACTAGGGTTCCCTGGGAGTCCTGGTTAGTAGGGTTGAAGTTTTAAAAGTTGTGGCGACATATAAATAGGGGGTACTTGATATTAGCGAGTACATTGAGTTAGGTATTGGAGAGCTGGAGAAACTGGTTGGTAGAGTTTTGAGTCCCTACGTTATGCTTATCACTGGGAATCCGGGTTCGGGGAAGACTACGCTAGCATCGACTATTTGCTACAAGAATGCTTTGATTGGTAGGAAATGTCTTTACGTTACTTTCTACGAGCAGAAGGAGAGCTTCTTTAGGTACATGAAAAACCTCGGTATGGACTTTGAGAGTGCTGGGTCTAAAGGATTACTTAGCTTCATTAGAGTACCGGTGGTGTCGAATATTGATGCGTTCGTAGAGGCACTAACGTCGCTAATTTCAAGTAATTCGTACAGGATCGTAGTGATTGACTCAATAAACCCACTATTTGAAATCTTGGAGAGTCGATCTAGAAGAGCTTGGTTAACTAACTTCTTCTACAATCTAGCTCAGGTAATTAACGGACTAGTAGTTCTAGTTGCTGAACTTCCCTATGGATTGGAAACATCCAGTGCAACTGAATTCGTAGCGGATGCTGTGATAGTTTTAAAGCAGAGTATTGAAGACGGATTCCTCGTTAGGTTTATGGAGATTAGGAAAGCTCGTGGAATACCGGTTACACTAGCTGAAATACCGTTTTTTATCGAAGAGAATGTTGGGCTGCGAGTATGGGTTCCGCCGGTTCTAAGTGAAGTGTCTCCAGAAGGTGAAGAACTAGTGTTTAAGTGTGAAGCTCTGAGAAAAGCCTGGACGGCTATTAGGCGAGGTGAAGTAATCTACGTGACCTACCCCCCGGATTGTAGATACCCAGATGTAGTAGCTCTAATCGCACTACAGTTCATTATCTACGGAATGAAGCTCTTAGTAGTTAGCTATAGGTACCCGCCGAACGTTATAGAAGAGATTCTTGTGAGTCAGTTAGTTAAGTACGGAGTGAGGGAGAGTAGTGCTAGAGAACTACTGAGAAAGTACCTTAAGGTAGTTAGTATTAACCCGTTTAGCTACAGCGTGAGTCAGCTAGTGATGAAGGAACTGGAGATTATAAACAGCGAGAAATCAGACGTAGTAGTTTTTCACGGAATTGAAGTTGCGAGAGCCGTTAGTGATTCAAAGACCTACATTAGAGAGCTCTTTAATGAAATTAACTACCTAAAGAACCGAAAAATAATCGTGGTGCGCCTATCTAGCCACATAAGCGACGAGGTCTATAGAATAGATTCTAGTTTAACGGATGCTGTAATTAGAGTAAGCTGTGAAGAAGGTGCGAGTAGGCCACCACCGGCTACATACCTCTGGAGAAAGATGCATGAACCGCACTACATAACGGTTGACGAAATTAGGGGGTGTGCCTACGAGTTGGTGAAGTACCTCAGTCAGGAAAGTGCGGAAGGTAAGTAGCTTGCGGAGTTCGCTGTGTTACTAGATAGCGGATTTCTAGTTAGATAGGTCCGCTTGCCGTATTTAGTACTTTTCTACACCTCTACTTAGTTGATGTGGATAGCCATCTTTAAGTACTCGCAGATGGTGGGGTTCGACTATAAACACTTAGTGATTCAGCGGGCCCGCCGGGATTTGAACCCGGGACCTCCGGCTCCGGAGGCCGGCGCCCTATCCTGGCTAGGCCACGGGCCCCAGTAGTGGTGCTTAGAGAATCTTTAATAGGGTTAGTGTGGAGCTTTACTCAGCTGATGACCGCCCGGCTCCGCTACTTCTCCTCGTAGTATTTGTACAGCGCGTTGAATAGTGTTTTGAACGTTCCATGCGTTTGAGCTCTAAATATAGGTCTGTAGGAGTACGCTATAGCTCTCCCCTTTCCTACTTCTACATCGATTAGAGCCGGTTTTCGACCTAGGAAGCTCTCTCCTATTAACCACCCGCTCTGAAGTATGTCCCTCTCGGGGAATCTTGCTACAACTTTAAACTTCTCGTTCATGTGCGATGGAATTACTTCCAGCACAGGTCTGTCTAGAAATAGTGCGAGTGCTTGTCTAGGCATCCCGAAGCCTAGCGGATGACCTACGTCCACCAGGATCTTCAGAGTTGAACCGGGGCAGAAGAACTGCTTCGGATCTTTAACTTCTTCAGTTAAATCGCGAAGCGGGAGGTTAAAGCCTTTTATCAGGAGCTCCACCGACTCACCCATAACTAGAACTGTCCCCCCACTCTCTACGAAGTTCTTGAGCTTCTCGATTCCCTCCTTACCGAACCCACTCCTATACTCCGGTGGGTACGGTGGGAGCTTTACGGGTCTTCCCCATCTCTTAGCTAGCTCCTCCTCGATGTTCTCGCCAGTTAGAAACGGCAGGGGGTCTGAAGGGAATATAACCGCGTCTACGATTTCTCCGAGCCTACCGGTTTTTATTGGTTCGTCTCCGAGCTCTACGTACGGAAAGCCGTAGTTGTCTAGAACGTACTTAACCCAGCCGGCCTCCATATTACCTCCGTAGTACCTCTCGTAAACACCCACTTTCCTGAACTCTACTTTCGCTATCTTCACCTGAGGCATTTCATCGAATCCGTAGACCGGAACCGCTCTCTCGCTAACAACCTTCGATAGCGTGCTGACTACGCTACCGGTTCTACGAATTATGAAAGCTCCTGGAGGTATTCTAAGACCGCCAGCGCTAAGGTAATCAAAGACTCTGTAGACTTCCCCTCCGGAGGATAGAACCTTGTTAACGACGTAGTACGAGTCGTTCAGCCTCGGGTCCAGTACGTATAGCTTGAAGTCACCTAAACTTACTGTAGGTCGCACAACCTCGGTTACAGGTCTTAGATTAGCTGATAGAGGCTCATCCACTCTTACTACTGAAACACCCATAAACTCAGCCAGGGTATCCGTAGCTATATCGTAGGGTCTGAGAGGTCTTCCCTCCCTGTCTCGAGTAGTCTCGTCGTCTGGGTAGAAGAATCTATCCAGCAGCTTCTTAACTAGAGCTCTTCTAGGCTGCGAAAGCGGAATTACGAACGCTTCAGAAGTGTAGGACGTGGTCCCGACTCTTACAGGACCTACCGCTTCGTAGACCTTAACACCGAGCTTCAGCAGCGTGTCGATTAGCTTAAGTGCTGTGAGAAAGTCGTGCTGTTCTTTAGGTACTACGAGAGCGTACGGCGGCTCGGAGGACCCCCTCTCGATGTTTCTTAGAGCTTTAACGTACATATTTCTCAGAAGCTCGCGCTTGAACTTAGCTACCGCAGATAGTATAGCTATCGTAGATAGGAGCTGCTGCCTAACTATGTCTGAAAGCCTCCACCACCCGCCCCTCCAGGGATTCGGGTAGTTCATGTAGGGTTTATCGGAGAGCCTCCCCCTTCCGTAGCCTCTAAGCTGGTGCGGGTCTACGTATATTGGAGTAGCTACTCTGACCGAGGCCGACTCGGTTAGTATACCTACGATGTTCATCGTGTAGACGAGGGTCTGGAAGGCGGATATGAAGTCCGGCGTGAACGGCGCTCCAGTTTCAACACCACTTATTCCTTCCTTCTCCAGTCTCGCAGCTGCGAACATGCCGAGGAACTGGGTCTCTCTCCAGACTAGCGGGTCTACCTCCGAGTATATGGGGTCCATCTCCGGCGATAGGAAGAACCTAGCTCCGTAGGAACCCATCTGGTGGTGGTCTACGTATACTTGAGGACACAAATCTCTGTAGACGATCTTAGCCATGTACTGACTCTCCACTAAGTTGAGTGCGTAGGCATCCCGGTTGTTGTCGTGCCCGCAGTACTTGTGGTAGAGCCATGGAAGGCCCGTCCCCTCATACTCCGTTCCGAGGGTCTTGCTGTACCAGTCAACAACGGCTATCTGACCGTCTGGATTCTGAGATGGTATGAGTATCGTTACTACCTCTCTAAGTACTTCAAGAACTTCGTGCTCGCTCGACGTAGCTAGCTTGTACAGCAGCTCGATAGACATCTGAGTACCTCCCACTTCAGTTGAGTGCATACTGTTAGTCACAACGACAACGGCCTTCCCCGCTTCAGCTAGTCTATCTACCTCCTCCTGACTCAAGCTTGTATCTGGATTCGCGAGTGCGCAGGAGATTTTTCTAAGTTCATCTAGCCTAGATAGGTTTTCCGGGGAGGAGATGTACGCCACTATGAACGGATTTCCTTCAGTTGTCTTACCGATTTCCTCGACTAGAACTCTGTCTGATTGAGATGCTACGAGTTTGAAGTACTCTACGATCCTATCCCACCGCGCGAGTTTTCTATCATCACCGACCTTAAACCCGAAGAACTCCTCCGGTGGCGTAACCCGCGCCAGCTGAAACACCTTTTATGCTATCGATAGCTAGCGAAATAAATACTTGAGCGAGCGCGGCGTCTCACCCCCCTAGTTTTCGGCGAGGATGTGAGTGTAACGAGGTTACTACGTACTGGCCGGACTCAGCGCGTTCTCCAATCCAAGGTGTTTGAGTATGAACGTGACTACGTCCGCCATTTCTCTAGCTAGAACCTCTGGAGAGGAACCTGCGTGACCCGAGGAGGTCTCTAGTCTAAGGCATGATTTATTTCCATAGCTGACCAACTTCGCGTAGAACTTAAGTGCGTGCGCTGGGTGAACCCTGTCGTCGTAGAGACCTGTAAACACGATGGTGGGTGGGTACCTAACCCCCTCTCTAACGTTGTGGTATGGGGAGTACTTCAGTAAGTACTCTCTATCTAACGGGTCGTCGGGGTCCCCGTACTCAGGGATCCACGCAGCACCTATGTAGAGCTTGTGGAACTTCAGCATGTCGAGAACGGGGTAGCCTATAGCGGCAGCTTCTAGAAGGTCCGGCCTCATCGCGATTACGGAACCTATTAGAAGCCCACCGTTACTCCTACCAAAACCAGCGATCGAGTATCCGATAGACTTGAACTTCTCAGCGACAGCTACGTAGTCGTAGAACACGTTAATCTTATTATTTCTCATACCGGCTCTATGCCACTCCTCACCGTACTCAGAGCCGCCTCTGAGATTAGCCACCACGACATCTACCCCCAGTTCTACGAGTAAAGGTAGCCAGGGAGTAAATGATGGCGTTAGAGGTATTCCGAATCCGCCGTACCCGTAGACAACTACTGCCCGCCCACGCCTAGGACTTCTAATCCAGAAGTAGTGCACTTTGGTACCATCGTGAGACTCGGCGAAGTCTTCGGTAACATTAGCTTCAACTACTTTCGAGTGCTCAACAAATCTTCTAAACTCTACCCTACCCTCCGATTCGTTCACCTCTAAGACCTGGTACGGTCTAGTGAAGGACCTAACCTCTATAAACCCTCCTAAGCCGTACGAATACATATTGAAAACGCTGGATGGTTCTTCGAAGACTAGCCCGCCGACGAGCTTCCCACCTAAGTCGTAGACCTCTACGCGCGAAGACGCGTCTTTAAGATAGGACGTAACGATGTGCTCTCCAACTAGAACGGCGTTCTGTAGAGCCATCTCCCGCTCTGGAACTATCTCAGATGCCGAGCCTTCATCTCTAACTCTAAGCACTCTACCTAAACCCCTCGAATCGTAGACGACCACCAGGTACTCCTCACCTAGCGAGTCTACGAAGAAGGACCTGAAGTCCCCGCTCAGTACCCTAACCCACCTACTCGGGTCTTCTACAGGTCCTGCGTACAGGGAGTTCCTAGTCCACCCGTAGCTTACGGATAGTAGAGCTCTACGACCATCTGTTGATTGAGATAGCGATATGAAGTAGTTCCTCTGCAACCCGGAACCGAAGACGAGCTCGTCCTTCCCGGATTCTCTGAGGTATACTCGCTCACAGGGTGCTTCAACCCCGTCGGGGCACCTACCGCTTCTAAAGAACTTAGCGTAGTAGAAATCTCCACCCTCTAGGAATACTACATCCGATATACTTCCCCGCATTCTATCTACAATGCTCAGATCCCTTAGGTCTACAACTACGAGCTCACCTACATCAGCACCCTTAGTTGAGTAGAAGTAGGCAAAGTACCTTCCTCCACTATCTATGTAGTAACTGTGTACTACCACTTCTTCACCGAGCCGACCGCTATCGACTAGGTCTACGGTACCGCTCGCTCTCTCTAGAACTACCTTATACGAGCGGTCTCTCTTCATGTAGAATACCCCGGCTGGGTTTCTCTTAACATTGTATATCACCGGGATTGAGTACAGTGCGAGAGCTTTCTCGTAGATGAGATCGCTGAGCGGTTTTAGACTTTCAATACAGTTCCTACTCTCACTCAGTCCCCACTCGACTACCTTTGAGTCCTCGATTCTCTCAAGGTACTCAAAAGGGTCTGAGACCACCGGCTAGCCCAACCACTCTACGCGTTCTAGGAATAAAGAAGTTTATTTACTTCACCTTAGCAGTTATGTGGGGATAGCTGTGCTGAGTAGGCACCCACTTGAAGTTCTAAAAGAGCGTAAGTTGGGGAAGAGAGAGCTAGCTGAGGCTCTAAGACTATCTATAATAGCTGAGCTAGATGCTATAAACCTGTATCTTCAGATAGCTGATAGAGTTGAAGACGAGAGGTATAGGAAGGTATTTGAAGATATAGCTAAAGAAGAGAAGACGCATGTTGGAGAGTTCCTAGCCCTCCTCAAGACGCTGGACGAAGAACAGATAGCGGAGCTAGCCGCTGGTGCGAGAGAAGTTGAAGAACTTACGGGCTTGAAGGTTGAGGACCCTCCTAAACCAGCTCAAGGTAGTGAAGTAAAAGTTGATATAGGACCTCTAAGCGAGGAAGAGTGGAAAACTCTGAACAACGCCGTGCGAGAAGTTCTAGAGCTCGGTAGAATCTACAGAAAGCACATACCTCTAGCATACGTTGGGAGAGGTATAACTACAGTACCGAAAGGAACGGCCGCACCTGAGCTCGTGAAACTTGAAGAGATAAGTTCTAGGTTCAAGATATCTCTTCAAGACCTAGACGCCTCCAGAAGACTTAAGTCAGCAATCTACCTAGGACCCGCTCAAGCGGCTGCGTACGAAGTATCTAGAAGAGAAAACGAGTACATTACGAAAGCACTCACGGAGTTAGGTGGCGTTAAGATTCAGATGAGTGACTGGAGCGCTCCAGGAAAACCGGTTGAAGACGTTGCGAAAGCCATCGCTGAACTACTTAAAGCCGGTAACGTACCTCCATTCACACTCTTCGTAAGCCCGTCTAGGTACGCAAAGCTAGTCGCAATCTACGAGAGAACGGGAGTTATGGAGCTTACTAGAGTTAAAGCCCTGGTAAAAGACGTAGTGTCAGTACCCGAACTACCCGATAACGTAGCACTCCTAGTTGCGACTAATCCATCGGTAGTAGACCTAGTTATTGGTGCTGATTCTGAAGTCGAGTTCATAGGTCCTGAGAACGGGTTCTACCTATACAGAATATGGGGAACAACCGCAGTTAGAGTTAAAAATAGCGCTGGAGTAGCCGTTTTAAGAGAGTAGAAGGCTTTTCGTTGAATTCGGGCTGGCGCCAGAACCGTAAGTACCACTTCAATACTGCTTTAAACTAATCTACGCATACTCACACTATTTGCGGGTGTTTAGTGGTGAGAGAGTACCCTCGGTACGCTATAGCTGCCGTCGCAGCAGTTCTACTTAGAGATGGTAGAATACTCTTAGTGAAGAGGAAGTACCCACCAGCAATCGGTAAGTGGTCTCTACCGGGAGGTGTTATAGAATCCGGTGAGAAGCTCGTAGAAGCGGCTAAGAGGGAGCTAAAGGAAGAGACGGGGCTCGACGCGGAACCTCTCGGGATTCTCTGGATTTTAAATAACATAGTAATGGACACTAGCGGGAGGGTCAAGTACCACTACCTAATAACTGATATTCTCTTCGACGGCGACTCGGTGCGCGGTATTCCCGTAGCTAATGGTGATGCTTCAGAAGTTAGGTGGTTCTCGCTAGACGAAATTAAGAGTAGAGAGGATGTATCTCGCACAGTTAAGAAGTTAGTTTTGAGAATTGAGAAGTACGGCGTAACCTACGTACCTCTAGACTTAGTAGACCACATATCGCGAGAGGTAGATCAGAAAGACTATGTAAGTATGTAGAGCAGTATCTGATCGTTTTCTAGAAGCTCGTGTGTAATTCCGGAATCTGTGCCCGGAAGATGTCTAGGGGGGTCTATCCCGAACTTGAAGATTCTTTAGAGCTAGCTCAGTAAAGATTCCAACCTGGTTTTGAGCTAGCTCTATTTCTGCGAGTAGCTTCAGTGCTTCAGGTCTTATCTCTATGTCCTCTTCGTCGACTACGACAGCTGAAATTCCCTCAAAGGGATTAAGTGGAGGGTCCGGTAGCGACGGCTCCGGCTTTTCTTTACCTAAGTATATCCACATCAACCTACTTCCTCTTCTACTCACTCTATACCAGTACCGCCCGAAGTAGATGTACTTAACTCTGTACCTACCGATGCTCCTGTAAGCTACGTGTATAGGCTTTACGTAGTAGCCGGTGCTTCTTATGTTCTCGTTGTAGTTAAATAGCTCTAGCTTGTACTTCATGTAGAGATTTAGCAGGTGGTTCAAGCCCTTCTTAACTAGCAGTCTCCTCTTCACGCGAAACACCGCATACCGAAGAATCGAAAAACACCGCTAACTTCCTCAACTCCTCCATGGTTTTCTCTACTGCGTAGCTCACGGACCTCGGATTTACTCCTCTAGAGGAAACTAGCTTTAGGACTTCAGATTCTACTAGTGCGTACTTCCTCAACTCCTCGTTGAGCTTTCTCCAAGGAATTCCCGATAGAGCCTTCTCCACGTCTCTATCTCTACGTATGTAACCGCTGTACGCCATAACCGCTATTATGGGGTACCCTATGTAACCTCTATACACAGTTCCGTTATCTGTACTACAAGCTCTGAACTCTCTAAATCCAATTCTCTCCACGTAGACGCTGTACTTTCTCGAGCTATCAGATGAAGCTACCTCGAACAGATTTTCTCGAACTCTCCTAACCCTCCCATCCGCTAGAGCTCCCAGAGCCTCTAGAACCTTAATTCTGGGGGGGATTGATAGCCTGGGTAGGTCCATGGGTACTTAGCCTACACCCTCCCTCCTTCGAATATACTCTACGTAGCCGCTCGGAGTCAGTAGCGTTTGAGGAGCACCGGTAATTCTAATCCTAACTATCCAGCCACGCTCGTAGGGGTCTTTGTTTATAATATCTGGGGAGTTCCTGAGCTCCTCGTTTACTTCCACTACTACTCCATCTAGTGGTGAGTAGACGTCGGCTATTGCTTTAACTGACTCTAGAGTAGCTACTACCTCCCCTCCTCTAACTTCTCTACCTACTTCCGGGAGTTCTACGTTTACTATGTGCCTGAGCTTCTTCTGAGCGTAGTCCGTTATACCGATTACAGCTACATCTCCCACAACCTTAATCCACTCATCGGTATCTGTGTACTGAAGGTCTTCTCTAACTAGGTACTCTCCAATCTTCGTTTTAACGACGGTGGACCTAGTCACCACTATTCGGTCACCACTATATAAACGGTGGTTCAACTATTTTAGCTTCAAACAGCTTGCCGCGACTTCTTAGATGCGCAGTTCCGCCTAGGTAAGCGTATCTAGTGAATACGTACGCTACGGCTATAGCTCTATTTAAGTAGGTGGAGTAGGTCCCGCTAGTTACGTAGCCCACCTCCTTCTCTCCTACAACTACCCTGTCGCCGTGTCTAGGAACGAACTTCTCGCCCTTCTTGAAGCGCAGACCTACTCTCACTTTATCAACTCCACCTAGATACCTCTTCCTCACAGCTTCAGCTCCAATGTAATTTTCTTTCTCTACATCCCACGCCATCCAGTACCTAGCTTCAACGGGGGTTACCGTCTCGTCGAAGTCGACACCTGAGAGAAGGTAGCCGGCTTCAAGTCGTAGAGTATCTCGAGCTATTAGACCGGCCGGTCTAGTACCCAGCTCGACGAGTTTTCTGAGCAGCTTAGCTCCCAAGTCTACGGAGCACCAGACTTCGAATCCGTGAGACCTTACTTCTTCACCTGTCCACCCGGATCTGCTGAGTAGAGTAGCTCTTTCACCCGCTACCTCAGCATCGACTCTGAACTCCAAGATCTTCAACTTACCCGCATCTCCTACTCCAAGAGACTCCAGTACCTCGAGTGCTTTAGGTCCTTGAATAGCTACTAGGACGCTTCTCAGAGTTACGTCCTCGATCTCGATATCTGAGTAACCTAGCCTACCTCTCCACGAAGTTAGCCACTGGTAGTCTTTCTCTATATTCGCCGCGTTCACGACCGCGAACCAGGTATCTTCACTCACATTGTACAGCATGATGTCGTCTATTATTCCCCCGCTTTCGTTTAGAAGCAGCACGGGACCGCTCATAAAGCCTTCGCGAACTTTAGATATATCCCTACTAACAACTCTCTGCAGGAACTCGAAAACCCTCCTTCCTCTAAGGACTAGGCGACCCATGTGGCTTACGTCGAAAAACGCTACCGACGTTCTAACTGAGATGTGCTCGGAGACGGGGTCCCCGAAATCGAGAGACGTTACCCACCCGGCGAACTCTCCTAGATTGCCACCTAGGCTCCTATGTAGGTCTAGCAGAGGTACGGAGCGCACGTATAGTCCCACTAGAAGTTACTGAAGACCTATATATGGAGGTTTACGCTCTAGATCGGGGCGGCTTCTTCAAGTACCTCTCGATGTAGCTCAGCCTAGAGTCGCGCCTTACGTATTCGTGAATGTTGCTAAAGCAGCTTCCGCAAACTCTAATCCCGGGCTGGAGCTCTCTCGAGCACTGCCTGCACACAAGCTTACCGCACAGTAGGCAGCTATCTACAGCTAGAGCTCTCCCGCAGATCTCGCATAGGTTTATGGAGCATACAGCGCAGATCCCTCTTTCTACTACGTAGTGCCTAGGGCAGACCCTCCTACTACACAACCTACACGAGTACCTAGCCTCCTCGAACCAGCACACCTCGCACATACCTGAAGATATAAACTCCTGAAACACACTCACACCCGGGATGACCTAACGACACTCACTGATGCGTGATGTAGGTGGAGCGACTGGGACCTCCACAACCTCCGCGCATTTCTCCAAGACACTCTCCCGGCTTAGGGTGTCGGAGGCGTAGACTTCAACGGTAGCTACCAGGTTTCGAGAAAGAACGCAGGCAGACGCTTTCACCCAGTCTGAAGGCCTGCTCGAGTTAACGTATATCACCACGTTCCTCACACCTCTCCCAAGAAACTTCATAAATGCCTTGTACACCTCTTCGCAGATCTCGTCTAGAGATGCGAGGGCACCGAGCTCTACGTAGATACATCCACGCGCAGCCACTCTCTTTGAAACCCCCCATCTAATCACTCTAGCTGCGATCATAAATAGCCGTTCGGCGCCGAGCTCTAGGTCTCCAGTAAATACTTACGTAGCTCTATGCACTAGTAGGTGTAGGAGCTGATCAGGTCTAGCAACCCCCTAGACTCGCTGCTGGGGGTAGAGTACTACTCAAGACCTGAGCTCTACCTAGGTGGTGAAGCGTACCTTGAGATATCTCCAGAGACCTTCAAAGTCTACGAGGAGATCTACGGTCTGGGCATCGCGAAACCTGTGGGGACTCTACCGGGTAGAGTTATCTGCTCGCCTAGTGAAGGAGTTCTCGCCGTTATGTGTAAGGTGGGTATTAGCACTCTGGAGGCTTCCTGGATTATGAGAAAATTCGGAGTAGCACTGGAGTACTGGGGGTTGAAGGATTCCGAAGCGGAAGCATGCCAATTCGTGATTCTAAGATGCCTGCGAAGTAGGGAAGTACCGGCTAGACTGGGGAGAAAAATCAGGGTACACCCACTAGCACCCGTGGGCAGGGACTTCGTAGTTAGAAAGCAGCACATCTCGGGGAATCTATTCGAGGTTCTACTAAGCTGCAGATCTCCGGACCCAGCCCACCTCGCGGAGGTAGTGCGGTCCTCGGCGGGTCTCTCACTTCTAAACTACTTCGGCTACCAGAGATTCGGGACTGTGAGACCGGTAACCCACTTAGTAGGTAGAGCTATAGCTACTGAGAACTGGGACGAAGCTCTGAAGACTTTAGTAGGCCATCAATCCGAGCTAGAGCTACCTAGAGTGCGGTTAGCTAGAAAACTGTTTAACGAGGGCAGCTACAGAGAATCTCTGAAAACCTTCCCGAGAACGTTCATAGTGGAGAGATCCGTTCTGAGAAAGTACATCGAGACTGGGAATCCTAAAGACGCGATCGCCAGGGGGCTACCGCACTACATGGTTAAGTTCTTCGTTGAAGCGTACCAGTCGTACCTGTTCAATAAAGCCCTCAGCCAGCTGGTAAGTGCGGTGGGCAGTGTCAGCGAAGTAGAGAGAATTTGTGAAGTTGTTGAGCTCCCCAGGCCCGGTATAGATTCACTAAATTGCGGTGAGTTCGCTAAGAAAGCTCTAGCGGAAGACCTGGAGAAGACTGTGAAAAGATTGAATAAGAGTTTCTTTACTAAGAGCGTGAGGGAAACCGTGTTTAGAGTGCGCGACCTACTTACCGACGTACCGGCAAGCAATACACTCAAACTTTCGTTCAAACTCGGTAGAGGATCGTACGCCACGATCTACCTAAGAGAGCTTCTAAGAGAAAATCTCTCGATGCAGCGGAGGGAGCGTACCTGAAGACAGCTGTGGAGAAATATCGTTCAAATTCACTAGCTACGCAGGGATCACGATGCGCTCGCCTCATCACACTCCGATCCCCTTATCCAGCATCTGGGTGCGTAAGCTAAGCACCAGCACAAGCGGCTCTGATGTGTGGAGCTTCCCGGACGGAGTGCGCTGACCTCCACCATCATCACGCTATCCACACACCCTATCTCGCACTCGTTAAGCATGTATTCGGGAAACGCAATTCAACCTAGAAATACCGCGATTCCTCTCACCGCTCTGCGCGGTTGTAAAGTAAATAAGCTTCTGTAGAAGTTTCTTCGTGAAGTGATGAGTGGCGATGGCTATGATCCGTGATTAAGCTGAGCTTCACTGATCTCAGTAAGAGCTCTACTTACCGGTCCCGCTTATTTCCGTAGGGCGGATCTATTACCTGGTGGCTTAGAGTAGTGAACTTGTTGAAAGCCCCGGAGGGAGCTAGACTGGCTTTAATGGGTAATGAAGCAATTGCTAGAGGCCTAGTTGAGGCCGGCGTTTCGGTCGTTTCCGGCTACCCCGGAACTCCTTCGAGCGAGGTCATCGCGACTCTCCACGAGTTCGGCGCCGGTAGCGAGATATACGTTGAGTGGGCTGTCAACGAGAGGGTGGCCTTTGAGATAGCCTACGGGGCTTCAATAGGTGGAGTCAGAGCGGCTGTGACGATGAAGGCTCCGGGAGCTTCAGTAGCTCTAGACCCGATCGTATCGTCGGCTTACGGAGGTGTCGAGGGCGGGCTGATGGTTCTAGTGGCCGACGACCCGGGACCTCACACAACGCAGACTGAGCAGGACGATAGGTGGCTCGGTTTTCTAGCTAAGCTGCCGGTTCTATCTCCCTCCAGTCCTCAAGAAGCTAAAGACATAGTAGTAGCTTCTTTCGATTTAAGTGAAGAAGTTAAGCTACCAGTTATCTTGAGAACGACCACCAGAGTTAACCATACAGTTGGAGACGTAGTTCTCGGACCGATCAGGAGGATTAAGAGGGTGCCTCAAATACAGAAAGATGTTCCGAGGTTCGTTAGAGCCGGCATGCTCTGGAATTTGGAGAGGCATAGGTGGCTCAACAACCAGCTCAGTGTAGTCGAGGAAGTATTCGATAGGGTCTCACCCGTTCGCAATAGCGTTGAGGGCTCCAGCAGGCTGTGTGTTGTTACTGAGGGAGCTGCGTACAACTACGTTGCCGAAGTCCTGAGGGAGGTTGGTGGTGATGTTAGGGTAGTTAAGCTGGTACTCCTATACCCCCCACCGAAGAAGTTCCTCTCGGAAGCTCTGGATGGGTGCGAAAGAATTCTGGTAGTTGAAGAGCTCGACCCGTACCTAGAGCTAGTCGTTAGGTACACTCTCAGTGAGTTAGGTAGAAACGCTGCTGTCTACGGTAAGAGCAGTAAGCACGTACCTATGGAGGGAGAGCTTAGCACCAAGATCGTTAGAAAAGCTCTTCTCTCAGCACTACTCACCGATAAGGCCTCTCAGGAAGCTTCCGAGACCTCCGGACCTAGCCAGCTGAAGATAGCTGCGAGACCTCCCCCTATGTGCCCTGGGTGCCCACATAGAAACATGTACGTAGCTCTCCTGATGGGGATATCTAGAGCTGGTTTTAGAAGAGGCGAGGTACCGGTCTTCGGGGATATAGGTTGCTACGCTCTAGGAGTTCAACCCCCTCTGGAAGCCATATGGACCGAGCACTCAATGGGCGCCTCGATATCTATGGCTATGGGTCTCAAGGTAGCTGGGTACGAGAAACCCGTGGTGGCCGTTATCGGTGACTCAACATTCTTCCACGCCGGTATACAGCCACTAATAGAGGCGGTTCACAAGCAGGTCGATATTCTCGTCGTTATAGCCGATAACTCCATCGTAGCTATGACCGGGCACCAGTCAACACCCGCCTGGTCTACGGTGGAGTCCGGAAGGAAGACGAAACCTATCGATATAGAGAGCATCGTGAAAGCCGTGGGGGTAAACCACCTGGAGGCGGTCGATCCCTACGATATCGATAGCACCGTTAAGGCCTTCGAGCGCTTACTGAGGAAACCGGGAGTTAAGGTACTAATCAGTAAGCACCCGTGCGCACTCGTAGAAGCCCGTCATCGGGGTGTTGAAGTCAGATACGGGGTTGTGGAGGATAGGTGCACTGGGTGCCTGGCCTGCATTAGGGTTACCGGCTGCCCAGCGATATACTTCGATGGGTCTAAGGCGAGGATCGACGGCGAGGACTGCCTAGGCTGCGGCTTGTGCGCCAGGTTCTGCCCCTACGGAGCTATTGAGGTGGTGAGCTCTGGGTAGAGTTCTAAACGTAGCTATAGCGTCTGTGGGCGGCCAGGGAGGTTTAACTCTATCGAGAACCCTTGCCGCGGCTGCCGTTCTCGAGGGGTTCTCCGTTAGAACTGGTGAAACTCTCGGAATGTCTCAGAGGTTCGGGTCTGTGGTTAGCTACGTTAGAATCGGAGATAGAGTTCTATCGCCAACGTTTTCAGATGGTGGAGCAGACTTCATACTCGGGCTGGAGCTCGTTGAAACTGCGAGAACTCTCAAGTTACTGAAGCCTGGGGGAGTTGTCGTAGCATCCGACGCAGTTAAACCACCGGTATCAGCTAGTCTGAGTCGCGAATTCTGCGATAAGAAGAAGCTCCTGGAGACTATAGGTAGTGCCGCAAGCACCGTAGTGGTGGTGCCGGCCCGCAGGCTAGCTACTGGAGCAGGTAATCCGAGAGCGGCTAACATGGTTATTCTCGGCGCTTTCTACACACTCCAAAACACGCTAAGCGCAGATTCGATAAGAAGAGCGATCTCGGAGGTGGTTCCCTCTAAATGGCTTGAGAGTTCTCTAAGAGCTTTCGAGCTGGGAGTTAGCTACTTGAGGAGAGCCTAGCCGTTGTTTCTGCGAGATCTGAGTGCGTAAGGTAGCTCGCGGTGCTCGCAGCTCAACCAGTCTAAGCTTATTTTACGCTAAGGCACTGTTTAAGTGATGGTTAGGCGGAAGAGGCTGGTATTTAGAGAAGCGTATAGAGAGAAGATAGCTCTAGGTGCGAAAGTAGCTACTATTAGATTGAATAGTAGTTTGAGAGTTGGTGATTTTGTAGATGTAGTCGCTGGAAGAAGCTACGTCGGTAGTGCTGTGATAACCTCCGTTGAGGTTAAGAAGGTCTCTCAGCTAACTGATAGAGATGCTGAGCTGGACGGATTCCGCAGTAGGGAGGAGTTGCTGAGAGAGCTTAGGAGGATCTACGGAAGGAGTGTTACGGATTCTACGGAGGTGAAGGTAATTAGGTTCAAGCTGTTGGGTCGCTGAAGTTGGTTAAAGCAATAGTTTGCGTAACTGGAATGCCCGGTTCTGGTAAGACTCTAGTAGCTAGGTGCCTATCGGACCGCCTGGGTGCGTACGTAAGCATGGGCGACGTGGTTAGGTCCAGGGCTGCTGAGCTAGGCATCGAACCGACCTCCGAGAACCTGGCTAGACTAGCTCAAGAAATTAGGAGGGAGTTCGGACCGGACGTGGTTGCTAGAGAAGTATCGAAGAGCTTCGGGAGTTTGAGCGGTGTTGTTGTTGTGGACGGCGTGAGGAGCTTAGATGAAGTCAGCTACTTCTCGAGAATAGCTCCGACGGTTGTGGTGGCCGTTCACGCGTCCCCTAGAACTAGGTTTGAGAGACTGAGGAGAAGGGGTAGGGAGGACGACCCGCACGCCTACAGTAGTTTTCTAGAGAGAGACCGCGGAGAGCTGGAGCTAGGGCTGGGGTCCGCTATAGCTCTCGCAGATATCGTAGTCGTGAACGAGGGGAGAAATCCTGAGGAAGTCTGCGACGAGGCTCTGAGAAAAATTCTGGGAGTGTTGAGCGGTGTTCTTACTCAGGGTTGAAGTTGAGGTAAGACCCACCGAGAACCTGGAGAAGGTTGTGAGAGCTGTTAGAAACGTTTTCGAAGTAGACGTTAAGGAGGTGGAGCTCTCGGAGAGATACAAGCTACTCGTCGGTGAGTCGAGGAGTGTGGAGTCCCTGAGAAAACTTCACGCAATTCTCAGACAGCAGAGGATCCTGGATTCCGCTAGAGCCTACATAATGAAGAACCGTAGAGGAAGCACTCTCGAGCTTAAGCTACACAAGCAAGCGGCTTACGCCGGGCACGTATCTCTAGTAACGTTCGATGAAGAATCTCCGCTAGGTCCTATAAGAGTGTTGATAGTATCTGATAGAATTGATGAAGTAGTTGACTGGCTAGCACCTCCCACATCGCAGGGAAGACCGATATGGGAGAAGCCCATGCCCCAGCTGTAGAGTTCGAGGCTCGGTGAGGTAGCTAAACCTAATATACCTACTTGAATAGAACTGTTGGTGGCGAGGTCGAGCAAGTCTAAGTACCTTGAGTGTGAAGAAATGTGTCGCGAGAAGTGCTTTCACATCGAGAACTCGGAGTACTTAGAGTGCGTTAACGAGTGCATGAAGATTTGCCTAGCTAATATCGCAGGACAGTTCTCTTAGCAGCTCCTCAACTGGAGGTAGCTGAGCTGCTAGCGGGTAGTTGTAGAGCTCTCCTCTAGGTGATTCCGTATAGTAAGGTCTATTACAGCTCGGGCATCCGGAGGTTAGTAGAGCCATACTCAGCGTTCTCAGTACTTCTAAACCCTCTCCCACGGAACTCCTTACGCACACTCTATCGATATCTACTATGCTCTCGGTTGGTGCGCCGTTAGATAGTAGGTAGTTAGCTATCTGAAGCACTCTGTAGTACCTTAGAGGAGGTCTAGGCCATCTCTCCATCGGCGTGCCCCCTACGGGCGTGAATGCGAATAGGGATACTCTAGCTCCTAGAGCGTGTATCTTAGCTATAGTCTCTACAGCATCTCTAATACTCTCACCAAGACCGACCACTAGGTGAACGACAACCCTGCCTCGACCGAAGACCTCCACGGCCTTCTCTACGAAGTCTAGGTACGCTTCGTACGGATACGGCTTGCCCACCTTCCTAGCTACTTCCGGAGTTGCCGCGTCGAGGCCTACGCCGAGAAAGTCCACACCCTCGGATTTGAAGGTCCTTAAGTCCGAGCTCGGTATTGGTGTAGTGGATAGTGATATCTTCAAACCGTAGTGCGAGAGTGTTTTCACTATTTGGTGAAGCTCCTCCACGAAGTGAGGCTTTATTACAGATTGAACGCAGGTCCTCTCGAACTTCTCCGCTAGTTTGGGTGCTACGTTCTCTAGCTCTACTACTGGCCAGACGACTCTCGATAGAAGGTCTTTACTAGCTCTAGACTTCGACGACTGAGAGCAGAAGTGGCACTCAGCTAAGCACCCTTCCTCACTGTACTGAAGGAGGTACGCTACGCCGGGTTCTGCCAGCACTTTCACGTTAGCTATGCCTACTGCCGCTAGAGTACCTATGGACGCTCTGATTAGCACGTCACTCCACCACTCCGACCCCAGAAGATCTCTCACTACACGTATTTCAGCAACCGCGGCACTAGTTCGCGAGTAAACGGCTGAACCCAGCCCGCCTCTATATCTAAATTTCGCTTACTCAACAGACTCGGGGGTCTAGCTTGATGCTTAGACTGGTCTTAGATAGAGGTGGTGGGCACTACCTGATGGCTATGGACGAATCTCTGCTCTACTCCGTCGCTATGGGCGGTACGCCGATTCTCAGACTGTACGTCTTCAGTAGGCCGACTGTGACTGTAGGCTACTTCCAGAAGGTCGAAGAATCCGTGGACGTGGACGTAGCGCATAGAGACGGTATCGATATTGTTAGAAGAGCTACTGGAGGGGGGTCCGTGTACCACGACCCCCGCGGTGAAATCACCTACTCAATAGTCATGCCGGAGGCTCACGTACCGAGAGATATCGTTGAATCCTTCAGATACCTGTCCTCAGGTGTTGTAGAAGCTGCGAGAATTCTAGGTGCGCCGGCTGAGTTCGCTCCTTTAAACGACGGAGTTATTGCTGGAAGAAAGTTCTCGGGTCAAGCACAGATTAGGAGGTTCGGTGTAGTTCTGCAGCACGGAACCTTCATGTACGCTACAGACCTAGATAAGCTATCTGAGGTCGTGAGAGTTCGCGGTGTGAAGCTCTCGTCTAGAGGTCCCGTCAGGGAGAGAGTAACTACGCTATCGGAGTACCTCGGTAGGCCTGTTAGCGAGGATGAGGCTCTCAAAGCACTCATCGAGGGATTTAGAAGAGGTCTTGGGGTAGAACTCCGCGAGAGTACCTACACGGAGATCGAGCTGAGGCTAGCGTCGGAACTGGAGTGGAAGTATAGGTCCCGAGAGTGGCTGTTCGCGAGGTGATCTCTACGTACGTCAGGAGGGAGATTAAGGAGAGATTCGGTAAGGTATTCAGCATCGAGATATCGGTGGGTAGTGACTGCAGAATTCTGAAGCTAGTCATATCGGGAGACTTCTTCGCGTATCCCCCCGAAGTCCTCGATTCCCTGGAGAGGGAGGTTTCCGGGAGACACGTCTCGGAGCTAGTTGAGGTCGTTTCTAGTGCGATAGGTAGAGTAACTCTAGTTGGAGTCAGTAGGGAGTCTGTTATCGAGTTGTTTAGGAGTGCTGTGGAGGAGGTAGCGGCCAAGTGTCGCTAAAGATTAAGCTAGCGGTCTTCGACCTAGATGGCGTGCTGGTCGAGGAGAAATCTTCCTGGGAATACCTACACAGATTTTTCGGAACCTACGAACTCGCAGCTAAGGCTAACTACGCTAGGGCGTTTGAGCTCGGTTTAATATCGTACTCGGACTGGATGAGGCTAGACCTAGAGCTCATGATAGGATCTCGAGGCACTATCTACTGCTGGGAGGTGGATAAGGCCTTCAGCGAGGTTCCAATAGCGGCTGGTGCTGGGGAGGTTATCGAGTACCTTAGGAATAGAGGTGTTGGAGTGGCCATCGTAAGTGCTGGAATTGAGAGACTAGCCTCGAGAATCGCTCACGCTCTAGGTGTAGACGAAGTTTACGCAAACAAGCTACTGTGCGATGCTAGCGGAAGGCTCCTGCCCTACGGAGTTGAGGTCGTGGATCCTCTCAGAAAGAACGTGGTAATAGAAAACATCGCGAAAAAGCTCGGGGTAAGCCTCGCCGATACTATGTACGTCGGGGATAGCGAGTGGGACTGCAGTGCGCTCGATATCGTTGGGTTCCCCGTCGTTGTCGGTAGTAGAGCGATTAAGTGCGGTAGAGCTGGCTCCCAGATCCCCATGGTCTACGTATCGAACATGCTCGAACTCGCAGCTCTTCTCAAAGAATCTCCCGGTCTTTTCTAAGTAATTCCAGAGCGTAGTGAAAGAGATCCTGCTTCTGGTTTCTAGTGCTAGTTGGAAAGCTTGCGGTACTCCGGGATTGCTAGTAGAGCTTTGAAAGTCCTCCCGCTGAAGAAGCGCGTCACCACCCCTCTTGATCTAAGTCTCCTATCTATCTCCTCTTCAGATAGGTTGCTGAGTTCTTCACCTCTCGATGCCACTATGAAACTGCAGGAGTAGCCGAAGGACGGAATCCAGGCGGAGAAGGCGGAGACCCTACCGAACACGGCTTCTAAGCCGCGCTTCAGCTCATCGTACTCTTCAGGGTAGAAGAAGGAGGTTCCGGCTTGAGTTGATATTACTCCGCAGTCCGTTAGGATACCGCTCAGCTTTTTAATAAAGTCTTCTCTATACAGCGCTCTGGCGATCTCGGGTCCGTACGGGTCCGTTAAGTCCATTACCACTACGTCGAACTTCTCGCCGACTCTCTCTACGAACGTCCTACCGTCTTCAATAACTACCTCAGCCCTCGGATCGCTGAACGCTCCCGCATGCCAGCTCACTAGGAACTCCTTCGAGACGTTCACTACCTCCTCGTCTATATCCACCATAACCGCTCTCTCCACAGTTTTGTATTTGAGGACCTCCCGGAGTGCCGCACCCTCACCTCCACCGAGTATCAGGACCCTCCTCGGATTTGGGTGGAGCACCATTGCTGGATGCGTGAGTAGTTCATGGTAGTAGAACTCGTCGACCTCAGTACTCTGGACTAGTCCATCTAGAACTAGAACCCTCCCGAACTCCTCCGTATCTACAACGTCTATCTGCTGGTACCTAGACCTCCTACTCACGACTACGCTCCTAGCTTTAATTAGCATGTAGGTAGTTCTACCTATAGCTTGAATTACGTAAACCCCCAGCACCTAACCAGCACCCAAAGACACTGAGCTAGCTCCATATAACTGCTCTACCCGATCGCACGGCGAGGTTCTCAGCGCGGGCGGTCTCCGACTTATTTTTTCGCAAGCTGGATCTAGGTTGGTGTAGAGCTTGATCTTGAGGTGGCACGGTCACGCATGTTTTGAACTCGTTGATCGCGATGGTTTCACCGTAGTTATAGACCCTCACGACGGTAGTAGCCTGGGCTTGAAGCCGCCGGCTATCAAGGCCGACGCCGTTCTCATAACTCACGAGCACTTCGACCACAATGCGTACAGCGTTGTTGCGAAGCCGGGCGCCGAGAAGTACTCGATGAAGGAGGGGGTTTTTACTGTGGGTAGGAAGCATAGAGCTCTAGGAGTTAGACTGTACCACGATAAGGTGAGAGGGAGGAGGAGGGGGGAGGTAGTGGTCTATAAGGTTGAGGTCGATGGTGTTAGAGTTCTTCATCTAGGCGACCTGGGGCACGTATTTGAAGAAAGCACTGCCTCGATGCTTAAGCCAGTAGACGTTCTACTCGTACCAGTAGGCGGGACCTTCACGATTGACGCTAGAGAAGCGCTTGAGGTGGTGAAGTTGGTCGAGCCGAGGGTCGCGATACCGATGCACTACTGGACTAGAGGTCTGAACCTGCCACTCCAACCCGTAGATATCTTCGTAGATGTTGTGAAGGACTTCTACGAAGTAGTGAAAGTAGATAGCAACGAACTAGCGGTAAGTCCTGAAGGACTAGCCCTCCTGCAGAAAACCAGGGTCTACGTACTCAGTACCCCGAGGTCTACCTCGTAATAGCGCTAGCTATTTTTCTAAGAAGTTCCTCTCTTTCAGCTCTTAGAACGTAGCTTCTTATAGGTCCCACGATCTTCTTAACTAAGTACTCTGCGATAGAGTTCTTCAAGTCCGCTGGGTGTACTCTACCGCTCGCGTAGTCTTTCTCGAGGTCTTCGTACTTTAGGTACGTTACCGGCCCTCCGTACTTACTCGGTCTATCGACCGGGAACTCCACCTCGGAACCTCTAAACACTAGGTGCCTAGCTACACCGAGTACGGGATTTCCCTCGACTTCTCTAGGGGGGCAGTAGGCTCTAGCGATCTTACTCCTAATCTCCTCGTCGGAGTCCGTCAGGAAGATGGCTGACTCGGGCTTCGACTTACTCATCTTTATCTCAGCCATAGCCTCATCCCTCGGTAGTGAGGCGATATCCATCCTCGTAGCTCCCGATAGTGAAGGTAGTAGCGGTGTGTGCACAGCCACAACCTTCTTCCTCCCCAACTTCTCAGCAACGTCCCTCGCTAGCATGTGAGCCTTCCTCTGGTCTATCCCGCCGAGAGCTACATCGACATCCAGCTCGAATATGTCCGTAACCTGCATTAGGGGGTATACTAGCTTAGAGAAATCGGATTCCGCTTCATCAGCTCTCCTCCCCATGATGGTGAGGGCCCTCCTAACTCTAGCAACTGAGGTGGACTTGGCGACTCTAACTAAAGTAGCCCAGTAGCCACCGCTATTCACAAGCTCCTCGGCGTAGACAACCCGGAACCTCCCCTCGAGACCGATTGCATTGAGAACGTCGACCACGTGCTGAGCTGCCGCTCTAATTAACTCGAGGTCCCCCCCGAGCTTATCGTTTATCCAAGCATGCCAGGTTGCTGCGAGAAGCACCATCCTAAAACCCGCATCAACTAGCTCCTTGAATTTGTATGCCCATATAAGCCAGCCTATGTGAAACAGTCCACTAGGTTCGAAGCCTAGGTAGCCCCTCCCGCCACCAGTTTCCAGTAGTTCTCTAAGTTCACTCTCGGTAACTATCTCCTCAACATCCCTGAGCACCAGCTTCAACTTAGACTCCACATCCATACGAAGAGCTCCTAGTAGCTGGAGAAGTTAAGCGTTAAATATTTTCAATTCCATCGTTCAGAGGGCCGGGGGTGGCCCTTCCTACTTCACAGAACCCCGTGACTCGGGGCGCTCGGTAGGACCGCTATCTAGTTCTTCGCGAGCTATTTAAGCTTACCTCCAGCTCTCTTTATTACCGCTGGAGGAACTGGGGATTCGAGCTCTCTAACTCTCTCCTCTACCTCCTGCAGCCTCCTCACAGTTTCTCTAAGTGTTTCATCTAGAAGCGTTAGCTTCCCCTCGATGTAGACCAGCTTATTTGCTATCTCCTTTAAGTCTTCGCTGTTCGAAAACCTACCTTCAGAGATTAGAGATTCTTGAAGTCCGAGTCTGATGTACATCTTTATGAGGTCCGTGATCTGTATACCCATGCTACTAGCTACCCTCCTAAGTTCCTCGTACACACTCTCGGGTAGCGATACATGAACTGTTGGAATGTACTGACCCTCCAAGAGTAGTACTAATAGAGGTTTATAAAACTATCTGTCCAGCTTGTACACCTATTAAAGGACTTCTACATATGCTTAAATAGCTCCCGTCAATTATAAGCTACGCACTTACGATACTCTGGTGAGGCGCGCTGAAAGTCATATCGCTTAAGATAGACGAATCTCTTTTATCTACCCTAGACTCAATAGCTAAGAGCACCGGTCTTAGCAGGTCCGAGATCATAAGGCGCGCTCTAATTAAGTATCTTGAAGATAATGGTTTAGAGATAGGTAAAATAAGAGTAAGACATATCGTTCTAACCTAGCCCCAGTTCCCCGGAGCGCTCAACTAGCCAGTTCACGTAGTGCTAGCTGTATCAGTAGCATTCTTAAACACCGCTACTACCGATACCGTGAGCTCAGCGGTGGCTGCGGGCACTAGTAGAGCCGGGCTGCGGGGTGCGTAGAGTGGGTGAAGACGTCTTTAAAAGCTTAAATGAAGTTAAGGATCTCTGGGTGCTACTAGGAGTGGTTTACTCACACCCACTTGCGCAAGCTCCGTGGGTTCCAACGAGAGAGGAGATAATTCCTTACATAATTATGCTGGCTAAGCCGACGAAGAGCGACGTATTCTACGACCTGGGTTGTGGTGACGGGAGAGTAGTTATAGAAGCGGCTCTGCACGGCGCTAGGGGTGTTTGTGTTGAGATAAACCCGGAGCTCATAAAGAAAGCTAAGGAAAACGCCGAGAAGCTGAAGGTCTCAGACCAGGTGGTCTTCATAAACGACGACTTCTTTAATGTGAGTATCAGGGATGCTACCATAGTCTACATGTACCTGCTGACATCCGTTAACAGAGCTCTCAGACCGAAGCTCGAGAAAGAACTGAGGCTCGGTACTAGAGTCATTACGCTGGACTTCGAAATACCTGGGTGGAGACCGATACACATAACAAGGCTATCGCTAGGCTATAGAGAGGCTACTCTATACCTGTACGTAAAGGGAGTTTCCGATATATAGCGGAACTCTGCGCACAGTGAAATAGTTTCCCCCACACTAATAGACGGTGACTACCGCATACTTCTCTACGCAATTAACCGCTGTGAAGTAGTTTAGTAGCTACGCGACGGCACTACCTAAGCATCCTGCTCTCAAACTCCTTTATGAACTCTATGCTTCTCTTCGTATCTATGAATAACTTACTCACATCTTCAACATCTTCCGCTCTAACTTCAGTACGCCCCTTTCTAGATGCCGCAATACTAGCCGGTCTCAGAAGCTGGATCGCGTACCTCAAGCTGTACTTAACTCCCAGGTCCGCTAGTGCTTCTAGAGCGTCCGGAGCTAGTGCTACTTCTTCTTCATCGGACCTTATCTTCAGGATCTCCTTTATCTCTTCTCTGGTATAGGGCCTTATTGGGATTATGAGTAGCCTATCCAGTATGTCTAGAGGTATTCCGTGGGGTGACTCTATGTCGGTTCCGTAAATCCTGGTCATACCTCTGTTGGTAGCCATAATTATTATTGGAGCGAACTCACTCTCCATAATCTTAGATAGAAACGCGAAGCACTCCAGGTCCAGCATGTGCGCGTCGTCTATGAAGAGAACTCCGGGTATTAGCTCACCCTTCCCCTCGTCCACCAACTTCTTTACCTGCAGATTCACAGTTCTCCTAATCTCCTCATCTATCTCCCTCTCGAGCTCCACCCCCAGGAAACCTATCAGCGATATCCTCTGCGAGGCGACCGCTACATCGAGGTCGTTGAAAGTGAGTACCCTGGTAATCTCCTTCTCCTTCTTCACGGGTCCCTTGGGTAGTTCCTCCGATACATCCCACACATCGATATCGTAGTACCTAGCTTTCTCAACGCCCTTAACCCTACCTACCTTATGCACAGTGCCCGTCTCAGCGTCTATCCATATCAAGTCACCTCTCTTAATACCTAGTCTCAGTAGCTGAGAAGTTATCTCCTCCCCCACGGTTAGTGTGAGACTATCGTCCTTAGTTTCTAGAGTTACTCTACTCTCCCTAGGTATCTTGAGGTAGGGGTTGAAGGGGTGCTTTCCGTAGGCTATCTTAACCTCCTTAACGGCACCCTCGTAGACTCTGCGAGTTTCTCGAATTCTAATACCTATAGCTTTCCTAACGGCTCTCGTTAGGACCTCGGTCTTCTTTGCTTCTAGAGAGTACACCTCGGAAGCGTGGAGTGTTACGAATGGGGTGTCGCCGCCGAGCTCTCTAGCAATAGCGTACGCTAGAGCTGTCTTACCGGTTCCGGGCGGACCTACTAGAAGAACTCCCTTACCCTGGAACCTACCCTGCCTTACGAGTTCCACAACAACGGCAGCACTCTTCCTAGCTTCAATCTGCCCCACGATTCCGTCGGCTACGGCCAGGGGCTGCCCCTTCTCGTCGAGCCCGAGACCTCTTATGTGGCTGTGAAGACTGACCTCTATAGCTCTTCTCGTCGGTCTTATCTCCCTTATTTGAGCGCTCATAGAGCTGCATCCGTTAATTAAGAAATTTAAACCAACTAATAAGCATTTCTACCTAGGGCTCGCACCTACTCGCGCTCCTCCCACCCGGAGAGAATGGCTTTCTGAAATCTCGCTATAGCTTCAGCGGCTTGCTTCGTACTTACCCTAGCTAGAGCGCTACTCAGCGTCTCAGTTCTTTGAAGAGCCCACAGTAGTGTATCTAGGTGTATCGGGGGTACGCCGACTTTCTCTCCTATATACCTCCACGCGGAGACTACATGGTTTCTACACCTACTAACGACTTCCTCTACAGACCCCGCTGAAACGAGTCCTAGGTTTAGTGAAGCTCTACCTACTCTAGAATCTACCGGTATAGGTATGTCCGGTGGCAGGGGGTTTTCGCAGAGTCCTAGAGCTCTCCCACCGTAGTACCCCATCTTAACGGCGAAAACCACGGTCTTACTCTCCAAGTCAGAGTCGAGGACTCTAGACGCTAGGTGCCATAGCTGGCGGAAGCTGCAGCTAGATATGAGCTCACTCACAGTACTTAAGTGCTTGGAGAACTTTCTTACTCTACCCACCTTGATATCCCGTAGGAAGGAGCTGCAGCTATCTGTGAGTACGAACTTAGAGACCTTCTCGACTGGGTCGGCCGTACTTCTATCTCTAGCGTAGTACTCGGAGAATCTCCTCCAGAACTCTTCTCCAGGACATCTCAGTTGGTAGGCGGCTAGAGCCGCTAGAAAAACCGAGACGGCCCCGCCGACACCCCCCGAAGCACAAATAGATGCTGCGTATACGTACTGGGGATCGACCTTCTCCACCTCCAGTACGTCTCTTAGTGGTATATTTCGTAGGAGAGATACTACCCTATCGGCGTTCTCCCACTTTACTAAGCACCTAGACAGCTACCTCCCTGCTACAGTTCCCTAAAGAAATAAGAAAGAACCATCCCGCGATGTCGCAGGACTTAAATCGCTATTCACCAAGAACTTCCTTGAGAAGCCTCTCTAGGTTCAAATGCTTTTAAGCCGTTCAGTACCTCTGTACTCAGGTAGCGCGGATGGCAAGGTCTATGTACCACTACATAGCCGAGTACTGGAAGAAGCTCTACGAAGGTCCTCTAGCTGAAGTTATGAGGGAGAGATTGATCGAGTGGAGGAGGGGGCCGGCAGTTGTTAAAGTGGAGAAGCCGACTAGGCTAGATAGAGCTAGAGCTATAGGTTACGAAGCTAAGCTGGGTTTCGTAGTCGCCAGGGTTAGAGTTAGGAAGGGGGGCTTGAACAGACCGAGGCCCAGCTCCGGTAGGAGGCCTAAGAGAATGGGTGTCTACGGATACGCACCCGAGAAATCAGCTCAGCTAATAGCCGAGGAGAGAGCCAACAGGAAGTTCCCCAATCTAGAGGTGCTCGGAAGCTACTACGTAGGTGAGGACGGTATGTACAAGTACTACGAAGTCGTGCTAGTAGACCCTCACCATCCCTCCATACTGTCGGACCCCGACATCAACTGGATAGCCAACCCGAGCCAGAGAGGCAGGGTTTTCAGGGGGAAGACGGCGGCTGGTAGGAGGATGAGGGGGTTGCTGAGGAGTAGAGGTTTGAAGGGTACTCACCACTACAAGTGGAAGAAGAAGCAGAAGGAGAGGGAGCTTAAGAAGAGGCACGAAGCGTCCAGGGGCGCTAGGCTAATAGCTCCTCAAGAAGTTCTGGAAGACCTAGGCTACGAGAAGTAGCGGAAAAGCTATGGTGAAGATCTCTCTAGAGCTCTCGGTCTTCATCCACTCAACGGAAGATGAAGAGAAGGTCGTTAGCGCTCTACTAAATACGGTGCCGGCGAACCTAAGGCAGGTTCTCGCTCAAAGTATTAGGACCCAGACCGTGGAGGGCTACTACGGAAACGTTATTAAGCAGGTAAAGCTATCTGTAAGTAAGAACGTGGCTGCCGAGGTCTTAAAGCACGTTCTCTGTAGTTTAGGTAGAACTGATAGAGAGATCCTACTCAGCACTCTGGAGAGCAGAGTTGAGAAGAGGAGGGCTAGACTGCACTTTCGATTAAGTAAGCAGGACCTCTACTTAGGTAGGTGCGCGCTGAACGAGGGGAGTGACGTAGTTAAGGTAGTTGCTTCCTTCGAAGGCATACGCTACGAAGAGCTGGGCGACGTTCTGAGGAAGCTGGGAGAGGGTTGTGGTAGCTGATCTTTGCTTTAGAGGAGTTGTTGATGGATCTACAGCTAGGCATGCCTACAGACTCGGGTATAGGGTAGTTGCTTCAGGGAAGGTAGATTCAGTTAGAGACCTAGAGAACGTTCGAGTAGTCCCCAGGTACGAGATTTCTAGGGATGCTGTAGATAGGTACAGAAGTGCGAGAGGGCTTAAGGTACTGGTAGTGAGCTCTAGAGAGGACCTGAAGTTCTACCCGAAGCTCTCCGGGTCTGTGAGTGGTATTAGAATAGACTTTACCCAGCTCACCGGCGTAGACAAGGATTTTATGAGGAGAGTTATAGGTTCGAGAATTCCCGTTGAGGTGGAGTTCGCCGAGGTGCTTCGCAGAGTACTCAGCGGAGAACCTATAGACTACTACTACCTACTGCTAAGACTCTACGTGCGGGGTAAGGTCGAGGTCTACGTGTGTAGCGGTGCCTCCGATATATCGAGCATGGTTCACCCAACGGCTATGAGGGCACTGATCTCAGTTCTAGGTGTACCCGAGGACCTCGCCGCTAAAGCCGTTTTAAAGGTGCCGAGAGAGCTGGTGTCCGGCATTGCTTGACGTCCTACCGGTGGTTCTAGCGGCACTGGTTCTCTCACTTATATCTTTGTACCTCAGCTTCACCTCCTGGCTCAGGCTCAGGAAGACCGTGGCTGTGGTTAGAGCCTACCTAGGTGCGCGTAGGAGTAGGCTTGTTAAGCCGAGAAAGAGGTACCTAGTGTTTGAAGTTGTTGCGCTATCTGGGGAGCTGTCTGGTATTGGGAGAGGTCAGGTTGAAGAAGCTATAGAGAGGAGCTGCCGGCTACTCTTCGGCTTCCTAGGCTACGGATCTATGAGACCTACGCTCGTATACTACGATGAGTCTGGTGGTGTAGGTATCCTGGGGTTTAAGCATCTATGGAGAAACCACGTTCTCCTCCTACTGTCGCTGGTTAGAGAGATAGGTGGAGCTAAGGTTATCGTAGTACCTGTGGCGACCACCGGAACTAGGAGGAAGGCTATGAAGATAGCTACGAAGTCTCAGTAGGAGTAGTGTGGGAAGTTGCCGAAGCTCAGCGTGTCCACTATGATATACCTAGGCCTACCACCATCTAAAGCTATTGAGAGAATAGCTTCGAGAGGATTCAGAGCTCTCGAGCTAAGCTACAGCAACTTCCTAGCTAGCGGTACTAGAGAGTTTTCGGAGCTAGGTAGAGTTGCTGACACCGCATCTAGCTACTCCCTCGAGGCGTTCTCCGTTCACCTCCCCTACGATAGGTACGGTACCGACGAGCTCAGCCTAGCTTCCACTACGAGTAGGTTCTATAGGTGGGTAAGAGCTCTAGATAAACTCAGCGTGAACTTCTACGTTGTGCACCTCCCGAGTTTTCCGCCGACCGAGAAGTTCATTCAAGTAGCTGCTAAGTTCGTTGACAGTATAGCTAGCTCAGTAAGCGGTGGCTCGTGGGTTTTAGTGGAGAACACTACCGACGTACCTCACGTAGGTAGCTCGGTTAGTGGAATAGCTAGTGTCTTGGAGAGAGCGAACTCGCTGAGTGTAGGTGTATGCGTTGACGTAGGTCACGCACTAATCACTAGAACCCCCCTCGAAGATTTTCGCGCACGGCTAGGGGGTCTTGTGAAGGCTGTGCACATACACGATAACGACGGCTTCTCCGATACGCACCTCCTCCCGGGTCGGGGGATTCTCAGGTTAAGCGATCTTGTGGAGTTCGTTGCTTCCGCAAAACCTCCCTACGCTGTAGCTGAGGTAGCCTGCGGGAGGTTATCTGAGTGCGATTTCTTGTTGAACGGTGTGAGAGAGCTGAGGTCCGTTCTCGGGAGCTTCACCTAGCTTAGAGCATATTATGTCCTCTGCAGCTAGTTTTGGGTAGTGAAATGAGTGAAGCTACTAGAAGATTGAGGCAGGAGCTGTACTCACTACTAGACCACGTAGTACTAGTGAGACTATCCGATGGAACTAGGTACGAGGGTAGGTTGAAGGGTATTGACGTAGATGGCCTAACACTGCACCTAGTGCTGGAGGACGTTAGGGACTCCAGCGGTAGTGAGCTACCCAAGGTATTCGTAAGCGGTAGCAGGGTCTCGGAGATCATCCTAAAGGAGAAAGCCGTCTTCAACGCCAAGGAGTTCGCCGCTTACGCCGTGGACAGGCTTAAGGTAAGGCCTGACGCAGTTAGAGTTGATGAGATATCCAACGCCGTGAGGTTCCTGGATAGGTACGTAGTTAGTGAGAAGGGTGTCGAGGGGTCCGGTCCCTTCGCTGAGAAGCTGTACAGCGTCTGGCAGGAGTACATGGAGAGCAAGTTGAAGCCGAGGACGTCCGGGAGTTGAGCTTCGAACTTAGAGACAAGGACCTCGCCGGTAGGATAGCTAGGCTGGAGCTAAGGTCTGGAACTATTGAAACCCCGGCTTTTTTCCCAGTAGTGCACCCGTTCAAGCAGTCCGAGGACCTGCCTATAGAGAAAATAGTGGAGCTGGGGTTCAGGCAGGTCATAACCAACGCCTACATAATTAAGAGGAAAGTCGAGGGTAGGAGGGTCAGAGTTCACGAAGTACTGAACTTCAGCGGTGTGGTAATGACGGATTCCGGTGCCTACCAGCTACTCATCTACGGTACTGAGAAAGTATCGATCGACCCGGTGGAGCTGGTTGAGTTCGAGGAGGTTCTAGAACCAGATGTAGCTGTAATCGTGGATATCCCGACGAGCGATACCGCAACTGTAGATGAAGCAAGAGCTAGTGCTGAGGAAACCCTTAGAAGAGCCTACCTATCGCTAGAGGTAGTTAAGCGCAGCTCCGATAGGATAGCGTGGGTTCTCCCAGTTCAGGGAGGCGTCCACCTAGAAGTACTCAGGTGGAGCGCCCTGGAGTCTAGAAAGCTCTCGGAGTTCTACAGTCTCTACGCTGTCGGCAGCCCGGTGAAGGCACTCGAAAAGTACGACTTCAGGAAGGTTCTGGACATGGTGTTCACAGTTAAATCCGCAGTACCCGCGGACAAACCCGTTCACCTGTTCGGCGGTGGGCACCCACTCCTAATCCCGTTCGCGGTAGCCATGGGTATTGACTCGTTCGATTCAGCTTCGTACATTCTGTACGCTCGAGACGATAGGTACATGACTGAGTACGGAACCTTCAAGCTAGATGTTCTCAGCTATCTCCCCTGCAGCTGCCCCGTCTGCGGTAGGTTCGAACCGAGAGACCTACTAGATATGAGTAAGAGCGAGAGAACCAGGCTGCTGGCAGAGCACAACCTCAGCGTTATTGCTAAGAGCGTGAGGGAGGTTAAGGAAGCTATTAAGGAGGGGAGGCTGTGGGAGCTACTGGAGAGGTTGGCCAGGTCCCATCCAGCGGCTAGAGACGCCTTCGGGAGGTTTATTAAGTACGTAGACTGGGTCGAGAAGTTGGATAGTAGGTTTAGAGGTGCCGGTAGAGGTATCTTACTCGTTGAAACCACATCGTACTACAGACCTGAGTTGATCAGGCACAGGGTCTTCTTGAAGGAGTACCTCAAGTACGCGCTCTCAGAAGACCACGCTAAGCCGGTAGTTCTCCTCCCCGGGGACCTAAGAGATAGGCCGTTCATCGAGTCCAGGATCTACAGAAAAGTGGTTGAGGTCCTACGCAGGAGGGGGAGAAGCCCGGAGAACTACGTGAAGCTCGTTTACGTACCCTTCTTCAACTTAGTTCCCGCGGAGATCTCCCACACCTACCCGTACTCCCAGTGCGAGATCTCCCACACCTCTTCTAGGAAGATCGCTGATAAGATGTTTAGAGCCATGGTCGAGCTAGTTAAGAACACTAGAAGCGAGGTAGCGATCTTCACATGCAGTAAGTACTACTGGTCTAGAGCCGACGTAGTTAAAAAGAACGTGTGCTCACTCGCGGACTGCTCGAGAGTAGACTTCGTAGAGATCTGCGAGACGTGAAGCAGTCCGTGCTATTACTAGACTTGCGGAAGTTGAGGTAGTGAGCTGAGGCAAGACCTAGGCCGGCTCGCCGACTACGCTATTTTTAGTTTCTAGGAGGATGCTGTGAGATGTGGTGGGATGCGTAGTTGTTTGGTAGGTGGTCTGGGTGTACTTAACGAGGCCGGCGACGAGAGATGAGGTCTCGGTACTTAGGTCTATAGCTGACTACCAGTTTGGTTTCGGTATCGGTGCGAGGGTAGTACCCGATTCAGCTTACTTGAGGATTTCGAGAGCGACCAGAAGAATCAGGGCAGTACTAGATGAATCCGGGAGGGTCTTGTTTACAGTTAGAGCCTACACCCACACTCTAATACCGTCTATCTACGGAGCTCTGCTCATTCATAGAGCTACTAGCTACCCTAAGCTTAGGTGCGTCGTGGTGTCTGAAGTAGCTGAAGACCTCGTTAAGTACGGCTCGTCCGTTTTCTCGAGGCACGTTCTCTACGTGGATGAGGGTCTGAGGCCCGGCGACGAGGTTTTAGTTGTCGATGAGTCGGATGGACTTCTATGCGTCGGTACTCTAAGACTATCGCCTGTAGAGGTCCTAGACTTTATTAGAGGTTCTGCCGTTAGATTAAGGGCGTGTAGAGGTGATTAGGTCGGTCAAGGTCGCGATCTCAAAAAGCGGCAGTAAGGTCTTGAGTGAGAGGAGAAACTGGATCCTCGTAACGGGCTTTCCGGGGTTCGGGTACGTCGGTACTATAGCGGTTAGGTACATGGTGAAGAAGCTGGGCGCAGTTAAAGTAGGGACTGTGTTCACGAGGTACATGCCCGATTTCACAGCAATAGACGACTACGGCGTAGTTACTCCTTTTGAAATATTCGCGCACTCCGAGAAGAACGTCCTGTTCCTACTGAATAACGTAATACCCCACACTCCCGAGAGACAGAGCTTTGTTGAGGCCATCGCCGACTGGTTTACATCCGTAGGTGGGAGTAGAGCCATCTTAATTGGAGGACTCAACTCGAAGTTTAGAGTAGGTGGTGAGGAGCTTTCGTGGGTCTGCATAAACAACTGCGGGTGGGAGCTCGCGGAACCCCCCCTACCCAAGGGGCTCTACATAGTCGGTCCGCTAGCCCTACTAACAATGGCTTTTGAGATAAGGGGCGTTCCAACACTCGTAATCCTCCCGTACACGGACCCGAGTAAGTACGATCCTAAGGCAGCCTCGGTGGCAGTTAAGAAGGTCGGCAGCTTGCTGAACGTCTCCATAGACGTGAGGGAGCTCATAGAGCACTCTAAGGTCGTTGAGGAAGCCGAGGAGATGCTTAAGGAGGCCGTCAAGGAGGCTGAGAGTAAGGTTAAGATGTACATGTAGGCACCTACCTCACCAGCTTTACGAGTAGTTTTGATTTAAACCTCTCGTACAGTGCGTAGGATATAGCGAACCTACCGTACATATCGGTTATCTGAGTAAACCAGACGCCGTATATTCCGTAGGCAGGCTGCAGTACTTGAGCTAGCGCTGCGCGAAGTACGAGGACCGTGAAGGAGTTCACCGCTAGAGGTACCCAAGTGCTGCCCATGCCCCTGATAACTCCGTAGAGTGCGAGAGAACCTCCGAACCCTATCTCAGATATAGCCGCTAGAACTAGGTACACTGTGACTAGCCCGGCGACGTGAGGGTCCTGAGTAAAGAAGCTCCCGGCTACCGGTGATATTGCTAGTAGTAGAGCCGTAGCTACGGCCATCCAGGAGATACCTATCTTCAGTGCTTCTCCTACTAGCGAGTCCAGTCTCTCGAACTCGTTCGACCCAACTCTCTGACCGACTCTAGCTGAAGCGGCTATGCTTACAGCGAACACCGGGTTTATGAGCACACCCTCGATACTCAACCCTATGTTGTGTGCTGCCAGCGCCTTCACGCCGGACTTAGCTACGGCGTTTATGTAGATGTTCTGCCCTAAGCTACCGACTACTCTCTCTACCGATGCCGGGAAACCTATCGCTAGTACCTTGAGTATCGTTCTAGAGAAGATGTTTATGCGTAGTTTGAACGGGGGCTTGAAGAACGCGTAGAGAGCTAGACCTACGTACTGAGATAGCGCTGACGCAACACCCAAGCCCTCAACCCCCAACCTGGGTAGGTGTAGGTATCCCAGTCCCAGCGAGGGTATGAGGACAGCGCTGGAAACCCCCGTAGCTATCGAAGAGTAGGCAGGTATCCACGGCATGTCCACGGCTCTATAGGAAGAGGCTAGAACGGAGCTCACCATTAGCGCCGGGATCGAGAGGATTCTGAAGCTCAGGTACGCAGTGGCAACGGCGCTAACCCCCTCCTGACCTCCCGAGAGTATCTCCGTGTAGCTGCGTAGCCAGATGTAGGATGTTGCGAGGACGGCGGCTGATATCGCGAGGGCTGCTAGTAGTGACTCCCCGACGGCCCTCTCCACTAAATCTCTTCTACCGGCTCCGAAGGCCTGGGAGCAGTAGACCAGAAGCCCGACCATGAAGATAGACATCACTGCGTTCATTACGAAGAACAGGTACGAGGCTAGGCCGGTGCCGGCAACCGCTTCAGTACCTATTCTAGAAGCTACAACCATACTCACTAAACTTATAACCGAGTCCGGTATGGAGCCTATGAGCACCGGTACGGCGATGCTCCCGACATCTCCTCTAGTTCTTAACCTACTCCACCACGAACTTCTATCCTCAAGCCATTAAAACCTGAGGTACGTGAAGTCGACCGCTGATACATCTACACCTTGTACCTAGCTTCTCGCGGCACCGTGCCACTCCGCAAGTACCACCCGAGGTCGAAGATCGTCTTAGCAACCACGTCCTTCTCTCTCAGCCTACCGATCTCACCGCAGCTCGATATCTTCGAGAGACCCACTGCGTAGACGTAGCCGTCCGGTCCTGTAATAGAGACTACCTCGCCGGCCTCCACAGGCTCGAAGCACTCGACGACCGATTCAGCTAGAACGTCTCTCCCGTACAGAACTACTCTGATCCCCGCGTCGGAGATCTTCACAGCTCTAACTGGGTGCCCGATGTGTTTGTACAATCTATCTAAGAGTACGTGGGATGGGATGAACCTAGGCTTGTCGGACCTAAGTCTCCCAGCGTAGAAACCGGCGAAATACGGGAACCGGCCGCTCTTCAGTATCCTCTCCACAGCGTGCATGAGCTCAGCTCTCATTAAGTAGACTTCGAGTGGCTCAGCGCAGTAGAGAGGAACGTACTCTCTAAGAGCTTCCGCAGCTCTAGAACCGTGCAGCCTCGCCACGTGCTCGAAGACCTCACCTCCACCCACTACGCATCTCAAGGACCTATCTTCTCGAGAACGCATACGAAGAAACCCTCGAAACCGTGGGTATGGGGGTACGTCCTACCGCACAAACTAAGCTGCTCCGGCAGTCTAATTCCGAAGTAATCTACGATTCCCGGCTCTAGCTCTACCTCCACGGCTGGCTTCACGACCCTCACACCACCCACGCTCTCAAGCACCTCGGCTACGGTGAACTCGTTTTCCTCCGGTGCTATGGAGCACGTCGTGTACGCTACTAAGCCCCCGGGAGCCGTGGAGCGCACTACCGCCGTTAGTAGCTCTACCTGCCTTCTGTGAGCTCTCGCGAGGTCTTCGAACAGAGTCTTCGTCTTCCTAGTGGGGTCTACCTGGATTATTCCCTCACCAGTGCACGGCGAGTCCAGTAGGGACTTACTGAAGTACTCACCGAAGATCTCCGGGATCTTCCTACTATCCACTCTCAGCGCCACCACGTTCTCCACACCCATTCTCTCGAGGTTCGATCTAAGAGCTCTAAACCTCTCCCTGCTGATATCCGCGGCGACGACCACGCCTCTATTACCCATTAGCTGAGCTATGTGGGTCGTCTTCCCTCCCGGTGCCGCAGCGGCGTCTAGAACGACGTCGGACGGTTCTGGGGATAGAGCTAGTGGTGGTATGAGCGACGCCACACCTCTGTAGAGGTAGTAGCCGCCCAGTAGGAACTCGTGTGTGGCCCCTAGCGACACTCCCCCAGCCTTGGTAACTACGTAGGAGTGGTGCTCCCACGGAATCTTGGAGAACCTGTAGCCTAGCCTCTCCAGCCTCTCGATGACTTCCCGAGGGTTTCCGAACCTCAGGGTATTGACTCTTATAGCTCTAGGTAGGGGCTTCTCGAAGGCCTCCAGCAGCTCCTCCACGCGGTCCCAGCTGCCGAGCATCTCGTAGTACCTGACCACCATGTACTTTAGGTAGCCGAACTTCGAAGCCAGCCTCCTAGCGGTCGGATCCGCGGACTCGGATACCCTCCTCCGAACGTCTTCTAGTAGGGCCGTGTAGCCCGCCAACGCATCTAACCCTCGAACCGTACTCCTAGTGAGGTAGCTAGCCTAACCCCCATCGCTAGATAGGGCTCTTCACGCTATTAATAGCGTAGCCGGGCTGATACCGTGGTGGAGGAACTCTGAGTAGAGCTGAGTTCGAGGTTAAGGTTAGGCTATCCGGGGTGGAGCTGAGCGAGATTGCCGGTAAGCTAGCTAACCTAGGTTTCTCCAGGAGCGAGGACGTCTACGAAGAAGACCACTACTTCGATCTAAGGGGGTGCTCCGGATATACGGAAGGTTCCGTGCTTAGGTTTAGAAGGGTGGAGAGCGCTTCCGGAGTTAGATACAAGCTAACCTACAAGAGCCCCGCTACGCTGAGTGGTGTTAAAGCTAGGGATGAATTCGAGGTAGAGCTGGGTGACGACGGCGTTTTTAGAGTGCTTAAGATGCTCGGACTGAGGGATTTCGCTATTAGGAAGAGGAGGTCGTACTTCACCGGGGCGGACATGAGCGTATCTATAGATGAAGTTGAGTGCCTAGGTAACTTCATGGAGTTCGAGAAGGTCAACCCGAGGTCCGCGGAGGAGTTCATAGCCAGGGTTAGGGATGTCCTGCGCAAGCTAGGTCTCGACGGTAGCGAGCTGATAAGCAAATCGTACCTGGAGCTTTTTCTAGCTAGTAACTGCAAGTGATTTCAATTCTACCGTACAGATTCTTCCACGGCCTTATTACGTGGTTTGAGCTCTATCTTGGGAGCGGCCGTGGTTTGGGGTGACGTAGTTCGAGCCGCATATCCCGGGAGGTTCCAGCCGGTTCACCTAGGTCACGTAGAGGTCGTTAAGTGGGTTCTAGATAGGGTTGACGAGCTCGTAGTGGTCATCGGAACGGCCCAGGAGTCCCACACGATAGTCAACCCGTTCACGGCTGGTGAGAGGATCGTGATGCTGAGGTTAGCTATGGAGGAGTTCGGGGTGGACTTGAGGAGGGTCTACCTGATACCCGTGCCCGACATACTGATGAACTCCGTGTGGCCTACCTACGTGCAGCTCTACGTACCTAAGTTCAAGTACGGAGTTGCGAGGAACCCGCTGGTCGTCAGGCTCTTCAAGGAAGCAGGCTACGAGGTCCTCGTACCGCCCCCCTACGAGAGGGGGAAGTACTCGTCGACTAGGATAAGAAGGCTCATGGCCGCCGGGGACGAGAGCTGGAGGTCCTACGTACCCTCCTCAGTTGCGAGGTTCATCGACGAGATCGGCGGTGTTGAGAGGATTAGGGAGGTCCTCGGCTCAGACTGAGGAGTTGAGTATGCTGGAGATCGACGGGTCCTTCGGCGAGGGGGGCGGTCAGATACTTAGAACGGCCGTAGCGCTCTCAGCTATAACCGGTACCGACATCAGGGTAGTCAACATAAGAGCTAGGAGACCCGAGCCGGGGCTCAAGAGGCAGCACCTAACCGGCATCCTAGCGGCCGCAGAGATGTGTAATGCGGTGGTCGAGGGAGCTCAAGTAGGCTCTACGGAGGTCGTCTTCAAGCCCGGCTCCATCAGGGGTGGTGAGTACAGGTTCGACGTAGGTACCGCCGGCTCCGTAACCCTAGTTCTCCAGACGCTGCTGCCGATAGCGGCATTCGCCGACTCCCCCGTAGCTATAGAGGTCAGTGGTGGTACCGACGTCCCCTGGTCCCCGCCGGTGGACTACCTAAGGTACGTCGTGAAGCCCCACCTCGAGAGGCTGGGCTACGCGTTCGGGGTCGAGCTGGTGAGGAGGGGTCACTACCCTAGAGGAGGTGGCTTGGTTAGAGTCTCGGTCGACAGGCCTCCGAAGTCCTTCAACCCGGTTAACTCGGTGAAAGCTGGTGAACTCAGGAAGGTCGAGGGAGTGTCTCACTGCGTTAAGCTCCCTAAGCACGTAGCTGAGAGGCAGGCTAGAGCGGCGGTTGAGGAGTTGAGGAAGCGGGGTGTTAAAGTCGGTGTGAACGTGTCTTTAGAGTGGTACGAGCCCGAGAAAGACCGCCACCTAGGACCGGGCTCCGGGGTGGTCCTATGGGCTCGAACGGAGGGAAGCATCCTGGGCGCCGACTCACTGGGGGAGAGGGGGAAGCCCGCCGAGGTCGTCGGTGCTGAGGCGGCCTCCAAGCTGCTGGAGGAGCTGTCAACCGGGATGGCTTACGATAGGCACATGGCTGACATAATCGTGCCCTACCTGGCTCTAGCGGGAGGTACTAGCGTAATCGGGGTCTCGAGATTAACTATGCACACCTACACGAACCTCTGGCTAGTTAAGCGAATACTGAGAGCTGAAGTAGAGCACGGTGAGGAGCTGGAAAAGCCGGCGGTGTTTAAGATATCTCCCAGGCAAGCGCACTAAGACACCCTCGAAACGGTTTTAAACTTAGTAGTGAGTCACTGCAGGAGGGGCCCGTGGCCCAGCCAGGATAGGGTGCCGGCCTTCTAAGCCGGTGGTCCCGGGTTCAAATCCCGGCGGGCCCGCTGCACCACCGAGGCAGCTCCTAATGTCATTCGAGCGGCACTCTCCTAGAGCTGAGTTATTTACTTCTCCCGGTAGTAGCCTGGGGGAGTCCATCGGTCAACCTATGTTTAAGTACGTGGAGCTGGAGAATCTGGAGAAGCTCGTAGCTGAACTCGCCGCTCCGCTGGGAACCGAATTCGTGAGGGTCGGTGAAGCCGTAGGTAGGTTTCTAGCTGAAGACGTGATTTCCCCCAGGAACCTGCCGGAGTTCGACGTATCGCTAGTCGACGGGTACGCTATCTCCGAGTGCGACGGTCTGTTGTTTAAGCTCGTGAGCAACCCATCCCTGAATACATGCGAGGCCAGCTACGTAGAGACGGGTCAGCCGGTTCCCGAGGGAGCTGTAGCGGTAGTTCCGGTAGAGTCGGCTAGGGTTTCCGGTGGTAGCGTAGCTATTCCGAGGGTCTACGAGAGGGGCCACGAAATCGCTAGGAGGGGCTCCGACTTCTCTAAGGGGGAAGTAGTCGGCAGTAGAGGTCAGCTAGTTACACCACCCCTAGCTAGAGCTCTACTCGGCCTGGGCGTGGAGAGGGTTAGAGTTCATAGAAGACCGCGAGTACTGATAGTCCCCACGGGCTCCGAGTTCGTGAGCGGGGAGGGTGGGGTTGAGTCCAGCGGTCTACTGGTGAAGGCTATGTGTGAAGCTGTCGGAGGTGTTGTCAGTCTAGCCGAGCCGGTCGAGGATTCCGCCGAGACGATCTCGGGAGTACTTAGAGGTGGTGTCGAGCGCTACGACGTAGTGGCGACCATCGGGGGGGTTTCACTCGGGAGGAGGGACCTCACTGTGAGTGCCGCGATCTCGCTACCCGGTAGCGCACTCCTAGTTAGAGGAGTGGCCGTGCAGCCCGGTAGAGCCACCTCCCTAGCCAGGGTTAGGGGTAAGCCGGTGGTACTCCTCCCGGGCCTCCCCCAGTCCACAGTATCGGGCACCGTATTCCTCCTACAGCCCCTAATAAAGCGCCTCCAGGGCTCTAGCCCGAGGGCTCACTACCCCGTAGGGCTGTACAGGCTGGCGTCCGACTACGAGTACAAGGGTAGGTTCTCCAGCTTCACGCGGGTGAGGTTCGTGAGGATCGCCGACGAGGAGAAGCTAGAAGTGGAGTTGGTGGAGGCACCCTCCTACAGTATAAAAACCGTTTTAAGCTCCCGGGGCTTCACGATCCTCGCGAGGGGGGTTACGAGCCTGGCTAGAGGTAGCTACATCACCGTCTACAGGACCCCGGGGCTATTCCCGGAGGGGGTATAGCTGGACCGCCCCTAGTTCTTCCCAAGCTTCTCGCTAACCGAGCTAACTCTACGCTCCAGGGATACCTCCTTGTCGAATCTGAAGTCCACCGTTACATCTACTAGAACCCTGGAGACCCCCAGGGACCTCAACCTAGAGACCACCTCCTCAACGACCTCCGCGAGCTCAGGTAGACTACCCAACTCCACGTCGGTGCTGAAGGGAGTTACAATGTACTTCACATTCCTCCGCTCCAAGATTTTAACCGCCTCGGCGACGTAGGAACTAACGCTCGTCGAGGATGTCCCCACGGGGGTTACTCTAAGAGATGCCAGTATCTTCATAAGGTACCCTGTAGTCTTAGTCGAACTAGAATATATTGCTTCAGCCGCGCACTATAAGACTCCTAAATCCGAGCTCTCGCTAGCTTCGGTAGTAGTGCCTATCCTTAGATAGACTAGAGATATGTGGATGGTGCGGCTTAATTACGTAGAAATATTTACGAAGTGATGTTGAGCGGGTCTTTAGCCATCTCGGCGGTCGCCGTCCTGGCCTGAAGAATTGTCTGAAACATAGTTGTTCCGTAGGAGATGAAATCCCTATGTAGATTCTAGGGTAGGTCTCTCACAATGCTTAAGAGCTTCTTTGAGAACTTCTCCAATGTAAATTCCCCAGCTTTAACTAGAGACCTCTCCGAGTATGCTCTCCATATTTTCCCATCCGTTAGTAGTTCAACTAACCTCTCTACAACATCATCTGCATTACCATATCCTAGACCGTACCTTCCCTCATTTACTAGGTCACTCCACGTACCTCCAGACCTGTGGACAACTACTGGCAGACCTCTAGCCATGGCCTCGGCAGCGGCTATGCCCCAGTGCTCGTTAACGGTCGCGTGCAGGAAGGCCTTGGACGAGTCCATGACGTTCTTAATCGTTTCTCTAGGTGCGTCCGTGATCAAGTAGACATCGCTTTCTTCACTCAGAGTTCTCGAAACTCTGAAGCCGGTCTTCCTCGCCAGCGTCTCCACCTTACTCACGTACAGATAGCTCGTTCTGGTTCCAGCACTACCGACTACGTACAGCTTCACATCACCCACTTCTCTACGCAGCTTCGGCAGGACCTCCTTTACTACCCAGTGGTACCTCTTCTCCTCTGAGAACCTGCCGAGCATTACCACCGAGTTGGTTCTTCCCTCGAAGGGCTTCGGCTCGCTCACCACCTCGACGTTCGGCGGCAAGGGAGGGTTCAGAACCTCCGGGCGCTCCCCGTATACCTGCTTAGCTAGCTCAGCGGTCCACCTAGAGTTAGCTAGAACTGCCGACGCTACCTCGAAGGGGTTACTCCTGATGAACTTCGGTAGTAGCTTGGTGAAGAGCCACCAGTAGGCGTTCATCGGGAACCTACCGTACCTCTCCGCAACGTACTGGTCCTCGCCGTAGTACAGACCTAGACCTCTGAATCTCCTATCTACAGCTACCTCAAACGGGAAGTGGATATACTCAACAAATCTAACTTTCTTCAAGCTGTCTTCCACAGGTCTGTAGGTGCACTCATCCGTGAAGACTACCTCGGGGGAGTACTTCTCGATAGCTCTCTCCATAGGTACCCACACAAATAACCTCAAGTAGATTCCGAAAGCCCTCAACTTGAGGTTCACCAGCGTGACGACCTCGTACTCGCTCAGGTCTATCCCGAACCACTCAACGTACCTACCTCGATTTCTAAATGCCGGAACGGAAGCCAGGACCGGTCGGTAGCCTGCGGAATCAAACGCTCTAGCTGCGGCAGCGCAGACCAGCTGCCCGCCCCCAGCCCTATCCCAGTAGTGGTGGGCGACCACCCCGTACTTCATGCTAATCACACTCAAGACATGGCTACTAATCCATGTAGAGTAGCTAGGAATCTCGGTAGGGTTCTTCTCCTAAGTAGAACCAGCAAGCCCAGCACGTATCTTAGTGAAGACACCGGGGCGCCCAGCTTCCTGAGTCTCCAGTACATGGTCACTCTATCGAAGTGCGTCCAGTACTCGTGCCAGAACCCGCGGCCCCTCGTTAGGGACTTCCCGTGAACTATGTGCCAGACTATCGGCGCTTTCTTGACGTCATTCAGCAGGTACGTCTTGAAGCCCTTAGTCATAGCGTAGTAGGCTAGTAACTGTTCGAACCAGAAGCACTTCCTACTGCTACCATAGAACTGCGTGAGAGGAAAATCCTTAATAAGCTGAGCTCTAAATCCCATGTTAACGCCGCTGATATCTATAGACAGGTGAATCCCGTTACACATACCTCTACTACCCATAAAACCTGCCTTCGAAATCCAGTCGCAGTACTCTTCAAATCCTTCGAGCGGTTTTCTATGAAGACTTGCGTGGGTTGCGGCTTTAGTGTAGAACAACTCGCCGGTTTTCACAACGCTATTCCTATCTTCAGATAGGTAAGCTTTAAACACCAAGCTCCCGGCAGCACCAGCCTCCGGGTAACTGCTGAAGAACCACTCGTACTTCTCTACCCAGCGCTCCTCTGCGACTGCGTCGTCGTCTATGAATAGGACTACGTCTCCGGAGGAGTTCCTGTAGCCCAGCTCGTAGGCATCGCACGCGGAGCCCCCGGAGTTCTGGAGGATCAGCTTGATCGGTAGGGACCTCTCGAACTTCCTGACGATCGCCCCGCTATCGTCTCCGCAGTCCTTGAGAATCACCACGACTTCGTCGGGGGGCCTGGTCTGCCTAGCTAGGCTCTCGAGGCAGTGGCTTAGAGCCCACGCTCTGCAGTAGGAGGTAACCACCACCGAGACTCCAGCTAAACCGCACACCCTGCACTGTAGACGCTGGCTGTATATAGATAGACCGTGTAGACCTCCCTACCTATCTCCAGCCGCTCCCCCGGCTTGAGCGCAGGCATCTACCACCCTACCGAGAGTACTGGGCAACTCCCTGTAGCTACCGACCATCACGAAGTCTACCCCCAGGGACCTAGCTGACTCTTCGTCGTGCTGCGCATCCCCTACGAGAACCACCTTCTTCCTCCCCCGGCTAGCGCCTTTCACCTCAGCCCCAGGGATGGCGGTCTCCTCGCGAACTCCGAGTTCTTCGCGAGCTCGGATAGGCTAGCCTAGAGCGCATCGCTTCGTCTGCGCATTAAGAGCTTCCCCAACTTGAGCTCGCTAGTCTTAGTAATAATACCTGCATGCAGGTGCGGGCTAACTTACTCACACCCAGCTAGGC
>JAOAKQ010000059.1 GCA_026419835.1 Sulfolobales archaeon | reverse complement strand
GTATACCATCGCGTTACCGATGGTATACCATCGCGAATCACGATGGTATACCATCAGGTATACCATGAATTTCCATTGACGGTTACCATCGTGGTTACCATCGCGATTCGAGGGACGCCGGGGGGGTCAATTTACCCACCACCATAAATTTATGTCTTTCCTCCCAGACTTCTGAGTTTCTAGAAACATTGTTTTTATGATGGTGGTTCATCAAAAACAACGTAATACACAAACGTAATACATGAGAGGCCCACCATAAAAAAAAGAACCTCAAAACTTTTAAACCGTGAGAACACAGAAAAAGTGAAGGTGAAAAAAGTGGAAAAGATTGAAGAACGAGGAGAGGAAGAGCGAGAGGAAGAGCGAGAAGAAGAGCGAGAGGTAGAACGAGAGGAAGAAGAACAGGAAGAGCGAGAGGAAGAGCGAGGAAAAGAAGAACAGGAAGAAGAGAAGAAGGGAGAAGAAGAAAAACGAGAAGAAGAAGAGGAGAGAAAAGAAGAGGAGAAAAGAAAACGAGAGGAATGGGAATATGGCGAAATGATTTACAATGTTGGGCCAAGGAGGATTGAAAGGGAAACAGCCGATGGAGGTAACATTGTCAAGGTCGTGTTCACAGTTTATCCAATTTACCCCTATTGTAATTCTATTAAAACCTATATAAAACTTGATAAAAAGACGCGGAGCATCGAGGTATGGGAGACACGCAAGAATCTGAACGATAGAATTGAAAGACATGTTGTACGTTTTCCCATCGCAGACCTGTTAGAGAGCTTCTAGAATCTGAACGATAGAATTGAAAGTATGCCAATAACGTCGCCACACACCTATTATTAGATAAAACAAGAATCTGAACGATAGAATTGAAAGATAGTTATAACCGGCGCGATCACTTATCTAACATCTATACTACGAATCTGAACGATAGAATTGAAAGTCACGAGTGTTAGAGCGTGATCATATGTGTATACATCGATGAATGAATCTGAACGATAGAATTGAAAGTATATTCTTTGCAAGCGATAGTGCGTCGTCAAATATATATAGTTCGGAATCTGAACGATAGAATTGAAAGGATTTCTGGGACAAAGCACTGTTGCTGAAGCTGCTGGATAACGTTGAATCTGAACGATAGAATTGAAAGGTTCTAGTCCCTCTAGCAACTAATATCTTTTTTAGACCGTGTTTGAATCTGAACGATAGAATTGAAAGTACTCCAATAACGTCGCCACTCATCTATTG
>JAOAKQ010000058.1 GCA_026419835.1 Sulfolobales archaeon | reverse complement strand
TAATAGTAGCGTAGAAGAATCTGAACGATAGAGATGGAAAAGCGGAACACGGAATCTGAACGATAGAATTGAAAGACACCACGGCACGTGAACATTTACGTTTCCGAAACACTGTCGACGGAATCTGAACGATAGAATTGAAAGTCGTTCCACTCCGATCCGCTGAACGTGATCGAGACAGTCCAACGAATCTGAACGATAGAATTGAAAGCAGGAAGGAAAGGTGACGAGGTGGGTTGTTTCTGAAGTTGTCAGGAATCTGAACGATAGAATTGAAAGTTTATAAAGTTTATAAATACGCAATTCTCTATATAGAGAATGGAATAGGAATCTGAACGATAGAATTGAAAGAAGAGAGAAAATGACGCGTCATCTAAGAGAAAAAATATGTTTTTGTTGGAATCTGAACGATAGAATTGAAAGTCAATGAATCGCGATGGTATACTGCATGGTATACCATTCTCTCTGAATCTGAACGATAGAATTGAAAGTTCTCTGTTTAACATTCATTACACTAAATCTATTGCGAAGTTCATCAGGAATCTGAACGATAGAATTGAAAGGTTCAGAATATATCTACACGACTCGAGGTACTCCATGAAGTCTTGAATCTGAACGATAGAATTGAAAGGGTAAGTGCCGGGACTGTCAAGAGTGTGCTGTCCTTAGCTAGGAATCTGAACGATAGAATTGAAAGGAAGACATTCGAGAAATCACAGAAATTTTTGATGAGATGATAGAGAATCTGAACGATAGAATTGAAAGATCTATCCGCACGCAAACAACGTTTCAACTCATGTACTGTTAGGAATCTGAACGATAGAATTGAAAGTATTAGAAGTATAGAATAGTAGCATTTTCATAGCTTGCTTTTCGACTTAAACATTGAATCTGAACGATAGAATTGAAAGTAATTATATGCGTTTCGTTTAAAACTATAATCATTTCTTTTGTTGAATCTGAACGATAGAATTGAAAGATCTTCGTGAGAATCGCATCCATTGTATTTAGTATCGATAATAGAATCTGAACGATAGAATTGAAAGGCGTCAAGCAAGCGATTTTTCGCGAACGCGCCGATCAACGCGAATCTGAACGATAGAATTGAAAGTCAAGACGTATTTTTTCTCTTTACGAAAAGGTAGTTTCAGGCGGAATCTGAACGATAGAATTGAAAGATTTATCCATATTGCAACAGAATTTCAACTCATAATTAAATTGAAGAATCTGAACGATAGAATTGAAAGAAGTGTGTCGCTCCTGGCTCCCCCCAACTATCGCGATGCTGCCACGAAT
>JAOAKQ010000057.1 GCA_026419835.1 Sulfolobales archaeon | reverse complement strand
TTCTAACTTCCTCAACTTCAAGTACAGAAACTTTCAATTCTATCGTTCAGATTCGCTCAACACCCAGGTCCTTCAGTGCTGAGATTAAATATGCTATCTTTCAATTCTATCGTTCAGATTCCAAAAAAGCGTCGACCATTGAAATGTGGGAGAGTCATGATAGTCTTTCAATTCTATCGTTCAGATTCATAACATTCCCCACACGAGACTAATGAAATCTCGAACTGGCTGCTTTCAATTCTATCGTTCAGATTCACTCTCCCACATACTTACCGTCATCGTCGTTCTGTCCAATAATCTTTCAATTCTATCGTTCAGATTCAAAACGATTTCGACACTGCTTTCGTTAGTATAACGCTCGATCTTCCTCTTTCAATTCTATCGTTCAGATTCCGCATGGTATACCATCACAATTTGCGATGGTAACCCGCATGCTTTCAATTCTATCGTTCAGATTCCTTTTAGTTTCGCTGTTAATAAATCTTAAAACTTTGTTTTTACTTTCAATTCTATCGTTCAGATTCGAGGCAGCATACCCGTCCCAGCAGGTAGCCATTGAAGCGGAAAGACTTTCAATTCTATCGTTCAGATTCCCATTCCAGTGAAGTTAATCATTACGCTGATCGTGTCGTTTTTCCCGACTTTCAATTCTATCGTTCAGATTCTTGTTGCTGTCGACAAAGGAGTCCACGAACGAGGTGAATGTCTTTCAATTCTATCGTTCAGATTCATTGAAGAAGAAGACTGATGGTAACCCGATGGTATACCTGACTTTCAATTCTATCGTTCAGATTCTCGATTGATCCGGCAGAATGGTCGAACCTGAAGGAGATCTTTCCGCTTTCAATTCTATCGTTCAGATTCGTACCATACCAGCCATCTCTAATAATGTAAATCTCAAGATATCTCTCACGTTTACTTTCAATTCTATCGTTCAGATTCCTAGTCCACAGCTGTGTATAAGTGTCCGCAAATGTAGACGTACTTTCAATTCTATCGTTCAGATTCCCGACAAACCCTGATTTCTGGGACAAAGCACTGTTGCTGAAGCTGCCTTTCAATTCTATCGTTCAGATTCCTCAAGGAGATCTTGAGGGGAATTGAAGGTCTGTGGATACTTTCAATTCTATCGTTCAGATTCTCTAACAGCACATGTGTTGAAACGTTGTTTAAATATGGATAAATCTTTCAATTCTATCGTTCAGATTCATGCTTAGTACAAGAAGATGGAACTGAGATCGAGTTGGCAGCTTTCAATTCTATCGTTCAGATTCCGTGTTCCGCTTTTCCATCTCTATCGTTCAGATTCTTCTATATCGTTATTG
>JAOAKQ010000056.1 GCA_026419835.1 Sulfolobales archaeon | reverse complement strand
TGGGCTACTACCGGTACGGCTACGGACTTAACGTCATCAGGTATCACGTAGTCCCTCCCGTCGAGAAGAGCGTATGCCCTAGAGAGTAGTGCTAGGTGTATTGAAGCTCTGTGTGATGGACCGTAGAGAACGGCTCCGTGGTTCCTCAAGTACGTTACCAACCTCACTATGTAGTCGGCTACCGCATCACTTAGGTGTACGAGCTCCTCCAGCGAGGTAGCGATCTCGAGGACCGTCTGCGGATTCGTAACTCTCTCTACTGGCGGGTCTAGAACTGCCGAAGCTCTCTTAACGATCTCCAGCTCCTCCTCCGGGGGGTTGTAGTAGCTGGGGATCCTAGCGAAGAACCTATCGGCTAGTGTCTCCATGATTTGGTACGCTCCAACGGCTATCTTCGGAGAAACCTCGGTAGCTACCACCATGAAAGGTCTCGGTAGGTTGTGGGACACCCCATCGATGGTAGTTCTGTACTCCTGCATGGCCTCCAGCAACGCTGCTTGAGTTCTTGTTGGAGCTCTGTTCAACTCATCGAACATCAGGATGTTCGTGAATACGGGTCCCCTAACGAACTCCTTGGAACCGTCCAGTCTGTATATGTAGAAGCCTAGTATATCCGTTGGTAGGATATCTGGATGCCCCTGAACCCTCCTGAACTCACCGCTAATTACCTTAGCTAAGGTCTTAGCTAGGAGAGTCTTACCCGTCCCAGGGTACCCCTCTATTAGAAGATGGCCACCCGAGAATAGAGTTGCGGTAGCTAGCTTCACGATGTCTTGCTTACCTACGTAGACCCTCCTAACCTCCTCTAAAACACCGCTCGCAACATCTCTCGCCGTCTCGAACTCCATACTCCAACTCCTACGCTAGAGTTCTAAGCACGGCTTATTACCTTTCGCCGGGAGCTTAAGGTCGAGTGTCCCCGAGCGGCTCTTTGAGGTAGCTCTGCGGTTAATCGCTTCTACTTTCCGCTTAAATATGGGTGTCTAGCTGTATGAGGTTTGGTGCGCTGAGTGGCTACGTTTAAAGTAGTAGTTGGAGATCCGGAAGCTAGAGAACCTAGGAGGCTCTACGCTAGAGTAGTTGAGTCGAAGGACATTAAGTTCTCCGAGGCTATGAAGGAGGGTAGGGAGTTTGTTAGAGCTAGAGCTAACCCTAAGCTAGTGGAGCTCCTCAGAACTCCGTACAGGGTAGTCGCGATCAGGGTGTGGAAGGATAGAGCTAAGAAGGAGAAGTTCAGCCTGACGGTTAGGCTGGAGTTGGATGCGAGCGTACCCGAGGGAACTATCTACGTACCCGAGGGGTCGCTATCGGAGAAGCTAGGTAGTAGCGAGGCCG
>JAOAKQ010000055.1 GCA_026419835.1 Sulfolobales archaeon | reverse complement strand
TTCAGATTCCTTCATATCCGACAGGACGGGGCTCAGTCCGCTACACCTACCGCTTTCAATTCTATCGTTCAGATTCCTATCGATTGTCGGAGTAGCTGTCTCGTTCCTAGTCAATCCCTTTCAATTCTATCGTTCAGATTCATCGGGAAGAACGAAATGATTAGCGTGATGATGAGCTTCACGCTTTCAATTCTATCGTTCAGATTCCTGGGTCTAACTCATTTAATGATTCGTAAATTACTCTACATAGCCTCTTTCAATTCTATCGTTCAGATTCTTAGAGATACTGATCAAGAAGAATATGATACCGGGGATATCGCTGACTTTCAATTCTATCGTTCAGATTCATTCTTCCATTCTTCCCATTCTTCCATTCTTCCCTTTCAATTCTATCGTTCAGATTCATATATACTCTAGTAGTATATAGTAGAAACGCAATTGATTTAGCTTTCAATTCTATCGTTCAGATTCATGAAGAGATACAAAAACTATAATATAAGAATGTATCCAAAGCTTTCAATTCTATCGTTCAGATTCAAAGCAACAGGAATACCTAGGAGGTGGTAGAAGTGTTAACCACATTCCCTACTTTCAATTCTATCGTTCAGATTCTCGTCTACCCTCCTGATAATTTCATCTATCCTCAATCGCTCACTTTCAATTCTATCGTTCAGATTCTCACTGGCAATTGAAGGATACCATCGTGGTATACCATCAGATTTGACTTTCAATTCTATCGTTCAGATTCTTTTGTCTAACAGCACATGTGTTGAAACGTTGTTTGCGTACTTTCAATTCTATCGTTCAGATTCTGGGGGAAGCGACCCTCACGTTCAACGGGAGGCTCCTAGCCAGCTTTCAATTCTATCGTTCAGATTCTTATAAGCATGATTATCGTTGGAGTGTTGTGCGGTATCGGTTTCTTTCAATTCTATCGTTCAGATTCAGACGATATCCACAACCTGAAGCTGGGTCGGCCGTGTCCTTCACTTTCAATTCTATCGTTCAGATTCCGAGTTCGTAGCGATGATTGCTGTCGGCGTGCTATGTGGTATCTTTCAATTCTATCGTTCAGATTCGTAGATGATAATGAAGTAGTAGAGGAGGTCGAAACATTCCAGTCTTTCAATTCTATCGTTCAGATTCACGGCCTCAGAAATTCTCGAACCGTTCGTCAGCTGTATTAACTTTCAATTCTATCGTTCAGATTCCGTGTTCCGCTTTTCCATCTCTATCGTTCAGATACTTCTATATCGTTATTATCTGAGGGTTTTTAAGCTTTACCTTGGGAGCGCTTCCCGGTATTTAAGTCCTGCTTTTAAATGGGTTCAGCTAGCCC
>JAOAKQ010000054.1 GCA_026419835.1 Sulfolobales archaeon | reverse complement strand
CAATAACGATATAGAAGAATCTGAACGATAGAGATGGAAAAGCGGAACACGGAATCTGAACGATAGAATTGAAAGCTCAATATAGAGGAGAGATATCGGAAGTTGTCAAACAACTGAGAATCTGAACGATAGAATTGAAAGGCACGAAACAGCCTCGGCAGGAGATATAAGACGACAGAGCGGGAATCTGAACGATAGAATTGAAAGTAGCAACTTTATAATGTTTCTCCTCTTTTTCCTGTCTTCGATGCGAATCTGAACGATAGAATTGAAAGTAAAGAAAGAGAATTCTGCACAAGAGTACAGCAATACCGAACTGTGAAGAATCTGAACGATAGAATTGAAAGTACGCAGTGGAACTCGTCTCGCATTATTACCCTCGGAATCTGAATCTGAACGATAGAATTGAAAGTCCTCTTGTACCAAGCATCTACCGGTCGGTGGTTTACCGTAGAATCTGAACGATAGAATTGAAAGTAAATAGAGATGGCGTTCCGTTAAATGGGACTGTGTACGTTGGTAGGAATCTGAACGATAGAATTGAAAGTTTACGTTCATAATTTCTCTGTGCAATAGTTCAAATTCTTTTTCAGAATCTGAACGATAGAATTGAAAGGCAACAGGATGGCGCTGCTACACCGATGTCCCTGTAACCGGAATCTGAACGATAGAATTGAAAGATTTATCCGTATCGCAATAAGGTTTCAACATACATTAGATTGGAGAATCTGAACGATAGAATTGAAAGAAAAGAAAAACTTGATGCGATTAAATTGGAAAACAAGTTAGGAATCTGAACGATAGAATTGAAAGTGCGGTATACCATCACCGACAATTGACGGATACCATCAGGTAGAATCTGAACGATAGAATTGAAAGGTGTTGTAGACCATTTCGAGACGTTCCCATCGTTCTTCTTCTTGAATCTGAACGATAGAATTGAAAGAAAGAATACTCAGGTGTGAGCGGCGCATATCGTGTGGCGTTAGCTCGGAATCTGAACGATAGAATTGAAAGCCACTTCACCACCATTTCATATTCTAACAAAAAAGAATAGAATCTGAACGATAGAATTGAAAGGAGATGAGAGCATATGTAATGTTCTTCATAAAGAAATACAAGAATCTGAACGATAGAATTGAAAGCAATGTTATTTTCATCTATTCTACGCTTGATCTTTCTCGATCCGAATCTGAACGATAGAATTGAAAGGCGATAGTTGCGAAAATCACGAGACACAGTAAGCTAGACTTCATGAATCTGAACGATAGAATTGAAAGTCGAATTCTTCTTTTCTTCTTTCTAACATTCTTTCAAAAAAACTCGGAATCTGAACGATAGAATTGAAAGACACTATCAAGTCTGGGGAGCGCAGCGGCGGGGGAATCACTACGAATCTGAAC
>JAOAKQ010000053.1 GCA_026419835.1 Sulfolobales archaeon | reverse complement strand
CGTACTACACAACACCAACCCCTTAAAAGACAACAATCTCTTAAACGCACCACCTTCAATTCTATCGTTTAGATTCCAGTATGTAGGTAGCGAGCTGGGGAAGTTGAAGTTGAAAAAGACTTTCAATTCTATCGTTCAGATTCTGTGGGAAAATAGGAAGAATTGGGGAGGGAGTGGAACAACGGAACTCTTTCAATTCTATCGTTCAGATTCAGAATGAAATTATTTGCGTGTCTGCATGTTGAAATTGCGTGAACTTTCAATTCTATCGTTCAGATTCAAGGTGAAGGTGAAAAAAAGGTGACAGTTGAAGTGATCTACGACATCTTTCAATTCTATCGTTCAGATTCACGATATCTGCCATTATAGGTGGGGTAGCCGGGTACGAGATAGGTCTTTCAATTCTATCGTTCAGATTCTTAACGCGTATATATATATCGTTATGTAACATTTCATGAAGTACTTTCAATTCTATCGTTCAGATTCTTTAATTCTATTAGTCCTTCTTCCTCCATTTTTCTAAACACTCTTTCAATTCTATCGTTCAGATTCTTATAAACTTTTCTCTTTATATATTGAAGTTTATAAGTTTATCTTTCAATTCTATCGTTCAGATTCAGAAGATTTTCAGCGATAATGCCGCAAGAGCTTGAAAAGATAATCGATCTTTCAATTCTATCGTTCAGATTCTGTACAAATCTGCTGCGGCGAATCTGTTAAAACGTGGATCCTTTCAATTCTATCGTTCAGATTCACATCTTCGAGGAACTCTTGGTGAGAGAATGAATACACTCAATGCTTTCAATTCTATCGTTCAGATTCTGGTGTTATTGAAGAAATAAGGAGAAGAGTGAGTGAGATAACTAAACTTTCAATTCTATCGTTCAGATTCGGTTTTGATGTGGAAGAATGAGGGAAGAATAATTGATTGATTTACTTTCAATTCTATCGTTCAGATTCAACACGGAAGGTTGAGGAGGCATAGAGTTGATTGGTATGAATATTGGTCGTGGAAGTGCCTTTCAATTCTATCGTTCAGATTCATACCATCACAAAGGCTGATGGTATACCATCAGGTATACCATGCCTTTCAATTCTATCGTTCAGATTCCGACCCATGCTGAACCGGCATCCTCCATGCGTCGCTGGCCCCTTTCAATTCTATCGTTCAGATTCATGTTTTTTATCTAACAATAGATGAGTGGCAATATAATTTGAATACTTTCAATTCTATCGTTCAGATTCATGATGATCGCCGAATCTCTAGGTGTCCCGACAAACCCTGATTTCCTTTCAATTCTATCGTTCAGATTCATAAACCGAATTCGTACGTATATAACTCAATGAATTTTTGAATTACTTTCAATTCTATCGTTCAGATTCCGAGGACTGTAATCTAAACTCATCGCTACTAGCGAAGTATTATAAACTTTCAATTCTATCGTTCAGATTCGGAGCGTATACCCTGTCTCTTATACACA
>JAOAKQ010000052.1 GCA_026419835.1 Sulfolobales archaeon | reverse complement strand
TGTATTACGTTGTGAATCTGAACGATAGAATTGAAAGCGAAGCCACACTCGATGAATATGTAATGGGTGAGATAGTTGGGAGAATCTGAACGATAGAATTGAAAGTTCTCTTCTCCTTTCTCTTCTCGTTCTTCCCTCTCCTCCTCTTGAATCTGAACGATAGAATTGAAAGGGATCATCTTTACTGTCGAAATCGAAGACGATCCTGTCGTAGAATCTGAACGATAGAATTGAAAGACGAACACGACATTACAATCATCGTTGTTTTTGCACGCAATCTCGAGAATCTGAACGATAGAATTGAAAGTGGCGTGGTGCCTGGCACAGCATGTTTTCGTGCGCTTTGTGGGAATCTGAACGATAGAATTGAAAGTAAGTTGGATCATACCGTAATCTATTGTTTTTGATCCTCCCCAAGAATCTGAACGATAGAATTGAAAGGTAAACGTGATCGAGACAGTCCAACGAATGTGGGTGAGGTTGAATCTGAACGATAGAATTGAAAGACGCAAGAAGACATTTGAAGAAACATTCGATCGAGGTGGAAGGAATCTGAACGATAGAATTGAAAGTGTTCTATCTTTCCATTCCCTCCCCAATTCTTCCTCTCTTCCTCCAGAATCTGAACGATAGAATTGAAAGATGGTTGTCACTGTCTTCTTCTGCGCGTCGAAAAACGATACTCTGTGAATCTGAACGATAGAATTGAAAGTCTCAAAATCAATCCCCTTGTCCCATTTCGACATTTTTGTCACGAATCTGAACGATAGAATTGAAAGTACATAGTTCATGTCTTCATAGAGAAGGGGCCGGCCGGGATAGTTGAGAATCTGAACGATAGAATTGAAAGATGGAAAGAAGTACAACGCATATAGTGGAGTTGGAATTAAAGGAATCTGAACGATAGAATTGAAAGTGGCTACCTGCTGTGACGGGTACTCGGCCTCAACCTCGAGAATCTGAACGATAGAATTGAAAGATGTATTGTTTCACGTTTTTCTTCAATTCATTTAGAAGAATCTGAACGATAGAATTGAAAGTCATCCCATCAGAAGTACTACTTTAAGAAAAAAGAGATTTTAGAATCTGAACGATAGAATTGAAAGTACTATTGATATCAAGTCTTCGGGCCTAACGTTCATTGTCATGAATCTGAACGATAGAATTGAAAGATAAACCCTATCACTACACCCCATTTGCTACTATTCTTGCTGAATCTGAACGATAGAATTGAAAGCACGTAGCTCCTATGCGCGTCTTGACCTTGTTGTTTATGTAGTGAATCTGAACGATAGAATTGAAAGGAAAAAAGAAAGCAAGAGTTCGATAAAATTGTCGAAACTTTGGGAATCTGAACGATAGAATTGAAAGTTTCCCCTTCAACCGTTTCTTCCATTGTGAATCTGAACGATAGAATTGAAAGTCAATATACTTCTTTCTCTTTTGATAATCTTTCCACCTAATCTTCTCTGAATCTGAACGATAGAATTGAAAGTTTGTATAAAGATAAAGTATAAGCAGTATAAG
>JAOAKQ010000051.1 GCA_026419835.1 Sulfolobales archaeon | reverse complement strand
ACAATAACGATATAGAAGAATCTGAACGATAGAGATGGAAAAGCGGAACACGGAATCTGAACGATAGAATTGAAAGTTCTCTCTATTGAGAATTATAATTACATATAATCGAATAAATCAAAGAATCTGAACGATAGAATTGAAAGAAACGATACGTTAATGCAGTTACTACTACAGCGAGAAGAAGAATCTGAACGATAGAATTGAAAGTAACGCTACCAGCCAACACTGCTGCCTTCACGAGAGTGCTTGGAGAATCTGAACGATAGAATTGAAAGTATAAGCGGCCGTTGCGGCGCCACTTGTAGACCAGTTTTTCAGGAATCTGAACGATAGAATTGAAAGAAAGACCTTATCCACAGCTGACCCTTTTCGATTACCTTTAGAATCTGAACGATAGAATTGAAAGTATCTGACAGCTCGATAGCACCATGTTCTATCGTTCCGCTTCCTGAATCTGAACGATAGAATTGAAAGTATCTGGCTGACGGCGCTGCTCCTGCTTCTATGACAACGACATACAGAATCTGAACGATAGAATTGAAAGGCTCGTACGTATATAAGTCAATGAATTTTTCCACCAACTCCTCGAGAATCTGAACGATAGAATTGAAAGTACATCAACCACGGCGACGTGATAAACACAATCAACACATTGAATCTGAACGATAGAATTGAAAGTTCTCTCATCTTTGTACAATATTCTAAATTTTTCTTGGACTTGGGGGGTTGAATCTGAACGATAGAATTGAAAGACTGCGATACCGAGCTTGCCCTGCGGACTCCTGTACTTACTGAGAATCTGAACGATAGAATTGAAAGGCATGGATATCCGCTGCATAGCGCTATCCTGTTGGTTGGCTCAGGAATCTGAACGATAGAATTGAAAGGCCGGTCCTGCCGTGCGATACAGTTCTTGCTACTAGGTTTGTATGAATCTGAACGATAGAATTGAAAGTTATAATTTTTCAATATGTCATATATGTTGATTATGTCATATATGAATCTGAACGATAGAATTGAAAGATCAGCGTAACGCTCGATTTTCCTCGGCCCGATATCATAAAGAATCTGAACGATAGAATTGAAAGAAATCTCGCAGAGCGGAAAACAGATATGCTATTGGAAAGGAATCTGAACGATAGAATTGAAAGTCACTGGTTGTCCACATCTCAATTGTCATCGTTTTCTTGTCCAAGAATCTGAACGATAGAATTGAAAGTCCTTCAGCGACATCCCCGGTATCATATTCTTCTTGATCAGTGAATCTGAACGATAGAATTGAAAGTAGCTTTTTGATAAAGCTCATTAAATCAGTAACGTTATACTGTTTGGGGGAATCTGAACGATAGAATTGAAAGGAATACTGGCAGTATATATACTCTAGTAGTATATAGTAGAGAATCTGAACGATAGAATTGAAAGTCTTTTTCAACTTCAACTTCCCCAGCTCGCTACCTACATACTGGAATCTGAACGATAGAATTGAAGGTGGTGCGTTTAAGAGATTGTTGTCTTTTAAGGGGTTGGTGTTGTGTAGTACGT
>JAOAKQ010000050.1 GCA_026419835.1 Sulfolobales archaeon | reverse complement strand
CTCATGATTTTTTCATATATAATGAATCTGAACGATAGAATTGAAAGGCCGTGGGTCTCGCGACCCAGTTCAATATAATAATATTTCACTGAAGAATCTGAACGATAGAATTGAAAGTTGTATGTTAGGCGCTCGATACGTCTTGATCCGACATTGTAAAGAATCTGAACGATAGAATTGAAAGGCATCGGAGCGTATACCGGTCCTCCAGCACGCTCTTCCCACGAATCTGAACGATAGAATTGAAAGTGGTTTTGAGCTAACGCCACACGATATGCGCCGCTCACACCTGGAATCTGAACGATAGAATTGAAAGTTGACTTATATACGTACGATTACGCTTTGACATTTGTAAAAGACGAAGATAAAGAGAATCTGAACGATAGAATTGAAAGATTATTCTGCTCCCTTACTGTAACCTCTCTAGAGTGTTTGTTTTGAATCTGAACGATAGAATTGAAAGAAGTGCCTCGGTTCGGGTTCTCCCCATCCATTATGACTCTCCCAGAATCTGAACGATAGAATTGAAAGCTAGCTCTACCTCGCTCCCGTCCTCCTGTACCAGAGTTCGCCCAGAATCTGAACGATAGAATTGAAAGGGGGCTGGGGAACCCACACCACACCTGAATCTGAACGATAGGAATCTGAACGATAGAATTGAAAGAACATTATAAAGCACTTCTCCTCCCTCTTCTCGTTCTTCTCCTTTCGAATCTGAACGATAGAATTGAAAGACAAGAGGAAGGTGCTTTGGAGCAAGGTCTACAAATCGGCTAGAATCTGAACGATAGAATTGAAAGTGGACCTGTGTTATAGGTCACCTCGATTATTTCTGACATTTTTTGAATCTGAACGATAGAATTGAAAGCTCGATACAGCTTTTCAGAAATTCTTTTAGTTTTTCTTTGTCTTCGGAATCTGAACGATAGAATTGAAAGTGTGACACTGTCGACTACCTCAGTACTTCTTCTCCATGGAATCTGAACGATAGAATTGAAAGACGTTTCTTTCGTTTGTAGATGTGTTTGTCGACAGCAACAAAGAATCTGAACGATAGAATTGAAAGGTTATAATACGGATAGATCGGATATCTGGTAAACGTTATTTTGAATCTGAACGATAGAATTGAAAGACAAATGGTGGGACACCGATTTAACGTGGTTGGACCCGGAGATTGTAAAGAATCTGAACGATAGAATTGAAAGTCTTAACGTCTCTGCATTTTTTGCAAATGTCAGTGCGTGGTCGAAGAATCTGAACGATAGAATTGAAAGAGGCATTTCGGCGTTGTTAGGGTTACAGAAGACGAATTCAATCTACTATACAGAGAATCTGAACGATAGAATTGAAAGTTTCGATGGTCAACATTTTTTTGTTTAACGATATACTAGGAATCTGAACGATAGAATTGAAAGTATACAAACAGTAACAGTATAGACGTACTGTTACACGCAGAAACTGCTGAATCTGAACGATAGAATTGAAAGGTCGTTCGATCCTCCGCGCCCCTGTATTGTAAAGCACCTCGAATCTGAACGATAGAATTGAAAGTCCACGTCATATACTCGTATCCTGTCCACAGTTCTGTATTGCGAATCTGAACG
>JAOAKQ010000004.1 GCA_026419835.1 Sulfolobales archaeon | reverse complement strand
GTACAATATGATGAATTCACCTATACCGGTTGCTGAAGTAGCACCACATCTACTGGCATAGAATCCAGCACCAGCTATAGGTGAGTCACCAACTCTCCCAGGCATCTTGAGGAAAACACCCCCAGTACTAGTAGCTGACGCTAGCTCACCTTCAGAATCTACTGCTACAGCACCAACTGTGTCTCCTAATCCGAATAACTTGAGCCACAGCTCGAGAGACTTGGAGTAGAATTTCTGTGGGGTCTCTCCAGATTGTATCTTCCTGACGGCATCTTCATATGTTCTTCTAACTCTCTCTGAGACACCGGGGTGGCGGTCTAGACCTAGCTTCTCAGCTAGTCTATCAGCTGCGTCACCAGCTATCAACACGTGGTCTGTATACTCGAGGACATATTTTGCGAGAACCACCGGGTTTCTGGGGTATTTAACGTAAGCTACCGCACCAGCTCTACCGAGCTTGCTATACATAACTCCAGCATCCATACTCACAGACCCCGAGATATCTACGGTGCTGCCGGTACCAGCGTTGACTAGTCCAGAGTCTTCTAAGATCTTCACTGCTTCAACAACCATATCTAGAGCAGATCCAGACCTACCTACTCTCAATCCGTTATCGAGAGAGGTAGTCATTAAATCTCTAACCTGCTTCATAGATTCGGAATCTAGAACCCATCTACCAGCACCTACGTGAATAGCTATAGCCGGAGTGCTCACAGACTTCACCATATTCTACTCCAACCTTAATTAAAGACTACTTAGTAGAGATGGAGGTAGTTTGAGTGAGCTGCGACCACGGGTTGGAAGCTGAGAGATTGAGTAGAGCACTCGAGCTTCTCGGTAGAGCTAGAGTTGAGTCCTACGGAGACTACCACTTAGTTGTTGTCGAGATATGTGAAGACTTCTACGTATTTATATCGGTATCCTGCGGTAGCGGAGGATTCTACTACGAGTTCTCCATTGGTGATGAAAACTTCGTCTTCGGTGCCGACAAGGTCTCCTGTCTAGATGTAGCCGTAGATGTGGTTAAGAATGTGGTGAGGAGCTCTGTACCCCGCTAGACTGATCGCCCACCATCTTCATAGCTCAGAGCGAGCTCTTTGAGGCGATGTGTGGTAGCGGGGCCGCGGTATAGGGCGCTTCAACGCTAATAAGTTCCCGAACCATGTCTCTAGAGGTGCGGCTAGATAAGAGGCAGTGAGGAGCTCGGGTACTGGACGGGGGAGTTGCCGACTGGCTGCGGACTCTGCATGGCCGGCGCTAAGTCTGTGCTGTTCGTAACGGGGGTCTGCCGAGATAACTGCTTCTACTGTCCCGTATCTAGAGATAGAAGAGGTAGGGATGTGGTGTACGTAAATGAAGTCCCGGTGGGCGACCCGAAGGACGTTGTCGAAGAGGTGGCTGCCTCAATGTCTGAGGGTGTGGGGATTACGGGGGGCGACCCGCTGCTCACTCTAGAGAGAGTTGAGGAGTACGTTAAGCTGCTCAAGGAAGTATTCGGTTCGCGCTTCCACGTACACCTCTACACTACTGGCACCGCTCTCAGTAGAGGTAGCTTGGAGAGACTGGTGAGTGCCGGACTCGATGAGCTAAGAGTACACGTAGTCTCCAGTAGGTCGCTAGATGCTGTTGGAGTAGCTCTAGAGTACCCGGTAGACGTAGTCGTCGAGAACCCGGCGATACCCGGTCGCGAAGAGTTCCTCAAATCTCTAGTGAAGAGGCTCGACTCCATGGGTGTTAGGTACGTAAATCTCAACGAGCTAGAGGTCAGCGAGTCCAACCTAGACTCCCTAGTACTCCGCGGGCTGAGACCATCCAGCTCCGGGAGGTCCGTTGAGGGGTCTAGAGACGTCGCTGTAAAGCTCATTGAGTGGGTCGAGGAGAGTGGGCTGGGTATATCGGTTCACTACTGCCCAGCGGTATACAAAGACGCGTACCAGTACCCTAGGAGACTCGCGCGGAGAGCTCTATCGACTAGGAGGTTCTTCGAGGTAGTTGATGGAGGTGTAGTTAGGTGGGTTGAGGTCGGGGGAGTGGATCTGAGGGATGTGTGGTTGGCGGGAGCCGTGGTTCGCTTAGGAGATAGGTACCTAGCGCCTCTGAGGCTAGCTGAAGTTCTAGGTTTCGGAACCGTCGTAGAGGCTCTTCCAACAACCCCCAGGCGCGTACTCAACGAGTACTCCTGGTGCCGGCATTGATTAGACTAGAGGTTAGGGACCTGAACAAGCTGCTGAAGTACGTCGCAGACCTAGGCTACACCATCACCGAGGGACCTCACGCAGTTCTCGAAGATAGCTCCGAGGTCGGCTACTGGGTGATTACGAGGGAGTCCAGGGTAGTTGGCGAGATCATAGCTCACTACGTAGATAACCACTACTACGCACTGGTGGTTAGTGAAGGTGCTTCAAACGAGGAAGTACTCGAAGCTCTTCTAAGAGCTGATAGAGCTGAGAGGTGGAGAGCGCCGGTAGAGGACGTAGTAGTTATAGGTGAGGAGGAGATACTCACAGCTCTAAGTAAGTACGTAGACGAGGTACCGAGCGAAGAAGCCGTTGAAGCCGTAGCTCACTATGAGAGAGTGGGTATCAAGATAGTTGAGAGATTTCTGCAGAGACTGCGAGTAGCTTACCGCTAGCAGTGCGCGAGTTGCTAACCCACGGGCGAGCCACCGAGGTCGATTGCGTAGACCTCGGTGAGTGTCTGAGAACTAGTGAACACACGATAAAAACTCCTACATAGCGTATAGCTGGGGCCCGTGGCCTAGCCAGGATAGGGCGCCGGCCTGCGGAGCCGGAGGTCCCGGGTTCAAATCCCGGCGGGCCCGCTACTCGTAAAGCATTCCCGCCGTGAAGCGAGAGCACTCGCGCTGACGGCGTATATAGGCGGTCGGCAGTGGCTATCTAGGGGCTGGCGGTCTCTCTAGAGTTAGAGTTCTTCAATAACTCACCCACCAACTCATCGAAGTCTGCGTATGCTACCGCTACGTACTTATCTGACGCTCCGTAGTACACAAAGAGCTTGCCGTCTAGAACTACGTGACCGCACGAGAACACTACGTTCATTTCCTCAGTTTCGTACCACTCCCGGGGCTCCAGTATTGGGTAGCTCAGTCTAGATGTGACCGAGGTAGGGTCTTCCCTATCCAGTAGTGCTGCGCCGAGTCTGTAGGCTCCGTCGAGGGAGGACCTCGCGTGGTATATCATAACCCACCCCTCACTTACCTCTATGGGAACTCCGGCAATACCGACCTTATCGCTATCCCACATACCGGGCCTTACTCTGAAGAATTCGAGACCCCTAAGCCAGTAGCCCTCGAAATCCAGGCTCTCCACGAAGTCTACCCATATATTCGGGAAGAATCTATGGAAGATCACGTACTTACCTCTAACTCTCTTCGGGAGTAGCGCTGCGTTCTTATCCCAAACCCCTGGGGGTGATATAGCAATCGGCTTAGACCACTTACTCCACCTACCTCCAGCAAAGCTGGAGACGTCGATACTGGTGAGGGCCACCCTAACGTAGTCGTAAGCATCACTCACAGCTGTGTAGAGCATGTAGATCCTCCCATCGATTGGAGTAGCTCTAGGGTCTTCACAGCCCACCGGACCTACTTCGTAGGCAACTCTCTTCTCGAAGATCTCTCTAGGTACGTATATCGGCTCATCGAGAACGAAGTCTACTGAAAGTCCGTCCGACGATACTGCGAGCCCTATCGTAGACTCCAGGTCGTATGATTGAGCTCTAAAGAGTATGTAGACCTTGCCGTCGAGGAGAAGCGCCGTTGGGTTAAACGCGGCGAACTCCATGAACCTCCTCGCGGGCTCCGGCTTCAGTACCGGGTTGCGCTCGTACCTCTTGAGCTTAATCAACCTAGTCACCCCTGAGAACCGACCTCACTAGCCGGTCCACATCGGCTTCCGCTATAGCTACGAACCTATCAGCCGCGCCGTAGTACAGCAGCAACTTACCGCTATCGTCGAACTTGAGAGCTCCCGTCGGAAACGCGATCCCCCTGAGAGGCTCAGAGTACGTTAGTTCGTACTCCACGGTTGGGTATAGGAGCGGCTTTCTGGATACGGCAACAATTCTCGACGGGTCGCTCTTATCTAAGAGCATCGCACTCACTCTAAACTCCCTGAAATGCCCGTTCTCGTAGACTATGTCCGGTACTAGAAGTAGCCAGTACTCATCGAGCTCTACTGGAGGAGTTCCGAGCTCGACGAAGGGCTTGTCGGCGGTACCTTGAAGGAGGGGTTTTGCTTCAGCTAGCGCAGAACTCCAGTACTCCGAGTCTGTGAGGTGCTCAAGTCTATCGAATTCTACTAGCACCGCTCTAGACGGAGGCACGTCGGGGTTTATAGTTACCGCAAGCAGGTACCTACCCTCGTACTTCTTCGGGAAGATGAAGCCGGCCTTGGAGTTGTAGGGGCACACAACACCCACCTTAACTACTCTAGTGAAGTCCTTAGTTACCGCTAGAGCTAGGTGCACGGTATCAGGTCGAGGAGGCATTGACGAGACGGCCGTGTAGGTGATGTAGTAGGTCCCGTTTAGAGAGGTGACCCTGGGGTCCTCGGTCGAGTAGGATTCCCACGGGTACTCAGGGCCTAGAAACATGCGGCGAGCTCTAAACCTATAGCCGTCCTCAGATTCAGCGTAGAATATTGTAGATATTCTTATGCTCTCATACGGAGACCTGGGGATTGGTTTAGATAGAGCTCTGTAGAGCATGACGACCTTACTGGAGAAGAAAGTCGCGGCGGGGTTGAAGACCGCGTCAGCCTCGAGCCAGCGGCGCGGGTCTGGAAACAGCACTGGGTTATCCACGTATCTTCTAAGTAACAACTCGCAAACCCAGTGGCTATCTATAGTTTATGTACTTTTAAGGTAATACGTACTTACTTCTCTAGAGGAGATGCTGTAGAGTACGAGAAACGACCTCCTCAACATCTTCGAGAGCTACCTCACCTAGCGCAACGAAGTAGTCCGAGGCTCCGTAGTATACGAGAAGTTTGCCGTCGAGAATGGTGGCTCCAGTTGGGTACATGACGTTGGGCTTAGCCTTCGGGTACACCTCGTACCACAACTCCGGTTCGCTCAGCGGTCTATCCGGTCTGTAGAGCACTTTGGAAGGATCGTTTAAGTCTAGAAGCATCAGCCCGATCTTGTACCGGTACCCATCTGAGAGAGCGAAGTCCTCCGGTCGAAGACCTTCAGAGTAGTAGTAGTCATCCCACCCAGTTACTCCGTAGTATACGAGTAGCCAGAACTTCCTCCACTCCACGACAGCGCCGGCACCTACCTTCCTACTATCCCAGTACTTCGGCCTCGTTCTAATCGCTGACCGCCCCCAGAGGTACTTTCCGTACTTAAACTGCGAGAGCTCGTCAACCTCATCGATCCATATGTGGGGGAATATCCTGTGGAAGAAGGTCCACCTACCCCTAATCCTTCTGGGCAGCATGACTATGCTCTTATCGGTTATGGATGGGTGCGTTATCAGCATCGGCCTACTCCACCTCTCCCAGCGGTAGTTTAGGAAGTCCTGCAGGCTTATCCAGCTCATAGCACCTCTCGGAGGGTCTACTCCGTTGTAAGCTACGTAGGTTAGGTACACAGTATCGTTAACGAGAGAGACTCTGGGGTCTTCAACTCCGAAGCAGCTACCTCCAGAGGAGCTGGATACTCTACTCCTAAGCCTACCCACGTCTTCAACCAATTCTAGACCTTCGAGCTTGCTAACCAGCTGCGGGTTTACTTCGAAAGCTTCTCTCGGTACGTACACCGGCTCATCCAGTCTCTCAACAACTTCAAAACCTCCACTAACTACTGCGAGACCCAGCGTAGAGACGCAACTTCTAGATACCTGCCTATACAGCAGGAAGACCCTATCCCCCAGGGTGAAAGCCGCTGGATTGAAGGTACCGCCTACTTCCCAGAAGTTTCCGGGTCTCGGCTTGATTAGAGGATTACCGCACCACCTCCTCAAACTCAAAGAGTTCATCCTTATCAGTTTCAACATCATGTCACCGCTTATTAGAGTTCACCTCAGCGCTTTCAATAGGGTCCTCTTAAGCTGCGTAGCCAGAGCTTTCTCCAGCCATAATACACGGCGCTGTATTACGTATCGCAGTACTGAAAAACTCCGAATACCCGAACTTCGCGGAATAAGTTATGGATTCCTCAAGAGTGGATGAGCGCATAAGGCAAATCCTAAGACACCTCCTAGAGTTCGAGGAGAAGTACTCGATGAGAAGTTCTAGACTCACCAGCGAGCGGCAAACCGCTAGAAACCTCATGACCGAGTCCGACGACGTGAAGAGAGAGATCGAGCGGTGGGTGGCTCTGTACGCAGAACTAGTGAGACTAGATGAACTGAAGACTCTTTACCGTAGAAAGAGCTCGGAATCGCGCGGTGCGTAGTTCCAGACAACTCATTCTCACAGCTTGCCGGAGTTCTCGAAGCCGTAACCGTAGGCTAGGGGTTCTCACTACTACGCGTACACATGAACTAGCTACGTGATGAAGTAGTAGCTCATGATCTCTCGCGAGAGCGTAGAAGCTGGGGTCTCGGGAATTACTCGCTACCAGCTCGCTACCGTACTCACCACCTCCGAACGTGCCGACCTCCTGAGCCGCTACTAGTCGCAGCGGGTGCTCATCGAACTCAGGTCCCGGCTCTACCGAGCTAGACTCAGCGTGGAGTGTGGGGGATACCTACCGCACCGGAGCGATCCGCTACTGCGAAGCTAGTAGCTCGGTAGTTCGCGGAGGTTCCTGAAGAAACCTCCGCGAAGACCGCGACGTGAAGTTCTCTCAGTCTTCTCTAGTTGCCTTACCGAAGGTAGAATGACGAGAAATAAAGAACGTGTAGAGCGAACCGTGCGCTTTAATTTCTTTGAGAGATATATAGCTTCCAGATAGTGCGGTCTGGGAATGTGTTTGGATATCAGTAGGGTTTGGAGAGCTCTCAGCAAGACTGAGGTTCCTGGTTTCGATATCGATGTGGTTTCAGCTGGCTTGGTAACTAAGGTCAGGGTCTCCAGGGACGGTAGTAAGATAGCCGTCTTCATCGACTTCACGGGCTCGGACCCTAGCTGCGCTTTCTGCAGGTTCATAAACCACACTCTAATGAAAACCGTCATTGAGAGGATCAAGGATTCACTGCGTGGAGTAGGTTTTAAGGAAGTCTTTGTAGTTGACGCTCGTACGGGAGTGGAGCTGTAGTCGAGTCCGCATAGCTAGGTGGGTTAGCTGCGCTCAGTGAGTTCGATGAAGACGAGTAGAGCGAGAAGTGCTGTGAAAATAGCGGTAGCTACTTCTCTCGCTGTAGCCGCTCTAGTAGCTATCTCGAAGTACGCTCTATCCGTAGACCTAGCTCAGGCGCTTAGCTACGCTTCCGAGGTTCCTGCGCACCTACTGGCACTATCTCTAGCCGCTAGGTCCCTCGGACCGCTACTGCACTCTGCCCAGTTCTACGTAGTCGTTAGGTCCCACGGGTACGACCTGGGGTTTAGGAGAGTACTGCTCGGGATGTACAGCGCACTAGCACTCGAGTACGTAGTTCCCGTGGGTGGTGCGACTGAGGTAGGGAAAGTAGCGTTTCTAGCTCACGAAGGCGTTCCACTTAGTAGCGCCGTGAAGATAACGTTCCTCCACAGACTAGCGCACTCAGTCTTCGTAGCTGTAGAACTAGCACTCCTAGCACTACTCGCTAGGAAAATCGACGGGCTATTTCTATGGCTTCTTACAGCTACTGCTGTAGTAAACGCTCTCAACTTAGCGGCCGTAGCCTCAACGAGGTTCCCCAGGTTCTCCAAGCCTCTCCTGAAGTACGCATCTAAGCTCGGCTATCGAGAAGTGGAACCTGCGGATATCGGCATTCCTGCGAGAAAAACCTTCAGCACAATCCTCCTAGCTATCGGACTCGAGAAGGCTGCGTCCGTTGTGAGCGGTTACCTAATTCTCTCCCACTTAGATAGGTCAGCGTCCCTAGTCCACTCACTCATAATCTTCGACATCCTGCTAGTTACGTTCTGGCTTCTCCCAGTAGTTACTCCAGCTGGTGTAGGGCAGGTGGAGGTAGCTCAGCTACTAGCTTCAGCATCTCTAGACCTAAACGCCAGCTCAGCTCTATCAGCCATAATTCTCTACAGACTAGTGACAACGGCTTCAACAATCCCCCAGCTAATCCCAGCGCTAATCAAGTACGGTGCTAACCTAGTAGGTAGAATTGAGTAGTCGAGGAGATCCGCGGGCACAGGCTCTCTAGGCTGGAGATGTGTCAACCCGTACTCAAGGTAAAAACGCTCTAAGCAGTTCTGTAGGGGGTCCTCGACGAGGTTCAGCTACTCCTACATCCCCGGCTACGTGCTGACTGCCTGGGATGTCTCTGAGATAGTGAGGGCTCGCTCTACCGGACTGAGCGAAGTAGTGGTCTCCGTCGACATGGGGCTGACGCCCGTAGTGGCCAGGATCTCCGGGAGCGTCGTGTACCTGGGCGAGGACGCCTCGGTAGGTATCGATGAACTGGCGGAGGTTGAGGAGGGGTACGCTTACAAGCTGGTGAGCGGTAGGCTAGTTAGACTAGATATGTACGATAGCGGTAGGTACTACAAGCTCAAGCCCACGGCACCGCGCAGCGCTCCCACACTGGAGATCAGCGGTATCCAGATGCACAGAACCACCGGCGTAGACCCGTGGACCGATACCCTACTCAAGGTGTCCTCGCTGGGTAGTTTAAGGGGGGCAGAGGTACTGGACGTGTGCGCAGGGCTCGGGTACACGGCTATAGCTGAGGTAGCGAGGGGTGCTGAGAGAGTTGTGACTGTCGAGGTGGACCCGAACGTACTGAAGATGGCTCAGCACAACCCCTGGTCCAGGAAGCTGGAGGACCCGCGCGTAGAGGTCGTGCTTGAAGACGCCACGGAGTACGTCGAGGAGCTGGAGTCCGAGAGGTTTGACGCGGTACTGCACGACCCGCCTAGGATAAGTATTGCCGGGGAGCTCTACGGCCTCGACTTCTACAGAGAGCTCTACAGAGTTCTAAAGCCCGGGCGCAGGGTCTTCCACTACGTGGGAGAGCCCGGGAAGCACAGTAGAGTGAGCTTCTTGAAGGGCGTTAAGTCCAGGCTGGAGCTGGCCGGCTTCGTAGACGTGAGGTGGGTGGATAGAGCTAAGGGATTCACAGCTCTCAAACCCAGGACTACCTAGAGCCTACGCGCTCGCACACTGAGTGACTCAGCTAGCGAGGCCGCGCGGCTTTCTAGAGCTCTACGAAGACTCTCAGTAGGTCTTCGAGTACCTCCCTCCTCCTAGTGAGCTTAGCTGAAGCCCCGCGCACGACCACCTCTGGGGGTCTGGGCCTCATGTTGTAGTTCGAGCTCATGGAGTACCCGTAGGCGCCGGCGTTCATGATGGCTAGTACGTCTCCCTCCTCGAGCTCGGGTAGCTGAGCGTTTACCGCTAGAACGTCGCCGCTCTCGCATACGTTCCCTACCACGTCGGCCGTCAGCACTCTGGGTCTATCAGCTTTGGATACCGCGACTACCTCGTGGTAGGCTCCGTAGAGCGCCGGTCTGATCAGGTGGTTCATACCGGAGTCCACCCCGACGAAGACCTTCCTAGTGCCGCCCACCTCAACCTCCTTGATGTCCACTACTCTAACGAGGAGCACTCCAGCGCTTCCGACAATGAACCTTCCGGGCTCCACTCTGAGCTTCACACTACCGTACTTCGAGCTGAACTCCTCGAAGAGGGAGCTCAGCCTACTGCCCAGGTAGTCCAGGTCCAGAGGTCTCTCGCCGGGTCTGTAGGGGATCCCGAACCCCCCACCGATATCTACGAACTCCAGGTCTCTGAAGAGCTGGGCTACCTTCAGCAACCTCTCGGCCGTCTCTACGAATGGCTCCGGTCTGAGGATCCCGGACCCTATGTGAGCGTGCAGACCGACGAGCCTCAGCCTGTACTCCCTCAAGACCTCCTCCACCTTATCGAGCTGGTTTATGTAGATACCGAACTTCGTGACACCGCCGGTAACTGCGTACTCGTGGTGTCCGGCCCCGATACCCGGGTTTATTCTTACGGACACCTCGGTCTCCGGGAACGTCTTTCCATACCTCCTGAGCTGTGGTATTGAGTCCACGTTAACTAGAACGCCTAGCTCCCCCCGGACGAACTTCATCTCCTCGACGGTTACGCTAGTTCCGGTGAAGAGTATCTTCTCCCTCCTGAACCCAACCCTAACCCCGAGGGCTACCTCCCACGGTGATACGGCGTCTAAACCGGCTCCGAGGTCTCTGAGATGCTTGAGTATCTCCACGCTGTTGTTCGCTTTGCAGGCGTACATTACCTCCAGATTCCCGTATCTAAAGGACCTCCTCAGCCTGAGGTAGTTCTCCTCAACGAGCTCCGCGTCGTACACGTAGACGGGAGTTCCGAACTCCTCGGCTATTTTCTCAGCTCTCAGCGACCCGATGTAGAGATAGGGACCTGTGACCCCGATCAATGTGCTCACTCCCTCACAAACTAGCTGTACAGAATAAACGGTTTAGCGCTCTCCCTAAACCTCCCAGCCTCCTCCCTAGCTGCCGATACGAACTCCTCCAGGTCTCCGCTCATTACCGCACTTCTCCAGTTCGGCGTACCTAGGAGGAGGTCTACGTAGAACCTACCGCTTGTTTTGGCGAACTCTAGTTTATCGGAGTACAGCTCGTAGAGAGCTTTAAGCACTCCCAGGCCGAGCTTAACGACCTCAACGACCTTCCTATTGATTACGTGCACGAACGCACCACCGCACACGGAGTTGGAGTACTTCGAGTATCTTGGTTTGAAGTAGGTTGGTCGGAAGAGCACTTCCGGGATCTTCATGGAGTTCAACCTGCCGCACAGCTTCTCTGGTTCTACGAAGGGGGCTCCGAAGATCTTGAAGGGAGTGTAGGTACCTCTACCCTCGCTAACGTTAGTTCCTTCTAGTAGTGCTAGCGATGGGTAGGTGAAGACGGTTTCCCTATCTGGGATGGCCGGTGATGGAGGTACCCAGTGGGTATCCAGGTCTAGCACGTCTAGAGACCTCGAGTAGTTGAGCATTGGGATAGCGCGTAGGTCTAGTCCGAGGCGTCTCTCCGAGTTGTAGTAGAGAGATAGCTCACCCAGTGTGAGCCCGTACCTGAGGGGTATCTCGCAGTACCCTACGTAGGACCTGAAGTCACTTCTCAATACGGGACCCTCAAGCACCGAGCCGCTGAGGGGGTTCGGTCTATCGAGCACGAGTACTTCAGATACACCGCGGCGGGACGTTTCCTCGAGTACTTGGAGTGCGGCTGAGACGTAGGTGTAGAACCTAATGCCGACGTCCTGAATATCCACTAAGACAGCGTCCACCTCATCGAGAACATCGAAACCCTCCACACCCGGGTAAACACTTCTAACTGGCACTCTCAGAACCGGGTCGTAGTAACTGGGAACGGGCTCACCAGCATCCCCAAGACCCCAGAACCCGTGCTCAGGCACTAGAACGTACTCGACGTTGAGACCCCTACCCCTGAGCTCGCAGACACCGCAGGTTAGCTGAGAAGTTAGGGAGCTCTGATTACACAGAACAGCAATTCTCCGACCGGCGAGACCTCTGTAGAGACCTTCAGATAGGAACCTATCCACACCCAGAACCACCAGACCCAAGCAAAACCCCAGCCAAGAGCTCGTCCACAGGTAAAGAAGACCGAACCATGTAACCAGGTACGCAAGACACAGCATTAACTGAAGAAAAGCTAGAAATCGGCATAGAATCGAGAAGCTGATGGTGGTCAGCACTCTCCGGGAGCTTTCCCCGCGGTAGCCATGGGAATTCTACGTAGAGAGCTACTGAGACGAACTAGTTGAACCTATTTAAAACAGAACTTAGAGTAACCTGCGCTAGAACTTATGAACCCATAAACAATGAAACGCGGAAGAACCTAGACAATAGAACTGAAAGTCTTGATGTGCCCCAGGTAGAACCATACGCAAGCTCTGAATCTAAACAATAGAATTGTGATCTAATTTTTATTCTGTGGATGGTTAGTATACTAGGTTAGGTGGTTTGAGCTTTATTAAAGATGTTAAGAGGGTTTTGATCGATGGCGGTGTTCTTATCGAGAAGGAGTGGGAGGTTTACATGGTTGTGGCTTGTCTTCTTGCTAGAGGTCACGCGCTAATTGAGGGTGTTCCGGGGGTTGCTAAGACCTACACCGCTAAGTCTATTGCTAGGCTTCTGGACCTGGACTTCAGGAGGGTTCAGATGACTCCCGACCTACTTCCTTCGGATATCGTTGGGTACTACGTGTTTGACCAGAGGACCGGTGAGTTCAGGCTTAAGAAGGGCCCTATATTCACTAACATACTTCTCGCGGACGAGATCAACAGGGCCTCTCCCAGGACTCAGTCAGCTCTCCTGGAGGCTATGCAGGAGAGGCAGGCAACTATCGAGGGTCAGACGTTCAAGCTCGAGGAGCCCTTCGTAGTCCTGGCTACCCAGAACCCCATCGAGATGGAGGGTGTTTTCCCTCTTCCGGAGGCTCAGGTAGATAGGTTCCTAGCTAAGATAGTGACTGGCTACACATCGCACAGAGGCTTCGTAGAGATTCTGAAGAGAGTTTACGAAATAGAGGCAGCTATTGAGAACCTCAAGCCTGTGATACCCAGAAGCGCGGTACTAGAGGAGATATCTAGGTCGGCTGGTGTTAGGGTGGAAGACTCAGTACTGGACTACATAGCCTCCGTAGTGGAGGAAACCAGGAACCACCCAGCGGTTAAGCTAGGGGGGTCTCCTAGAGCTGGAATAGCTATCCTAAAGCTAGCTAAAGCATGGGCGTACCTAGACGGAAGAAACTACGTAATACCGGACGACGTTAAGGTAGTTGCTAAACCAGCTCTAATCCACAGAATAATACTGAAGCCCGAGTACGAGCTGCAGGGAGTAACAACCGAGAAGGTAGTTAGCGACGTGCTAACCAAGGTACCGGTGCCGAGACCTTGAGAACGGTGCTAGCGGTAGCTACGCTAACGGTAGCGCTGCTCCTCGTACCACTACCAGCTCTAGCCGAGCTACCCAGGCACACACCCAACTTCCCGCACGGTGTGGTAGTGAGAGATCGAGAAGTATTGGACCTACTCAGCAAGCTAGCTAGTCTAGACCAGAACTACGAGCAGTACCTGGAGGAGTTAGTTGAGAGAGGAGTTATAGACTCGAGCGAAGCGCTGAGACTGGCGCATTACGACACCGAGAAGCTCTCCCAGCTAGACCCCGAGCTCCAGAGCGAGCTAGCGAGAGTTCTCGAGGAAGAAGTGCTGATACCGGAGGAACTCGAAGAGATAGCGAAGAAGCTCCTAGAGCTGGAGCGGTTGGGCAAGCTGGACCCGCACAGCTTCGTAGTTTTAGCTAGAGTCGTCGCGGAGGGCTTCAGAAGACTGAACCTGGAGGTTCCAGCACAGCTCTCAGCTAGTGTAATGAGGAACCTACTCGAGATACTGTACCCCAAGCCCAGCGCCGCTCAGAGCGCTGTAGAGGTCGTGGAGATAGTTGAGCGAAGCAGTGTGCCGAGCGAGTTCGTGAAGCTACCGAAACAGATAGCGTTCTCGCCACCAGTACCTCAGGTGAGCGTACCTAGTTCCCTACTATACGCTATTTCACTAGCTACCGTCTCTTCAATTGCGCTCCTCCTAGTAGCTCGGTGGAGAGCTCTAGAGAAAGTAGTTGCGAAGCTAGTAGCCACTAAAATCTCCAGGGCCGATGTAGGTAGTTCAGCGAACGACGCTATATCTACCTACTGGAAGTCCGTGGAGTTGGTAGAGAGAAAGCTCGGAATTAAGAAAGCTGATCACCAAACACATAGAGAGTTCCTAAGCCTAGTTGAAGGCATCGCTCAAAGTAGGAGCGGGTTGGAGCGTGCTGTGAGTTGCTTTAAAGAGATAACCGAGATATACGAGATATCTAGATTTAGCTACGCAGAGAACGGTAGTACGGCATCGCGTAGGGCTCGAGAGATGTTCGCGAATTTGGTGAGGTCTCTTGGTTAACTTAAGGTACGCTCTAGCACTGCTTCAGCGAGCGGTCCCGGGTCTCGTCTTTATCGATATCGCCGTGCGCGCACTGTCAATAGCGCCAGAACTGCTATCAGCTGGTCCAACAGCACTGAGCGCTGAGCTCTTTCTAGTAGCTGCTTCCGGGTTTTTAGCCGTTCTATCAATAGCTACTGGAAGTCCAGCAATCTACTCCGTCACTCTCGCCTTGCTCGTCGTCTCAGAACTACCCATCTCACTTCAAAGCGCGGCTCACCGCTCTCTAGCACTGAGAACCGGCTATCTCGAGCCGGTTGAGCTGGATTACCTAGGCGGTATCAGAGTTCCTATAGCGGGTATTGCCGGTTTATTCCTAGTCCTAGCTTTCGATGCTTACTCAACTGCCTATAGACATAGAAAGCGCGAAGTAAGTACGAATCTTCGAGAAGTTCTGAAGGCGTTCACGGCCTTCCTCACCGTTCTAGTTCCCTTCGTATCTGCGTCTGTAGCTCTGGGAATATACTACACCTCTTTATTGGAGCTTCTTAGAGAGTCCTCCCAAAAAGTTAGCGCTGAGTTTCTGCGGGTATTAACTATATCACCAGTAACTCACGTAGTGGTAGCTGCGGTACTGCTCTACGTACTGATAAGGCTAGTAGATTCGTCTGTAGATACCTTAATTCCGTTCCTAGCTCCATCGAGAAAGATCTCCCTAAGCTTTCTTCTAGAGAAGAAGAACTTAGACCGAGTTTTCACACCACCCCTACTCGGCACAGTTCTCGGACTAGCCGCAGTGCTTTTCTACCCAGCTATTCACGTAATTCTATTCGACGTACTGGTAGAGCTTCCCACACTAGCACCCGCAGGACTGGAGCTAGTCCTCCGAGTTTTCGAGAACGTAGCTTCACTACTAGTAACCTCACTCATTGCGTACGGCATAGTAGATAGGAAGATCGTTAGCGGCCCGAGTAGGAGGAGAGTTATTTGCGCAGTAGCTGCGCTAATCCTAGTTTACGCAAGTTCCGTTAAGTTGAGCTTACTTCGTGGGGAGAGCTTGCTGAAGTCCTTAGTCGAACCAGACTTCGCCGGATTGGTGAAGATCTTGGAGAAGACCTACTCAAACTACGCCTACTACCTACTCACCTTTATAGAGTCTCTAACTAGATTTCTAGGTGTGGCACCGTGAGTAGGTTCAGGATACCTAAAGTAAGAGGCTTCCTACCGCTTCTAGCACTAGGTGTAGCTGTACTAGCTGTAGCTATCGTAGTTTTGATGTGGTCCGTAGCGTACATGGAGAGAGCCATGGTTGCTACAGCCCTCATCAGCGGGTTGGTCGGCTTCTCACTTCTCTCAGCTTCTCTATACATATTGAGGCTGGCCGCATATGCCTACGGAGTTGAAGCTGAAGGCGGTTCGAGAAGCTAGACTAGTGGGTCTCGGAGTAGTCGTAGCGCTGGTAGCGATCGGGCTGATCGGGCTCGTAGAGAAGGGTCCCGTAGTTCCAGCAATTCCATCGGGGTCTTCACCGCTGAGCCCCCTCTCATACGGAACCCTCAGCTTCTATGAAGCATCCCGGTCTAGGTACGAAGCTATAGTGCTGCTGGATCCTGAGGAGATTCTTAGAGTTAGGTCGAGTAGGTGTGTCTACGTAGTTATCTCGCCCTCGAAGCCTATAGAGAGAGACTACGCTCTAAAGCTACTGGAATTGACCAGAGGTTCGTGCTCTAGTATCGCAGTGCTAGTAGCTGATGAAGAATCCACTTCAAATAGACTACTCGAACAGCTGAACTCGTCTATAAGAGTGCTCGGGAACAGGGTTGGGGTGGTAGTTGGAGACCGACCGCTCTACTACCCGGAAGCTACCGTAGTCTTAGGGCGGGAGACGTATAGGATAGTTCTCGACATGGCTTCCGAGGTTGTTGGAGGTAGAGCTTCCGGCTACGTAGCCGGCCCGGTCGTGGTTACCCCATCTCGCAGCTACGGTAGCGGTGAGCTCGCGGAGGTGCGTTCTTCAGTATCTATAGCTTCTGAAGAGGTAGTGGGCGGTGTTCACGTCTACGTACTAGGCGATGGCTCCGTATTCGTAAATCAAGTACTGAATTCGAACGTATCTGCGTACAGGAAGTTCGCTGAAGACGTACTCGACTACCTGTGCGGTGGTGTGAGTGACTGCTTAGTAGTCTTCGACGCACGCCACTACGAATCAGCGGACCCACTAGTGTCTTTAAGGAGGGCAGCTTCGGGGGACTACCCTACGGCTGAGCTCAGGGATTTGTTGTACACATCGATAGCACTGGCTATGGCTCTAGCCCACCCAGCGTTCTGGCTACCGCCTCTCTACAAGGTAGTGAGCGATCTCGTTTTCACCTATATCTACTCCCCTATATTCTACGCATTCCTCCCGGTACTAGCTTTCTTCGTATCCCGACTACTATTTCGAGAAGAGGGTTCAGCTAGGGACAGACCTATGGAAGAGCAGCAGGAGAGAGATATCTTCATAGCCACCGAGTTGAGGAAGTCCGTACTTAGTGGTGCCGTTAAGCTAGGTAGTGAGGACTTCGCGAACTTGTACGATATGGTCAACCTAGTAACCGCGGCCGCTGTAGGTGTTAAGCTATCCGACGAGCTTTTTCCGAAGATTCTCAGTAGGTACGTAGGCGAGAAGAAGGCCTTCGAGTACTGGAAGAAGATGAATAGACTGTACCGGAAGGCAGTGCACCGCACCTTATGGCCTCCAGTGGTTGCGTGGAAGCGCTCGATTGTTAAAGCACTAGATGAGAGTGAGGAGATCTTGAACGCTCTGGGCGAGTCTCTCCTAGCTTCAGCAGGCTTAGAGCGTCTAGTGACTTACGGGGGTTCTCGTGGAGTCTCCAGTTGAGGGAACCCACAGACTAGCTCCGTACCTATTCCTCTGCGCCACCTTCTTTCTCATCGGGATTTTCTACGATACGACAGCCCTAGCTCTCTCAGTGGTCCTCACCTCCGTAGCTGTAGTAATGAAGCACTACGCACACCTCTCAGCGGTATCTATAGCTAGGTCCACTACCTCAGTACGCGTGGACGCCAAGACTGAGTCTGAGGACGTAGTCGTGGAGTTCGAGATCAGGAACACCACGAGGATCCCGGTCGTCTTGGGGGAGTACAGTCTTCAGTACAGCTCCCTACTTAGAATTTCCGATACTCCCAGAGCTGGAATTCTAGTTCTACCACCTCTAGGTGCGGCTAGACTAGCGTTCAGATTCTCCGGGCGTGCGGGTACGTATAGAGTGGGTCCTCTGAGAGTCCTAGTGAGAGACCCACTGGGTCTCTTCAGAAGTAAGGAGCTCGAAGTTCGCGGAGAAGTGGAGGTGAAAGTACTTCCGAGAGTTGAGTACGCTGTAGTTAGAAAACTGTGGGTTACTACGAGAAAATCCGGTTTGGTCAAGACCAAGCTACCGGGGGAGGGTGTTGAGATATATGATATCAGAGACTACAGACCGGGAGATGAGCTCAGGTACGTAGTGTGGAGAGTCTTCGCTTCCAGGGGTGTGATCGCCGTTAAGGAGATGGAGAAGGAGTCGTACCAGTACGTAATGTTCATCGTAGACTCAACGAGAGATATGTGGGTAGGGCCTGTGAGGCAGACACCAGTGGAGCACTTCTCCAGAGTAGTTGCTTCAATAGCCTACTACCTCTGCTCTAGAGGGTACAGCGTATCTACGGTAGTCTTCAACGAGAGGAAGATCTCCTCCTCGGGTAAGCCCTTCGGAGGTCTCAAAGGTGTGAGAGCGACCTACAGAGTACTTTCAGATGTGGAGTACGTAGAGAGCGAGGAGGGGCGCCGACGGGAAGTGAGCGAAGTCTACGGTGGGGTTCTCGAGAAGGTCGTGGCTCTCCTACCTAGAGAGAGAGCGCTCGTCTTTCTCTTCTCCAGACCTACTGGTGAGGTGAGAGAGCGCTCCATAAACCAGTTCTCGAACGCTCTTAGAGCGAGGGGGCACGTGTTCTTTCTAGTAACGCCTATAGTAGTTAAATACGAAATGGCCGATATGCCTGGCTGGGCTCAGAAGCTCTACCAACTCAAGCTCTACGAAGTACTTAGGGAAGACCTGGACAGTGTTAAAAGACTGAGGTCCAGCGGTGTTAGAGTTATAGCTGTAACCCCCGCGTACATACCTCAGAGAGTGGTTCAAGTAGTAGAGCAGTACATGTAGTAGCACATCGACACCGGTCTCGAGCCTTGGAGTGAGGTCTGCGCTGAGTCAGTGAGTTCCCTACTTCTACATCACGCGCTCAGTTCTTCCACGCCTCATCAACAGCCACTGCAGTTGTTTTTAAGTAGTTAAACTCTTTCTAGGTGGTGATGAAGCCGACGTAGTCGGACTCGTGAAGACGGGTTGATAGTCTGAAGTTCTAGAACCCACGCGCAGCTCCCGCTGCGCTTGCTACGCGAGTGCTGTTAGAGTGTAGTAGATAAGTACCGAGATCGCTAGAGACACCACTATGAAGTACATCGATAGTGCTAGAGCGTATCTAGCACTACCACTTTCCTGGTAGATGACTCCGATAGTTGGGAGGCACGGTATGTAGAACATGAAGAAGAACAGCAAGCTCACGGCTTGAGGTAGTGAGAGGTTCAGAACTTCGAGAGCTTCAGCTTCCTCAACGGCTGATAGCATGGCGATCGAGGTTATGAGTCCCTCCTTAGCGAGAGCTCCGTAGAAGATCGCGTACCCAACCTTCCACGAAGAAGAAGGGTCTACCCCGTAAGCCACCTCAGCGAATCTCCCGAATGCCGTGCCTACTGTAGCTGCGTAGGACTTCGAAGTATCTTCTACGAATCCTTCGGGACCTAGGCTGACCAGCAGCCAGCTCGCTAAGACCATAGCGAATATTGTCGTCCCAGCTTTAGCTAGGAAGTGGCCGACCCTGATCCAGGAGTTCCACCAGACAACCCTAGCGCTAGGCCTGTGAAGGGGCGGTATCTCCATTAAGAACTCGGGTCTCTCCCTAACTTTGAACACTAGAGACCTGAGTACGCTCGATGTCGCTAGGAATAGGACTACGGATACTACGTACAGAGACAGCATTAGAGCGGATTGAAGTAGTGGCCGACCCGGGAAGACGTACTGAGTGAAGTACATCAAGACGGCCAGCCTCGCCTGGCAGATTACGTAGGGAGCTGAAGCAATTACCTGAAGTCTTTCGTATCTATCTAGAGCCACCCTACTCTGCATTACGGCCGGCACACTGCAGCCGAAGCCTAGTACTAGCGGGTACAGGGACCTACCGGAGAGACCGAAGGTCGAGAGGAATCTGTGGAGCGAGTGAGCCATTCTAGGACCGATACCGCTATCTTCAAGTACTGAGATCAGTAGTGAAACTACCAGTATTAGGGGTGCGAAGCTCAGTACGAAGCCCACGCTAGCTATAACACCATCCGCTACGACTGCCGCTAGTACCGTGCTGTAGCTACTCAGGAACTCCTCGACGGCGCTCCCCAGGGTCGTGAACGCGAGCCCCAGAAGTCCCGAGAGGCTGTACTCCTCCAGTAGGGCGGCCGCCGAGTCCAGCCCGGCGGTCCTCAGGACTAGGTTCAGCGGGAAGCCCGTGTTTACTGTGAACGCCACTAGGAATATCGAGAACAGTGTGAGTAGTGAAGCGATAGGTCCTAGCGCTGGGCTCACGAAGATCCTGTCAAAACGCTCTACGAACTTACCCCGCCTTCCTATAGAAACCCTAACGACGGCACTCTCCAGAACTTCCGAAGCCTTTCTATACCTAGCGTATACCGCTAGGTCCTCCGGGTAGACCCCGTAGACCTTCCTGAACTCCTCCCTCAAGTTCTTCGCGTACTCAACCGCATCGCGCTCTTCTAGGAGCTCAGCAACGTCTTCGTCTCCCTCCAGTAGTCTGAGGGCTACCCAGCGGTGCGGTAGCAAGGGGTTCTTAAAGGACCGGGTTCTGGAAGCCAGCTTCTCTACGTAGGCTTCTAGAGGTCCGTACTCTACGAACCGACCCGGCGCGGCACTACTCCTCCTCTTCGATTCTTCAACTATTGTTGAGAGTAGCGTGTCGATGCCCTCACCAGATATGGAGGATATCGGAACTACCGGCACGCCGAGTCTGCTGGATGCCTTACCTACGTCTACGTGCAGGCCAGACTTGTGGACTACATCCCACTTAGTGACAGCTACAACTAGCTTAACACCCATCTCAACTAGCTGAAGAGGTAGGTAGATCGACCTCTCTATTACGAGAGGATCCACCAGTGCTAGGACCAGGTCGTAGGAACCGCTCAGGAGGAACTTCTTAGTAACTAACTCCTCCGGAGAGCTCGCGGTAAGTCCGTAGATACCCGGGAGGTCGACTAAGCAAATCCTCGCATCACCGTACTCTACGCTAGCCACTCTCCGCTCAACCGTAGTCCCCGGCCAGCTAGCCACTCGCTCGACCTTACCGGTGATGTAGGTAAAGAAAGTAGACTTACCAGTGGACGGCTGACCCACGACAGCTACGGTAATATCGCACCGGTCTCTAGCGCTCTCCGGGAGCGAGTGGCGGTGGCCGCGCGAGCTTGCCCACCACTCTAGGTGCTTTCCCGGGAAAATAAGGTTTAGACTTGTCTAAACCTCACGTAATGCCAGCACTGGCTTTCAGTGCCTTAAGCTAGCGGTGCGGCCGCGCTTAGCACTTAGTGGCGTTCTTAGCGTACTCTAGCGCTCTATCTATTAGCTCGGAGTAGTTTCCGAGGTACTTAGCTGGGTCCAGGACCTCCGAGATTTCCTCGAGCGTTAAGTACTTCGATAGTAGCTCGTGCTCCAGTACTAAGTCCACGAGGCTCTCGCCGGGTCTTCTAGATCTGACTAGCTCAACCAGCACTCTGTGAGCTTCGTGCCTCGGTACTCCCTTGAGAGTTAGCTTCACTACCATAGCTTCAGTCAGCATCTCCTCCTTCGAGAGCTCGATGTTTCTCCTCATAGCTTCTCTATCTACGGCGAGAACTCTTAGAAGTCTCAGAGTATCCTCCAGCATCTGGTCTACGACTAGGAGTGCGTGCGGTAGGACTACTCTTTCACTGCTGCTGTTCGTTAGGTCCCTCTCGTGCATGAGGGGTACGTTCTCGAGCGGGGCTATTGTTAGAGACCTAACCACCTTAGCTAACCCCGAGATCCTCTCAGCGGTAACCGGGTTTCTCTTGTGGGGCATGGCGCTACTGCCCACCCTAGCCGCGGCTTCGTACATCTCCCCGATCTCATTTCTCGAAAGCTCCCGGATCTCCAGTGCGAACCTATCCAGCTGGGAGGCCAGTATAGCTAGGTCTAGCACTAGCTCGGCGAACCCATCTCTAGGAGCTACCTGAGTAGTTATCGGGTGGGGCTCCAGCTTCAGGTACTCGGAGGCAGCTCCCTGAACTACCAGCCCCCTACCGAGCCACCCAGCCATAGTGCCCACAGCACCGGAGATCTTGGACTTCACGACCCTCTTCTCCAGCTCGCAGAGCCTCTCGTAGCTTCTCGAAAGCTCGTAGACGTAGTTAGCGAACTTAAACCCGGCGGTTATCGGTAGTGCGTGCTGTCCGTGGGTCCTCCCAGCCATTAGAGTATCCCTGTGCTCTACCGCTAGCTTAGATAGACCCTCGATGACTGTCCTCAACTTCTTCTTAACTAGATCCAGCGCGTCTCTAATCGTGAGAGCCCACGCAGTATCGACGACGTCGTAGCTAGTGGCTCCTAGATGGACGTACCTACCGCACTCACCGCATCTCTCCCCGAGCGCGTACGCTAGAGCCGCTATATCGTGACCTAAAACAGCTTCTCCGCTGTAGACCTCGCCCGCCGCCAAGTCCTCGGAGCACTTTCGCAGAACTTCGGCACACCCACTAGGTGCAAGACCGGCCTTCTCCAAACCGGCCATAATAGCTACCTCGACCTCGACGTACCTTCTGACTAAGCTATCTACTCTGAAGAGCTTCCTCATCTCTTCCGAGCCGTATCTCCAGTCTAGAGGACACACTGAGCCGTGCTCACTCACGTAACCACCCGCATAGTCATATTCAAGAGAGTATATCAGCGATCAGGGCGTCCACCACCGATATCTAAAAGAAGGCCGAGACTAGCCCGAGCTAGGCAGTACCGCCGAGCGTAGTAGAAGGAGGGTCCATGCGTAGAGAAAAAGCACCTAGTATATAGGCCTATGCCTCATTCTACCACTGCCCGAAAGGCGGGTGCACCTTAATTAACCCACTACCTAGTGCTAACCTCATAAACTTCTTCGGACGCTCTATGAGTTCCCGAACCTCTCCTTCTAGCTCACTTCTACTCATAGTTCTGCGAGCTAGACCTAGCTCCATAGCTTTCTCAGCTACGGCCACCGCTTCCCTCACGTACGCTTCTTCCTCATCCATTCTGGGAACTATGTACTCTTCGTGAATACCCCTCTCCTCCGCGTAGGATGCCAGCGCGTAGGCAGCGGCAACGAACATCTCGTCAACCATCTTCCTAGCTCTAACCGTTAGCACGCCCCTGAACACGGCTGGGAAGCCTAGGCTGTTGTTTATCTGATTGGGGAAGTCGGACCTCCCCGTAGCTACTATCCTAGCACCACCCTCCTTGGCTTCCCAAGGCCATATCTCCGGTACCGGGTTGGCCTCAGCGAAGACTACGGCGCCCTCGTTCATCTCCGAGACCCACTCCTTCTTTATAATACCGGGGCCGGGTGTTGATGCGGCTACGACTACGTCGGAGCCCCTCATAGCCTCCCTAATGCCCCCGGTGACCCCCTCCGCGTTGCTCTCAATAGCTATCGAGTACTTCCAGGGGTTCTCAGTCCTCATCCTATCTAAGTCAGGTCTACCCCTGTGCAGCACCCCCTTACTGTCGACGACAACTACGTTCCCAGGTCTAGCGCCGATCACCTTCAAGTACTTGTATAGAGCTATGTTAGCCGCTCCAGCACCCACGAGAACTATCTTGACATCACCTACCCTCTTACCCACTAGCTTCAGCGCGTTAACGAGGGCGGCTACATTAACTAGAGCCGTACCCTGCTGGTCGTCGTGCCATACCGGTATTTCGAGAATCTCCTGCAGTCTCTCCAGTATGTAGAAGCACTTCGGCGACTCGATGTCCTCCAGGTTGATCGCCCCGAAGCTCGGTTCTAGGGCTTTCACTACGTAGATGAACTTATCGGGATCGCGCTCACCGACCACTAGCGGAATAGCGTCCACACCACCCAAGTACTTGAAGAGCAGGGACTTGCCCTCCATAACCGGGATGGCCGCTTCAGGACCCACGCTCCCTAGACCTAGAACTCTAGTACCGTCGCTAATCACAGCGGCGTAGTTCCACCTGAGGGTGTAGTCGAACGAAAGATCCCTACCGCCCTCGTATATCCTCCTAGATGGAGCGGCAACACCGGGAGTGTACCAAACGGAGAAGTCCTCTAATCGCGTTACAGGAATTTTAGGCATGACCTCGATCTTCCCCCCATACTTGAGGTGGAGGTCTAGCGAGATCTCAAACCAGTTTACGCTCTTCTCTTTGCTCACAGATCTCACCAAGACTTACTGTCTAGAAGTGAAAAACGGTTAATTGAAGTTTTGAAAACCTAGGGAAGCTCGTCAGCTCGTTCTCTCAAGCAGTTAAGTGCTGTGTGAATGACTCTACGCTAGTTAGTGTGTCTAGGCTAGTGTAGACCGTCCATACTAGAGCTTAGAACTCAAATAGTGCGGACTCTGATACGCATCTGGATCAGTAGAAAAAGACTGAAGTAGTCTACTGCCGACTGAGAGATGCTTTAAGAGACTTCAGTTTCTCTTCAGCTTTCTTTACTACCTCCTCTATGTAGTTTCTTCCCGCCGTATCTATAGTAACTACTAAGGGTCCGAAGTTCTCTACTTCGAGGATCCACAGAGCTTCCGGTATTCCGAGATCTAGCCACTCTACTCCAACAACCTCCCTAACCGCTTGAGCGGCAAGTACGGCGGCCCCTCCCGTATATACCGCGTAGATAGCTCCGTACTTAGAGCACGCCTCAGCCGTTTTAGGACCCATCCCGCCCTTACCTACAATTAACCTCAAGCCAGTTTTCTCTATTACCTCAGGTTCGTATAGTTCTAGTCGAGTACTTGTTGTAGGTCCAGCTGAGAGCACTTTCCACGCATCACCCCTTCTTACTACGACCGGTCCGCAGTGGTATATAGCGCCTCCCTTGAGATCTACGGGCAGCGGCTTGCCAGCTCTCAGATACTCAACAATTCTTCTATGAGCTGCGTCTCTAGCCGTCACGATAATTCCACTTAGGTAGATTATGTCACCAACTCTTAGAGTTCTCACGTCTTCTTCTCTCAGGGGGGTTCTGAAATTGTACGCAGCCATGGACCACCCTACTGAAGTATTTGGAAGTCCCCACCAGGCTCTACTATAGCTGTAGCGCGTCTAGCGGCCCAGCACTGAAACACTACAGCCACTGGGTATGTCGCTGGATGTCTGTGAGCGTAGTCTATGTGAACGGCTAGAACCGTAGTCTTCCCGCCAAGGCCCATTACCCCTATACCTAACTCGTTGATAGCCTCAGTAAGCTCTCTCTCCAGTACCGCTAGCTCCGGATCCTCGTTTAGCGTACCTACCTTTCTCAGTGCAGCTGCCTTCTTTGCGATAAAAACCGCTGTCTCAACACTTCCACCAACACCTACACCAACAATCGTAGGTGGACAGGGCATAGCACCCGCCCGAAGCACGGACTCGAGGACCACCTCCCTAAGTACGTCGAGACCTCTCCCAGGGGGCACCATGTGTAGAGCTGTCGGATACTCTGAGCCACCCCCTCTGGGTACTACCGTGAACTTGAGGCTGTCTCCGGGGACCAACTCCCAGTGAATCTGAGGGGAGTACCTCCCCGTGTTATCTCCAGTATTGACGTTTTTGAAGGGGTGGACGCTGTTGGGTCTTAGGGGAACGCTCTGTGTCGCCACCCTAGCGGAGTTTACGAGGGAATCTCTAACGTACCGCGCACCCGGGAAATCGTAACCTACATCTACGTAGAAGGTGATCATCCCGGTATCCTGACACATCGGCCGCGCCATCTTTTCAGCTAGCTCTATATTGTCTAGTATGGACTTAAGCTGAGCTCTAGCTACGTCATTCTCCTCTCTTTCATACGCCTTGATCAAGGCCATCTTAACGTCCGGAGGTAGGTATATAACGGCTCTCCTAATAGCTTCCACCGCGGCTCGCTCAATAGCATCCGCCAACCTAGCATTCAGATCCGTTCACCACCACTAGCTAGGCCAGCGGTCCACTATTTAGCGTAAGCAGAGATTCTGTATGGAGTTCTACATTCCTACCAAACCTCACGTTTCAGCACTAGGTATACTAGGTAGCTCTCGGAGTCGATCTCCGCGCTTATTTGAAAGCTTAGGTATCTGATAACGAAAAACTCTAACTACCTTCCCGCAGTCGCAGTGTTGCGCGCGGAGAGACTAGTTCCTCAGTGAGAGTTGGCACCACCGCATCCATCACCGATTCTGCAGCTAAACTCGGCGATCTACGCTGGTGCTTGGAACTCCCCAGTCAAGTTACCGCAGTTCCTAATGGACCGCGCCGCTGTTTCTAAGTCTCACTATCTCGATGAGGTGGTTGGGCCAGGGGGCTAGAGTGTACTTCTTTAACCACTCCTCATCTGTATCTAGCTCCCTGATCTTACTGACTATGCTTTCTATCAGATCTCGAGGTATTCTTCCTGAAGAGACGGCTGGGCAGTCTAGGTCCAGGTACACGACTCTATCTCCCGTTTCGAAGTCGTAGTACACCATTACTGGCCACAGTCTGCAGTCTAGAGGTCTCTTCGGGTATATGGAGCACATCCCTGCCTCATCTAGGTAGGGGCACGGAGCCCCACTTCTCGCACCTATAGCTCTTACACACCCAAGCTCCGTTTTAAGTTCGAAACTGCGCTCTCTGAAGTCCTCCTCTTCCTCCGGGAGGAGGACTGCGTAGAACCGGCGGCAGCAGTTTTCAGAACAGTTCGAGCAGATGGACCCGAAGTTTACGAATGCGAACTTATCCGACTTCCTACCCATGGGTTGTCGAACCCGTCTTCAAGTAGATCGTGTAGTGTGGGGTATTTAAATCGTAAACTCCTAGAACACCGTGCGGTATCTGTGAGTATTATGTATTGAAGGTAACCTACCCGTAGAGTTGCTTAGACTACGGGTACTTCTTGAGCTAGTTTCTTCGCTGCGAAAGCCGCCACTACCCTACCTATAGTTGAAGCGTAGAATACGATATTCATTATCGCTAAGCTTACGGAGGCCGCTGAAGCTCCAGCTCTAGAAGCAGCTGAAGCCAGTACATTGGATGAGAGGTTTATTAAAGCTATGAAGTAAGCTCTGGAAGCTCTCCTCGGTAAGTAGAGAGTGTATATGTTGTTAGCTAAGTTGTACGCAGCCCAGACGAAACCCGAGTACATCTCTAGAAGCACCTGACCTACCAGACTTGGTAGTAGTGTGAATGCCGTAGGTATTGGCGATGTGAGTGCCATACCTAGGTACAGAGTTTTCTTCAACCCGACCTTCCTCGACAACATACTCCAAACTCTAAAACCTAGGGACTGACTTAGATTAGCGGTAACAGCCTTGATAGCTATCCACCTCTCATCACCACCTAGAAAGTTCAGTAGGTAGTAGTTCCACAGCGCGCCGGGTAGGTTGACTATGAAGGTGAAGACGGTTACGACCGCAATGTACGAAGAGTACTCACCACTCCTAACTACACTGGAGAAATCTGCGACTATCTCCCTCGGAGACCTACTAGGTACCGAGGGACTTAGGTCTTTAAGCATTAGTAGAAGAACTGAGGACGCGGTTGATGAGCTCAGAGCCACTAAGTAGGAAGCTGCGTAGCTTTCTCTCTCGGGTAGAAAGCTGAAGAAAGCTGTAGCTGCGGCTAGTCCGAGAGCGTTAGCAACCATATTTAGAGAGTTGATCGAGCTAAAGAACTTCACAGCCCCCTCCCTACCGACGAGATCGGCACCTACATCACCAGAAGCAACACCAGCTATAGACCCCGAGAGCTGAGCGACGGCAATACCAGCTAGAAAAGCACTAACCCTGTACCGATCCGGCAGTAGGTGGGAGAAGCCGAGCAGGGGCCACAGGCACCTATTCGAAATACCGAAGACCTTCCAGAACAGGATCCTCCTAGTCCTATAGGCTGGGACTAGGATAGAGCCAAGAAAGAAGCCGAAGCCAACGGAACTCAAGTGAATGAGGACCATGGTTCCGAGTAGGTCTAGGTCGAAGTTGAGTAGTTTAATTGCGTACGCTTGAGACATAGTAACCGAGATGTTCACTGAGAAGCTGTAGGTAGCTGACTCAGCTTTCCAGATACTCAAAACCCTAGCTCTTTCTCTCTCGGTTAACAACTAGCAGAACACCGATGGGCTAGAACTCTACGTCAATACCCGGGTCTCTAGCTTTAAGCTCAGCAACCACCTTCTCGCAGACCTTCTCGACCTTACCTACGTTCATGATGTCTACAACAACGTCGAACACGTACGAAGATTCGGTTATGGATCTCAGACTTACCGAGGGCTCCGCGATCAGGTCCTCTCTTACGCTCAGAAGAGATGATGCGACTAGCTCCCGAGCTTTAGCTATGTCGTAGGTTTTCGGAACCTTAACTCTGAGTCTCAGCGATAACCCGTAGGTACTCATTCTATTTACGACCGTTGTGTGAGATATCTTAGTGTACGGTACGTAAACTCTCTCTCTTCTAAGTGTTTCTAGAACTACCCCGAGAGAATTCATTCTAGATACCCTCCCCTGAATACCGTCGATTTCCACCCAGTCGCCTTCTTTAAATATCCTCATGTTTCTTACGTAGAGCTCTGACCCTACGTTCCTCAGAACGTCTGAGAACATTGCTACGACCCCCAATCCAACTACTAGAAGAAGTGCTACGAAAACCTGGGGCTCTGCGGCTATGAAGCTTATAGCCATTAGTATAGCTATCGCGTATACCACGGCTTTAAAGAACATCACGAACCTCTCGAGAAACTCGTGCTCCTCGACTTTAAAGATAAGTGAAACGGCTTTACCAACGTACTTAACTACTACGTAAGCTACTAGCACCACTATAGCTGCTTGAACAACTCTAACTATGTAGCCTCCAAACAAGCCAACTACCGCTCCCCAATCTACGCTCAGCAACACCTCACCCGGGAGGTCTTCTTGACTCTAGTGCTGTATAAACTCTTTCAGCTAGCATAAAAAGCTTGTTCAGTTTCTCAATCACTACCTGGGAGTCTCTCTCCGTGGGTGCTGCGACTACCAGTAAATCTCCTTCAGTAAGAGCGTAGCTACCGGAAGTAACGTAGTGGTGCTCTTTATCGTAGAGTGCTACTAGACCTCTAGTACCAGTAACTTCACTAGTCAGGTCTCGTAGTGATACTCCCAGTCTAGCTCTTCTAAAAACTCTGTGTACCGCTATGCTTACATCTGCGAACATACTTACGGGTATTTCAACCCACCTATCTAAACCTACGATAGCTCCCACAGCTCCATCTACAAGAGAGCTTACTGATACGAGAAAATCGAATCCGCAGTTTCTGTAGTCTCTAAAGTCACCGACGTACAGCGTGTAGGCTATTGTGAGCGGAACTCCGCTTCTTCTAAGTTCTCTACCTAGCTCGCAGAGCCTATCTCGAGACTCGGAGTTCACTACGGCTACATCGATAAGCTTGAGGTCCACCTTATTCAGGGACTCCGCGCTCTCCGAGAACTCACTAACTAGAGAAGTAACCTGAGGATTGAGTAAGTCTCTACTTAGAGCTACTAGCACTACGTAAGCTCTACTATCGTACTTCCTAACCGCTCCGATTAGTACCGAGATGGACCTATCCTCAGCTATGACTAAGTACCTCATACCTCACACATCTAATCCAATATTGAAGTAGTTTAAATCCACTATTAATAGGCTCCTCCAATAGCTCCAGGGTGTTGAATGGGGAGATTCGGACTCGAAGGCTTTAGAGTGCTGGTGACAGCATCGACTCGCGGTATCGGTAGGGGGGTAGCGGAGGTCCTGCTCGAAGAAGGAGCTCGAGTATTCATAAATGGAAGAAGTAGGGAGTCCGTTGAGAAGACCCTAGCTGAGCTCAAACCCCTCGGCGAAGTCTACGGACACCCGGCCGATATTACGGTTAGAGAACAGGCCGAGGAACTAGTCGAGAAGGCATGCGACTACTTAGGGGGTCTAGATGGGCTAGTTTACGTGACTGGACCTCCCAGGCCTGGAACGTTCTTGGAGCTCGACCTCGCTGATTGGGAGTTCGGCGCGAGACTGCTCGTAATGAGCGCTATATGGGTAACCCGGAAGGCCCTACTCTTCATCGAGAAATCCGGGATAGGTTCCCTAGTCTACGTAACTAGCACCGCAGTTAAGGAACCAATACCCAACCTAGCACTCTCAAACGTCCTCAGAACCTCAGTGCACGGTCTAGTTAAGACTCTCTCGAGAGAGCTTGGGCCTAAGGGTATTAGAGTCAACGCAGTTGCGCCGGGCTACGTGGTCACGGATAGAACTATTCAGTTAGCGAGAGATGTATCGGCTAGAACTGGAAGGAGTATTGAGGAGGTGCTCAGCGAGTGGTCAAGTGAGGTGCCATTAAGAAGGCTGGGGGCACCCAGGGAGGTGGGGTACGTCGTAGCTTTCCTACTAAGTCCGCTATCTTCCTACGTATCTGGAGCGGTCGTACCCGTTGACGGCGGTCGCCTCAGGTCTCTCTAGCTACGAGTGCTGATTTAGTATGCGGAAGTACGAGGAGCTCTTCCGAACGAGCCGCTCCGAGAAGTTAACTACTCTAGTACTACTAGCTGATGGATTGAGCTCTCTATGCGCAGAGTACGGCTGCGAGGTATCTGGAGAGGTATCCGGCGAAGTTGTGTACGTATACTACAGAAACTGCTCTATAGGTAGCAATATCTTCGAGTTAGAGGAGTTGTTGAGGAGGGGTGTGGAAGTCCGCTTCATTGAGGGCTCTGGCGGTAGGTCTAGTAGAGAGCTTCTTGAACAAGCTCTAACCTACGCGCTCGAAGTACTAAGTGAATTGAGGCAGTACGTACACATAACTCTTCAAACGGGAGTAGAGTACAGCCTACTGGTGTTGAAGAGTGGTGAGGTGTACGTAGCTGAGGGCAGTTTAGGAAGGATCTCCCTACCCTACGCAGAGGGTGTGGTGCTCGAAGCCCATACCCACCCACTAGACTGTTCCCCATCCGAGAGGGACCTGAGTACAGCGGTGATTAGGTTTATGGAGGGACTATACGCATCGGCCGTGGTGAGCCCCCTCTGCGCTACCGTAATTCACAGAGTCTCGCTTCTATCTGAGGAAGACCTGATCTCCATTAAGAACGTACCGCAACTACTCGGTAACCTCAGCACGGTGAAGCGACAGCTCCTGGAGCTAGGTAACGTAAGAATCCTGGTGATTAGGTTCCTCTGAGCGCTCTCTAGGTACCAACTGATGGTGGAGTTAAGGTCCAACTACAATCGAAGAACGTAGCTCCACATGTTGTTGAATCACGGCCTTCGCGCTACCGGTGGCGCTGAACCACGGCGCTATCGTATACGCGTCCAGCGGCTAGGGCCAGAGTAGCTTATCTTTCACATAGCCCGCTGAAGTTGGCGGTAGCCATCGCAGTGTTACCGCCACAGATAACTAGCACAGCTGCGAGTGCGGTGGCGTTCGATGAGTTTAGTTCGAGGCGCGCGCTGAGACCGAGAAGCCTTCAGATAAACCCTGCTCTCGTCATCTCTCAGCGATCGAGGACTTCATCAGCCACTACTTCGCTATTCTCAAAGCTAATAACTGCTTGAAGACACCGCTCAACCGGTAGCTCTCGAAGCTATGTACTCGATGGTTCTCCTCACAACATCCATGATTTGCGGTGGTAGCTTAGGTTCTTCAATACTTAGAAAGCCTTTAATTATGACTGAGCGCGCTTCGTCCTCGGCGAATCCTTTACTCATGAGGTAGCTGATCAGCTCCTCACCTATCTTCCCGATAGCCGCTTCGTGCGTTAGAACGGCATCTGGTGACGACGAGCTTATCTCAGGTAGCGACTCGATCAGTGCTTCGGAACCCTCGATAAGGCCTAGACACTCTATGTGGCCTTTAGAAGGTCCGGCAGTACTTCTAATCCTGGACCTAGCGTATATCGCGGAGCTCCCCCTACCGAGATTCCTGGACAGTATCTCCCCCGAGGAACCCGCACCGCTGAGAACTACCGATGACCCAACGTCGTAGACCCCCCTACCTCCACCTACAACCACGGAGTTCAGTGTTGCCCTGGCGTTCTCCCGAAGAATAACCCGCGGAAACGTCTGCAGAGACTCTACCGGTGAGTATATGACGTAGTAGCTAACGTACTCACCACCTTCGCGAACCTCGGCGACAGTCCTAGGTCTAACGACCATGTCGGGAGCCCACGCGTGAATCATGGTGTACGTTAGCTTAGCTTTCCTACCTACATAGTATTCGGAGATACCTACGTGGAGAGAACCTACCGGCTGGTCGGGAACTCCGCAGCCTGTAATTAGGTTGAGCTCTGCACCGTCGTCTACTACGACTATGTTGTGCAGTAGCTGAGCGTAGCTTCTCCTGGTTATGAATAGGCAAGTGTATATCGGCTCTCTGACCTTCGCGTCGGGCGGTACGTAGATGAAGAAGCCCGCCTCCCTACCGTAGAGGTACGTAGCGGCTACGTACTTATCTAGAGTTGGCTCGACGAGCTTCCAGGCATAATCAGGCGCCCAGCTGAGCTTTCTTAGAGCTTCACGCGTTGGTAGCACTACCGCACCGTACTTCGCGAGCTTCTCACTCATAGCTCTAGCTACAACGGACTCGTTGACCTGCAGGTAGTCGGCTTTTCTAAGTACCCAACTACCAATACCGAGTCTATCCGCTATTTTCTCAGCTGCCGATACATCGGAAGAGGGTGTCTCCTCATCGCTCACGCTGAACCTACCTAGGTCCACGTCCGGTCCGTAGGGTGATGGCTTGCTGAGAGCTTTCAGCACCTCGTCTCTGCTCACGGAAAACCACCTCTGGAAAACCTCAGAGCTAGGCCGGAGAAACCGTGTTTTTCTACTAGTGGTACCACCTCGTCGTACAGACCCGACATTAGGAGAGCGCCTCCGTACACTACGTGAATAGTGTTTACGTACTCCCTCAAGAGCTTGATCATGTGTAGTGAGTGAGTTACTAGGAGTAGGGACGTTCCTAGGTTAAGGGCCGCTCTTAGAGCGTTACTGATAGTGTTGAGGCTGTCGATATCGACACCGCTATCGGGTTCATCGAGTAGTGCTACTCTAGGTCTTGTGAGTAGCGTTAGAAATGTCTCGAGCCTCTTCCTCTCACCACCGCTCATCTTATCGAACAGATACCTATCCATTAGGTACCCCACCTCGAGAATCTCCGAGAGCATGTCTACGTAGCTCTTCTTCACATCGAATCTCCTAGCTAGTTCCTCAACAAACTTCCCCACGACAACTCCCTTAACTACCGGAGGTAGCTGGTGAGCGAGCACCAAGCCCTTTCTAGCTTTAACGTTTGGTGGTTCTCTAGTTACGTCCTCACCCATGAGTAGCACCTGCCCGCTAACTACTTCGTACGGCTTGATCCCGACTACGGCGTTTAGAAGAGAAGTTTTACCGGATCCGTTAGGACCTACTAATACGTGGAGCTCTCTGTAGCCGATCTTCATGTTAACACTCGACAGTACTACTCTCGAACCAACGGCTACGCTAACGTTTCTCAGCTCGAGCGTAACCTCCACCAATACCTCTCCACGTTCTCCTAGTTAATAGCTCTACACTACGTACTTCAGGTCTCTACCTAGTGCTATTGAGACGAGCCTTGGGGAACCGTTTTATTCCGCTGAGCTAGAAGTCTGGCGGTGCGCGGCTTGAAGTACTGCGGCGAGCTAGAGAACCTGCTGAACTTGGATAGGAGCTTATCGCATCTAGGAGTCTTCGTAGCGTACACGGCTATCTGGACTGAGGAGATACGTAGAGTTGAGTTCGAGGAGGAGATCGAGGAGTTGGTGAAGTACGTAAAGTCCCGCTACACTCTCGAGTCAGTGAAGAACGACCCGGTCTTCAGGGCATACAGAGATTTCTTCTGGAGAATGGGTATAGACCCCACTAAGACCAGACCTTCGAGTGAAGCTCTCGTTAGGAGGTGCTTGAGGAACTCCTTCCCTAGAGTGAGCGCCGTCGTGGATGCGGGTAACATAGCATCAGCCACCACCGGAGTTCCAATAGGTCTGTACGATATGAGTGCGTCGTCACCGCCGTACACGCTAACGCTTAGTAGGGGAGGGGAGGTGTTCAACCCAATAGGAGGTGGGAGTGAGGTTCTACCGAGAGGAGTACCTATTCTCGCAGATAGTGGGGGAGTGGTCATGCACCTATATCCACACAGAGACTGTGTTGAAACGGCTATTCGAGATAGCACGACCGAGGTCTTCGTTCTAGGTGCCGGAGTTCCAGGTGTTGATAGAGCTAGAGTTGCTGAGGCCGTTAGGAGAGTATACGAACTACTATCTTCAGCTAACTGGAAGTGGTGTGGGAGGGTAGTCGTTAAGGAGTCCTCTAGGTGAATTCGATCTCTAGAAGACGGAGCGGTTAGTGAGCCGCGCTACGAATACGTTTCCCTAGTGAGGAAGTATACTGCGGCAGACCCTGCGGCCGCTAAAGCTATGCTGATCCCGGTAGCTTCGCAGTATCCGAGCTGCGGTAGTGTGCTGTTGAGTACAGCTACTCCGAGGAATAGCACTGTGTTCATGAAGGCTACTGACGTAGCTGCCCTAGCCGGTCCGTGAGCTTCCCTCATCATCACAGATATGACTATGTGGGGTCCCAGAGATATTCCGAGAGATAGAAGCGATATCAGCAGTAGAGCTAGGTTGGCGGTGATCGATGAAACTAGCAGTAGGGACCACGAGAAGGCCATGGAAATCGATGAGGCTAGTAGTAGAGGCTTTCTCTTTCTAAGAACCCTGTCACTCAAGTAACCAGCCGCTGGACACGTAGCCATGAAGGTAGCCGCTAGTAGGAGTAGGTATAGGCTTACCTCAACCCTACCCATACAGAACGCTCTAGATAGGAGGATCTGGCCCCAGGAGGACTGGAAGGATAGCCCAGTTCCGTACGTTGCTAGAGCGCCTATGCTCACCCCCCAGCCGTGCTTATCGAGCAGAACGTCCCTTAAGTTCGCTCTGGTCTTCGCGAAGTACTCACGTACATCTCCACTGGCTCTAGTATCCGTTGAAGCTAGGTATACGGATACTGCGATAGCTAGCGTAACAGCGGTTAGAGCTACCACAGTTCCGCTAAGACCTACCGCATCGAGAGCCTGCCTCAGAGGGTACGTAGCTACCATAGCTGTAAAGCTACCTGCGGCGAGTGCTAGTGCCGTGGCTCTAGCCTGTTCCTCAGGTTTGAAGTATAGAGATAGGGACCTCTGGTAGGATAGGAACGCCGCAACCGATGTAAACCCAATGACAGCTCTCCCGAAAACCATGACGATAGGGTCTTGCGGTACTATGAGCGCAGTTCCTAGGGCGAGTAGAAGGAGGAGGAACGACCCGACCCTCTTAATGCCGTAGTAGTCTATGAGAGACCCCACGGCGAACTGCGAGAGGGAGTACGCGTAGAAGTAGGCGGATGCGAGTACCGATAGAAAGAACTCGGGGCTATACCCGTACTGCCTGGAGATCGCGGCTATCTCAGCCTCCATAACCCCCGTCATAGTTCTGTGGAAGTACACTAAGCTGTACGAAGCTAGTAGCGTAGCTAGAATCAAGCCGCGCCTACTTCGAAGCCTACTCGACCTACGCCTCAGCCCGCCGATACTTCCGCCACTCAATCAGTCCACCACACACTAGTCAACTACGAAATAAACATAAGTCTTCCGCCTACGACTTAGTGAAAGTACTAACTACTTATACGTGCTTAGTGAGTAAAGCACGCACGGCACACTACTATCGAAGCACAGTCACCGACACTCACGCCTTCTTCGCGGTCTATTCGAGAGCCGCTATACTTTCGAGTTAGAGCTTCGGCGCCGGCTACGCAGTAGCGTGACTTCGAGGACATGCCTACGGGATCTCACCTATCGACCTATACCACTCGATAGTTTCTCGCAGTCCCGACCTTAGGTCGTAGGTTGGGTAGTAGTTGAGTTCTCTCATAGCTTTCCTAATGCTGTAGGCTCTATGCTTAGTTACTGCGTCAACCACGACCCTACGGTACAGAAAGTTCTCACCTCCTCTAAGCCTATCGTAGATCTCTGCGAACGTGAGCAGAGTCTTCGCTAACCACGGCGGAATGGAGTGCTTAGGCGGGTCTCTACCGATTAGCTCACGGAGGATCCTGTAGACTTCAACGTAGGTGTACGCTCTATCTTCAGATACTATGTAGGTCTGACCGGTAGACACGTCGGACTTCTCGAGAGCTAGAAGAAATCCTCGAGCGGCATCTCTAGCGTGAACGAACTGTATTAGGTTGAGGCCCCCACCAACCATGAACTTCGAATATATCCCACCCCTAGCAAAACTCGTTATAAACCAGTACGAAATGTCGTCTAGGTTCCCGGGACCGTACAGTCCGCTCGGTCTGATAATAGTGTACTTCAAGCCGGCGCTCCCCATGGAGGCCACCACGCGCTCCGCCTCAAGCTTCGACCTTCCGTACTCGAACTGGGGATTGGGAGGTGTTGATTCGTCAGCCGGCGGATTATCGACGGGGCCCATAGCTTCGGTACTGCTGCAGTATATGAACCTACCGGCACCGGACTTTAAAGCCGCTTCAGCCAGTAGCTTCGTTCCTTCAACGTTTACCTTGCGGTACATATCCTTCCTCCCCACGAACGTGTAGTAGGCAGCTAGGTGAATAACGGCGTCTACACCTCTAACGGCCTGCCTAACGGACTGCGGGTCCAGTAAGTCCATCCTGACGGCGGTTTTCACACCCAGCTCTAGGAGGACCCTATCTTTTCCGGGGGTTCTGTAGGTTCCAACAACATCGTATCCTCTCTCTAGAAGAGAGCGAACGACGTAGGAACCGAGGAACCCGGAAGCGCCGGTTACCAGTACCTTCAAGGTAGGTACACACCTCTCTGCCTTAAGCTACCTAAAGCCTCCGCTACTCTCAGATAGATCGTGCGAGTGTAGTACTTCGGAATGAACTCACCGTCGTAAGGTTCCGCTGGAGTTCTCAGAAACGACTCACCTAGAGGAACTACGCGGTACACGTTGAACTTAGCGAGGGTCTTCACTATCTCCTCAAGTCTGTACCTACTGACTGCGTAGGAAACGGTTTGAATACCGTCAATTCCCGACTTTCTTAGCCTCCTCGTCTGCAGCTCCAGCACCTTGCCGAGGTCCGACGGATTCTCGATGCTCATGACTTCGAGAACTCTCCTACTGTAGGTACTCCAAGTCAGTGGCGCTCGCTCTAGTTCACCGAGGTTTCTCACAACTACGGTCCACGGATTGCGCGCCGACCTGGAGTAGACCACGCCCACGCCATCGAGCTCTAGAGACTTCCTGAAACTGTGTAGTCTGTAGAAAGAACCCTCGCTCAGCTCTACGGGGAACTTATCTCCGACTTCATCGAGAGCCCTGCTCAGCGTCTTCAGGAAGACCACTAGAGAATTGCGAGAACCTATTAAAACGGCGAGTGTAGGGGAGCTGCACAGCTGCTGATCGTATAGAACCACATCCCTAGCTAGCTTAATCGCAGTATCGTAGTTAGCGCTTTCTTCATCCACCAAGACCATCCCGGTGAGAGGGCCGTTGATGAGTACTCTAGGTCTGTGCGGATTCTTCATAGCCATAGAGAGAACCCTGGTTCTACCCGGCTCCCCACCCCAGTAGTTAACTACAGACACTGGTGCTTCCTCGAGGATGTACCTGAGAGCTGGACTATCGTGACTCATATAGAGTACGTAGATAGCTTTGCTCATCGCTTCAACTTCGTAGGCACTTCCAGAAGAAACCTCGGAGAGTAGGTCGAAGACCTTCTTAACCGCAGCGAAGTTCGTCTGCGAAGGTCTCAGAATAGTCAGGTTCCCCGCTAAAAAAGATGTCGATGCCGCTAGAACTGGCGGTATTATGCTGTTTCCAGACGCTATTATGAATACAGACCCGGCGGGCGCGTTCCAGACTAGCTCTCCTTCAGATACTTCAACTGGTGAATCAATGCTTCTCCAACCTCCCGCTAGGCCGTAGTTGAAGAGATTTCTAAGAGATTCCTCGCTTAGTACTTCCGGTACTAGAGCTAGGTCTAGCTCCACGTTCTTGATACTGTAGCCCGTTAGCTTAGCTAGCTCTTCGACAACGTCCCTCAGCTCACCGGATAGTAGCTTGCTGCGCCACAACCTACCTACTTCAGCCAGAGCTCTAACTCTCCTATCGAATCCTACTTTCAGTAGTTCCACTACGGTGTCCCAGCCGCTCTCAAGAACTCTCCTGAGGTAGTCTTCCGCAGGCTCCGGAACCGAGATCCCCGGCATTACGTCACCTACTACACACTGAGCGTGGCTAGCAGCTGCCTAAGAACCTCTCCTCATCATCTCCTCTATAGTACCTCCGCAAGCCCGCTGAAGGTCCCACCCCTCCTCCTTCGTTAATCTTCTAACGTACACGAACTCCCTACCGTAGTACCTGCTAGACTCGTAGAACCTAACTATATCTCCTGGGAGAAATACCTCGAGCCAGGAAATGGCTAGCGGGTCGAATATTCCTAAGATCCCGTCTCTTCCCGGTGTTGTAATTGGTTTGTAGGTCTTGGGGTCTACTAGGAATACCTCCTGTAGTGGGTGCGGAATCTTATTCATAACCCCGTGCCTATCTATCAAAGCGGTCAGCGTTTCAGTCATACCTAGAACATCCATGAACGAAGGGTCCACTAGCTCTCCTCTTTCATTTCTAGACTTAAACACCTTGCTGGAGATCTTCACGATCTCGTCGTACGGGGGTATGTCCATACCTTTCGAACCTCCACCAGTTACTACAACTCCCCCACGCCCTAAGTCAATTGGTGGAGCGCCACTCATCAGCTTGTAGGCTAGTTTACTAATGAAGTTCATTTCGAGCATTCGCTTAGACATGAAGTATACTCCGGCGGGGGCTGTGAAGAACAGCTTAGGCTCCTCTCTACTTCTCAGAAACCCAAGTATTCTCTTCTTATTGGGGACTAGCTTAGTCCACTGAGAACCTCCGGCCCCAGCTTCTCTAACTAGGTCCATCCCGTAGATTATGGGTATTTTCTTACCCTGGAGTGCGAGGTCTACGAACGCGACGAAGTTAAGCTGGTCCCTCAGTTCTCTAGCGGCTAGGAAGAGAGCTACACCCCTTCCCTCCTCTAGTCTTCTCCCGTAGACGTACTCAAATAGTAACGTGTTAGCTTTAACCATCATTGCGAGCTCTACGTAGGTTCTGTAGACTCTCACAGGTGTTGAAGAAGTAGTTCCACTCGAAGAGAAGACGTACCCCGGCTCTTCGAGAACATCATCAATTAGCAGTCTTCTATATCCCTCACCTCTAAGTAGGTCGGACGGTACTGCTAGTTTAACTAAGTCATCTGCTTCAGCGGCCCCAGGGTCTACCTCCAGTTTTTCGAGTAGGTTAGCGTAGAAGTGGCTTCTCCTAGCGAAGAACTCGAGAGACTCTCTAAGAAGGTCTCGCCGCAGCTTAGCAAGATAATCAGGGGATTTCTCAAATAAACTCGCATCACTAGATAGCTCCCAGAGTTTTCTAACGTGTGGTTCGCTGAGGAGTTTACTCTTAGTTACGTAGTCGATGATTTCACCTAGATCTGGGAGACCCCTAGTGGTCTTCTTCTCCACAGTAGTAACCCAGGTCACTTTAAGGATTCGTATATAAATTTCTTTCTATTAACTGCCTAAATCACCAGTATTTGGGGCTAGATCGCGCAGCATATTTTACGTCTTCAGAACTACTCAACTGGTGTGAAGTTGAGCGAGAAGAAGCCGATTAGGATGAATATTCCTAGGAGTGAGAAAGATATAGATAAGATATCTCAAGAAATCCACGGTGAGGAAGAGCGCGAAGAGTACGTGGAGGAAGAAGCACCGGTGGACACGGCTTCTCTTCTTGCTGAAGCAGTTCACGCACTTTCTCACTTAGATAGCCACATCTCGGAAATAGCTACGGTCATCAGGAACCTGGACAGTAGATTGCAGAGTATCGAGCGCCTGCTGGGAGTTCTAGCTAGAGTTCTTCTACTTCCAGAAGTCAAGAAGCAGGAATTGAGGGAGAGGCTCGTTAAAGAGATAGTGGATAACCTGGAGGCCTAGCCCAGGTGGGGTGCGCAGTTCAGCTCCGAGGTAGCCGAGGTAGTTAAGTAAAAAGTAGTTAGAGTGGTAGTGCCGATAGCAAGCTAACCAGCGTTGGAGCGGCTACCAAGGTCATGAAGAGAACTCCGAGAGATACTCCGAGCTTCCAGAGAGCTCCCGAGATCAGGCTCACTACTAGAGTTCCGAAGATCCCCGGAACTCTGGCGTCGTAGTACGAGAGCATGAGGACTATAGCTATGAAGAGACCGTAGAGAGCTTCAGCCGGGATCCTCCTGAATACAGCTAGAGTAATCTTCCTCGAGTACTTAACTAGGATGGGGTAGGCTATGAGGAAGGATATTCCTGTAGCTAGTAGAAGCGCTGCCGCTATAGTTACGTAATCGTAGTTCTTGACTATGTAGTCTCGGGGCGTCATTCCGAGAGATTCCAACTTCTGGAAGAACGGTCCTGCCGGTCCGGCGGACATAGGACCCGTTGGAACTCCTATTACGAGTAGTGGAACGAGAGTGCCGCCAACGTACGTTGCGTTCTTAATTGCGTCTCTAACAGTATACGCGAGTACGGCCCCCCTAGTTCTATCTCTACTTCCTTCTCTAAGTAGGTCCCCGATCAGTATGGTCAGCCCCACCGGGGACATCACCGTTGCCAGTACGGAGGTTACGGCAGACCACAGAGTGCTGTGAGCTAGCTCATCCTTACTAAGTATCTTAACCGGGTTGAGACTAATCCTACCGATCTTTACCAACTTAACTTCCTTCATACCTCTCCGAGTGAATGCCTGCCTCAAGTCTCTGTGGAGCATCGAGAGTAGTTCAAATATCATAGGCCCTATGGTTATCCCTAGGAAGAGGCTGATGAATATAGGTTTCCCGTAGACGCTCCTCAAGCCCTGGATAAGTAGTGCTAGAGAGGGGATCGAGACTAGTGCTACGAACTTACTTCTCGATGTAAGTGCTAGCACTATGAGTCCCGCCAGAACTAGCCAGAACCACCTAGCTACTCTCACACCGAGAACTACGTCCGCAGTTCTCAACCACTCACCAGCGGGCATTATGTAGTAGGAGAGAGATAGTGTTACAGCTAGCGCTACTACCTGACCTACCACGCTAGCAGCTATACCCTTTCTCAGTATAGTATCGGCTAGACCTCGCTCCTTAGCTACCAGAGCGTCCGGAACTTGAGGAACCGCCATAACACCGCCTGGAATACCAGCTAGGGCTACTGGAATACTGTCAGCCATCTTGAACGCAGCTATGCTAGCCATGAACCAAGCTAGAACTAGGAGAGGGTCTACACCAGCTAGTAGAAGTGTGAGTGCTATAGGTGCCATCGTAGCTGTTTCATCGGTCCCCGGGAGGATCCCTATGAATATGTAGAGTATGGTCGAGAGAGCTGAGAGAGCGAGTACTAGTACTAGCGTTATCGGGTCCAAAGCTCTACACCTCAGCAACAACTCTCTTAACTCTAGTGATGAGCGATGATATGGCGAAGCCTACGGTAGCACCAATAGCACCTAGGGTTATCGAGAGCCCTCCCGGCTGCACTCCGGTGAGCTGAGCGATCTGCGGAGCTATGTGGAAGAACAGCATGGCGAAGACCGTTGATATAGCTGTCGATACAGCTAGCTCTCCTAGAGATATGTGCTCTCCATAAAGCTCGTAGTAGACCTCCTCCTCCACGCTCTCACACGGACAGATACTAGCCGAGGGTTATAAGGATTTAGTCTAATACCTTAAACTCAGTTATATACGGAGCCTAAATCCGGTAGGGCAGGTTGCTGGAAGAGAACTCGAGTAGAGTTAGTGTGTCGGTCCCTACTTATTAGGATTGGCTAGAAAGCTGTAGGGTGAGGTAGATGAAGTCCTCCGTACTTAAGATATCGCTACTCATAGTCGTGCTCGCAGTTCTTCCACTAGTTCAGGTAGTAAGCGCATTCACGAACTCGAGTACCGGGTTGAGTGAGTACCTGGTTAACTACGGAGAAGAATCTCTCGCACTAGAGCGGGCGCTAGGTTACGGATGCCGCGTAGTGAGAGTCTTCGATATCTTCGGTATAGCGCTGGTTGAGTGCCCCAGATCCGCTGGAGGTAAGCTAGGAAATCTCGCAGTACCGAACCTTGAGGTAGCGAAAGCCGGTACTGAGCTCAGAGTTCTCGGTAGTCTGAGAGAGTTTGAAAGTCAGAGCGGTGAGTACGAGTACGTTACGCTGTGGTCTTGGGCTGTGAGTAGAGTTGGTGCTGACATAACCTGGAGGTATCTCAAAACGTCCGGTAGGGGCGTGGTCGTAGCGGTTCTAGATACCGGTATAGACCCGGATCACCCCCTCCTCTTCGGTAAGCTGATCACTGCGGACCCCAACGACCCTAGGTACCCCGGTGGCTGGATTGAGTTCGATAGGAAGGGTAGGCCCGTGTGTACGAATCCTAGAGATACTGATGGGCACGGAACCTGGGTTAGCAGTATAATTGCGGGTGGAGATACCTCAGCGTATATCTTCGGTGTAGTGCCCGAAGCGATGTTGATGGTCGCGAGCGTTCTACCGGGTGGTTACGGAACTTTCGCTCAAGTACTCGCCGGCCTAGAGTGGGTTCTAAGACCCTACGACTGCTACAAGAGGTATCTAATCACTCCAACACCTGCAGTAGTCTCCATGAGCTTGGGAGCTCTAGGAAACTACAGCAACATCTTCCTACCGGCCGTAGAGAAGCTGATACAAGCGGGTATCGTAGTTGTAGCCGCTGTAGGTAATGGGGGTCCCCACAGTAGTGCTAACCCCGGCAACGTATGGGGTGTCGTAGGTGTTGGAGCAACGGACTTCGACGATAGAGTAGCCTACTTCAGTAGCTACGAAGAAGTAGAGTGGCCATCACCGCCGCCTAGATGGCCCTTCAAAGGGCACTACCCGAGTAGGTACTCGAAACCCGACATAGTCGCTCCGGGAGTTAGAGTTGTTGGTGCGTTTCCGGGAGGCCTCCTAGCTATTGGTAGCGGTACTAGTGCTTCCGCACCCGTAGTAGCTGGCGTCGCAGCGATGGTCTCGAGGGAGCTCTCTAGAACCGGTCTAAGTGGAGCTAGACTCGTTGAGGCAGTATACGACGTCCTTACGAGAACCGCCGCTAAACTAGACCAGCCGGGTTCTGGTTTTGGTAGGATTAGGTCGTACCTAGCCGTTTCCACAGCTATGGATACAGCTGTGAAGTCTGTCTACGTGTCTACGGTGCCCGCTAAGACAGTCCCTGGAGGTAGTGTCAGAATTACGGCCGGCGTTCAAGCTGGAGCTCCTGTCGAGATCTACATCTCCGGTGTGAGGGTGTACTCCGGAACGTACCACCCTGCCGGCATCTCTCTTAAGGTACCCTACACCCACATAGGTGGAAACATCGTTGTAGTGGTGTCTAGCGATGGAAGAACCTACGGAGAAGCACTGGTCTCTGTGGACCCCGCAATTACTCTGGATAGAAACCTAACCTCCGGAGAGATGTATGACTTAGTTATCTCGGGTCTAGGCCCGGGCGATACCGTGGTGGTTTACGCGATCAATACTCTACTAATAGATGGGGCTAACCTCAGAGGTACTTTAAGAACGAAGATCATAGCTCCGTACGTAACCACTCCGAGAACTATTCAAGTAGTTGCTGAAGACTACTCGATGCCCGGTGTGTACCTAACTACCTCGGTCTTGGTGAGCCCACCGGTAACTAGAGTGGAAACCGTTAGGGAGCCGGAGCCCGCTCTGAGAGCTGGTGTTGAAGATTACTACGTAGTTGGGCAGGTAGGTACTGTAAGGGTTCTGCTACCTCAGGAAGGCTACAGTGTATCTCTAAGACAGGTATACCCCGAGCAGGTGGTGCTGAAGGTACTCAACATATCTCTCTATAGAAACCTCGCAGTATTCACGATAAACATAACCAGCTACCCACCCCACGGGGTAGTTTTCGTAGAGGTATCTGCCTGTCTTAGAGATCGGTGCGTGAGAGGAATTGAACCTCTTCACATAGCCTTAGTAGACCCCCTAAAACCACTCGCAGACTCGCTCAAGAACGTGGAGAAGCTCATTGAAGACCTAAGAACCTCCCTAGCTAGTGAGCGAGAGAGAGTAGGTAGGGTCGAGCTCGAGGTGAGCAAGTTAAACGCCGTAGTGAGCACTTTGGTTCGCAACTTAAGCAACATTAGACTAGCTATCTTAGATATGGAGAGGTCCGTAGCCGGTCTCAGCGGCAGAGTGGCGTTCGTAGAGCGGCAAATCCCCAGAGTCGAGAAGCTTGAAGCTACCAGCGCTGAACTCAGGTATAGAGTAGAGAAATTCGAGGAGTCCCTGACGGAGCTCGAGGAATCTAGCGCTCTAGCGCTAGAAGATATCCGCAGGTTAACCACGCTGACCTACGTAGCTCTCCTCGCATCTCTAGTAGCTATAGCTGCGTCACTCAGCTTACTAGTTAAGCTCTTAAAGCGCTCCTAGCTTTACCAACTTTTTAGTTACTTCTTCAAGTAGGTGTGTGCGAAGCGTTTCAACTTCTACTCCCTATCTCTATGTAGTTAACCAGCTTCGCTGTGGAACTCGCGGACCTTTAGCGCCGCTACCGTAGTTCTGCCATCACCTATCTGAAGTGCGCGCACTACTTAAGAGCTAGGATAGAGCATATATGCTAAAATAGATTGTAGATGAGGAGTGATATATTGAGGTTGGGGATATCTAGGCGAGTTCTGCTCGTAGTCCTAGTCCTAGCACTTCCTACGGCTCAGCTAGTGGTGGCCTCACAGGTAGGTAGCGGTATCGGTGAGTACCTAGTTGACTACGGAGCCGACCCCCTAATTATAGATATGCTTGTCGGTAGAGGATGTCGGGTCACGAGAGTTTTCAAGTACTTTGATATCGCGCTAGTCGAGTGCCCTAGATCCATCGAAAGGCTAAGCCTACGGAGAGTCACTCCGAACGTTGAAGTAGTGAAAGCTGATGTGGAGTTGAGAGTTGTAGGTAGTCTCAGCGAGCTTGGAAATAGTAGTGGGAGGTATACTGAAGCGTGGTCTTGGGCTATTAGTAGAATTGGTGCTGAGCTCGTTTGGAACTACCTAGGAACGTCGGGAAAAGATATCGTCGTCGCCGTTCTAGATACCGGTATCGACATAAGCCACCCCCTACTAGTGGGCAAGTTAGTGACTGTAGACCCCAGCGACCCTAGGTACCCCGGGGGTTGGATTGAGTTCGATAGGAAGGGTAGACCCGTATGCGTTAAGCCGCAAGATGCTGATGGGCACGGAACCTGGGTTAGCAGTATAGTTGTTGGTGGCGATACCTCGACACGCGTCTTCGGTGTAATACCTAGCGCGAAGCTAATGGTTGCTTCAGTTATTCCGGGTGGTTACGGAACTTTCGCTCAAGTACTGGCGGGACTTGAGTGGGTTATCGAACCGTACGATTGTTACGGAAGACGAGTAGATGCCCCGAGACCTTCAGTAGTATCGATGAGCTTGGGAGCTCTAGGAGACTACAGCAACGTACTTCTAACAGCTATTAAGAAACTGCTGGAGCTGGGAATAGTCGTAGTAGCCGCTGTAGGTAATGGGGGTCCCCACAGTAGTGCTAACCCCGGCAACGTATGGGGTGTCGTAGGTGTTGGAGCAACGGACTTCGACGATAGAGTAGCCTACTTCAGTAGCTACGAAGAAGTAGAGTGGCCATCGCCACCAACTGAGTGGCCGTTTAAGGGATCGTATCCGAAGAGGTACTTAAAGCCGGACATCGTAGCTCCCGGGGTTTTGGTACCCGGCGCTTATCCGGGGAACGCCATAGCTATTGGTAGTGGTACTAGCGCAGCTACGCCTCTAGTGGCTGGTGTCGCCGCAATTATCGCTAGCGAATTGAGGAAGAGTGGTCTTAGCGGTGTGAAACTCGTCGAATCCGTATACGACATACTGACCGCGACGGCAGTCGCTCTCGACCATCCGGGTGCGGGATACGGGAGAGTGAGATCTTACTTAGCGATATCGAAATCTATGAATCTCCGCACCGAGCTCGCATTTCTCTCGGTGCATCCAGCTACGGCACAACCCGGTGGAGAGGTTAGGGTAACCGCTAACATCCCCACTGGAAGACTTGTCGATATCTACGTTTCTGGCGTAAACCTCTACTCCGGCCCCTACCTTCCAGGAGGTGTAGGGGTTACTCTACCGTATACTCACGGAGGTGGCAATACCCTCATGCTAGTTTCGAGAGATGGTAGAATCTATGGGGAGAGTCTAGTTTTCGTATCTCCAGCCGTGATCCTAAACACAGTCATGACCTCCGGATCGATCGTTAACGTAGTAGTTACTGGTTTTGGGATAGCGGACCCCGTTACGGCGTACATAGCAAGCAACATCCTATTCACTAGGTATACGAATCTTAGAGGAACTTTGTCCGATGTCTTCATAGCGCCGTTCGTCGATGTTGAGAAGAGACTTCCATTCATCGCATACTCCGGTCTGACATACACATCAACGACCGTCCTCATTAAGCCTCCAGCGGTAGTAAAGATTGAAGTAGTGAAGGAGGTTGTAAGAGAACCGGATGTTGTAGTAAACATAAAGAGTCACTACGTTGTTGGAGAAGTTAGTACTATAGAGGTACTACTCCCGAGCGAAGACTACAACGTCTCGCTAAGACAGGTCTACCCGGATAGTGCGGTACTCCGCGTAATCGGCATGGCAAGAGATAGGAAACTTACAGTATTCACTATTAGCATAACCGACTATCCGCCTAGGGGAGTTGTATTTGTTGAAGTAGGTACTTGCTATGGGAGTAACTGCACGAAGAAGCAGGTGTCACTCAACGTAGTGCCCACGGATTCAGTAAGGCTTCTATACGATACCGTTAATACGCTAGAGGAGAAAGTCGGTACAATTGGTCAGGCACTGAGTAAACTCGAAGCGGTAGTAAGTGAGCACGGCCGTAGTTTAAGTAGAGTCAATTCAATAGTAGCGGAGCTCAGCAAAGTACTCGCTGAATTAGATAATAGAATGGGAGTAGCTGAAAACAATCTCGCGAAAGTGAACTCAGTAATCACAGATCTCGTCGAGGCACTTACCGAACTGGAAAACAGAATGACAACAACTGAAAACAATCTCGTAAGAGTCAGCACGAGAATAGCGGAGCTCAGTAAAGCACTTACTGAGCTAGAGAATAGAATGACGGCAGTGATTAACTTGAAAATCGCGGACCTCAGCAAGACCTTTGAGAAGTCTCTCAGCAAGTTATCTGAAGATATAGTGAGAGTTAGCACGCAGACCGCAGACCATAGTAAGGCGCTCGTCGAGCTAGGAAACAGAATGACGTTAGCTGAAGGCGAGCTTGCGAGAATAAAAGCTATGAACTTGGAATCGTGGTTAGCGAGATTTGATAGAGAGATAGGTGAGATTAGGAGATCGTACAGAGAACTATCTGAAAGCACTGCGAGAGTTAACCTACTGGTAGCGGACCTCGATAGAGTGCTTTCTAGTGTGAGAGGTCAAGTCGATGAAGTTAGTAGAGAATTAGGTAGGGTCGACTCGTCGATTGAGGATATCAGCAGGACTTTTGAGAGGTCCTTCAGTAAGATATCTGAGGAATTGACGAAACTAGATTCGGTTCACCTAACATCTCTTATCGCTCTAGCTATGTCGTTAATCTCTTTAGTCGCATCCGCGTGGAGTTTAGCTAGAAGATAGTTTTTTCGGTATAGCGTAGCTATCTACTTCTCTAGTTCCGACAGTCATTACGAGGTCTTCAGAAGGTTTTTCAACACTCACAACTCCTCTTACTCTAATTTCCCCTCCTCTGTAGAGGGGGTAGGAGTATAGAGATTCGTACGTTACTATCTTAGCTAGTTTGGACCGCTTCAGTGAGTTCACGTAGTCGTCCCGAATGATTTTAAAGATCTTTAGGTCTACCACTCTATCTACGCTCGATACTCCAGGGTAGAACAGGGAGTGGCAGTCGGCTGAGTTGATTACGACATCCGCTTCTGCGAGAGCTACTGGAACTAGAACGCTCTCACAGTACCTTCCCGGTCTGTCGCTGGAGAACATCAAATTTACTTCCCTCTTCCTGTCTCGCATGTAGAGTCTCTTGTATGGAGCTGAAATAGAGCGAATTACTTGTATTGGGAGTCCGTACGTTCTAGACATTCCGGCTAGTCTAACCGCTTCCACCTCGTCCGGTACTTTATCAAATGAGTTGCGCACCGACTCTACTACGTCTAGCGCTTCTCTGCATCCGTATATCACCAGATCTACGTCCGATACCAGGGGGTTGTGTATGCCGATAGCTATAGACCCGCTGATACCTACTCTCCACGAAGGCACTCCGGAACTCGCTCTCACTCTATCGAACGCTATCAGCACATCCAACTCCACCCGATCAGCCGGCCTTCTCAGTATCTCCTCAAACCTCTCCCGGGGTCTGTAGACGGCCGCCACGTCCTTCAGCTTAACTACGGGGACCGACACACCGAGAGATGGTTCGTACACTTCCTCCTGGAGCGTCTTAGCTACGCTCAAGACACTGTCCACTCCGTATCTTCTGATTACCCTCTCGTAGCATACCGAGCCGCGGCACCAGAGAGTACTGCGTTCGGTCGGTACGTACTTAACGTAGGCTATGACTGAGTTCGGTGGGTGGGTATTTCCAACGACTACGTAGATTCGCCTATCGAGATCTTCCACTTGGTCGTGGTCTAAGAAGTGCTCAGTCGGTTTGCTACTAATCACTTATCATCCCGCTCGTGCTTCATCACACCTACTTATTTTACCAATACGTAGAGTGCGTGGGGTAAATATATGAAGCCCGTACTTACCGCTCTAGTAGTACTCCTAGTCACGTCACTAGTGGCAGTACCCGCTAGTGCTTGGAGTGTTTTAGATAGATTCAGAGGTGACTCGATCTACATGATGTACGAGATCGTCTACGCAGTAAACGTATCTACAGTCGCTGGGAGAGGTACTGCGTTAAACACCTACGCACTCCACATAGTCATCGAGAAGATGAACAGGACTCACTATATAGTGAGCGCTCTAGCTGGGGACGTAACGTACTCATTCACATCGAGCGACGTAATCTTTCTCCACGCACTAGCAACTCTCTACTTAGCCAACTTGAGCAAGCACTTCATAAACCTACTCTACGTACCCCCATCTGAGGGCGTGACGGTTAACGTAGTTCTACCTAGAGAAGCCGTAACGCTGTTTCTAAATTCAGTCTCAAGGTGGTACAAAATCGTAGAGAATACGAGCAGTGAAGTGTGCCAGGAGTTTAAGCTAGACGGCGTCGTAGTCGGGAGTGGGGTTAGGTACAGAGTAGCGTCACCGCGAGCTGAGCTAATCTACGACTGCCCGACCGGCGTTCTCGTAGAGCTACTCGCAGTTACTCAAGGAGGTATCGCAGAAGCTAGGTCCGACGTCACTATGAGAGTAAGACTAGTTAAGCTGAACTTCCTCAACCTCACGAGCATAGGAGCTAGTGCTGAAACAACACCTCGAGTAGCTGCGGTAGATACGCTACCCCTAGTTCTCCTAGCAGCTACTTCAGCGATATTCGCACTGGTGCTGGCACTGACTATAGTTGTAATGAGGAAGCTCGGGCAACTCAAGAATCTAGTTAAGCGTTAAGTGCCGCTGGAACTGTATTCAACACACCCACTAACGTAGTCCTACAGCTAACGCGCGCTACCCGGAAGAGTACCATGCGCGCACGTTCTTAAATCGAATCACGTAGCAGTCACTGCAGTGAACGATAACTGCGAGGTACGTCTTGAAAACTGCTGAAGCACTCTCTCCCCACACGAGCTAGGTGATGTCGCGGTAATACTGTAATTTAATATTAGTGTGGTAATACCTCTAATCCCCCTCCGGAATTCTCCTCTAGGTCTGAGTAATACCAGCTGTCTTCAGCTAGGTATTAAACATGTAACTGTTTTAACTCCTCTCTGAAGATACTTTAAGATGGTGACTCCTTGAAGCGCTTAGGCTACTTCCTTCATAGAACCCCCTCCGGTAGACTCTTAGTTAAGTTGAGCTCTCCGAAGCCCCCCAGGCTGGGCTCCAAGGTCGTTAACTCGAGAAGTGAGGTAGTCGGGGTTGTAGTCGATGTTATAGGGCCTGTTAAGGCTCCGTACGCGATTGTAAAGCCATCTAAGCAGGGTTTAGAGTTGAGTAAGTACGAAGAACTCTTCGTTAGGTGGTCTTCTTGAACTGCAGGAAGGATATGGTGGTCTTCGACGAGTTTAGAGGGGAGTACATATGCGCTGAAACCGGTGAAGTAATTGAGGAGAGGATGGTTGACGTAGGTAAGGAGTGGAGGTCGTTCTCGGCTCTGAGCAATAGAGAGCGCGGTGAGATACCCAACACACTGAAAGTTCACGACATGGGTCTACACACGGAGATCGATACTAGTACTCTGATCGGTAGAAAGCTATCGGAACTTAACAGTATGAGTAGAGTTGTTTCCGGTAGGGAGAGAAAGCTCTCCAAGGCTTTGAAGCTCTCTAACGAGGTGATCAACAAGCTCTCCGCGCCGGGAGCCTCTAGACTTAAGGAGGAAGTAGGTCTAGTACTTAGAAGACTAGTTAAAAACGGCGCTCTGGGACGTAAGAGGCTCGGAGCTTTCGTAGCTGCCTCAATAATATGCGCAGCCGAGAATCTAAACATCCCGGTAGACGCCAGGAAGGTCTTAAATTACTGCGGCACGACTATGAGCGATGTGTGGAACGCCCTAATAAAGATTAAGAGAGACCTCGGAATAGCTAAGTCTAGGTGCTACGACCCTAGAACCCTAGTACTAACTTACGCACAGAGAGCTGGACTGCACAGCCAGGTAGCTACGCTAGCTATAAGAGTAGTAGAAGCTGGTAGAGCTTCCGGCACGCTCCTAAGTAAGGGACCTCACGGAGTAGCTGTCGCCTCTCTCTACGTAGCCTCCATACTACTAGACGCGAGAAAAACCCAATCAGCAATTGCTAGAGATACAGAGGTTTCCGAAGTAACTATTAGAAACAGGTATAAGGACGTAATCGACGGGGTTTTAATCGAGGTCTGCCTGTAGGTACCGACCTAGGCACCAAATCTTCTCTCTCTTTTCTGGTAGTCTCTAATAGCTCTCAGCAGATCTATCACTCTAAACCCCGGCCAGTACACTTCACAGAAGTAGAGCTCGCTGTAGGCGATCTGCCATAAAAGGAAGTTGCTTATACGTACTTCCCCGGACGTTCTAATCACTAAGTCCGGGTCCCCCAGGTCGCCGAGATGTGATGTGTACAGGTAGGACCTAAACGTCGACTCATCTATGCCGTCGGGGTTTACTCTCCCAGCTACAGAATCTCTAGCTATCTCTCTTACAGCTCTTAGAATCTCGTCGCGACCGCCGTAGCATAGAGCTACGTTCAGTACGCCGCCGTCGTAGCTTTCCGTCTTAGCTTCTATTTCGCGAATTCTAGATACTAGTTCTGGTGGAACTAGGTCCAGCCTACCGAACACCTTCACCCTAATTCTCTTCTCCTTAATCTCCTCACTACTCTCCATATCTCTAATAGCTCTCTCGATTAAGTCGAAGAGGTGCTTCCTCTCCGCTGGATCCCTCCTAACACAGTTCTCCGAGGACATAGCGTAGATTGTCACTACTCTAACTCCGAGCTTCCACAGAACTCTCAGAACCTCCTCGACTTTCCTGTACCCGTACTCGTGACCTACGCTGGGGTCTAGCCCGAGCTCCCTAGCCCACCTCCTGTTGCCGTCGGGAATTATAGCAACGTGCCTGGGCAAAGGGCCGGACCTAACCTCCTCCCAGAGGAGTTTCTCGTAGAGCTTGTACACGGGCTTGAGTAGAGTTCTCAGCGGACTCTTAAACACTCTATTTAGTAACTTCACTAGCACGCCCATCACTACTACAGTAGTATTCTATGTGTGCGATATAAGGATGACGCGAACGGGGCTTCTCCGAGTTCGGACCTCCTCGCTTCACCGAGCTTATTTGGTTCTCGTAGACTGGTTCGTGGTTGATGCGCTTGATAAGAGTTAGCGCACCGCACATAACCAATGACGACATCAGGGCCGTTGTGGAAGTTCTGCGCTCCGGTACGCTCGCGTTCGGTAGGGTCGGGGAGGAGTTCGAGAAGGAGCTAGCCAGGTACCTTGGTGTGAAGCACGCTGTAGCGGTAGCTAATGGAACGGTAGCTCTCTACCTATCTATGAAAGCCCTCGGAGTAGGTCCCGGAGACGAAGTCGTGGTGCCCGACTTCACTTTCTTCGCCACGGCCTCGACCGTCTTCCACACCGGTGCCGTGCCAGTGCTAGTGGATATAGAGCTAGACACTTACTCGATAGACGTAGAGCGATTAGAAGAAGCTGTAAGCGATAGAACTAGAGCTGTGGTCCCGGTGCACCTATACGGACACCCAGCCGACATGGACTCAGTGCTCGGGATTGCTAGAGAGAGGAACCTCTACGTAGTGGAGGATTGCGCCCAGGCACTGGGAGCTGAGTTCAGGGGGAGGAAGGTCGGTAGTCTAGGTCACGCAGCTGCCTTTAGCTTCTACCCGACTAAGAGCATAACTACTGGTGAGGGAGGTGCCGTTGCGACCGATATGGATAGCGCTGCGGACTTAGTTAGACTACTGAGAAACCACGGCCAGAGATCTCGCTACTACCACGTAGAGCTTGGGTGGAACATGAGGATGAGCAACATAGAGGCGGCGCTAGGACTCTCACAGTTGAGGAGGGTCGAGGAGATGAACGAGAGGAGGAGGAAGCTAGCTAGAATCTACCTAGAGGAGCTGAGCGCTCTCCCACAGCTCAGACTACCAGTAGAGAAGTCGTGGGCTAAGCACGTCTACAACCTCTTCACTATCCGGGTTGAGGGGGAGGGCGTTCGCGATAAACTAGCTGAGTTCCTGAGGAGAAACAACGTCGAGACGGCCATTCACTACCCAACCCCCCTACACAGACAGCCAGCGCTAGCCAACGCCAAGAAGGCGCGGAACTGCTGCGAAGCCTCCGAAAAGGCGTCGAAGCACGTACTATCCCTCCCACTGCACCCAGGTCTTAGAGAAGAAGACGTAATCCACGTATCGAAGCTAGTCAAGAACTTCCTAAGAGGCGGTAGTTCTCTATGATGACTAGAACCTAGTTAAAGTATTTAAGTCAATCCGCTTCAGACATCTACGGTCGGTTGAAGGTGAGTAGAGACCGGGAGAAGGTAGCTAGAGTAGGTAGTGGGGAGATGAGGGTAGTTTCCGAGAAGTACAATAAGCTCGTTCGTAGAGTGGAGGTTGAAGCTGTTGTAAGTCACCAAGGTCAGCCGACTCCGAGTAGAAGAGCTCTAGCTGAGGCGCTGAGTAGAATCTACGCGAGGAGTGTTGAGCTAGTTGTCGTTAGGAGGGTTGAGACGGAGTACGGTGTTGGTGTGACGAAGGTCTACGCTCACGTATACGAAGACTTAGATAGGTTGAAGAGCTTCGAGCCCGAGCACATTTTGAAGAGGCACGGTGCCGGGGTGTAGCGATTGAGTAGGGAGGGTAAGGCCTTCAGAAGCCGTCTCTACGAGATAGACCCTAGGAGGGGGGTAGCTAGACTCAAGAACAGGGTGTGCCCTAAGTGCGGTAGGGTTATGGCCCTCCACAGAAGCCCCGCGCCTAGGTGGCACTGCGGCTACTGCAGCTATACGGAGGTTGCGAGGCTCTAGGTGGTTTAGTGGTTCTAGTTCTCGGTATCGAGTCCACGGCCCACACCTTCGGCGTTGGTATAGTTTCTGATGAACCTAGAATCCTAGCTGACTCAAGATTTAGCTACGTACCCTCTAAGGGCGGTATACACCCTAGAGAAGCTGCCGATAGCTTCATTAAGAACGCGCCCAGCGTTCTCAGGGAAGCTCTGTCTCAAGCTAAGGTAGCTATAGACTCCGTAGATGCGGTGGCTGTAGCTCTAGGTCCTGGGCTAGGTCCCTGCCTGAGGGTCGGTGCGACTATCGCTAGAGCTCTCTCCACGTACTACGGTAAGCCCCTGGTGCCAGTGAACCACGCAGTAGCTCACGTAGAGATAGGTAGAATGCTGACTGGAGCTGGAGACCCTCTAGTCGTCTACATATCCGGGGGCAACACAGTGATTACCGCTAGGTATGGAGGTAGGTACAGAGTCTTCGGAGAGACTCTAGACATAGCTCTAGGGAACTTCATGGATACCCTAGTTAGGGAGCTCGGCCTAGCGCCGCCCTACGTCGTAGGCGGGGTTCACGCTCTCGATAGGTGCGCTGAGGGAGGTAAGTACGTAGAGCTACCGTACGTTGTTAAAGGTCAGGACACCTCCTACTCGGGTCTCCTCACGGCGGCTCTCAGAGCTTATAGGAGTGGTGTGAGGGTTGAGGATGTTTGCTTTAGTGCTAGGGAGGTAGCCTACTCATCTCTAGTTGAAGTAGCTGAGAGGGGCCTAGCTCAGCTGGGGAAGTCGGAGATACTACTCGTCGGCGGCGTGGCCGCTAGTAGGTACCTAGTAGAGAAGTTCAGAGCTCTAGCTGAGTACAGGGGTGTGAAGCTGTACGTAGTGCCACCGAAGTACGCAGTAGACAACGGAGTTATGATTGCCTGGACGGGTTTGCTGATGTTTAAGCACGGAGTTACCGTAGAGCCGGAAAACGCCTCCGTGAAGCAGAGGTGGAGGCTTGACTCAGTCGATATCTATTGGTAGAGTGCGCAGAGTCATATACCTAGGTGCCGAAGCACTCGTAGCTGAAGGCGAGTTCCTCGGGTACGGAGCTGTCTTCAAGCTGAGACTTAGAAAGCCCTACAGGGCCCCGGAGCTAGACCGGGAGATCGTGAGTAGGAGAACTGCGGCCGAAGCTAGAACCATGCTGATGCTGAAGCAGTACGGTGTGAGCGTTCCCAGGGTTCTCTTCGTAGACCCCCTGCAGGGTCTGATAATTATGGAGAAAGTGGAGGGAGCCGTTCTCAGAAACGCTCTAGAAGCTCTAGGGAGAGAGGAAGCCTGCCGAGCTATGGTGGAACTCGGCAGGGAAGTTGGAAAGATGCACAAACTCGGTGTTTCCCACGGAGATGTAACTACGTCAAACGCCGTACTGAGACCCGACGGATCTGTCTACATCCTAGACCTAGGACTCTCAAAGCACGTAGAGGACGTAGAGGACCTGGCGGTAGATGTACACCTACTGATCAGAGTCCTCGAAAGCTCCCACCACTCCGCCAAGGAGGATCTGATGAAGTGCTTCATGAGGGGCTACCGCAGCGTAGTCGGTAGCGAAGTAGCTGGGAAGGTCCTGGAGAAGGTAGCCGAAATTAGAATGAGGGGTAGGTACGTCGAGGAAAGAAGAGTTAGAAAATCTACCTGAGCGATTCGGTTTCCGAGTGCTAACAGAAAGTTTATATACCTAAGAGTTAGATATTTAACGGTGAGCGTGTGCCCGGTCAAATACCGCTCATAGGCGAGAAGTTTCCCGAAATGACTGTTATGACGTCTCACGGAGTTAGGAAGCTGCCTGATGACTACGCGGGTAGGTGGCTAGTGCTCTTCAGCCACCCAGCTGACTTCACACCGGTCTGCACCACCGAGTTCGTGGCCTTCGCTAAGAGGTACGAGGACTTCAAGAAGCTCAACGCGGAGCTCCTCGGTCACAGCGTCGACAGCACGTTCAGCCACATTAAGTGGGTTGAGTGGATCGAGAAGAACCTGGGCGTTAAGATACCGTTCCCGATCATAGCCGACCCGGGCGCCGAAGTAGCGAGGAAGCTGGGACTTCTACACGCTCAAAGCGCTACTCACACCGTGAGAGCCGTATTCGTAGTGGACCCCAATGGCGATATCAGGACCATACTCTACTACCCGCAGGAGCTCGGGAGAAACGTCGACGAGATCTTGAGGATAATAGTGGCTCTACAAGCGAGCGACAAGCTGGAGGCCGCCATACCGGCTAACTGGCCCAATAACGAACTGGTTGGCGATAGAGTCATAGTGCCGCCGGCGAGAACCGTTGATGAAGCTAGCGAGAGGCTGAAGCGGTACACGTGCTACGACTGGTGGATGTGCCACAAGGAGGGCTCTCCGGAGCACGCAGAAATGGCTAGAGCGTTCCTGAGGAGAGCTGCCGGAGTCTAGGGAACCGGAGGAAGTGCCTAGCTAGGTAGACGTCTTTTTTCTCCAAGTTCTCGGGTAGACCCCCCTCTCGAGTACTACTCTAGTCGTTTTGAAGGCCACCCCCCTATCGCTCGACAGCACCTCCTCCGTAGACATCAGGGCTTTAGCTAGCGCAACTAACTCACCCTTGAGCGTGAATAGCGCCACTACGTCCCCCCTCTTAATTCCCTCCGATATTACCGAGATCCCCGGAACCGCTAGGTCGGCGCCGTGAGATATGGCCGCAGCGGCGCCGTCGAGAACTAGGACCTTCGGTAGGTGGGACGCTATGTACTCCTGGGGGAGGATCGCCGACTTCAGCCTATCGTCGCGGCCCATCTCTCTGTAGACGTAGACGGCTTCGGAGAGCTCCTGCATTCTCACACTCCTCTCCTCTCTAAAAGGCCCGGTCCTAGTTCGCCTAAGCTCCCTCATGTGGGCTCCGACCCCGAGGACTTCGCCTATGTCGTGTATTAGCTTCCTCACGTAGGTTCCGTGCTGGCAGGAGATCCTCATCAGTGCGTACAGGTCTTCGTACTCCAGCACCTCGATCTCGTAGACCTCCTTAACCCTGAGGACCCTCTTAACGGAAGACCTAACCGGGGGCTTCTGGTATATCCTACCGGCGAACTCCCTGACGACCTCCTCGAATCTCTCCCTAGGTACTTCCGAGTGCAGCTGGGCTAGAGCTACGTACTCCTTACTTGAGTGCGATATCAGGCCTATGAGCTTCGTAGCTCTATCTAGAGCTACCGGCAGGACGCCGGAGACCTTGGGGTATCCCCACCCTAGGAGGGCTCTAGGGTACCCCCGTGCCCTGCCCTAGGAACGTTCAGGAGCTTCTTGACCCAGGCAACCACTTCGTGGCTGGTCGGACCTGGGGGTTTGTCTAGGTTGACGACGCCGTACCTCAGGAGCTCCTCCACGGTCCTAGATGTCGGTGGCTTCCCGTAGTTCGGGTCCGTAGTGCCTTCCTTCTTCACCAAGTACCTCCTCTCCACGCCGGCGAACCTATCTAGCTCTGCGATGAACTTGAATACCTCCTCCAGAGTCTCACACCGAGGTAGGTAGTTTGAGAAAAGTAATAGGTTGCTGCGAAGTAGAGCTCACAGCCGGCCTCTACTCTCTGGGGATTAGGGTGGCTGCCGCCAGGACCTCCCTCCTACCTACTCTAGCTCTCTCCTTCATAAACTCCAGCAAGCCGGCGGCTTCCAGAGCTCTAATTACCTCCTCGTCGCTGGCACCTCTAGGTATCTCAATCTTCCTATCCACTATCTCAACGTGCTTAACGTTCACCCTCCTTCTCTTAACTCCCGTGAGGTCCTTAGGACCCGTTACGACGATGAAGTTATCGTCCACTACATCGACGATAACAGCCTTCCTACCGGCTTCTCTACCGGCTACCTTAACGCAGATCCTCCCAACCTCTATCAACGGCAAGACTCCTCACCTTAAAGGAGTGGGGGCTCCGGCTTAAAAGCACTTAGTAACTAACCTAAACTAGCGCTCAAGCTCCGCTAGTAATCTTCTGGAGGCTGCTCACAGCGTTAATACTGATTTCTTCTAAACGCATCTCAGAGGTACGGTGACTTGCCATAACTACAAATAGAGATTTGGGTGGCCGCCGGTTTACTCCTGAGATAAGAGCCTGCGAACCCGCGAGCGACAGAGGCGCGGAGAAACCTGAGCGATCGGAGGGACTGGGCGCGGATTCTAGGCGATAGAATTGAAATTATAAGGCTCCGGACCCGAAGTTGTGGTGATGAAGTGCGCGGAGGTCCTATCGTTATATCATAGAGTTCTGAGTGATGCTAGAGACTTCAGAATACTGGGGTCTACCGAAGCAGCTTTAAGCATAGTTAAGGCGTTTGCTGAGGTAGTTGGAAACTGCCAGCAGGACCTACCTATGGGAATAGATGGCTTAGTTAGAGCCGCTGTGGAGGCTAGACCTACTTCTCAAGCCGTTCGCAACCTTCTCCAGATGTTCATAGAGAAATCGTGTGATAGGATCTCACAACAAAGAGTAGCTAAGGCTTCTTTAAACTTAGACACGGGTAGCGTAGTTAGAGAAGTAGAGAACTATGTGCTGAGCGCCAGGGAAGCAGCTTCCGAACTAGCTCTTAAGAGAATTGAGAATGGGGACACAATACTAACACACTCCTACAGTACCACCGTTCTGAGGCTTCTAACTAAAGCACCCGAGAGAGGCTTAAACATCTCAGTATACGCAACTGAGTCCAGACCTGGTGGTGAGGGAAAGCTAACCGCATCTTATCTACGGAGAGTAGGTATTAAGACAACCCTAATTGTAGATTCCGCAGTTAGGTACGTAATGAAGAGCGTTGACAAGGTTTTCGTAAGTGCTGAAGCTATAGCCGCTAACGGTGCCGTTGTAAACAAGGTCGGGACTTCAGCCATAGCTCTAGCGGCTAAGGAAGCTAGGGTCAGAGTCTACGTGGTTTCCGGACTGTACAAGTTCGGAACCGAGACAGTATTCGGGGACCTGGTCGCTATAGAGGAGGCGGAGAACCCGGAGCTCGTGGTGCCTTCCGAGAGGATGAGTGAGCTAGCTCCATACCTAGGTAGGAACCTCCATGTGAGAACTCCTCTCTACGACGTAACACCGCCCGAGTACGTAGATGCCATTATAACTGAGAGGGGGCTGGTAGCTCCTCAACTAGCTATATACCTAGCTCGAGAACTCATGGGGTGGCCCAAGGAGCGGAAGACTCTCGAATCAACCATTTCGGAGCTGGTGTCCCTATGGAGATAGCCGGCTACAGAGTGCCGCTGGAGGTTGTTAGAATAAGGGAGGACATAAAGACGATGAAGATCCGGGGTGCCGGCAACATAGCTAGGCACGGAGCTCAGGCAATAGCTATAGCCGCTGAGAAGTACTCAGGTAAGGACCTCGAGGACTTCAAGAAGTACTTGAAGGCTGTCGCTGACTACGTTAAGTCCGCGAGACCAACGGCGGTGTCTCTACCCAACTCGATATCCTACGTTATGAGTAGACTGGAGAAGGGCCGCCCCTCGTCGGTTGAAGAAGCCGTCGAGGTGGTTACTAGAGCGGCTAGAGAGTTCATAGCCTACTCGGAGAACGCCGTTAAGGTGATAGCTCAGCTCGGTGCTAAGAGGATCGAGAGGGGGGATACCCTAATGACTCACTGCCATAGCAGAGCCTCCGTTGAGGTCATCATCACAGCCCACAGGCAGGGGAAGGTCGGGAGAGTCTACGTTAAGGAGACAAGGCCAGCTCTTCAAGGTCTTATAACCGCCGCTGAGCTGGCTAGAGAAGGTGTTGAAGTAGTTCTCATACCGGACTCCGCGGTTAGGTACTACATGAAGAGAGTAGATAAGGTAGTTGTTGGAGCCGACGCTGTAGCGGCTAATGGAGCCGTAATAAACAAGATCGGGACGTCCCTAGTGGCTCTAGCGGCTAAAGAAGCTAGAGCTAGAGTGTACGTAGCTAGCGAGACGTACAAGTTCAGTCCCTACACGATAATCGGAGAGCTCGTACCGATAGAAGTGAGGGAGCCAACTGAGATCGTCGACTTCGCCTGGCTAGCGGAGAACCCCGGGGTAGAGGTCTTCAACCCGGTCTTCGACGCAACACCACCGGAGTACGTGGACGCCATTATTACTGAGAAGGGCGTTATACCTCCGCAATCAGCAATGCTCATACTAGTAGAAGAATACGGAGTAGCGCCGACCTCTACAGAACACCTAGCGCACGCGGTGGACTTAGAGTAGTTACTTGGATACCGGTTACTTGGATACCGGGGTCTGAGTACCTTAAGCTAGCGCTCAGCGAGTGCCTTCTCCGCTCACTTTTATATTCAGGTAGCCAGTGGTTTTCGGGTAATGACTTGAGCATTCGCGGAGTTTTCGTAGGTACCGCCGGGATCCCCAACTCAACGAAGCGCAAGAATACTGTGGAGGGTATTAAGAGAGTTGCTGAGCTGGGCCTCAGCGCTATGGAGCTAGAGTTCGTTAGAGGTATAAACCTGAGTAGCGAGGCCGCTATTAGAGTCCGCGAAGTTGCGAAGGACCTGAGTGTAGCTCTAACGGCTCACGCACCTTACTTCATCAACCTACTGTCCGATAGGAACGACGTTAGGAGGGCGTCCGCGGAGAGGATCGTGGAGTCGGCTAAGATAGCCTACATAGCTGGAGCGCGCTCCGTGGTCTTCCACTCCGGGTACTACGGAAGGTACGGGTCCGAGGAAGCTGTGAGAGTAGTTAGAGAGACTTTGAAGCAGGTAGTTAAAGTTCTGGAGGACATGAACGTGAAGATCTGGGTTAGACCGGAGACCATGGGTGGTTTAGCTGAGGTAGGTTCTCTCGAGGAGGTGCTCTCCATTGTTGAAGGAATAGACATGGCCCTACCGGCAGTCGACTTCGCACACATACACGCTAGGAGCATCGGTAGAGCTAACGACTTAGAGAGCTTCAGGAAGGTGCTTGAAGAGGTTGAGAAGAGACTTGGTTCCGACGCGCTGAAGAACTCCCACATACACATGTCCGGAATAGAGTACGGTGAGAGAGGTGAGAGGGCTCACCTAAACTTCGATGAGTCGAGATTTAACTGGCTAGCGGCTGTGGAAGCTGTGAAGGAATTCAAGGTCGAGGGCGTTATAATATCGGAGTCACCCAACCTAGAGGAAGATGCGCTGAAGATCCTCTCCGCACTCAGAGCGTAGCTACCCGGAGATCGTCTCTCAGCTAACTACTCTTCTCTGACCCAGTCTCTAGCTCGCTAACTACCGAGAAGTCTCTCCTTCTCTTCGAGTGAAGTTCTTCAGCCGTTCCCCTGGTAATTACTTCGTAGAGCTTGGCGACCTTACCCGGACCGGGTCTTAGTAGGCGGCCGAGTCTCTGCGCGAACTGCCTAGGTGATGAGGTACCAGCAACTAGAATACCTACACTGGCGTCAGGTATGTCGAGTCCTTCATCTCCGACCGTGGTAACCACTAGAATTCCCTCCTTACTCTCCCTAAATGTCCTCAGTACTTCCTCTCTCTTAGATGTCTCAGTCTCGCCAGTTAGGAGTAGACCGCCGACTTCTCTAGCTATTTCTTTAGCTAGCTCTACGTAGTGTGCGAAGACTATGATCTTAGAACCGCGCTCCTTCTCGACTACCTCCCTAACTTTCTCTACCTTAGACCTGCTCATCTGAAAGATCTTCCTCATCTCGGTAACCAGCTTGAGGGCTTCAACAGCCTTCTCATCTCCTCTCCTAGCCGCTTCGAGAATATCATCGAACTTAGCTTCACCGACTAGGTTCTTAAACTTCTTCTTGAGCTCTAAGTACTTCTTCTTCTCATCCGGTTTTAGACCGACTTTAACTGTCACTATTTCGTACCGAGCTAGGAAGCCCGCCTCAGCGAGTTCTGCGGGTGATCTGTAGTAGACCACACCCCCCATTAGAGGGAACAGCTCCGCGTGTCTCCCGTCTTCTCTATACGGAGTTGCGGAAAGTCCTAGTCTCTTAGGTGCTGGCGAGCCGAGTGCTATGCGCTTGAACTTATCTGCCGGTAGGTGGTGGACTTCATCTATTATTAGGAGACTGAAGTGTGGTGCTAGTCTACCTATGTATCTAAAGGCGGATTGGTATGTTGCTATAGTAATAGGCGCCACTCTCTTCTGCTCGGAGTAGTAGAAACCTACTAGCTCTAGAGGTATTGTTGAAGACTTAGCTATTTCATCGTACCACTGCCTCACGTGGTCCTTAGTTATAACAACTATCAGCGCTCTCTCCCCAGTTTCCGCAATAGCCGCTATAGCTATCAGGGTCTTGCCGGAGCCCGTTGGGAGAGCCACGATGCCTCTACAACCGTTCTTCACCCACCTCTCCAGAGCTTCTCTCTGGTAGTCCCTGAGAGAGATCTTCAGCTCCACGGAGGCGTCGAGCTTAGCTCTACTTAGAAAACCCGTTCTATCTACAACCGCAATGCCCCGCCTCCTAAGCATCTCCACGAAGCTAGCGTAGTGCATGGGGTGTACTAGGAAGGCGCTCTCACCACGCACGTACCTAGGCTTAAACTCCGAGAGAGAGTCTCTAAGTTCATCACCTAGAAAGAAGTTGAATTTAACGTATACGTAGTTCGAGCGGTAGGTCAGTTCAGCGACCCTCTCTTCTCTTCGAAGAAGGCTTCTCAAGCGGTCCTCATCGAACTCAGCCTCTATATCGGTTAGAAAAGCTACTAGGTCCTCCACGTCCACATCCTCACGCGCGATTCTAGCCGGGTTCAACTTAAATATTGAGCACCTCCCAATGCGGCCAACGTAGTCAGCGTACTTCAGTATCTCCCCGAATTCTTCTTCAGATAGCCATCTACACACTCGCACTTCTAGCGATGGCCCCAACTCGTTTACCACCAAATCATGCGCGCTGTAATTTAACTACCTAACTCTTCCGCACTCGCGTTTCTCGCTATTATCTCCCCATCACTAAGTAGCACCAGAGGTTCTTCGATCTCGACTTCAGCGTCCGAATCTACGGATGTCCTCAGAACTACCGTTAGTATTAGGTAGTTACCTACCTTACTGACCTTAACTTTCCTGACAACACTGCGAGTTAGTACATCGGATAAAACCTCACCGTGCTTCAGAGACTTCGAGCTGTAGCCGGGTCTTCCGGCTGCTTTAAGTAATCTAATAGGTAAAGACCTACCAAGACCCGCAGCAGCCACTAGTACCGCTAGTAGTACCAGCACTAATGTAGACACGTAGTCCAGATTCAGCACCGAACAAGCTACTTTAGAGCGCAAGTGCTTTAAAGCAGTAAGTAATATAGAGCTGCGCACCCACCTCAAGTTAGGTAAGTACCCACCGACACCGAGCCGCTGGAAGCTGTAGAAAAGCTTATAAGGCAATCCTACCTTATCATGTGAAATAAGAGCAGGTGGTATAGATGGGCGGTCCAGCACCCGCAGCTACAAACGTAATCCTAGTGGGTAAGAAGCCGGTAATGAACTACGTAATGGCTACCCTAACCCTACTACACCAGGGAGTGCCGGAGATAGTTATAAAAGCTAGAGGAAGAGCCATCAGCAAGGCCGTTGACGCTGTGGAGATAGTGAGAAGCAGGTTCCTACCGGACAGAGTAGAGGTTAAGGACATAAGAATCGGGAGCCAGGTACTGAGCACCGGTGAAGGAAGGCAGTCTAGAGTATCTACCATCGAGATAGTGCTAGCAAGAAAGTAGCACCCGCGAATCCCCCGACTTTAAAAGCTAAGCAGTGTTTTTAGATGAAGATAAGGGACCTAAAGCTCCCCGCGCTCCAAGTCGCACTCGACTTCACGTCCGTAGAGCAGGCCCTGCGGATCCTATCCGAGATACGCGACCTAGACCTCGGAATAGTTGAAGTCGGGACACCCCTCATTAAGTCCGAGGGGATGAAATCCGTATCGGAGATAAGGAACTTCGTCGAGAGAACCCCGGTTCTAGCTGATACTAAGACAGTCGATGCCGGCGCTCTAGAGGCTGAGCTAGCTATTAGGAGCGGAGCGGATTTCATGACGGTCCTGGCGCTAGCTGATAACGTAGTCGTAGAGTCCGCCGTTAGAACTTCGAGAAGCTTGGGCGGGGACGTTGTTGCTGACTTTATCGGGTTCAGAGGTGATGTAGTGACTAGAGCGAGAGAACTAGCTGAGATCGGTGTGGAGGCTGTGAACGTTCACGTAGGTATAGATGTGCAGAGGTCTCTTGGATTCACAGCCGCTGGTTTACGAGATACGGTGAGAATTCTCTCGAAGGAGGTGAGCGAGTTAATTCTATCTGTGAGCGGTGGAATTAAACCAGAAGATATACCGGTACTTCTAGACGCTGGAGCCCAGATTGTTGTTGTTGGAGGAGCTATCACCAGGTCCCGAAGCCCTAGGCAGGTAGCTGAAATGTGCGCTAAAGCTCTCAGACACTTCCCAAGATAGAACTTATAAGCCCGCAGACGATGGAAGAACCTAAACGATAGAATCGAAAGTAGATTCCGCTACCTAGAGCCGGAAGCAAGCTTCTTCAGTCACATATATTCCTACCTAGCTACATCTCTTGGTGCGCTCTGTATGGGTAGACTAGCTAGGCTAATACTGGTAACGGCGGACCACCACCCACTCCACAAGTACTTCAAGGAGATAGCTGAGGAGTTGAGTAGGAGGTACGGGGTTCCACTAGAGATTAGAGTTGAGGACTACCTCTTCCTGATACAGTACGGAGATACCGACGAGTACGGAATGGCCTGGGTACCTCAGATACTCGCTGAGCTGGACTCCGGTGAGATATTTAAGGTGCTAACTAAGCCTATCTTAGACTCTATGGGTAATATCAGTAAGGAAAACGATGTGAGTGCTTCGATTAGGAGTATAGAGAGCGCTATCTCTAGGTAAGCTGAGGCGGAGTTCGGACTTAAGTAGAGTACCTATTTCCGTACTTGTTCAAGTAGACCATCTCCTCCAGGGGCTTCCTTGGCTTAGGCTGGGGCTTCTCCGCTGGGTAGCCTATGGCTAGTATAGCTATGGGAACGTAGTTCTCCGGGAGCTCCAGAACCTTCTGAATATCCTCAACGTTTCTGAGAGTCTGAAGCCAGACAGTGCCTAGACCTAGAGCGTGTGCTGCGAGCATAATGTACATTGCTGCGTTAGCGCAGTCAACTTGGTATGAAATAGGGGAGGAGTTCTTGTCGCAGGCAACTACGATTCCAACGGGAGCTCTTAGAAGTGGTGCCGACCCTGGGTGAATACTGGATAGCTTCTCCCTCATTGCACCGTCCTTAACTACTACGAAGATCCAGGGCTGTCTATTGCCTGCGCTTGGAGCGTATCTAGATATGTTGAGTATCTTCAGTATGACGTCGTCTGGAACCGGCTCCGGCTTGAACTGTCTTATACTTCTCCTCGTGAGTAGAAACTCCACTATATCTTCACTTCTACAGCTCAACGTTTTCACCTATAGATCAGCTAGGTAGGTGCTTAAAACTACTGATTACTAGTCGTAGTGATAAAAAATGGAGAGAAGCCCGTATCTTAAAGATAAGCTCGAGTCTATCGAGGTAAGACCTAGGAAAGTGGGTGAACTACTTCGACAGATGTCGAGAACGGCCTACCAGGGAAGAAAACTCGGTGAGGTCTACGAAATACTGCTGAGAGTTTTCGAAGACCCGAAGGTAACCGTCTTCATGGGCTTAGCCGGCTCTATGGGTCCTGGGGGTATGTGGAAGGTCGTTAGGTGGCTCATCGACGAGGGGTTCGTCGACGTTCTCGTTTCAACGGGTGCCAACGTATCTGAAGATATAGTGGAGGCTATGGGCTTTAGCTACTACAGAGGTTCTCCATGCGTTGACGACTACGAACTACTCAAGCAGAAAATAGACCGCTTCTACGACGTCTACGTCTCGGAGCTAGACTACAGAGCTATGGAGAACCTAATAGCGGAGTTCGTGAGGACAGTCCCAGAGGGTATCTACTCAACCCCGGAGTTTCTATACCTCTTCGGGCGCTACCTGAAGAATAAGGGTGTCAAGTCTATAGTTACTTCAGCTTACGAATCGGGAGTTCCAGTATTTTCACCAGCACTAGTGGACTCAGGCTACGGAGTTGCGGCAGTTCTAGCTCTGAGAGAGGGGAAGAGGGTCGTGGTAGACATGGTTAAAGACTTCGACCAGCTGGTTAAGATAGCCGAGAAATCCGAGGAGTCGGCCGCTATCTACGTAGGTGGTGGAGTTCCGAAAGATACGATCAACCTAGTCGCAGTAGTTCAGGCGCTTCTAGCGGAGAGAAGAGGATTACGCGACTACTACAAACCACACAAATACGCAGTTCAGATAACTACCGACCTACCCCAGTGGGGCGGTCTCTCGGGAGCTACGCTTGAAGAAGCCGTTAGCTGGGGGAAGACTTCGCCCTGGGGTCTTAAAGCAACGGTACACGTAGACGCTACCATAGCTCTTCCACTCATAGCGCACGCACTAGCTGAAGAAGTAGTTACTAGAAGACCTAAGAAGAGACTCATAGAGCTAATACTACCAGAGCTCGGTAGGTAGAGCTCCTGAAATTAGCCGTAGATATGTCGGTAAGTAACTACGCGAGAATAGCTCGATAGGCTATTTTACCTAGTGCTTAGAGAGGTCTCTCTAAGCACTAGAGGTTCGCTAAGCTAATTAGCTTAAAGAAGCACTACTCAGTAGAAGCTAGCATGTCGGGGAATTCTAGTGTTTGAAATGGGAGTTTCATACAGATTTCGAACCAGTGACGCGGAGTACCTGGCTATGAAGATTCACGAACTACTGAAGAACCTCGGTACGTCTGAGTTAGATACGGTGTACTTCTCTGAAGTCGTAGGGTCTGTCGGCGGTGTGTCTATAGCTCTGTACCTCTCGAAATCAAATCTGGGCGTCTTAATAGCCGCATCTGCTTGCGATGACGAGAGTAAGTGTCTTACCGGACCTACTAGAGAGATAGTAGATGTTTCTCGGAGATTACTGAATGAAGTTGGGGACATGATCGAAGTTGTGAAGGTGGAGTACGTAGTTAGAGCTAGACTAGCTCTGCGAACTACAAGTAGAAACCTAGTGAAGCAGTTGAAGATAGGCGGTGTCGAGGTTCAGGATGGTGGAGCTTACGATGCTGGGTGGTACTCCGTTAAAACGTATAAAGGTAAGTACATGGTCTCCATGAAGAGGCTGGACCTCGTTGTCACGCTAATTCAGGAGAAGACTGGTGGAGTTATCAGCGTTCAGGTAAGTATTTCAAGAACTCTGCAGGGAGTTACCGAACCTTCTGAAAAAGAATTCGTAGATTGCTTGAAAGCCGTTTCCCACATTATCGCTCATATAGTTAGCTAGAGAAAACCGAGCGCTCTACTGGCAATCAAAATCGATAGCGTTGAAATCGTTATTAAAACGTTGTCGTCTACTAGCGGAGGTAGCTCAAAGTGCTCTACAACGCTCGCAACTACAGCGGCAACGGCTCCTACGGACCCCGCGTATAGGACTCCTATAGGTAGTGTTACGAGGAACATCCCTAGATTTCCAATCCATGACTTCGTTCTTCTCCTGTACACCGCGTTTCTTATGATTCCAGTTACAGCATCTCCGAAGGACATGAAGGCTATGGGCATTACCGCATACAGAGGACTGCCGAAGATGATCCATAGAACTAGAAGAGCCGCTCCCCATGCGAAGCAGAAGTTCACTTCGTACATGTTGTCATCTACTTGAAACCAGTAGAGGAGCTTACCGGTTCTATGAGGAATGTAGGTTATAGCTGCTAGAATGAATGCGAACGCCGCTGGTACTAGAGGCGATGTAAATAGGTAAGGAACGGCGAGACCTACGAGACCTCCAGTTAGAATGTGGATTACCTTCCGATTGTAGTAGACTACGATATTATCGCTAAGTCCTCTTCTTCTCAGCAGTACGTAGATGTACTTAGTGAGAGTTAGAACTCCGAGTACGTACGCAAAGAGAGGTAGAGCTATTAAAAACTCTAGAAGAGCGTTTTCCGGCGCCAGAACTTCGAGAAAGTTACTTACCATCCTAGCTACCATAGTAGTCACATAGGCAAAGTATATAAGTGTACTTAAACTAACTAGCGTAACGGTACGCAGCTAAATCCTACTCCCTTCCGCTATTTCCTACTGTTCGACCATCCTAGGCCCTTCTCTAAACAACTCAAATTCCTCTAGCCTTAGTCGACTGGGTTCACTACCACGAGAAGAGATGGAGGACCTGTAAACTACTCAGGGAAGAGGACTGTAGCAATGGGGGACCGAAAAGCCGTAGCCGGCCGCGGCGTGTGGTCGTCTCTATATGAGAGGGCACTAGCTACTGCTTTGAGCTCTTCTCAGTCCTATTCTAACCGTAAAGCCCTCTATATCCCAGGTTTTTACGTAGAAGCCTTCTCCGGGGCTCTCCTGGAGTAGCCTAAGCGCTCTAACTTCTTTCGATACGTACTCTCTAAAGACTTGAAGTGAGGTGGCGATGTCTTCTGAGTCTGTCTCTATTGCGACATCCACGTACTCAGCTATATCGAGATTCATTTCTTTCCTCATTACCTGTATTCTACGTATGATCTCTCTCGCTAGGGCTTCTGCGTAGAGTTCTCTATCGACTACTTTCTGCAGGCAGACGGTTACTCCTCCTTCTTGTACGTACTCGTAGCCATCTTCAAGACACTTAGATTTCACTGGCAATAGCTCAACTCTCTTAACGTTAGATAGCCTAGACACAACGCTTCTCGCGAGGTCCAGCTTCTTCAGTGTTTCTTCATCAGCCACCACGATAGCTTCGCGGAGTGGGTACCTTATCTTAATACCTAGCTTACTTCTTAGAAATGCCAGTACCTCGACTATCTTTAGAGCCGCTCTGAAGCTTTCCTCTATGTACGGCTCGACCCTACCTTCATCAACTTCGTCTAGCTTAGCTAGGTGTACGCTCTCCAGTTCCTCAGGCTCGAAGTGCTTTACGAAGTACAACCAGAGAGCTTCCGAGATGTGGGGGACCGCCGGTGAGAATAGTTTGAGTAGCCTCTTGAGAGTGTAGTATAGAGTAGCGTACACTACGAACCTATCGTCACTTTCCTCGCTCCAAACTCTCGGTCTCACCAACTTAAGGTACGTCCTGCTTAGGTCGTTGACTGCGAAATCTACTAGTAGCTGCACAGCCTTGTGTACCTCGTATCTAGATAGGTAGTCGGTGAACTCCCTAGCTACGGTGTTGATCCTGGAGAGGATCCACCTATCTTCAACTGAAAGCCTATTCTCGTAGTTCTCGAGTCTATGCTTCCTCGGGTTGAAGAGGTCTAAGTCCATGTACATAGCCGCGAACCTGAAGACGTTCCACACAATATTCAGCGCACCGAAGGACACCTTCCTAACCTCCTCCGGGTCGAACATGAAGGAATCTCCGGGTGGGTATCTGTATAGTAGGTAGAGTCTCAGCGGGTCCGCACCGAACTTCTTCAAAGCTTCCTCTGCGTACACTACGTTCCCCAGGTGCTTGGACATCTTCCTACCGTACTTATCGAGTACGTGTCCTTGAATCAGTACCTGCGCGTAGGGAGCGGCATCTACGTCTATGACCGAGGTAGCTATTAGTGAGTAGAACCAGCCCCTCGTCTGGTCTATTGCCTCAGTTATGAAGCTGTAGGGAAACAGCTTGCTGAAGAGGTCCCTATTCCTCAACCCATCTACGGAAGCTATCCAAGCGACACCGCTATCTATCCAGACATCAACCACGAAGGGCTCTCTAACCCACCTAGAGCAGTCGGGGGTTTTGAGCTCCACCATATCTATCCAAGGTCTGTGCGCGAGTCTATCCTCATCTACACTCGGCAAGCTCGAAGCGTATCTCTTCAGCTCATCCAAACTACCGATAACTAGTACCTTACTGGGGTCGTCAGCACACCTCCATATAGGTAGTGGAGTTCCCCAGATTCTCGACCTAGATATGGTCCAGTCCTTAACGTTCGCAAGCCAGGACTCGAACCTACTCCTATGCACTCTAGGAAATATCTCCACGGAGTTCAGAGCTTCGAGCAGCTTACTTCTCAGGCGGCTCATAGCTATGAACCACTGCCTATCAGCTCTGTAGATCAGAGGCGTTCCACACCTCCAGCAGTGGGGATACCTATGCACTACGCGCCCCGACCTTACCAGTAGCTTCTTCTTACTCAAGACATTGATGACCAGCTCGGATGCTTCACTAACGGATAGGCCTTTAAACAAGCCGGCCCCCTCATCAAACACGCCGTCGATGCCCACGGTACTAGTTACCGGTAGTCCGTGCTGAACGCCCAGCTCGAAGTCCTCCGGTCCGTGACCGGGAGCTATGTGAACTAAGCCAGTCCCTTCTTCTAGACTCACAAAGCCGGCGTCTAGAACTACGTGACCGTTGGCGTGGTCTCTGTGTAGCGGTACCTCGTTGAGTAGCGGGTGCTCGTACCTCAACCCCCTGAGCTCAGCTCCCTTCAACTCTTCAACACATCTCCAACTAGATATACCTAGCTCAGCACCTACTCGCTCCACTAGCTGCTTAGCAACAAACCACCTCTCACTACCTAGGTCAAGTAGGCAGTACTCAGCATCTGAGCGTACAGCTACCGCTTCGTTATCTATTAGTGTCCAGGGAGTTGTGGTCCAAACCAGCAGGTAGTCCCCATCCCTACCCTCGATCTTCAGCTTTACGTATATCGATGGAGACTCCCTCTCTTCATAGCCCATATCGACCTCCGCGTCACTTAGAGCGGTCTCACATCTAGGGCAGAACGGCAGTACTCTGTAGCCTTCGTACAGAAGGCCCCTTTCCCAAGCTCTCTTCACTAAGTACCAGACGTACTCGAGGTACCTACTTCTTCGAGTTTCGTAAGCATTCTCTAGGTCCAGCCACAGCCCTACGAGCTCTGTAGCGTAGAGCTTCCAGTAGGTGAGGTAGTAGTCTACGAGCTTGTTGCACTCCTCAACGAATTTCTCGAGCCCTACTCTCTCGAAGATCTCTCTCTTAGTTCTAATACCGAGCTTCTTCTCGACTTCAACCTCGACTGGCAGTCCCTGCTCATCCCACCCTCCCTGAGCCCAGACATCGTAACCCAAGATCTTGTGGTACCTCAGTGCGAAGTCCTTGTATATCCTACCTCTCAAGTGACCTACGTGGGGGTAGCCGTTGGCCGTTGGAGGACCTTCGAGAAAGCTAAATATCTTCTTCCCCGATAGAGTCCGCCACTTCTGCGGAACGCTCCTCTCCCTCCAGTACTTCCTGACTTCGTCCTCGATCTTCCTCACATCCAGCGGAGGTAAATCAATAGTAGATCCCGAGAAAATAGATAGCCGCACCTTATAAACTACGCGAAGTGCGCGCCGCGAAGCACTCTCGCAGTAAGAGAATTAAAGTCGGTCTCTAGAGCATCCTGGTGCCGTAGGTGCTGGATTTAGTGTCATCAGCTTTCGGCTTGGTCACCGTATTCATAGTATCCGCTAACTCGCTTCTAATGATGCTTGCCTACTTAAGCAAGTCACACCCAGTGAAAACACCTTCTGAAGACTGCGGTAGGTATCCTAGTGTAACCGTAGTCGTACCAGCGTATAGAGAAGGACCCTACATACACTACGTACTTCAGTCACTTAAAGAAGTGCGCTACCCCAGGGATAAGCTCAGGCTGATCATTGTAGGCGAAAGTGGTGATAGCGATACCTACGGAGAAGTTCTAAAGATCTGTGAAGTAAGAGGTCAGCACCTCAACTGCGGCGGTGTTGAAGGTAGCTACCTAGAGAACTCCTCTGGAGTACGCAGTAAGCCCGCCGCTCTAAACTACGCGCTAAGATACGTAGACTCGGAGATACTGGCAGTATACGATGCTGAAGACACCATTCACCCGGACCACGTACTAGCCGCAGTTGAGCTACTGGGAAGTAGTGACGTAGCGGCAATTCAGTTCGTCCGAGAAGTCGCTAGTGTATCGAGTAAGCTGAGTGGCGCTCAAGTAGCGGACTTCCACTTCTACTACAGAATTCTCCAACCCTACATAGCTCGGAAGACCGGGCTGGCGGAAATATGCGGATCCGCTTTCTTCATCAAGACTCGGTACTTAGTTAGCGTCGGCGGATTCAACAGCACGTCACCGACGGAAGACCTGGACCTAACCTACAGAATTGGCGCTCGAGGATGGAGAGTTCTAATAGCTCTCCCACCATCCACTACGAGACCTATCGCTCGAGCTTCTAGTCTCGTTAGGCAGAGAGCTAGGTGGATTCGGGGTGGGCTTCTATCTATTCCCGCCGGGTTGAAGGCTCTACCTAGGTCTCTCCCACTACTACTTGTAACCGGTTTCATGCCTCTAACCGCCGCTACCTCTACGGTAGCCGTTGCCGCAGGCTTCGTAGGACTACTCTCGGGGTTCGATATGACTCTATTTAGGCAGGTCTTTCTAGCGCTGGTCACCGCCTGCTCGCTCAGCTTTCTCCTAGTTATACTCGCAGCTCCCAAAGAGAAAGCTGTCCTCAAGTACTTGGTCGTGATGTCAGCAATCTACTACCTAGCTAGCTGGAGAGCCGTTGTTGAGCTACTTACAGCACCTAGAGCTTGGACTAAGTCGGATTCTAAGGCTTAGTGAGGATTTTTTATTCTACTTCGCCAAGAGACTTGGTGTGCTTGAATGAGCTCTAGAATAGAGGAGCTCAGGAGATTGCGTGAGCAGGCTCTACTAGGGGGAGGTAGGGAAGCTATAGAGGCCCAGCACTCTAAGGGGAAGCTAACCGCTCGCGAGAGAATAGAGCTTCTAGCAGACCCCGATAGTTTTCTCGAGCTGGACATGTTCGTTAGGCACAGAACCACAGAGTTCGGTATGGATAAGAGGTGGGTGTGGGGTGATGCCGTTGTCACGGGCTTGGCTAGAGTTGATGGTAGGAGAGCGGTTGTCATAGCTCAGGACTTCACCTTCATGGGCGGCTCCCTCGGGGAGATGCACGCAGCTAAGATAGTTAAAGCAATGCAGCTCGCAATAAGCCAGGGAATACCGATCGTCTTCCTAAACGACTCCGGGGGTGCTAGAATACAGGAGGGCGTTGACTCTCTGAAGGGCTACGGGGACATATTCTACATGAACGTCGTGGCCTCCGGGGTGGTACCGCAAATAGCGGCGATCATGGGTCCGTGCGCTGGGGGTGCCGTTTATTCACCAGCTCTAATGGACTTCGTGGTAATGGTGAGGAGAACTTCGTTCATGTTCATAACCGGTCCTAGAGTGGTTCGAGCGGCTATTGGTGAAGTAGTGGATGAGCAGCAGCTGGGAGGTCCGGAAGTTCACGTAGCTAAGTCCGGGCAGGCCGACTTCGTTGCGGAAGATGATAGAGAGGCTATAGCTATCATAAAGAAGCTGCTCTCGTATCTACCGAACAACAACATGGAGGACCCGCCCGTAGTCAAAACCGGCGACCCTCCGGATAGAGAGATTCCGGAGCTAGATGGAGTCGTTCCGGAAGACCCGAACGCTGCGTACGATATGTACAGAGTTATAGGTAGCGTTCTAGATGCCGGGTCCTTTCTTGAAGTAAAAGCTCAGTGGGCTAGAAACGCTATCACCGGCTTCGGTAGACTGGATGGTAGGTCCGTTTGCGTAGTAGCTAACCAACCCAACTACCTGGCGGGCGTTCTAGACATAGACTCCTCGGATAAGATCGCGGAGCACGTTAGATTCTGCGATGCGTTCAACATACCCATAATTACGTTCGTCGACGTCCCCGGATACATGCCCGGGACTAAGCAAGAGCACGGCGGTATAATTAGGCACGGAGCTAAGGTTCTCTACGCGTACAGTGAGGCAACGGTCCCCAAGCTGACGGTAGTAGTTAGAAAAGCTTACGGAGGTGCCTACATAGCTATGGGCTCTAAGCACCTGGGAGCGGACTTCGTCGCCGCCTGGCCTACGGCTGAGATAGCTGTTATGGGTCCCGAGGGTGCTGCTGAGATAATATGGAGAAGAGAGCTGGAGGCAGTTAAAGACCCTCAGGAAAGAGCTAAGCTACTCGAGAAGTTTACTGAGGAATATAGGAGTAGGTTCGCCAATCCCTACGTTGCGGCTAGCCGAGGATACGTAGATGCCGTAATTCAACCAAGGGATACTAGGCGAGTACTAGCTAGAGCTCTCGAAGTAATGTCGACGAAGAGAGAAGTGAGGATCTGGGTTCCGCCAAAGAAACACGGACTCACACCGATATAGTAGAAAACCGCTAGCGGTTTTCTAGATCGCCGCCCGCACCGCGAAGTACTTGGAGACGACGCTCGGCGCTCTGTGCGAGAAGAGCTCTTCGGGCTCGGAAGTCTAAACCACGGTAGAGAAGATTTCAGTAAGCTCCGTAGGTAGGTACCTACCCTCCCTACCTCTAGAAGAGTCTACGATTTTTCAACTCTCTCCAGGGTTTGTAGCACAGCGCGTACCACAGCTTCTCGATTTTCTCTGTGTTGGACTCTAGGTCGAGAACCGACACGAATTCCTCGAACTTCGCTCTTAGATTTTTGTAGAAGACTACGTCGTCTTCGTAACTGCAGGTCAGCTTAGTGAGCAGCTCTCCGTACTCTTCTTCGATAGTGTGGAGCGGGACTTCAACGTATCCTAAGCTACTGAATAGACGTTTCGACCGACTATTCTCAGATCTCGCGGTAGCTACTACTAGGTCGACTCCCTCGCTCTCAAGTACGTACTCAGCGGAAGAAACCAGTACTTTCCCTATTCCCATACCTCTGTACTCTTCTTCTACTACGACGTAGTATATCACACCCAGAGAGTGGCCTGGCTCCAGCCTAGTTGAGTAAAAGAGAAGCGCGCCTACGAGTTTCTCTAAGATAGCTGCGAGACCGCGGCACACTCTCTGATTAAGGCAGGCGGCGGCGTAGTGCGCCTGCCAGACCCCCATACCTTTCTTGACTAGCTCTACAACCCTCCTCACTAAATCGCGGTCTGAGGAATCTACTTCAACTACGAGTAAACTACCTTCTCCCACTAGAGAGCTCGCCTCTATGTGTGTAGCCTACCTTATAGGACCGGGGCTTCAGAACCTCTAGTAGCTTCCTAAATACTCTCTCCGGGTCGCGGTCTCCGGTTACGAGCACGTCGAGTGTGGCGTACCTGTACTCAACCCAAGTATGAATAATTACGTGCGCACCTTCCAGTACGACGATAACTGAAACACCCCCCTTCCTCCCTCCAAAACTCCAAGACTTAACCTCTACGGGCTCCACACCCTCTTCTCTAAGAACTCTCCCGATAGTTTCAGCTAGGCTGGTTTCGTCAGATATAGACCTATAGTCTACGTCGTACAGATTGGCGTAGAGGTGCTTACTAATCGGGGAGTGCCCGGAGGCTTTCGACATTCTCAAACACTCTACCACTCACTACTTACTGCCGGTCTAACTACTTAAAGACCTCAGCTTACTGTAGATCGTGTATAGTGCTAGAGCTATAGTTACCTGCGGAGGGGAGTCGGCCGGAAGCTCCGGTATTGTAAGGACTTCCACGGGTGCCTCGCTTCTACCGTGCTCCTCCCCGGTGAAGATGAGTGCGTATTTCGAGTTTCTTACCGAGATTTCATCAAGTCTTCTCAAACCACTCTGACCCGGTAGGACCGAGTATACTTCATCGAATTTAAAGTACTCGAATACTTCCTTAAGACTCGAGAGAACTACTAGAGGCTTGCCGTACTTAAGAGCTACTCTATACGCTTCCGGCACACCTGCCTGAGAGGCCAGTCCTGTAGGTCTGGTAACGATGAAGAGGTCGACGCTAACTCCTCTAAACCCGTACGCTACTCTAACCGATTCCACCAGCTTATGCGGGGAGGAAACGCCGGAGAGCACTACCGTAATCAACGGGGAGTCTCCTCTACAAGTTCGTCGTTAATGATGCCGCATCTCTTCTACTACCGGCGGACTTTCTAGGTACGTACCTACCTATAGCTTGAATAAAATCACTCATACTGACGGAGCTCGCATTTCTTCTTATAGCGCTGTACCCAGCTTCTACGCATATGGCCTTGATGTCGGCACCGCAGAGACCCTCGGTCATACTAGCTAGCTTCATCAAGTCCACATCGCTATCTAGAGACATCTTAGACGTGTATATCTTAAGTATCTCGTACCTACCAGCTAAATCTGGCGGCGGCACTTCTACTAGTCTATCGAATCTACCGGGTCTAAGAAGTGCCGGGTCGACGACGTCGATCCTGTTCGTAGCGGCCATAATCTTAACCTTATCTAGCGGGTCGAAACCGTCTATTTCTACGAGAAGCTGCGAGAGCGTTCTGTGGATTTCCCTCTCACCGGACGTCCCGATATCCAACCTCTTAGCCCCAATGGCGTCAAGCTCATCTATGAAGACTATTGCCGGAGCCTTACGCCTAGCTGATCTAAAAACCTCTCTAACGATTCTAGCACCCTCACCAACAAACTTCTGAGCTAGTTCCGATGCCGCTAACCTAATGAACGTAGCTTTAACTTCACCAGCTACAGCTCTCGCCAGCAGGGTCTTCCCGCAGCCAGGTGGTCCGTAGAGTAGAACTCCCTTTGGGGGTTCTATTCCTATCTTAGAGAAAAGCTCCGGTGATTTGAGCGGGAGTTCAACGACCTCCCTAATTTCTCTAATCTGCTCGTGAAGTCCCCCAACATCTTTGAAGGTGGTTCTAGGTCTTTCATCTACCTCCATAGCTTTCACGTAGTAATCTTCTACTATTGGGAGCACTTCGACAACTGTGGACCCTCTCTGATTTAGAGCGACGTGAACGCCTGGCTTCAGTCTGGAGGTATCTACGGACCCGCTAATGTTGACTACTAGTGTCGGTCCAGCACTACTTCTTACAATAGCTCTCCCATCTTCTAGTAGCTCCAGAAGCACCGCCTCAACCAGTGGAGAAGCCATTAACTTATCGATCTCTCCTTTATAGTAGTTAAGTTCTCTCCTCAGGAACTCTACTTCCGACTCCAGCTGGTGAACTCTCTCCTCCAAGTACTTAACGTACTCGAAGACACCGCTCTTCTTATCGCTACTGAAGTAGCTCAAGATATCGGCACCACCGCTTTACTAGCTACAGAACTTATTTATAAGGATTGAGATGTGAGTGAACACATCGAGATCGGTGTTTTCTTAGCTACGGGTGCGCAGCTACACTCAGCTAGTAGAACCAGTAGTTCGGTACCTACTGGGATAGCTATTTATAGCGAATTTCGTAGTCGTGTATGTGGGTGAGTCAGTAGCGAGCATGCTGATAGACTCCCACATACATCTCTACGAATATGAAGATAGCTGGGTAAAGTACTGCGATAGTGGGTACCTAATGATAGCTGTATCAGATGACGTAGCTTCGAGCTTAAAGACCGTGGATATATGCGGTAGGTGCCCTCACGCCATACCGGCCGTGGGCGTTCACCCGTGGAACGCAGATAAGGTAGGTATCGAAGATTCTATGAAGGCCATCGAGAAGCTGGTAGGTGATTACGGTATATACTTCCTGGGTGAGGTTGGGCTAGACAGAGCGCTTCACCCGGAGACATTTGAAGCGCAGCTGAGGCTATTTAAGGGATTTCTAGAGATCGCAGCTGAGTACGGGCTAGGCTTAAGCATTCACGCAGCTGGTGCTTGGAGAGATGTACTCGATTTACTGAGAAAGTACGAGATCGCCACAGCAGTCTTCCACTGGTACACAGGCCCCCTAGAGCTAGTTGACGAAATCGTTAGTGAAGGGTTCTTCATTGGCGTTAACCCGGCTCTACTAGTGCAGAAGAAGCACGAAGCTGTAGTAGAGAAGGTACCTACCGATGCCATACTTACCGAATCGGATGGTCCCTACAGGTACAGAGGACTCGACCTCGGGCCCGAGCTACTCCCCAGATTATTGGAGAGGATCTCCCAGATAAAGCGTGTGAGCGTGACCGAAATCTCCGAGAGAGTAGCTGAGAATTTCCGTAGGTTGATCTCATCCGCTAAGAAGTAGGGAGCTCGCGATTTCTCGATGCAGAAACCGTTATAAGTCCCTCAGACTCTGGGAGGATTGTTGTGTGTCTCGCTTATTTACAGCTCTCTCGACGTCATGAGGGAAGCCTATGAGCCCTCAAACCCCTAGAGGTGTCGGACCGGCTGGGAAGCTGCTTGAGCTCTCCACGGCTTCGGCTTTAACAGCACTATCACTAGTACTCCACATATTCAAGTTCCCGTATCCTCCAGCACCGTTTCTTAAGTTCGATGGTGTTGGAATACCGCTAGCCGTGCTAGCACTATACTCCTGGAGAACGTCTTTAGCTGTACTGCCAGTAATCTTCATCGGACTCCACCTAATGGGTGCCGATTTCGTTGGTGCGAGTATGAAGATAGCTGCTGAAGCATCTACGTTCATACCTCTATCGCTGCTCTACAGCTACCTGTGCCTGAGGAGAGCGCACGTTAAGTACTATGCTGTACCCGTAGTTATCGGTGCGATCTCCAGGATTCTCGTAATGTCTCTCCTCAACTACATAATTACACCGCACTGGCTGGTTCTAACCTACGGGTGGACTTACGATAGAGCCTACTCAGTAACGATAGCACTGCTACCGCACATAGCTGTATTTAACGCTATAGCCGCTTCTTACGTTGGAGCTTTATCGATCGGAGTTTTCAGAGTGGTATCTAAAACCTTAGGTATCGGTGGCACTAGAACGCCGTGAATAGAATGAATGAGAACGGCACCCACCTCGAAAACCGGGAGGTCCGGGATAGCTCGTTTTTTCCGCTAGTAGTGAAAAATCTCTGGTTCCGCTACCCTACTTCATCTAACTGGGTTCTTCGAGGAGTGAATCTCTCCGTAGGTTCCGGTGAGGTAGTTCTAGTTCTCGGTGCTAGCGGCTCTGGGAAAACCACTCTCCTAAGGTCTCTAACTGGTGTAGGTCTGTGGGTTTACGGAGGGGAGGTCAGAGGTGAGGTACTGCTCAGAGGGAGGAAACTAGGAGAACTAGCTGTAGAGGAGCTCCGAAGGTTAATTCAAGTAGTAAATCAGAATGTCTACGCGCACTTCATAGAGCACGTAGTTGAAGCGGACCTCTACGATACCTCCACGGCCATTCACGGAGTTGATGGAGGTAGGAAGATGTTTTGGAAAGTGGTCAACGTGTTTAAGCTCGAGAAGCTTCTGAAGAAGAGGTTCTTCGAGCTCTCCGGGGGGCAGTTGAGGAGAGTAGCGATCGCGAAAGCCATGCTGTGGGATCCGAGCGTAGTGGTACTAGATGAACCGCTAATGTGGCTTGATGATGAAGGTCTCGAGGAGGTGAGAGACGTTATCACGGTACTTAAATCTATGGGTAAGTCCGTTGTAGTTTTTGAGCACAGATTCGTTAGCTTACTGAAGTTAGCTAGTAGTGTGTACTTACTAAAAAACGGAGTTCTCGTTCCCGTAGACCACGAGCGGCTTAGGTACCCTAGAGGTGCGGACCCCGGGTCTATCCCTAGACTTAGTAGAGGTAGTGAGGTAGGTAGCTCGAATAGATACGAAGAAGTACTGAAAGCTAGAGATGTGTGGTTTAGATATGATAGAAGTGGGGACTGGATCCTCAAGGGGGTTAACTTAGTTATTTCGGGTAGGAAAGACGTTGTTGTAGTATACGGATTGAACGGCAGCGGTAAGTCTACTCTGCTTAAGCTAGTAGCGGGGTATCTCACTCCAATGAGGGGTAGGATCGAGAAAGCCTCTCACGTGAGGACTATCTATATTCCGCAGAACATATACCTATTCTTCACTGAAGAAAGCTTGAAGAAGGAGTTTGAGGTGGTGTGCTCCAGGCATTCCGAGAGGGAGTCCTGCCTGGAAGCGGGGATTAGAAGGCTGAGGAGTTTAGGAGTTGATGAAGAGCTCAGCACTTCACCATTCAATTTATCCTGGGGGCAGGCTGTAAGAGCGGCTGTGTCGGTAGCCACCTCCGCTGGTAGCAGTGTAGTCCTCTTAATGGATGAGCCGTTTACTGGGTTAACGTACGCTGATAGACTCTCCCTAGCAAAGATCCTCGATAGCGTAAATTCCCCGAAGATCTTGACAGTCAGCAATAGAGAGACTGTGTCTCTAGTACTACCGGCGAGAGTATACGAAATGAAGAACGGACACCTAGCCGAGGTCGAGCCGGAGGTAGATCTAGAGGTCATCACAGCGGCTGAGAAGTGCAGAGAGCTCGGTATGTAGGTGCTCAAAGATGTCAGCACTAAGAGATTTCGCCTACGTCTTCTTAGTCTCTGAGAAAGCTAGAAGATTCGGCCTACTCGGTAAGGTATCTGTCCCGCTCGTACTAACGCTATCTCTATCTCTACCCTACATACTCCCCGGAATTAGGGTCTCGCCAGTGCAGACGGTGGCAGCTCTTGCTTACGAGATAGCTATTGCGGCTTTTCTCGCGGGTTTCAGAAGACTCCTAGGTATGCTGAAGCTTGTTGGAGCGTTTATACTGCTGGGCTACGCACTGAATCTTCTCTCAGTGTTAGTGGGGTCCGAGCCGTCCGACCCTGTTGACGTAGCTCTCAGAACTCTCCGAATCGCAGCCATAGTAATAGCTCTGACGTTACTATTTCAAATGCTATCAATTAGCGAGGTCAAGTACATCCTAATGAAACTAGGGCTTAGGCACTACTCGGAAGTACTCGCTGTAGCAATGGCTCAGCTACCGCTAGCGTTCATATCTTTCTCAGAAGCGTACGTAGTTGCTAAGCTAAAGCTGGGCGGTAAGAACGTTGCTTCACTGATAAAGCCCCTGGTAGTAGATTCTATTCTGAACAGCAGGTACGTAGCTGAAGCTCTGTACATGCACGGAGTACCGCCGACAGCTAAGCCTAGAGCGCTCAGTCCTCTAGACCTAGTACTCCTAGTTCCAGCGGCCGCCATATCCGCTCTACACCTCGTAGCTACCTAGCTGGAATCGAGTAGAGAGCTCCGCGGTAGAAGTGCTTAATAGAGCGCTCCATAGGTTACTTAGAGGTATTGGGGTAGCTACATGTACGTAGTAGTTGGAGTAACTGGAAGTAGCGGGCTAGTGCTCGCTCTTAGGCTAACCGAAGTCCTCAACTCTATGAACTGCAGAGTTGACGTAGTTCTATCTAAGGCATCGGCTAGAGTAGCTGAAGGTGAGTGTGTTTCACCCGAGTTCTTCGTATCTAAAATACGCGAACTCGGTGCTAGAGAGGTCTACTGGGAGGATGACCTCAGCGCACCTCTATCTAGCTCAAGCTACTTCGTCTACGTAGACTGGGTCGCCGTAATACCGGCCACAATAAAGACTGTGTCTTCGATAGCTCACGGACTAGCCGATAACCTAATCGTAAGAGCCGCTACGAACGCTCTAAGACTGGGTAAGAAGGTCATAGCCGTTATCAGAGAGTCTCCACTAGGGTACGTAGAGCTGCGCTCACTCTACATGGCGGCTAAAGCCGGCGTAACTGTAGTTCCAGCGGTAGTGGGCTTCTACGCTAAGCCCACTACTCTACGGGACGTAGTTGACTTCATAGTGGGTAAGGTACTCGACGTGGCTGGCATAACAACACACTCACTCTACACTAGATGGCCTCAATCTAGCTCTATCGGTGGGGACCTGTGCTCAGCACTCTACGGAGAAGGAGGTGGAGCTCCTGGTAGAGCATCTCAGCACTCCTAGTAGAGCTACCGCAGACCTCTTCGATGAGGTCTCAGCTCTCTAAGACCTCCAGCAGTGCCTTTTTGAGCAGGTCTAGGTTAGTTCCTCTCAGAGCGGAGATCTCGACGACTCTGTAGAACCACATACCGCGATCTACCTCTGAGTTCACCAGGGACTTCAACTTAGCTACCTTACCGCTATCGACTAGGTCTATCTTGTTTAAAGCTACGATTAGAGGCCTACCTACGAACCCTATGTTAACCAAGATCTTCAGAGATTCCCTAAGCTTTACGTAGAACCCTCTATCCTCATCCGAGCTGTCCATAATGAGAATCACCGCTGAGGAAGTCGATATCTCTCTTAGAGTTGCGTAGAATGCTTCAACTATCTCCGGAGGTATGTTCTTTATAAACCCCACGGTATCTATGAAAACAACTCTCAAACCACCGATAGGAACCATCTTAGCTTTCGTGGACGTAGTTGTCAGTAGCTCAGGTCCCGTAGCTCTACTCTCCCCAGTTAGGGAGTTGAAAAGAGTAGTCTTCCCGGCGTTCGTGTAGCCAGCTATAGCTACGTGGATAAGACCTGCCTCCACTCTTCTAGTTCTCTCGTAGTCTTTAACTCTTCTAAGCCTCTCGAGCTCTCTGCGGAGCCTACCGATCCTCCTCCTAACGTGTGAGTAGTAAGCATCTATAGCGTACCCACCGGGTCCCAGGAAGCCTGGTAGCTCACCTATCTTAACCCTGTTTATCCAGTCTCTTAGTAGGGGTATCTGATGCCTTAGCCTAGCCATCTCAATCTGGATCTTCGCTTCTTTAGAACCCGCGTGCTCCGCTAGAACACCGAGAATTAGCAGAACCCTATCTTCAACAACGACCTTCAGCTCCTTCATTAAGTGGCTTACGTGTCTCGGGCTGAGAGTATCGTAGATGTAGACCTTATCGTAGTTCCCGTCCCCGACCTTCTCCCTAATTATCCTCAGCCACTTCGGCGTTAGATACGCCGAAGTGGAAGCTCTGTATCTATCCGGCAGCTCCACTACCTCAACTCTACTATGGAGTACCCTAGCTAGTTCAAGAGCTTCGGCGAGGTCCTCAGTTCTAGCTATAACGAGTGCCGCGGTCAACTACTTCTCACGCTTTTTCAGGGAGACTACGTCACCTAGAGTTAGTTCCTTCATCTTAGCTGGACTCGGTAGGCGTGCTTCTGCGGTATCTACTACCGGCTCCAGGAGCTTAATGGAGAGAACCTCTTCGAGCTTCCTAGCTAGAGCTATCGTCGGTACGAGCCTCCCGGACTCGATTCTCTTTATAGTGTTCTCGCTTTCTCTAACCATATCCGCAAGTGCTTTCTGAGTCAGCCCCAGCCTCTCCCTAGCTTGCTTAACTCTCTCAGCGTAGTTGGACACGACTTCGTACTCCTCTAGAACTCTCTCCTCACTTTTTTTCACAGGTCTCGCACTAGCCTTCTGGGACCGAGTTCTCGCAGCTTCTTCTTTAATCTCCCTCACGACATCACCTTTAACCAACCTACTGTAGCAGGACGGGCAGATGGATAGCCTAACGCTCTCTACGTATATTACCTTCAGATCGCGCCTAGCTACCGGCTTACCGCACATTTCGCAGTATCCGTAGCTCAGCCGGCACACCTCTAAGACATCTTAGTAAGCGGCTCTATTATTTGCGCAGAGCTTCTTCGCCGGGGAACGTAGGCCTAGGTCTTACCAAGGAGGTGAAAACTTATTTACGATAGAGTAGACTCACTGAAAGGACGCCGCTCTATGGGAGTGCGCCTACTTGTAGCTAGAGTGGCAGAGTGCGGATGTGGTGAGGGAACTTGAAGACCGCGAAGATATCTCTAATTCTAGTATCCTGCTTCGCACTATCGACCCTAGCAGTGATGTCTGTAAGCATACCGAGCACCGGTATTGGTGGTGAGCTCAGGAGGACTTGGGAATCTAGTAGGGGTGGTGTGAGTATTGAATCTCCTTCAGCCGTATACGAGGGCGCGGTATCGCTCGGTCTGTTCCTACTCCTAATTACGCTAACAGCTCTAGACATGAGGTACAGGCACTTCCTAGCTATTCTAGCCGTATCGGCGGTAGTGTTCCTAGGTGTTGCCCCACCTCAGAAACTCGTGGGAAGTGTGGACTGGGCTCTAATAGTCTTTCTAGTAGGTTCTATGAGCTTCGCCACTATCTTAAGAAAAATCGGAGTGTTCACGTACCTCGCAGCTCACATAGTGAAATTCAGTAGGGGGAGGCCGCTACCTCTCCTAGCGCTGCTTTCAGCACTAGCTTGGTTCGCGGCGATGGTCGTAGACGAGGTCACTAGCATAGTGTACGTTATTATGGTAGTTCTCGAACTTAGTAGACTACTTAAAGTAGACCCGGAGGAGCTAGCTATCCTGGTTGTACTAACTACTAACGTAGGCAGTCTAGCACTTCCAGTTGGAAACCCTATAGGGGTCTACATAGCCTTCACCACGGGCTTCACCCCCAGGGACTTCATATTGTCAGCTCTACCTCTATCAGCACTTTGCTTTCTAGCTACCGTACTTCTATTCTCTCTTATTAGAGCGAGGTACGTTAGGGAACTTGCGCTAGCTACCGCATCTAGGTCCGAGATGCTGGAAGCCTTCATCACAACTAAGCTCGTAGATATCGAACCTAGAGAAAGGAGGGCTAGGACTTACGGAGTAGCTCTCCTCCTAGCGTTTCTAGTCACCGTCTCGATCACGCCACTAATTGCTGAACTTCTTACATTCCTCTCCGGCTTCTACATAGATCCTAACTCCCTACTAGCTCTAGTACCATGTCTCTTCGTCGCGCTCACACTCCCAGTTATGGAGGTCCCGGAGCTCGGGGAAGTGTTGGCGAAGGGTGTTGAGTGGCCATCGATCGCCTTCTTCATGTTTCTCTTCATGCTCGGCTACAGCTTAACTTGGAGTGGCGCCATGGTGAAGATAGCCTACAGTATCGTAAGCATCTCTCAGCTAATAAACCCGAGCGCTCTCTCCTTATTCGACATGCTAATGGTTGCTTCAGCGGTTCTGAGCGCTTTCCTCGACAACCTATCTCTAGTAGTGGCCCTCGTACCGGCTATAGAGCTAATCGTGAGAATTGCGGGTTTTAGAGAGCTGTTCTGGTCTATTCTCTTCGGGGGCGTTCTAGGCGGTAACCTAACTCCGGTAGGGTCTACAGCGAACATCGTCGCCGTATCCATACTCGAGAGAAGGCGTAGAGTGAAGATCAGCTGGGCGAGGTGGATGAAGATATCGCTACCGATCGTAGTAGCACAGCTAGTACTAGCCTCTACTTGGAGCCTACTACTACTCTAAGTTGTTTAGAGTAGGCTCACTCAAGCTCAAGCGGTTCGCAGCTATTGGTGTAGCTAGCTCTACCTGCGCGCTAGGTCCACCCTCTTCTTCTCTGCTAGTGCTTTGAGAGTGGGTATTGCCTCTATCTTCTCGGTATCTAGGTAGTCCCATAGAATTCCTCTAGGCCTCTTCCTCCCACTCTCGCACCTTATGGTTCTCGTAGGAGTAAATACGAAGTCCACAGTTACGTCCCAAGGTTCAAGAGGGATCCTGAACTCAACTACCTGAACGTCGTGTACGGTCGTGATTATGGGGACCTCCTCTGATAGCTTCCCGTACTCAAATAAAATTCCGTACTCAATCTCGGAGTAGCCCTCACCCTTACCCAACCTCTCCCCGAATACGCTAACAACAACCGAGCCGGCTACTACCAGGTCTACCTCGGGTATTTCCTCGGGGTCCACCCTAGTGCCGTACCTGAACGAGCCGGGTATCGTAGAGGCTTCTCCATGTAGCCAGCTAGGCACTCGCCTAGGGTCGATCAGGAGGAAGCCCTCCGATATCCTAGGAGTGGGCACTACCAGCAGCTTACCGGCTTTAAGCACTAGCTCTCTAACTTTTCTCTGAGGAGCGTCTGGATTTACTTTAACTACTCCCGCTTTCTTAAATAGGTCGGAGCTAGCTAGTCTAGCTGCGGCGGTCTCAGCTCCAATGAAATTCGGTATTCTCCCGTATACAGGTCTGGGAAACGCAGCTATGTTTCTCTCCTCCATCAACCTCCATACCGTGTACCTCAGCTTCTCCCTACTAACTTCTTCACTCACAGCGCGGACTCCACTGAGAGTGTGGAGAGCCAACCTAAAATCTCCTGACTAGAGTGTTGAGAAGTGTGCCCGTACTCTAGGTGATGGGTGCAGCTCTACGAGGTCTCATGCCGTAACTTACAGCACCCACTAGAATAGCTACTCCAAGCGCAGCTACTGAAGTTATCACTACACCTACAGATACTGGGTCTAAGTCCGGGTACGCGGTGAGTGGTAGCACTCCTAAACCTCCAATAGCACTGAAAGCCAGGCCAACGCCTAGAGCTTGAGTTCTGCCGTCTCTGGTAGAGCTCTTAGCTAGCAGTACGTTTATTGAAGTATCTGCGACTGGGTATAGCGGGAGTTGCCATATCACTATAGTAGCTAACCCTCCTAGTGAGATAAATAGCCAGTAGTTAGATACGTAGAGAATAAAGGAAGCTAGCAGTACTGACCTAGGGTCGTACCTATCGACTAAATATCCGACTAGGATTCTCGTGGGCACCGATAGAAAAGACGTGAGGCCTCCGTACAGAATACCGAAAGCAACGTACTGAGACCTCTCCGAGATATCTGGCAGTATTTTCGCTATTTCTCCACTGAGTATAACCGGAGCTACCGAGTAGTATGCTTCTCTACAGAAAACTAGGAGAGCGTAGGCTACGATAGCTGGTACTAGACTGCGAACGGTTAGCAATGCCGACCCACCGCTCTCTTCACCAAGCACTTCACGAGAATTCGGGTAGAAGACGAAGAAGATTATGTATGACGATGTGTAGAGAATAGAGCAAGCTGCGAAGACCAGTGAAGCTCCTCCAGCGTAGTAGAGTAGTCCCATTACGAGAGAACCTACGCTAAATCCGAACCCCATACCTATTGTGAAGAAGCTGTAAGCTCTTCCAAACCTACCTTCAGCACCCGAAAACACTGTAGACATGACCAGAGGCCATGTCAAGTACCACGTTAGCGACGTTAGACTAAGTACAGCCGCGAGACCCGTCGGATCCCTTATGAATATCGAAACCAGCAGCGGTATTGAGCCTAGAGAACCCAGTAGAATGCCGCTTCTTCTACTAATGAACTTAGTAACCCTACTAGAGGCTAGAGCTGAGAAAGCGTACAGCCACTCTAAACCAGTTATTAGGAGTATGGACTTAATGCCCCCCTCCAGCTCAACTCCAATGTATCTCCGAGTAAACGAAAAGTAGATGCCCCATGTAACCGTATTTACGGTAGCGGCTATGGAGTAGAAAACTCTCCACATAGTGGAACACAGCAGCTCACAGCTTTGGAACCGGTTGAGGACCGGCAGTAAACCTTCTCTTATGTTCGCTAGCCGGTATTCTAGAGATTATATTCTTCACAGTATTCAGGTCTACTCTAGCGATCTTAGATACTTCTTCAGCTCCAAGTCCTCTATCTACGTATAGGTGGAGCACCGAGTCTATAACATCGTATTCAACTCCGAGCTCATCCACAGCTCTGTGCCCAGGCCATAGATCTGGAGATGAAGGCTTCCAGCATATGCGCTCCGGCAATCCTAGGTAGTCACCAAGTAGTCTAACCTGGGTTTTGTATAGGTTTATGAGGGGGTAGAGGTCTGCAGCTCCATCACCCCACTTAGTAAAATACCCGATCAACCACTCGGACCTATCCGACGAGCCTAGAACTAGTGAGTTCGTCTTATTGGCTAGGTAGTAGAGAACCACCATTCTAAGCCTAGCTTTAACATTGCCTTTAGCTACTCTCGGAGCTACCTCGTAGGAGTCTCCGAGTAGTTTTAAAACAAACTCAACACCCGTTGTTAGGTCGAGCTTTAGGAGCTTCAGATTTAGTAAGCTAGCTAGTAGTTCAGCATCGCGCTCACTGCTAAGTGAGCTCTCCTTATCGTACATGAATAGAACTGCGACTCTATCCGCACTGAGAGCTTCTACAGCGAGTGCTGCGAGTACCGAGGAATCCGTTCCCCCGCTTAAACCTAGAACGACTCCCGAGGCCCCAGCATCGCTCACGTAATTTCTAATGAAGTCTATGATAGCTTTAGCTGTTTTAGCTTCATCAATTCTCAGGTAGCTGGGAACTTCGTACCTCACGGATCAGCCCAGGATATGTGGCTGAATAGCGATAAATAGCTGACCGAACTAAGCTACGACCTATTACACGCTAGCAGTAGGCTTTCTTTACATCAGACAGCGCTAAGACGTTGGGTAGAGGCATGAAGGTCAGCATTACAGCATTTTTCGGTGAGATTATACCGCAGTACGATTCTCTCGAACCACCGGACTTAAGGTAGGATTCCGAGAACTCGCCGAAGAGATCTCTAAATTTCTCGGTACCCACGTAGCTAGCGAGAGATATGAAGAAAGCCACTACGACGAGGTCCCAGCTGCCCATATCTTCTCTAAATCGAGTTGACTGCTCGGCATCTATAACGTACGGTACGCTACCACTGATCAAGAAGTTAGTTGGTTTTACATCACCCAAGCTAAAGCCTCGACTATGTACTTCAGCTAGAACTTTTCCAAGTGTGCGCACATCAGCTACTCTATCGCATCTAACTACCTCCCCCTCTACGTATTCTCGAACGACTACTAGCTCAACCTCATCAGTACTTAGAATTCTCGGAACTCTAAACCCGCTCCACTCGCCAAATTCCATAAACTTGGTCTCGCGTTTAAACCTCTCTCTCGGCGCTATTGCGAATGGGTAGCTAGCTCTAAGAAATATTGCCGGAGGAAGCCACTTTAGCAAGCCTATCTCACTAGTGAACTTCTTAACTACTACCTTCCTCCCACCTACTTCTCTAATTTCAGATTGAGCTATTAGGATGTCTAAGCTCTCCGCAGCAAGCACCTTTCTAAGTTCAGTGATAACTTTATTTATCTCTGAGGATATCTCCTTAATTAGAGACATTCTAACACCTACTCATACCTTAGAGCTACAGCTGGAGGTATCCTAGCCGCTAGGTAGGCCGGGAAGAGGCCCCCGATTAAACCAACTGATATAGTTAAACTAGCGGTCGTTAGAATACGGTCGAGAGCTATCTCCGGTCTAGCGGTAAGTACTAGACCGGCGGTTCCAGCTCTTATAGTCATACCTACGTTTGAAAGCAGGTACGCGCCTACTACTCCGAGCGTTATTCCAGCAGTTGCTCCTATTAGAGACATGACTAGGGATTCGGACATCACCATACATATCACCTGCCTATTCGTAAATCCCACAGCCTTCATTACGCCGATCTCCCTAGTTCTCTCGATAACGGACGTTATCATCGTGGCTGAAACCCCCGCAACTGCGACAGCGAACGCGGAGAGAGACGTCACGTAGTTAATGAAGGAAACGGCTGCGGCAATACTCGATACCGCGTCCGCTATGGCAGCAAACGACACCAGCTCTACGTTTCCTCCATAGGACCTCCTCATCTCTCTGAGGAAGTTCCTCACGTACTCAGAGCTCTTTAAGACTACGAATATCCCGGACCACTCCTTAGCTCCGAGCATGGTCCTACCGGATTCTGTGTTCACTATAACCATCTGGTCTGGGCTGAGGAGGAAGGCACCTCCATATTCTTCTAGTAGGGCTGATACGACGAAGTTTATACTTTTCACGTTCTTTACTTTCCCTCCCTCTATTTCAGCGATGTATAGCGAGAACACATCACCAGAATCTAGACACTGCTTTTCATCGACTACGGATACTTTGTGTCCAACTACAGCGCTAATGAGGTCGTTCTCTAGCGGTACACTACCTTTTCTAATCTTCAAGTTCCCCATCGCTTTGAATATTACTGAGGGATTTATTGCGTAGACGTACACGGAGATGTCGGACCCACACCTCCTGGCGATACCTTGTAGCGTATAGAAAGGTTCTGCCGAATCTACGTATTCAATGGACCTTACGAACTCTAGGTCCCGTTCCGATAGGTCGTACCCGCTGGAAGGAAAAACTACGACTACGTTTTGACCGAGCGACTGCAGTTCTCTTAAAACATAGTTGCTGTACCCGCTAACAACGGAGCCCATCATGATCATCATTAGCGGACCGACCGCGATTCCGGCTACGGTTAGCGCCGACCTAAGCTTTCTCTCGCTCAGTACCTTAATTGACATAGTGAAAGAGTCTAGTAGAAACTGGAGCGCGTTCAAGGAGGAGGCACCTTCGAAATAGTTTTCAATTTTCTGTTGTAGCTGGATACTACTTTGTACAGCAAGTACGCTGCTCCTACTAAGAACGCTGCTACAGCGGCAACAACCACCCACCTCTCGGTAGTGAATTGGTGTTCGATCGGAGTTGTTGTCGGCGTTGGGGTGGCGGCTACCATCACCGGAACCGAGGTTTCAACGTACTGCAGCTCATTGTATATGTTGTAGTAGTAGATAGTGAGCTTAATTTCGTCTAGTGGAGACGTGGTACTCACACTTACGCTAAAAGCTCTCTGCGCTCCAGACTCTACATCACCTACGAAGCTCTCAGCGCACCTTCCATCGCTTAGGCACGCTCTAGCCCCGACTCTGTACGCTGGTGCCGACCCGTAGTTAACTAAGATTCCTGAAACCCGGAGTGCATCCGCTACTACAGTAGCTCTCACATCCCTCAGCGCTAAGTCGACAAAAGGTTCGACTACAGCAACTATCGACGTATTGAACATCTTCAACCTCCCTCCCGCGTCTCTGTACACTACTCCAACAACCAGAGGCACCGTACCGTACGAAACAACGGATTGCACGCCCGCAGCAAAAACCCCCATAGGATTGTACGCTAAAGTCAAGACTATCTGCTCTTCGCGGTTAGGGTCTAGCCTGTCGATGTAGCGCACTGAAGGTGAAGCAAGTATAACGGGTAGCTGAGCATACGGGAGAATCGCTATGTAGACATTGTAAGCCGGACCACTACCTACGTTTCTTATCTTCAAAGACGCTTTCGTAAATTTCGATGATATTCTTACCACACCTCCATCAATGTAAGCTTCAATATATCTAACACCACCGAGAACGGTTAGCGGTATTCTGAACTCACACCTTCTCGGAGTACCCCAGCTGTCTACGTAGTGCAGTACGGCACTAGCCGTATACCTCCCAGTGGCATTCACTAGAACATTTAGAGGTACTAAGAAATCGATCATCTCCCCTCTATTGAATAGCGATCTGGGTGCTGCCGCTGACTGCAGTAGCTGCGCGAGATTGCTCAACTGGGGTGCGCCAGCGCTCATCATGCCCCGGAGAACTTGCTGAGATATTGGAGGAACTCTAGCTGTGCTGGAGTTATCGACAGAGCTAGAAAAGCCGTTCGGGAGGAGCAGTTCTAGGAACACTCCAGTCATACCGTCTACGAACCTATTTCTCACGACTACGTGTAGTATAGCTCCGTACGTCCCAGGTTCCGCAGAACCCTCGATCCAGCTAGCGCTTACGAGTTCCACAGCTTCTCTATCGTCCACGACGACAATATCGACTTCGTGTTCTTCAAAGTACCTGACCCCGGGTCCTCCGGAGAGAGCTACGTAGTCTAGTCTAGCGATGGCTCTGTAGGAACCCGGCTTGACCCTACCTACGGAGACTCTGAAGCTGAGAGGTGCTGACGAGTAGCTTCTGAGCGGGCCGTCTAGGTACGTGGTTGAGATCTCCCCTCTACTTCCTCTAAAGTCCTTCGGTAGGTAGAGCTCCGCGAAAACCCCGACCACGCTGTGCGGAAGTCTGTTGGCTACCGTGATTACGAAGGTAGCGTTCTCCGTCTCCGGAAAGATGTTGTAGTTGTTGAGCCAACCCCACGAAACGGGCCTCAGCGAACCTCCGAAAGTTGCTGCGGGCTCTACGTAGAGCTGGGCGGAGTGCTTCTTCAAAACTCTGGCGTGAGTCCCAAACGCGGTTACGTAGTACTCCAGCTCCATCTCGAGCCTTACGTAGCCTTCAGTTGAGCCCGGTACGTCGAAGTAGAGCGCCGTTGAGCACGAAGAGCCCGGCAGCAACCTGGTAGCACACTCAGCCGCAGCAACTACCGGGACTAGAGACGTAGATTGTGCCCTAACGGTTAGACCTACGGCGTCGTACCTACCGAGGTTCTGGAGGACTACCGTTACCGGTACGTACCTCGAGCCGGGGTGCGCTGGTGAAGGCTGCTGCAGACCCCAGAAAGTTCTGACTACCCTTACCTCCGGTACGTAGTTCTCTAGGGAGTCTACGACGATCGGGATCGATAGATTTTCGAAGCCGTAGAGAGCCGCTCCAGCGGCTTGTTTGATGTAGTCAATGCCTATGCGAATCGTGTGAGTAGATGGTTCGGCGTCTTCGCGAACGTAGAGAACTACACCTAGACCGCACGACCCTCCGCTAACCAGGGTAGCTCTTAAGCAATCTCCTTCAACACCCATCACCCTGAGAATCTCGGGGACTTCAACCCGGATTCTCGATATGCTGAGAGACTCCGGCCTCAGGTTTGTGAGGGTAGCCACGACTCTCACATCTCTAGCTGTGGGAAGAAGTGGCGATGGCGCACCGCCGTACTCCGCCTGGAACCACGATAGAGCCAGGTTCTTCTCGTAGACTACCGGGATGCTCACCTTAAGCTCTCTGGATGCGTTGTAGGTGGTTCTGCCGTAGCGTACTACCGCATCTACCGAGAGCTCCAACACCACAGAATCGCGCACACCCTCTACCTCCACGGTCGGAAGCCTCACGGTGAAGGATGAGCCGTAGGGAACAGTCTCTCTCACGGAGACCGCGGCCTCGGAAGGTCCCTCGGAAAATCTCGCGTTCACTACTCTAGCTCTTACGTAGGTGTACAGCAGGGAGTCTCTAGTGTAGGACACCAGCACTACGTACGGCACCAGCCTAGTCGCGTTTCCGTACGCTACGCCGGAGGTCCAGCCAGCGTCGACTACAGCTACGTTTAGAGCTGAGTCTTCTACTTCAACCACTAGGTCGTAGACCAGGTTTTGCCAGAAGGTAGACCCGGAGATCTCCCCCAGGACTTCGAGTAGTAGAGCGGCTCTGTAGATACCGGCACCGCACGCTATATCTACGCCAGGGTACTCCAGGGTGATCGTAGATCCGTATGGTATGGCAGCACTGCTGGTAAAGGTCTTTCCGAGGTTGCCTACGGAGAAGCAGTCCGGTAGCTCCAAGGTAGCCTTCAAACCTCTGACTAGGACGCTCGGATCCGAGTTTCTAACTATTACCCTCAGAGCGTTATCTATTGATCTACTGAAAGCTCCACCATCTACCCACCCGTAGCTAACTATCTCCAGTCGAGGTAGTGGAGGTTCACCTATGTTTATAGGTAGGTCGAACTCCATCGAGAGTACGTAGACGGACCTCCCAGATCTCGCGAGCGAGTTTAGTGCGAGTTTAAGCCGGTACGTTCCGGGGGCTACGGACCTAGGTACTGAGAGTCCTTGGAAGACTACGGTGGCTCTACCTAGAGACTCGACTGAGATGCCACTCAGAGTAGTTTCTCTAGGTTCTACGGTATCGAGAACCATCTTCACTACGCCATCGAACAGCGAGACGTAGTCGTAGTTCTCGATAACTACTACTAGAGATAGCCCGGAGCTACCCGGGTACGCTGGACCGGGGCTCCAGAAAGCTGAGACTACCCTAGCGTCTATAGAGGGGTTGTGCACCACCATGAAGACCCTGTACCGCAGGGTAGTCCAGAACTCGGAGCCGTCTCTGTTTACTAGAACCTCCAGTAGTAAGTCCGCTGAAGTAGTGTGAGCGCACGCCAGGGATATGCCGCTAAACACGAGTTCAAGTACTTCTCCGTAGTTTACCGGTCTCACCAGGTAGGCGATCAGCTCTCTACTACCACTCGCAGACTCAGCGCAGTCGGGGAGTGCTAGTTTTGCTACTATAGAGGAAATCGTTACGGGGTCCTCTAGTCTCAGTACTACCAAGTACTCAAGTGCCTTACTACCACTCGGAGCTCTAGGTCCTCTCCACTCACTACTCACAATTCTCAGCTTAAGCGGTGGGGGGGTGCCGACTTCAATAGGTACTTGAACCTTGGTTGAGGCACTGTATACTACTCTATCGGCCGTCACAGCTCTTGCTTCAATAGTTACATTAGCTCTATACACTCCCGCGCTCAGCTCTCTATCTACGTCTATTCCCGGCACGACGAGTGTGAAGGTCGAGTACCTGCTCGCAGCTCCCACGCTTCTTCTGATCGTGCGAGGGTAGAAACCTTCAGGTAGTTCTAGAGTAACTTGAGCTGATTCGATCCCCACCTCGCCGAGCTCGAAGACCATGAAGATTGCCGCATCGGCAGTGCCTGGGTATGCCTCCGGAGACCAGTACGCTTCGAGAAGTTCTACCTTCAAGTCCGGGTACTGGCTAACCTCTACATCGAAGACCAGCCTATCTGAGACGATGGAAGTACCTACTCTACCGGATATGTTGAGCGCGATTGTGTGTACTCCCGGAGTTACAGCTTTATCGACATCTACTAGATACTCGAAGTAAATCATCTCACCGTAGTCAGCCGGTATCACGTAAGAACCGTCTACACCTCTAGCTCCAGAACACCTGTATCTAGCTGAAAAACCTGGTGGAAGGTCTAGGCAACCGGTGATGAAGTAGGCGGTTTCAGACCCTAGGTACCTAACGCCAATGGATATTCGGGCACTTGCTGAACCCGGGTAGACGTCACCACCAACCGAAGATCTGAAGCTAACTTCCTCAATCGAGAACAGAGGATTACCAGCCGCAAGTAGAGCTATGGTGTGAGCCTGGGAGAGTAGTACCACCAGCACTGCGAGCAGTACTTCAAGCTTCTTCACCATCCATCACCGAGAGGTCTAGGTTAGGTACGTTAAATAGTTTTCCCCTTAAACTCGCTCAGGAGAAGTAGCGGAGGAGTTTCACTAAGTTTAAATACATCCTATAGTGTTCTCTGGGGCGTGTATGCCGAGACCTGAAGACTACCCTGTTGAGGTGAGGACTCACACAGCTCTCCACGTTCTCAAGGGGGCCGTCGTCAGAGTTCTAGGTAAAGACGCTATGTGGACCGCATCAACGTACGTAGAGGGAAGACACGGTAGGCTAGTAGTTCAATTCAGTAGAAAGCCTTCAGATGGAGAGTTGAAGCACATTGAAGAGCTAGCTAACTCCAAGGTATCTGAAGACCTTCGCATAGAGGTCGTTGAGCTAGCTAGAGAGGAAGCTGAGAAAACCTACGGCGATGTAATATACGACTTATTCAAGGTTCCGGAGAGTATTAGAGTGCTGAGCATCGTGATAGTCTACGATACATCGGGAGAGATATGGAATATTAACGCATGCAATAAGCAGCACCTTCCATCAACATCCTCCATAGGGAGGATCAAGCTAGGTAAAGCTAGGTTTAGGCAGACGAAAAACCTACTTGAACTTCCATTCGATATAGAGCCTTAACGAAAACTTCTAGAGTAGGTACCGAATCTCTACTAACGGATACTTAACTTCACATACACTGCGCTAGTAACTAGCGTAAATGTAGCTGATTGAGCGCTTACATACGTCTTCACAATACTTAGAGCTAGGCAAAATCATGAATTGCGTAGGAACGTTCCCGCCTGCCTTAGATTACGTAACTATCTTGTGGAGGCAGTTCATCTCCACGCACTCTCTTACTTCCCTAGCTATTCTCCAGCCCATACTAACCGGTTTACCGAAATACAGCTTCGAGTACTGACTCCCTATCCCCATATAGATGTTCGTTCCCCCACCGATTCTTAGAGCTACATCGAAAACCACGATCTCTATGTCTTTAGTAACTACTAGCTGGAGTGTGAAGGGACCTACAACACCTGGAGGTTCCGTTCTTCGAGATGCTTCAACGAACCTATCGCCGACTTCGAATAGTTTCTCTAGGACGCTCTCACGTATTGTAGCTGGTTCATGACCTATCTCAACCATCTCTACGTCGACGAGTTCCTCTATCTCCAGCTGCACACTAGCTGGTAGTCTGAGTAGCCCATCGAGATTCGTCTGTATCCTCCTGTCTATGCTGAGGATCTCTACCCTATCTCTAGCTACTGAGTAGAAGTAGTTCACGTTGAAGTGCGCTCCGAGAACTAGTTCCTCTATAGAAGCTCTAGACATATCCTCCTCTCTTACAATACCTCTACTTACTAATCTAGCTAGCTTCCGCTTGAGGTCATCTCGATCAGCAGCAACAAAGAACCCTCTCTCCACTCTCTTTACAGCATGTGGAACCTTAACTATGACTGGTCTATCAACTTCTTCAACGTCTCTGAATACTCTTGGTCTTCTAATTCCGGCCTCATCCAGCAGCCTGTAGTAGGTCCTAGCCCCAACCCTCTCCTCGTATCTAAGTAGGTACCTGTTCCCGAAGACCGGTACTGGGAACTCTTTCTCAATTCCTTCGTACCCTACGTAGACTGCGAAGCTCCTGTTGGGAATGAAGACGGCTGAGCGCTCTCTGAGTCTACTCACAACATCCGGATTTAGAACGTCCGAGAACTTCCTTAGGAGTATTATCTCATCGACCACTCTACTAAACCTCCTGTAGGCACTCTCCCTCCCTACTTCACACACCGCGATAGTGCCGAACCCGACGTCCTTAGCTCCATCAAAGACGTCCAGCGCTGAGTGACTAGCTATAGCGGCAATACTTAAGCTACTGTCTCTATACCCATCAAGCAACTCAGCAGGGTCATATCTCAACGTAGCCGCCACCTCCCCAACTCAACTTTATTCTAATAGAGCCAGACCCGCTTTCAACTCTTCCAATGGTCGCCGCTTTAAACCCCATCTCTGCGGTGAGTTCCAGCAGATCTCTCACTCTATCAGGAGGGGAGGTTAGTATCAAGCCTACGCCCATGTTGAATACTCTGTACGCTTCATCTAGGTCTACGTTCCCGCGCGAGATGAGGACTTCGAATATCTTACTAGGTCTCGGAGCTTCTACAACTGCGTCTAGGTCGCTACCGAGAACTCTCTTCATCTTCGACCACCCTCCACCGGTTATGTGTGTTACGGAATTTGCGTAACCCAGTTCGACTGCTCTAAGCACTAGGTTGTAGTATATTGCCGTTGGCTTAGCTAGCTCACTCCCAATTACAACACCGTCAACAACTCTGTCGTAGCCACCTATTCTCTCCTCAACAACTTTTCTCGCTAGGCTGTAGCCATTTGCGTGCAGCCCCCAGCTCTCTACACCTACAACAACATCGCCAACTCTGGCCCTATTCGGAAACTCCCTATCCGCAATAGCGACAGTGAAGCACACGACATCCACTCCTCTAATCAATCCTGGGAGAATAGCCGTTTCCCCGGAGACTACGGGTGCGCCAACTACCTCAGCTGCCTCAGCGAGGCCTTCCAATACCTGAGCGAAGACCTCTTCGTCGGCTACGTCCATAGCTACGTAGTCAGCTATAGCTACTAGTCTAGCACCACCACACGCAACATCGTTCGCGTTCATAGCTACGCAGTCCCAGCCCGCTGTCTTCATGGCCCCGAGTTTTCTGAGAACTACGGTCTTAGTGCCGACTCCGTCTACGTGAACTACTAGCTTCTTTCCGTGCACCTCTACACTCGGAGTGAAGCCGCCGAGCCCGCTGATGTCTACACCCAGCTTCTTAGATAGAGATTCAGCGGCTTTCAGAGCTATCGAGTGCATCCTGCGGTGCTTATCGAGGTCTACGCCCGCTTTTGAGTACGTTAGCTTCTCCACGAGTGCGTCACCTAGAAAACATTTTCTCGAGTTCGCAGACTGAGAGACCGGGGAAATCGTACTGACATGAAAAACACGCGTGACAAACCCGCGGTAGATCGACCGACCGCCTCAGTGCTTTCAGAGAGTTGTAGGCTAGGGAGTCGGCTCCTATGGAGTCCCTAATATTCTCAGCGCTACTCCTTCCCCAAGCTAGGAGCTCTTTTCTCGACGCTATATCGATACCCATGAAGCATGGACACACAAACGGTGGACTAGCTATTCTAACGTGAACTCCTTCAGCCCCGCTCCTACGCAGCTTACTTATTAGAAAACCCATCGTCGTTCCTCTGACTATGGAGTCGTCGACTACGACAATCCTCTTCTTCTCGATAGCCGACCTAACAACTCCATACTTGATCTTCGATAGAGTATCCCGATTTCGCGGAGTTGAGATGAAGACTCTTCCAACGTATTTATTAGCAACTATGCCCTCAACTAGCGGTACGCCGCTAGCTAAGCTGTACCCTATAGCAGCCACTCTACCGCTGTCGGGTACCGGAACCACGACATCCACCGGTGCTGGTGCTTCTCTTGCTAGGTACTCGCCCATCCTGATCCTGGCTTCGTAGATACTGACTCCGTTGAAGTAGGAGTCGGGTCGGCTGAAGTAAACGTACTCAAATACACATGGAGATGGGTCGACAGCTACTCTCGAGCTAGTGATCTCGAGGGAAGCTCCATCGAAAGAAATTACGTGGCCGGCACCAACCTCTCTCCACTCCAACTCGAAAACCTGGAGAGCGGACGTTTCGGAAGCTGCGTACACCTCCCTATCCCCACTGAAGAATGCTAGAGGTCTGAACCCCCTGGGATCTCGAGAAATAAGGAGCCTAGGCTCTGAGGTTAGAGCAACCAAGCTGTACGCTCCTACAACGTACTCGGGCAGTCTCTTCAGTGCTTCAACTACATCCCACTTCTCGTCTTTAGCCAGCGCGTATATTGCGTAAGCAAGTGCTTGAGTATCGTTACTTACATAGCTAGGTAGTTCTTCTGCGTACGTTTTCCTAGCGAAAGAGAAGAGCTCTCTGTAGTTCGCTATAGTGCCGTTGAAGGCTATGGAGATCTTGAATCTCTCGCCGCCAACTACCACTGGCTGAGCTAGCGACGCTCCGTACTCCCCGGAGGTAGAGTACCTTGTGTGAGCTACGCACCCGAACACCTCCCGGTTCACACTACCACCTAAGCCCAGAAGGTCTTCCAAAGCCTCGTGAACTAGTGAACCACGCCTTGCTGAGTAGATAGACCCCCCGGTATCGGCGACAGCTAGACCTGTAGATTCCTGACCTCTGTGCTGTAGCTCCGCAAGTACTAGCAGAGCGTTCCTAGCTGCCTGCGCAAGACTGTGCGGAGTTCCGGAAGCGTATGCTGAGATTCCACACATGCACTCACACCATGTACTTGCGTAAACCGTCTTCGTACAGCTCTCTCAGGTAGTCTAGGCCCTTCTCGAAGACGGTGGTGGAGCCCCACCTAGCTGTGAAAAACTTACTACCGGTAGTTCTAGCAATTACTGCCGCAGTAACACCACTTGCTGAAGCGACTTCCAGAGCTCCCCCCACTTCCTCCAGCCGGACCTCGACCACGTACCTACCCTGAGTCTCCGAGAACAGTACTTCATCTAGCCTAGAACAGCCTCTGCAGGGAACCCTCTCCAGGTAGAGCTCTACACCTACTCCGCCGAGAATAGCCATTTCAGCTATAGCTACAGCTAAACCGCCCAGCCCAACGTCGTGTACGGAGAGAGCTACCCCCCTATCTATGAGCTTAGCTACGTAGGATGCGTTTCTAAGCTCGCTCGAAGGCCTGGGCGCCGGAACGCCGCCAGCTTCAATTCCGTGAACTCTCGCCAAATACTCGCTACCCCCCAGCTCAGGGTACGTATGTCCAACGACTAGAATAGCGGACCCTTCGTACTTCAAGTCCATGGTCTTAACCTTGCTCACGTCTTCAACCGCTCCTACACCAACTATAGTTGCTGTTGGCTTCACCTGCCTGCCGCGGTAGTCTTCGTTGTAGAAGCTGACCTTCCCGCCAACCACGGGAACTCCGAGCTCACTAGCCATCCACGCTATGCCCTTCACAATCATCTCGAAGTACCAGAAGTGCTCCGGCTTCTCCGGGTTTCCGGCGTTTGGTTCGTCAACAAACGCTACCGGGGTTGAGCCAACGGCGACCAGGTTCCTATAGCATTCCGCTACGCTATTAGCAGCACCATTGAATGGGTCTATAGCCGTGTACCTCGGGTTGGCATCTCCCTTAACCGCTATTCCTCTTGAATCGTCCAATCTGAGGACTGCCGCATCTCCAAACCCGGGCTTTAGAACAGTTCTAACACCAACTTCGTGGTCGTACTGCTCGTAGATCCACCTCTTCGATGCTACGTTTGGTGATGATAGTAGAGAGTCCAGTGCTTCAGATACCGGCACCTCAGGGAGGTCGCCAACCGGGTTTAGTAGCTTTACTAGCTCCACCGGGGGTTTGGAGGATCTCTTAATATCTCTAGGTTTAGCTAGTTCTCTAGCCGGTACATCCGCGACTAGCCCGTTCTTGTAGTACGCTCTGATTCTCCCACTCCTATCGAAAAATCCCACGACACTGCCCGGCACGTCGTACTTCTTTAGTACCGCGGCCACGTCCTCCAGCTTCTCCCTACTGATAACGATCATCATTCTCTCCTGGCTCTCAGATACCAGTATCTCCAGGGGGGTTAGCTCAGTTCTCAAGTGAAGTTCGTCTAGTCTCAGCTCAGCACCGAGTTCGAAGTCTGCCGCTACCTCCGCTACGGCCGTTGTGAGACCGCCCCCACCTAGGTCCTTAATGAACTTCACCAACTTCCTCTGAACCAGCTCCGCGATAGAGTCTATCAGCATCTTCTCCATTAGTGGGTCCGCTACTTGAACCGCTCCAATATCCTCACTCGGATTATCGCTTAGGGGTTTCGATGCGAAGCTACTGCCTAGAAGCCCATCTCGACCGGTAGGATTCCCTATCACCAGGATTAGGTCTCCCGAAGCCGGCCTACATCTAACTAGCTCCTCAGTTCTCGCAATTCCTACGCAAGCTACATTAACAAGTGGCTGAGTGTTGAATGAAGAATCAAACCACGCATCTCCAGCTACGGTTGGAACCCCTATTCTATTACCGTAGTCGCTTATTCCCCTCACTATTCCCTTTACTAACCACCTGGCTCTACCGTCCCTAGGGTCTCCAAGGTATAGCATATCTAGAAGAGCTATGGGCTTCGCTCCGAGAGTTAGTATGTCCCTCACGATACCCCCGATTCCGGTGGCGGCCCCGTTGTACGGGTCGACGGCAGATGGGTGGTTGTGGGACTCTATCTTAAAGACTACGGCGATCCCCGGGAAGACCTCGACGGCCGGAGCGTCGCGCCCGGGACCTATCAACACGCTCCTACCAGTTGTTGGAAGGAGCTTGAGGAGGCGCCTACTACTCTTGTAGGAGCAGTGCTCACTCCACTGAGCTTCGAACATAGCGAGTTCTTCGATCGTCGGCTCCCTACCTAGAATACTTCTTATCTCCTCGACCTCTTCTCTATTTAGAGGCATTTCACCACCCGGGCTTGAGGGAGTGAAGAACGCTCTTGAAGATTACCTCACCACCTGGCTTGAAGCCTCTCGGTGCTAGCAGGGAGTTAACGGCTCGCTCCGGGTGGGGCATCAACCCGAGAACGTAGCCATCCTCTGTACCGATTCCAGCGATATTGTACGAGCTCCCGTTTGGGTTGTCGCTCGGTAGGTAGCGTAGTATTGGACTGGAGCTAACCACGGACTCGTAGTCCCTCTCCTCGATGTAGTACCTCCCCTCACCGTGCGCTACCGGCATGTGCAGTTCGTCACCACTTCTAGTAAGCGAGAGCCACGGACCTTTGGGGTTGTCAATTCTGAGTCTCACCCACCTGCAGATGAATCTCCCGCTTTCATTCGGTAGGAAAGCCCCCTTGAGGAGACCGGCTTCTACCAGTATCTGAAAACCGTTGCATATACCTAAGACTGGTACTCCCCTGGTGGTAGCCTCCGCTAACTCCCGCATAGCTCTACTTCTCGCTGCGATCGCCCCGGCTCTGAGCCAGTCACCGTAGCTGAAGCCCCCCGGTACGATAACGGCATCCCACCCGCCGCCTACTCTGAAATCCTTGTGCCAGACTATCTCAGCTTTAACTCCGCTATCTACCTCCTTGAGAGACCTTAGGACATCCTCATCGCAGTTAGTTCCCGGAAACTTCAAGATAGCTATCTTAGGCATGTAGAGTCACGTAGAGTTCGTGAATTACCGGGTTGTATATCATGAGCTTATCGCACATCTCCTTAACGTAGCTAATAGCTTCCTCCGGACTCTCAGCTTCAACTAGAAACGTTAGCTGCTTACCTACTCTAACCTCCTTAACTGCGCTGTAGCCGTGTCTGAGTACTAGGTCCTTCTGTATAGTCTCCGCTTCCGGGTCCTTGAGGCCCTTCTTTAGTGACACTACCGCAACTACCCTGTAGAGACCCATAGGGAACCTCTCTAGCTCTTGCAGAGGCGCAGTATTCTAATAGCTAGGTAGGCCGCGTTCTCAGCGTTGTCTACACCTACCGTAGCTACCGGCACCCCTCGCGGCATTTGAACTATGCTTAGCAGCGAATCTAGCCCACCTAGAGCGACGTTGAGGGGCACTCCTATCACCGGGCGCTGAGTTCTCGATGCTATGAAGCCTGGGAGGTGCGCCGCTAGACCGGCCATAGCTATGAAGATGTCCGCATCCGAAGTCTCTATGTACTTCTCCAGCTCCTTCGGGTTTCTGTGCGCGCTGAGCACTACGATCTCGTGCTCAATACCGCTTTCTCGCAGTACGGCGGACGCTCTCTCTGCGTGAGGTCTATCTCTCTCACTTCCGATAACTATTGATACCTTACCTCTACACGGCACGCTCCCACCCCCTACGCACGGATGGAAACAAGCTTAGCTGCCGCTCTAGCCTTCCCTAGAGCTTCTTCAACGGAGTCCCCTCTAGCTAGCACGACGGCCACTCTCCTCCCTGGGTACGTGCTGGGCTTCCCGAACACTCTGATATCTACTCCTGGCACTCCTAGGGCTTCCCGAAGACCGCAGATCTTCGGGCTCCACACGTTGTCTAGGTCTGTGTAGATAGCTACGCTAGCTCCCGGCGAGATAACTCTCGGCCTGGGGGCTGGAAGCCCCAGTGAGGCTCTAACGTGGATCGCGAACTCGCTAAGTTCCTGAGTTACCAGTGTTACCAGACCCGTATCGTGGGGTCTCGGAGCTACCTCGCTGAAGAGCACTCTACCATCTCTAGTTAGAAACACCTCTACGCCGAACAGTCCCACACCACCTAATCCATCGGCTACTCTCCTCGCGATCTCGGTGACACGCTTAAGCACTCCGGGGTCTGACCGCGGTGGCTGCCACGACTCTATGTAGTGGTACTCACCGTACCTCCACTGCTCTATCGGATCGCAGACCTCGGTTGCTACTCTCTCTCCGTCTAGGTGCCTGTAGGCTAGAACTGTGTACTCTAGTGCTAAGTCGACGAACTCCTCTACTATAACTCTCCTACTCCTACCTCTAGAGTGCGATACAGCGTAGTTGTAGGCCTTCACTACGCTATCCTTGGACGGGGAAGATACCTTCGCGTGCCCGTGACCGCTACTGCTCATCTCGGGTTTTATGAGACACGGGAACCCCACTTTCTCGCAAGCGTATACGGCGTCTTCGGGGTTCTCCGCGAACTCGAATCTAGTTGTTGGTAGCCCTAGGTCTCTAGTTGCGAACTTCCTCAGCTCCAGTCTGTTCATAGATATCTTAACGGACCTAGCGTTAGGTACTACTAGGTAACCCTCGGACTCTAGCTCCTCCAGCGCGTCCGTGGATATAGCTTCAATTTCAGGTATTACTACGTCGGGGCGCTCCCTCCTAATTACAGACTTAACGGCGCCGGAGTTCATCATGTCGATCACATACCTTCTGTGAGCTACGTGCATTGCCGGGGCCCAGTCGTACCGGTCGACCGCTACTACCTCAACACCGAGTCTCTGAGCTTCTATAGCTACCTCCTTACCCAGCTCACCACTACCTAGTAGGAGTATCTTTACGGAGTCCTCGAACATGGGGGACCTGGCGCAGTCACGAATCTTCATCCTCCCACCTTAAGGGCGATAGGAGAGGGTTCCCCACCACGCCCCTACCGGGGAGCCACACAGTGAAAAACTCTCCGAGGGTTCCCCTGAGATGCTTACTTCTATATACTCTGCGAACTCTCTCAGCTTCTCTAATTCTCTCTTCAACTAGCTCGCTCGACCCGACATCGCTCCTGTGGTACAGAGGCCAACCATCGAGAGAAGTTACGTAGCTTACAGCTAGCTCCGACACTCTGTGAGCCTCTTCGTAGCTACTGGCTGAGCACACTACTTCAAACGCCCTAGAACCCTTCGTGTACGTACGTCCATCACTCCCCAGTTCCACACTTGCGTAAAGTACTTCGCAACCTAGACCTCTAATTTTCTCCACATCTACAGTTACAGGATGCCCCCGCGCTTCATCCCTGGAGACCGGGTAGCCCACTGGGGCTACCGCCTTCACAACGCTCACCACCTCATCGGAAACACCTACCTTCGCCCCACTCAGCGCTCCCCTGGCGGCCCTATCGAGGACTTCCAGAAAGTCCGACTCTACTCTCGGGAGGAGGCAGGAGATCTCCGGGTCCCCGAAGCGACTGTAGTACTCTATAGCTGTCGGACCCCACAGACCGGTTAGCATCATCTGACCAGCGAACGCGCCAGTATACCTCTCCTTAACTTCCTCCTGCAGCCTCTCCAGTACCTCCCTCACGATCTTCTGCGTAGTCTCGTACTCACCCTGATCTATGAATGGTAGGAGGTGTCCCGGACCGGAGATGCACCCCATACCACCCGTTTCGTAACCCAGGTCTAGTTCATACGCATGTGGATGGTCTTGAACTAGTGGAAGTGGGAGAACATAGCTACCATCCGTTACTACTTGAGCTGTGTACTCAACTCCATCAACTCTTTGCTCAACTAGAACGGAGTAGTCTACATCTCCATACTTACTGATCTCCTCAAACGTCTTGAACGCCGCCTCGCTCTTAACTTGGTGCTTTGCTTCTGACAGAAACGCCTTAGTATCTTTAATTACTCTCACACCCTTACCACCAACCTGCCTAGCCGGCTTAACGACGACGTCACCCGCATACTTAACGAATTCCCTGGCGTCATCCAAGGATTTGAAGGCTACGTAGTAGAGTCTCCCGGGGATGCTGTGTTTCCACATTAAGTACCTGGCGAAAACCTTACTTCTCTCTATAGAAGAGCACCTCCGGGATGCTCCAAATACGTAGAACCCCCTCTCCCTTAAGTAATCAACAACACCGTGAAACTGAGGTTCTTCCGGACCTACAACCACTAGGTCCGGCGATACTAGCTCAGCTATCTTCACGACATTCTCAGGGAATGTGGTGGTCGCTACGAAGAGCTTACCACCGCTTAACTCAGCCTCCCTCATTAACCCGGGGTTGGCGTAATCTGAGAGTACGTAGAGCTTAGCGCTCATCTGCGAAGACGTGATTAGCTTAGCTAGTGCGTGCTCCCTACCTCCAGACCCAACTAGAAGAACCTTCACCTACCCTCACCCACGAGATCTCTTCCAAAACACGCCGCGCACAGGCGTATTCTGAATAAATCAGCTACCGAGTCTACGTCCTCGTCTCTCAACCAGTTCACGCTGTCTACATCGAGGTACTTCTCTATGGATAACTCGTCTAAGTGTGCGGATATGAGAGTCTCCGGGTCTAGAGCTACGACACCGTACGGGCAAGTACTGACTAGCTTAGGTGACGCTATGAATACGTGAATTTCCCGAACGCCTATCCTATACCTAAGAAGCTGAGCTACGGTCTTTAGCGTGGAGCCTGTAACCATGCTGTCGTCTACTACAGCAATACTTTTTCCTTCAAGAACTCTCCTAACCGGGTTGAGCTTTAGGTGTACCGCTACAAGCCTATCTCTAACACATTCCTTGAGCATAGACCTAGCTTCCCTAGCTGTGCTAACGAAGCCGAACTCTAGGGGAACGCCGGTACTGCGGGAGAGGCCTATAGCGTAGGGTATAGCCGTTTCAGGAACGCCTACAATGGCGTCGACCCTACTCTCCAGGTACCTCCCCAGACTCTCTCCCAGCTTCTTCCTGAATTCGTAGACGCTCACCCCATCTACGATAGAGTCGTGTCGAGCTGTGTAGAGCAGTTCAAATAAGCAGAGCCTGCACCTACTCGAAGACCCGGAGTTGAAGAGCCTTACCTGATTCTTAGATATGTAGAGACCTTCACCGGGTAGTAGATGTCTTCTAACATCAGCATCTAGAACTTCTATTAAGGAGGTTTCCGTAGATGTTACCGCCATATCGAAACCGTACCCACCGACGGCTAGTGGCGTAAGACCTAGGCTAGACCTCCAAGCAACTACTTCTTCCCTAGAAGAAACTGCTGTAAACGTGGGGACGTCCACGTCCTTGAGAACTCTCAGATGCTTGGATAGTTCTTCGTGCGGTTTTGCGGATGCCAGTGCTTTCTCGACGATGCCAGCTACCTCACCTAGGTACCTACTCGGTCTATCGGAAACTACAGCTACTCTATCTCCTCTAACGACGTGCTCATCCACTCTTCTTCTATCTAGAAGAGCTGTGACAACAGCTCTACTACGTGGCCGATCCCGCGTCTCGCCGTTTCCGTATTCTTCGCACGATACTCTATCGCCACTCTTCCAGCAAATTAAACTCAGTGAGCCACCTCTATGCCTCAGTACCGATAGTCCGTAGTCTACGAAGCTGTGTACATTCCATCCAGACTCGAAGAAGAGTAGTGAGAAAAAGCCCGTCATTACTTCTTCAGCTCGCTATGCGCTAGTTCCGCTTTCCACTACTTTAAGTCCGAGCCTCAGGGCTAGGTCTCTGTAGGCCTTTAGCAGTGCGTCTACGCTCTTAGTCCTTCTAAACACCTCCTTATCTAGGTGCCTTCCCTGCTCGTCGAGAGCTCTGAAAGTGTCACCAGATATCTCATCTGCGAGGACTAGGTCTCCGCTCTGGTCGAAGCCGAACTCTAGCTTTATGTCAACTAACTTTAGACCGGCAGACCTGAAGTACCTACCTAGAGTATGGTTTACTAGCAGAGATAGCTCAACAACTCTGCTTAGGTCTCTCGCGGAGAGAGTACCAGTTCTTAAAATGTCTTCCGCGAGTACGAGTGGATCGTGTAGAGAGTCGTCTTTGTAGTGGAACTCTACTAGTGGAGGTACTAGAGGTTCGAGCTCTTTGTACAGCGGCATTCTCTTGAGTAGGGAGCCGTACGAGAAGTTCCTAACTATTACCTCGATCGGTACCATCTTGAGCTTTCTCACGGTGAGTGTTCTAAACCCGTCGTACTCTATGAGGTGAGTTCTTATACCGGCATCCTCAATTACTTTGAATAAGTGAGCGGAGGTCGCCGCACACAGATATCCCTTACCAGTAGCCGAGGCTTTCACAGCACCGTCTCCAGCGGTTACTTCATCCTTGAACTCCATCAGGAGCTCGTTCAAGTTTTTAACGTACATACGTTTACTTTTTCCTTCGTATACCAGTTTGTAGAACATTTCAAGTCACCACCTGCACATATATGCGTGAAAATTTAAGCTTTACTATCATAAGTTTATGTTGAATTTTTACTTATTTACATTAAATACATGTACAGTGAAAGCTTTTTAACTTATCTGCGTGAAGTCTGTCTGGGAGCCGTGGATATACCAGTGAGGGAAGTACTTGAGGACTACGAGCTCGATAAGCTAACTGTAGCAACACTAGCTAGTCACAGCTCTCTGCAGATAGTTCACGGAGCTAAGAGGGAGGGTCTAAGAACTCTCCTAGTGGTAACCGAGAGTAAAGCCTGGTTCTACAAGCAGTTCAGTCACCTAGTCAACTCGGTTATCTTAGTTAGAAGGTGGGGCGAGCTCTGTAGAGAAGATGTTGTGGGTTTCCTACGCAAGCACAGCTCGATACTCGTACCCCACGGGAGCTTCGTCGAGTACGTAGGGCTGGACTGCGCTTTAGGTGTGGAGGTACCTATCTTCGGCCTAAGAAAACTACTTCCAATAGAAGCGGACCAGCACGCTAAGATGGACTTACTCAAGAAGGCCGGTATTCCGGTACCCACTAGCTACTCACTCGATAGCGAGATAGATAGGCTAGTCATAGTTAAGCTCCCCGGGGCTAAGGGCGGCCGCGGTTACTTCTTAGCGAGTTCACAACGAGAGGTAATTGAGAAGTTAGAGAAGCTGAGGAGTAGAGGTTTAGTAGATGATTTCAGTAAGGTGATAATTCAGGAGTACCTAATTGGAGTAAACGCCTACTTCCACTACTTCTATAGCCCGGCTCTCGAGAGATTAGAGATTACTGGTGCTGACATTAGATATGAGTCAGATGTAGATGGCTTAAGAAGAATTCCCCCGGGGAGACTCGCTGAAGTCAGTATTGAACCTACATTTACAGTTGTTGGGAACATACCTCTAGTGCTTAGAGAGAGCCTGCTACCTACAGTGTACGAGCTTGGTGAGAAGTTCGTTAAAACTACCGCAGAGCTTCTACCACCCGGTATTGTAGGTCCTTTCTGCCTGGAGGGAGTTATCGATAGGGAGATGAACATAAAGATATTCGAGTTCTCCGGTAGGATAGTTGCTGGAACCAATCTCTACGTAGATGGAAGTCCATATACCTACCTCTACTGGGATGAACCTATGAGTGTAGGTAGGAGAATAGCTAGAGAAATCAAGCTCCTAGCGGAGAGGGGTCTCCTACACAGAGTCCTAACGTAAACCGAAACAAGACTGGTGCTTTAACC
>JAOAKQ010000049.1 GCA_026419835.1 Sulfolobales archaeon | reverse complement strand
CAATAACGATATAGAAGAATCTGAACGATAGAGATGGAAAAGCGGAACACGGAATCTGAACGATAGAATTGAAAGGTGGACTGCTGCGTACGCAGATCTAGCTCAGTTCTCTATTTCTAGAATCTGAACGATAGAATTGAAAGATGGGTGTCTCAAAGAATGAAGTAAGCCTTTCCCCCCAACTCAGAATCTGAACGATAGAATTGAAAGGCGGATATGTGTGAAGTTATGGTACGTTCCACTGACGGAGAGAATCTGAACGATAGAATTGAAAGCCAACATAAAACGAAGTTTAAAGATTTATTAACAACGAAACCCAGAATCTGAACGATAGAATTGAAAGCGCTAGTAGCGATGAGTTTAGATTGCAGTCCTCGCATAAAATTATGAATCTGAACGATAGAATTGAAAGGGGACGTCAGGGGGGTCAATTTGCCCACCACCATAAAATCAAGAATCTGAACGATAGAATTGAAAGTAATGTATTACAGTTTCTGTCCAATCTAATGTATGTCGAAACCGAATCTGAACGATAGAATTGAAAGTACTTTTTCACAAAAAACATGATGTACGCCTTCATTTCTCGGTGAATCTGAACGATAGAATTGAAAGTCTTCAGACGGCTTGTATTTTGTTTCGATTCTTATCTGCACCTTTTCGAATCTGAACGATAGAATTGAAAGTTAACTGTACTGCGCCAAGATCAGTTGTTCCGCTCCCATTCCGAATCTGAACGATAGAATTGAAAGCTGAAGCCACACTTCTCAAAGATATAATGTGTAATATAGTTGCGAATCTGAACGATAGAATTGAAAGTTCGTGCTCATCACTTTTCTATACAGTTTATCGAATTCACTCTCTGAATCTGAACGATAGAATTGAAAGACTTCGGTATGTGGGTATTCTCCTTAGCAACTTTATAATGTTTCTCCTCTTTTTTCGAATCTGAACGATAGAATTGAAAGATATTGTAGATCACGTCTGTCACTTTTTTTCACCTTCACTTTTTTGAATCTGAACGATAGAATTGAAAGTAACATTATAGTTGAACATAGAATACCGTGGAGGTTGAATTTAGGAATCTGAACGATAGAATTGAAAGTTGTTTTTGGAAATAGTAGATTGTGTATAAGTATTCCGAAGCCGAGAATCTGAACGATAGAATTGAAAGTCAGGTAATACTAGGTTTCTTCCACTCGCCGGACGGCCGTACAAGAATCTGAACGATAGAATTGAAAGGTACGGTGATCCAGGTACCTTACCGTGTCAGAATAGTAGATATAGGAATCTGAACGATAGAATTGAAAGAACAGCGTTCTCATCGATTTGACGTTTAATCACACGTGCTCCTAGAATCTGAACGATAGAATTGAAAGTTCAGATTCGAATGTATAGTGTGTAGTAGGTTCCCCAGCCCCCCAGGAATCTGAACGATAGAATTGAAAGTAAAAACAAACACTCTAGAATCTGAACTATAGAATTGAAATGGATGATTAAAAGAACTCTATTTGGGTGGAGCGGGGCCTCGGCCCCGCTCGAGCTTAGCGCCGGGGGCGGGATTCGAACCCGCGTGGGCCGCTAGCCCACCGGCTCTCAAGGCCGGC
>JAOAKQ010000048.1 GCA_026419835.1 Sulfolobales archaeon | reverse complement strand
GTAATAAAACTGTATAAACGTGAGAGATATCTTGCTTTCAATTCTATCGTTCAGATTCATTTTCGTAGAACAAGGAGGTGTCTGGACTAGTTTCTGGGATATCCGCGTTGTCGCGCCACTTTCAATTCTATCGTTCAGATTCCATGCTGTCAGAAATTCCTCGATGCAGCTCTTCACAAATCTCCTCTTTCAATTCTATCGTTCAGATTCCCCTATCTGCGATTTCTTCAAGTAATGCTGGGCCTACGATTAGCTTTCAATTCTATCGTTCAGATTCGGCTATTTAAGGATTAAATTTATGGAAGAAGAGCTGAAGACTTTCAATTCTATCGTTCAGATTCAAGAATAATGGAGGAGAGAAAGGAGAAGTTCGATAAAATTGTTGCTTTCAATTCTATCGTTCAGATTCCTAATTTTCTGTATAAATCTGCTGCGGCGAATCTGTTAAAACGCTTTCAATTCTATCGTTCAGATTCCACCTAAAGATCCTGTCCTTGAAGAGTAAGGCGTGTTTTTCCTTTCAATTCTATCGTTCAGATTCCTTTTCTTTTAGTTTCGCTGTTAATAAATCTTAAAACTTCGTTTTTACTTTCAATTCTATCGTTCAGATTCCTGGGAGTGCCGCTCGAACTGAGTGTGAGCGGCAAAGGCGACTTCTTTCAATTCTATCGTTCAGATTCTTGAAGTGTTAACCAATGCAAAGAGGCATCTAAAGAAACATGGTGCTTTCAATTCTATCGTTCAGATTCCTAGAAACTTGTGATTCTGGGAGCCGGATATTGAGTTTACTTTCAATTCTATCGTTCAGATTCCTAACACTTGTGAAAGATGAAGAAATTCTAAATGAATTGAAGACTTTCAATTCTATCGTTCAGATTCTGAGGATCAGCACAGATATTAGTAGATTTCTAACCGCCCTCCTCATCTCTTTCAATTCTATCGTTCAGATTCATTGGGGGAATGGAAAGACAGAACACGGTTTCATCGAACTGTCAGACTTTCAATTCTATCGTTCAGATTCATTTAAAATAATTTTTTAACAATTTTCAATCAAGTTCTTTCTTTCAATTCTATCGTTCAGATTCTATTTGTTCGATCATGTGCTGTCGCTCGCAGAAGGCATTCTTTCAATTCTATCGTTCAGATTCCTCAGTGGAACACGTGATTTTTCTCTTGTGATTTTCTCTTCATCTTTCAATTCTATCGTTCAGATTCATACATAGACGGCGATATTATCAGATACCGTCTTCTAATATTACCCTTTCAATTCTATCGTTCAGATTCTCGAACACAGTTATAACGCCGTGCGAGGTGGCCGAGACGTGCACACTTTCAATTCTATCGTTCAGATTCCGTAGTGATTACCCCGCCGCTGCGCTCCCCAGACGTGATAGTGCTTTCAATTCTATCGTTCAGATTCAACAGAAATTTTCGAAAAAATGTTGGAGGAGAGGAAAAAACGATTTGACGACTTTCAATTCTATCGTTCAGATTCATGGGCTGCGGAATTATGGATGATAGAGCGGATGATAGCCACCTGCTTTCAATTCTATCGTTCAGATTCCGTGTTCCGCTTTTCCATCTCTATCGTTCAGATTCTTCTACGCTACTATTAT
>JAOAKQ010000047.1 GCA_026419835.1 Sulfolobales archaeon | reverse complement strand
GACAATAACGATATAGAAGAATCTGAACGATAGAGATGGAAAAACAGAACACGGAATCTGAACGATAGAATTGAAAGGACGTAATCAAGCTGAAGAACAAGCTGAAGACGTATGCTGAAGGAATCTGAACGATAGAATTGAAAGTTTCTTCCATTTCCTCCCTTTCTTCCATTTTCTTTTCACCTTCGCTTTGAATCTGAACGATAGAATTGAAAGTTAGCCACTCCTCAATACATTGTTTTACGATTTCTCTTAAAGAATCTGAACGATAGAATTGAAAGTAAATATACAAATAGCCTCAGCTGCGCTTCAAATGTCTCCGGGTGAAGAATCTGAACGATAGAATTGAAAGTCTTGATCGCCATCTCGGCATCGAGCGGCGTTAGCCTGAAGAATCTGAACGATAGAATTGAAAGGCCATCTCTAATAATGTAAATCTCAAGATATCTCTCACGTTTAGAATCTGAACGATAGAATTGAAAGACTATATCTTCGTAGAAAGCGGCTATCGGGGTGTCGCTGGGAATCTGAACGATAGAATTGAAAGTACTACAGAGTTATACCGAGTCTCCGCAGCGCTGAGATGAAGAGGAATCTGAACGATAGAATTGAAAGTTCTGTAACAGCTTTTCAACGCATTTGAAACTGGACAGAACGAATCTGAACGATAGAATTGAAAGTATTACCAAGTGGTTCATGGGCCCATTCGGCAACCAACTCAGAATCTGAACGATAGAATTGAAAGTTCACCCTCCGTCTCTCTCTCTGTTATTTCTTCTTCTTCCATTTTTTGAATCTGAACGATAGAATTGAAAGTTTGAGATCGAGAAGCCCGACAATGCGGAAGTGTTCTGCTTCAGTGAATCTGAACGATAGAATTGAAAGTCCTTCAACACTGCCCTCGCTAGAACGAGTTTTCTCAAGTTTGCTGAATCTGAACGATAGAATTGAAAGTTTGGAGAGAGTCACGTCGACGATGCGCGAGCGTAGCGGCGTGAATCTGAACGATAGAATTGAAAGTGCACACCCGTACAGTTCAAACCCCCGAAACCCAAACCTCCCAGAATCTGAACGATAGAATTGAAAGTAGAGCTTCAGGAGGAGGTCAACGACTTCAGCGTACGTCTTCAGGAATCTGAACGATAGAATTGAAAGTTTGATCCTTTCTGACCGCGATCGTTGAAATTTCGTCAAGCCGAATCTGAACGATAGAATTGAAAGGTCATACATATTATTAGTGTTAGTATTAGAGGCTTTCAGAGCGGCGGAATCTGAACGATAGAATTGAAAGAACTGCTGCGCTAGCTTCGAAAGCTCTTCATATGCCTTATGAATCTGAACGATAGAATTGAAAGCCTCTGAAGCCACACTCGATAAAGATATAGTGTGCTATGAGAATCTGAACGATAGAATTGAAAGGTTGAAACGCCTAACGTGCCTTTCGGTGACTCGTACTCACTGAGAATCTGAACGATAGAATTGAAAGTGCTTATGGTTTTTATAAATTTGTAAACTTATAAATTTTAGAATCTGAACGATAGAATTGAAAGTGATAATAGCTTCAAGTTCTTGCGGCATTATCGCTGACTGAAAGAATCTGAACGATAGAATTGAAAGCATATTTCAGTTTAAAGTAGATGTGGTAACCGGCTCCGGAGTCAGAATCTGA
>JAOAKQ010000046.1 GCA_026419835.1 Sulfolobales archaeon | reverse complement strand
GACTAGCTGTCTTAATGTACTTCACTCAGTATGTCTTTCCAGGACAGCCACTGCTTCAGTCTACTCTAATGCTGGTTCTATATATAGTGTCTATAATCCTATTTCTAGTGACTTCACACATACTTAGGCTGTTTGTATTCAGAGTTAGAGAGAGACCTGAGTTCTTAATGGAGATACCGCCTCTGCATAGACCTAGTGCTAGAGTTGTATGGTGGAATTCGTGGATTAGAGTTAGCCACTTTCTAGCTAAAGCGGGAACTATAATCTTCGCTATGGCTCTGGTAAGCTGGCTACTGGTTAGCTTAGGTCCCGAAGGCTTCGTAGACAACCCATCGAAGTCTTACGCAGCAACTCTAGGTGCTGTATTCGGGAGGTTCACTGAGATAGCCTACGGGGTCGACTCTCAGTCTTCCTGGAAGGTAGGTTACGCAGTTTTCTATGGTGCTCTCGCTAAAGAAGGACTGATAACCTCGATCGCTATGCTGTCAGCTGTCGAAGAGGCTGAAGCTCTCGAAGTTCTAAATCTCTCAATGCCTCAAGCAGTAGGTCTCTTATTCTTCTTTATGTTCTACATACCGTGCCTCCCGACTATTGGAGTAATCTACCGTGAAAGCAGCAGTGTTAGATACACTCTAGCATTATCTGCGTACTTCGTAGCTGTATCTCTAGCGATCTCAGTAGTAATCTACCAGGCGCTAACTACCTTCACATAGCAGCAGTATTGTGAGTGTAGAAGGAATTCGAGAACTTCAGACTATCAACCCATCTTCACAACTCCGGCTACGTCGGCTTCATCACCACTCAGAAAGAGTTTAACTACCTAAAAACTTCTACTACTGTGGTTGATGAGGTGTGGAAGGACTGATAGAGTGATGTAAGAATGGGAAACACACTGATCCTGCTCTGATGGCGTATAGAGTTATGCTAGTGATTACCTGTGATCTATAGGGGTTGCTACATGTACTGTTCCACTACTTGAACTACTCTCTGAGGTACGTAGGTAGGAGCTACAGCTATTACTCTAACTCCACTAACTCTCAGTTTTCTAATGCTGTCCAGGTCTTCTTTAAGTACTTCGTAGAGCTTGAGCTGGTAGAGCTTCTGAGCCCAGCTCGGTATGTCAGCTATCTCGTACTTAACTACTAGAGGTGACACTAGAAAGAGTATGTGTCCCCTCGCTCTGAGAGCTCTCGAAAGCTGGTTTACGAAGTATTCCCTCACCTCTCCAGTAGGTCTGGAGAATAGAAAAACTAGTGTTCTCTCTCTAGGTAGATGAGTCACGATCTTCTCAAAGACTCCACTATAGCCATCACGCTCTCCATCTCCTACATACTCTATATCTGAAAGCACTCTATATGTTTCTCTCATCCCTCTGAGACCGCTAGACGGCTTACCTGAAGAAGAGATCTTTCTCTCGTTAAAAACTACTGTAGATACGTTATATCCCCTCAAACACAGATAGTAAGCTACTGAAGCAACTATCCTAGAGAAGTGCTCAGCAGGTGTCTGCTTCGTAGGTCCTATCCACATATCCTTCGTTGAGTCTACGATGAATAAAACATGTTGATAGGACTCTCTCTCCATCTCCTTAACAGCGATCTCACCTCTAGAAGCAAAAACCCTCCAAACTACGTGCCTGATCTCGTCTCCAGGTCTATAGTCTCTGATATCGTATAGCTC
>JAOAKQ010000045.1 GCA_026419835.1 Sulfolobales archaeon | reverse complement strand
AATTCTATCGTTTAGATTCGCGACGAGGCGATAGCGTTTGTGCTGAAGCAGCTTTCAATTCTATCGTTCAGATTCATTTCATTTGTAGATGTCTTTGTTGATTCGAACAAACATATGTTCCTTTCAATTCTATCGTTCAGATTCCTCTACGTAGTACTCGTAGTAGTCGACCAGGTCCGATTCCTTTCAATTCTATCGTTCAGATTCTTTCTGCGTGTAACCTTACGCATAATAAAATTTTTATAAAAACTTTCAATTCTATCGTTCAGATTCATGGAAAACTTAAGAAACATAGGGTCGATTGGTACGAGTATTTTTCACTTTCAATTCTATCGTTCAGATTCTCCCCTTTCTCCACCATTTGTAGATGAGTCGCTCATTTTTTCTTTCAATTCTATCGTTCAGATTCAAGCGCAGTCTTTTAATTAAATAATAATAGTGGAAGAACTTTCAATTCTATCGTTCAGATTCTATGATAATGCTTTAACGATCGCAAAAGACGAAGAAGATATTAACTTTCAATTCTATCGTTCAGATTCCATAGTAGACGCGCGCATATGCGAATATATGCGGCGCATATGCTTTCAATTCTATCGTTCAGATTCGTTGACTTTGCTTGATAACGAAAATGTAGCGATGCTTAGGCTGACTTTCAATTCTATCGTTCAGATTCACTGCAGTAGCCCACCTCCCTTAGCATGAGCTCCTTGAGTCTTTCAATTCTATCGTTCAGATTCATGTAGCGTGTTGATCGCGTTTATCACGTCGTTGTGATTGATGTACTTTCAATTCTATCGTTCAGATTCCGAAAGCTACAGAAGATGAAGTAGTAGAGGAAGTTAGAAGATTCCTTTCAATTCTATCGTTCAGATTCATAGCGACACGGCTGAAAAAATGGAGTGTCCCCCCAATAGTAATAATTGTCTTTCAATTCTATCGTTCAGATTCTGTCAAACAACTGATCACTTACATACACGATAAGTATCAGATCCCTTTCAATTCTATCGTTCAGATTCTTGACAGCATTCCCCACATGAGACTAATGAAATCTCGAACCTTTCAATTCTATCGTTCAGATTCCCGAAAAAGAGAATAAGAATAAGAATAGCAGCAGTAAATGGGGGGTCACGATCTTTCAATTCTATCGTTCAGATTCAGCAAATAGCTGGCTCAAAACCATACGGGCTTGAGAAGGAGATCTTTCAATTCTATCGTTCAGATTCTTGAGAAAAGAGAGAATTGGGGTGGGTCGAAAACAGTAGAGCACTTTCAATTCTATCGTTCAGATTCATTTCTGTCCAACCTAATGTATGTCGAAACCTTATTACGATATCTTTCAATTCTATCGTTCAGATTCTAGAAACTTAGAAGTCTGCGGAGTGACATTTAAGTTTATGGTGGCTTTCAATTCTATCGTTCAGATTCGGAGCCGGATATTGAGTTTATGGTGGTGGGCAAATTGACCCCCCCTTTCAATTCTATCGTTCAGATTCAGACAATGGTATACCATCAGGTTACCATCAAACCACATTGACTTTCAATTCTATCGTTCAGATTCAAGAAGAGGAACGATGGGAACGTCTTGAAATGATCTACAACGTCTTTCAATTCTATCGTTCAGATTCTTCGCGATGGTATACCATGCGGTATACCATTAAGTGAAATTGACTTTCAATTCTAT
>JAOAKQ010000044.1 GCA_026419835.1 Sulfolobales archaeon | reverse complement strand
AGCGGGGCCTCGGCCCCGCTCCACCCAAATAGAGTTCTTTTAATCATCCATTTCAATTCTATCGTTCAGATTCTAGAAACTTACTTTCAATTCTATCGTTCAGATTCTTGTATTTCTTTATGAAGAACATGATGTAGGCCTTCAGCTCCTTTCAATTCTATCGTTCAGATTCTTGGAAAAAAGATTACAGCGAAGCAGTTGCGGCAGTGTCCCTTTCAATTCTATCGTTCAGATTCAAACGTTGTTGAGATAGTGTTCATTGAGTATCCAATCTATCCATTCTTTCAATTCTATCGTTCAGATTCCTACGTAAACTTTGCCCTCCTTTTGAGTTTGTAGATAACAATCTTTCAATTCTATCGTTCAGATTCCTTAATGAAAAAGAATTTGAATTATTGCACAGAGAAATTACTTTCAATTCTATCGTTCAGATTCATACTGCGCGTTTCGTGAGCTCACGTATACTTATTTCTTCTTTCAATTCTATCGTTCAGATTCGCGTACTCGAGGTTGAGGCTGCGTATCCATCTCAGCAGGTAGCCACTTTCAATTCTATCGTTCAGATTCAAAAAAAGAACAAAGATTTATTAACTACAAAGCACAGAAAACTTTCAATTCTATCGTTCAGATTCAATCGTGTTTTTGGCGACGCGGCCATTTCAGCAGACAACGTTAAAGCTTTCAATTCTATCGTTCAGATTCCGTGTGACGGTGCTGCAGGGCGATATGCTAGTCGTGGAGGTGCTTTCAATTCTATCGTTCAGATTCTAAGTGTGACCTTCGCATATCGTGTGGCGTTAGCTCAAAACCCCTTTCAATTCTATCGTTCAGATTCTATTCTATGAAAAACAAAGATACCATAACATACTATGTATATCTCAACTTTCAATTCTATCGTTCAGATTCAAAGTAATGGACGTGAAAGAACCCAACGATTTCGAAGAAATCAGCCTTTCAATTCTATCGTTCAGATTCAAGTAATCTATGATATAATCTATGATATCGGGCCGAGGAAAATCGACTTTCAATTCTATCGTTCAGATTCCTTAACTCTCTCAATGTCTCATTGCCTTCTGTGAGTGATAATGCACTTTCAATTCTATCGTTCAGATTCTCTTTATGTAACTTAATGTGAGTCGAAACAGAATTCAGATACTTTCAATTCTATCGTTCAGATTCGAACACGCTCTAACACTTGCGAAAGATGAAGAAATTCTAAATGAATTGCTTTCAATTCTATCGTTCAGATTCATATCCAATCTATCCATACGCCAATAACGTCGCCACTCACATGCTTTCAATTCTATCGTTCAGATTCATTCGATTACATATATCGTTGTTCCGAAACGATATGTTGCTGCTTTCAATTCTATCGTTCAGATTCTCTACGACATAGGAGCACGAAAAATACGTCGAATAATCGACCTTTCAATTCTATCGTTCAGATTCGGATTACCCAAACCAGCTTGGCTGGATCTCAATTACTTCGAACTTTCAATTCTATCGTTCAGATTCTCGCGGTGGCGCTGGCATTGAAATCGAGTACCCTGATAAAGTACTTTCAATTCTATCGTTCAGATTCCGTGTTCCGCTTTTCCATCTCTATCGTTCAGATACTTCTATATCGTTATTGTCTGAGGGTTTTTAAGCTTTACCTTGGGAGCGCTTCCCGGTATTTAAGTCCTGCTTTTAA
>JAOAKQ010000043.1 GCA_026419835.1 Sulfolobales archaeon | reverse complement strand
TCCCCCAACTCCACAGCCTGAACCCCGCAGCTGCCTTCGACTCTACCGTCTCTTTCAATTCTATCGTTCAGATTCACTCTGGTTGCTGTCGACAAAGGAGTCCACGAACGAGATGAACGTCTTTCAATTCTATCGTTCAGATTCATTAACACACAGCTTGAATTCCCTCATCTTATCACAGTTGTCTTTCAATTCTATCGTTCAGATTCACTATTTCCAGCTGATTGAGATATCCGATAAAAGGAAGGTGCTTCTTTCAATTCTATCGTTCAGATTCAAGGGCACAATCGGCGCATCCATGGGGGCGCTTGTGGTGGTCCCAACTTTCAATTCTATCGTTCAGATTCTGCCTAGTGCAAGAAGATGGGACTGAAGTGGAATTGGCAGACTTTCAATTCTATCGTTCAGATTCTATTCTACTTCAAAGAGTACGAGAGCCCCCGGGGCGCATTCTTTCAATTCTATCGTTCAGATTCAAAGACCTCCACCACCACCAACTCCTCACGCGGATAGATATAGACCTTTCAATTCTATCGTTCAGATTCTAAACGTCAAATCGATGAGAACGCTGTTGAAGTCATATTCGTTGAATATCCGAACTATCCTTTCAATTCTATCGTTCAGATTCACCCGCTCCACACTGCCATACTACTCGTTGGGAGCGGTTCCAACTTTCAATTCTATCGTTCAGATTCGTGAGTGAAACAAGTAAAAGATACGGTACCCTGGCGAACTACTTTCAATTCTATCGTTCAGATTCTAGCCATTTTCGTAGAACATAGTAATTTCGTCTGGACCGGTTTCCCTTTCAATTCTATCGTTCAGATTCCAAACTGACTGTGCTGTTCTATGAACACTATCTGAAGATAACTTTCAATTCTATCGTTCAGATTCGACACACGGCCGACCCAGCTTCAGGTTGTGGATATCTTCCAAACTCGTCCTTTCAATTCTATCGTTCAGATTCAAACATGGAGAAAAATTTGGTTGGTGGTGTTATTGAAGAAATACTTTCAATTCTATCGTTCAGATTCCTTGTTTCTTTATTTAATATTAGGTGGGTCGAAATCCGGTTACAATACTTTCAATTCTATCGTTCAGATTCTCTAATAATCGAGAACTTGGACGTAATCGAGGACTTCTTGGTGAGAGAATGCTTTCAATTCTATCGTTCAGATTCTTATAAAGACCGAAAAAGGAACGCTGGTACTTAAGCCAGACTTTCAATTCTATCGTTCAGATTCTTGAGTCGAAAACCAACAAATGGTGGGACACCGATTTAACGCTTTCAATTCTATCGTTCAGATTCTTATTTCATCGTTTTCGTTTCATCAAAACACATATGATGAAATCTTTCAATTCTATCGTTCAGATTCCTGAAGAAGAGTTCAATAAAATATACGAGAAAATTATGAAAATTACTTTCAATTCTATCGTTCAGATTCTAGGATCAAAGTATTCTCTCTAAGGAGATTGAAGGTCAACACGCACTTTCAATTCTATCGTTCAGATTCTGTTTGAAAGCCTATAGACTGAAGCACGGTCTAAAAAACGTATTAGTTGCTACTTTCAATTCTATCGTTCAGATTCATTATATCTACTGCCGCGATGGTTCCGCGGCGGCGTCACGTATAAGCTTTCAATTCTATCGTTCAGATTCTTCTCCCATCTTCTGCTGCGTATATGTCAATATCATATCAAGCTCTTTCAATTCTATCGTTCAGATTCAT
>JAOAKQ010000042.1 GCA_026419835.1 Sulfolobales archaeon | reverse complement strand
CTCGAGCGGGGCCTCGGCCCCGCTCCACCCAAATAGAGTTCTTTTAATCATCCATTTCAATTCTATCGTTCAGATTCAACGGGAGAAACAACAATCAACTCAAGCGAACTTTCAATTCTATCGTTCAGATTCCTCGTTTCTTTATGCAACTTAATGTGAGTCGAAACAGAATTCTTTCAATTCTATCGTTCAGATTCCCTCCATATTTCAATTACCCATCTGCCCATCGTAAATCACCTATCTTTCAATTCTATCGTTCAGATTCTGGAAAGATTATCGAAAGAGAAAGAAGTATATTGAAAGAGCCTTTCAATTCTATCGTTCAGATTCTGATAATCTAGTGACGAAGTTTATTGACTTATATACGTACGAATTCTTTCAATTCTATCGTTCAGATTCAAAGTCTATCAATTCGCCGGGGATTGATCCGCTGTGGCTCACTTTCAATTCTATCGTTCAGATTCTAGAATTGATATTGATGATGCAGCAGTTAGGTTAAATATGATTATTTTCTTTCAATTCTATCGTTCAGATTCAAGAAGAAACTTGAGCGTCTCGAGACATGATTGACTATTCTCTTTTTACTTTCAATTCTATCGTTCAGATTCCGCCACTCACATGAGGCTGGATAAAAAGACATCAACGATTAGCATGCTTTCAATTCTATCGTTCAGATTCAGAGACATTAAGAGAGCTGAAAAAAGTCGTAAGGAACTGTATAAAACTTTCAATTCTATCGTTCAGATTCAGTAATTAAATGACCGCTTTGGTTGAGAAGCGTTACAGAACCCCCTTTCAATTCTATCGTTCAGATTCCTCCAGTCCCTCCCCAATTCTTTCTCTTCTCTTCCATTTCAACCTTTCAATTCTATCGTTCAGATTCTCGAGATAGTGTATAACATAGGGCCGAGACGGATTGAACGACCTTTCAATTCTATCGTTCAGATTCAGAGGATGGTATACCATCAGGTTACCATCAAACCACATTGACTTTCAATTCTATCGTTCAGATTCAAAGATAAGATAATAAAGGATGTGAGAGAAAGGCAGCGAGAGATACTTTCAATTCTATCGTTCAGATTCCTGAGAGAACTAAAAAGAATCGTAAAAAAGTGCATTGAAGACCTTTCAATTCTATCGTTCAGATTCGTCAAAAACAATAGAGCATGGTGCTATCGAGCTGTTAAATGATCTTTCAATTCTATCGTTCAGATTCGAGAAAATCAAAAAACCGATTGTTATTATCCGCAAATTCAGGACTTTCAATTCTATCGTTCAGATTCGTAGACACGATTCTGAAGTTCATAAACACGATAAAGCCTTACTTTCAATTCTATCGTTCAGATTCAAAAAATGTTAGAAGAGAGAAAGAAGCGGTTTGACGAAATTCTTGATCTTTCAATTCTATCGTTCAGATTCGAGAAAAGAAGAGGAGGAGAGGGAAGAACGAGAGGAAGATAGACTTTCAATTCTATCGTTCAGATTCGAAGTGCTGGGTGAGGAGGAGTGACCGAGGAAAAGAAGACTTTCAATTCTATCGTTCAGATTCGAGGAGCGGAAAGCAAAATTCGACAAAATTCTTGATAAAATTATGGCCTTTCAATTCTATCGTTCAGATTCCGCAAAGTGCAAAAGAGAGATTAACCAGGGCGAAAAAGCGCTTTCAATTCTATCGTTCAGATTCCGTGTTCCGCTTTTCCATCTCTATCGTTCAGATTCTTCTACGCTACTATTAT
>JAOAKQ010000041.1 GCA_026419835.1 Sulfolobales archaeon | reverse complement strand
ATAATAGTAGCGTAGAAGAATCTGAACGATAGAGATGGAAAAGCGGAACACGGAATCTGAACGATAGAATTGAAAGGCGCCCATGAACCCGATTGTGACCCCCCATTTGCTACTATTACTATGAATCTGAACGATAGAATTGAAAGTATTATGTGCGTCTCATTGAGAATAATTACCATCTCTCTATATTTGAATCTGAACGATAGAATTGAAAGCTCTTGTGTTTGGACTTGGGGGGTTTGAACCTGGGTTTGGGTTGAATCTGAACGATAGAATTGAAAGTACTATAGAAAGAACTTCATTGAGTGTATTCATTCTCTCACCAGAATCTGAACGATAGAATTGAAAGATGTGATTCACGTCCTCCTCGAAAGAGGGCCAATGGGAGTGATTGAAATATACGGAATCTGAACGATAGAATTGAAAGCAACTCATCTTTTCACCAAGAGAGAATTTGTTTTCAAAAAGAATCTGAACGATAGAATTGAAAGCTTTTCTTACACCGACTTCATTCAAAGATCTCCACCACTAGAATCTGAACGATAGAATTGAAAGTTTTTAGTTCTTTCAACGTCTCTACATTCTTTGCAAGCGATAAGAATCTGAACGATAGAATTGAAAGGGCATCGGAGCGTATACCGGTCCTCCGGCACGCTCTTCCCACGAATCTGAACGATAGAATTGAAAGTGTGACACTGTCCACCACCTTATCGAGTACTTCTTCTCCGAATCTGAACGATAGAATTGAAAGCATAATTTTGTCAAGAATTTCGTCAAATCGCTTTTTCCGCTCCTCCATTATTCTTGAATCTGAACGATAGAATTGAAAGTCATCAGCTATTTCTCGTTCTACTCGTCTCGGTCCGATGTTGTAGGAATCTGAACGATAGAATTGAAAGTAATCACACCAGAGAGTTCACCAGCTGGAGTCGGAAGTAGAGTTCCTGAATCTGAACGATAGAATTGAAAGTATAAGCGGCCGTCACGGCGCCACTTGTAGACTAGTCGCTCAGGAATCTGAACGATAGAATTGAAAGAGATGAGTGAAGTGAGTGAAATGAGTGAACTGGAGAAACTTAAGAATCTGAACGATAGAATTGAAAGATATTGTAACTTTTATATCTATCAATTACCTCGGTTGGGTCATTAGGAATCTGAACGATAGAATTGAAAGGTGAAGTTAATCATTACGTTGATTGTGTCGTTTTTCCCGATAGGAATCTGAACGATAGAATTGAAAGAGCCGCCCTAAGCTTCATGAATATTGTTTCTAACAAACATGAATCTGAACGATAGAATTGAAAGCCAAATCCAAGCGAGATATACGACGTTGTTGAGGACTGCGAAGAATCTGAACGATAGAATTGAAAGTAATCACGCCGCGATGTGTCACTCCTGTCCCTTGCCAGCTATGAATCTGAACGATAGAATTGAAAGTCAATGAAGCCCGATGGTATACCCGATGGTATACCATCGCGAATCTGAACGATAGAATTGAAAGTCGCATGTCGTGTGGCGTTAGCTCGAACCCTAACTCAAGCTTTCGGGAATCTGAACGATAGAATTGAAAGGCAATTATGATGTTTTTCACATTATTGTTTGTGTTTTCATAGAATCTGAACGATAGAATTGAAAGTCACTTTTTTCTAGTTTCGCGGTTAAAAAGTTTGAGGGAATCTGAACGATAGAATTGAAAGCGTTCAATCTTCCTTGGACCTATATTGTACACTATTTCAATTATTGAATCT
>JAOAKQ010000040.1 GCA_026419835.1 Sulfolobales archaeon | reverse complement strand
ACGTACTACACAACACCAACCCCTTAAAAGACAACAATCTCTTAAACGCACCACCTTCAATTCTATCGTTCAGATTCAGAAACTGGTCTACAGGTGGAAGCGGGACGGCCGCTTATACTTTCAATTCTATCGTTCAGATTCGTAGGATAGGAGCCTCCCAAACGATACTCATATCCTCAAAAACTTTCAATTCTATCGTTCAGATTCTGGATAGTTGAAGTATGGAGGGACGATAAATTAATAAAAGTTATACTTTCAATTCTATCGTTCAGATTCAAAAAGATTGAGGTAATATACAACATAGGTCCACGCAAAATTGAGCGCTTTCAATTCTATCGTTCAGATTCACGCACGCGGTCTGGTCTGCATCAATAACGTTTACTGATCTATTCCTTTCAATTCTATCGTTCAGATTCTCTAGAGAGCTTACCGTAAGGGGGGAGACATTTAAGTTTACTTTCAATTCTATCGTTCAGATTCCTAAAATCAAATGCTACTACAACCTATACGACACATGTATCTTCTATCTTTCAATTCTATCGTTCAGATTCCCAGCGACCGAGAAGCTAATTTACAGATGGTGGAGAAGCTTTCAATTCTATCGTTCAGATTCCGAATACATTATAAAGGAGGAGACATCATCAAAATAACGTTTACCTTTCAATTCTATCGTTCAGATTCAAGTTAGAAGATTCCAGTCGGCGATAATGCCCTTCGAACTCGAAACTATAATTACAGACTTTCAATTCTATCGTTCAGATTCATACATAACACAGGGCCAAGGAGGATTGAACGCACAACATACAAAACTTTCAATTCTATCGTTCAGATTCAGGAGAAAGGAGAAGAACGAGAGGAGGGAGGAGAAGTGCTTTACAACATCTTTCAATTCTATCGTTCAGATTCTCGAAATCGAAGACAACCCTATCGTAAAACATGTAGTTCTGATCCTTTCAATTCTATCGTTCAGATTCAAAGGATCGAGGTCAAGTACAGGTTGTCCGAAGATAACAAAACGCTTTCAATTCTATCGTTCAGATTCCTGTTTGCTGCGATAGTGGTTAATGTATATGCAGCAGAAACACTTTCAATTCTATCGTTCAGATTCCTATTTCTTCCGAGAAACCGATCAAATCGAAGTTGGATATCGACTTTCAATTCTATCGTTCAGATTCTTAGTTCGGGGTTGTTTTTACATGTCTCTGTAATCACCGTTTCCTTTCAATTCTATCGTTCAGATTCTCGAAAGCTACAGAAAAAGTAGATGACAATGAAGTAGTACTTTCAATTCTATCGTTCAGATTCAAGAAGGACGAGGAAGGTAATGAGTACATTGAGTTTCCAATATACTTTCAATTCTATCGTTCAGATTCCCCGCAAATTGGAAACAGTGTTCACAGAGTAATAAAACTGTATAAACTTTCAATTCTATCGTTCAGATTCGAGGAAAGGAAAAAGAAGTTCGACGAAATTGTTGAGGAACTAACGCTTTCAATTCTATCGTTCAGATTCAGATAAAGAAGAAGGTGGAGGAATACATCAGGGGGTATGAACTTCCTTTCAATTCTATCGTTCAGATTCGTAAATTTAACGAACGCTACTATCCCAACGCTCTTCAAAGACAGACTTTCAATTCTATCGTTCAGATTCGAGGCGTGTGAAAATGTGAGGTGGTATTATCAAAGGCAAGCCGTTGCGCTTTCAATTCTATCGTTCAGATTCTTAAAAGAGCTCAAAAAGGTCGCAAAACAATGTATTAAAGACCTTTCAATTCT
>JAOAKQ010000003.1 GCA_026419835.1 Sulfolobales archaeon | reverse complement strand
GGGAATACTAGCAGTTAGAAGAGTTAAGAGGTCTGACATGGAGAAACTAGAAAGAGCGACGGGAGGAAGAATAGTTACCAGTGTGCGCGATCTAACTGGGAGCGACCTAGGGTACGCAGCACTAGTAGAAGAAAGAAGAGTTGGAAACGATAAGATGGTCTTCATAGAGGGGTGTAGAAATCCGAAGGCTGTAACCGTACTAGTACGCGGAGCTAACGATATGCTGCTAGATGATGCTGAAAGATCTCTTAATGACGCAATAAACGCTCTAAGAAACGTACTGAGAGAGTCTAAGGTCTTACCTGGAGGTGGAGCTCCCGAAATAGAGGTAGCTATGAAATTAAGAAAGTGGGCGGAGACCGTGAGCGGTAAGGAGCAGCTGGCAGTACAAGCATTCGCAGAGTCTCTAGAAGAGATAACGGTAATTCTAGCTAAATCCGCCGGTATGGACCCACTGGAAACACTGATGGAGCTTAGAAAACTTCACGCAGATGGTAATAAGTATGCTGGAATTAACGTAATCGATGGTAAGATAGCTGAAGATATGAGAAAACTCAGAGTACTAGATCCGCTTACAGTGAAGAAGCAGATAGTTAGAGCCGCGACTGAAGCGGCGACGGCTATACTGAAAGTTGATGACTTAATAGCTGCTTCACCACTAAAGAAGGAAGGTCTAGAGAAGAAAGGTAAGGAAGAGGAAGAGGAGAAGGGGTCCGGCAAGCCTGAACTAGACTAAAACCCTATACTCGAACACCAGAGCGCTAATCCATATTTTCTTTTTGAAAATAACAGCACGTCTCTACTACCGCGTGTGTGCGAGAGTAGTAGAATATCTCTATAAGAATTCTTCAAGAGGGTGGTGGCTGTGTGCGGTTCTAGCACTTTGATCGAGGTTGTTGAAGGTAGGGTCCGCCTACTTACCTATGATTTAAGTAGGTACAGAAGACCTGACGGAGTTTGTGAACCTGCGTGGCTACCAGTTTTCTATAATCCAGCGGCAGTCCTCAGTAGAGACTTCAGCGTCTTAGTCGCTTCAGCACTAAACTTGAAGGAAGCTGTCGTACTAGACGCTCTTTCAGGTACTGGAGTTAGAGCTCTACGCTACTGCTCCGAAGTTGGTAGCATATCGAAGTGTTTTGCTAACGACATTGATTCCAGGGCATACGAATTGATAGTTAGAAACATCGCTCTAAACAATCTTCAAGAGAAGGTCGAAGCGGTCAACGAAGACGCTAACGTAGTTATGTACAAGCTCAAGAAGTCTGGAGTTAGGGTGGATCTCGTAGATATAGACCCCTACGGCTCTCCAGCACCCTTCATTAGAGCTGCATCCTGGGCTGTAAAAAATGGAGGGTACATAGGTATTACCGCGACGGACATGGCTTCTCTATCTGGAGCGAGACCGTCATCGGGAAGTAGAAGATACTGGTGCAACCTCGTACCAACGGATGTTTCTAAGACCATGGCACTGCGAGTTTTAGTAGGTTATGCCGCTAGAGTTGCTGCGGAATTGGACAGGTCTATAGAGCCTTTAACGTACTCAATTAGTAGCTACTTCGCAAGAGTTTTCTATAGGGTTAGAAAGGGGGCTAGAAGGGCTGATTCTATGCTATCTAAAAGTATGGGGTACTTAAAGTACTGTAGTGTATGCGGTTTTAGAGAATTCTCCCATCAAATTGAGGAGGTGAAGTGTAGTGTGTGTGGTAGTAGAGTAAGCTATGTAGGTCCTCTATGGATAGATGGGCTTACGGACCGGGAACTTGTAGAGAAATCTAAAGGTGTATTGGAAGCCTTTACGTATATGAGCACTATAAATCAGCTGGCGAAGATGCTTGCGTGTCAAGCGGCCGAAGTTAGTGATAAACCTCTAGTTCCCTATGATGTAGTTCAGCTATCTAGTAAGCTTAAAGTAAACTCTCCGAGAGTAGAGAAAGTTGTTGAATGCTTGAAGCTCCTAGGCTGTAGAGCGGCAAGACACTGCGGTACTACAACGACTATAGGTACGGACTGCTCCTATAGGGACGTCGTTTCATGTATAAAGCAGCTCACGAGTAAGTAGCTCTATTGGTAGTCAGCTGAACGCTAATTGAAACCCCCAAGTCTCGGGTTGCACACTGTATTCGAGTGCGGTAAGCTCTAGATAGCTAGCTGAAGCTAACTACGAGAGCTTTTAGCAAGCAGGAACCCTCTGTACTTAGCAACTAGAACGGCTTCACCGGACTTTACTACTTCTCTTAAGAGAGCTCTGGCAACACTTACCTTAACTCCGAGCGCGGATGCTAGTAAAGATGGAGTCGCAATCTTAGAATCGGAAACTACCTTAGCAGCTCTTCTTACTAGCTGCTCTGATAGTCCTAGCTCTACCTGGGTCTTCTTACTCGGCTTTTCTTCCTTCACTACCTTCTTCGCAGCTTCCTTTTCTTTCTTTCTAGCTTCCTTATCCATCACACTCAGGGGTTTCTTAGTCTTCCCACCTCCCGTAAATACCACCGTGGTGAGGTACTCACTTAACTATATAAGTTTTACGAACTCTTGAGTAGCGTATTTATCTCTATAATCTAGTACCGTAGAGTTGGGAGAGGCTGTAGGGTCGGATAACATAGTCTCTAAGTTACGTAGAGTAGATTCGGTAGCTATAGTTGGTGCTTCACCTATTGAGGGAAAAATAGGTTACGAATTGCTACGCAATATAGTTAAGTTCGGGTACGAAGGTGACGTATATCCCGTAAATCCTAAGTACGATGAAGTCCTAGGGTTTAAGTGCTACAGGTCCCCCAGGAATGTACCGGGTAAGATAGATGTGGCTGTAGTAGCTATTCCAGCACTTCAAGTACCCGATCTGATCGCGGATCTATGTAGAAAAGATGTGGGCGTATCTGTAATCATCTCGTCTGGATTTAGAGAAAAAGGTCGCGGAGACCTAGAAGAACTGCTAAAGGTAAGAGCCGCCGACTGCGGAATGAGAATTATAGGACCCAACTCAGCTGGTATAACATCGTCACCAGCTAAGCTTCACGCAAGTATTGAGGTACTGCCAACTCCCGGGAGAGTAGCAGTTATATCACATAGTGGCGCTGTTGGAGGCGTAGCTATGTACGAACTTCAGAAGCTCGGGTCCGGCGTCAGCTACTTCGTAAGTATAGGTAACGGATTAGATGTTGGAATAGAAGAAGTCGTTGAGGGACTTGTTGAAGACACCTACACGGATGCTACCGTTCTCTACGTCGAGTGGGTTAAAGATGGAAAGAAGTTTATGAAGTCCCTGAGGGACCTCTCGAAGCATAAGCCGGTGGCGGTCGTTAAGGGAGGGTGGGGTACCGTTAGTTCTAGTGCCGTACTCTCACATACGGGCGGTCTGGCAGTTTCCTATGAAGTTTTCAAAACTGCAGTAAGGCAGTCGGGTGCTGTAGTAGAGGAAGATATCGAGGAGGCGGTATCTATTGTTGAAGTTTTGAGAAGAATTAGAACTAGAGAAGGAAGATTACGCAGAGTTCTCTTAATAACGAACTCCGGAGGATACGGTATACTAGTAGCTTCATACCTAGAGAGAGCCGGTGTTGAACTACCTCAAATCGATATCGAATTAAGAAAGCAAATAGAGGAAGCTGTAGGAAGGGATTTCAGTGGAAGTAATCCTCTGGACTTCGGCGGAGATTCTAAGTCTGCGGACTTAGTGAAAGTTCTTCAAACAGATAACTTACGAGAGCACTACGATGTTGTAGTAGTGGCTTACGTTCCAACATCAGCTGAAACTCCTAGAGATATCTGCGAAAACTTCAAGAAATCTTCGGAGAAGGTCTTAACGATGTACTTTACCGCTGGTGGGGGGGCTAACTGGATTACACGCTGTCTATCTGAAACTAAGTTAGCTGTACCTAGAGCCTCACTTATCTCTAAGATCTTCTCAAATCTAAGGAATGCTGGAGTAGGGCCTAGCTCTAGAGAATAGCTCTATTCGTAGTTACTATTACAGATCCATCGTCTAGTACTAGAACAGTGTCTTCGAACTGAGCTACGAAACTTCCCGGAATATCGCTCAGTACTGGGTACGGTATCAGATAGCCAGCCCTAGATAGCTCCTTCAGTAGCTCGCGAAATCCATCTACTCCTAGTAGCGTAGCTAATTCCGGAAACCATCTCTCTGAAAATGGAAGCGTTCTACGCTTTTTGTATATGCTCATCAGCACGTGCTCACCAGAAATCTCTTTAAACAGAAATGTCGGTCTAATAGAGTAAATATTCACTCTCTTCTCGTTGTAGACCACTCCACGCCCAGTTGATGCGAAAGGTTCTACAGCGTACGCAACTCCAGGGCGAATGCGGTTGAAGTTAAGACTATCTCTGTAGTTGGGAATTGTTTCACCCGCGTGAATCGTGTATTCAGCTAAGCTATGTCCACTCAAGTTTCTGATAACTTTAAACCCCCTACCGCGAACCACCTTCTCTATAACGAACCCTATTTCCGAAGCTCGAATACCGGGTTTAACCGCTCTTAGAGCTTTCTCTAGAGCTTCTCTAGTGGTTTCTACGAGCTCGCGGTACTTCTCCGAGAAGCAGACGGTTATAGCTGTATCCGCAATAAACCCATCTACATGAACGCCTATATCGATCTTAACAACACCGTCTTCAGGTAGCGTGCTCTCGTCGTTTATATAGGCCGTTCTATGAGCGGCTTCATTATTGACCGACACGTTTACTGGAAAAGCGGGATTACCACCGAGTTCTACTATGTAGTTTTCGAGAATTGATACTAAAGAGAGTATCTTTACTCCCGGCTTAGCTTCCCTCATCGCTCTATCTTTAGCTTTCTCAGCGATTCCCCCAGCGGCTAGGTACTTCTTGACCGCGTCTTCATCCAAACTTTCTTCCCATTTTCCGAAGCCACATACTCTTAAATTCGCTCAATACCTGAAACTAGCTGCCACTCCAGTTTTAAAAACGTAACTGGTTGGTTCTCAATCCCTTAGAAAACACTAGAGGAAGGTCAGGCGGGGATTCGCGAACATCATCATTCAAATGCGGCAGACATCTTCATCCCTTGCGGCGCAGCGTGTGCGTCATCAGCCCTGCGTGAGATCTTCACGAATCCGGCCTTTCGAGCGTCATCACGTCTACGAACTATACTTCACGGAGAAATATATTCTTATTTTCGGCTTCCAGTCATAGACTCGGTGCTATGGGAAATCACAAATCTGAGAGACGCGTTCTTAGCTTTACGTACATCAGGCTGAGTTCGCTTACTACGAGGTTGGTGAATTTAGGTAGTTATTAATTTCGAGCGCAAATTTTTACCGGTATAGGTATGCGCGTTAAGAGTCTTCTAAGTGCTAGATATCCAACTGTAGGTAGAGACCACTTACTAACTCACGCTCGGTCTTTGATGCGAGACCTGGGTTTGAGAATGATTCCGGTAGTGGATGAAGGGAGGGTTGTTGGAGTAGTAACTAGGGAGAGCGTCTTAACGATCACCTCTACGAAGTCAAACACACTAGTTAGAGATGTTATGGAGTCTCCGAAGATTGTTTTCGGTTTAGATGAAGACCTCTGGGCTACTCTCAAAGTTATGCTAGAACTAGATGAGTGGTACGTTCCCGTAGTTTCACCTAGTAACAGATACGAAGGTGTTTTAGAGATAGATAGTTTTATAAGAAGCGCCCTGCTGGAGCTCTCGGAAGTTAGAAGACTTGGACTGGCTAGAGAGTACATGTCGGTGAACGTCGAGTACTTCACACCCGAAGACCCAATAACAAAGTTGTGGAGAAAAATGATTAGAATGAAGTACGCTGGATTTCCAGTAGTGCGCTCTGAGAAGGACCTCAAGGTGGTCGGTATCATAACTCAGCACGACTTACTAAAGAAGGGATATACGAGAATAGAGCTAGAATCAGAATCAGGACCGAGGTCCCCGGCGAAGGTAAGGGAAGCAATGACATCCCCAGCTCTAACTCTGAAAGAGAGCGGCGACCTCTTCTCAGCGGCTGAACTTATGGCTAGAAATAACATAGGCAGAGTACCAATAGTAAACGATAAGGGTGTTTTGGTTGGTATTGTCGATAGAAGTGATGTGTGTAGGGCTTATCTAAAACTGAAAAGTAGGTGAAGCTATGAAGTTACCCAATCCTAGGAGAATGTATGAAAGAGCTAGGTGGTTGAGGAGTGATGGAAAGCCGAACTTTAAAACCACTATTCGAGAGAGAGAACCTGAGCTTAGATCCCTACTAGTGGTGGACGTACCGGTAGTATCGCCGCAGACACCTCTGTTGAAGTGTATTGAGAGTATGTGGGAGGCGAATTTCAGAGCGGCTGTGGTAGTTAGAGCTGGAGAGCTTTCGGGTATTTTAACGTTTCACGACATAGCCGATTATCTAGGTGGGGGCGGTAGGTATAGGATAGCGATTGAGCGATACAAGAATAATCTCTACAGAGCTCTCTCAATACCAGTAGAAGAACTTATGAGTAGAAATGTCGTACATGTTGGCATAAGTGATACCATTAGAAAAACTCTAGAGCTAATGGTTACACTGGGGTACGGACTCATACCGGTTCTAGATTCTAGCAATAGACTATTAGGAGTTGTAACTGAAGGTAGTGTAGTTAGGCTGTACTCTGGTAGAATTAGTAAGAGACCGGTTAGCGAGTTTATGACCAAGAGCGTTATTACAGCTGATGAAAGAAGCTCTCTACTAGAAATACATAAGCTAATGGTTTCAACTGGAGTTAGAAGAATACCGCTGACTGCTAGTGAAGGTAGGGTGAGAGGTGTAATTACGTGGCGTAGTGTACTAGATTTCATAGGGTCTCACAGAATATACGAAATCTCGAAGAGTGGTGATTTGAGTGAAGCTCTCAGTATTGAGGCCTCGAGCATAGCTGAAAAAGATGTAGTAATAGTCGAGCCTCAAGCTCCACTTGAGACCCTAGTTAGGTCGATGCTCGAAAAGAACCTGGACTACGGATTAGTAGTTGAGGGTGAAGTTCTTAGAGGAATTATAACGGAACGCGATATTATGTTCGCGGTACTCTGGTTCTAGGGTGATGCTCGTGAGGATAAGGGTAGAAAGATACATGAGCTATCCGGTGGTTGTAGCGCATCCTCAAGACAGCTTAGCGAGAGTTAGAAATCTTATGTTGAGGTACAAGGTCGGGCACATCGTCGTATCGGTAGACGAGAAACCTTACGGGATGATCAGTAAGAGCGATTTCGTTAAGCTGATGTACAACAGGAAGTGGCTCTACAAACCTCTAACTGATATTAGAGCGCAGGACATAATGTCTAAGCCCGTTTACGCTATTCTACCCACTAAGAGTGTGGCATACGCGGCGAGAAGAATGCTTGAGAAAGGAATAGGGTCTCTCGTTATAGTGAGAGATATTGCGACTATGAAGATAGCCGGTATAATTACGAGAACGGATTTAGTGAGAGCCTACGCTGAAAATTTCGGTGGACTCTATACAGTAGCGGACTACGTCGAGAAAGAGATCCCGACGTGTAGTCCGGAGCACTCAGTATTCTACGCCGCCGAGAAGGCAGCTATGGGGCAGCCGGTAGTTGTCGTAGATAGGGGAAGAGTTATGGGTATTGTAACTGCGAAGGACTTAGCATTTCTAAGTATAACTTCGCCAACTATAAAGAAACCTCTAAGAATTCGAGGCATATCACCCAGAGGATTCGAAACATCTATTAAGGTATACCCAGCCATCATGGTCTCTGAAATAATGAATGCGGATATAGTGTCAGCTAAGCTAGAAGAAGATCTAGCTGAAGTAGCGCAGATAATAGTTAGAAACAATCTAGATGCGGTACCCGTAGTTAGTAGCGGCGAGGAATTGGTTGGTGTGATTACGAAGCAAACAATACTTAAGGCTCTTAAAAGCTCTACAGCAAAGAAAATCAGGGAGAAGCGGTCGTAGGTAGATATGAGACCGAAGCTAAATGAACCATGGGTTCGCGAAGCTAGATTCTGGGAGAAGCTGGGGGAAGGTAAGGTTAGGTGCGGCCTATGCTATAAGAGGTGCCCGATCGCTAGTGGTGGCTTTGGGGCTTGTGGAGTGAGATACAACGAAAACGGAACGCTCTACACACTCGTATACGGATTACTAACAGCAGCCAACGTCGATCCTATAGAGAAGAAACCTCTAATGCACTTCAACCCGGGGTCTGCGGTACTCTCTATTTCTACAGCTGGATGTAACTTTATGTGCTCCTTCTGCCAGAACTGGACTCTCTCGCAGTCGAGAAGGAACGAGATATTCGGTGAGTACGTAGACCCAGAGGAACTAGTTAGACTAGCCAAGAAAACTAGGAGCGATGGTGTTAGCTACACATACAACGAACCAACGATATTCTACGAGTACATGTATGACGTAGCTAAAATCGCGAAGCGTGAAGGCCTCTTCAATACTATGGTAACTAACGGTTATATCACGGAGGAAGCTCTAGCGGAGCTGTCAAAATACATGGATGCCTCTACGGTCGACTTCAAGGGAGGAGGTAGGAAAGACTTCTACGTTAAGTTCATGGGGGTCCACGACCCAGAGCCTATATTTCAGACTCTACTGGCTATGAAGGAGAAAAAGATCTTCGTAGAGATCACGAATCTCGTAATTCCCAAGTACGGTGAAGACCTCGCGGATATAAGGAAGTTGGCTAGATGGATAGTAGAAAATCTAGGTGATGAAGCGCCATTCCACCTACTCAGGTTCTACCCGCACTACAAACTAGGCTATTTACCCCCTACAGATGTTAAAACCATGGAGAAGCTAGCTCAGGTAGCTACAGCCGAAGGATTGAAACACGTATACTTAGGCAATGTCCCGGGTCACAAGCTAGAGCACACGTACTGCCCTAAGTGTAAGCACTTAGTAGTGAGAAGATACGGTTTCTACATTCTCGAGTGGAAACTACTTTCTGAAAATAGATGTCCTAACTGCGGATACAAGCTAAACATTGTTGGCGAATATAGAGGTAGTAGGAGACCGTTTGAGTACTTCTAGAAGCCGAGTGCAGCTATTTTAATCTATCGAAGCACATTCTGGGGTAGCGGCTTGAAGTTTTTCATAGTGTCAGACACTCACGATAATATAGACGCTGTCAAGAGATTTCTCGACGTACTGAAGTCTTCTTTTATTAGCAGTGGTTTTCTCATTCATTTAGGTGACATAGTTTCACCATTCACGCTGAAACTAATCTCGGAATCTCTCCCACCTAAATTCAATCTTAAGGTAGTGCTTGGAAATAACGATGGAGATAAAGTTCTTCTCAGCAGAATTGCTAAGGAGGTCTACGACCAGCCTGAAGAAGCTGACCTTTGCGGGTTAAAAGCTTTTCTCCTACACGGATTTAAATCAGTTGAACTCACGGAGAAGATCGCGTATGGAGTAGCGTGTGGTGGCTATTACGATGTAGTGCTCTACGGGCATACTCACAGATTTAAAATAGAGAAAATACGCAATAGCTATCTAATCAATCCGGGAACTCTCTCCGGGTACTTAGCTAGTAGAAAGACGTACGGTATTATAGATTGTGAAGATCTTACGGCATCCATTACCGACTTAGAATCGGGTGAGAGGATTCTAAGCACTAAAATTGCGGCAGGTAGGTAGAGCTCAATAAGTTACGAATAGCGAGCGACGAGCTCCATTGTAAGACGTGTAGTATCAGTAAATTCTCTTTATTACTCCGAGATTACTATCGGTCTTAGAGATTGATATTTTAGCTTCTTTCTCTAGCTCAGTTACGGCTCTTATAGCATCCACATTCTCGGGAACTACGTTTGATTCGTTAGGAGTTGCCCACATCATGTAGATTTCAGTTCCATCGCTCGAAGTCGATACGCTCTCCCTCCACACAGGTATTTCGTAGAGATCGCCGCGCGGTCTACCCAAGTCTCTGGAGATCTCGAAGATGCTGTTTAGTCCTTCAACACCGTCTTCACCACTTACGAATACTACTCTAGGTTCTTCTTCAATAACTCTCACCACGTCCTCAACGGATACTCTGCTCTTGGTTTCAATCATTGCTATGTGTAGATGGTATAGATTGTGACTTCCCTTAGCTGCCATGGTCACTATGTCTAGGTCTTTTATTACGGTTCTCGCATCCGGTCCGTGGTGTGAGGGTACCTGCAGTTCCGGTACTACGGTATTCATAATACCCGCTCTGCTCGATTCCCACACATCTACAGCTCTTCTAAATATCGCCACTCTAGCTTTCTTCACACCGATCTTCTCGTGAATTCCACCAACTACTCTACATATAGCGGTAGTATTGCAGCTAACAACTCGAACGAATTGGCGTCCTAGTGCTTCACTGTAGTTTCTCTGAGCGACGAACGATACCCCGGCAACTTCATGTTTCTCACCGCCCTGAAAAACTGCTCTAACACCGTGTTTTTCGTACAGCTCTTTATTTCTAGCACCCACTTTAGCTGGAGCGCAGTCTACTACTACATCTACTTCACCTCTTTTGAGGAGATCTTCTAGAACTCCACCTACTCTAAGACCCTTCTTCTCCATATCAACAACTCTATCAGTAAGTGAAGCATACACTGGGAATCCCCTAGCTGCGGCGAGTTTTATTCTCCAATCAGCTACTACATCAGCTACTCCAACTAACTTCATATCTGGTTGGCGAAGAACGGCATCAGCTACTCTCTTACCTATGACTCCGTAGCCGTTAACGAGCACCCTAACTACGGTTCTAGCCATACAGAACACCGACTTCTGCAACTTCCTCAAGGTATATATATTCCTATGTCTTCGCAAATGTAGTGGTGGTGCGTGATTGGATGTAGAGAGAGTTTCTGATTTAATTAAGAAAGTGGTTTCAGTCCCCAGATACTATCTCGTAGGTCTAACTAGAAGTGGACACGTAGTCTTTAGTTCAACTCAAGAAGGTGTCTATAAGCTCTATGCCATAGAACCAGCCGCTGGGAGAATTGTAGGTCTCGTTGACGAGCCTGTCTACATGATCTTGAGAACTTCGAGAAATTCGAACGTAGCTCTCTACACGGTGGATGTCAGTAAGGGTTACGAGAAAGTTCTAGTCTACGGCGTGGATGTAGTATCTGGAGGAAAAATCAATCTATCTGAAGGAGTTGAACCACACAGAATTGTAGGGCTAGGGTACGACGGTTTCAGAGTTGCCTGGTCCGGGTCGGTCGGACCGAGAGCGTTTGTGTACATGTCTAAGACTTCCAACGGCGTGGCTGAGAGTGTGGTGGAGATTAGTGGGCGGGAAACGGTCTCCGACGTCAATGAGAAGTACATCGTTGGATCAGGGCACCTTAAGAAAGATCCGTTTACAACGGAGCTCTTCTTCATAGACATAGCTTCCCGCGAAATGAAGATCTACACACCAAGAGATGGTAGTGTTAACAGAGACCCCAAGTTGTTCGGGTCTAAGGTACTATTTGAAAGTAATTTCGAAGATCTAGATAGATTCAAACTCTACATCTACGACATAGAAACTGGGGGGATCGGTAAGGTCAGAGTGAAGCACGACGACCTAGAGAAGTTCGACCCGGTCGAGTACGTCGATTTTGGGTGGACATCCGACGGTAGAGTATGGGCTATCGGTAAGAAGCGCGGTAATTCGAAGTTATTTGTAGATGGTGCTGAGGTTGAGACTCCTGAAGGAATTGTTTTAAATGCTGATGTAGGCGAAGACTGTGTTTACGTAACCCATACTTCGATGAGAGACCCGCCTAGAGTACTTAAAGTGTACTCAAGACCTTCGCACTACGAAGTTATTATCGGCGGCAGCGTTCCTCGCGAAATAGCGGAATCTCTACGGGACGTTCTCTACGTAGAGGTAGAATCAGAAGGTGATGTGAGAGTACCCACGTACGTTCTAGTAAGTTCTAGAGTGCCGACGCCGGGACCGACAGTAGCGTACCCTCACGGAGGTCCGTGGGCAGAAGTTTCTAATGCTTGGTCACCTATACTAGCCCTACTAGTTTCTCTAGGCTACCATGTAGTAGCTCCCAACTTCAGAGGGTCTACAGGCTATGGCGAGAAGTTTAGAAAACTCGATCTCGGCGATCCTGGAGGTGGAGATCTCGCAGACCTTGTTTACGCAGTAGAGTGGGCAGTTAAAGCTGGAGTAGCCGACCGAGAGAAACTGGCAGTCTTTGGTTACAGTTACGGGGGCTACTTAAGCTTTATGGCTATGGTAAAGTACCCGGGGATGTGGAAGTGCGGTATTGCTGGTGCTGGAGTTACTGATTGGATTGAAGATTACGAACTTGCCGATGCTTTCTTTAAGAGATATGATGAGATACTATTCGCTGGGAAGAAGGAGCTGTTTGCGGAGAGGTCGCCCATTACGTACATAGATAGAATTAGGTCACCAATATGCATAATTCACCCCCAGAATGACTCGAGATGCCCGCTGAGGCCGATTATGAAGTTCGCTTACAAACTTATGGAGCTTGGAAAGACGTTTGAACTCCACGTAATACCCGATATCGGTCACGCTATTAGTCTTAACTCAGATGCTATGGTGAAGTACTTGCTTTACTCAGTTTTATTCTTAAATACCCATCTTCTATGAAGACGTGGATGAAGTTAGTGAAGTCTAGATTAGCGCCATGGTTCGATATCTTGGAGATGATTAGGTTACTCGCTTTAAAAGAAGACCTAGGTGAGAGAAACGTTAGGTGTTGGAATGAGTGAGAACTTTGTAGAAGCTCTAAGGTACCTAGTAATTAAAGTACTAGCGGGAGACTTCATCACACTTCACGCACTCAAAGAGTATCTAATAGATAGTGAATCGCCTTCTGTCTTAAGTCATAAGTACAAAATAGGGAAGTTTAAGTTGAGAGGGTACATACAGAGAGTAATTGAGAAAGCTGGGAACCACAGAATCGCGCAGTACGTTATTAAGTGCTCGTACAACTCTCTCAGCAACCTAGTTCCAATCGTAGTTAGAGTTCCCGGCGGGTACTACTGTACTATATGTAAGAGATCTCTCGTCACGAACCCTGAGAGACACGTTAGACTGGAGCATCGGGATGTTGTTAATAGGATTGTCTCGGAATGCGTTAAGATCGCTAAGAGAAGTGGACCGTAGGGAATGGAGAATGACCGTACTGGACTTTTTAAAGATCGCGCAAGACCATCCTACTAAGAGAAGACTCCTCCTCGATAAAATTCAGAGAATACTGCGTTCTTGTAAAAAACGTGAAGAATGCGCTGTAAGGATATTTAAGGTTCTATCGGATTTTCTAGAGAGAGACGTAGATGAGAACATTAGAGTCGTTCTTAGCGTAGCTAACTCCCTTCCCGGAGAATACGGCGCGAGTGTCATGAAATTTGTAGATGCGATCGTTTCTCAAAAAACTCAGTTTTCGATTGCTAGAAGTCTTGATGACGTAGTTAGAGCTCTCTTTAATCGAATAGAGTGCTCGGATCTCGATAATATCGTCTACATATCTAACGAATCCAGAGACTTCGTTACCGTAGCTGTAACACTAGCTATTTTAGAAAGAGCGAGCGAGCTAAGAAGTTGTGGAAAAGACCTAGCGCGAAGCTTACTAGCTCTCGTAAGGAGACTTTTCGAAAGCGGGAACGCTGGTATAGCTTCCTCGATATTAAACAAGTACTCGGTCAAGATATACGTACACAAAGACGGAGAGGAAATAAAGAGTGCTAGGGTAACTATCGGTACGGACATATCACTAGATCTAACGGAGATTCTAAGCTTAGTATACCCTGATCTTAGCGTTATTCTAGGCTTGAGAAACTACAGAGAGTAGAGTTTCGCAGATAGTCACGCGTAAACAATATTTATTAATGTACTGTGTGTTATATAGGGGTTTACGTGAATACTGATGCTTTGGTCTCCGTTAGACTTCCTAGGAGTGTTGTAGAATTTATTGATTATCTAGTAAGAATTGGCATTGTAGATTGCCGTAGTGACGCTCTTAGACTAGCTTTACTGTACAAGTTAAAGAATCTGGGTTACGATGTTGACGTCGGGAAACTAGAGGAATTTCTAGCTAAGCTCAGAGGTTTGAAGGGAGAAAGCTAGTGAGTCTCTGGGAACCTAGGTGGATTAGGAGAGACTTTAAGTCACATGGAATATCCATTACTACGTGCTACGACATAACTACATCCCTAATTATCTGCCCGATCTGTAGTACCATAAAAATAGAGGAGCTCTGCCCTGAAAATCGAGAGGGGAATCTACCTGTCGCTGACGCACCTCTATTTACGTCTGTAGAAGACCTAGTGTACCATATGAGAACTCACTGGCACGCTAAAAGGTATAAGAAGATACGAGTGTCAGCAGAAAGGGAGAGGAGTGAAGAGGGTAGAGAGGATATTCTTAGGAAATTCACTAACATCGAACACTCTAGCTAGAGAAAACGATGTTATCGTTGATATATGGGAGGGTGGGAGCGACCTCTACGGCTGGACCCTCGGTTCGTCCTGCCTAGATAGAGTGCCAGTATTCTTAACTAGAAAATGCTGCTACGAGATCTTCGGCGAGGTCTTCGAAGAAGTTGATGTTGAGGTAGTTATAGAAGGACCGGAATCTGGAGTTAGAGAAAAAATGGGTGATGTAGATAGTTCTTTTCTGAGTTTCTGCGGAAGACTTCTACTTCCAGAGAGACGTGTATGTGATTGCTACAGAAGTTTTCTTAGAAAATCGAGAGCTGGTAGAGTATTCTCACCTATTTCGAGAATAGACCTAGAGTCAAAAACTGTGAAGACGTACCACCGGGAACTAGAGTACGGGGAACTCGTAAATACCCTACCTCTACACTACTTCCTAACTAAGGCTGGATTGAGCGATTTAAGTAGTCAGCTAACATATGCTTCAGCTTACATTCTCGCCTTGGTTGGGAAAGTCGGACTTAGGGAGTTTGCGAAGATGTTTATTGGACATAGAGGCTATTCTCTAGGTCTAGTTGTTAGTTATAGAGAAACACCAATAGGTCGGACAGTCTACGCATTCATACCATTCGACCGAAAGTCCTTAAGAGCGGAGCTTACCAATAGAGCCATCGCTGAACTTAAGAGACTCAAAGTTATAGAAGAACCTATAGTTTTTCTCAGGTCTTTCTACTCTAAGTACTTTAGGTTAAGGAGTGATGCTAAAGAAATAGGAGAGTTTCTTAAGAAGCACGACGTACTGCTAGCTGGAAGATATGGTAAGTGGTCGGAGGTATCTATATGCGATATTTGTCAGTAGGACACTAGAATAGCGTCAGCCAATGTAGGGTCTTCTATTGATGCTACTAGGTCTACCTCATCTTCTCCCTCACTATCAGTGTACATAGCTACGGATAGTATCAAGTCTTCCAGTTCTGAAGCACTTGGAGGACTCTTAACAACTACTCTAATACCGTTAATTGAAATATACGGATACCTAGAGCTAACTACTACGGGCACTACGTATACTTCCAGTTTGTATTTTCTAAAAATTCTTTGAGCTACCTCCCACACTAACCTAACTAAGTCCTCCGAGAGTTCATCACCAATTACTCCAACAACTATATTTACCGCCACACGCCTTCCTGCAACCCTACTACGAGGTAGGTGGCTTAAAAAGGTATAGAGTAATCGTGCGAATTTCTTGGAGTACGGTATTTGAATCCAGACGGACCCGCAGAGGACCCAGTCTCCTCATCGCAATTCAGTTTCCTTAAATTTTATGTCCATACGCAAGTGTCCCGACTAGATGGTCTACAACTGCGTTTGGAAATATCGATGAGAGTGTTGTCAGTTCTTTCGTATATATTAACGAGAAGATGTACCTTATATCAGTTCTTCTACCCTCCATCTTGATTCTCGAAAGTTCTTTCACAATTTCATTGTCTGCCATAACTAAGATTATTATACTATTTCCGAGATTCTTTAATCTAGCGGTTCCACGTACTGCGTGTAGGTTCAGTAGTGGAGATTTCAGTCTGTGAGATAGATGTGAAGCTATTAGTATTGCTTCACTTGAAGCCAGCACCGCCTCAACCCTACTTCCATGAAATACGCTAATTATTCTCTCGAGTATCGATAGAGCTATTAGCTTAGTGAAGTAAACATCCGTTAGCAGATCTAGTAAGCTCTCATTCTTTATGTACTCAGTTACAGCTTTTTTAACTAAGTCTATGCTAGTTAAAGCTCTAACCATAGAAAGAGACTTACTAGCCCGCGGTTTAATCTTCCCACTAGCGTACTTACTTAAAGGAGCTTCGCGGATGCCGAGAATTTTACTTAGATAAATAAGCTTAAAGAACTTTCTGTAGGCAGACACTATATCAACCAGGTCGACGTAGAGTAAGGACTCAGAATACATGCGCGGAAACATGCTGTAGTTCTCGCTCACACATAGTCACCTAAACTATACTGCTACCAGTTCACTATTAACCAATTTTAACGGCTTTCTAGACCTCCATTACCGACCCGCACGTCCGGTTTTAAATCGGGAAGTTCAGACAGATTCTAAGTCTTGCTTAAATACGCTATCTTCCTAGAGGTGATCCAGTCCTTGAGCGGGCCGGTCACCACTATAGGGCACTTCTCGATATCGCGCAGCGTGGTAATTCCAAGCGAAGCTAGCAGTGACTTAATACCGAGTACGAATGCTTTTAGAAACTCATTGAGGTGTTTTCTTAAGTAAGCTACGAGTACGGGTCTAGCTATACCGACCATACTAGCACCTAGCCTTAGAGCTTTCACGGCATCGTACGGAGACCTCACACCCCCGCTTCCAATAATAAAGAAGTCTTCTGAAACACTCCTAACTTCAGTTATTGATGCGGCGGTAGGTATTCCAACACTCTTTAACCCATCGGCTATGTACTGCTTAACCAGGTTGCCTGAATCTACAGCTCTATGGAGCTCAACGAGTACCCAGTTGGTTCCACCAGAGCCGGCTACATCGATGTATCTAACGCCTACGGAATAGAGGTCCGCTGCGAATTCTCTACTAATACCGAACCCCACTTCCTTGACGATCACTGGTACCGGGCTTCTATCAATAGCTTTAGAAAGAACTTCCAGTCCTTTAGACATGTAGACTAAACCTTCTGGTTGAACTACTTCTTGAAAGTAGTTTAGATGTACCGCTAGAGCGTCTATCTCCACTATAGATGTGAGCTGCTCAACGACCTCAGGTCCGTACCTAGCTAACTCACTAATACCTATATTACCTACGACGGGTATCTCAGCGCACACGTCTCTGACTACACTGTACGTATAGGCTAGTTCTCTGGACTCCAGAGCGGCTCTCTGACTACCTAGACCAAGCGCTATTCTGTACCTACACGCAGCTTCCGCAAGAGACCTATTCACCACTTCAGTTCCAGGAGCCCCTCCAGTCATTCCAGTTATCATGAGGGGAACTTCGATTTCTCTACCTAGAAAGCTTATGCGAGTTGAGACCTTCTCCGGTTCTACTACCGGTAGAGCTCTGTGGGGTAAGAAAACGTACTCAAACCATGTTGCGAGAGGACCCTCCACAGGCTTTGTGTAAACGATCTCTATGTGCTCCAGCTTCCTCTTAACAGTTTTCTTACTCTCCTCGCCTTCTAGTACCATACGACCGAACCCGCAAAGTTATTTGATGTGAGAGCTCTATAAAGATCGCCTTTGATGAATCCACTTAAAATTTTTACTTTAATATTCTTAACTCCTAGAGCTTTTCCCTCGTAAATTTTTCTCTTCATACCACCAGTAGTATCCACGTTTGAAGAGCTCTGCGAAAGAAAACCTAGGACTTCATCAACGTGCGCTCGAACTATCTTCCTAGCGCTGGGATTTACTTTAGGGTCGCTATTGTATAGACCGTCGACGTCTGTCACGAAAAGTATTTCATCTACGTCTAGCTTGCTAGCAATATACCAAGCCAGCGTATCACCTGAAAGTACTTCAAACCCTCGGTCTGAGGAAACTACATCACCGTACGTAAGTGGAACTAGTTCTTTAGATAGGAGGTCGCTTAGAGTCTTAGTAAAGCAGGTAAGTCTCCCGGAGTGAAGAAAGCAGAAGCTTCTAGGAGGTAGAGATACCGCCGGTAAACCACTTACTACAGCATACTTTCTAATAACGTAGTTTAGTGTATCCATAGAATCAGCGGTAGCCGTATAGCAGTCTCTATATATCGCGCCGTACCTGGAAATACATTCCTTAACCACCGGGTGCCCGAAGCTGCCTCCACCATGGATAACTACTAAACCGTATCTCTCCCCGTAATCTCTGTAGAACGAGCTTAGCTCACCAATAAGTTCACGAACGACATCTACTCTAAGAGATCTGTACGCATCCTTAACGGTAATTACAGAGCCTCCGAGCTTCACTACTTTAATCTTCCTACGTTCCAATTCACCTACCCCTAAGACTGAGAGCTTAACAATAAATTCCGAGTAGAAACGAAGTACCGGAGAGAAATTCGCGTAGGTTACTCTACCGTGGAGACCTCGGCGCAGTTTCCCCCGCTACTCTGCGGTTAGTGGACTATCGTCTACTTCAGTGTGTAGAAAGTGAGTGAGCTAGCTACTTGCGCTCTCTCGCTCGGAGCTTTCCGTAATGAACTCTTCCGGAATAGATGTATATTGCTTCACTACGTTAACTATAATAGCTGGACATATTTCTTTAACTCCGCTAATCTTCTCCAGATCCTTGATTTTCTGCAGTAGTTCCTTAGTGTTTCTAGCCCATAGTTCAGCTATTACTTCGTGATCTCCGGATGCTATAGCTACGAACGTTGTGTCTCTTCTATTGGATAGAACTTCCGCAACTTCTACGACCCTACCCGGTTCCGTGTTTAGTCCTATGAAAGCTATAGCTTCATACCCGAGTTCTCTCGGATTTACTATAGGTCTGTAACCTAAAATAACGCCTTTGCTTTCAAGCTTTACTAACCTCTTCTTTGTAGCTACATCCGACATTTTTATGAGACTAGCTATTGAAGATATAGTTATCCTGGCGTTCTTAGAAAGTAGAGCTAGAATAGCTCTGTCTTTATCGTCAAGCAAAACAATCTACCGCTAGTATCAAGCTAACCGAATAGAGCTGATATACCTTCCGCAATAGCTTCTTCTCCAACTTCTTCTTTCTTCTCCTCCTCTTTCTTCTCTTCGGGAGGCTTGGTCTGCGCTTGTACAGGTGTCGCAGCTGCGGGTTGTATGGCTACTGCGGGAGCGAAGCCTGTTGCCTGGCGAATTACATCAGCTATATTTACCTCTTTTAGTGCCGTTACGATCATCTTTACTCTAACTTCATCGATTGGTATTCCCGCAGCTTCAAGCACTCTTTTTAGTGATTCCTCACTTATTTCTTTTCCAGCTGAGTGCAGTAGTAGCGACGCGTATATGTACTCCATGCCCTATCTACCCTTAAACCTAGTAGGTTAGACCTTTAAAAGCTTTGCGAATCTCTACCTCTTACGGGAGACGTACGTACGCACTTAAATGCTGGAGGTGCGGTCTAGAACTCGATACTCTCTCTACGAACCATACGTGCTCTAGGTGTGGGGAACCTCTTTTCGCAGAGGTAAACCTCGGAGAAATCTCTCGGAGAGGTATTGAAAGCCTCGTACTGAGAGAACTCAAGAAAGTCACTCTAGGTGAAGGTAGAACGCCGCTAATCGATCACGGAAGATTTTTACTAAAGTTAGAATTTCTCAATCCGACGGGTTCCTTTAAAGATAGAGGAGCTGCTTTAACTATATCGAGAGCCTTAGCAGCGAGTTGGAGAACTGTTATTGAAGACTCTTCAGGAAATGCTGGAATAGCTACAGCAGCATACTCAGCTAGAGCGGGTATTAAGGCCAGAATATACGCACCAGCCGATGCTCCGGCGGGGAAGTTAAGGCTTATAAAGGCCTTCGGAGCGGAGTTAAGGACCGTTAAAACGAGAGATGAAGCCCACAAAGCCGCTCTCGAAGATCGAAGTGGAGTTTACGTCGGTCACGTAGTTGAGCCGTTTTTTATAGAGGGAATAAAGGATGTAGCTCTAGAACTCGTGAAGTCCGGGAGTGAATTTGAGGTAGTAGTGGTGCCAGTAGCTTCTGGAACGCTATTTCTAGGTCTATACAAGGGGTTCAAAGAACTAGTTGAACTAGGACACATCGATGAGGTCCCCACGCTGATTCCTGTAGAAGCTTGCGGGTACTCTAAACTCTCTAGGTATCTAAAGAGTGTTTCACTAGCTTGCGCGGAGGGTGAGAGAAGCGTTCTAGCGGACGCTCTTAGACTAACCATAGTACCGAGGCTTCAGCAAATAGCTAGAGCGGCTGGGGAGGTATCTCCGTACGTAGTTACGGTGGGAGATGAAGCTATTGGGGAGTCTATGAGGGAGCTGTACTCCATGGGACTTCCTGTAGAGCCTAGCTGCGCAGCTGTATATGCCGCAGCTAAGTATGTTGCTAGAGATTTTAGCGGTAGAGTGGTAGTACCGCTAACTGGTTCCGGGCTTAAGTACGTGCCGGTGCCTAATGAGCTAATAGATAAGTACTTGTTCTGATAAGCGAGATGCGGTTACGGTACTTCGAGAACAAGGTAGTTTTTAGGATCGTCACTCTCTGTATTTGGGTAGGGTGTAGTTCGGTGGGACGCATTGAGTAAGATGTGTATCGAGCTGGGCGATAGGGTAGCACTATCTAAGGTGCTTACCGTAGTTGAAACTAGTTCATTGGAGGTTCTGTCCAGACTATCTGAGTGCTTGGTTAGAGAAGCTAGGTCGGTCATAGTAGGCATTACGGGTCCTCAGGGTGTAGGTAAGTCGAGTTTAATCGCAAGTCTAATTAAAGAGCTAAGTAGTGATGGTTTTAAAGTAGCGGCTCTACTAGTAGACCCCTCTTCACCCACTACTGGTGGTGCCGTTCTAGGCAATAGACTGAGAATACCCGAGCTACCTAGTGAAGCTTTTGCTAGGAGTGTGTGGGCCGAAGACGAGAGAGCCATTCCTCTTAGAGCTATAGCGTCTCTTGAAGTACTTGAAGCTGCGGGATACGACTATATACTCATCGAAACACCGGGAGCTGGGCAAGTAAACACCAGTATCTTGAGAATCAGTGATCTCGTTTTAGTAGTGCTAATGCCGTTTTTGGGTGACGAAGTTCAGGTCATCAAGGCGGGACTAATGGAAATCGGGGACATATACGTAGTGAATAAAGCTGACGTGCCTGAAGCGGACCTTATGTACGGCTACGTAAGGTCTCTAGTGAGAGATAAGCCTGTCGTGAAGATCTCAGCACTCTATAGAAAGAACATCAGAGAACTCGTTGAGGTGATCAAAACTGAGATAGGAAAGAAAGATTCGGAGGGTAGGAGAGCGCTGAAGCGCATAGAGCGGCGGAAGTACTTAGTAGAAGAAACCCTCGTAGAGCAGATGCACAGAATCCTCCGCAGAGAGCTCGTGGGAGTTCGCGAAGAAGAACTACTGAAAAAACCCGATAGACTTATCGAGATGGTGAGAGACTTAAAAACCAGACTAGCTAACAAGATTGTGGAGGGGCCCGTAGTTTAGCTTGGCAGAATGCGGGGTTCGGGTCCTCGACTCGCACGGCGGAAATCCCCGTGGTCCGGGGTTCAAATCCCCGCGGGCCCACTAGTCTCTACGTTCACCTTCTCGGTTTTAGAGAGGGCGAAACCTCACGAACTACGCGATATCAGTTCTCGAAGCATAACTATATTTTCAGTAAGGTTATAGATTAGAGGTGTTCCCGCGTGAAGTGGAAGCTTGAGAAGATCTTGAATCTCATGAAGTTAAACGATATTGATGTACTGATCGCGGCCCAACCTTCTAACGTTACCTACATAACCGGAATTTCCAGGTCCTCCGGCGTAGTGCTTATCGTCGAGAGCGGTGGCTTAGTTACCGCTCTCACACCAGCACTAGACTACTGGAGAATTACTGATACCACTAAATTGGGGGAACTGGCGGTCGTACCATACAGCACGTACCAGCTTCCAGACATAGATTTAAAGCTAGTTGAACCACCACATCTCTACATTCCAAAAATGCTCAAGGAGGTGGGTAAGGTGAAGATCGCTGTAGACAACCCGTTCGGGAGAATAGCTTTTGAAATCGAGAAGAACCTAGGAGTGAGAATTCAAGATCTTTCGGAAGTAATCGCCGACTTAAGAACTATCAAACACCTCGAAGAACTGGAGATCATGAAGAAAGCTCTCTCGATTACGGAAAGAGCTGTGGAGAGGGCTCTGAGCGAGCTTAAACCTGGAGTAACTGAGAAGTCTATCGCGGCCGTTGTAGAGTACTATATGAAGCTCTTCGGAGCCGATGGACTAGCCTTCGAGAGTATAGTAGCTTTTGGAAGTAATGCCGCGTATCCACACGCTACAGTCACTGATAGAACTCTGCGGAGAGATGATGTTGTAGTGATAGATGTGGGAGCTCAGATTGAGAACTACTCGTCCGACCTAACTAGAACGGTCTTAGTAGGTAGTGTAGAGGAGGAGGTTAGGAAGGTGGTTGAGGTAGTGTCTGAAGCTGTAGACGTAGCCGTAGACTCGGTGCGCGACGGGGTTGAAGCTTGTGAAGTAGATAGTAGAGCGCGGGAAGTACTGAAACGCGCAGGTTTAAGCAAGTACTTTATTCATTCTCTGGGTCACGGAATTGGAGTAGAGGTACACGAAAAACCGCGCTTAGCTCAAGGATCCAAAGACGTTCTGAAGGAAGGTATGGTGGTAACGATAGAGCCCGGAGTCTACATTCCGGGAAAGTACGGTGTTAGGATAGAGAACATGGTGCTAGTTAGGGAGAGCGGTGCTGAAGTTCTCAATAAGCTGGGTAAGTTACTAGCGGTCTAGGGAATTCGATAAATCGGTATACGGCAATCTTAACCGAATGGCCGTGCTGCGAGTCTTAAAGCTCGCACTACCCGCAGTACCCTATACTTCAACATACGCTTCAACCTTAACCGGAGGAGACGTCTCGGATACTAAACTAAGTTCAGTCTTACTGGAGAATACCGTGTAGCTGCTCTGCCCGATTCCGAGGATTTTAATGGGCTTCGTTATAGGTACTCTAATCGACCTAATGTGAACTACCTCACCAATATCACCACGCACTAACCTAGAAGCGTATTGTGGAACTATTCTAATGAAGCCTTCTTCAAGTGAAGTTAGAGCGACGCTGTAGACAATAAATCCGCGCTTAGTTTCCTCAAATAGCTCACCGTCTTTCCAGTCACCTCTTTCAACTACTAAAGAAGTGTGGAAAGGCTCCACGCCACCGAAAAGTCCGTGAGCGGACCCGGGGGTAGAACTTGCTTCGAAAGCGGTTATGATGCTGTGGTGCGCGTCAATTATCAATCCTCCTTCAACAAGCCACCTCTTCTTGGTAGTTACTCCCTCATCATCAAAGAATCTAGCGGTAGGTCTACGTAAGTCTCCCGGTGAATCCGCTATTCTCACGTTACTGACATCAAACAATCTCCTACCTACTATTCGCGTACTCCTAGACCCCGATAGCAGGTTCGAGATTTCATGGAAAAACCTCGGCGCAGCTTCGCGAGTAAGAATAACTTCAGCTCTACCCGCTTCAGAGAGCTCCGGTCTTCTAATTGTAGCCAAGGCTTTAGCATCGCTTCTAGCCGTCCTAATAAGTTCTTCGAGAACCCTCTCTATACTCTTATCGAGTCCTAGAGATACTGTTCTACTCGATCTAATGCTTCCTAGAACTCTGTTCTTAGTGCGGAGATTTACGTCAACTTCGGCTAGGTTCTTTTCTTCAAAGCTCTCCGAGCCGTCGTCCGCTTTAATTACTCTAGTAGTCCTTACCTTCCTCACAACTACGGAGTAGTCGTATTCCGGTGCGGCGCACTCCTTAATTAAGCTGAGAACGGCGTCTAGGATGTCGCGCTCCTCGGTCCAGGACCCGAGGGATAGCCTACCTGAGTAGAACTCTACTTCAAAGTCTTCCGGTACTCTACAGCGCTCGGTATCTGAGGTTTTAATGATCGCCTCCAGCTCAGAACTTAACTTAGCGCTATCGGAGCATCCCAAGCAAGAGCTTACGAACCAGCATCCCCCGAGAAGCTGTCTAACACCTAGAATGCTGACCTCATAACTTCTACGACTAGTAGAGCTACTCGATACCGCGACCTCCTCAACACGCTTTAGAAACGTAGCGGTATCTCTTCTCTCAATCATGACCCAGTACCAACTTCTTCTAGAGTTTTAAAGCGTGAATTAAACTAGCTAAGCAACGGTTTTCTGGTGGCATCCTATGAATGAGAAGAAAGCATGGATCTTTACCTTCGGAACGGAAGTCGTTCGAGGACTTGTAGTTAACACAAACGCGGCCTTTCTAGGTAGAAGACTATCGCAGCTAGGTATAGTGGTGGAGGGTGTTATCACGCTAGCTGACGATAGAAAACTGATTGTTAGCTCACTAAGATACGTAATGAGCGAGCACGATCCGGACCTTATAGTTACGACCGGCGGTTTGGGGCCAACACATGACGATATAACCCTGGAGTCCATCGCGGAAGCCCTAGGCAGACCTCTAGGCCTCAATAGAGAAGCTGTTGAGATGCTGGAGGAGAAGGTAGTCTCTAGAGGGTACGAGTTAACTAAGGAGAGACTGAAAATGGCTTACATGCCCGAAGGTTCTGTGCCCATTCCGAATCCCGTTGGAACGGCTCCGGGAGCTTTCATAAGACACGGAAAAACCGTCATCATATGCCTTCCGGGAGTTCCTAGAGAAATGGAGGAGATGTGGGTTAAGCACGTAGAGAACATAGTTAGAGAGCTCGGCACACAGTACGTTGCTGAAGGTTCACTCACAGTCATTGGGCTCCCCGAAGCGGTGCTAGCACCAATACTTAGAAAGTTTTCTGAGTTCGGTGGATCTACCTACGTAAAGTCTCATCCCCGAGGTTACGAACTCTCAGACCCCGTAGTGGAAGTGTACATCTCAGCCACCTCAACATCCTTAGAGCGAGCTAAGTCGCTAGTAAAGGAGATGTGCGATAGAATAGCTGAAGAGATAGTCAAATTAGGTAGGTCTATCAGATACTACGGGTGCTAGCTTTGAGGACGCTAGTAGCTCACGTAGAGTTCGGAGAGCTTAAAGCAAGGAAACTGGTAGAAGTATCCGTTGAAGAAGCCGTAAGGAACGTACTCTTCGAAGTACTAGCGCTATGGGATCCGGCGAGATCCGACTTGGTAGTAACGAAAGAGAAGCTATTGGACATTAAGCCGGAGCTAGCTAGGTACGCGGATGTCGATGTGTACATTATCAGCTACGATATTGAGTGGAGAAATGAGAGTGTCGTAGATAGGAGATTCTTCATTGTTATGAAGGATATGGGTGACGTAAGTGATAAAGTCGTAGAAGAGCTCACCGCACTTTCGAGAGAGGCCCTACTCGAATTCGAGAAAGAAGTTAAGGCCCTCTAAACTCTCAGAGACTTCACTACTCGAAGCAATAGCGCTAGCTCCAAGATTCAGCTTTCTGTAGAGCTCTAGAACTAATCTAACATCAGCTTTCTTTCTCGGTTTAAACGGGTAGCCGAGTACGTAGCGCTCGATCTTATCGACGTATACCGACGATACTGGGCACACCTCAATACATACTCTACATGAACGGCAATTTTTCCAGTCTACTCTAGGTCTACCACTATCTACAACTATAGCACTGCCTGGACACCAGAAAGAGCAGTTTCCGCACTTGACGCACCTATACCACCTAGAAACCGACTTCACTATATCGTAAGCTATGGCAGCGGAGTTTTCTCCGGAGACTACGGCTCTTCTTCCGCAGGGAGATATCTCAACGGTCACTCTCTTCCCAGCTCTAGCTAAAATAAGACCTCCATCCACCTTAGCGGTGCTGAGGATTAGACCTAGGATAACTCCTTGCTGAATTATTGGCTCTACTAGGCTGTAGTGAGCAGATCTAATAATGGTTGAGCTAGCCGATATCTCAATAGCTATGCCGAGTCTACTCCCCCTAACTGGTGTTGCCGTGTCGGCCGGCGTTCCCTCCGATACGTTAGTTATCTTGAGGTACCTGTATACTCTCTGCCTCCCTGGAGATTCTCTCCTCAACCACCTCCACAGGTGGTACTTGGACCACTCAGGTGGTTGAGCGGTAAGCTCCTGCCACTTTAGGATTTCGCGAATCCATGCACTCCATAGACTGGGGTACTGTCTTTCTATTAGGCAGTATTCAGCTATGTTGGCTGCGGGGCATAGGTAGCAGCCTAGTCTATCGAACCCCCTGGTGTATAGCGGGTTGTAGGGTAGCTTGTTATCCAGAATGTAGAGCCACTCGGACAGCTGGTCCCACTCCTGAATTGGAGACATGTTCAGCACTTGCGGAAGCCACTTATTTCTCCATAGGTAGCCGGATCTAAACCTGTGAAGCGACTCGTAAGCTCTCTGACCTACAACTACGAGAGCCCCGTTTGGGTAGTTCTCTCTGTAGTATCTGGCTATTGGAGCTAGCTTAACGACCTTGCAACACCACCTGTAGTCTCTAGCTGGAGGTCCGAAAGTCTCCAGAGCACTCCAAAAAGATTTCCCAGAGCCTATGTAGTCCAGTTCGGTATTGAAGAACCTAGAGACGTCATCAACGTTCACCACCGTTTCAGGTAGCTCAAGTCCTGTATCATTAAACAGAATCCTAGGTTCCAGCCCCGTCTTCAAGCATATGTAAAGCGCTACTAGAGAGTCTTTTCCACCTGAGTACGAAGCGATAACAGGTTTTCTGATCTTCCTACTGATCGAGTACGCCTTGGACGCCGCGAGAGATGTCAGCCTCCTCAATCTGTACTCATTACCTTTAACAACATCACTCAGAGTAGCTCTCGGATTCTCTTGAGGAAGTTTGGGGCTGGTCTTGAAGATCTTCTGAATTCTAAAGAAGTTACCGCGGCTTACAGCTAGAGCTATAAGTTTCCCACTTTCATTTACTACCGGCATCTGAGAACCTTCCGGTCCTCCCTGCTTAACTACTTCCAGAGGCTTCACTTTATCCCTAACTACGTACTCAACCTTCCCATAGTCTACCAGCATCTGAGCGGAGCTTTCGGAAAGTCTCCACCTCCACTTCATACTCTTAATATCGAAAAACAACCTACCAATAACTGCTCCTCCAACTACTACTTCCTTCATATCGTCAATGAACGGCACTTTGTTTAGGTACACTAAACCCTCACTTATTCTCAGAACTTTCTCAATGCTTCGATCGCTGAACTCGTAGTAGAGGGCTTCGCCTATAAGCTCTAAATCCCCCTGAAACGCCGGTCTCAGATCCCCTGGGTTTGTCAGTGGTGTTGCTACTCCTACTTCTCCGCATTTCGAGCATCTAAGCTCTCTAATAGGTATGTTGCAGTTCCCACACCACCACAGCGGTATTCTCATACTCTTCAATACGGACTGTCCGAGAGAATTCACGGTACTTAAGGTATTAAGTGTTATACGCGCTCATTACTGTGGTGCGGCTTCCGATACCGTTTTCACTCGAGCGAGTATTACCTTCTCGCAGAGCTATATAAGAGAGTTAGACCTCTAAACTACGGAAGTACTAGTAGATGTTGAAGAATCCGGGATCTGATGCTGCGCGCAGGTGATGTAGCTTAACTTATCTGAATAACGTGTTTAGCCGCAGCTCAGATAGTTTTAGTGTTGACTAAGTATTTTGCTTAGATATTTTGAGTAAGAGCTAAATTCCAGGGCGTGTTGAAGAGATTGAGTGCGGTTAGAAGGAAGCTTAGAAGTACTACGGAGTCTATAGCTAGGTACTTCGTGTTTCTGAGTCCGGATGCTATAACCGTTCTCGGACTAATCCTCTCTCTACTAACACCGGTTGTTGCTTATACGACGAAGAACCCTCTGAGTACTGGTGCCGTAGCACTGGCAGCCGTTCTAATGGACGCTCTCGACGGCTCTGTAGCGAGATTACGCGGAACTACGTCAAAGCGCGGTGCGTTTATCGATTCTTTAGCCGACAGACTTAGTGATGCGGCAATAATCCTGGCCCTATACTACCTGGAGTGTGACTATCTACTAGTGTATCTAGCTGCCGCTTTCTCGATGGTAATTAGCTACGTACGAGCTAGAGCCGAATCTCTAGGTGTTAGAGGACTTTCAGACGTCGGCATCATGACGAGGGAGTTTAGGTGTATAGCCGTACTAGCGGTCTACCTAATTCACTATATAGCCGGCGCAAGCTACGCGAACTACGCACTCGTAGCACTGCTCGCCGCACTAGGTATGACGGTAATTCAGAGAACCTTCTACATCCTCTCCTTACTTAAGGAGGGTGCGCAGGAATGAACTGCCTGAGCCCTGGGAGGGTACCTATCTCTTACGGTCACATACCTTAGAAATTGGGTCCTAAGCTTAGTTCAGTACTAGACGTGTATTGTAAGACATTTTGATGGATAGATTACCGTTACGCTTTGTGGAATGCTGTCAATGTCTAGCTTCAATTTCGCCAATCCGAAATGGAGAGGTAGAACGAACTTGCTTCCAGCCTCAGCTGCGGTGCGCAGGCAGTCTAAAGTAGTCGAGTGACCTAGGGATTCAGCCAGTGAACTATCTGATTCTGAAAACGAAGCTTCGTGGAGCAGTATATCGCAACCCCTAGCTAGTTTCACTATTTGCTCGCTGTAAGAAGTATCTCCAGTGTACACTAAGCACTTTCCTGAGTTAGTGCCTTCAACTCTAACCGCTAATCCTGGAATTGTGTGCTTTGCTTCTGCGAATCTAAGTTTGAGTCCGGCTATCTCTACAGTACTTCCGGGGTCTACAACCATGAATTCGAGGCAGCACTCGTAATTAGAGACAGACACCGCTCTCAGCATTTCAATTAGAGAATCCACGGTTTCCTTAAGTCCTACAACGATCACTCTAGACCCTACAATCTTTGCGAACTGCACTATGGTTGGTAGGCCTAGTAGGTGGTCACCGTGTCTGTGCGTAACTACTACCGCTCTGAGCTTCTCTACGTCGCTAAAACCGCATTCAAACATGCTTCTCAAAACTCCCTCCCCAGAGTCTAAGAGAATGTACTCTTCAGAGCTATCGCTAGATACTAGTACCGACGTCTGACCGTAGACCGGGTTCGAGACCCACCCACCGAAGCCTAGCACTACGATCTTCACTTCTTAACCCCCCGAAGGTAGTTGAGCACTCTATGAACTGATAGCCTACCTTTCTTAAGAAGAACTTCAGAAATCTCTCTAGTAGCTTCAACCATATCTTCAGATACTCTATCGGGAAACTTCTCGACGAGAGCTATGAGGTCGTTCTCGCTCGGCTCGGAGTACAGGGTATCTCCTTCATCGAAGTGCCTACCGACCATGACGTTTCCACGAATTGATATCGCCACTCTATCTCCTCTTCTAGCTTCACGAACAGGCTTACCCATGCTCTGGATCTGCATTACCTCACCGATTTCTCTACCGTCTTTACGCATCAGCCTACTGCCAGGTCTTAAAATTCCGGAAACCACCTCTACGCCGACTATTGCCGGGTCGCTCCTCCTAAAGATATATCCGGGCAGCACCCTAATTTTAGCTGGAAGTGTTAACTTGGAAAACTCTCTCTCAGCTTCTCTAGCTTTCTCTTCTTTAACCCACTCTTCGTACGCTTCAACAAGTCTATACATTATCTTATCTACGAATATCTTTACATTCTCCGCACCAGCTACTTCCTCCGCATCTGGCAGAATTCCTACGTTGAAGAGTAAAGCGACACCCAGGTACCTGTTCTCTTTACTAACGAGTGCCGCTTCTAGAACCTCTCTCTTAGATAGAGGGCCGACGTCAGCCAGTCTAATAGGTACACCCCTCCGCTCTAGAGCCGATACCAGAGCCTCTAGAGTACCTAGAGTATCGGCTTTAACTACTACACCACTAATATTCCTTGAAAATCTTACCGCAGCTACCTCCTCTCGAACTTTATTAACCAGCTGCTCTACTTCTCCAGGTCTAGCTACGTACACAGGCGCTCCAGCTACAGTGTTTTCGAGGCTGGGAGCTACAATTCTTACACCAGCGGCCGCAGCTACTTCGTCAACGGCTACGAGTTCAGCTCCGGCTACTCTAATCTCTTCGAGAGGTTTAGGAACGAGAATAGCTCTAACGTGAGTTACCACTGGATCCGGTATCCCTCCAACGACTATGATATCTCCCTTACTAAGCACGCCATCGTATAGTATCACATCTACGCACTTACCTACACCAGGCAACTCCTTTACTTCGAGCACTACACCCTTCGCAGGACCTTCAGCAAACACTATCTTCTTAACTAAGTACCTCTGCACTAGTCCCGCTAGAACTGCCAGTAGTTCAGCTATTCCCTCACCGGTCTTAGCAGATGTGGGTACTATAGCTATGGACTTCGTGAAGTCCTTTATCCTATCGAACCTCTCCGACGGTATGTTCAGCGATGAGAGTTGCCCTACCAATCTGTATATAAGTCTATCGAGTTCTTCCACGACCCTCGGGTTCTGGTTGCGAACTGATTCTAGAAAAGACATGGTACCGTAGCTTCTCCACCCAGGTATCCTGTCGATCTTGTTGGCAGCTATCAGGAAGGGGACCTTCCTACTCATGAGGATCTCTACGCTCTCGACGGTCTGAGGCATAACTCCTTCGACGATATCAACAACGAGAACGGCAAAATCAGCTACAGCACCACCCCTCTTCCGTAGATTAGCGAATATTTCGTGACCGGGAGTATCTATAAAGAGCAGGCCCGGAATAGTTAGCTTTATCGGGAACGTCTTCTTGAGAGGCTCTACTATACCCTCTATAACCGGGAGAGGCACGAAGGAAGCTCCAACATGCTGAGTCATCTCACCAGGTTCTTTTCTTATGATAGCCGTTCCCCTAATCTTATCCAGTAGAGTGGTTTTCCCGTGGTCTACGTGCCCTAGCACAGTTACTATCGGCGACCTCACTCTAGCTTTTTCAGCCACCTCCACCACCTAGCTTAAACGCATCTTAGAACTAATAATCGCGTAGTGCTATTATGAGTAGTTACTCGAGGACTAGACTATCCTTCTAGCTAGTTTACCGAAGTAGCTCGAGAAGATGAAGAACAGCACTAATCCTCCGACATAGACATCTACAGCCATAGCTATCCACGCATCAATAACGCCCTCGTAGTCGACCAGTATTGTAGATGGAGCTACCCTAACTAAGTACAGGCATAGAGCGTTAACGGCTAGTGGAACGATGGTATTACCGGCACTTCTAATCACTCCGCCAACTACCATAGCTAGAGCTAGTCCAGGCTCGCTCAGTCCAGCTAAAACTAAGTAGGTAGAGCTTAACTCAGCGACCCTCTCGTCACTGGAGAAAGGATGTGCGAGAAAGCGAGAAAATACCGCTACAGCGAGTCCAAGCGCTGTCATGTAGGTTAGAGCTACTCTAACTACCTCGTACCCAACCTTCCTAGCGCTTAGAGTATCGTTCGCTCCAACACGCTGTCCGACTAGTGATGAAGCGGCTATAGAGAAAGAAAAACGGGCATGAAGATAAGGCTTCCAATTCTAACACCGACTTGGTGGGCCGCCGTAGCTACCGCGCCGCATCGAGTTACTACGGCTATGTAGAGAGATCCTCCTAAAGAGAAAATTAATCTCTCGACTGTAGCCGGCGCACCGACTCTAACTAAGCGGACCAGTATCGGTATATCGAATTTTAATGGGAGAAGTCCTACTCGCTTGAGAAAGAACGAGGACACTGGCACCGTGAACGCTATAGATACCACGGTCGCTAGAGCGGCTCCAGAAACACCACTCTAGGAAAACCTAGAAGACCGTAGATCATTATTGGGTCTAGCACTATGTTTAGCAGTGCAGCGGCGACTATCGTAACCATAGAGTACTTCGTGGCTCCAACAGCTCTAAGTGAAGCATCGAAGCACATAGCTACGGCCATAATCGGTAGTCCGAGAGCTCTAAGTCTTAGGTACGACGCTCCCCCGGATACTACTTCGAGCTCTCTCACCGGTGAGTAGAGAAATAAGGACATGGGGCTCCAACACGACCGGTAATACTATCGGAGCGCTCCCAAGATAAAGTTTGTAAACCCTCAGACGATGAGATCACAGAAGAATCTGGACGATAGAATTGAAATAAGAAGCATATGGTCGGGGTTCCTAAGGAGATGATCTCGACTAGATCGAGGCTCTACGATTTCCTTTTTTCGAGGCTCTTCTGAATAGTCTTGATTCTATGCTTTGGTAGAGCTAGAGTTGGCTTCTCAGGGATTATTCCTTGCGGTCTGAACAGTACTACAGCTACTATTACTAGCCCGATCATTATGTACTCTAGCCACTCGGGGTCTATGGGTATTACAGCGCTTAAAGCTCCTTTGTAGACTATTATCGCCGTTCTGGTTATAGTGTACAGGAATACGCCTAGCAGTATTCCGAGATTATTTCCGACACCTCCCAGCATCATGAAAGCCCACGGCCAGAAAGTCCACGTTAGTCTAGTGTACGTTGTAGCTTTCATACTGCCGGTGAAGAAAGCCCATAGAGCGCCGGCTATGGCGGCTATTGAGCCGCCTATTATTAGAGTCTGAGTTCTTATTTTGACTATATCCTTACCGTAAACGCTAGCAGCTACTTCAGCATCTCTAACAGCTTTCAGAGTTCTACCGAACGGCGATCTCGCTAGGAACTCAGCGTATACGTATATAGCTATAGCTACGAAGAATATGAATAAAGCGGCGAAAGTAAATCTAGCACCGCCCGCTCCAACGAATCTAAACGGGTCTATAACCCAGACACCCATGGTGCCACCAACTAGGGGGTCGTAGTTCCAGGCTATGTTCATTAAGAGTTCGCCGAAAGCTAGAAGCGTTATTCCGAGATAAGCTTCTCTCAGTCTTAGAGCTGGGTACACGCTTAGGTAGCCAATTAAGCCTCCTATTATAGCCGCTAGTGCGAGAGTTAAAATTAGTATACCTATCGAGAGCCCGGGGTTTCTGGATAGCGCTTCATTGATTTTCGCTACTATCCCGAAGTTGTATAGGTGGTAAGCGTAGTCAGCACCCCAGGGTAGCCCCAGGCTAGCGGCTATAATTCTACCTGGAATTGCTGCGGCTACTATGGCTCCAGATAGTACAGCTAGTAGTCTACCGAACTGAGGTAGGTTTAGGAAGCCGACCTCGATATTGAGACTGACTGTCACTATGAGACCTATCGAGAAGTTCAGTATTACCTGCAGAACGCTTGATGGGAGTTCGATCACTTTCTCCCACCCCAGAGAACGGCTAGTCCTCCCGGCTGTATCAGCAGAGTCGTAGCTATGACTACGAGTGGAATAGCCGGTCTGTAGGCGTATATCCACCCACCTACTAGTGTAGCGAGCGCGGAAACTCCGAGATACTCTCCAAGTCCTACTAGAAATCCTCCGAGTAGAGCTCCGTATATAGAGTATAGACCTCCAGCTATTGCTCCAGCGAAAAAGGATACCACCATGGTCATTCCAGCCTCAGTGTATCCAGTAACGACTAGTGTGAGCATTCCACCACTTAGTCCGGCTAGCGCTCCGCCTACGAGCCAAGCGATGAGGTAGGTTACTTCAAGATTAATGCCACTGAGACTAGCTAGTTCGGGATTCTCTATTCCAGCTCTCATAGATACTCCGAGCTTAGTTCTAGTTAGAAATGTGTGGAGCAGTACGACTATAGAAACCAGAACTACCGGGGCTACAAGACCTATCAACCTCACGGAGAACGGACCTAGAACTATAGCGATGTCCCTAGTTTCAAAAATAAAGTACTTTGCCGGTAGCCTGTGAACTCTGAGTAGGTAGTCTGAGAAAACGTTCAGAAATCCGTACAGTACCAGGTCTACCCCTAGGGTCGACATCATTAAGGTTATCTCCTTAGCTTTAGCTTTGAGAAGTCTCCTATTTACCGTTGCGTAGATAGACCCCCCTATGAGACTACCGAATAGAGCTGCGAGCAGGAAGTGGTGATATGGAGTATGGCCAATGAGATGCGTGCTCGCGAAAACCACGTACATTCCCCAAGCTACTAGAGATGCGTGAGCGAAGTTGAACGTCTTCGTCGCGTTGTAGATTAGCGTTATAGATGTCGCACCGATTCCGATGCAGCTAGAGTACGCTACGGCCTTAACGAACAGATCTAGCATGCCTAATCACACTCTCCGCAACTACACGTGAATTCACCTAAATTAAGCTTAAATACCTTTTATACCAATCTAGCTGTGAAGTGACCTCTATGTCTACACTACTTAAAACACCATATGTGCTAGCGGTGATTCTACTGGTTCTCGGTGTAGTAGCTGGGTTCGTTGTCGGTCAGGGAACCGCACCCGCTAGAGTAGTTACTGTGACAACCCCAGTAACGGTCACGATCACTCCGGTTGGATTAACTGGTGAAGTTAGAATAGGCGCTCTACTACCTCTGACAGGCGTTCTATCGACATTCGGAGCCCAGTATAGGGTCATTATTGAGCTAGCTGAGAAGGAGATCAACGAATACCTCGCAGCACTGGGAAGACCTTGGAGAATAAAGTTTGTCTTTGAAGATACCGCTACAGACCCCAAAACTCACCTAGATAAGTTGATGGCTCTACACGGAGCCGGTATAAAGATATTCATAGGGGGTGCTTCTAGTGCTGAGCTTTCGGAAGCTCTCGGCTACTGTAATGCGAATAAGATACTGATAATCTCGCCGTCGTCGACATCTCCAGCACTAGCACTAGAGGACATGGCTCTGAGGTACACTCTGAACGATATCTACCAGGGTAAGGCTATAGCTAAGATAATGTGGCTCCGCGGAATTCGATGGGTTATACCGGTATGGAGGGGCGATACCTGGGGTGACGGCCTGTCTAAGTATACCACGGACTACTTTAAAGAGATATGTAGAGCTAGTGGTGAGAGATGCGGTGTCTTAGAGGCTGACGCGATCAGGTACGACCCGAAAGCGAAAGAATTCTCCGTTGAAGCTGCTAGACTTAACGACGCTGTATCTAGAGCTGCTGCTGCGTACGGTAAGGATAAGGTCGGTATATTTCTAGCGAGCTTTGAAGAAGCCGCCGCGATCTTCGCAGCGGCAAAGGCGTACCCAATCCTACGAGAAGTAAAGTGGATGGGTTCCGACGGTACGGCTGCGATCGAACCTCTCAGAGACCCAGCAATAGCGGATATGGTTGTTAAGGTAGAGTTCTTTAACACTATGCCCTCACCTGGTGTCTCGCCTCACGGTGAGAAGATTAGGAGGGAAATTAAAGCTAAGCTAGGAATGGAACCTATGGGCTACACCTATTTCGTGTACGATATTGCCTGGACTATAGCTCTAGCTCTCGATGCTGTGAATACTTACGATGCTGTGAAGGTCATGGGGCTTCTACCCTCTGTCCTAAATAAGTACCTAGGTGCTTCTGGCTATATAGAGCTGGACAAGAACGGCGATAGGTCTATCGGTGACTACGACATATGGGCTATAGTGAGAATTGGCGATAGATACGAATGGAAGGTTATCGGAATATACAGAGGTTTAACCGAGACAATAGAATTCTTCTCGTAATTTCAAGTCACCTTTTTCTAGCTTAAACTTATGAGTTACTTGATGGGTGTGGTATCGTGTCATACATACTTGAAACGGTTAACTTGGTAAAGAGGTTTGGAGGTTTGGTGGCCGTTAACAACGCGAATATTAAAATAAAAAGAAATAGTATAACCATGCTTATGGGACCTAATGGTGCTGGTAAGACTACCTTCGTAAATGTGTGCACCGGGGTTTTAAGGCCAGACGAAGGTAGAGTGTTCTTTAATCCAACCGGCAGCGAGAAGAGTAAAATGGAGATCACTGGGTGGCCTCCTCATAAAGTGTATAAGCTAGGGTTCGTCAGAACGTTTCAGATACCCCAACCATTTCTCGCTCTAACTGTGCTAGAGAACGTGCTGGCAGCTCTAGGTGGGAGAGGTGAGAACCCGCTAGTAGCTCCATTTAGATGGCTCTGGGTTAAGAATGAGGAAGATAGAGTTGCGAAAGCGTTTGAAATTCTGAAGAAGGTCGGTTTAGAGGAGTACTGGGATTGGGAGGCATATAAACTGGGAGCCGGTCAGTTGAAGATGTTGGAAATTGCGAGAGCCCTAGCTGTTGGTGCTAAGCTCGTCGCTCTAGATGAGCCAATAGGAGGTACGGACCCAGCGCACGCTCACGAAATCTTTAAGCATGTCCAAAGTCTGGCTAGGTCTACTGACATAACGTTCCTAGTTATAGAGCATAGAATAGACATAGCTCTACCTTTCGCAGACTACGTCTACGTTATGGATAGAGGTTCCGTAATCTCTATGGGAACTCCCGATGAAGTAGCTAATGACCCGAAGGTCGTAGAGGTATATATCGGTGGTCGGTAGTGATTAGAACTAGCGGTTTAGTCGCAGGCTACGGGAAGCTGAAGGTATTGTTTAACGTGAACTTCTCAGCGGATGCTGGACGTATAACTGTTGTTGTAGGACCTAATGGTGCTGGTAAGACCACACTACTCAACAGTATCATGGGTCTCGCCACAATACATGATGGGAGAGTACTATTTCAAGATCAAGACATAACTGGGTGGCCTCCGCATAAGACCTCAAAGCTAGGGTTATCGTACGTGCCTCAGATGGGTAACGTGTTCTCCAATCTTACAGTTGAGGAGAATCTGAGAGTCGCTGGATACCTTCTCGATCGAGATAGGTTTCTCGATAGATTAGCACTGGTCTACGAAATGTTTCCAGTACTGAAGAGCTTCAGGTACAGGAGGGCCGGAACTTTAAGTGGTGGGGAGAGAAGAATGCTAGCTATAGGTATGGGATTGATGAAGGAACCGAAAGCCATGCTCTTAGATGAGATAACGACCGACCTAGCTCCAATACTAGTTAAGAAAGTTTTAGAGAAAGTGGTTGAGTTAAGAGACCAGCTAAGGCTAACTGTAGTACTAGTCGAGCAGTACGCTATTAGAGCCCTTCAAATCGCAGAGAGAGCGTATCTACTAGTTAGCGGAGTCGTTCGATATGAAGGTAATCCTCAAGACCTACTAAGCCATAGAGAGTTCTCCAAGCTATACCTAGGAATATCGTAAGCGCTACTTAACTAGGTCGAGCTGGACTTTTTCTCTACATTACCTCTTCGAAGAAGTGTTTAATCGAGCACGCGCCGGGATCTGTGTATCCGTGATCGAAGTGGTCGCTGAGAACTAGTTTATTTACAGTGTGTGACATATGTACTCTGGTGTAGTGGGAAATGGCATTCGGACCGCCAGCTTTGGGATACGATAGAGCTATCACCGTGTTTTCACCTGATGGAAAGCTGTACCAAGTTGAGTACGCATCTGAGAACATAAGAAAGGGTTGGACTACTGTAGCTATAAAGACCGATAAGGGTGGTGTGATCGTAGCTGAGAAGAGGAAGATAGCTCCGCTAATAGATATGAGGTCCGTTGAAAAAGTGTATGTTATAGATACTCACATAGGTGCCTCGTTCGCTGGGTTAGCGGCTGATGGAAGGGTTCTCATAGACTACGCTAGACAAGTAGCGATGAACTATAGGTTCGTGTACGATGAGCAGATCGACGTCGAGCTACTAACGAGGTACATATGCGATGTAAAGCAGTTGTACACACAGCACGCAGGTGTAAGACCCTTCGGAGTTTCCCTGATATTTCTTGGAGTAGATAGGAGGGGTGTGAGACTATTTAGAACGGAGATAAACGGCTACTACTTCGGGTATCAAGCTCTTGCTGTAGGAATGGGGGAGCAGACTGCGACTCAACAGCTCGAGAAGAACTACGACGAGAGAATGAGTACGAGAGAGCAGATCCTGCTAGCTCTCCGCGCTCTAAGGTCGAGTAGTGAAGGTCCTCTAGACCCCTACTACGTCGAGATTGGCTACATAGACACTAAAGAAGCCGTTTTTAGAAAGCTCACGATCGAGGAGATAAAGTCCGCCATCTTAGAAGCTGGTGTAGATAGATGAGTAAGAGTCGGGAGTATGTTATTGCTAGATATGAAGTTAGGGGTCATAAGTTCGAGATTCTAGTCGATCCAGATAGAGCTCTAGAGTACAGGGAGGGTAGAAAGGTAGACCTAGATGAAGTTCTGAAGGGGGACTACATCTACAAGGATGCTAGAAGGGGGGATAAGGCTTCTCCGGAAGAATTAGTAAGAGTTTTCGGTACTGAAGACGTTAAGACAATTGCGGATGTCGTGATTAAGAAGGGCGAGCTGCAGCTTACTACAGAGCAGAGAAGAAGAATGCTCGAAAGTAAGAGAAAGCAGGTGGTTAACTACATAGCTCGCTCAGCGGTAGATCCGAAGACTAAGACACCGATACCTCCTCAGAGAATTGAGAAAGCTATGGAGGAGGCTAGAGTCTCCATAGACCTGTACAGAGGTGTTGAAGAGCAGGCAGCGGCCGTGGTTAAAGCGATATCGAGAATACTCCCTATTAGAATAGCTAGAGCTAAGTTCTCAGTTAAAGTCCCGCCGGATATTGCCGCTAGAGTAGCTCAAGATCTGAAGAGACTTGGGGAGGTTAAATCGGAGGACTGGGGGAAGGACGGCAGTTTCAAGCTCGAGTTTGAAGTACCGGCAGGTCTTCAGTACGAAGTCATAGATAAGATAAACAAGGTTACTAAAGGCCAGGCTGAAGTCAAGATCGAGGTGTTCTAATGCAGTCTCAGGAAGTTCAGAGAGTTCTCGTCGTTCCCGGGGAGGTAATTGCTGAAGGCGACTACAAGATATCTACACCTAACTATGTAGTTAGAGTCGATAGGAAGTACGTAGCTACGATTGTTGGCTTAGCGCAGATAGATAGCGAGTCTAGAGAGATAAGTGTGATACCTCTCGAAGGATGCTACATACCGCAACCGGAAGATATCGTTATCGGCTACGTAGTTGATACAGGTCTTACATCCTGGGAGCTAGATATTAGAGCGCCGTTTACAGCAACACTATACGCCGTAGATTTTCTGGGGAGACCTATTAATCCAGCTAGAGAGGACTTAAACAAGTATCTCACTCCCGGAGATACCGTGCTAGCTAGGGTAGAAGCTTTCGATAGAAACCGGGGTCCAATAGTAACTACGAAAGGTAAGGGTCTGGGTAAGGTAGTTCGGGGTACCATCGTAGAAATAAGTCCAGTGAAAGTTGCGAGAGTAATAGGTCGTAGGGGGTCTATGTACCAAATCCTGACGAACGAAACTGGGTGTGAGGTAACCGTTGCGAGAAACGGGAGGATCCTAATTAACTGTCCGAGCAGGGAGCTGGAGGAAGTACTGGTTATGGCTATACTTAAGATAGAGCGAGAAGCCCACATTCCCGGTTTAACGGATAGAGTCAAAGAGTTTATAATACGAGAAAAAGTTAAGAGGGGTTTAATAGGTGGAGAGACCAAGGCTGATTAGAGAGGATGGACTGAGGCACGACGGTCGGAGACCGGACGAGCTGAGACCTATCAGAGTATCCATTGGTGTTTTAAACAAGGCTTCAGGTTCGGCGCTAGTTGAGTACGGAAGAACTAAGGTCCTCGCAGCCGTTCACGGACCGAGAGAAATACCCCAGAGACACATGCTGCTGCCGGATAGAGCTATCATTAGGTGTCGCTACCACATGCTGTCCTTCTCGACTCACGAAAGGAAATCACCAGCTCCTTCGAGAAGAGAGATTGAGCTATCTAAAGTTGTAAGAGAAGCTATCGAACCCGTCGTTATGTCTGAGGTATTTCCGAGAACCGCGATCGATGTTTTCGTAGAGGTTATAAATGCTGATGGAGGTACTAGAACTGCCGCTGTAACGGCAGCTTCTCTAGCTCTAGCTGACGCCGGTGTACCTATGAGGGACCTGGTAGTTGCCGTTGCTGTAGGAAAGGTTGGCGGTGTGTTGGTACTAGATATCGATGAAGTTGAAGATATGTATGGTGAAGCCGACATGCCTGTTGCCGTAGCACCGTCGATCGGGTTGATGACTCTTCTTCAGTTAAATGGTGTACTAACTAGAGAAGAATTCAGAGAGGCTCTCAAGCTAGCTCTTAAGGGAGCTACTCAGATATACGAGAAGGCTAGAGAAGCTCTTAGAGATAGGTACATGAAGGTAAAGGTGGAGGAGTAATGTCACACACACCATCTCCCGCAGTTATCACTCCCAGGCTTAAGGCAAATACCATAGCGAACATGCTTAAGAGAGGTGTTAGAAGCTCTGGTCGGACTTTAACTGATTACAGACCTACAGATATTGTCGTAGGCTACGTTCAGAACGCGGATGGTTCCGCACTCGTAAGACTTGGTAACACAGTAGTTGTAGCTGGAGTTAAGCTAGAGGTTGGAAGTCCATATCCGGATGCTCCTAGTGAGGGCGCTCTAGTAGTGAACGCAGAGTTCATGCCGACGGCATCTCCAACATTCGAGCCGGGACCGCCCGATGAGAACGCTATCGAGTTAGCTAGAGTCATAGATAGAGCTCTGAGGGAGCTGAAGGTAGTAGATATGAGTAAGCTAGCTATAGTTCCAGGAAGAAAAGTGTGGGTTGTTTACGTAGATATATACGTTCTAGACCACGATGGAAACCTCGTAGATGCTTCATCAATAGCTACCCTCACCGCACTACTAAATACAACACTACCTAAAGTTGAGGTAGATGAACTCGGTAACGTTAGAGTCGATAGAAGCGTTAGGGTATCTCCTCTTCCAATAAACAACAAGGTGGTTACCGTTACGGTAGCTAGAACTGAGAACGTACTATTCGTTGACCCGGACCTCGACGAAGAAAGTGTCGTTGAAACCAAGTTAGTAATCGCTGTATCTGATGACGGTAGAATTGCCGGTATTCAAAAATCCGGGAGTGGGGGATTAGCTGAAGCCGAAGTACTAGCGGCTCTAGACATCGCACTAAAGACTGGAGTCAACCTTATAAAGACAGTAGAATCTAAGGTTTCAGAAGCGGCGTCGGGCCACTCTACGTCTACGTTAAACTAGTGCGCGGTGGAAGTATCCCGTGCGAACTTAAGTAAGTAAACTCCCATCTCCTACGAGATCTCAGCGCGGCTTAGCGTCCAGCGAAGGTCGAAGAGGTTTTGAAACGGAGTTCTGCGCAGCATCCTGAACTCGAACTAAAGTCTATAAATCCTCTAGTCGTATTAGTATCGGCCGGGGTGGCCGAGCGGTCCAAGGCGGTGGGCTCGAGTTCCGGCGGTATGTGATGTGAGACCCACTGGGGTTAAACCCCACGCGGGTTCGAATCCCGCCCCCGGCGCTACGTTGATACAAGATTCCGCTGGCTTTCTGTGGTGAACGTCTATTACCTCTTCAAAACTTTAGTTCCGCACTGAGAGCTCGAGCACTTCATGCAGTCTTGCGCGTACCTACATGCTTAATTAGAAGTACGCGGTCACTTTTAAGGTGGAGCTAGCTAAGTAAGCTACGGGTGTGGCTCGTGGTAGAAAAAGGTCGTGTAGCTATCGTCGAGTACTCACTGTTCGCTAAAGATACTGGAGAACTCATAGATACCACATCGGAAGCTGAAGCTAAGCTCTATAGGAAGTACGTTAGTGAAGCAGTTTACGAACCCGAAGTAGTAGTTGTTGGTGAGGGAAGGTTTTTTCCAGGTTTCGAGGAGTCTCTAGAGAAGTGTGAAGTCGGGGTTGAGAGAGAGTTCGAGATCCCCCCGGAGAAGGGATACGGCTTCCGAGATCCAGCTAAGGTTAAGACGTTCCCTAGGAGAATATTTGAAAAACAGAATCTCAGACCTGAGGTAGGTAGGGAAGTCAGGATTAACGGCGACGTCGGAAGAATCCTAGCCGTCGAAGGTGGGAGGGTTATAGTAGATTTTAACCACCAACTCGCCGGGAAAGTCCTGAAGTTGAAGATGCGCGTAATTAAAGTTCTCGAAGACCCCGTGGAAATAGTGAAGTACTTAGTTAAGAGAAGACTTAGAGGAGCTAAGGTAGATAATATCGGAGTCGACATAGAGAAAGAGCGCGGTAGAGTCGTCGTTGAGCTTCCTAGGGAGTTTAGAGTTGGAAGAGAAATTCAGTACGCAAAGACCCTCATTGCATACGACATACTTAAAAACGTTAAGGAAGTTAAGGAAGTAGTGTTCTTAGATAGGTTTACTATCGATGAACTAAGAGGGTGATCTATGGAGCGAGCGCTGAAGCAGCCCGAGATGAATATCGGTGTTGTTGGTCACGTAGACCACGGTAAGACCACCTTAGTGCAGGCTATAACCGGGATCTGGACGTCGAAGCACTCGGAAGAGCTGCTGAGGTCTATGACGATAAAGCTGGGCTACGCTGATACAGATATCTACGAATGCCTAGATAGACCGGTTTATGAAAGATACACTACGGACCCCATAGACTGCTCGAACCCTATGTATAGGAGAAGCGTATCCTTTGTAGATTCTCCGGGTCACGAAGTGCTAATGGCGAACATGCTCTCGGGTGCGGCTATAATGGATAGCGCTCTCCTAGTGATAGCCGCTAACGAACCATGCCCACAACCTCAGACGAGAGAGCACTTCATGGCCCTAGAAATTATTGGCGTTAAGAACGTTATCGTAGTTCAGAATAAAGTAGATGTAGTAACTAGGGAGCGGGCGAAAAAGAATTACGAAGAAATTAGAGCTTTTCTTGCTGGTACGTTCGCTGAAAACGCGCCGGTAATTCCCGTAAGCGCTCTTCACGGAGTCAACATAGATGTGCTTCTATCGGCAATAGAACACTACTTTAAAACTCCGGAGAGAGACTTATCCGCTAAGCCGATGATGTTTATTGCGAGGTCTTTCGACGTCAACAAACCTGGGACGCCTCCAGATAGACTAGTAGGTGGTGTTGTAGGTGGGTCCGTAATTAAGGGAGTCTTCAAGATTGGCGATGAAATCGAGATAAGTCCTGGTGTTAGAGTCGTAGAGAATGGGAAGGCAGTCTATAGAAAGCTCTACACTAGGGTCGAGAGCATTAGATTCGGCGATAAAACATATAGAGAGGCTATGCCGGGAGGATTAGTAGCTGTAGGAACTCAGCTAGATCCTTCTCTAACTAAGGCGGATAAACTCGTGGGTTCTGTCGTAGGTCTCGCAGGTTACTTACCTCAGCCGAGGACTCACTTTACCGCTGACTACAAGCTATTTGAAAGAGTTGTTGGAACTAAAGAACTACAGAAGGTTCCGCCGATGAGAGTTGGTGAGAGAATCATAATTACCGCAGGAACCGCCATAGCTATGGCGGTAGTTAGGAGGCTATCCAGTGATTGGTTCGAGCTGGAACTCGTTGATAAGCCGGTAATAGTTTGGAAAGGTATGAAGATAGCTATAAGTAGGAACGTTATGAATAGATGGAGATTAGTTGGATGGGGGGTTGTCCGGGACTGACTCGAAGCGCTATAGGTGCGAGCTACTTCTAGATACTAGCGCTCTTCTCCTCGTTGCTGAAGGAGTGAACCCAGTTGAAGAATCTCTTGAAGTTCTTAGAAGTCGCTGTTCTGGTATTAAATTAGTACTACTAGCTAAAGTCGTTCAGGAACTCGATAGGTTGGCTTCAAATAGAGGGCGTAGAGGAATAGCTGCGAGATTAGCATTAACTGAAGTAGGTAGGCTAGGTGTAGAGGTAGTCGATCTGGTGGATTGCGATAAAGCGGATGACTGCATTTTGAAGTACTCTCTAGTCACTAAGAACTTAGAAGTAGTCGTATTAACGGCCGATAGAAAGCTAGCTAAGATATTGAGAGAGTATGGGGTAAGACACATAGTCTGGTGGAGGAGTAGAAGGAAGTTTATTCTACGGTAATGCGGGTAGCTTGAGAGTGCGGGTTGGAGTAGAGCGCCTGGCTGCCTTTAGTATAGACTATACTTCAAGGCTGCCGGGTCTGATGCTGGGATCGCTTTAATTACGTACGTTTCTCCGTATTCTACTATGACTCTGTAGTAGCCCGAGAGATCTCTATCGAGATCTGGGTCACCACTGTCTATAAGGAGATACTTTAGCTTAGCGAGCTTACTTCTCGGACTAACAACTACTATTCTATTCCTACCCAACAACTTGAGAATTTCCGGTGTTAGCTGCTGGTTTCCTCGCCCTAAGAGATATCCCTGACCGCCGATAACTGATAGAACTACGTAAACATCTTTAAAATCTTTAACTATTTTCTCTATTTCTCTCGCTGATAGGTCTTTACCGACGAGATTACCGTTAAGAACTGCGTCAAAACCGAGGAGAGTTTTTTCTACACCCAATTTAGATGCTATAGCTCTAGTAGTTGAGCCAGGACCTAGGATGAATACCGCTTCAGGTCTATAGACTTCGGCTATGAAGTGTTCAGCTACGCTCTCAAGGTCTTCATAACTACCAAATTCTTTGGTAGAGACCCTCAGGTTTTCTGAAGATATGGTCTGCGCTTTGCTGTACGACTTTAAGACCACGACGTCTCTGTGGAGAGATTCTTCATCCACATCCACTACTTCACCAACTTCAATAGCTCCTCCACCTCTGCAGTAATCTAGGAGTATCTCCGCCGCCGCTTCGGGAGATACAGCGAAAACGGATGAGTAAACTTTAACACCAGAAGGCACGCCTAGAATAGGTACCAAACCGCCGCTAGCTTCTAAAACATCGCGAGCTGTACCATCTCCTCCCACGAAGACGACCAGGTCTACCCCCAGATTTATAAACTCTCTTACGACCCGTAGAGTATCTTCCCTTGTCGTTACATCGGATGCGGGAATATCTAGGCAGGTGTACTTCCTATCGATTAAAGTAGGAAACGCGTAGCCGCAGCCCATAACCCCCCCGGCGAGCACGATCTCGATACCACTAAAACCAATTTTCTGGAGTCTATCGAGAAATCTCATAGCTCTCGCTGGAGCCACCGGTTTCGCTCCCCGCCTTAGCGCCTCCACGTAGAGTTGACCGTCAGTTCCTTTGAGACCTACAGCTCCACCCATACCAGCTATAGGGTTAACTAGGAAACCAGCTCTACACCTAGTATCTCGATCCATCTTCCGCACCTCTTCGGAATCTAAATAGAAATTCTACCTAGAGGTACGAATCTAATTCTCCCGGGTTTAACGGAGTCTGCGAGTACTAGTAGGTTTTGCGTACCAACTGCTAGAGCGCCTTCGCAGTACTCCGCTGAAGGTCTTGAAGAGTGTCCAACAAATATGGTGTGCGGTCTCACAGTTTTAAGTAGGATGCGTAAAGACTTAAGCCCTGAGGGTACGTAGAGAGGAGGCTGCCTATCCAGACATCCATATGGTGGATAATGGGTTAGAAGAACGTCTATCTTCTCCGAACTCGACATGATCGTGGAATAGTTGAGTGAGGTGCTAATAGCCCCAATACCACCTATCTTGACACTACCTACTTCAGTTACCTTTCCATCTAGTAGTACGTTGTACTTCTTTGCTAATCTAATTGTGTGCACATCGTCTTCATCGCCGGAGACCATCAGAATATCGATGTTGGATAACTCCTTAATAAAGTTTTCACTGATAACTACATCACCACCAAGTAGTAGTAGGTCTACTTCAGCTTGCTTAGCGACCGTAGCTACGTAGTTCAATTGATACGGGTGTACCACCCTTGAGGTGGCTAAGATCATGAGGTACCCCCCTGCCTCCACTCAATTAGAGCTAAAGCTATAGAAGATGCTACTATATCCGATATGGAGCCGAGATTCACACCGATCTTGCGTACAAGAACGTTCCGCACTTCGCTTTCGCTTAAAACCTGCGCGGAGGCTAGTTCTTTAACTAGCTTAGAGAGCATAATGCCACCGGATTTAAATGAGATGCTGTCCGTGTACCTACTAGCGGCGAATTTATAGAGTTTGCTGACAGAGTCTACGAGATCTCCGGGTTGAGCTACTCTAATACGTTCATAGAGGTCTAGAGTTACGGAGTACCCGCTTACTATGTTGTACGCTACTAAGTCCCACAGGGCTGATTCTTGTAGTAATTTAAATACGTTTTCCAAGGTTTCGGGAGAGTAGTACGCACCATGGTAGCTTGGATTAACTAGCTGTACAGCTCTTAGTAAGTCGCCAGCGTCTTCGCTTCTAGCACATTCCTCAAATTTTCCATACCCGGTTAGAACGCAGTTCTTCAAATTACCGCAGTCGGATACTCTAAGAGAGTAGAGTATGGTCGAGGCTAGAGATATGGCCGTCAGCCCGTAGCCTAGACAAGTATTGGTTCTAATCAACGGGTCTCTGAGAGTCGATACCATCAGGTCTAGCAGAGTTCTTCCGAGCGGTACGCACCCTACGTCCCTATAGAGATTCTCTATACTGTCGTAGATGTAGTAGGATGTATGTACGAACTCCGCTGAAGTCATACCCTTAATGCTTTCAGTAGCTGTAACTCCACTTACTTTTGGAGCTATCACCTCCACTACCAGTGCTGATGCGAATGACTGCGCAATACTTCGCCATAGATTCCGCGTTTTCGAGCTCCTCGATGTCATCGAATCCGCTCCTCGATATTAAGCACCGTTACGATGACGTCTAGGTAGTCTCTAAGAGTTTCACGCCACAAACTTCCGACAGCAATCGGAGAGAAAACTCCGATTAAAGTAGCTCCGATACTCCGTATCAGCTTTATTAAAGTAGCTGTAGTTTTACCAGTTCTAACTATATCGTCTACTATCAGTACTCGCTCGTTTTTTCTAAGATCTGAGGAAGGTAGGTAGAGCCTGACTATGGATGGCGGGTCTCTAGAGATGTATTCTGCTTCGTAGACGGTATCGGATGTGAAAGGAATCCCCTTGCGCGATATGGCGAGTCTAGACTTGAATAAGTCAGCTACTAGTGTAGCTATGGGAACTCCATCTAGTTCAACCGTTAGAACGACGTCTACGTTACTACCGCTAAAATTGTAGTAGGCTAAGTACGCGAGAACCTTGAGCAGCATCACGTTGTTGAATACGTTACTAATGTCAATAGCGTTCTCCTTGAATCTAACGTACTTCTTTAATATACTTGAAACAACATCTCTCGAAGTGAGAGCTCTAACAATGTCTTCAGCTCTTTCATAGCTCGGCATGATCTTGAGCGTGATGTACCTCCAAATCGCAGGAGGAGGAATTTTCACTAACTCCGCTATTTCTCTGTACTTCATCAACCCCTTGTAGAGTCTTAGGAGCTCTACCGCATGGTACCTCAAATCCCTACCCGCTTCTACTGAAGGTACCGCTAGCTCCAAATAGTTCTCTCCCATTTAACGTGATTAAATTGATATTTAAACACTATACGTTAAATACTTTCAGAAACGTCGTCTAATAGAATTCCTTCATTAACGCCTAATCAAGTATTTCTTCATAGAACCCATAACTAACATCTTAATGAGATTTAAATAGGTTATCCATGTTCGAATGCGATAATCTTCGATCTTCTATCTACTTTACCGACTCAGCGGACTTCCACCCATTTCAACGAACTTCGCGACTTGAGCTGTTGACAGGTTCTCCAAGACTTCGTACTGCTTTAGCTAAACTAATGCTACTTCATATTCGACGCATAGAAACCTAACTAGCCTTAAATACGAAATACGCACTCAGCCAACGGTTAGGTACCCAGCTGTAGTAGACTTTACTAGGGCTGTAGATGAACTTAGATAGAGGCCTGAGCACATCTACGAAAAAGCCATAGAAGACTGAGACAGTTAAGAAGGGATCGAAGATCTTCGATATCTACGCGTAGCGTACCGCGTCGGCACTACTCGCACTGAGCGTCTACGAATTCTATAAGAAGTCCGGTCTTAGATACAGCTTTTCTAGGACGAAGCTGAACTCAGTGAACTTCTTACCGTACTCTACTACTCTCTCTGCGCGAGGATACGCGGGTTCGGCTCTCAGTATAGAGCTATCTACTAGCCTGTAGAGCTCTCGCTGGCTGACGTGTTTTAGTGCTTTGAGTGATAGTAGAACGTTCCCCAGATGCGATGAATCGGCTACTACACTACTATAAACGGGTTTATTCAGCACATTTGCGAGCATCTCTCTAATACACCTATAGCTAGCTAGTTTACCCCCTACTCTAACTTCTCTATAGTTTACCCCGCTACTCTCCATACTACGTGAAATGTAGGCTAGTAGCATTAGAACTCCCTCGACCGTGGATAGAACCAGGTCCTCTTTTTGTGTAGATTGCGTGAGCCCGATGAAGCTCATTCTCCTATTGAAATCTAGAAATGGAAATCTCTCGGGAAGAACTAGGGGTACGGAGGTCACCGAATTCGTCTCAGCTCTGCAGGAAGCGGACTCGAGAATTTTCTCGAATTCTTCGGCTCTTCTAGTATCTACTCCGTATAGAAGCTTAATTACGTACTCAACAACTACGCCCGCGTTATTTATAGCTCCACCAGCAAGCCACCGCCTATCCACTAGGTAGTAGGTTTGAAATCGCATTAGTGGAGATGAGTCTATGCTCGGTTCTTCAACTACAACTCTAATCATCGCACTACTTCCCAGGTTAACGATACCGACACCACCTAGAGAACCACTCATACCGTAGATCATCGAGGCTCCATCGTAGAGTCCGATAACTACTGGAGTCTTCCGACCGACCCCCAACTCAGCTGCGACTTCCTCTCTTAGATATCCGTACGCATAGCCCTCCCGAACCTCGGGAAGGTTAGATTCGTCTATACCGGCTAGACTTAGAGCGAAATCATCCCACGAGAGGCTCTTTATGTTTAGTAGCTGGTACGTCCCGGAGGCTGATGATAGGTCTGTCACTACTTCTCCAGCTAGAGAGTGGACTAGGAGAGATTTGGAATCTAGAAAGTACGCACCTTGATTGAACTTATCTTTCGAGTACTTCTTTATCCAGAGAATTTTGGGCAGCGCGTAGATGTGGAGTAGGGGGCAGCCGGTTCTTAAGTAGATTTCTTTAGCGTATTTACGCAGCTCACCGAGAACGACGTACGGACGTTCATCCATCCACGTAATTATGTTCGTGAGATAGTTCAACCGACTATCAGCCACGGCTAAACCGAAAAGATACGACGCTAGCACTATGGAGTCCACATTTCCGCTCTTCGAAATCTTCTTAACGAGCTGCTTTACGTAGGAAACCACCTGGCCGGGACCGTGTTCGTAGGCTCCAGGACCTTCAACCACCGGGTCCACTCTGTAGCTCTCAGACTTCAGAACTTCGAATTTCTCGCTCTTCTCGTCGAACTTTATTAGAGCGACCTTTACGTTCGTAGTACCGAGGTCTACGGATACTATGTTGATCTTCAAACACCTCCACGAACTACGTGTTGAAACACCTTAATAGTGCGAGACCCTGGAGAACGCTAGTGTTGTGTTGATTCTATACTTCCAGTAGTTCTTCGAGAACTTTATTGACAGCTTTCCTAATCATTATACTGAGAGTAGGTTTCTTCACGCCTAAGAAATCTACTAGGCGGTCCATCTTAGCGTATCTCCTATGACTTAGAAAGCCTGTAGAGTACGCTGCTCTAAGAACTTCTATTTCCCGCCGAGTTAGGTTCCAGAGAATAGTGCTAGTGAAAGCTTTCTCAAGGTCCTTCATAATCTTCGAGACGTCCTTCTCGAAACTCATAGCAACGTTTTTATGCCCGTAGTAGTAGCTTAGTTCATCAGAGTACTTAGCTAGATCCGCTAAACTCCCAGCTGCGTAGTACACTCTAGTACCTCTAGCTATCGTATACGGAGATACAATCGCGATATTATTACTTTCAGCTATATCATAGAACTCGCATCTCGATTTCAAAGCCAAGACGTACGTGTGCTTACCGAATTTCACGACCTTAAGTCGCTCAATTTTTCCATGCTCTTTTTTATCACTTAAGCTGTTTATAGTAGATCTATCGAGACTGTCTGAAGGTCTAGCTATGACTATGTACTCTCTTCTACTAGGTAGCGGTAGCACGTTGATTACTAAAGTCCCGCCGATCGCCATGCTGAGAGACGAGAAGAAGCTATTTCTAGAATTAGCGGTTACGAACTTAGCAAACGCTAACCTACTTCCGGAGATGTTTTCACTAACGCTCATCACTATGAAACACCGACCCTGCATAACTAGCTACCACAGATTATAAGCGGTCTCAGTGATGTGATTTAAGCGTATTGAAGAAGCGGTGCGAATTAGCTGTAGAGAACAGCCAAGGCCTTTACTCTAGGCTCTCTCAATCTCTATCTCTATGTAGGGAACGTACTTCGACCCTCTCTTCTCACTTCCTATCTTAACATTGACTAACTTAATGCTATCACCGAGTCTGGACTTGAGGACGTTGTAGAGAGTTACAGCTCTGTGTATGTTATCTCCACTACCTCTAATTACGACCGACTTAACGCCCTGGTTAAATATGATAGCTATCGAAGTCATGTAATCGCTAATAGATCTCCTACCGACACTTATCTTATAAGCCCTCGCTTCACTCATTAAAGCCTCCTACTACGACTACCTTTAAATTAAATAAGCTTATTAGAGTATCGCGCTTCGGCTTGAGGTCTTCGAGAACTAGCCGTACTTCTTAACGACTAGCAGACCGTTTTTCCTATCTACCACTACTACCAGCGAGTTGGGTTCTATATTTTCTTCGGAATACGCTTTCCAGTACTCGCCCTCGACTACAACAAATCCTTCACCACGCGCTGGAATACGGTCTACGGCTCTTCCTACTTTTCCTTTAAGTTCGAAGAGGTACGTTCTCTGCTTCTTAGCCTGTACGACTTTAAATAGTACGAAGGCTGTGAATGACCCGATTCCTACTCCTACTCCTATAGCTACGTACCTAGATAGCGCTACGAAGGCGGAGTTCGGAGCTATATACGTAGGTCCTCCGGTGGGTAGGAGTGCGAACCCGGTGCTCAGCATTATTATACCGCTTATTCCGAGAATACCGAATCCGGGTGTTAGAAATAGCTCTATCGATAGGAGTGCGGCTCCTACTAGAATGAGGAATAGCGAGATTAAGTTGGGGTTAAATCCGGAGCCAACTAAACCGAGGAATAGGAATAGTAGAGCTATGGGTAGAGCTTCCAGTTTTCCCGCCGCTATAGAGAATATAGTGGCCATTACACCTATAGTAACTAGTACACTCGATAGTAGCGTATTAGACAGTATCGAGAGAAATCTGGACCTAATACCGCAGGAGTACTCCTCAACTCTAAGGTACTTGCGCAGGGAATACAGCACTCCGTTAGCAGATACGTTCTTTCCACCTAGGTATCTAAGAACTTCGCCCACATCTCTCGCTACGTAGTCAGCAACTCCCTGTCTTACCGCTTCATCAGCGGATAGAACTAGGTTTCTAACTACGAACAGCTCCGCGGCGCTAGTATTTCTATTTCGAAGCTTAGCGTAGTAAACGGCCTTCTCCACTATGGGGTTAATGATCTTAGAATCGTTTACCGGTTCGTACTGCCCGGTTACAGGGTTTATGGCAACTGGCTGCATAGCTCCTACAGTAGCTATAGGAGATAGTACGATTACGTGTGCGGGAAGAGATATTAGAGTACCGGCACTGAAGGCCTTACCCCCGGAAACGTATACGGCTACGGGCACCTTAGATGTAGCTATTCTATCTCCGATAGTTAGAGCTGCGTCTAGGTAGCCACCGTATGTTTCAAGTTCTATTAGTACACCGATCTTTCTAGACTCCGCGTACGTAATTACGTCTAGAACGCACTCAGCTACACCGGGGTCGATCATATCCCACGGTGGGGTTATCCTTACGAGAACTAGGGTGTCGACAGTTAACACGCTAGCTGCGGTAGAGATAGCTGGTAGAGCTAGTACAAAAAGAAGTGCGAGCGCTATCTTGTAAAAACACATTACTTACCAGCCTGGGGAATCTGGCGTACAGCCGCTGCTGCTGAGAGTGAAGCTCCAATTACAGATGAAGACTCCGTTACGATTATTAGGTTCTTCTCTCTAGCTATCTCAACGAGTGTTTGTAGTTCTCTGAGTCTCAGAGCTTTCGGATTCTCTTCGTATGTTTGAGCTGCTTCACCAAGTATTCTAGCTGCCTGCCTCTCGGCTTCAGCTTGAATTATCCTAGCCCTCCTCAACCTCTCCGCTTCAGCCTGAGTAGCCATAGCCCTGACCATGCTCTCCGGTAGCTCAACGGACTTCAGAGTAACGGAGACCACCTTGATGCCCCAGGGGGTCGTCAGCTCGTCAATTATTCCCTGTATCCTCTTGTTTATCTCGTCTCGCTTAGTCAGTAGGTCGTCTAGCTCGACCTGCCCCACTACGTCCCTGAGGACGGTCTGCGCTAGTAGGGACACCGCGTACATGTAGTTAGAGACCTTAGTGATAGCCTTCACGGGCTCGTCCGCTCTGAAGTATATCACGGCGTCCACCTTAACGCTGACGTTATCTCTAGTTATTATCTCCTGCTTCGGTACGTCTATCGTCATTATCCTTAAGTCGACCTTCGCCAGGGAGTCTATGAACGGTATTATGAAGAACAGCCCCGGACCTCTAGCACCCATAAGCCTCCCGAGTCTAAAGAGCACTCCCCTCTCGTACTCCTTGAGAACCTTAATACTGGACGCTAGGAGGGGGACGACTATGAACAAGAACGCAACTATTAAAGCAACGGTAGGTATATCGACTATCTCTAAGCACCCCCAACCTATACAGCTAAGGAAGTTTAAAAAGCTTCTCAGTAACTACCATACCAGATGCCGAGGTCTCAGCATCCACCCTGCGAGCTCTCGGTCTCGGGTTCGTACTGAAGTATCGTAAGTGTCTTAAAGCCCAGTTTAAAGAGTAATATCTCAAACTCGATACTCACACTCAGTTCCATATTCTCTATAGTAAGAATCTCGGTATGAATGATTCGATCTATCCAAGATCGTAGACATAAACAATTTCTACTAATACTCAACCGACTGCTAGCTTTTTAGCAAGGTTCGGCGCGAATCTTCTTACCTAGAGGAACTCAACTATTAAAGACTTATTAGAGCTGCTCTACTCACTCTGTGGGGGCCCGTCGTCTAGCTGGCTAGGACGCCGCCCTGACGCGGCGGAGGTCCGGGGTTCGAATCCCCGCGGGCCCACCACTATAGTGGTTATCTAAGTTCAGTGTGCCGTGAACACCCATTTCTCGATAAGCGAACTACAGCTAGCCTCATAGGGTAGGTGCCATATGCGAGCTCTAGGGGCCTAGTTAGTGCGGACGGCATTAGCTGCTAGAGAATTTCGTGTAGGTTCCTACAGTCGGTCTGGTGCGGAACTAGATGAGCGCATCGTCATTCACGTTACGTTTTAACTTTATTGCGTTAATTTCTTGATTATTTTCAAGACCTAACGTATTTATAAGTTTACACAATGTTGTAGTAGTTGGTACTGTGTATGGTGTCTCTAAAGGTTCGGGTATCAGTCCTCAGCCTACTGGTAGGTCTAGTAGTAGGTCTCGCCGGGGGTTTCGCCGCGGGTTGGTTCGCCGGTCAGAGTGCTATGCGTAGTGAAGCGGTTCTAGTTAGGTTCACGCTGGACTGGGCCTACCAGGGACCTCAGGCACCGTTCCTAGTCGCGTACTACAAGGGCTTCTTTGCTGAGGAGGGTCTCTCGGTAACCGTTGATAGGGGGTATGGCTCAGCCAGAGTTGTAAGTGATGTTGCGGCGGGAGTGTTCGATATAGGTTTCGGCGATATAAACACCCTCATAGAGTTCAAGTCGAAGAACCCGGATGCCAAGGTAAAGCTAGTAGCTATAGTGCACGTTAAGTCACCGCTGAGCGCGGTTACCCTAAGGAGAACCGGTATATCGACACCCAGGGACCTGGAGGGCAGGAAGCTCGGCGCACCAGCGGGTGATGCGGCGAGGAGGATGTTCCCAGCATTCGCATCCGCCGCCGGCATCGACCCAGGTAGGGTTTCATGGGTAACTATGGATATACCTCTGAGAGAGCCCATGCTTATGAGGGGTGAGGTAGACGCCGTTACGGGCTTCTACACTACGGTAGTAGTAAACCTACTAAACCTGGGGGTTCCCGAAGACGAGGTAGTTGTCTTCAAGTACGGAGACTACCTACCGATAGTTGGGAACGGAATACTAGTAAACGAGGACTTCCTGAGAAAGCATCCGGACGCTGTGAGAAGATTTCTGAGGGCCTTCATTAGAGGATTGAAGTACACGATTAGAAACATCGATGACGCTGTTAATGCCGTACTAATGAGAGACCCAACACTGAACAAAACGGTGGAGAAGAAGAGACTGATGATGGCTCTAGAGATAATCAACGTGAAGGAAGTGGTCGATAAGTACGGATTTGGATACCTAGACCCCACAATCATAGAGCAAAACATAGATGTAGTAGTTAAAACACTGGGACTTTCGAGAAGACCTTCACTAAGTGAAGTAGCTGACTTCAACTACCTACCACCTCTTGAAGAAAGATTGCCGTAGCTTAGGTAAATGTAATGGAGTCTCTAGTTAGATTAAAGAACGTAACCGTAAGATATAGAAGCAACGGCCGTAGATACCTCACAGCGGTCTCGAACGTAGACTTAGGTGTATCACCCGGGGAGTTCGTAGCTGTAGTTGGAAGAAGTGGTTGCGGGAAAACTACTCTACTTAAGGTAGTAGCCGGCTTAATTAAGCCAGATGAAGGTGAGGTAGCTTATAGCGAGCGCTTTTTTAATGGTTCTAAGAAGAAGATAGGCGTAATGTTCCAGTCCCCACTGCTCCTACCGTGGCGGAACGTTCTAGAAAACATTCTTCTTCCAATAGAGATCATCGGGGAAGACCCCGCGAACTACGTCGAAAGAGCCCTCATTTTAATGGAGAGAACCGGTTTGAGGGGATTTGAGTATAGCTACCCGTGGGAGCTCTCCGGGGGAATGCAGCAGAGAGTAGCTCTCTGCAGAGCTCTCATACACAGACCCCAGCTACTGCTTCTAGACGAGCCATTTAGTTCTCTAGATGCTATAACGAGAGAGGAGATGTGGGTTCTTCTCGAATCGGTTTTTCTCTACGAGAACTACACTACGCTACTCGTAACACACGATATCAGAGAAGCGGTTCTACTATCAGATAGAGTTGTCGTAATGAGTGGTAAGCCCGGTAGAGTTAAAACTGAAGTAGAAATACCGTTTAAGAGACCTAGGAATATCTCTCTCCAGTACAGTAAGGAGTTTAACGAGTACGTAGCTAAAATAAAGAGTATGTTGAGTGAGTGAGATGGGCTCCAGTAAGGATGTGAAGAACGTCTTTAGTGCTGTGATCGTTCTACTGTTAACTCTCGCTATATGGGAACTATCTACTTACGTAGTAAAGATACCTAGATACGTGCTTCCACCCCCCTCATCAGTTATTGAAGCTACCGCTAGATACTCTAACTACCTCCTAGAGAACTTACTGAACACTCTCGCTCACGCAGTTGCCGGCCTAGCTCTAGCTGCCGTTTTCTCACTCCTACTGAGTCTTCTCCTAGCTTACAGTGAGGTAGTTAGAGAGGTCGTGAGTCCGCTAGTAGCTGGCTTCAACGCCATACCTAGAGCGGCCCTCGTGCCACTACTAGCTCTATGGTTCGGTCTTGGAAGTCTTCCGAGAGTTCTCACATCGTTTTTAATAGCGTTCTACCCTATACTCATACCAACACTTACAGCTATGGTGACGGTTGAAAAAGAGCTCTGGGAAATGCTAGTCTCCTTCGGGGCTTCGAAGAAGCAGATACTGGTTAAGGTAGCAATACCCAGATCGATGCCCTACTTCCTAAGCTCTCTCCATATGGGACTAGCTAGCGCTCTAGTAGGTACCGTAATAGCTGAAATGATAGCGTCAGACCGTGGACTAGGGTACGTGATACTATCATCAACTTCACGTTTAGATACTCCTCTAGCTTTCTCGTGTTTGACGCTCCTAGCTTTCACAGCGTTCTCTCTATCTAAAATACTGGGAGTAGTAGAGAAAAGAGCTGTAAGGTGGGCATATAGAGTAAGTACCTAGCGCTAAAATTCGCAACTACTCACGCCTCAATAGAGACGTACCCGTACTTGATAAGCACTCTATGCGTGAAGATAATTGAAACTGTAACTGTTCTAGGCTACAGCAAGACTAGGACTCCACGTTCGGTACCTATCTTGGTTTTAGACTTGGTGTCGGTGGACACTACGTTCAGGAAATTAAATCCTCTAAAACGTGCCTCGAGCTTAAGGGGTCGCGTCAACTTCCTATCAACATACCACACTATCGATAAGTAGTCCACCAGTTCGTGTACCTAGTACGCTCCAGTGAAGAGAGTCACAATGCGGGAGCGCTCTAAGAAGGAGCTAGCATAGGGGGCTTCCAGCTACTGCCGACACCCTATCAAGAACGTTACGTAAAGCACCTTACCCGCTCTTCTCAATGGGAGGTTCTCAGATGGCACTGTGATCCCAGCGCTATTTCAAATTCTAAGAACTAGCTGCAGGTTACGTAAACGCCTAGAGAAATGACCTGCCGGTCGCGTCTAAAAGAATTTATCGGGTATCGTCTTGTGTGTGTGGAGGTAGGAGTGGTTGAGTGTTTCAGTGGTGTTTCACGGTGATTGCGATGGAATTATAGCTGCGTATCTGTACATAAAGAGGTATCTCAAAGATTTGTATCCTAGTGGATTGGCGATCGCGGTTACGCACCCTTGGAGAGCTCACACAGACATTAAGAGAGTGGCATCCGGTGGAAGTGAGCTCGTAATCCTCGATATAGCCTTAAGCGATAAGCTAGTCGATATCCTCGAAAGCGTGAGCGGTAGGTATAAGAAGGTTATCTTCTTAGACCACCACGCTACGTCCGAGCAACTCATAAAGAAACTGGAACCGAAAATCAAGGTACTGTACTCCAAAGTTACTTCAACTCCAAGACTACTCGCACAAATCATTGGAACGCCACTAAATCCGTACGAAGATATGCTCGTAGAAGTAGCTGATATATGTGAGGGGAAAACACCGCGTTCAGATATCGATAAGTCCGTGCTAAACCTCGTAGACTCTATTAGAATGTCAATTGCGCTAGACCCGGGCGACCTGGGGTTTATGAAGTACCTAATCGACTTAATGATGAGGTCTAAGTACCCGTCTCAGGACCCCGTAGTGAGGTTGAGAGCTAGGAGAGCTAAGTTTCTTCTAGGAAATTTACTGAGAGTACTATCTGAAGACTCTCTAGATGCGGGTAGAGTTAAGATGGCTTTTCTAAACCTCTCGCTTTCGAGAGCGTTTGCTGGTTTAATAGGTGTTGCCGCTACGGAGCTTTCTAAGACCTACAGAAAGAGCGTGATACTAGTTAGAGAAGAGCAGGACAAGATTGTTGTAACTATCAGGTCCACTCGTAGAGATGCTTTAAATATCTCCCAATCTATTGCGAGCTCTTTAGGTGGTGCTTACGGAGGTCACGCAGAAGCTTCCTCGGTAACTATAGGGAAAGAACCTCTCCATAAAGTAGTTGATAGCATAGTCAAGAACGTACTCAAACTAGATGTAAGCTGATTCCACTTCCGTGGGAGAGACCTTGTTGAGGGAGGTTCTATTCTTTCAATTCTATCGTTCAGATTCCTCGTGTTTCTATCGTCCGCGGTTTTTAAGCTTTATCTTGGGAGTGGTCAAGCTCTTAAGTGCTTAAGCGATCACGGGTTGAAGTATCTGAAGTGTTTCGCTGAGCCCCCGCAATCTAAGAAAGCTAGTAGCAACCCGTAGTCTCCGCTACACTTCTTCAGTACTTACTCCATCTCCAACTCTCTCCTAGAGAACTTACTGTAGATAGCTAGAGATGTCTTAAGAAGCTTATACAGAGTTCTACACTCAACCTTAGTTAGCAAAGCCTTACTTAAGACATGCTTAAGTGCCGCAATTTCGTACCGAGTTAAGCCGTAGGATTCTCCAAGCTTCTCTAGGTACCTAGCGAGAATCTTCATGTAGCTCGCGGGACATCTTTCACCTACAACTACGTCTTCAAAATCGCGCCCCACGAGTTCGTAGAGATAGAGCGCTACTGCGTGAGTTATGTTGAGTACGTTGTATTCCGAAGGAGTTACTAGTGTAGAGACCAGAGAACACATAGCTAGCTCAGACCTCGTTAACCCAACGCTCTCACGTCCAAACACTAGAGCTATCTTAGAGTTTCTGGGGAGTAGTAGAGGTATAGCTCTTGGTGAGACCGCCTGTCTTAGAGGGTCTTCAGGAGCTCCAGCAATAGATGTCGTGCACACTGAGAAGTCTATGTCCTCAAGACACTTACCTAGGGCGTCTACTACTTTAACTTTCTCTACGAGGTCGGCACCACCAGCGGCAAACTCCGCAACCTCCCTATCTCTAAGATCGATTTTCGGGTTGACAACACATACATCGTCAATACCGAAGTTCTTGCTGAGCCTCAGTACTTGACCGAAGTTCATTCTTCCCTCCGGCTCGACTAGAACTATTCTTATTTTAAAGGAGATCTTCACACCCCAGCTACTTCTCCATGTAGAGTCTGCTCAGGTAGTCCAAGTATACCGCAGTTGTGGCGTTTTTAGGTGGATGAGCGAAGAGGTAGTACCTTTCAGCACCTTTTAATTCACTTAGTATTCTCTCCGTTAGTGCTTTTACGGGATCGAATCCTTTAACTCTGCTTTTAATGTCCGTGAAGTCCTTAAACGCTCCGCGCGCTCTTTCCTCGAGAATTACCCACAAGGTTTTCTTACCTATTCCAGGTATTAGTTCGAGAGTATGGAGTTTAATAGTTAGAGATGGGGCCGTATTGAAGAACTTAGTAAACTCCTTCTCAAACTCTAGAATGATCTTCTGAATAGCTGAAGGAAGGTTAGACCTAGCTATAGCTGTTAAGTCTTCATACGCTATAGGCTCTCCCCAGACGTACGCTACCTTATCTCTAAGTTCACGCCTCGCAAAGCCTATGTAGACCTTCTCCTCAATAACAATGCTAACTCCGGGCTTGGGATGGAATTCTACTAACGTAAAGTACCGGCACCCCACTGCCTGAACTATGGGGCGGTCTCGATGCGATGGGTGGTGGGGGTCGACGGGGTTACCTCTAGGCAGAAAGTCTAGAACTAGAGCGTAGTCCTCTCTACTAACTAGTCTTAGCCAGTAGTCTCTATCCTTTAAACTCATAATATCACTTAAGTAAGCGTAATTAGGACTGCTTGTAGCAGTACGTAGATACCAATTCGACTACTCGAGAAACTATCTCACCAACACTACTAGAAGACTCGAAGCTTAGTAAGATTCTCACTTCATCGATACTCTTCGGAGCTGTATCTACCACCATAGATGCCGTTAAGTCGCTTAAACCGAGCTTAACCAGTTCTTCGTATAGTTTCTCCGGGTTTTCGCATCTCTTTAAGGATTCGGCGAGCTCCATAGTTCTCTTCGCTAATCCCTTAACTATCAACCCCCTTTTCTCACATTCAAGAAGTTTCTTAAGTGCGAGAGCCAGGGGTATGTTACTTACTTCAAGAATCTTCATAATCTTTCCCTAACTACCGATCTGAGCCGGCTTCAAATGTTCTGGAACGGTTATGACCGTTTTTTTCTTACTACCTACAGCGACTTCTACTAAGTAAGCTCTACCTCTTCTACCAACTATAGTTCCGGTCCTACCTACGTATCTTCTATGGGGTAGAGCTTCGTGGACCGCTGGGTTGGGTACTATATGTACCTTGTCGCCGACGTTGTACTCTCTCATAACTAAGCTAAGTGGAGGTACGGCACCTCTTTCTCTCACATTCTTTCTAAAGAGCTTCCTAGTTCTATGTCTTAAGCCTCGAGATGCTTTTACCACTAGCTCCACCTGACCAGCAGTTATTAAGTTTAAACTTAAATATCGATCTAAGCTACCTACGTCTACGCCCTCTACCACCTGTAGATAGCATGCTCAGTAGGCTATCTTCAGATAGAACTCTCTGCTTTATTTCCTCCACCGTTTTCGATAGTTCCTCCATAACCTCTTTCCGCTTGCTACTTACTTTCTCTAATACTTCACCTCCCAGAGAAGTTAGCCTGAGTTTCCTGGTTTCAGTAACTTCTATTAGACCTAAGTACAGGAGAACTCTAATATCCTCCAGCGCTTCTCTGCTATTTACCACTGAACCGATCACCTGGAACGGGTACCCCGCGTCTCTCCCTTTCTCTGTTTTAAGAATGTAGAGACAGTTAATTAACCCTCTCTCACTTACTTCACCCAAGGCCTTCACGATACTTAGAAGACCGACTTTTTTATCATCTCTCATAGCATCATCTACAGTTACAACAGGTCTGGACACCATCTTAAGTTCCTTAGATACCGATTTCTCAGCTTTTTGAGACACTCTAAGCACCTAGTAGAGTTAGAGTTATCAAAGAATTTTAAGCTTTTAATGCTTTACGTAGTTATAAGTTAAAGAATCTGCGCGTGCTCTCGGGGCGCTTAACTTGAAGTACGTGGTGTACGTAGACTTAGATGGTACTCTCGCAGTAAGTCCGATTTCCAGTGTTATAAGAGAAGCCTACGAACATATCGCTGAGCAAGCGGGTTGCGGATTGAGGGAAGTGGAGCTTACTTCCTGGAGAATACACATAGACCTCGTAAGGAGGTCTGACCCGCTAGCATTCGACTGGGACTACATCTACGAGAAGGTTTCGGGGGCATTCGGTACTAGCCCCGGGTTTAGGATAGATAGAAGGTTTGAGGAACTCTGCGGGTCCTCGAAGGTCCTAGACAACGCGCACGAAGTTCTAAGTAGACTGAGGTCTGTAGTTAGAGTTCTTGCTCTAGCTACCAACGGCCTACTCAAGTACCAGAAGTGTGTTATAGAGCTTCTCGACTTGAGCAAGTACTTTGATTTGGTGCTTACCCCCGATGTAGTTGGCTGTCTTAAAAACTGCGCTAAGTTCTACTCTACACCGAGTGATGGAGGTGTGAGAATAGCGGTTGGGGATAACTACACTTTCGATGTGTACTACCCGAAGGTATTTGGCTTAAAGACTATCTACGTAGCTAGGTCTAGTTCAGACCCCTATGCTGAATGGCTCGGAATTGATAGAACTGTTAGACCTGATATAGCAATCACTAACTTAGAGCAACTACTATTTCAATTCTATCGTTTAGATTCTGTTCTCCGCTTTTCTTCTCTCTATCGTTCAGATTCTTCCGTGTTTCTATTGTTCGCGGGTTTCTAGGCTTTATCTTGGGGGAGGTCCGGGTTTTCGAGATATACAACCCCATCGGCATCCATGTAAACAGAGATGCTCTTAACGTTAACCCCCCTCTTAACAGCTTCAGACACTAGCTGAAATACTACTCTATCTCCACTAGTATTCGGTTTAAAGCGCGTAACTGAGCACATAGCCGATACGAATACTAGGTACGTGACTGCGCCTTCAGATGCCAACCTTATGAGTGTCTCGATATGTCTTCTACCTCTCTCTGTCTCGCAATCGGGATACATAGCTTCACCCCCAGGTCCTCTCATAACGGCACTCTTAGTCTCAACGAAAACCCTTCTGAGACCGCATTCTAGAACGTAGTCTAACCTACTTCTACCTACTAGAGGGTTTCGCCTAGCTATCTTACACCCACTAAAGTAGGGAAGTAGACCTAGCTCTATAGACTTCTCGAAGACCTTGGACTGAGTAGCTACATCTACTATGTAAAAGCAGCTCAACGAGCTATCCTCGACACCAACCAGCCTATACCGAAGTCTACTCTCTATAGGTACAACAAGCACTCTTCTACCTGGAACCAGTACATCGAGAAGTCTACCGGTGTTAGTATTGTGAGCTAGAACGACCTCCCCACCGAGGTCTACTTGAACAACGAATCTTCCAACTCTCCCTACTAGAACTCCAGTGTAAATCGGCTCGAGTTTAAGGACTCTGTACGGCATTCGCCAATACCTTACCGCCACTTCTCCACTACACCTCAGTTTTGTAGGGGCATAACACCGAGAACACACAGTACGAGCACTCCCAGCTATATCTAGGAGCTTTCTTTGAGGTGACTCTACTCACTACTTCAGCATCGTCCATTCTATCCTCGACGTAGAACTGAGTAACTCTAGTCGGTGTTATGTAGAGCAGTATAGAGCCGCTTAAATTCAATAACCAGTTGTACGCTCTGACCTGGTCAACGTGGTGCTTTTGAGGTATGTTCCTATCCGATCTGGAAGTCTTAACCTCAACAGCCGCCTTCTCGAAGTTTCTCGTTAAGAGCACGTCGATCCTCCCCCTAATTGAAACTACCGAACCGTCGTCTAGGACCACGTCTTTAGCTCCCTCAACTTCTACCTCGATAGAGTAGTCTTTAACTACCTCCTTTAGCAGGTTCTCTAGGCCGCGGTGTACTAGCGTACCAATTATTAAACTCGGCTTGAAGAGTTCCTGCAGTGCTATATCTGGGTAGCGGTCTTCGTAAACTCTCTTTAGAGGGCATCTGACTAGGTCCGTAACCCAAATGACCCCCCTTTCTCTCCTATACCTACTTCTCTCAGCTTTAGCAAAGGAGTACATGACCTCAACTAAATCGAGAATCCCTCTATTTGAAGACATCGCGCACTACCTCGATCTCAAGTAGACTAGTAAGCCTGCTTCGATACTCGCACCTCTATCCACCAAATTCTCGAACCTACTTAAACCGAGCACGGAGTAGGGAGATAACCCCTTCATAAACTCCCCCACCTCCAGCTCTCTACCTCCAATACTTACGCGTCGAGCTGGCTTCCCCGCTTCTATCCTCACTTTAACTATCTGAAGAGTAGTGAGCCTCTCCACGATCCGCCCGCCGCTTAAGAGCAGCTTAGACAGCGTGCTGAACTCTCTCTTAACACTCAGCCACTCAGCCACACGGTCTACAGCTAGCGTAGCTTTATCGAGGAATACCTCCTTCTCGTTTTTCACTCTTAAGTGCTTCAGGCGGTACGAGGACCCGAGTTCATGCAGTCTGAAGACCAGGTCTATAGACGAAGAGATGAAGTCGCCGGGAGTGCCTGCGCTGTGTGAAAGCAGTGAGTAATCACTATTTTCACACGGTATCAGCTCTCTGAAGCTCATTCTAAACCTACTTAAGACCTCGAGCCCCTCTTTACCCACCAGTCTCTCGAGAGCGAAGCGAGGAACTCCTCTAAGAGTTTGAATAAGGAAGGCGTGGGGGCTGAAGTGAGGTAGGATTCTGCGTGAAGCTACGTAAAAACCTCGAAGCATGCTGAAAACTCCGAGAGGATCGCCTGTGAGAGCTGCGTAGTCCTTGGTAGCCATAGCCTTAAGATGCTCATCTCTAAGCTCAATACCGGCAGCTATCTTGAGAGACTCTCTCAGAAACTTCTCGAGAACTCTGAGAGAGTTCAACCACTCAGCTTCCTTAAAAGATAGCTTAGCGTACGCAGAGACTTGAGCTAGTGGAACACCTACCGAGATTCTCTTAACTAGCTCTCGGCAGCCTAGACACTCAATGCCTAAGAATTCTCTAAAGCATTTCTGTATGTCTCTACTGTGCCCGACAGTATTCCTCCCAATAACTCCCGCAACTATCTTTACAGCCGCCGTGGGTGATGCGGCGCTCCTAAGTAGCTCCACCAAACTTAAGAGTCTAGAAGCTCTAACGGCTACTCCAGCTATGTCTACGTTAAAGAACCTCTTCCAGTCATCGTAGCTCAACTCAATAGCTTCTCCCGCGAGACCGGCTCCCTTACTCAAATCCTACACCGTGTCTACAGGTACTCTGAATGTCTGAGGTTAAATGTTGATGCTGATCGCCGTAGAACTTTCGAGAACTCCTCAAGAAAAATTTATAATTACCGGAGTAAGCTACTACTGGTGCCGCCGTAGCTCAGCCTGGGAGAGCACCCGGCTGAAGGTCTTTGGGAGACCGGGGTGTCGGGGGTTCAAATCCCCCCGGCGGCACTTCTTACGCACAGGATCTCGATTCTGCTTAAGCGACCGGCATATGAAAATCCTTCCGGACATCTAGGTTCTTTGCTACTACACATGAGTGTTAGAACTACTTCCTTAGTAAAATCGAGGTCTACTAGGTTTAGGATCGCACCGACATCTCCGTAATCGCACGTATAGAGTGTGAATGAGTATACGTGGGTAAAACTCGGTTTCCCTCTCAGTGGTGGAAACCCCGCATCAGCTGCCACTACTTCAACAACCCCGGACTTTCCGTACCTAGACCTCAGTTTCTTAAGAGATTCGGAGCTCAAGTCCATCCCTACGTATAGCTCCGGGAAAGTGCGGAGTTTCTTCGTGAGGTAGCTGTAGAGAAGACCTATACCGCAACCAACATCTAGGACTCTCCCATGTAGTTCAGCTCTAATAGCTCTTGAGTATTTTGCTATCTGCTCGCGACAGTATAGCTCTCCATAGGATCTAGATAGAGAGTCGTAGTAGTTCATGATTAGATATCTCGCATCACCCAAAGCGTGTTCACGGGATTGGCCTACAGAACCCCCCGTTCTTTCACCAGTTTCGTCCATGTAGACTCACGCTACGGTTTAACTACGGCGTACACTATGTTGAAAACGGCAATCCACGAAATAAACGTGACTGAGAGATATAGGAATAGCCCACTTCTTATAGAGCACCTAGACCTAGAGATCCTGGAAGCTGGTAGGTGTACTGATAGTGAAGAAGTTACGTAGATACCGATGGTCACGTACTGAAGAATATCTGATGAGTAGTGTATAGCTACGATCGATAAAGCAGACAGCGCGGCCCCCACCAGAACACCGATTAAAGCTTTAGATAGTGCGCAATCTAAGATCGCCACCGCCAAGCCCTCACGGTGTTATTGAAGAACCATTCTTATATGCTTTAGAAAGTGCTCAGCGGCGAACTATTTAGTAAATATCTGTCTACGCACACGCTGTACGAAGTACTTGAGCGCCGCTCGCTAAGAGCGCTCTAATTGCAGTAAGCTCAATCGTCTGTAGAGAGACTTTAAAACTTCGTAAGCTCTCTCTAACTCTGCCAGTAGGTTCTCCAGGGTTCTCGCTTTCTCTTTATCTCTAGAGGACCTAGCTTCAGCTAGTACTTGCTTCAGCTCATCCCTCAAGACCTCTAGTTCTACTAGAAGAGACTCTACGTTTCCAGCGACCTTCTCTACTCTACCTAGAAACCTGTTTTCAGTGTACATACCTAAATCCCAGAGAACTATGTGAGCGTATATTAATGCTTTACTAGAAACCCCCATTTCCGCTAACGATGACTGATAGAGCAGATGATGAGTTACGACAAGTCTGCGAAACGTTATTAAATCATGCTTTATATGTTGCTACCGGGTTGCGTCGTGCCTTTCACTCTTTTTCATCTCGGTCCAGGCTTGGGTTTAGGTTTGCCATTGAGGAAATATCTCCACGCTCCAACATTTATTTTGGCAAATATTATCGTTGATATAGAACCATTTTTGGTGATCTTTCGCGAGTTAAGGTACCCCTCGCACGGATACTTACACACTTTCTTATCAGCAGTACCGATAGGCTTAGCCTTCGGTTATGTCATGTTCCTCCTTGAAAGGTTTCTGCATCCGCTCTACAAAATTTCCTGCTCGAAACAGCTAAAAGTTTGAAACTGAAATCTTTTGTTGCTGCGGGCATGCTGGGACCGGGCTTCATGTAATACTAGGTGCTCCACTTTACTCTGGCATAAAACCACTCTATCCAATAGCAGCAAATCCCATCTACAATCCAGCCATTACCTTGGAAATTTACAGCCTATGCGTTTGGATAGGAGCATTCGGAATAATACGCTACGTCGGACTATTAGGCTTTACGATTTACAGAAAGCTATTAAAAGAAAAAATCAAGACGAGTTCCGCTAGGAGGCAAAAGGAAGTAATTCGCGTACACGCCTTAAATTTGTAAAAAGATTTAAACACAACCTCATAAAATAGAAAGTGTAAACGTTATAATTGGAAGGTGTTTTGGATTTTACTTGTAGTGAGCGTCTTAGAATCGCCTGCACCATTCCATACACATCAACCATACAAGCTGATTTGTTGGGTGACCTCCAATCCCCTTACATATACTATTAAATGTAATCATGCTTGCCATTTTCATTTTTGTTAGTTTACGTTTAAGTGGGTAAGTTAGTCTAGGAGCCCCAAAAATTCTTATCAGCTCGAGCGTGGAGTGAGTTGTGTAGGAACATGATTGCGGTAGCTGAGTTTTCCGGTAGGTGCCGAGGAAACCCGGCGAGAATTTCGAAATTTATTCATGAACTAGGCGGTCGCGTTACTTCGTACATCCCGGAGACGAGTGTGATCATGGGCTTTCTTAGAATTAACGTTCTCGATCCGCAGGAAGTTGAGAAGAAGTGTAGATTGTTTACTGAGAACGTAGCCGGTAGCGTAGATGACTGCAGAATTTGGATTAGGATTTCACTAGACGCTAAACTAGGTGAAGCTCTTCGCAAGATGGAGTCTATTAAGCTGTCTTCAAACACTACTAATGTCTCTATAGTAAAGCTCGCAAATAATGTGTACGCTCTATGGAGACGTAGAAGAACTGAGCGCACAAAATTAACACTGCTATCTCAATCAGTGAAGTCGCATCCTGGAGACCTCTCAGAACTCTCGGTTTCCTGCGGAGAACTCCACAAACTGCTAAGTAGTATTCGAGAAGACTTTCTGAAGTTAGTAGAGAGTGAGAAGTAGCTCCCCAAGTACTCGATGCCTCACTGGTATGAGAATTCTACAGTCGCAACGTACTACCGGTTCTAACTATCTGTACTCTTCTACGTACTTCTCTCCTTCGATATCCACCTCCTCCCAACTCTTTGGACAGCCCTTACCGTATCTAACTAGCGGTTTTTCTAGTTTAGTTAGTAGAGCTACTCTAGAGGGCTTCGAACTAGAGACGAGTCTATATCCGGTTGCGTCAGCAAGTTTCTTTGCGAATTCCAGTACTTCTTCGTAAGTAGGCATACTGCTCCTAGTTAGTCTACTAATTGAAGCACCTACGTGCATGTACGCCTTAGTCTCTATGAATGTCGGACCGGATCTCTCGATAAGTTTCGCGAATCCACTAACATCTCTGCTACCCATATTGAAGTCCTTAACTAGGGTAATCCTGACCACAGTTCTAGTTCTCAGTGATTGAAGTAGCTCTAGGGTCTTCAGCGTAAGCTTCCAGAGATTCGCGCCGGCGGGCTTATTGAATTCCCGGTACATGTCTTCGTTCCAGGTCTCTATTGATACGTACAGCTGCGTAGGTTCTTCCTCTAGGTTCGCTAGGATATCCGGTCTAATCCCCCTCGTAACTAGGAACGTAGTTAGTCCTCTTCTGTGGAAGACCTCGATCAGCTCCCCCAGTCTTGGGTATAGAGTAGCTTCACCAGTAAGTGAGATAGCGACGTGCTTAGGGTCTAGAGCCTCTCTATACATTTCCTTTGGAGCTCTCCTAGCGTACCCACTTACGGTTCTCCTATGCTCTAGGATAGCCATATCGGCTAGCACCTCCGGGTCTTCAACGTACGGTAGCTTTAGGAGTTCTTGACCTTCCATACCGTAGTCCGAGGGTCTAGCTCTCCAGCAGTGAAGGCAGAAATTCCAGCACCACGAAACCGCTGGGCTGAACTGAATGCACCGGTGGGACTCTATTCCGTAGAACCGGCACTTATAGCAGAACTTACCGTACGCTAGAGCGTTGTGAACCCAGAGACACTTCTTTACAGCTGCGTGACTACCTATTAGGTGGTATCCTTGCTTCTTCAGCGTAGTGAACATTTTCGTAAGGGGGTCTAACCACTCAGCTAGCTCACTAATTTCACTGGCTATGTCGCTCTCCCCGAGGAGAGTAGCTTGTGGAGCTATTATAGAGAGTACTCGAGCTTGGAGTTCACATCAGGTAGTTACAGAGAATTCAGCGCGGCGCTACGTTAACTAGTTTAAACTCCAGCAAGCGCTCGCTTATATATGTTTTTGTGAAGTGCTTTCCTACTAATACATGTATATATTTTATTAGTATTAGTATAAGATACTGTGGGAAAGATAGTGAGAGAAATTAGGAGAGTGCAGAAATTCGGTAAGTCTACTTTAATGGTCTCGCTTCCAGCTGAGTGGGTTAGAGCTGTTGATCTACATCCGGGAGACTCCGTATCGATAGAAGTACTCGACGATAGCTCGATAAGAATATCCCCCCTATCTACGGAGAGGCAGGTTAGAGAGCTTACCGCATCTATTACAGTTGGAAAGAATGCTTCTGAATCTCTATTAAGTAGAGTAATCTATGCGCAGTACCTTCTCGGAGCTGATAGGATCGAGATTTTAAGCGAAGAAAGCGTTATGCCTGAGAACATCTTCAGGTCTCTGAAGAACATAGCTAAAACTCTGATAGGTGTTGAAATCATAGAGCAGTCGCCAAATAGAATCGTACTTCAGATCCTCATAGACTCCAGTAAGTACTCGACTGTAACTGTAATTAATAGAATGCTAGAGCTCATAAAGTCCATGTTTGAGTACATCGAGACCTACGTAGTGTCTGGAGCAGCTCACCTACTCACTGAAGTGCAGGAAATGGAGGTGGAGGTGGATAAGCTAAACGCTCTGATTGTTAGACAGCTAATAGACCTAATTAGACGCAGAGGGACCGCTAGACAGCTCGGTGTTAGAGACTCTCTGGCAACGGAATATAGAAACATAGCCAAGTCTCTAGAAGAAGTAGCTGACGCTCTATCTGAAATCGCCGCAATACTTCAAGAACGGGGACCGTTTCTACTGGAGAAAATGAGGAAGGAGATAAGTGTGCTAAGCGAGTGTATAGATATGGCAGTCCTTATAATAGATAGGATTAATAAGACGCTGACTCGCGAAGATGTACTACTAGCAAATGAACTCCTAGACCTAGTGGCGGAATACCGAGGACACTTCAAAAAGTACGCAGACTTGATGTATAGAACTCTAGGTCTAGATGAAATGTACCTAAGTATAAAAGACGTACTAGAGAGATTCGCGGTTGCCGGAAAATCTCTTGAGTCAATAGCGGAGAGCATATTTGATATAAGTATTTGGAGATCGCCCGAGCTAGTAAGACTTTAGTTAAGCAAAGATTTAATACTCTGAAACCAAAACCCTAACTCGGTGGCTCCGGTAGCTCAGCGGGGTAGAGCGCGGGGCTGTGGACCCCGAGGTCCCGGGTTCAAGTCCCGGCCGGAGCCCTGCGAATTCCCTTTCTTTAAATTTCTTCTATTAAATGAGTTTGGCTATCGCTGCGTTTCAATGTTTACGTATAGCTACGTAAAGCCAGTTTTACTGAACCTCGGTAACTCCCCGAATCTTGATAGCGAGACCACGGGTTTTTCTGTAGGAATTACTCTTACTCCGTAAGGTTTCTTCTTAACGAGATATGCTGTGTACGTGTCAGTGAGGAGGTTCTTTAAGTAGTTGAAGTCGCGTGGTACAGCAACCATATCTAAACCCGCTACGCAGACGGTACTGAATGCTATGAGATCTTCGATTTTCAACGCATCTCTTTTTACATGCTCTTTGAGTTTATTATCTTCAGCTACGGGCAGCATGATCTCGTTAAATCCCGTACTATCAACTTCTTGAGCTACTTCAGCGAGTACGTTGTTTATTCTGCGTATTGCGGTAAGAGTTCCAACTCTAGGAAAGCTAACCCCCATTTTTTCAATTACATCTACAACACTCTCATTCATCCACGGCGATAAGGATAGGTCGTGGCGTACTTTAAGACCTACCTCCCCCGCCTTGTCTCTAAGTACGCTATTTACTCTACCAATGAATTCCAGTATGAGTGAACGCCACTGAGATGGTTCTGAGGTAGCTAGTAGGTCGGCATAGCGGTACGCTGCAGATATGGAGTCGCCTAGTGCTGTTGAGATCGGAAAGTACGGTGTTTCTACGTACTTTCCGTAGCTTACACCTATCCGGGTAAAGTAGTCTTCACTTAGGTCTTTAGTTAGCTCCATGTAGAGTTCTGAAAGTTTCTCTAAGTCCTCCTCTAATGCTAGTATCGTAGCATACCCATTTCCACACTTCTTGAGGTAGCTGGTGAGTTCGCGTGTGCTTACGTCCTTCACTTGCTTATGGTATGCCGCCAACAGTGCCTCACTACCGCAGAGTTCTCTAACGCCGCGCCAATCGAAATCTTCGCCTAGAGATATCCTGAGAGTCCAGACGGGTACCCCCTCGGTTTCCAGAGTTTTCCTCAGCTCTTTTAGGAGTCCTAGTGCTTCTAGAAGATTGAAGTCTCTGGACCTAATGTGTAGAGCCAGCGCTCTGATTACCGGCATTTCAAGTACCGTCTGCAGTAGTAGAAAAATACATATATAGCTACGCCGTTTCCAACTACGCGGGGAGATGATGGAGTTCGCGAAACTCGATTCTTTTGTAATAGAAAAAATGTCTCAAACGAGAATTCCCGGAATATCTCTTGCTGTAGTAAAGAACGAAGAGATGATGTATTCTAGGAGCTACGGATTTAAAGATGTAGATAGGGGCTTGCCGCCTACCTCCAAGACTGTGTACGGGATAGGTTCTGTAACTAAGTCGTTTACAGCACTAGCAATACTGAAGCTACTTGAAGAAGAAAGACTTTCTATCGAAGACGAGGTCTCGAAGTACGTTCATTTAAAACTAGAAGCTGCGGGTAAGCCCATTAGAATACACCACCTACTAACACATACCAGCGGTATACCGGCTCTAGCATATGCTGAAGCATTTATTAGAAGCTCTCTGGGTCTAGACCACACGTGGCTACCTCTCTCAACGGCCGAGGACGTGATAGCCTTCATGTCGGACTACGGTCCGTGGGTACACTCAGAACCTGGGGTAAGGTACTTCTACCTAAACGAAGGCTACGTACTTCTAGGCTACGTGATCTCCAGAGTTAGCGGTATGAGATACGAGGACTACGTAAGAGAGAAGATACTTAAACCACTAGGAATGAGTAGAACGTATTTTGAGGAGAGTGAAGTCTCTAGGGACCCGGACGTCGCCGTACCCTATATAGTAGATAGAGAAGGACGGCACTTGAAGAGCAGATTTCCGTACGGAATCACGGCCGACGGGGGGATTCTCAGTAATTGTGAAGATATGTCTAAGTACATTGCGATGCTTGTAAATAGAGGTTCTGCTGGAGGTATTGAAGTAGTGAGCGGTAAGAGCGTAGAGTTAGCGGAGAGAAAATACGTAAAAATACCGGCAGGTCTATTCGAAGACGACTCCTACGGATACGGACTCGTAGTAACGGATAACTTTCTAGGTAGAAGACTCATCCGCCACAGCGGTTCTGTACTTGTCTACACAGCTTTCATGGGCTATTTACCGAGTGATAAACTAGGAGTTATCGTTCTCGCAAATGCCTCTGGATACCCGCTATCTTTCATAGGTATGTACGCTCTAGCTCTAGCACTCGGTTACGATCCCGAGAGCCGCCTTCACTTCATTAAGCAAGATAGAGTCATCGAGAAGCTCGTAGGAAGTTACGAAACTTATAGAGGAACGTACAAGGTCAGCATTAAGAGAGCGGGCGATATTCTAATTATGGAGTACAAGGATAAGTACAGAGACTTTCAGATACCTCTAATGCCAGTAGAAATAGGTGATGAATACGCAAAGTTCTACACCATTAGCTACGGAAGTAGAGTAGAAGCTGAGTTCATCATCGATAGGGATAGAGTTACAATGCTCTACGAGCGGTACAAGTTTATAAAGAGACCTTAGAGAGTGTTAAACTACTAGCGCAGCTCACTCGTTTTCATTGCGATAATAAGTGAGTTCAGGTTCTTGAACTGCTTTACGTAGCCACTGAAGACGATTTCCAAACCAGCTTCTCTAGCCGCTCTCTCGAGATCGCTAACTTCGTGTAGAAAGTACTTTCTCGTATATACCCTACGTCGAGTTCTCCACTTAACTCTATAAACTGAAGGTCCCGGGAAGCCAAGGAGCTTCTTAACGTACAGAATGAACGTCTGAGCTACGAATCTAAGCTGTCTTCTCGACCAGGAAGTCACTAGAGCTAGACCTTCCGGTTTGAGGATTCTCGCTATCTCTATGAAGGCTTTTCTAAGTTCTGTGGTCGGTAGGTGGTGAGCTAGGGCTATAGAAATCACGCTGTCTACAGCTAGACCTCTTAAAGGTATCGCAGTAGCATCAGCCGCTACGAAGTCGGCTTTCGAAAACTTCTTTCTCCTGGCTAAATCTCTAGCTTCTAGAAGCATCGATGGAGCTATATCCATACAGATAAGGTGGTCGGCTCTTTTCTCTAGGGCTAGGTGCACTCCGTTAACGCAGTGACCCGACCCGAGATCTAGGACTACCCCTCCTCTTAACACCTTCACTACTTCCCAAGCTCTACTCCTCCACGAGGAGTAGCCTCGAGATATTTCATCGTAGACTTCCAGAGTTTCGTAGATAACTTCGCGCGGGCTAGACATCTACATCAATAACCCACTTCTTTCTCGTACTATCGAAGTAGGCTAGTCCGGAGTTCATCAGAGCTTTCAGTAGCTTTACTTCATCCCTACTAAGTTCCTTACTTAAAGCTTCTTCGGAGCTAGCTGCGAGCTTACCGACATTCTCGACGAAGACGCTGAAGAACTCCCGGTCAACGGCAACTCTCTCTTTTGCTAACTCTATAACGACCGCGCCACTTCTCTTAAGCTTCTCGAAGAAAGCATCGCGGTTCTTAATTTTTCCAGCAATATCCGATTCGAACATAATCTTCTGCTCTTTCAGTATGTCTATAGCTGATTTTCTCACTTCACGCTTTTCTTCCAGCTTAACCTGCTGGACTACCTGGGGTATGCTTCTAACCTGCTCCTCAAGACTTTGAACTCGTGCCACTAGGTCCTCTATGAGTTCAATTACATGCGATATTTTTCTACTAACTTCGTCTATCTTACCCGTGTACGCGTTTATAGTATCAATTAACGTCTTCATACTCCTGTCTTCAGTCTTTAAAGGTTTTCCCGAGGAGAGAGCGCTACTAACTATCTTCAAGAGAGCGTCTTCTACTGGAAGGTCTGGGAACATCTTACTTAAAGCTTCAACCTGCTCCGAGCTCAGGTTTACGGCTATCTTAGGCATTACCACCTTGTTTATCTGAGCTTCACTGGTAATATATGCTCTCCTAGTGAGCCGTAGCCTGTTCGCAGATTTAAAATAGTTGAAGTAGCTTTCTACACGAAGAATGCCCGGCTACGACCCCCTAGATCTAGCTAGGTCTACGGAACCGAGGGTCTACGTGGAAAGGAACCGTGTTAGCTACAGAAAGTACTTTCGATTTAGAGTAGATAGATGGTACGGTGGAATTGTTACTGGAGATGTTGTAGGCTGCAACTTGAGGTGCAAGTTCTGTTGGGCGTGGTACTTCACCTGGGGAAATACGGATAGAGGTTACTTCTATACCGCTGAAGATGTTGCGCTAAAAATAGTTGAACTTTCTAGAAAGTCCGGATATCGAAGAGCTAGGTTAAGTGGTGGTGAACCAACTATAGGCTTCAAGCACCTTCTAGAAGTAGCGAACGAGATCTTAACTAGCGATATAGCTTTTGTTTTAGAAACTAACGGTATAGTTCTCGGATACTACAGAGAGTACTCTGAAGCTATGGGAGCGTTTAGAAAGAGAGGTATGGAGATACGCGTATCCGTTAAAGGAACGAACCCGGAGGAGTTTTACGAGCTTACCGGTGCTGACCCTAGGTTTTGGTTCGTTCAGATAGACGCACTTAGGAACTTAGTTGAAGTAGGTTTCGAACCAGTACGGGAAGTGTATCCCGCGGTAGTGCTCAGTATGAGTGGTGAGGAGGGATTGAAGAAGTTCGCATTTGTACTAAGATCTATTCACCCAGAGCTTCCGGAGCTAATAGATGAAGAGTACATAATATTGTACAAGCACGTTAAAGAACTCATGAAGAGAACGGGTCTGAAGCCTAAGTACGTAGTTCTTCCTGACAGAATCCCGGATCGTATGGTCTAAGCTAGGAAGGACCTTTCAATAGCCGGAGGTTCAGCACCACGAGCTTTAAGTAGCTTTAGTAGTAGGCTTAGAGTTGTATCCACCAAGTACCTAAGTCTCTCCACACTCACCGCCTCTGCGTACAGTCTTATCTTCGGCTCCGTTCCGGAAGGTCTAACTAGAACCCACGAAGAGTCTTCGAAGTCCATTCTGAGACCGTCGATATCGGTAATCACAGCCTTCTCTGAGTACGCGCTTCTCATAGTTTCAGCTAGCTCCCTAAAGACATCGATCTTCATCTCCTCGGGGACAGCTACGGAGTACCTAGCTTGCGGAAAGTCCGGTACCTCCTGGAGAATCGAGTCTAAGCTTCTTCCTTCTTCCATCATGAGCTTAGCTATGTATGCCGCTTGGTATATCCCGTCAATCCACAGACCCCACCTAGGGTCTATGAACTTCCACGGTTCAGCGGCCATCACTACATTACTATGTGTTTGAAACGCTTCGTGAATCTTTCCTAGCTTGTAGAACACTATCCCACCTCCTAGGCTTTCAACTATTTTTCTAACGGCGCTACCACAATCTACTGAGATAACTACGACCCCCTTCCTATCCATTAAAACTCGGCTAGCTAGGAGAGCTATTAACCTATCCTGCTTTACAAAACCATACTTCGGTGTTAGTACAGCCAGTCTATCACCATCTCCATCAAAAGCAAAGAGAGCGTCGTAGCCAGTAGCCGCTAGAACCGGGCGGAAGGGCTCCAGTACATCCGGTCTAGGCTCAGGATATCTTCCCGGAAATCTTCCATCTATATTTCCATTAGTAACCAGTACGGACGCTCCCATATCTACTAAAACTCTAGGAGCGGCTAGGACCGTGGGTCCGTTGGATGTATCCAGAACGATCTTCGGTCTATACCTAGGTGTTGGACTACCTAGAGAAGACTTTAAATCACTCACATACTCGTCGATAGGATTAAGAGCCGTATAGCTGCCTACACTACTCCAGTCGGCGTAGGTAGACTTCTCCATAGCTTCCTCGAAAACTTCCTCTTCCGATGACGTAATCTCGCTGCCGTCTTTCTTGAAGATCTTGAACCCGCTGTACTGAGGTGGGTTGTGAGATGCGGTTATGTAGATACCGCCACTCAGTCTGTACTTCCTTACGGACCACGGGAGCATTCCTATCGGTACTAAGCCAATATCTACTACCGAAGATCCCGAGGATAGAATACCCGACATAAGAGCTAGGCTTAGAGCTCTAGAAGTAGTTCTAGCATCGTGACCAACTGAGAAAACACTTCTACCGAAGAAGTGGGTAACGGCTTTTCCAACCCTTACCAATAGCTCTGGGTTTATCTTACTTGGAAACACACCGCGCGCTCCAGCCGTTCCAAAGAATTTCGGCAGCTGTGACACCGTAGAATTGGAGGTTTTAACCGATAAAAATTTTCGTGGAATGTCTTGAAGTTCTCCGCATGCTCTACTACGGTACTCTCTCGAGTTCGTGAGGTTTGAGAAGCGAGATGGCCGCTACCTTAGCTAAACCTATTTTTACTACTCTAACGTACACAATCCAGCTGGGATTCGTAAGGTCTACGGGTCTATTCACTTCACTAGCTACCTCTCTAACGGCTCTATCGGTACTTAACTCAATAGAGAAACCTTCTTCAACCTTCTCGAGGTGTCCCTGCAGGGTTACTCTAAAAGTCTCGCCGAGAGGTATTCTGCCTGCGAGTTCTCTCACGACACTCCTTACGGACTCTATATCGGCTCTTACGACCGCGTCTACTGGGATCACCTTTATAATAGGTACCCCACTACCGCGCAGCTCCTTTCTGAGTACTTCGGCACATAGATGCGGATCTTCGAAGCACTTGTAGAGAATTACTGATTGGTAGGAGTAAGCGTACGCTATCCTATTTCCTAGAAGACTCTTAACGTAGTTCCTAACCCTCCCGTAGTTTTCTACACCTGGTTCGTGAATTACTATGAGGTTGAAGTCGGGTACGCTTAATCTCATAGCTATCTATCTGTATTACGTGACTGTAGCTTTTTAAAAACGCACTATAGGCTAGACACTAGTCGAGGCGAGGACCGTGGGGTTACCTGAGTTAAAGGAGTTTAGAAGAGATTGGTCGGGTAAGGAGAAAACGGTTGGAGACGTGTTTAGGAAGATCTTCGGTAAGGAGAGGCCGATTAGGTACAGACTAGCCAGCGCTAGATACAGAATAAACTCCATGGTTAGAAAGCTGGAAGTCTACGGAGAGAAGCTGAAGTCCAGAGACCAGGAGCTATTCAATAGGGTAGTGGACGCACTAATGGCCAAGGACCAGATAAGAGCTACGATGTACGCAAATGAAGTAGCCGAGATAAGGAAGATCGCGAAGGCGGTATTCCTAACTCAAGTAGCTCTAGAGCAGATATCTCTAAGACTAGAGTCCGTGCAGGAGCTTGGTGATATAGCCGTTAACCTAGCGCCCGTAGTAGAGCTCATCAGAGATCTGAGAATAGCCGTAAAGGACGTCCTACCTGAGATAGGTATAGAGCTCGGCGAAGTTCACGACCTGCTGAATGAGACCATGATCGAGATCGGTGAAGTCGTGGGAGTTCCCGGTACTGGAATAGCCGCATCAGCGGAAGCCAGGAAGATCCTTGAGGAAGCTAGAGTAGTTGCTGAGCAGAGAATGAAGGAGATGTTCCCATCGCTACCATCAGCTGTATCCATACCGCAGCCTCAGGCAACTCAAGTAGAGCAGAGCCACTGAATTACGCGGTAGACTACTGAGAGTAGCCGATCATAGTTTCTATCTCTAGTTCACGTATTTTCTTCATATACTCTCTGAAGTACTCTCTGAAGAACTCTCTCGCAACATCCGGGAAGAGGCAGTAGGTAACTACGTTTTCTTCAGTAAGCGGTACATCCATCTTTTTTACCTCCTCAGCGCACTTCTCGAGTTCTGGTTCGAGGAGGTCGGCGGGTCTAGTCGTTATTTCCTTAACGTTCTTCAGCACTCTCTCCCTTATCTCGGTATTTATAGGTCCGGGCGGTCTTCCGTAGTAACCCGCTACGTAGTCCATAACTTCTTTTGCGATCACCTTGTACCTTCCGAGTAGGACGTTTAGAACGGCTTGAGTACCGACTATCTGAGATAGTGGTGTAACTAGCGGGGGCCAGCCCAAGTCTTCTCTAACTCTCGGAACTTCCTCTAGAACCTCCTTTAGTCTGTGCTCAGCCTTGAGTTCCCTAAGCTGAGCTATTAAGTTCGTAATCATACCCCCCGGAATTTGGTGAAGTAGTACGCTGTGGTCAGGCATTAGTGCTTTAACTGTGAGTAGCTTGGAGTACTTCTGGTTAACTACTTTCTCCAGGTACTCGGAGATTTCGTTGATTACTTTAAGGTCGATCTGAGGTCTAAGGTCTTCTCTCAGTGAGAAGTAGACTGTCTGAATTCCAGGTTGCGCTGTACCGAATGCTAGTGGACTTATAGCTGTATCTATTATATCCGCACCGGCTTCAGCGGATTTAACGTATGTAGCTACGGCCATGCCGCTCGTTGAGTGAGTGTGTACGTCAACCGGGATGCTGAATCTTTGCTTCAGCTCTCTAACTAGTGTGTACGCGGTATTGGGGTCTAGAATTCCGGCCATGTCCTTGATGGCGATCATGTCGACGTCTAGAGATACTAGTTCTTCAGCGAACTTCACGTAGTAGTCTACTGTGTGTATGGGGCTAATGGTGTAGCATATAGTTCCCTGAACTATAGCACCTACGGACTTAGCTTTCTTAATACCGACTACTAGATTTCGCACATCGTTTAGTGCATCAAAGATTCGAAATACGTCGATACCGTTTCTATAGGCTAACTCAACGAACTTACTAACTACGTCATCTGGGTAGTGTCTGTAGCCTACTAGGTTCTGACCTCTTAGCAGCATCTGCAGCTTTGTTTTCTTAACGTTTTCACGTATAGTTCTCAATCTCTCCCAGGGGTCTTCCCCGAGGTACCTAATTGCTACATCGAAAGTAGCCCCGCCCCAAACTTCTAGACTGTAGAATCCGGCTCTATCTAGCTTCTCCAGTACGGGAACCATATCCTCAGTTCTAAATCTAGTTGCTAGTAGCGATTGATGCGCATCACGCAGAGTTGTGTCGACTATCTTAACCATACCAGCCCTGGAAACACTCGTCTTCAAGTATAATATACTTCCACTAGCAGTGAGCATTTTTATGCTTGCTGATAGTGGTATGTAGTAGGTGTGCTTATGGGTAGAAGGAAGAAGAGGAGGAAGGTAATAAAGATCGTTAGAAGACTGCCGAAACTGTTTCAATGTCCTTCGTGCGGTCAGGTAGCTCTAACTATAGATGTAGATGAAGTCGAGACGGAGTCGGGTCTAGCTAAGGCCGCTCGAATTATCTGCAACAACCCGTCTTGCTGTCTTAGAGCTGAGCTCACAGGTCTTCCGATGATATTTGAAGCCGTAGATGCTTACCACAGGTTTCTAGACCTCTACAATACTGGTGAAGTAGGTGTTAGATTTGAATGCGCGGCTGAAAGTGAGGAGAGAAGAGAAAGTGAGTAAGTACATTAAGGATAGAGTAAGAGAAGGTCGTACACTCCACTTCACACTCATAGACCCAGCAAAGCTATCCAATATCAACTCGATTGAGAGAGTAGCTGAAAAGCTAGTTGAGGCTGGAACGGACTGCTTCATGATCGGAGGATCTCTAGGTGTTTCTGAGAGGGATGTAGATGAGGTAGCTCTAAGACTGAAGAAGTTCGGGCTTCCAGTAATAGCTTTTCCAGGTAATATTAGCGGTCTTTCGAGGTACGTAGACGCAGTTCTGTTCATGTCCCTACTGAACTCAGAGGACCCGTACTACATAATTGGAGCTCAAGTAGCTGGTGCTATCGTAGTAGCGAAATACGGTATAGAAGCTCTTCCCACAGGTTACATAGTGGTAGGATATGGCGGTACAGCTGGTTACGTAGGTAGAGCTAGGCCGATACCTTACGAAAAGCACGAGATAGTTGTTGCGTACGCACTAGCGGCATATATGCTGGGAATGAACTACATATACCTTGAAGCGGGTTCTGGAGCCCCCCAGCCAATCCCCCAGGAATCCGTTAAGCTCGTTAAGTCGGTGATACCTGATGCTATCCTGATAGTTGGTGGAGGTATTAGAGATCCGAACGTCGCAGTCCGCCTATCTCAAGTAGGTGCTGATGTGGTCGTAACGGGAAACATAGTTGAAGATAGCTTGGAGAAAGCCGTTGAAATAGTTAGAGCGATCAGAAGTATTAGAAAACCTCCTAGTTTTCCTGCAAACTCTAGTCCAAACGCGTAGTGCGGCGGCCGGGATTCGAACCCGGGATCGCCGGCTTGGGAGGCCGGCGTCCTAGACCAGGCTAGACGACCGCCGCCAGAATCTATAGTGCTAGCGGTATTTTATGTGTTTTATCTCAGTTAGCTACCGCGGTTTGTGCGAGACCATGCTGAGCGTCTATAATAACATATGTAATTAAGCTAGCGAACTCTCTCGTACTTCTTGACTTGAAGTTGTGGCGGAATAGTCCTCAAGTTTTTAACCTCTCTTTCACTACGCTCTCAACAAATCTTCATTGACGCATTTCAACCTACCACTAAAGTTGGCTAGAAGTTCGGTACGGACGTCTCACACCGAGACTCACTCACACATAGCACTAGAACGGATTTAGACTTAAATATGTACATCGAGGAGTGAGCGTAGGTACTCAGTCTATTAAACGTGTCTACCAGAAATTACTCAGGAGGTTAGTGGTGGTTGAATGCCCAGAGTTGTGGACGATAAGAATATTAGGTACGTAGAAGGAGCTGTGCTATCGATGCTTAGACTTAGAAGGTACTTACTATCTAGAGGAGTAGATCCTGAAGAAGTTGATGAGAGAATTAAAAAGCAGGCAATTGGAATGTTGGAAGCTTCTGGATTAAATAAAGATAAGATAATTGAGATACTGGCCGAGCTAAAGCTGGTAGTTGAAGTTCTAATAGATTTGGTCGGTAAGGAAAAACTCCAAGAAATTGGTAAGCATTCTTCCAGCTAGCGGGAGCGTAGGTAGGTACTGCCTATATACCCAAATTCGTATTAGTCGTATGTAAGGTGATATAGAGGGATGAGCGCGGTAGCTGCGCTACTAGCGGTGATTGCGGCAATCATAGCTTGTCTGAAGATCGGTTTGAGTTTAGGTCTATCAATAACTCTAGTAGCGGTAGGTCTAGGACTCTATACGGGTAGTATCTACAGAGCTTTCCTAGAATCGATTGTAAGTGAAGATATGTGGATACTAACTCTATCCGCTCTATCAATAGCTCTACTAGCTGAGCTTTATAGGATTACCGGTGCGGTTAGAGACCTAGGGCACGGACTTTCAGCCTCACTTAAAGATCCTAGGGCTGGACTAGCTGTAGTACCAGCTGTAGTCGGTCTTATGCCAGTTGCTGGTGGAGCGCTGCTTTCCGCGCCTCTAGTAGAGTCTCTAGGCGCTCCACTGGGATTACCTAGAGAGACTTTAGCGTACATAAACGTCTGGTTCAGGCACACACTCATATACTCCTACCCCTTCTCGCAGTTAGTTGTAGTTCTCTCACAACTAACCGGGGTCTCGGTTTTCACTATAGTAGTAACTACGCTACCAGTATCAGCTCTAATGACTCTTCTAGGAATACCCGCGCTTCTGAGAATAAAGCCTAGGATTTCAGATACTTCTAGGACTCTAAGCAGGGAACACCTAGAGTCTCTCATCCCTATACTGGTAGCTGTCGTTCTACTAGTACCTCTAACACAGCTTCTCGGTAATTGGGCTATACCGGTAGGTACGTTGGTAGCTACACTGCTCTTAGTTAGATTTAGACGAGCGCTTAAGCTACTACCTAGAACTGTGCTATCGAAGCGCGTAGGTGATATCGTTCTAGCTGTCGCAGCGGTAGTTATGCTGAGGGAGGTCATATCGCTGAGCGGTATATCCGCAGAACTACAGAATACCGTACAAAATTTCGGTAATATGAAAATAGCTCTAGCCGCACTCTCTGCACTAGTTTCAATAGCTACCGGCTCCGTTATGACGGGTCTCTTCATTAGCTTACCGATCCTTTCGTCAGCTGGATTAGAAAGTATTGGCTCGGTTCTCCTCGTATATACGTACTCATTTATTGGTTACATAGCTTCTCCAACACATCTGTGTCTTCTATACACCGTTGAGTACTTTAAAGCTAATTTAATCAACACGTACAAGCACCTCCTACCGCCGGTGCTCGTAGTTCTCTTAGTAGGAACTCTCTACTACTTAGCTATCTGAGACTAGGTGAAATTAAAGTCTTATATTGTTGTGCGTAAAAGTATTTACGCGGTACTAATGGCTAGAAGCGATAGATTCGCTGAGGTAGCTCTGAACCTGAGCACTCTTCTATACTTTCTCTCACTTCACTCTATAGCTCCGTACATATCTAGATACGCAGCACAGCTAGGAGCTAGAGAGCGGGAAGTATCTCTCCTCGGACCGGCGCTCTCGGCGGTTGCTATATCGATTAGACCTCTGAGCGGGTTGCTCATAGATAGAGGACTACTACGCCTACTTCTACTTACTGGAATTTCTCTAGCTATTGCGGCACAGACCTCCTACTGGCTATCAACTAGTACTACCTTACTCTACGTCGGAAGAGCACTTCAAGGCGTGGGAGTGGCTCTCTTTATACCTGCCTCAATCTATACAGCAACTCTGGTAAGGCAGAACGTAGCTAGCTCACTAGCGTGGAGGTCCACGATGATCGGGCTCTCAATGGCTCTAGGACCCGCTGTTGGCGGCTTACTAGTGAGTCTCTACGGATATAAATCTCTCTTTACTGCCGCCGGAATCTATCTACTGCTCTCCGGATTTCTAACCGCAGCTACGCTAAAAGAGGTAAGTACGAGCGGAAGAAGAGAGAGTACGCGTTTAGTCGATATTCTAAATACAGACTACCTAGTAGCACTATTTTCGATACTAACATATAGCGTGGTGTACAACTGTCTCCTCCTCTTTCTACCGGCATACCATAGTTCACTGAACGTAGACGTAGCGGTAACTACATCACTATTCACTACTCTATCTATAGCTAACTTCACATCGAGAGTAATCCTATCGCTGCTCTCAAGTAGATTGAGATATCCGCTGATAGCATCACTAGGCTCTTTCTCAGCACTCCTCGGCGTATCTCTAATTGTACTAAATCCTGAATCACCCTACCTACTACTATATGCTGCGGTTGCCGGATTTGGAGGGGGCCTACTCATACCGTCTCTTCAAATAATAGCTCTTCTAAATGTTAGGGAGAGGAGTAGGGGGCTAGCATCCGGAATCTACACGGCAATGTTCGATGTAGGAAACATTATCGGTCCACCGCTAGCGGTAGCTATAGGTAAGACGTACCTAGACTCTCTTAAGGCATCAATAGCTATCTCGTCGATGGGGCCCGTAGTTCTATTAATCTACAGCACCGCGTCTTTACTTAACCAAAACAGAAGTAGAGTAAGTGTAAAAGGTAGTTGAAGATAACGTAGTCCCTACTTCCCAGCTAGCGTTATCTTAGGTAGGTAGAGTGCTGGAAGCACGAATCTTCCAAAGCAGCTCTCTCTTTCACTTGAAACCCTAATATCGACCGGCTTAAGAACATCGTAGATGTTTCCAGATATCACAACTCCTTTAACTGGGAACTTCTCTTCTCCGTTTTCAACGTACATACCGTTAGTTATAGTAGCATTTAGTAGCCCACTAACCGGGTTGGACAGCCACTCCCCGATCGTAGAGTATACTACGACCCCTCTTCTAACATCCTTCACTAAATCACTTAAACTGCCGTGACCTCCCTCTACGATTAGATTTGAAATCCACGGCACTGGGGTTGAGTATGGAACACTTCTAAAGGCGTTGCCTGTAGAGTTTCTACCCTCTATTAGTGCTGTGTAGGTATCGTAGAGAAATCCTTTGAGAACGCCTCGGTCTATAACGTACTTTCTCGTAGTAGGGACTCCCTCATCATCAAATCCCCTAGTACCTACGAGTCCTGGGTGCGTCCCGTCGTCAATTATGGTTAGGTTTTCAGATACCACTTGAGAACCTACCTTATTCTTAAGCGGCGACCTACCTTTCTGCACCGAGTCGGCGCATACGGCTGGCACTATGAGAGGCTGGAGTACACCGGCGAGAACTCTGGGTATGAGCACTAGTTCGTACACTCCGGTATCGACTCTCTTGGAGCCAAGAGTTTTTACAGCTATCTCAGTAGCTTTACTGATCATTTCTTCCGGTTTGAATCTAGCTAGAGTTGGGGCTAGGTACACGTCGTAGTAACCGGATTCTTCACCAGCTTCAGTAGCTTTAACACTCACGGACACGACCAGCTCTGTGGACTCTTCTCTTAGAGCTTCACTGTAGTTATTTCCTATAGCTCTCTCAATAGTAGCTGTGTGAATATTAACTGAACTCGTAAAAGCTCTCTTATCTATTTCACTGGCCCTCCCTAAGAGGAACCGGGCTATATCGATGAAGTACCCTATGTCGGATTCTCTAATTCTAGGGTCAACTATCTCCTCTACTTGAGACATCCTAAGAGTTCTGGGTAGAGAAATCCATTGAGGGTCTTCTGGAAGGGTATTAGCTATCTTAACCGCTGTCTCAACAACTGCGTCCACATCTTCAACTCTCGAAATCAGCCCGCCTTGGACCGTGGCCTTCTTACCAATAACTACTCTAACACCGACGTCGATCCTCTCTCCAGCTGATATTCTCTCAATTCCTCTAACAGTACCTACGATATTTATCCCAGTTCTCTTGATAGCATACACCTCGATCTCGCTAACCCCAAGTTTTTCACCCAGCCTGACGCCTCTCTCCACGATATTCTCGATCACTTTCAATCACCCCCAACAACAATTTTCCTCGTTCTTATGTGCGGACCTCCGTCTCCAACTCTAACCATTTGTCCTCCCTTACCACAGCCTCCAAAGACACTCGTAGTTATTCTTAAGTCGTTAGCTACGGCATCAACCTCCTTCAGTGTTTCAAGAATGTTACCACTAACCACGACACCTCTTACAAGCTCCGAGATCTCGCCATTTCTTATTATGTAGGACGGTCCTATGCTGAAGGTGTATGTCCCGACAGACGGATCGACCTGCCCTCCCATAGCGCCGCGACCTCTTAGGTAGATGCCGTAGGTAATTCCTTCGAAGAGCTCATCGACCTTCCAGTCTCTAGGCTCCGCGTAGTAGTTCGTTTGTCTAACTAGGGTATCGAATGATACGTCTTGAGCTCTAGCATTTCCCGTGGGCTCCAAGTTGAGTTCCTGCGCTGTATCTCTACTGGTTAGATAGCCTTTAAGAACTCCTCTATCGACCACAACGGTTCTCTTCTTTGGAACTCCCTCGTCGTCGTACGGAACCGGGTAGCCTCCCTCAATAACACCGGCATCCACTATCGTTATGAACTCGCTGGCAACCTTCTCACCCACTCTACCTTTAAGTATTGATGCTCCAGCTACTACCCCATCCCCCTCACTAGCATGCCCAAAAGCTTCGTGCAGTAGAAGCCCAACTACTTCGTTATCAACAACCGCAACATAGGTGCCTGGGGGCGGTGTTTTTGCTTGAGAAGCTCTAACCGCTAGTTCATCTATTTCTTTAGCAAAAGCGTTCCAGTCTCTTTTCTCTATGTGCTCGTATCCTCCGATGTACGTTTCTCTGTCACTCACTCTCTCTATTACAGCTCCATACCTAGCTACAGCCATGTGAGCGAGCCCCACACCGACAACATCTACCTCGACTTCAGTTCCTTCACTAGTGAGAACTACTCTTCTATCCCTCTCTAATCCAAGGCGGGTAACGGCTGAGACTATATTCTCACGCTTCATGCTGTTCGTGTTTACCTCCTTCACCAAGTCTACCTTGAGTTTCGGGTCTACTGCGTGCGGGTCCACCCTAAACTCTACCCTAAACCTATCCCTAATCGAAGGTGCTGGAGCAAATGACTTCTTTCCGAGCTCGCCGGCTACTCTAGCCAGGGATATGGCTTTACCGGTAGCTCTAGATACGCTATCTCTGTCTAGGGAGGAGGTGTAGGCGTAGCCAGTGCCTCCCCTAATCATAGCTCTAATTCCGAGACCGACTACCTTACCTACCGTGTAGCTTCTTAGAACTCCCGTATCGTACACTATAGCTTCGTAAACTCTTTCCTGTAATCTAACGACAGCCTGCTCCGCTCCTTTTTTAAGGACTTCCTCCAGAACTTGCCGAGCCGTCTCCACGTTTATCACGCGTTCACCCATAGACTAGAAACTGGGTAATCAGCTATAAATGTATTTAGGTAGTCGGTTGAACTACGAGTGAACTCCGCAGGACTGTGGTTCGGGTCTAGGTATAGCTAGCGCTAAATACCTCTAATCTGAGTTCTAACCTCAATGATATCTCCATCGGATAAAACGTGGTCTAGACCTACTTTCTCACCTGGGTACTTAGCGGACGGCCCCCAAATCCTAGCGTATTTAAAGTACTTCAGAAACTCTTCTCTTATGTACTTAATAGCGTCTTCAACTGTCGAACCTTTAGGTATTACTAGAGGTTCTCTCGATGGCTCCTTAGAGTTGGGTTCTTTAGTATAGACTCTAATGAGCTCTAGTACTGCGAAGAGGTACTTAGGTACGGCTTCGAGGCCTAGTCTACTAGTAGCTGATACTGGTAGTATCTGAGTATATGGTGCTAATTCTTTTAGCTCCTTGAGCTGTTCTTCAACTACCTCACTACCCGCTAGGTCTACCTTATTGAGTAATGTTACTGAAGATTTGTGGACCGAGGCCTCAAAGAGAGCCTTCTCTATATCGTCTAGAGAGACCTCTCCATATATCTTAACCAGTGCATTGAAGACTCTGTAGGATTCGAGAAGCTTTCTCACATCTTCTTCGGTTCCGTCGAGTATTTTCCCCATCTTCGCTAGTCTCACTCCCGAGTACGCCTTACTTCTCTCTATCTGAACTCTTCCTCTAGGTTTTCTGAGCATAATACCGGCGTTTTCTAAGTCTTCCACAATGTTTCTAAACTGCTCTACCGGGTCGGAAGTTGAATCGAGAACTATCAAGAGAGCGTCGGCATTGCGAGCTAGACCTATCAGCTTAGCTCTCCAGGAAGCTTTCCCCGAGGTAGCTTCTGGAACGAACGGCGGTGTATCGATTAGTTGAATTTGAACGTCTTCGTATCTTACCATCCCGGGAACTGGGAACATAGTTGTATAGGGTAGACCCGTAACTCTAGACTTGGCGTTAGTCAGGGCGTTGAATAGAGAGCTCTTACCTGACAGCGTGTAGCCAAGTAGAACTACTTGAGCGGCTCCATGCTTTTCTACGAAGAATGAGGGACCGCCACTTCTCTTCTTCTTACTCTCCTCAAGCTCTTCCCTGAGTTCAGAAAGCTTTCTTCTAACCCACGCAACCAGGTTCTCGGTACCTTTATGCTTCGGAACCGAGGAGAGGAAGTCTTCGAGAGCTCTTATCTTCTCCTCGGTAGTCCTGGCTTCAAGGTACTTAACCCACCTAGCCTTAGCTTCGGCTGGTAGGTTGGTGACCATAGCTCCGCCTGCTAAGTCCTTCAGTACCTTTTAGAGTACCTCATGAAGGTTCTAGCTCTATCTCCGCAGTAGGCACACTTCAACTCCCCGATATCTGAGTCCAAGATCTTTAGCGGCGTTCCCAGAGCCCTCCCCCCGACTTTGAGCTCCATTTCCATTGCGCATGAAACCCTTCCACACCAAGGAACTTCAACTATGTTTCCTTCAATCAAGCTACCGGCTTCTTCAAGACTCCTAGCTCTAACAACGTGCCTACTGAACGCTTCGGTAGCCTCGCTCTTGATGGCGTTATCGTAGTCGCTCCCAACGGCCTTAATGGCTTCAGTAAGTTCTTCTAGCTTAACCGAAATTCTAGCTCTATTATCCCTTCTAACCACCGTGACGGTCTTACTCTGGACCTCTCTAGGTCCAACTTCAAGTCTAAGTGGAACCCCTCTCCTCTCCCAGTAGTAGAACTTGTCTCCGGGCGTCATATCCTCTCTATCGTCAACTAGAGACCTTGTTCCACCAGCTCTCAGTTCCTCCAATACCTTAGCGCATAAGTTCAATACCTCTCTACGTACTTCATCTGGACCGGTAGGTATCGGCACTACAACGACTTGTATAGGAGCGTACTTAAAGGGCAGTCTAAGACCTGTAGAGTCTCCGTGAACAGATAGCAGCGAAGCAACTACTCTCTCAGAAATACCGTAGCTCGTCTGCCAACCGTAGTCCATCGTGCCGTCCGGCATGTGGATCCACACATTAAACGCTATAGTGAAAGACCTACCTAAGTTGTGCACGGTCCCTATCTGCAGGGTCCTGCCGTCGGGCATTAGCGTATCGTACGCTATCGTGTAGATAGCTCCGGGGAACTTATCCCACTCGGGTCTCTTGGAGATTACGAACGGAATCCCCAGCTCCCTGAAGAACGTGCTGTATATCTCGACAGCTTCAGCAACCTGCCTCTCCGAGTCTTCAAATGTGGAGTGCAGTGTGTGAGCTTCTTTAAACGTGGAAACCTCGCGCACTCTTATCATAGCTCTCGTAGCCGCTGTCTCGTATCTGAACACGCTTACGAACTGGTAGTACTTCTTAGGTAGCTGCTTGTAGCTCTTAATCCACAGAGACTCTAGGTAAGATAGAGGTGTCTCGCTAGTAGGTCTCAGCGCTAGCTTAACGTCTAGCGGTGTAAGACCTCCGTGAGTAACCCAGTACACCTGGTCCTCAAATCCGCGGACGTGCTCTGATTCCTTAGCTAGTATACTGTCGGGTATTAGAAGCGGGAGCAGGACCTCCTCGTGACCGGTAGCATCCAGTAGATTCCTCATAAGCTCTACTACGTTCTTCCTGATCTTAAATCCGTAGGGTAGCCACACACCCATACCTTTTACTGGGTATCTCCCGTAATCGTATACTTCAGCTTCCTTGACGATCCAGTCAAACCACTCATCGAAGTCTTTTCCTAGGTCTCTGTAAATACTCATCCTAGGTCAACCCCACTAACACTGCTAAACAGCGCTATATAATATGAGCTCCAGCCACTACCTAGACCTCGAAGAGATCAGTGTCGTAGTTCTAGTAATCTTTGGATGACTTCTTATCTGCGTGACGACGCGGTCTAGAGTACTCAGGTCCGGTGCTTCGATTATTACCACTAAGTCGAAAGACCCGTAGACCACGTCCGCTTCTACTTTAACACCTCTGGTAGTACTCGCTGAAGTCTTTAAATCTTCCAGAACTTCGTACTCACTACCAATAGCTGTTGTAATCAGTACGTACGCTCTAACACTCACTTATAGCACCACTCTACGCTACATAGAGGAGTTTTAAAGTAGTACCTTCACGGTCTTCGCCACCGCTCTAACGCTTCAATCTCCTAGTTTAGTTGTTGGATACCTAGAGATTGTAGAAGGTGTGTGAGTGAGGTCGGTAGCTGTAGTTGGGGCCGGGATCTCGGGACTACTTGCTGCTTACTACACATCTAAAGAACTTCCGCGTTCTTCGATCAGGGTTTACGAAGCTCGAAACTACATCGGAAAACCTCACTGCACGGGCCTTATCTCCACTGAGACGTTGAGTAGGTTGCCGTTCGCTAGAGAGTACGTTTTACGTAGTTACAGAACTTTAAAGGTGTTCATTCCCGAGATTAAGACTTCAATCGACGTACTCTTCGAAAAGGAAAGTTTTGTAAAGATCGACAGGGTAAAGCTTGAGAAAAGACTTCACCACGAGCTCGCATCTACCGGAGTAGAAGTCTCTCTCGGAAACACCGTCCACGGCCTATTTTCCGCCGACCGCAGGTGGTTGGTCTACTCTAAGCTAGGAGATGCGCACATTTACGATTTCCTAGTTCTAGCATCTGGATACGGTACTAAGCTAGCTAAAACTGTTGGACTCCGATCCAGGGTAGGTGCTTTATCCGGCGTTCAAGTTGAGTTAGGAGTTGGGAGCAGATCGTCTTTTAGCGAGGACGCAGTCCTCGTACTTCTATCTAGATACTTCGGAGGTGGTTTCGCGTGGGTTGTCCCCGTTGGAGACAGAGAGGTTATTACCGGCTGTGCGACAGATCCGAAGGTCGTGGAGTCGTTTAAGTGCTTAAACATAGTACTGGCTCTCGTAGCGAAGAAATTTGGAGGCTGTAGAACCCTCTCGCAACCTTATGGAGGAGTGGTTCTCAGAGGGTACCCGATCTCGCTCTACACCGAGAAAGCCATTGGACTGGGGGATAGTGTAGCTATGGTGAAGAGTATTAGCGGTGGAGGGCTCTACGCGATATCTATTGCTTCAAAACTCATTCCAGCGTTTATTATGCGAAAACACTACCTACTCAGTTCTCTAAGAACTCTTAGTCGTGAATTAAGAAGGCACTACTACGTAGCTAGAGCGCTCACAGCATTCCTCAATATAGCTGAATCCATAGGTATTCGAAATAAGTACCTAGAAGTTTCAGCCAGTCGAGTAAGCTACGACGACCATCTAGCGCTACTACTTAAGATGATAACGAGTAGAGAAGTACTCGCAGAACTTGTAAGAAGAAGCTCTATAACCTATGAAACACGCAGCGCTTCTTAGGTAAGCTCGGTCGAGCTATATATCTAGGACGAATCTCAGTACCCACTTTCCATTCAACTTGACTATCTCCATTAGTGAGTAGGTAACGGCTTTAACCTCAGTTCTTGCTTCATACTTTTCTAGGTCGAGGTAGTCACCTAAGCAGACAGCTTTAAATACGTACCCCCGATCCTCTTTTCTCACGTACTCGACGTTGATACGGCTGAAAACTACGTTCGATCTACCGTACTCTATTAAAAGGTCTTCAAGCCACCTGTAGAGAGTGTTTTCTAAATCGAAACCACAGTCTTCAATTACTCGAGAGATTCTCGGTTCAACCTTGCTGGTGTCCGTCATTACTTCAAAAAGAGCTACACCGGCAAGCTCGAAAGCTTTCTCTAAGCTCTCGCCGCAAACTTCGACATACACATCGGCTGTGTGCTCTAGAAACTTAAAGTAGTTGCAGTTAGGCGCATTACTCACCTCATTGAGCAGATAGTGTTGAAGCGCTGCGCATCTACGGCCATCGAGATGTTGTTGAACATTACGTAGACTTCTCTAGAACTAGTAGCTAGCTCTCCAACCATACCGCAGAGGGTTTTAAGGTCTTCATCAGTGTATTTATAGTTGTAGTTCACTTCTCTCTCACCTATACCGTGGAGTCTGATATAGCTAACGCCTTTAACTACTACTGGTTTAACTTTGAAGAGGTCTACTACGTGTATGAGATTTGAATACGACTCGACTATTTTCCTAACTGCCTGGAGGTTTTCTAACCAAGAACCTCTAGGTTCCCACCCAACCACGAAGTCTCTCCGTACAGCTACTGAGAAAAACTCCATAGCGTTTCTAAAGTTCTCGTCTGAGTATCTGAAAGATGGAGGTGTTTGAACAACTACGACTCTAGCTCTCAGTACTTTAGCTTCTCTAACTACCTCCTCCCAGAGGTTCAGGTTTTCTTGGGTAGGTCTAAGTAGGCCTACTCTATTCTCCATGTCCTCACTTAACCTCCTCCTAGACCTCCTCCAAGTAGGGGAGCTGAGGTCGTGTGTTACTCCTTGATATGCTTTAATACTGAACACAAAGTCTCCTGGTGCTTCACTTCGGAGAAGTTTAAGTTTCTCCTCGTTTACTATATCGTAAAACGTCTCCTGGAGTTCAACGACTTTAAACGTTGAGTAGTACTTAGACCTGCTCAGACAGAAACCGCAGCATCCAACGAGCGTCGTCTTCATCCCACAGTATCCTCCAGCTAGAAATATAACTTTCACAAATCTAGTGCCGCTGAGACCGCCTCTCTCCAGCAAGCCTAGAAATAGTTAATATAGGTCTAAGTAAGTGCAGACTTTGGGCGTACTTAATGAGAGTTTACGCGTCAGCCCCCGGAAAAGTCACTCTATTCGGTGAGCACGCCGTTGTCTACGGGCAGCCCGCTATAGTTGCTTCTATAGATAGGAGGATTAACGTATACGCAGAACCCAGATCAGATAAAGTTGTTACTATAGAAGCTCGAGACCTTAGAGTACCGGGTGTTATAGTTACCTACAAGGAGGGTGAGGTAACCGTAGAGACTGAGTACGGTCTCGTACTACCGGCAATTTCGTATCTCAATAAAGCTATTGAGATAACCTCTAGGTACCTGGATAGCAAACACGGCGTTAAGTTGGTGGTCCGCTCTGAAATGCCTGTAGGTGCTGGACTAGGAACATCCGCCGCCGTTGCTGTAGCAACTGTAGCTGCCTATGCCTACAGCGGTGGGTACGAGCTATCTAAGGATGAAATAGCTAGACTCGGCTGGGAAGTTGAGAAAGCAGTTCAAGGCATAGCCTCCCCCATGGATACATCGATAACTACCTACGGAGGCTTCATGAAGATAAGATACAGCGGTTCGAGTATTGAGAGAGAGAATCTAGCGGTAGGCGGGGACCTTCCAATAGTAATAGCGTACGTCGAGAGAGAGTTCAAAACCGGAGACATGGTTCGAATGGTTCGCGAGAGAATACTGAAGTACCCCCAGCTCTACGGTAAGATGATCGAGTTAATAGGTGAAGTAGTTAAGATCGCGGAGGAAGCTCTAGTAAGGCACGACCTCGAGAAACTGGGGTTGATGATGAACTTAAACCACGGTCTTCTAGACTCACTAGGAGTTTCTACTCGAAAGCTAAATGAGGTAGTCTACGCCGCTAGAAGTTCTGGAGCTCTAGGTGCTAAGCTAACTGGCGCAGGTGGGGGTGGGTGCGCCATAGCTCTCTGCAGACCTGAGAAAATCGAGACGGTCGAAAGCATAATGAAGTTCTTGAGCGAGTTCACTATGAGAACGTCACTTGGAACTGAAGGAATTAGAGTTAGAGTAGAAAAAAGTGTTTAAATGTTTCTACTCCGGGCTTAGAGGGAAGACCTATCTGCGTAGTTCTTAGTATATCTGAGGGGCTTTAGCTTCTCTACGACGAAATCGTACGCTAACTCAGGTCTACTTTTCTCTCCGCAGGTGTATATGTCCACCATACCGTAAGAGTACTCTCTGTAAACGTGTATTGCGAGATGGGATTCTTCTACGAGTACTATAGCACCGTATATAGTGGGCTTCTCGTATACTAGTGCTTCAACAACGTGCATATTGGCAATACTTGCCGCATCTAGAAGAATTTTCTTTAACTCTTCTGGACCGAGTTCCTTGAATCCGTATATTTCGCCGAATACGTGTTTACCCACTACTCTATCTTCCTTATTTTCCATCTTACTTTTTATCCTCAAGCTTGCTCTATATGATACGATTTAAGAGCTCTCATAGTGCTACATAGCATTAAATTGAAAGAAAGCTCGGTAATTAGCTACTTACGGTGTAAACGAACGCTAAGAACTCCTTAGTAACAGGTTTAAGAACTCTACAACGTGCTGTGAAGTCTAGCACTACTCGCTCTTCCACTTCTCCACACGTAGAGCGGCCCATATTTGGAGAATTATTGAGTATCTTAGAGTGCGAGAAAACTTTCCCGGGTTTTCGCAACTAGCTAGTGCGTTCGAACTGCTTAACCATACTGTGCGCATCTACCGGGTACTTAAGGATAGCTACGAGTCCTCCAAACGCTTTAACTTTAGTAAACGTAGTTGTTTCTTCTGGAACTATCTTTACTTCTCCATTCCTAGATTCCACCTTCTCCATTATCTCACCAACTAACTCGTACCGCTCTCCGTACAGCATGTCCTCATTTACTAGTAGCCTGGATATAGCTCCGAGGTCGGCTAGCATCTTAACTACTTCAGGTCCGTACGCGACTCTGCTACTATTTACTGATAGAAGCTTTAAGAACTCTTCAAAAATGCCTTCAACTAGGACTATGCTGTGCGTTCTTAGAACGTTCTTAAGAGAATCTCTCCTCATCAACTCACTTACACCAGCTCTACCTCCACTACTAACGGAGTCTACATGTACTGGTATGCTCAGTTTTTCGCGCAGTATATCAGCAACGTAGTCTTTTAAAAAAGCTGGAGACGCTACTACAGCGGCATCAGGTTTTTCGCGCTCCACAGCCGAAGTAATAACCTTAGAGACTTCACTAGCTAGCTCCTCAATCGATGGACCCCCATCTCTTAAACCAGGTAGATTTCTTTCCGCAACATACTTTACTCCCTGCTCTAGAAGAACAGCTACGGCAAGCTCGTCGAAGTCAAACGCCGCTAGAAGAACTTTAACTCTCCTCGATGAAGCTTTCTTTACTCTGTTAATCTGCTCTTGAGTCCACCTAGGCTTTACTACAGCTAACTCCGTTCCTACGTCAATACTGAGAGTATGGTAAGACCCCTTCACACCGTATTCTTCAGGTCCTTCCACAACTACTCCGTGAACTCTCAGTCTCCCACTAAACGGCTGAAATGAGACGTCTTGAACTCTTACAGCTAGAACCATTGGTAAGCGTCTCTTACCTTCACCATCCACCTTAACATCTCTCAGGGTTTTCGCTGATACTACATCGCCTCTAGCGATCACGTTCTTCAGAACCCATAGGTCGTCCTCACACTCGATTCTTAGTTCGATTAGTCCGTGCTTAAGGTCTTCTCTGAGGATCTTCATAAACACCAGCACCGCTTCGGCTAGACTTCATATAGAGACCTTAGTCCGGAGATCCTTAGGTGCAGCGCGTTGAAGACTCCTATAGCCGCTAGGTAGAGAAATAGGTCTACGACGTACCACTCATCATCTACCGCTATGCTTACTACAGTAAATGGGGTCCAGCTTAATCTGAGTGGTGAGTAGGGTGGTGAAACCTCTAGTAGGTAAGCTACGTGGCGAGTTACGTAGATCATGGCTAAAACACCAGCCCATAGAGCGAGTAAGTTCATCCACATCAGCCCTCTAACACTCTTATAAAGAGAATCGTACTTCGCTTTAATCGTCCTCCACCTCTTCTTCTTACTAGGTGATATTTCTCGGAGTTTGAGAGCTACGTAATCCAGCTCTCGCAGAACTTTCTCAAGCCGAACTTTCCTAATGTACAGCTTAACTGCGTAGGTAATAGGAAGTAGAAGAACTATTGGTAGAGCTATGTAGACAAGTATGCTGAGAAATACTGCGAGTAGCTCCTTGAGCATACTTATATTTCCTCTACTACTTTAACGAGCTCTTCAGCAGCTCTTTCGGCAAGTCCTTCACTATTTCGTATGAATCGCAGTGCCGCACCTGAAATAACGGAACTCGCAATAGCGTAGTACCGGTTTATCTGGAGAAGCTCCTCTACAAACTCTATGGACATTAAGTCCTTCCTATACCTACTCACATCTCTCCGCTGTCTCTCTAGTACTTCTTCAGGGCTAGCTTCAATAACTACTATAACGCTTGGCCTAAGCTCTCCCAATACGGCTAGTGGAAGACCTGGCCAGTAGCCGAGGCTTGTTCTTATCACGGCGTGAGTATCGACAATTCCTACAGACCTATCCCCAGATAGCGCCTCCAGGTCTCTTCTAATAGCTTTAGCGGCGGCCTCCTGAGCTACTAATTGAGTAGCTAAGCGCAACCTTCTAATCTGATCTCGAGCGTCGGTTTCGCCAAGTTTCTTTAAGTAGCTCAGCATGTAGTCACCGAAGTTTACCAGTTTTACCGTATACCCTTTCTCGACGAGGATTTTGACCGCTATTGATAGGACTGTACTCTTTCCTACGCCAGGAATTCCAACGACTACCACGGTTTTCAGCAAAACTACTCACCAATAAATCTTCTTAGCACTGGGTACATTTCGAGGGCTCTTTCATACGATAGAGCTGTGTAGACCTGCTGCAGTATTCCCGCCGCTAATAGAAGTCCTATACCGCCACCGTATACGTTGAGTATGTCCGCTACTACGGTTAGTGATGCTACTATTATCGAGCTAAGCACTGCCAGTGGGTATACGTACTTAGCTAGCACTAACTCTAAAACTCTCGGATTGGCTCTCATTCCGGGAATGGCTATACCCGACTTAATCAAGTTCTCCGCTTGATTAGCTGGGCTAAGTCCTCCAACCTCAACCCACATTAAGCCAAAGAGCACCGCTAAACCCACTAGTATAGCTGCGTAAACAACGGACCTAACGGGGTCGTAGATAGCTCCGAGAAGTCCTCTCGGTGGCGTTAGGTAGGCTAGAACTCCGTCTAGAGCGTCTTTAAACCACGTAGCTTGAGGTACGTAAGCTTCAACCATATTTCTCACAAGCAGTATGTCCGATATGACTATACCTACGAGTAGAACGGGTATGTTCGATACGTAGAGAAAGTTTAGCGGTACTCTACCTCGCACGCCCGGGACTCTCTGAATAGTTACCGGAACGTTGATCTTCATTCCCTGGAGGTAGACTACAACTACCAGAAACATGAAGGTAGCTACCATACCAGTTAGAGACGGTAGTATAGCTGCTTCACCACCAGCTAGATGACCTGGTACGTACCCGTAGAGCAGTCTATCAACATTTACTTCCTCCCCCATCAACCCGCCTATTAGGTACGGAACGACACCGTACCGGTACTTCCTTACAGAACCATCGAGAGCGTATACTGGTACTGTAATCGGTGTAAACATATCCCATACTATAGTTCTAGCAACTCCAGCAAGTATGAAGAGACTTACACCAGACCCTATTCCATAACCTTTCTGTATAGCTTCATCGAGCATCATCAGTATTAGAGCGCCTACGAAGAACTGTAATGCTATAGAGATAGTTACGAATACATTCATTCGGTAGGTTAGAGCGAACCCAGAAGCTTCTACCGCGGCTATCACTAGTGCGAGACCTTTCTCAGCCTGCGTAAACAACTTCCTATCCTCAGGCTTAGTTAAGTCTAGCTCTATCAGCTTACCGCCAACTAGAACCTGAATTATTAGTCCAGCCGTAACGATAGGCCCTATACCGAGTTGAGCGAGAGTTCCCGTAGTAGCTGCGAACACTACCTGCATTAAAGGTGGGAGCTGAGGACCTGCGGCAGCCGATACAGGATACACAGTTACTGATGTCATGGAGTAGTATATCATAACCGCAGCGAGAGTAAACAGTAGCCGGTACTTAAGGTCGGGTCTTCTAGCCGGCTTGGGGGTTGATGGAACTAGATCTCCCAGCCGGGCCAGGAAGCTCAGTATTCCCATAGAGCGCACCTTTCTATTCCTTGCCTAGAACTCAATACGTTGGCAGCTTAAAAACTCTCCTACGCTATCCATACCTCGTAGAGCGGTCCACTCAATTCACTACAAAGTATGTAGATGTGTGGGTGATGGACGCGGAAATGTGTACGTGAAGCGGTTATCGCCTAGATTCTTTAGCGAGAAGAACGACTTCTCCACCAGCTTCTCTAATTTTCTCTACGGCTTCTTTCGTAGCTCTATATACCGCTACTTTTAGTTTAAAGTCTACCTTCCCTCGTCCTAGGAGTTTACTGTATCCTAGTGACGAGAGGTCTAAAACGAAGAACTCTCCCTCTCTATGTATCTTCCCCTCCGATACCAACTGCCGCACTAGCTCGTTCAATTCTCCCACGTTTATCGCTTGGTACTCTTCTTTCATTCTAACTGGATAGGTGAATCCACGCTTTCCGTACCAGTCCGGAAAGTACTTCACCACCCACGACCACTTATGCTTATGCATACCGGCAGCTCCTTTACCACCCCTACTCCCACTCTTTCTATGCTGCCCGATGCTTCCATAGCCATGTGTTCTTATACCCCTCATAGACCTACTCTTCTTTCTCCGTCTTACTACCACATCTACCACCTGCTAGATAAGTCTGGAGAGAAGGCTATTAATCCCCCGCCCTCTATACCCCGATTCACCACCGGCACTATAGGGCTTCTTCGTACTCTTCTTAAATCCTCCTCTCGGTGGGTGAAGTCTGAAGACAGGCTTTACGAAACTGTGGTACCGGTGCCATAGAACTCTCTCTTCGTATAGAGCGCTTACAAGTTCATCAATACCGCTCACATTAAATATTCTCTTCACGTCTTCTTCGCTAATAGGCTTACCTCCCACCAACCTACCTCTCTTCGTAATGAGCTCTCTCAGTACCTCTCTACTAATCTCCCCCCAGGTAACCCAGTCTTTAACTACCTCCAGCATACCGTCGAGATTGGGGGACTTTGGGTAGATTGCGGCGTGGAACGGCTTTACAAGTCTAAGTAAGCGGAGAGTGTACTCCACTCTGTGAGGTACGTCTGCGGTGCCCCTAATTCTTACGATAGCGTAAAGCACCATATCTAAGCACCTCTACGCCAGTCTGTGGGAGATATGAACCTATAGGTCTTCTTTAGGGCATCGTATGTAGCCAGTATAAAGTTGAGAGAAGTTCTTGTCTCACCCTTAGACCACGTCCAGATATCTCTAACACCAGCATATCTTAACACTACCTTAGCTAGGTCTCCAGCAACGAGACCGGCTCCCTTAGGAGCTGGTTTTAGAACTATTCTAACACTCCCAGCTTTCCCACTTACCGTAAATGGAATACTATGCGGTTCTCTACAAGAACACTCCCAACTTCCGCACCCTCTTCTAACGGGTACTGTATTCAACTTAGCTTCTCTGATCGCCTTATCGATAGCTTGTCTCAGCTGCTTTGCTTTTCCTATTCCTATGCCTACGTACCCATCGAAATTACCGACCACAACCGCAACGCGGAATCTAGATACTTCCCCAGCATCCGTCTGCTTTTGAACTATAGATACATTGACTACTTCATGCTTTAGGTCCGGTAGTAGGTAGTCGACTATCTCCGGCTCCTGTACGAGCCAGTTGTTATCGAAGACTTCTTTAATACTCACTACCTTACCCTCCTTCACCATTACCCCGAGTTTCGTTTTCGGGATCCAGGACTCCAGCCCGGAGGTTCGTTCCGACATCACCCACCACCGGTAAGAGCTTTAACTATGCTTGCCTTAACCTCATCGAAGTGCTCCGGTAGTTTTCTCGGGTCTAAACCTCTCTCGAGGTATTTAGAGAAAAACTCCTTGAACCTATCTTCACTTTCAGCAACTAGAGATTCAGCATACTTAACTATGTGCTCTCCCCTTACTCTACTATCTGGCGGAATGACTTCGTCGGACACTGGTACGTTGACACCTGCGTCTCTAAGTCCTCTAATAGCGGCGAAAATACGGCACCCTTTCACCGGCCTATGCAGGCCTATATCAGGGATCGCCCTCACTATACCTAACTTCACCGCCTTCAATCCAGCTAGTAGACCGGTTAAGTAAGCCGCTGGAGTATTGTTGTAGTCCCCCCTCCAGCCGAATTTCGATAACTCTTTACTATGTGCGGCTACTCTAGTTATATCTCCTTTTGGTGCGAACTCGACTATCTGCACGATTATGTAGTTGTTCGTCTTTCTCACAACGGCTCTAACCCTCTGACCGGACTTAATCATTCTATACCTTCTGTAGTAGTTGGTCTTTCCCTCCCTCCTTCTCTTCAGAGGGACCTTATAGCTAGCTCCTCTAGCCACTCTACCTCACCTGAATACCTAGTGCCGCTAGGTGCCTCTTTAAATCTGAGAGACTCTTAAAGGCACCTCCCTTAGCCAGTCTATAGAGCTTTCTATAGGTTACTGTATCTATGACTTCGCTATCTCTCATCCACTTAATGAATCTTCTGATCTTTCTTATAGTGTTTACCCACCTCTCCTTAGGGTCTTCTCTCGCGTTTTTAGCCCCCTTTCTCTTGCCCGGACCTCTTCTATGCCCCCTCCTTCTCTTTTCATGCCTCTCCTTCCACCTACCTCTGGAGTTTCTTCTCCGTGGTTCAACCCATATAATGCCTTCTCTAATTAACTTCTTCACATCTTCTCTAGTTAGAGCGGATTCCACCTTCTCCAGATTCTCTGGGTCGAACCTTACCCTACCTTCACCAACCCCCAGTATCTCCGCAGCGAGCCTCCTCTGAATGGAGAGGTCCACCATTAAACACCACCCGCGTTAGCTACTTTAAACCCCATTTCTTGAGCTTTTCTAACTATCTCCACCTTCTTTCTTAAACCTACTGAAGAGCTTACGTAGACCACGTGTGTTGACGGATCTAAGCCGCTCAACTCCTTAACACTGCTGACTACGGCAGGCCTCAGACCGGATGGGTGGAGACCTCTAATCGCGGTCGGCGTTCCGTACCCACTAGACGCTACAGGTGGCTGCCCCTTAAGTCTTAACCTCATCGGGTTATCCTTTCCTCTCGGTTTCCTCCACTTCAGCTCGTTTCTGAACTTAGCGAACTTCCACCACTTATTTCGGTAGAACCTTATCTTCAGTTTCCTACGAATAAGCTCTCTAACCGCTACACTACTCACAGTACTTGGTTCGCTCACGTATCCCACCTCAGTCTGCGTACCCTCGTTCGTATATGTAGATACCGTCCACAAATACCCTTCTATCGAGTTTCCTTATCTTAGTTGCCTGCTCTATGTTTGCCGCTGTCTGTGAAACTGCCTCTAGGTCGCATCCCTCGACTACGACATCTGTCTTACTAACACTTATCTTTACGTCACCGACTACTCTAGCTACCCTAGGTGCCTTCTCGCCGATGAAGTTCTCGATCACAACCCTGTCGCCATCTACTCTTACCGATATCGGGAAGTGTGAGTAGACGATCTTCAACCTGTATCTATACCCTCTCGTAACTCCATCTATCGCATTCCTAACGTGAGATACTAAGGAGTAGAGCTGAGCTTTCGCTCTCCTATCGGCAAAGTATGCTTCAAAAACTATAGACTCCCCCTCTCTAGCTATGACTACCCCCCTAGCGTAACTGAAGTCTTTCTCAACAACTCCCTTAGGTCCTCTAACCCTAACTTTCCTACCATCAATCTCGACATTAACACCACTCGGAATAGGTATCTCCTCCCTTAGCTTAACGGCTCTAACCACGGCCAGCTCCCTCAGTAGACATATGCTAGCAGTATTCCACCAATTTTCCTCTCCATAGCTTCAATGTGAGATATTACTCCCTGAGAGGTAGATATCACTACAACACCTACATCACGTGAAGGTAGGTATCTTCTCAACCACTCCGGCATCTTAAGTAGCTCAGCATACTTAACCGAGTACCTAGGCTTGATCGCACCGCACTTATTGACCCTACCCAGAAGCTGGACCTTGAGCTTACCCCACCTTCCGTCATCTATGTGCTCGAACTCACCTACGTAGCCATACCTCTGCATAACTCTTAGAACGGACGCTACTAGCTTCGATGACGGTGTTATTAGAGCTTCTCTATTACCCCTCATTTCGTTATTGTATATAGTCGCAAGCGCGTTAGCGAGAGCGTCCACAGATACCACGGTCCCGACCTCACATGTACTTCCTAAACCCTATGTACATGGCTATCTCTCTAAAGCACTGTCTACAGAGATAGAGACCGTACTTCTGAATTACAGCATCCCTACTGCCACACCTCCTGCACACCTGAACCCCCCTCCCGTACTTCCTAATGATTGGGCGTCTGTACTTACCCAAGACCGACCACCTTAACGCCGAGATTGTTCATGAAGAATACCACCGCTTCCTCTCTGCTGACTCTATGTCTTCTAGGTACGGACGACCTGCACCTCCTTCTTCTCATAACTCTGTATCCAGGTCTTTCAAGCTTAACCACTACGTCCATTCCGAAGATCCCGATATCTGGGTCGTACTTGGCTCCGGGAAGCATTATGTGCTCCTTAATTCCAAAAGAAACGTTTCCGTAGTCGTCGAAGCTCGAGTACTTCACTCTACGGCCAATAGCCGCTAGGGCCTTATCTAGGAACTCTAGAGCTTTAGAACCTCTTAAAGTTACCGCTACGGCTATGGGCTCACCTCTCTTTACATTGAACTCCTTAATACTTCTCTTAGCTCTTCTGAGAGACGGCTCCTGCTTAACTAACTGCTCTAGCAACTTAGCGGCTTTCTCCAGTCTCTCGCCAGACGCACCTACACCGATGTTGACAACTACCTTAGCTATTCTAGGCTCCAGCATCTTATTGGAGGACCACCTACTCACTACCCGCTTAACTAGCTCACCAACATCTACTTGCTCACTCACTTCAGTCCACCTAACACCATAGTTACCGGAAGTGCTATTTCTGGTTTCTCAACTCCAACTGCGAGCACTTTATCTAGGGACGTGTAGAAGTTGCCGCCCGAAATATCCTCGATGAGCACCAGCTTTCTATAGTGACGCATTCCTTCACTTATACTTACAACCCTACCAACCCTACCCGTATTCATTCCACCAATTACCGCTACTAGAACTCCTCTATCGAGCGGTATGTGACCTAGGAGTTTGTAATCTGGAATTGAGACCTTCACTACAGACATAGTAGTAAGTTTTTTCGCTTCATCTGGATCCACGACTACGTTCTTACCGTCGTGGAGATTAAGCTGAAATCTTCCTCCTCTGAGGGTAGTCTTATTCTCAATTCTGCAGAGCTTGAACGAAGCCTCGTCTTTAGATATGGGAACTAGAGTCATGATCTTCACTGGTACCGGGACTACTCTAAAGAATTCCCCAGTATCTACTACCTCTATAGTGTCCATTAAACCTACTGGAAACTTGTAGTCTCTTCTAACGCGTCCATCTATCTTGAAGTGACCTTCAGCAATGAGTCTTCTAGCTTCTCGGTAGGTCTTAGCGTACCCCATAATGTCTCTAACGATCATTAGTAGTGGGAGAGCTCTACTTATCGGATGGGGGCCGGGAGCTGGTTTTACCGCCCACTTAGCTTCCTTTCTAAGCAGTGGCCAGAATCCCGGTACCGCCAGTCTCTTCAAGTGCCTTCTACTCCCCATCTTACCCACTACTTACCACCTTCAGGGGACTCCTTCTTCCTCCTTTCAATAATCTTCTCCCTCACTCTATCAGTCCTACCCAGCTTTACAATCAATACTTTAGATGGATGTATCGGGTAGGGAACTGGGGTTCCGTCAGCTTTCTTAACGGTTACTCCTTCAACGTATACTCTAGCTCTCTTAAGGTCTACTCTAATAACCTTGCCTTCGTGACCAGCCCAATCACCTCTCATAACTCTAACCACGTCTTCTTTCCTCACTGGGAGTCTCTTAACTCCGTACTCCTTCACTAACTCCTCGGAGAGAGGTGTGTTAAGGAACTTGTGCTTCGCGTGTAGAGGGGCTCTATAGATAGCCAGCCTCTGCTTGCGGGGCTGCTTACTTAAGTCTCTAACTACCAAAACAACCACCTCACACTACGAGAGTAGCTAGATTCGCTATACCCGGCCATCTCTCAGCCGCTTCTCTAGCGACAGGTCCCCGGATCTCGCTCCCCTTAGGATTTCCATCAGGAGTTACTATAACGCAGGCATTATCCTCGAAGGCTATCCAAGTTCCGTCTGGCCTTCTATAGGGCTTGCGCTGCCTTATGACTATAGCCTGCATTACCTGACCTACAAGTTCCGTCTTACCCTTCTTCACTGTTACCACGATCATATCGCCTACAGTAGCGAATGGAATTCTTCTTAGCCTTGTTTTAATGCCCATCGCACCTACCATAGCTACTTCCTTAGCACCACTATTGTCCGCTACGCTTAGTCTCGTCCCGTTAATAATTCCGGGAGACCTACCTAAACGACCGAATCTCGCAGTAGACTTTACGGAACTCATCCACTAACACCACTTAGAACTCCTAGAACTACCCAAGCAACAGACTTAGCTAGAGGCCTGGTCTCCCCTATTAAAACCGTATCACCCGGGGAAGTCTTAACGCATGGAGGTAGGTACGCGTGTATCCTAGACCTACGCTTCTCGTACCTGCGGAACTTTCTAACGTAGACCAGGTACTCTCTCTCAACTACGACCATTTTCTGAGCTCTAGCTTTGTAGACTCTACCCACTAGAAGATTGCCGCGAACCTTGAGGTGCCCGTGCCAAGGGCACTTGGGGTCGGAGCAAGCTTCCTGGGGTGGGTTGAGCCCGCTGTAGCTTATTCCAATATTTCTGACCTTAACTTCTCCACTCACAAACATCACCTACAGTTCTTGACTCTTTCTTCAGGAACTGAAAGTATCTCTTCACCACTTACAGTCACTAAGCTACCTGAGCTCGGAAGCTTAAAAGAAAATACTGCGAAGTTCTTGGGTACTTTAACCTCGCGTCCAGAGCTCTCTATAACTAACACGTTCTTTGTTTCCCACACTACTCTCCCAGATAGTCCTACAAGTCCCTTATCGCTGTGGTCCACTACCCTAACTTCCAGTCCTATTAGCTCGTGGCACTTAAGATTGCTCTTGGTGTACTTCAATCTTCCCGCCACCCTTCCTTCTCTCCTCATTAATAACCGTTAGTATGCGCGCTACGTTCTTCCTCACAATTCTAATTCTCGCAGTATTAGTTAGCGTTCCAACTCTAGCTTGAGTTCTCAGTTTTATCAACTCCGTTCTGAGCTCGTTGAGTAGCCTAGCTCTCTCCTCCCGGCTCATTCGCCGTATCTCATCAGCCGATAAGCTCACTTACTACCACCCTCAGCTTCCTGAAGCACCTGCTGAGCTACTTCTTGAGATTTAAACGTAACGTGATCGTCCGGAGTTCCCGGCTTCACTATGATTACTTCAATACCGTAGACACCGGGTTTTAGAAGTACGCTAGCAATGGCTCTATCGACTAGTCTGTTGATGTGCCCACCGGTCTTATACACCTTACCGACCCTTACTTTCTCGTACCTAGCTCTCTCAGTTGTGAGCTTACCGCTTATTACTACCTCACATCCGATAGCTCCGGCAGCCATAATTCTTCTAAGAGCGACAAAAGCCGCTCGCCTGAAGTGGTACCCCTTCTCTAGTGCTAGTGCTATTCTAGATGCCATTACTCTAGCACTCAACTCGGGCACTTCAAGACCAGTTACAGTTATCTGCGGATTCTCTAGCTTGAAGTACTTGGAGAGAAGATCTGCTAACTTCTTAATTTGCTGTCCCTTCCTACCGATAACCATAGCCGGCCTGTCTGCGTATATTATTACCCTATCACCGAGAGGAGTTCTAAAGAGGTCTACACCAACATACCCACTTTTAGACAGAGTCTTAGCTAAGTACTCGTCGACCTTCAGTCGAGTAACGCTCATTTCGAGAAAATATTTCTTAGTATCTACCACTTTATCATACCTCTTTAACCATCATTTCGACGTGGGTTAAAGACCTGAACTTCGGAGTGGCCCGGCCGAAAGCTCTCGGCATCCACCGCTTCAAGTAGGGACCTCTATGAGCCGCTGCGTGAACTATTGCCAATCTCTCTACGTCCAGCCCCTTAGACTCTGCGTTGTTTTCTAAATTACTTAATAGCTTAAGAATGTACTTAGCGGTTTTTACAGGGTACCTCCCAATAGGCGACTTCCACTTCGGGAAACTATCCGCAAGACCTGACTTGTGGGCTATAGAGAGCTTGTACCTAGAGTACGGAACGGCTCTCTTCATAGCTATAACATCTTCAAGAAACTTCTTAGCATCAGTAAGCTTCATTCCCCTCAATACCTTGAGTATTTCGTAAGCCTCCTTTCTAGATATAGGAGCGTCCCACAGTACAGCCTTCGCTATTCGCGACTCATCTCGCAACCTCACTGAGTACCTCCATACTGGCATACTCCAGACCAAGCCTATGTGTTTAAGCTATGCCTTATAAGCTTCTAGTAGAGCTATGAGAAGATAAAGAGAGTTAGATCTAGCAATTAGCAAGCCACATATCAACATCTCAACACATTGCTAGACCTAGCTATTCAAGAACCTCTAAGCAGTACTTAGCTAGGTAGTTCTTTATGTAGGTCATAGACTTTCTACTAGCTATAAACGAATATTCCCAATCGTTCTTCAACAACTTAACTAGGTAGATTTCTCCGTAGGGTCTAGTTCCTTCCCTAAAGTATTTACTCAGGTCTACACCTAGGTGCTTGAGCATGTTCCTCTCTTCTCTATCGAGTATCTTCATTTTTCTTCTTAATCTCCTCGTCGAGAACTCGCACTCCCGCTCTCTTAGTGAAAATTCTAAGCCACCCGGCACTATGCTACCGATTTCTGCGGGAGATAAAGACCCCTTAATCTTGGTTGATTCAGATACGGGAGAAGCAAGAACTATCTCCAGAACACCATCATCACGTAGTACTACCGTGGATGGCGATAAAAGTCTTCCTACTCTAAAAAGAACTCTAAGTTTTCTCAACCTTTAGCTACACCTATGGGTCTAAGACGAGCCACGAGTTTAGCGATCTTAACTTTATGGCTAACTAAAGCCACTCTATCCACGTCCTTGTAAGCTCCAGGTGCTTCCTCGGATACGACCCTGGACGTCGCCGCTCTTATGTAGATCCCCTTCGAACCGAGTTCTTGAGTTACGCTCTGAGGTCTGTAGGTTCTAACAGCGGCTTCTCTAGACATCCACCTACCAGCTCCGTGCGCGGCGGAGTAGAAAGTCCTGCCACCCTCCGGAACCCCGACCATTACGTAGCTCGAAGTACCCATGGACCCGGGTATTAGCACTACCTGCCCAACGGATTGGTGCGCTCTAGGTATATCTGGATGCCCAGGTGGGAAAGCTCTCGTAGCACCCTTTCTATGAACTACCAACTTCATGCGCCTTCCATCAACGGAGTGTTCTTCGATTTTAGCTATGTTGTGTGCTACATCATAAATTATCTCGAGACCTAGTTTATCAGCGTCTACACCGAAAACTCTTTCGAAAGATTCTCTAACCCAGTGAGTTATAAGCTGCCTGTTGGTCCAGGCGTAGTTAGCGGCAGCTGCCATAGCTGCGAAGTAGTCCTCACCCTCCCTAGTCTTTATCGGTACGGAAGCAAGTTCTCTATCTGGTGGCGATATACCGTATTTTCTCATAGCTCTCTCCATAATCAGTAGGTAGTCGCTAGCTACCTGGTGTCCGAGACCTCTAGAACCGGTGTGTATCATTACCATTATCTGCCCTTCGCGCTCTATTCCTAAGACCTTCGCCACCTCCTTATCGTAGATCTTATCCACTACCTGCACTTCAAGAAAGTGGTTGCCAGCTCCTAGAGTCCCCAGCTGGGGCGCTCCCCGCTCTTTCGCTACCTTACTGACCTTGCTGGGGTCCGCACCCTTCATCGACCCGCGCTCCTCTATGTGCTCCGGGTCTTCAGACCAGCCGAAGCCTCTACCTATAGCCCACTCGACACCTTCCTGCAGAACTCTATCTAGTTCAGATAGAGATAATCTCACCTTACCCGTACTACCCACTCCAGAGGGGATATTGTGAAACAACGTATCGACCAGTTCCTTGAGCTTAGGTCTAACGTCTTCGGCAAATAGATTCGTTCTCAAAAGCCTTACTCCGCAGTTGATATCGTAACCAACACCACCGGGAGATATCACACCCTCATCGTAGTCCATTCCAGCTACTCCACCTATTGGAAAACCGTATCCCTGATGACCGTCGGGCATTACGTATGATGCGACCGCGACCCCGTTTAAGCAAGCTACGTTTGCTGCTTGAACTAGGGTCAGGTCCTCCCTCATCTTACTGATTAAGTACTCGTCAGCAAAAACTATAGCTGGAACTTTCATGCAGTTCTTAAAGTTCCTCGGAATTTCCCAGGTATATTCATCAACTCTGTTTAGTACCACCTTGGGTGGAGGCCCTCTATACGCAGCTTCTTCAAACACGTATCCCCACCAATATACTATATCCGCTAGACACTAATAACTATAGCCCTAAGCTACCGCTCCGTATACCACTTCAGCTCGTATAGACCGGAGAAACTAAACGAACATCTCTCGCCTACGTCTTCGAGAACGCTGCTTAGTGCTGCCGCTAGGTCTATTCCGGGAATTCTCCGACAGCTAACCTTCTTAACTAAGTGTATTCTATCCTCAAATAGTTCAACAGACCAGGACTTCGACAGAAGAGAGCTGTAGACCCTCAGCAGAAAATCTCTAGCTTCGATGGTTGGTAATAGAGAAACTTCAACAATAATTTCACCGATGCCGACGTAGAGTAGTGTCACCGATAACTCCTTCAACAGGTTTCTGTAGCAATCGAAATTGAACTTGACGGTCACAGCGTTGGCAGCATATTCTTCAGCTTCTAGTAGGAGAGTTCTTAGAAATTCCTGAGGTACGGCATTCCCGAAGAACTTAGTGAAGCACTCCACAGCCACACACCTACCTCTAGAATATGGCTAAATCCACTTTCTAGAAATTACCTACGAGATCTCCAAGACATCTAGGCACACGGTCTACGTTATGTTGAGGAGTTTCAAAGCTTACTTCATCGAAACGAAGAGGGTAGACCTAGTGGCTTTGAGACCTGGTTCTCCATGCTCTACCTTCTTAGTCGTTATAGCAAACTCCCCTAGGTAGTGACCTATCATTTCTGGGGTTATTTTTACTGGTACGTACTCCTTTCCATTGAACACAACTATAGTTAGACCGACCATTATCGGGAGCACTATAGCGTCTCTTACGTGTGTTTTAATAACGACGTTCTTTCCTCGAGCGAGCGCTTCCCTAGCTTTAAGTACTTTTCTGAGGAGCTTTAGCCTCTCCGGGTCTTCTCTTTCTGAGCGCAGCATTCCGTACTCAAGCATCCTACCCCTAACCTCGGGGTCCGACATTCTGAGAAGGCTTCTCCTAGCTCTAGCTGGGAGAAGCTTTATCAGCTCGTCCATAGGCATGTTCACGAGTTCGCTTAAAGTCTTTCCTCTGTACCTGAACTTAGCCCACTCGGGTGATATCTCAGTCTTTACCTCAGGCGTACTCAGACCCCTCTTTAACTACTTGCGTAACTTAATAAACTACCTCTTCGTTCTTCCAGCTCTCTTAGCGGCTATGTGACCTACTTTACGTCCTGGCGGCGCGTTTCTCGATACGGTAGATGACCTTGAGACACTTTGATGTGAACCACCGCCATGTGGGTGGGACACCGGGTTCATTGCTACACCTCTAACTCTAGGCCACTTCCGAGCCTTAACTCTCCACTTATGGTAAGCGGCGCCCGCCTTCAGCAACGGCTTCTCCAGTCTTCCAGAACCGGCTGGAACGCCTACAGTAGCTCTGCAACCCCCCAGAACCATCTTCTGCTCACCACTAGGTAGGAGAACTACTACGTAGCTACCGGACTTTCCTAGAACTACTACGTAGCTACCGGACTGTCTAGCTATCTTACCTCCATCGCCAGGTCTTAACTCTACGTTGAAGACCTTAGTTCCTTCAGGTATGTTACTGAGTGGCAGTACGTTTCCAACTGCGACCGGGGATTGAGGTCCTATGTACACAACCTGCCCCTGATAGACTCCCTCAGCTGCTGGAGTGTAGAACTCGGAGTTATCCTCTAGTACGACTCGAGCTAGAGGTACCCATCGCCCAGGGTCGTGCACTAGTTCCACCACTACTCCCTTCTTAGTCTCATTAGCTGGGAGTGGGTATCTCGCTGGAGCTATTCTTAGATGGGACGGGCTTCTAAATACGGACGTACCTCTCCCAGCCCTCTGCGAAAGTATTCTCTTACCCACCTAAACCACCGCTACACTATACCCAACTTAGTTGCTACGTCCGATGCCTTATATTCTTCAGTTAACCTAACGTAGGCCTTCTTCTCTCCCTTAGGGGTTACTAGAGTTCTAACTCTAGCTACCTTAACGCCGAATAGCTCTTCAACGGCTTTCTCGACGTCTTTCTTCGTTGCCTTGATATCGACTATGAAAGTAATGGTGTTGAACTTCTCCATGTACGTTATAGCCTTCTCGCTAGACACCGCGGCCTTTATAATACTGCGGGGGTCCTTCAAGGAGTTACCACCTCGAACTTCTCGCCAATCCTACCGAGGGCGCTGGCCGTTATCACCATCAACCTCCCCGGATGCCCCCCTGGAGCTAGATGAAGAACGCTTAGTAGATCTACTGAAACAGCTTCAACGCCTGGGAGAGCTCTAGCGGCTTTAACTAGTGGGCACTTACCACTGGAAACTACTACGAGAAGAGACTTCGGTTTCTTGTACCTCCGCCCTCTCATCTTACCTCTACCAGCTCTTACCCTAGTTCCCTCCTGAGCTCTAACCACGTCATCCCAAACTCCCAGTGTTTGAAGAACTTTCTTTAGGGTTGAGGTCTCGCTTAATGCCTCTAAATCATCTACAACAACTACCGGAAGGTCCTTAGCGAAGAATCTATGCCCTCTCTGCTTAACTAGCTCAACTCTAGCTGTAGCCGCTAGTGCTGAAGCTAGTGCGAGAGCCTTCTCCTTCTTATTGACTCTTTCATGTACTCTCCTCTCGGTAGTGGGTGGAAACGCTAGGCGACCTCCTCTAACATGAGGAGCGAGCACAGCTCTACCGTTATCTAATCTCGGAACCCTAGCTACTGAGTAGTTTATCCCCCACGATTCACCAACTCTTCTCTTACCGGCAAGCTCATCTCTACCCTTAGGCTGGAGGCGGGCTGTTAGTGCTGATAGGAAAGCCCTCCTAATAACGTCCTTTCTAATAGGTATCGAGAAAACTGGGGGTAGGGGTATCTCACCCACCTGCTTTCCATCTAAGCTATAGAGTGGAACCTTCTTCTGCGAGATTTTCTCGGGCAGTACTAGCACTCTCACCTTCAGCACCTCACTGCTTACTCTCCAAGCTAGTGTACACTACTCTAGGAGGTTCCAACACGGCTTCGGTTGGCGGTCTTATAGGCCACCTAAGTACTACAGGTCTTTTCGGCGGTCCGAACACACTTCCTATCAACACTACGTACGTAGATTTAACCAGTCCGTAGTGCGGAAAACCTCCCGACGGGGTTACCTCGTATCCGTTGTTTCCTATACTTATGATCCACTTATTGAACTCCGTTCTTCTGTGGAACCCCATCTGCCCCGCTTGAGGAACGGCACTTAGAGCTCCTATCGTTGGGGATCTAGCCCCAACTCTCCTACTACCTTTTCTATGCTTATGCCATCTCGGAAGTTCTCTCACTCCAAATCTCTTTATTACACCTTGGAATCCCTTACCCTTAGTTACACCTATAACATCAACGAACTGCCCTGCGGAGAAAACACTTGATACATCTAACTGCTTTCCTAGAATCGATAGCGCGTAGTTTACTCTATCGTAGATACTTCCACCACCGATCTTTACTTCAAGAATATCCGGTACCTTCTTACTTAATCCACCGACCAGCTTAGGCTGGGTAGCGGCTAGTATAGCCACTTCAGCTATCCTATCGACCTGCTCTAGAACCATCTTAGTTCTAAGCTCGTTCTTTCGCGGATCCGCCGAGAAGGTAGATATTCTACGCCAGATCTCTAGGTCTTTCGGCGGTTCTACCCAAACTTCAGTCAGAGTTTTGAGACCTCCGAAACCTTCCCGAGTGTAGAACCTAGCTCCAAGAACTATCATGGGGGGAGTCTCGATTACGGTCGCAGCAATAGCTATCTCCTGACCGTACGTTGCGGACCCCGGCCTGTTGTCAACGATAATGATATGAGTCATCCCAGCTTTGTAGCCTACGAAGGCTAGGGGTTTCGGAGCAGGTAGGTCGAGCACAGGCCACGACCTAACTCTAGGGAGTATTCTCGAAGCTCTCTTCCGCGGTCTTACACCTAGGCTACCTCTTCTTGGAGCTGATTGCTTTCTTCGAGCCACCTTTACCGCCTTACCTACTCCAGTAGCTGAATTTCACTTTAAAGCTTTTCTACGGTACTTCTCTCGAAGTTCTAGCTAACCTAGGTACGAGCAGCGCTTATCAGACTTCGGGAGACACTTCACCGCTCAATACTCGGCTTTTACATCATCTACGCTAGTATTCCCTACACACTTAAAAACCGAGATCGCATGTACTCTGTGGCGAGTGTCGTGGGGGGTAGGCAGAGAACTACTTTGTTTATGGGAGTAGGTGAGAGTGGGAAGTCCAAGGAAGCTGAGAAAACTAAGAGCGAGGTCAAGAAGCGGGTCTCTAAGAAGAAAGAGAAGTAGTTGTCCTTTCAATTCTATTGTTCAGATTCCTTTGCGCTCCTATCGTCTGTAGGTTTATAAACTTTATTTGGGGGGTTATCTGGGGTTTAGTTGTTTAAGTGGCCTCCTCCGAGGAGGCGTACGTCCATAGCTGTACTCGTACCTTCTTCAAATTTATCGCTCTACAGAGACCTAAGACTTAAAACGAGGCTGGCTGGTGAAGTAGCCAGAGCGCTATCTATATTTAGAGTTTCTACTCTGGGAATCTTCAAGGACCTAGAAGCAACGAGTGAGGACCACAACCTCTTCTTGAAGATTTCGAAATACGTACTCGTACCTCCCTACTTAAGAGCTAAGACGTACCCTCTAGATAGAGACCTGAGATTCGCTGGATTACTACCACCTCTATCCATATACCCCCACAATCCAGAGAACAGACCCGTATCAACTGGGGACATTAGATTCGGGTTGGTACTGAATGAGCTTGGGTACGTCGATATCGGATCGGAAAAACCTTGCAGATTGGTGGAAGCTAAACGCGCTAGACCCAGAGATGTGGTTCTAGTTAGAGTTGACGGCACCGACCCACCGATATGCAGTGAAGTGCGCAATCCACACATCTACACAGGCTATGAAGTAGTAGGTATAGCCGACCAGGATAAACTCAAGAGGTTCATCAGTCAGCACGACTTCGTTATAAACACGAGTAAGAACGGTGAACCACTACACCGAGTTCTCGAGAGCGCAGACTTCCTCCAGAAATTGAAGAACTCTAAGTCTGTATGCGTACTCTTCGGCAATCCTAGGAAAGACCTCAGTGAGCTCGTCAGTGTAGACTTAGAAATAGATGTCACGGTAAACTTCATACCGTATCAAGGAGCGCTCACAGTTAGAACCTACGAAGCACTAATCTCGACGCTAGCTATACTCAACACACTGATAGATTAACTGCCTTCATACTTCAAACAGGCGAACTGTATTGGAGAACTGGGAGCAGTCTCACCGCGATTTGCTGACTCTAGCGGGCACTCTCTCGCCGTTACCTACGACCCAGAACGTGCCATCCTCCCTCCTCTCCACCTTCCATACGGATACCTCGTGCTTAACTCTTTCGACTAGGTCTTGAAGCGCCTTGATCGCGCTCTTTCTTCCGCGACTTACGACTCCGGCAGCAAAAACGGTATCACCCGGCTTAAACGTTCCCACGCTGTGGTGCAGTTTGACGTAGCGTACATCGCCGTTCCTAGATACTTCCTCAGCTATTCTCGCCAGAGCTCTCTCAGTGTATTCTTCGTGAAACTCGTACCTCAGTTCTTCGACCTTCCTACCCTCGACGGAACCCTTAACTACTCCAAAGTATATGGCGATGGCCCCAGCTTCAGGGTCTAACTTGGAGAAGAGGTCTCTTAAAAAGCTATCCACATCTACTACACGACAGCGAAGTAATTGAATTTCGTAAGGTCCGCTACCTCCAGCTGAAGGTGGAACTAGGTCTACTCTACTATCTGAGCACAGGTCTATAGATTGGTTCAGGTCTTTAATTAAGTTCTCGCTGTGTATTACGAGAACCAGCTTCTTTGAGATCGCTTCAGCTAGCTCTGGATGCGCTCTGGCCACAACTTCTATAATGTCCCCAACTCTAGTAAAGCAGGTATCTACGTCGATATCTTCAGAGTCCACACCAACTAATTCCCTGAGCAGTGCGTAGTACCTTATCCGAACCCTCATACTCTGCCCTACATGAATTCTTGACTAAAATAAAGAGTTGTTCCAATTTCAAGATAACGGCGCGAACTTAATGAAATTGAGCGCTAAACTTCGGTTAGCTCCTACTACGCTACCTACATCCCTCTACGACTAGTTGAAACTCTCTTGCGGAGGATTCGCGTTCAACCTACTTCTAACAATATCGATCGTATCGTTTATAGTCTTCCAGTGGTTTCCCTGCCAGTATGCTTTGCGGCATTTCACGCAGTACCAGAACGTATCGTACTTATTCAGTACTTCAGGAGGTACTAGAGAAGCTACCCGAGCTTTCGGCACTATATCGAGTTTCGTATTGCATAGGGGACACCTAGTACTTCCCTTATCAAATCTGATGGAGAGACCTAGAGTTTTCGCTACTAGAGTAAGCATGTCAACTACGTCAGTTAAGTCCGGCGAGACATACACGGACTTCAAGTTCTTCTTCACGGCTTTTCTATGCAACCCGCGGTCTCGTGTAATAATAACCCTACCCTCTCTTATAGCGATCTCTAGGATATCGCTGTCCCTCATTTTTCTAGAGTACTCCGTATCGTAACCTAGCACCCTCAACCACCTCGCCAGATTTCCCAGCATGCTGTCTACTACAATCTTTACCACGGCCTCAGCATCCGACTACTGTAGACTTGAGAGAATTTAGAATTTACGGTTTCAGCGGTGTTTTCGCCTAGATGACCGCAAATCTTCGGCTTCTAGTCCTACACATGCGCACAGAGCCTTAAGATACCGCTAGTCGCTCTCTACCTCCTCTCTCGTTGTTAGGATCTTTAATGCCTTCTCAGTTACGTGAACGAAGAACCTGTCTTCCGCTGTGGATGTTACTCTAATTAAACCTCTAAGTTCTAGCACCATTAGCAGCCTTAGAAACTCTCCAAAAGATATGTCCCCCGCTTTTCTCAGCTCCATGAATAGGGCGTCACCCGATACTACACCTCCAGCTCTTGCTACTGCCTCTAAGATAGTTACTGAAGGTACTGCCTGCCTAGTTCTCCTCATTTACTACCGCTAATACGTATGCCCTAGAACTTATAAACTGAAGTAATTCTAGGCTAACTCACGTAGATGCGCACTTAGAATCTCAAATAAAGACGTGCTAACTAAGCCGTCCTACAGCTGCTTCTCCTTATCCCAAATAAAGCCGGGAACTTCCTGAACGTTTATTATCGGAACGTTTATGACTCCAGCTTTAAATCCCTTATTTAACTCTACGTGCTCTCCAGTTTCGTCCGACCTGATAACTGCGTAATTCCTATCTACGGGCATTCTGCAGCCCTCATCTAGCCAGTAGTAGATGAGTGGAACTCCGTAGAGCTTGTAGAAGTCTTTAAATACGGCCATTATTCCGTAAACGCACACGTTTCCACTTAAAGTAAACCTGATTATGTAGGTAGGCTGCCCCATCATAAGCCCCGATGCCGCTAGTCTAACTAGGTCTGAGAAGTCCCTTACTCTCACTTTAACGACTTTCTCAAAGCCCTCCAAATCCACCACCACGATTATCGTGGGTGCGAGTTTAAATTAACCTAGACTGATCAGAACGAAGCTCCTGAGTTCGCGAGCTAGAGTAGAGGTTTTATTAGATGTATACTACCATCTTCAGCACTAATTGTCAGTAGGCAATCACCTCTCGCGTAGCACACCGCAACGAGAGCGGATATTAGAGCGTCACGCAAGTCCCTTCCCAGTTTTCTCGATCGGTATTCCCCGAGTTCAATACCGAGTTTTTCAGCAAGTACTGCGTGGTCACCTACTCCGGAACTCTTCATAGCGCTTCTGGGGTGTGTTTCTATGACTTCAATACCTCTCAATCTAAGTTCCTCGTACAGCTTCCAACCTCTTAGAGATAGCTTCTTCATGCACTTAAGACTGGGTGGTAGAACTCTAAAACCTCTCCGCACCGCTTCTCGATCTACAAGCCTGAACTTCGGTTCTCTAGATATTGGCGAGTCTACGCTGACCAAGTTTACTTTATCTGAAATAATACTCGAGACTATCTGGTCATCGGTATAGAGACACGCTATCTTCACTAAGGAGGTATTGGCGAGATCTACCACCGCGTACCCGGAGCAGTTGTAGCTCTCAGCTGCCAGGTCCAGTCCCGAAACTCTAGCGTAGCGCGGCATTCAGCTCTACCACTTCTATTTCGCGGATCTACCGGCCGCACTCTCTACTCGCATATCGCTCTTCTAATTCTGCTGAGACACCACCTAACGTATGGACTCGAGATGCCTAGTAGGAGAAGAACTCTGTAAACTAGTGGTGGGCGCACGGAGAACCCGGAAGCGTATCTATGGCCTCCTCCCCCCAATTTTTTAGCTATTTCTCTCACATCGATACTCCCACGACTTCTGAGACTAACGGAGCCTCTTCTACATATAACGGCCATATCGGCTCCGTATCTAGCCATTAGAAGCGCCGCTATGTAGGACGTTACGTGGTCTCTAACTGACTTGTAGTAGTGTACCGTCTTAATTCCACAGATATCGCTAATACCGCACTTTCTTAAAGCTTCAGATAGAATCTTCAGCTCTCTATCAACACTATCTTCAACAACCTCAGCGATTCCCCTATCCAGTAGAGAACCTGATGAAAGCTTAGCGGTAACCTTCCTCCGCCAATTCTCACTCTTACTGTAGCCAACGTATCTAGCTAGGAAGTTCCCCAACCAGTCATCAAATACCCACAGATCTAGAGAACACGCCGCTCTCGATAGGCGCTCGGAGACGGTGTCGCCACTACTGAGTTCTCTGTATACTAATCCAGCTGAGCACGTAGACATATCTTGAACTAACCTCACGCCAATGCCTAAAACTTCCTTAATCCAGGTTGAGTCCCATACGTGGTGGTCGAACCACCATATTCTAGCGCCAGAGCCGGCTAGTCTCCTCAAATTCTTAAGGAGGGAGCTTACGCTTTCACCGTTCGGGCTGAGGTCGGATATGTATATTTCACACCCACTCGAGCAGTTGATGCTCGAGAGAGCTCTAGGTAGTGCCTGAGGCTGTATGAATACGTATCTATCTACACTACCGAATGCGCGAGTTATAATAGCTGCGGAAGCTACACCGTCTAGGTCCGTGTGAGTAACTACTATTCTCAAATTCTTCTAAGCCCTTACCTACCTCATAGGCTTCTGCTTCTTACCTTTAAGAAGCTCCTTAAGAGATACTCCATTTACGGCAACTACCTTAAATCTCACGCCGGGGAGGTCACCCATAGACCTGCCTCTAGTACCTCCAATACCTTCTATCAGAACCTCGTCGTGTTCGTCTATGAACGTTATACCCCCATCCCACGGAACGAACGCCGTTACTACCTTTCCATTTTTGACTAACTGAACTCTAACACACTTTCTCAGCGCCGAGTTTGGCTGCCTAGACTCAATCCCGACTTTCTCCACAACTATGCCGCGAGCCATTGGAGCCCCCTCCAGTGGATCGTACTTCTCCTTAAGTTTCATCATTCTAACTCTGAACTCTCTCTGAGACCACCTAAACTTCAGCCTCTTCAGTCTCAGCTTTCTAGCCGCGTAGAGACCTTTAGGTGCTTTAGAGCCCGGCAATCTAGCACCTCAAGCTTTTAGAGTAGCATCGACTTATAAGCTGAACCATCAGATGATTGAAACTACGTCGATATCGAAGTACCTCTTCAGTATGGTCCTAGCCTTGTTAACGTTTCTACCGCCCTTACCTATAGCTAACCCCTTATCCTCCTGGTTCACTCTTACGTAGAGCACCTTCCTACCGTCTTTAAGCTTCATCAAGCTAGTCCCCAGAACTCTAGCTGGAAGGAAGAGGTTCTTAACGAAGTCCTCTAGATTATCAGCCCACTCAACGACTTCTATTCTCTTGCCTAGTATCTTAGACAGCCTCTTAACGTTCGCACCTCTATTTCCAATAGCTAGGCCTGCCTTACCCGGAGGCACTATGAAAACTATAGCACTACTCTCAGAATCTATAATGCAGTCTCTAACATCAACACCAGTTACATCGCTGAAGAGGGCCATGTACCTTAGTTCTTCGTTGCTCAACCTAATTTCAGACAGAGCCCAGCACCTCCTCGAATTTAGATTCACCGAAGTCGAGAATAGCTATAACTGAAACCGGGAATTGCTTACCGCAGACTAGTCCGAGGTCGTAGCTACTTCCAGGGTACCTCACTACCGGTATATTACCGAGTTTAGAGTAGTGAAGTACGTCGATCTCTATTTCTGGAGGTATTTTACTAGCTACGACCACAGCTCTAGCTCTACCTGTTAGTATTGCCTTCAAACTCTTCTTACTCCCCAGTAAGTACTTACCCGTCCTAATAACGTTTTTAATCTCCTTCTCCAGCTCCGGTCTAGCTAAGTCACTCACTGAGCGCCTTCACCCCTAGCTAGTAGCTGCGGACTAGTTTTAAGTTCCACAAGACTAGTTCCAAAAGGCATTAGCTGACCTATAATAACGTTCTCCGCAACACCCTGCAGACTATCGAACTCTCCTGAAACACTCGCATCAAACAACTGCTTAGTAGTTATCTCGAAGGCAGCTCTAGCTAGCGCACTCCTCTTCTCCCCCACTACACCGTGCCTCCCTATCTGTCTAACAATACCGGACCACGTCATTATGTCAGCTACTAGCATTACGTGCCTTACGTCTACCTCGAGACCCTGCTCTCGTAGAGTATTCATCATCTCACTTATTAAAGCCTGCCTAGCCGCTTCTATACCGAGCACTCTCTCTATTTCGTGTATATCGTTAGTTCTCGTTCTTCTGTGATCTACCTGCGGAATTCCTAGAACTTCAGCCAAGTTCGAACCCTCGGTCAGTAAGACGTACTCGTACCTACCGGTAGCTGGGCTGTACCTTCTCTGAAGAATTACCTTCCTAATCCCCTTAACTCCCTTAATCTTAGCTTTAAGCAGTCTCTCTCTAAATTTAAGTATCTTAGAGATGTGCGAGTGCGCTTTAGGAACTTCTACTACGAGTGTTAGGGGGTCTACTTCATCTACTCTAACTCTACCCGCCAGAGCCTTCCCCTTAGATAGAGCTTCCACAACACTATTTACAGTTAGACCCTTATCTTCAAGCATGTCTTTATCTAGCCTTATTAACACACTCTCCGTTACTAAGTCTACTTCAGCTGATGCCGTTATAGCTTCGAGATTCGTGTACTCGAGTTTTCGAGCTATTTCGAGAGCTACGTTAAGGTCGTGCTTGTACTCGTCTCTAAGGTATATCTCCATGATCGGTGTTTCAGGTCTTCTCTTTGCGTCAACAAGCTCTATTAGCCTGGGTAGGCCCAGCGTGACATTAAGTTCTCTAACACCAGCAAAGTGAAACGTTCTCAACGTCATCTGAGTACTGGGTTCACCAATAGATTGTGCGGCCACGGTTCCCACAGGTTCCCCGGGTTCTACTATAGAGCGTAGGTACGACTGGACTATGTCTTCTCTTATCCCGACCAACTCCTTGTCAGTTAGAGAGTACCTGCTCGATGCTTCCATTAACTTCGATAAGGCTTCATCTACAATTGCTTCCGGCACGGTCTTTCTCAAAGGCTCCATTACACTGTAGATCTTCTGAGCTAGAACTACGAGGCGGTCGAATTCCTGTCTAATAGCTACTTCATTAGGTCTAGCACCGTACTTTCCCAGAACTATAGACCTAATAGAGTTAACCATAGCGGGAGGCAGCTTCTGGCTGAGACCGTACTCCTCAATTAGCTTACCTACGAGCTCGCCGGGTTCTACGACAGCTCTACGTATTTCTTCGAACGCCGTAGCTTCCTTCTCCACGACTTTCTTCTCTTTCTTACTCCTCCTAGGCTTCTTGCTCATACACTCATCCTCCACCCGACGTTCTTTACGATTATTCTGTCTATGTCCACCGCTTTACCGAAGGCCGTTTTCTTCGGGTCTACGGAATCCTCACCGTACTTGAACTGGACGAGCTCTCCGTAGAGACTTCTGACCGACATGTCGTACTCTATATACAGATCTTGAAGAGCGTTTATCAGCCTCCTCTGCATGTAGCCACTCTGTGAAGTTCTCACAGCCGTGTCTACTAGACCTTCCCTACCTCCAGCGGAGTGGAAGAAGACTTCTAGAGGAGTTAGACCTCTGTAGAACGAGCTCTCAACAAAACCCTTAGCTTTGGGTGATAGATCTCCGTACTTGTAGTGCGATAGAACCCTACCTCTGTAGCCACGCCATATTCTCTCACCTCTAACTGACTGCTGACCTAGAACGACGGACATCTGAGTTATGTTTAAGTTGCCACCTCTAGCACCCGTTCTAGCCATTATGTAGACCGGGTTCGTTAAGCTCATGTACTTAATAGACGCCGAGCCAGCGTCATCACGAGCTCTAGCCAGTACGTCCAGTATCCTGATCTCCAGGGTTTCACTCAGGGTTCTACCTGGAACTGGCTCTAGCTGCCCGGCTCTGTACATGTCTATCAGCTTTTGAACTTCACCGTACGAATCGCTAATTACTTTCGCGGATTCCTCCAGAGCTCTCTCATCGGGCTTGACGTTGTCTAGAGTCATGGTAAAACCTACCATCTCTATGTATCTAAGGAATAGCTTGAATGCTTTATTCATAAACTCAGCACCTACTTCAACACCTTTATCCATAATTAGGTAGTGCATCATGGACTTAGGCTGCTGAGACCCTATTACAGTTTTATCTATTACTCCAGCCAGTATCCTACCCTTCTTCACCAAGAGTAGCGTGTCCCAGAAGCACTCATCCGAGGAGCACTTGAGGTTACCGGACGAGAGCCTCGTTTCCCCTATGAAATTAAAATCCTCGGGAAGTAGTAGGCTGAATATCTGCTTACCAGTCCAAGCCTCTACTGGCGATAGTATAGCCGGCTCCGGAATCTCTCCCAGGTAGTCTATAGTTGCTAGAAGATCGGAAACCTGGTCTTTAGTTAGGAGTGTTGATTTGAGGGTTAGGAGATAGCCTCCGCTTATGTAGTCCTGTATACCGCCTATTATAGGTCCTCCGTACCTGGGAGTTAGTATGTGCTTCTCTACGAGTAGAAGTTCCTCAGCTTCAGCTCTTGCTTCAACGGTCTGCGGAACGTGGAGGTTCATCTCATCGCCATCGAAATCGGCATTATAGGGGGGGCATACCGCTAGGTGTAGTCTAAAAGTCTTTCCAGGTAGAACCCGCACTCTGTGAACCATTATAGACATTCTGTGAAGAGACGGCTGTCTGTTGAACATGACTATGTCTCCGTTTACGAGGTGCCTCTCTACGATATACCCGGGTTTGAGGCTCTCGGCTAGAGCTTTAAGGTCTTTGACGTACCTTAGGTCTAGTCGGCGCCCGGAGGGGTCTATTACATAGTTCGCTCCAGGCCACCTGTAGGGACCGTTCAACACGTATTCACGCATTTTATCTAGATTCCACTGAGTTACGTACTCGGGAACTGTTAGCGTCATAGCTACCTCGTACGGTACGCCAACTTCGTTAATACCCAGGTTCGGGTCTGGACTTATCACCGTCCTAGCTGAGTAGTCTACTCTCTTGCCCGAGAGGTTGCCTCTGAATCTACCTTCCTTACCTTTAAGTCTCTGAGATAGGGTTTTGAGGGGCATACCGGATCTTCTCTTAGCTACTGGAACCCCAGGTAGTTCGTTGTCTATGTACGTCATTACGTGGTACTGAAGCAGTTCCCACAGGTCTTCCAGTATTATTTCCGGAGCCCCCGAGTTCAAAGCTTCCTTCAACTTCTCATTAGCTCTAATTATGTCAACGAGCTTATGCGTTAAGTCGTCTTCAGCTCTCATACCGGTTTCTAGAACTATCGACGGTCTAACCGCGATTGGCGGTATAGCGAGTACGTTAATTATCATCCACTCAGGTCTAGCCACCTCCGGGTCTATACCGAGGATCTCCAGGTCCGTGTTAGGTATGTTACTGAGCCACTGCTTAATTACATCTGGGTAGAGCTTTCCTCTACCACCTTCCTCTATGAATGTAGCTGGTTTCTCTAGTCTTATCTTGAACTGTCTAGATCCGCAGTGGGGGCACTCTAGCGCTTTAGAAGCTTTCTGTCTGATGAACTCAATTAAGCTACTAGCTAACTGCGGCCACCTATTTCTAAGTCTGCGGTAGAGGTCTCTATACCTGAGAACATCTTCTTCAGGTATCTTAACTCTATTGCAGGAGTGGCAGGTAGTTTTTAGTAGCATGAATATGTGTCTTACGTAACCTATGTGTATTATCGGCTTAGCTAGTTCTAGGTGGCCGAAGTGACCCGGGCACTGAGCTAGAGTATTTCCACAAGTAGCACACCTCTGACCGGGCTCTATAACGCCAAGCCTCGGGTCCATCACACCGCCTTCTATAGGTATACCGTTCTCGTCGTAGACTTCCGGGGTAACTACAGCTGTTACAGATATCTTTCTAATCATTTCTGGCGATAGAATTCCGAACTTTATTCCTTTAATTGTCTTATCGGACTCTACCATAGCTACCTACCTCCAGCTATCTCATACCTATCTCCGAGTATGAGCTTCGGGTAGATCATCATAGACATAAGCTCCTGCAGTAGGAGCTTGAACGCGTAGCTAACCTTGACTGGGTAGAGTCTCTCTTTATCTCCGTGCAGTGGGCACACGTACCTATTCTTCTTTCTATCGAACCAACCTATTAGACCGCAGTCGGAGCAAACGTAGACCAACACCTTATCGGAACTTTCCAGCATTCTCTCCTGAAGTAGTAGGGCGGCTCCGTGACCTATGAGACAATCCCTCTCCATTTCACCAAATCTAAGACCGCCTTCTCTAGCTCTTCCCTCCGTTGGCTGTCGAGTTAGTAGTTGCACCGGTCCCCTCGCTCTAGAGTGGATCTTGTCCGCTACCATGTGGTGAAGTCTCTGGTAGTAGACTATACCAATAAATACGGGATTAGTGATGAGCTCCCCCGTTCTTCCATCGTAGAGAGGCTCGGTACCTTCCTTCGGGTAGCCTTTGAGCAGTAGTCTAACCTTCAGTTCGTCGGGTTTTTCTCCGTAGAACGGCGTTCCATCAACTAACCTACCTTCAAGAGCTCCAACTTTGCCGGCTATAGACTCAATTAACTGCCCAATAGTCATTCTAGAAGGCAGCGCATGCGGGTTCACTATTATATCTGGAGTTATGCCGTCCGGTGTGTAGGGCATGTCGTACTGCGGGAGAAGTAACCCTATAACACCCTTCTGACCGTGTCTTGAAGCGAATTTATCACCTATCTCTGGTATTCTCAAGTCTCTAACTCTGACTCTAACTAGCTTATTCCCATCAGCCGATACAGTTATCAGTGCGGAGTCCACAACACCTCTATCTCCATGTCTAAGAGTTATCGAGGTATCCCGCCTCGTAGTGCTCACTATTCCTAGTTCTTTGTACTCCTCCATGAATCGAGGTGGCGAGGTCTTCCCCACTAAAACGTTTCCTGAGAATACCTTAGCCTCCGGACTCACAATACCGTCATCATCAAGTAGTGAGTAGTTTTCTCTCCCTCTATAACCTCTTATTGAAGGCTCCGGAATCTCTATTTTATCCATCTGCCCTCCAGCATATCTTAACTCCTCAGTCAAGTACTCCCTGTAGAACGTACTGCGCGCTAATCCTCTATCTACGGAGGACTTATTTACTATTACAGCATCCTCCATGTTGTAGCCGGTGTACGATAAAATAGCGACTACGAAATTCTGACCCGCCGGTCTGCCGTTGTATCCTATAACATCTAGGAATTTCGTTTGAACTATTGGTTTCTGCGGGTAGTGCAGGATGTGCGCTCTGCTATCAAATCTCAAGTTGTAGTTTGAAGCGTAAACTCCTAGAGCTTGCTTAGCCATAGCTGATTGATAGGTATTTCTCGGAGACTGGTTGTGCTCTAGGTACGGTATGGTTGCTGCAGCTACACCGACTATAGCTGGAGGCCATAGTTCTAGGTGCGTGTGCTCCGGTGTGAGGTCTTCCGGGTTTAGCGCAACGTAGGAGTTCTCCTCTTCGTCAGGATCTAGAAACTCAACGTACCCTCTCCTAACTAAGTCGTCGAAAGTCATTCTTCCAGCTAAGTACTCATTAACTACTTCCTGAGTTATTCTGGGCTTGCCGTTTTCTACTACTACGAGAGGTCTGAGAGTTCTTCCCTCATCTGTGTTTACATAGACCTCGTTGAGGTACTCCGTCTTTAAGTACTTAACGTTTACTTCTGGGTGCAGTCTACCCTTTCTCCTCATATAGATGAGGATTTTTGCTAGAGAGTCCGCGCTTCCTGAGTAGTAGCCAACTAGAGTTCCATTTAGAAATACCTTAGCGTAAGCCTCCACACTCTCTACTGGTAGTTCCTGGTTAACGAGCTTCTTGAATACTTCTTCAGCTGGAGTTAAACCTAGTTTCTTCAAGATCGACAGGACCTCCTCCGGATTGACGCCCGCAGATATCTTTACGTAGAGAGCTAGGTTCTTAACTAACCCGCAGTTAGGTCCTTCAGGGGTCTCGAATAGGCATATTCTACCGAACTGAGTTCCATGAACGTCGCGCGCTTCAAAATGCGGCTGCCCTCTACTAAGCGGTGAAACCGTTCTCCTGAGGTGGCTAAGCATAGATATCCAGTTAGTTCTATCTAGCATCTGACTTACTCCGGTCTTCCCACCGACCCAGTTTCCGGTTGCTAGCGCGTGTCTTATTCTATCAGTAACGATATCCGGTCTAGCAAATGCCCTAACATTTATACGTCCGGACCTTATCGTTACTCTCTCTAGAGAACTCTTTAGTTCCTCTATGTACTGCCTAAAGGCAACTCTAAATAGCTGAGCTAATAAATCACCCGCTAATCTCAGTCTCCTATTTCCGTAGTGGTCTCTATCATCCGCTTCTCTCTTTCCTAAGACAAGCTCTATCAGCCTGTTGATCATCTGCCCAAGGTAGAGGGCCTTCTTTAGTCTAACGGATGGAGATGAGTCCGTTCCCACGTGTGGAAATAGGTATCTATCTAGAACTTCCTCAGCTCTCTTTCTTCTCGCCTCAGCTACCTGCCCGGCGGCAATTCTAGCACCTATGTAATCGAGAGCGTCCTCGCGGGTTTTTATTTCTTGTACTTGTAGAAGGGATGGTAGAAGCTCTTGCTGTACTTCGGGATCGTGAGATATCGCGTAGACGATCTCCTTATCGGTCGTTAGTCCGAGAGCTTTCATTACAATAACTACCGGCACTTTAGCTAGGAGAGGGGGGAAGTTTATTACTAGAGTACCGTCTTTCAGCCTATCCACTATGGTGGGAACTCTAAGTCCGGCTGAAACTGAGATCATCTTAGCTGAGTGAGTTATATTTCCACTTAGTTCCGCCTTTTCGACGAATACTCTATTTGGTGCTAAATCTTCTTGAGCTACGATTACCCTCTCAGAGCCGTTAATTATGAAGTAACCGCCGGGATCTCCCCAGTCCTCACCAATTTCTATTAGCTCCTTCTTACTCATCCTAGACGTCGGGTCTATCTTAGATCTCACCATTACCGGGAGGGAGCATATCTGCACTTCGTCTTCGTATAGTACACTTCCATTCCTCTTAACTACCACCTTAGCGTTGACTAAGACACTGTACGTTAAATTCCTTAAGCGGGCCATCATTGGTGTTACATCAACTATATTGCCTTCAACCTCGTAGAACTTCGGAGGTCCTATGCTAATATCTTCGAACTCTATAGTTAGTCCTATAAGCGATGGGTCTTTAGCTGGGACCTCGATAACACCTAGGCTTGTCACTATCTCCTTCAACCCCCTCTCAATAAAGTTGTTGAAGGAATCTATGTGGTGTCTTACTAAGCCCGTTCTCTGAAGGAAGTCCTTATATATCTCCCACCTAACGTTTGTCGTTATGTACGCGCTCGCATCCTCCATACCTACCCCCTATCCTACAACTACAAACCTATAAGCTACTGAAGTACCAGCGGTAGGAGATTTTCTAACTATTCTTATGATATCACCCGGCTTCGCGCCCAGCAGCTTAGCAATAGGGTCTGAAGCTCTAATCCAGGGGAGCTGCTCCGGGCGTATGCCAAGCTCTCTCAACACTCCGAGAGCTTCTTCTCTCGTTAGGAGTTCGTGCTTAGGAACGAGTTCGTGCTCCAGTATCTTCTCCTCAATTCTCTTCTTTTTATCGCTCAAGACCCTACCCCAGCTACTTAAAACTTGCTGAAGTAAGTTATAAGCGTAGCGGTCCAGTATTCGGAGACCTACGCACTAAGTATCTTGAGGGGTTGTGCTAATAGTTCAACTAGCTTACTTACAGAAATTTCGAAAACCGCTACCGGAGCTTCAAGTTCTAAGTACTTCAAGTACTTAGGGTGAACCTCGCCGACTATACCCAGAGACACCCCATCGATTTCGACAACAACAAATCTCTCGCTTATAACGAGCTCCGGCCCCTCAGCTTTCTTAAACTGCGGCCTTAAGCCGAACGCCTCTAGGAAAGTCCTGGCTACGGCGAGACCGTCAGTTAGAGTTGTGCCGAGCCCGTATACCGCGCCGGAGGCGAGCCTCGTGGTAGCTAGAGTTTCCGGGTCCACAACATCCCCGATCTCGAAGATCTTGAGGTTCTGGAGTCCGTACTTCTTCACGTTCTTCGATAAACTCCTCAAGATTCCGGGTAGTAGCGAAGGTCTTAAAGCGGAGTAAATCCTCATTTTCGGATTCTTAACACTCACGAACTTCGCAAACTTTAGAGTGGTGAGGTGGTCCGGGTCCGTTAGAATGAAGCTGATAACCTCGGTAAAGTCTAGCCCTACTAGTACGTCTCTCACGTACTTAGATACCGCTTCTAGAGGATGAACCGCGCCTCTGTGCGTAGGAGGCTCTAGTTTCCCAGCTATTCTGTTGTAATCAATCGAAATAGCTATGTCTTCGACCACGTCATCTTCGTCAATAACGTCCACTCTGTAGGGTGGTACCCAGACAATTGCTTCACTCTCTCCTAAGGACTCAACTACGTACCCGTGCTTCTCAATATCTCTCAGAGCTTCCTCAAGGCTTAGTTCAACGCCTATGAGCTCGGAAATTCTGCTAGCTCTAACTGGGATTCTTCTCCCCGTGAGCATGTTGAAAACTACGTCCTCCCCTATAGCTCCACCCACGACTGGCACTACCTCAACGCTCCTAGCACCTCTCTCGTAAGCGGCCATAGTGACGACCGTGAGTATGGAAGCCATTAGAGCTGGTTCGGTCCCCGTTACGTCTATTAGTAGGTTCCTAGTCTTTTCCGTTACCCTAGTATCTTCGGAGTTTATGATTGGTGGAAGCGAGAGCACTGCGCCTCTTGAGTCAATTAGTAGCGGGTAGAGACCTTCTCTAACTAAGTGCCCGTACTCTCGCCCCTTCTCAGTCTCAACCAGCATCTCAGCGGCGTCCATAACTCTACCGTAGCCGAGAGGTCTAAACTTTACCGAATCGACGCTCTTGTAGTATACGGGAAAGGCTAGCTCGTCGAGGTCGTACAAACCTATTGAAACCAGCTCTCGATTACCGCAGTGAGATAGGTGCAGTTTTTCCTGAAGCTGGAAGAGCTGGCTAATTGCTTCATCGTCCAGCTCCACCCCTCTGACAATAGTCATTAGAACGTACGGTCTATAGCTGGGTGCTTCACTCGAATCTACGTATAGACTACTTCTAGATACGGAGTACTTAGTGGGTTTTCTAATACCGAGCTGGTGCGATATAGCTCTGGCTAGTCCCTCAGCTGAGTAGAGATCGGGTCTATCGTGTGGTGCTTCGTAAACTAGAGAATCGGCTTCAATCCCCTCTACCTCCAGCTTTAAATTACTTAAAATTGTTGAAAGAGACTCGAGCTCTACTTGAACTCCAATTAAGCGGGCCAGATCCCACGTTCTAACCGAAACTACTACCACCTAGAACCACCCTCGGGATCGGCGTTCTCTCAATCTCCTTCACGTCGTCAGTGTAGAGCTCCCTTATGTCATCTATGCCTAGCAATATCATAGCTATCCTGTCAACCCCAATGCCCCAAGCGGCTACGTTGAGCTCTTTAAGTCCCAGCGGCTCCAGTACCTGCCTTCTGAACATACCCCCCGGTAGCACCTCTATCCAGCCCAACTTAGGGTGCTTAACGTAGCCCTCCACGCTCGGCTCTGTAAACGGGAAGTAGGCTGGTTTGAACCTGACCTCCCCCAGTCCCATACCGCGGGAGAACTCCCTGAAGAACTGGAGTAGGTCCTTGAAGGACACTCTCCTCCCAACTATTATTCCGTCCAGCTGGTGGAACTCCATTAGGTGCGTTGGGTCCGGAGTGTCGGGTCTAAAGACCCTATCTATCGTGAAGACCCTGTACTCACCGGCACCTCTCTCCCACATTACTCTAGCTGATACAGAAGTGCAGTGAGTTCTGAGCACGAGCCTAAGGGCTTTGCGAGGATCCCAATTGTACCCTCTGAAGGTTCTGTGGCACCTCCCGACCGCATCGAGTACTTCCCCCACGCTGGAAGAGCCGCTGAGCTCCCTATCGACGTAGTAGACGTCCGTGGGTCTGCGGGCTGGGTGGTGCTGTGGTACGAATAGAGCGTCAAAGTTCCACAACTCGAGCTCTACGTGGGGTCCCTTAACCTCCTCGAAACCCATCGAGACCATCAGTTCCCTCATGTAGTCCAGGACCTCGTTGAAGAAGTGCTTCCTAGCTACTGTGGCCCTGGGTAGCTCCACAGATATATCGAAAGCCTTGAACTCCACAGAGTCCCAGCTGTCGAGCTTAATTATCTCCGGGGTAACAACGGTCACTACCTCACCTTCCACGAGCTTACTGGAGCTGCTCACTAGGAGCTCCGTAGCTCTAGCAAATACCTCTCTGTGCTCGCGGATGGTGATGAAGCCCCTCTTCCTAACCTCCCACAGGGATGCCGGTACCTCGGTCAGCATCACCGGCACTGAGTACCTCCGTAGTCCCTCTCTAAGTCTCTGTACGTACTCCTCAACTCTCTGACTCGAACTCTCTACTAGGCTTATGCGACCCCCCGCAACTCTGATTGAATTCAGCGACTTGAGTACCCCGATAGCTGCTTCGACTTCATCCTTACCCAAGCCGAGCTCCTTCAGCTCGATAAAGCTGAGACTTCCCCTACTTAATAGCTCCCTGAAGATAACTTCCTCTGGTAGTGAGCCGCTGAGGTACTTTCTACCAAGTTCGCTGAGCTCCACCCTGAAGTAGGTCTTCCTGAAGGTCTCAACAAACCCCCTACTCTCGAGCTCCGCCAGATCTCTCATAATGTCCTGCACCTTCCTACCGACTAGCTTAGCTATCTCAGCTGCGGAAGCTTCCCCAAGCTGCGACAGGACTCTTGCTATTGCGTAGAGCCTGGGGGGTAGCTTTATCTCTTGGGGAGAGCTCACTTCCACCATTCCACTAAAATCTAGGTAGACTTAAAGAAATAAGAGGTACTAACACCTAGAGCACCTAAGCTAGAGCTCTTAGTACGTCCACGCTGAAGTACGTATTAGAAAGAGTGTTGCGGTAAGCTACGCGTAGACGCAGAGTAAAATTTGTTGACTTTAAACCGTAGCTCTACTTCTTTAACTCTACAGTTGGTTCTACCGGCGGCGCTACCCTAATCTTCAGCTTATCTCCGGACTTAGTTATAGTTAGTTCCTGCAGAACGCTGCGGTAACCACATAGAAAGCACTTTAAAAGATACCGGACACTAATACTTCCATTTAACGTAGATTTTTCAGATACCACCGACGCCCTACTATCACACCTTGGGCATTTAACTTCTCCATCGTACCTCCACAGCATCCTAGCATCCTCTCCGCACTGGTTTCCAGTCTACCTATGCTCTAGGTGCGTAAAAAGCTTTAACCTACACGCTCAGCCCCCCATCTTTAAACAAGCTACCCCATACCGTAGCTAGCGCGGACCTCGAACTCCCTGCGATTACGTACCTAACTACCGAAGTTCTTGACGTTAGGCCGAAGCCTTAAATATTCTTCAGCTTTACTACTTAAGGGGCCCGTAGCTCAGCCAGGTAGAGCGGCGGGCTTTTAACCCGTAGGTCCCGGGTTCAAATCCCGGCGGGCCCGCCACATAAGCTCTCGAATTCGTAGACCTAGGTGTATTGTGTGAAAGAAGTTCGACTATCCTGATGACCCCGGTGGTTCAAGTAGGTAACATGAGACGCAACTACTCAGTGGGTGTAGCGCGGTTTCTTACTCAGAAACCTGTCTTCTCTAGGAGCTTGATAGGCTATCGCATTCGGGGTCGAAGACTATCTTAGCTTCGTAAATAGCCCTCTCTTCACTATCAGCTGCGTGAACTACGTTCTCGAGAACTGAAGTTGAGTAATCACCTCTAATAGTACCGGGTGGAGCTTTCCTACCGTCCGTTGGCCCTATCATCACCCTAACAACTTCAACAGACTCATCTCCTTCAATTAATATAGCTACTACCGGACCTGAAGACATGAACTTAACTAAGTCCTCGTAGAAGCTCCTCCCCCTATGCACATCGTATAGTTTCTCGGCACATTCCCGCGTTAATTGAAGCATCTTAAGCTTCAATATCTTAAGTCCCTTTATTTCAAGTCTTCTAATAACCTCCCCGACGAGCCCCCTCCTAACTCCATCAGGTTTTATCAATACGAGTTCTTTCTTGCTAGTCAATAGAGATCACTTTCTCGCAACGTAGTAAGCACTCCACGGGGTTTTCTTAGGGTCTCTACCGAGCTTGAAGTTCTTAAAGCACTTACTTGAGCAAAAGTGCAGTATAGTTCCATTTCTAAGTACGTAAGTAAGCCCGGACCCGGGCTCTACTTGCTTACCGCAGAAACTACATGAGTATACTTTCGGCATGCGCCGTACCCTCACTACTACATTGTGCCGCTTTAAAGCTTTAAAGCGGGGCTGCGTTTTGAAAGAGGTGTTGAAATGAGTGAAGCTAGAAAGATCGATGTAACCCAGCCCGAGGTCAACGTAGTGGAGGAGTTCGGATTTCCAGCTGAAGTACTTCAGATAGTTGGAAGAACGGGCGTTACCGGAGAGATTACCCAGGTCAGAGTTAGAGTTCTGGACGGTAGGGATAAGGGTAGGGTTATTACGAGAAACGTTAAGGGCCCTGTGAGAGTTGGTGATATAATAATTCTCAGAGAAACTGAGAGAGAAGCAAAGAAGCTGACCGCGAAGTAGAGATACCCACCGACATCAAATCATCGAGCTGAGAGAATGTTTATCGATGTGTCGAAAGCGAAACTTCCAAAAAATCTCAGCTACCTATGGATTCCCCACTTACTAGTAAGACCTTCGTGCCATAGGAGTACAGTACTGCTTGACTGCTTCTTTTCCTCGACATTAAATAAGGATGTCATCATGGTCTTGCTATCGAGGAAGGTAGACAATATAAGAGTTAAATCGTCGACTTCGGTAGATTGCCCTGTACTATTTTCTAGTGGCTGTAGCTTACTCCACTACCAGAAAGTATTGAACTCCATCAACAACGCTCTAAGGTCCAACGATATAGAGAGTCTCCTACTGAATCCTCAGGACATTAGAGCTAAGGGTATAGTAGCTGAAACTTTCAAAACTATACTCAAACTCCTGTGCTTCCCCGATCCGCCGAGTGAATTTAATCAGATATACATACTGCTGGGCCTAGATGTTAAGGGAAAGAAGGCCTACCTCGCTCTAGGTAATAGAGTCGTGAGGTCGTCGATACTAGAAGAAGTACTGTACGGACGACTCAATGGAGTGAATACCATTAGACACTATCTCTAACTTCGCTACGGTAGCACACCGTCAATAAACACAGAGCGGTTCTACCACAGTATCTGTATCGAAGCGTAGCCAACTACCCAGCTTTTCTCTCCGGTAACATCCCCGGAGGTTATATACTTCAGTAGACGAACTCCTCCAGCATTTACCGCCTTGGCTAGGTAGATTAGCGCCATAGCACTTCCAGGACCGCACATACTGATACCCTTATCTACGACAACCCTGAAAAGTCCTTCGGGGTCTAGACTAGTTATTTTCTCTATAACCAATCTGTCTTTTCTATATGCTACTTCATGAGGTTCGTAATGGGTTAGGTCTGAGGTAGCTATTACTACTACATCGAAGAGGTCTCTCCTTAATGTTTGAATTGCTGAGAGTACTGCCTTAGCTAAGTCTTCAGCTACTCTCGGTGTCTGGTTTAGAATAGTTATGGGAACTATGTTGAAATTCGTTTTGAGCGTGTACTGTATAAATGGTAGTTGAACTTCAAGTGAGTGTTCGTATTCATGAGCAGCTGTATCTAGTCTAGCAAACTTACTCTTCTCGACGATTAACTTAGTCAGTTCTGAATCTACGGGTACTCTTCCAAGAGGTGTTTCCCAGTACCCATCTGGGTATACGGATACTGAAGGACCTACACCTGTGTGGTTCGGTCCTATTAGTACCACTGTCGTAGGCTTCTTCTCTAGGGAGAATGCGTAGTATGCGTGTGCTGCAGCTGGGCCGCTGTACATGTATCCTGCGTGAGGGACTACGAACCCTAAGCTAACTCTCTTGGGAGAAGCCTCCGCTTTCGGTAGTTCTCGAGGACCTAGCTCGTGTAGAAAACAGCTCTCTATCTGCTCTACCAAGTCTCTGGGATTATTTTCGTAGAACTGACCGGCTACTACAGCTCTTCTAACGTTCAACCGCCGCCACCTTAGTTTCAAATACTTCATAGCTTACGGGTAGGTTTCCATCTGCTTGGAGGACTCCCCTTTCTCTCAGTACCTGTCTAGCTAGTAGCCAGTATATGAGAGCTAGAGATTTCCTTCCCTTATTGTTACCCGGTACGACTAGGTCTACGTTACTTAGTTTAGCATCTGTGCTCGCTATCGCAACTACTGGAATACCTACTTTAGAAGCTTCTTCAATAGCCTGCTCATCTACTCTAGGGTCCGAAGCTAGCAGTACTTCAGCATCTACGTGTATGTCTAGGTATGGATTGGTTATAGTTCCCGGAATGAATCTACCTACGACATGCCTAGCACCAGTAAACTCCGCGAATTTCTGAACTGGTGTGAAGCCGTAGGGTCTCGACGATACAGCTAGCACTGAGCGTAGGTCGAAGGAAGCTATGAACTTCGCCGCTATTCTCAATCTTTCATCTATCTTTCTAATATCGAGAATGTACGGTCCGTCGGGTCTAGACTTGTAGACAAATCTCTTCATGTACTTAGTGCAGACGTAGGTGCCTATGTGTACCCCAGCCTCTAGGTAGAGTTCCGCCGGTACTAGAAGTTCTGAGATTATCTTAGGGGCTTCATCGGCGTAACGCTTCTGCGCGCTCAATATCTACACCTTCCTACCGTAAACAATGATTTCATCTATTAAATCTACGTGAGATAGGAACATTCTTCTACAGCAGTACCTCTTAATTCCGAGGTCGTTTAGAACGTCCTCAGGTTTCTCGCCTTTCGAAACTCTCCTAGCGTACTCCTCCCAGAGGTGCCCGATGACCTTACCGCACGTAAAGCATCTAACTGGAATAATCAGTGCGATCACCTATAGGACTTCTGCCTCCACCTTCTAGCACTATACCTCATCCACTTCTCAGGCTCCGTCTGGCGGGGGTCCCCCGAGAGCATGTACCTAGAGTACTCCCTAAATACCTGCTTTAGCTCCTCGTTATTCGTAAACCTTACGAGCCCCCTAGCTATAGCTATTCTAACGGCTTCAGCCTGAGCCATGTACCCACCTCCACTTACTCGCACGTATACATCTACCGAGTTTCTTATACTATCACCAGCTAGTAGAAGAGGTTCCATCATCTTAATCCTAGCTAGCTCAACTGGGTGTACCTCGAGAGGAATACCATTAACCCAGACTCTACCAGTACCGGAAGTTATAATAGCTCTCGCAATAGCCGTCTTTCTCTTCCCAACCTCTACAACTACTCTTCCAGACCTCGAGACATCAGTTCTCGAGGTAGTTTCAGTACTCACAGCTCTCCCCTCCACCCCAAGTACTTAGCTACCTCACCTAAAGTAACGTACTTGTGCCCGAGCTTTCTACTGCAGATAGCTGAGACATCGATCGTGCGAAGCTTCGCTTTCTTCAATTCATCGGGGTATCCAACGTATACTTTAAGTCTCTTCAATAGTAAGATCTTCTTAAATGGGTGCTTGGGGAGCATTCCGCGAACGGCGTATTTAACTATTGAGACAGGGTTTCTAGGTCTGTGAGGTGACCACTTCTCCGGATTTCTCAGAGTTTTAATCTCGAACCAGAGTGCGTAGGATTCCTTCACCATCTGCGGGTCGCCACTTACAACGGCTCTCTCAGCATTTACTATGTAGACTCTATAGCCATAGATGAGGAGCTTAGCTACAATGGAGGCTAGTCTCCCTAGAACTAGGCCCTCAGCATTTATCAGTACTTCTCTACCGTAGCTCACACCACCACCCTCACGTTAGACCCTCTGGGATTTATCTTTAGAAGATCTGGTATGGAGATAGTTGAACCACCAGCTTTACGTATCTTCTCTACGGCTTTCTTCGAGAACGATACCGCTGCGACAAGCAGAGGCTTCTCTAGGTCTCCAGACCCGAGAACCTTGCCCGGAACGACGACGTACTCACCCTGCCCGCAGCACCTATTTAACTTACTTAAGTTAACTACCACACGCTCTCTAGATGGCTTCTCCAGTAGCTCCGCTACGTAATCCCAGATCCCGACGCTGTACTGATTGGAGCTCTTTCTCAACTCCCTGATTAACTTCCTCAGAACTAAGTTGGTTGGCCCAGTTCTCTTCATAGCTTTACACCGGTAGCGGATAGAGCTTTCTCAAATTCTTCATAGAAAATCTGCAGCTTCTTCTTGACCTGGGTCATTGCTTCTAGAACGATCCTCTCCGGTTTTAAAACACCGCTAGACTCTACATGAAGCTTGTACTCATCCTTACGCCAGTCAAGCTCTACCGCTTCAGTTCTACAAACCTTAACGCATTGTCTGCAGAGAGTGCACTTACTCTCATCTATCTGAATCTTACTGTCTTTGACATCTATAGCTTTCGTAGGGCAGTTTTCAGCGCATAGCCTACACATAACGCACCTATCTGCGTGTATAGTGATCATAGGTACGTGAGTTAGTACTGAAACAGCTGCTGGGGACCACTTAATGTGCTCCCTTCCTCTACCTAGCCGAGCCCACGCTTCCAGGACGACTCTCTGCTGGGGCCCCAGTTTTAGAATTGGGATATCTCTATAAACAGGTATCACTTCCGGGTCTTCCTGCGGTTTTAGGTCTCTAGAGTAGACTACGAGTTCTTCTTGGTGACCGGTTTCAGCCTCTAGGTACAGGCTCGTGTAGCATCCATCCGGTGGTGAGCTGGACTTACACTCCTCGGGCTGTTTATAGCGCTCAATAGCGGTATCAGACTTTAGAGGTATCATAGATATGCGGTGAGATATTATCTCGTCGCTCAGTGCTGAAGTATTGTCGTAGAAAACTACGTAGTCAACAGCCATCGTAGGTACCTCCTCCAGTACCGCTCTTCTTACAGCGTTAGCGTATTCGAGAGGTACGTCTTTTAGAACCAGGGTTATCTCACTACTACTCCTCTCCAGAACGTCTATACTGACCATCGCACTTCCCTACACTCTCCTACCGCGGCGGCCTCCAGGTCTTCTGGTGGAATCGTGAGGTATTGGTGTAATATCCTCTATTCTACCTATTATTAGTCCAGACCTAGCTATAGCTCTTATAGCTGCCTGAGCTCCGGGACCCGGTATCTTGGGTCCGTGGCCGCCGACACCCCTAACCTTTATGTGAACGGCTGAGACCCCCTTATCGATAGCATCTTGAGACGTTCTATAGGCAATCATCATCGCTGTGTAGGGTGAGGGCTTCTCCCTATCGGCCTTAACCACCATACCGCCAGACCATCGAGAAACTGTTTCAGCTCCACTGAGGTCTGTTACGTGCACTATGGTGTTGTTGAACGAGCTGAATACGTGGACGATGCCCCACTTGAGTTCACGTAGCGACATACCCATAGAAAACCACCTACGTAGACGCTCTGGACGGCTGCTTCATGTAGTAGGGAGATGTGGGTGAGTAGCTTATTAAATCTTCTTCATTTCTCGATACTAACCTACCCGGAGACTTCGCTCTCCGCCCAGCTATAGCTATGTGACCGTGAGCTATTAGCTGTCTTGCTTCGTGAATAGTCCTAGCCAACCCCTTCTTGTAGACAACCGTCTGGAGTCTTCTCTCCAGGACGTTTCTAACCGTCAACCCCAGTATGTCGTCTATAGTCGCCTTATCGCTTTCCAGCAATCCTATGTTGTAGAGCTTCTTTACTAGAGCCCTCTCCCTAGATACTCTATCTGCCTCGGGAAGAGATAGAAGAGCCTTCGCTCTCTCTCTGATCGTTCTCAGAATAGTTTGAGCTTTCCATAGCTCCCTCTTATTTCTAAGTCCGTACTGACCTAGAAGTTCCATTTCCTCAACGAGCCTTTCCTTAATCCACGGATGACCCGGCTTCTCCCACGTTTTTCTAGATTTCTTAGGGTCTCCCACGTGTAGTCACCTACTGCTTAGTCTTACCTTTAGTTACACCAACAACGGGACCTACTCTACCCGTAGTATGGGTTCGCTGGCCGCGGACTTTAAGTCCGAGCGAGTGCCTCACACCTCTCCAAGACCTGATCTTAATCTCTCTCTCAATATCCTGCCTAGCGGCTAGAATCAGGTCGGAACCTATTAGGTGCCTATCTAAGCCCGTTTCGTAATCCTTTCTTCTATTAACCATCCACGGCGGAACGCCGTATTTTACCGGGTCTCGTAGAAAGTCTTCGATTCTCTCAACATCTTCATCGCTGAGATACCCGATCTTAGTCTTAGGGTTTAGCCCGAGCTTTAGAGCGCAAGCTCTAGCTATCTGAGGTCCAACACCCTTTATCTTACTCAATCCGTGAACTAGAGAGAGCTCACCTTCTATATCTACACCAGCTATCCTCACTATATGCTTGAACGACACTCTCCACTACCTAACCAAGAACTCTGAGAAGATATTTAAGTTTTAGCCAGAATGAAGGTAGGTAAGAGAAAACGCTAGACTCGCACCTAGCCCAATCATTCTTCAAACCTACCTACCCCAGGTAGTGGGAATCTCTGAGGACTTCAAACGCCTATAAGTAGCTCCTGGAACTCTACTAGGGCTGGTGAGTGATAAGAGCGATATCGTTCGATTTGTGGTTCACCCTTATCTGGGAAAAGCAGCCGGAGGACGAAGAACTATACAATGAGCTAAGAATCGGGTCTATAGTAGAAACACTTAGATTGAGGGGCTATGAGGTACCTACTGGCATAGTACGCGAGCTTTTTAAAAATCTCGGGGGGACCAGGATGCTTTTAAGTAGTAGGGAACTCGCTTCTATAGTACTATCCGGCCTCGGAATAAGATACGATAGCGAACTCGTTGAGGAACTAGCGAATGCTTACGAATCTTCAACGGACAACTTTAGACCTAGAGAAAACCTCGAGGCGCGGACATTGCTTTCATCTCTAAAGAAGATGGGTATGAAGATAGCTGTAGTTAGCAATACTAGCTTTAGCACCAGAGCTGTAGTGTCCCTCTTGAGAAACGTAGGTTTAGCCAACTACGTTGACGTAGTGGTATCTTCATCTGACGTAGGGCACGTAAAGCCTCAGAAATTTATTTTTCAAGTACTAGTCAGCTCCGTAGGAGTTAAACCTGCGGAAATCGTGCATGTAGGAGATTCGTGTGTAGAGGACGTACTGGGGGCTTTAAGCAGTGGACTACGCGCTATCTACTACACCGGTCTTCTTCCACTGAGAATGGCTGAACCGAGCCCTATCTGCTTAAACCTAGTTCCAGCTATAGAGAGCTTAAGTGAGCTTCCTAAAGTAATTCAAAGCATTAAGTAGCTACGCTACAGCTTAGGTATTACCAGCTCCTTCTCAGTGAAACTTTCAAGTTTTCTGTATACACTACTCGCCTTCCACCGAACTATCTTCATAAAGTACTTGAGAAGAAGTCTTAAGATCAGCGCTTCTCTTCCTTTTAAATAGAACTCCCTCATAATTCTCTCACCCCATATTAAGCTGTGGTCTAGAGCTATTTTCATAGCTTCAACATGTTCGCGGGTTAGTCTTACTTTAGCTATGATGTCTCGCTCTCCCCTCAGTCTCCCCAGTGGTACGAATATCATTGGAACTATGATCGATCTATAGCTCCTCAATCTCTCGGTAAGCTCTATTGTCTTGACCACGTCATCCGGTGTTTCCCCAGGTAGATTGAGAATAAACGTAGCTGCTGGCACGATCCTAAGTTCGTGCATTATGGAGAAAGCCTCCTCAACTATCTCCGGGTATCTCGATGGTGGGAAAGGCGCTGACTTGCCCGGCATTATCTTCTCCGCTAGTTTCGGAGAACCTGTCTCAATACCTACTTCAACACCTATATAGTCCTGGTTAAGCTTCGAGTAGATCGTGTCCGTTATCTTAGTGAGAATTCTTCCCTGACGTTCCGCTACTACTACGGCAGCTAGAGATACGTGAGCCCACGCTATGCCTTCCAAGCGCCTAACCGCTATTTCATGTAGTTTTCTCAGGGGTTCTTCACTAGGTATCACACCATTCGCTCCGTATAGTAGGACGTCTTCGGAGTGTAGAATACCGCTTTTAACTCCACTCGCTCTATTTACCTTTATTTCTCTCTCTATAACTTCTAGAGGTATGCACCTCAAAGACCGCAGAGTAACGCTACAGAAAGAACACCCTCTAGGGCAGCCTCTCATAATCTCTACGAGACCGTTAACACTAGCACCTTTGATAACCGGTATCTGATCGACTTTAGGTGAATCCTGAGCACCGACTTGAATGTACTTCGGTAGGGGCTCGTTATCTAGTACTTTCTGGGCTAACTTCTTAACTACGAGATCTGCCTCACCTTCTACTACTGTATCCACCCCCCATAGGTCGATCTTATCATCTTCCCACCGCCATTGCCAAGCTGCTGGACCGCCGACTACTATTTTAAAGCCGTACTTCTTCTTATAGCTAGCTAGTTTGTTCATGAACTTAGTGAACAGTCTTCTGTTGACTGGTACTTTCCCGGTGATAAGCCACCACTCAGATGAGGGAGGGCCGTAGGCGAAGAAATCGTGGTGTCCTATTAGAACGGCCTTAGCTTTACTTAGGTACTTAGGTACGTAGTCGGGGTCTATTATCGATGCTTTAAACCCGGACTCTAGTAGTGATGCCTCTATCTTTCTAAGACCGTAGGGAGCTTCTCGAGGTCTTCCAAACCTATCTACTTTTGGCTTAGGGCAGCATAAGTATGTCCAGATAAATTCTGGGAGAAATATTGGAGGTCCTGTAGCAACAAAGCCTATGAACTCTCGACCGTGGTGATCGCTCATCATGCTTCTATCGCTAGTGATAATGAAGTCTATATCGATATCCCTCACCAGTTCTTATTTGCTTTTACTAAAAATAACCTTGATGAAGTAGCTGGAGGTAGTAACGTAGTATGATTGAAGCATCTCTTAAGCGTACTAGACTTAAAGCCTATATTAACACTATAGCTAGCGCAGTAGCTGAAATTGAAGCTGGGAATACTGTAAGTAGAGACTGGATTGTAGGAGAGCTCAGGAAAACTCTCAAGGAAGCTCGAGTAGAGCCGTTTAGAGGAATAAAACACTCCGAGGAAGTATACGAGAAGGAGCTCATAAGTCTCTATATAGTGGCTGCGCGTATTTTGAGAATACCTCTTAGAAAATTCGGGAAAGCTCTAGAAGAAGTTTTCTCGAACGAAATAAATCTCAGTAGAATTGTCGCCGTGCTTAAGAAGAATCGAGAACCTCAGAGTATTCGCACGACAATAGAAAACCACCTCGGTGCTGTAGATGAGGTTTCTCTGAGCAAGGTCGTAAGGTACGTCACCACCGAGTACTACCTAGACCTCGTAGACGAGAACGAAGCCGTGAGAACTATTGGAAATATAATTAAGTCTTTCCCGGAGTTTGAAGATAGGTTTAGTAGAATGACCAAGTTCTTCGTAGCCATCGTGGTGGGCAGTAAAATAGTCTCCAACGAGATAAAGTCGAAGATGGAGCTTGAGATGTGTAAGAAAGCTATCACGATAAACCTTGGATTACGCGGTGGAGCACCTAGCGATGAGTACATCATAGACGTAGCTAGAATAGCATACGGAAGCGATAAAAACCTTAGAAAGCTCAGTGAATCAGTAAGAAACCCACCTAGAAGAAACCCCACTTGACTACCGCCAAGCAAATACCCTTAGGTTTTTAAACTTCGAGAAAACTGCATCACGGAGCCGGGGTGGCCGAGCGGTCTAAGGCGGCGGGCTGCAGTGGTGTGGGAACCCGCTAGTTCGCGGGTTCGAATCCCGCCCCCGGCTCCAGTTTCTCTGAAGGTACTAACTTTGCGCACTAATTTAAGTTAAATACGTTAGTATAGAGCACATTTCACTAAACTGGAAACCGGTAGTGGAGGTCGCGCATCTGCCACATTAATTAATGTGGTTTAGTAGTATGTAGCTGGAGTTAGATGTGGGTACTGCTAGAGGAGTTCCGGGAAGTATCTATAATGCTACTTTCTTTCACCCCGTGGATCATCTACTGGATATCGATAGATTTTGAATTTGGTTTCGGCGTTTTCTTCTCTCTCGCAACTTCTTTCATAATCATAGCGCCGCAGATTAAGAGAAGAGAATACTACCTCATGGACGTCTTCAACTTCATGTACTTCATCGCAGCTTCCGTAGGTACCTTACTCGATGTAGGTATATTCGTGGAGTACGGTGGGTTCTTAGGCTACCTAGCACTGTCACTGATGGCGGCGCTGTCCATATTAGTGAAGTCTCCGTTCACACTTAAAGCGGCTAAGAAGGACTGGCCAGAGGCCTACTGGAGGGATAGGTCATTCGTACTGATCAACAACGTTATTTCCGCGGTTTGGATGGCGGTTTTGCAGCTAACGCGCTAATCAACCTCGTTCTCGAAGTTCCTCACAGGGTAGTACTATCGAATACGCTGATTGCCTTAGGCGTGTTCTTCTCTGTAGTATTCCCAGTGAAAGCTTCGGAGTACTTGGTTGTGAAGAAGTACGTTAAGCCTTTTAGAAGGTTCGACTGGACCGTCCGCGTCGTGCCGGGGAGCTCTAGAGGTGAGGATGAGTACGACGTCATAGTCGTAGGTGCCGGCGTCGGGGGGTTAACGTGCGGGAGTTTACTCGCTAGGAGAGGTTTCAGGGTCCTAGTGCTCGAGCAGCACTACCAAGTCGGAGGCTACTGCTCATCGTTTCGGAGGAAGGGCTTTACTTTCAATACTGGAGTTGAGGATGTTAGCGGACTGTGGGAGAGGGGGCCGGTAGCGTTTCTACTTCGAGAACTTGGATTAAGGAAGGAGGACCTGTTCGTGAAGAATAGAGCGGCATACGTTTTCAAGGGGAGGGTGATCAGTGCTGAGAACTTCGAGAAGTTCCTCGAGAATCTCTTGGAGATGTTTCCGCAGGAGCGGGAAGGCATCATCTCATTTTTGAAGATGCTAGAAGAGCTTACGATGAATGCTATAGAGAAGCCGATATCTACGGAACACCACTTCCAGCTGAGCTAATAGCCAAAGTTTTCGGTGTGAAGAAGTTAGTAAACTATCCTAGAGAGCACCCACACTTCTACGACTGGATGAGCAAGACCTTCAAGCAGAAGCTCGACGAGTACTTTAAGAATGAAGACTTAAAGACGTTGCTGTGCGCACTACTAGGCTACGTCGGAGCTGGGCCTGAGAGGACTTCAGCAGCAAGCGCTCTCACAGCATCAATCTCCTACTACCTATTCGGAAGGTACTATCCTAGAGGGGGCGCTCAGCACTTCGCAAACAGCTTGAAGAACGCTATTGAGAAGAGCGGTGGCAGGGTCTTAGTTAACCATAGGGTAGATAAGATACTGGTCGAGAATGGCGAGGTGAGGGGAGTAGTTGCTGGAGATAGAGTTCTTAGAAGTAGCGTGGTTGTTGCTAACGTAAACGCTAAGACAGCTCTCCTAGAACTCGTTGGAGAGGAGTATTTAGATAGAGACTACGCTGAGTACATTAGGAGCTTGAAGATGTCTCCTTCAGCCTTCATGGTCTTTCTAGGTGTCGACATGGACTTAACGAACTACCCAACACTCATTAAGAACCTAGACGAAGGCTATGGAGTAGTTATCAACTCCAACGCAGACCCAGCTCTAGCACCGAGTGGTATGGCTAGCATCACGATAATAACGTTAGCTAACTACTACGACTACCCACCGAGAGGAACTAAAGAGTACTTGAAGATTAAGAAGGAAACTGCGGATGCGTTAATACGGAAGGCTGAGAAGGTAATACCGAATTTAAGTAAGCACATAGTAGTTCGGGACGCGGCAGCACCGAAGACATTTGAAAGATATACTTCAATGCCTGAGGGAGCGCTATACTCCTTCGACCAGTCGATTGAAACTAGAAGACCCTACTTTAAGACACCCATAAAGGGGCTGTACCTAGTGGGAGCTTCAACATTTCCAGATGGGGAGGTCGAAGCTGCCGTAATCTCTGGAATAATATGCGCAAACGATATATGCAGGTGGAGAACGAAGAGAATGTAGGTACCGTGCTAGCTCGTCCGCGATCTAAGAGGAATTGAGAGCGACTTCTAAAGCGGATACTGTGCGCCTAGGCTAAGTTCTTCTATCTGTAGGTATCAGCGTGTTTTAGTAGCTCGAATTTTCTCTAGGTCCAGTATAACTCTCTCCAGAGTCTTATGTGGTGATAGCGCTACTACGTGAATACCCGACTTCTTGAGTAGCTCTACGTTTCTGATCTCTCTGCTAAGTAGGTTAAACCTCAGAGCTCTGTACACCGTGTCGCTTACTCTACTAGTAGTACTGAAGAAAGTTACTATAGGTGTGGCTACTACAACTCTAACTCCGCTTTCTCTCGCTAGCGTATTTAGCTCGAGTATTTCAGAGATCCTCTGAGTACTGAAAATTGGTGTGAAAATTACGACTGCCGAGACTTCTTTAAGAGGTATGTGTAGAGATCTCAAGCTCGTAGCTCTAGAAGGTTCTTCTCTTAGAATTGGTGTGCGGTGGGGCCACCTAATACTCGAAACGATACCAAGAAGTTCTGCGAGGTCGCTGTAGCTACCAATTTCACCACTACGCTTAATTCCATCTTCTGAAATAACCGCAAGTACTAGTCTATCTCCACGCTTTACGAGGTAGTTTGAGAGAGCTAGTGCTAGGTCTGAGCTGTATTCGAATAGAGACTTCGGGTTGCCGATGAACATGTACCTATGCGCATCGAGGACCATGAATACTCTTATAGGGGTCTCTACTTCGAAGACCTTAACGTGCAATTTACTCAATCTAGCGGTTGCTTTCCAATCTACGTACCGAAGCTCGTCTTCAGGTCTGTACTCTCTCGTACTGTGGTACTCAACTCCAACACCTGGACTGAGAGTTCTAGCTCCAGATGATGATCTGATAATTCCGTACCACCTAGCTATAGGTGCTGAACCGATTTTTGGCGGGATCTTTACGACTATGGAGTCTAGGTAGTACACCTGAACTTCAAAAACTTCTAGCACATCCGTAATTACTACTCTCAGAGGTCCTAGCACGTGAAGTCCCGTACGCCTAGACAGTGGAAACTTCACAACTATCCGCTCTTTCCCTACATCGAGTTTTACAGATTTAATCGAGTAGTCGTCCGAGTCGGAAAGCTGTGGCGGTACTCCGAGGTATAGCCTTGCTTTAACGAGAGTAGCTTCAGTACGTACAACTAAGTGCATGATGAGCGCTACGTCTTTTTCCCCAAGTTCAAGCTCCGTTCTCTCTAGTTTACATTGAGTGCTCTGAGAGGTACTTCTGAGAACCGAGTAGCTAAGCACAAGATATACTGATGAGTATACAGCGAAGTAAAGTGCGACTAGAGTTGCGTTTAGAGCTGTTAGAAGGGTAAACGTAGCTACTACCGCCGTAAGTAGAACGAGTAGTCTACTCGTCTTCACTACTTCATTAAATTTAAGCAGCTCTCTCCCCTAGAAGGCTTTTTTCAAGTACTTCAAGTAGTTTTTCAGAGTGCTTTATTGCTGAGTTGACCATGAATTTCCATATAGGTACGTACTTAAAGAACTCCCTATTTAGAACGAAGTTCGAGAATTCTATGAATTTAGCTAGCTTTCTAGAGCTATCGGGTTCGTAGCCAGCTTTTTCTAGGCAGAGAACCAGCTCTCTACTCGAGAAATGCCCGCAACCTAGTAGAGATATCGTATCTGCCATAGCGTCGAGTAGTTTCTTAAAATCTTCCCTACTCTTCCATGCATAGCTTCTCACGGATCTAGCCGGCTCAGCTCTCCTACCTAGTTTCACGTAGAGCGCGGTAATCGCTATAAGAACTAGTACGAAGACCGTTTCCTCTTCGAGACCTTCTAGAAGGCGTATCTTAAAGAGGTTATCCGCAGATTTAAGGTAGTGCACTGCGTCGTTTAGAAGTAGAAAGAATTCTGAGTTCTCACTTCGCATGTACAGCTTCAGAAAGAGGTCTCTGTTAGGTACGTACTTACCCGCTTCAACTAGTACTAAGCAATTCGCTCCGCAGTACTTCCTTATTGTGAGTGCTACGTATTTAGCTAGTTCTCTGTACATACCGCCCAGCTCCAGTACTTGATTAGTGAGTAGGGAGCCATCTCCCAGAATCAGAGACGTTACGTTACCTACACGCTCTAAGCATCCAACGGGTTTTAGCTTAACTTCCCTAGTTGAGTACTCGTAGGATTCCGCTACACCGATCGTAGTACTGCAGTTGAGTATTTCAGATGCTTTATCTAGTCTTAGAGCTATCTCGCGGTCGTTGACTCTGAATAGAGCTCTTGGGTGGAGGTCGTAGTACTCATCTAGTAATCTATTTCCGTAGATCCTAACTCGAAGTCCTAGATATTCGAAGATCGTGTTTGAAGTAGGGGTTTCATCAGCTACTACCAGTACTCCTCCGGAGCTAGTGAGTACTCTAGCCATAGACTCAACTTCATAACTCACGTAGTCGTATTCAGGTGATACTATTAGAACGCAGACCCCTCTTTCAAATTTCTGCGTACGCAGGTAGCTCCAGTTAGATACGTAGACTATGCGCATTCCGTAGTCTCTCAGCATCTCTACGAAGGCTGAGGTTCCGAACTGCCCCGGATTTATTGGTGATGAACCCGGTGAGTAGTGTGCCGGCAAGTCCACGTACTCTAAGACCGCGGCTAGAACTACTAGAGGTATGAGTACTGCGAGGGCTAGTGCTCCCAGAGCTTTCACAGCTACTGCCGGCATCTATCTCTACCAGTCACTAAGTTAGCTAGGCGAATACCAGCTGAAAGAAGTGCTAAGCCAGATGTTAGAGCTACTATTGAAGTAGCCACTAGAGCGTAGAGCATGAAAATTACGGAGAGTACTAGGAGAGAGATCGCAGACACGATCGTAACTATAGCTAGAGTTCTGAGAATATCTACCACTATACGACACCCAGCTCCCTTATTAGTGCCTCAACGAGAGATACTAGTCTAGCTAGCTCGGTGAAGAATTCACTAACTTCTCTACGCCTAGTAAATGCCACTAATATGACCACTATCGCACTAACGTAGCTTAGAGCTGCGACCGGACCTCTCTTCGTATCCGTATAAGAAATCAGTATGAGGAACGAGATAGCTAGTGTGAGCAGAACTGAAGAGAGATCGAGAAAGCCCTGCTGAACTCCGGCGACAGTTCTCAGTACAGGGTAGATCGTAGTGGAGAGAGCGGGTACGAGTACGAGTAGATGTAGGTCTTCTAAGAGTGGTGACTCTAATTCAGTAATCCGACTACACAGTGGTGTAGCAATACTCTTGGCTATGTTGTATGCGTAGAAAGCTGCGACCAAACTTAAGACTAAGTTACCTAGAGCGGTATTCAAAAGAAAATTAAAGATTGCGACACCTCTTGAAGCACCTAGATACGTATAGCTAAATAAGTACAGGACCACCGCAGCTGGAGCAAGTGCCGCCACCGCCCCCCTCCTAGTAAGCTTGAATATCCTCAACCTCCAAACTACCAAAATATCTTACTTCCAACACTTATTTACGGTTTTTAAGAGTCTTTCCGTATTTTTGATACCGCACCTACGGATGCGGGAATTAGCGGTAGGGGTTCATCTACGTACATAGTAGAATTACTTTCACAAACTTCCACTTAATTTCAGTAACCTGGCTCTAGGTAACGCAGATACCTAAAAAAACATATAGTGACCTAGCTCGAAGTTCACGGTGTAGTAGGTGCGTATTGTAACGTTCAAACTTAATGAAGAGACGCTACTAAAGCTTAATCAAGTAGCTGATGAACTCGGTATATCGAGATCTGAGGTTATTAGAGAGGCTATTTCCTCCTATATAAACAAGAGGTTCGAAAGAAACGTGAAATTAAAGAGAGTATTACTTAAGTAAAGAAATTTTGAGGGAAGTTCCCGGGAGGTATTAAAACTTTTTCTCTCACCAAAATGTATTTAGTAAATAAGTGCTTAACTATGTAATACGCCGAAGATAGTGATGGTGGAGCTAGTGCCAGTTATATATAGGTGTAGTTCTTGTAGCTACATTCTATACGAATTTCTTAAAGTAGGTCAGGATTCGTATGGACTACCAACACCGTCTGAACTTCTAGCTAGAATAGGTAGTCGGTGTCCCAGCTGCGGAAAGAAGCTGAGACCGCCTACGCTCGAAGATATTAAGGTATCTCCCTACAGAGCGAGGAAGTCTTCGGTTTCGGACCTATCGGTTCACTCCTCTAGGGGAGGAAGAGTTATTTAGTGCTGTAACTAGCCGTTCTCACTCTTGAGTTACCTACTATCTGTTGAAGCCGGTTCGAAGAGTTCTGCGTATCTTACTTTAAATTAAAGCTATTTAGCGTAGGTTATAGGGATTGAGAATTGGGTGGGCCGAGCATTAGTAAGGACCAGGTAAACGAAATGAAGTTAAACCAGGTAATTACCATGCTTAACAGAATTATAGCTGACTCCGGAGTTCCTAGAAATATAAGGAGAGCAGCTTTTGAGGCGCTTAGAATGCTTAACGATAAATCTCTTTCACCAGGTGTTAGAGCCGCTAATGCTGTGAGTGCTTTAGATGAGATAAGCCAGGATCCGAATATGCCTTCCTACGCTAGAACGATGATATGGAACATAATCGCTATTCTCTCCAGCATTAAAGACTAGTGACGAGGGCTAGGTGTTGAGTGCTAGAGTTAGAGTGCGCGGTATCTACTCCACGGCGGTCTCGAAGATACTTCACGAGAGAAACTTCGAGTTGGTGGATGTTAGTGACGTTATCGCAACCAGGCTCGGAGTACCCGAGAATAGAGGTCTACCGGCGGATGTAACGGTAAAAACGGATAACGACGACGCATCGAATATCCTAGTAATTGGGCACGCAGATCACGCAGAGGCTGTAGCCTACACGCTCACAGAAAATATTCCAGCTGTAGTAGCTTACGTCCCGCCGGTAGGTCTGTACGCTACTGTAGTTGTCTCAGTTAAGGGTGTGAAAAACGGTAGGTGTCTCGTAGAATCACCCTACGGACCTGCTGAACTAATCGAGTATCGAGACTGTAGAGAAGGTGCTTTCCTACCTGCTTCAGTTCTCAAAGTACCTACGTACTCGGGAGACCGAACGGTTTTAGTACCGGGAGCTAGAGTTGTAGGTGATTTCGCTGTTGTTTGGAGAGGAACTAGAGTTCTATTCAGCCCTCACTTAAAGAACAAGAACAGGATCTCCGAGTTGCTGACTATTTCATCTCAGTACGTAAGAAAAGGAGTAGGTATTAAGTGGAGGAGCAATGCTGACGAAGCTAGTTTAGAAGCTATAGCTGCGGAAATTCAAAACCTCGTAAACCAGCTGAGCTCCGTTGAAGAGAAGGCCGGTAGTCTTAAAGAAATATCCACTATCACTAAAGGCGAGAAGATCGTGGCCATATACCTAACTCACGATTCTAAGATTTACCTAGATGGTGTAAGAAGAGCGATCACGCCAACGGCAGACTACCACCACATGATAAAGACTTCTAGGGGGCTCTACAGAGACGTAGCTGAGCTACTAGACGAAGTTTCAGCGTACGTAGATAGAGAAGTCCTAAGAAAAATCACCATGAGGTTTATAGCTAAAACCATTAAAGACCTCGAGGAAGTAGCGATAAACCACAAGAAGCTGGATGGTAGAAGCATAAGGCTGGGTACGGCCGATCTAGTGGAATTCCACTACGATAGTGAGTTCAAGCTATTACTTGAGAGAAAGGTTAGAAGTAGCGGTACTTACGACGGTATCAGAATTAGGAAGGAAGTCGGGGATAGCATTAGAACCATCGCAATCGAGGGGGTTCCCTACGTAGTTCACAGCTACTACAGCGGTAGTGGTGAACTTAAGGGTATATACGTAAACATCAACACAAAGCCCGAGATAGTGGTGCCAAATGCTGTAGAGTACGTAGACCTAGCTATAGATATAGCTAGAGCTAGGGGTCAGCCGTGCGAACTACTAGACCAGGAAGAATTTAGGTCGTACGCAACTAATCGATCGGTAGTACTGAGTCAGGAAATCTACGAGTACGTTATTAAAGGACTGAACGCCGCTCTTGATGAGTACTGCCTACGGAACGCACTTCTCTAGATCTAAACCAAGCTTTTCCTCTACTAGATCAACAACTTTTTCGAGAACTCTCGGTAGTTCGAGTGAAGCGTTAACTTGAATTAACTCACCCCTCGCTACCATATTTAAGTACACTTCGCGAGCTCTCCTCAACCTCTCAAGGTCTTCAAAATACGTAAGAGCTCTAGTACCGCTCCCACTCTTTCTTCTAAGTCCTTCCTCCGGGTCTACGTCTAGGTATATCCCTACGTCTGGCTCTGGGAGGTACTTCTGCACTTCTCTAAGCCAGTCTATCGAGAGACCCGCCGCCCCCTGGTAGGCTATTGTTGAGTGCTTGTACCTATCTAGAATCACTACACTGCCTAGATCTAGCTCCTCCCTAACTACCCAGTTGAAGTGCGAGTACCTATCGGCAATCATCAGAAGTGCTTCAGATTCGGGTGTGAGCTTCATAGCTCCAGACTCGAACACGGCTCTTGTAGAGTCGTAGTACGGCTCGTACGTATACACCGCTCTAAAACCACACCTTCTAAAAACCTCGAGTAGGTACTTTGCTACCGTAGTCTTACCGGCTCCATCCACTCCCTCAATAGCTATCAGAACTCCGCGAGGCTTGAGCTTACCGTTTTCTACGCAGACGTACCTAGTGCCACTACTATATAGCTTCTCTAGTGTGGTGAGTTTTTCGATTTTAAGTAGCGGAATACCGGATATAACGGCCGACGTGACTGAGTTTACGTCAACTTCTTCCACTACTAGCGCCCTAGGTGCTAAACCTCTCTTCGCTAGCGAGTAGAGTACGTAGGGTCCTACAGTACTGCCTGTGAAGCCTTTCACAGCCACGATTTTACCACTTACTCTACTACCACTTCTTAACCGACCGGTTGATGCATCTATATCTCCCAGCGGAGATAGTAGCTTTCCGTAAACAACTAGTTCACCACAGATCTTCCGCTCAGCACCACCCGCAATTACCTGGAGACTTACTTCACTCGCCACTCGACACCATCTCTAGAAGAACCTCTCTTCTAACTAAGTAAGCTCTAACGCCAGCTAGCTTCGGTATGTATACCAGCGCCTTAGCCGAGTCGGTTATCACGCAGTCCACGCCCAGTAGGTCGAGTCTAGCGGTTACAGCACAACTTCCAGGTAGAACTTTAAGACCTCTCACACGCTCCGCAGCTAGGTGTTGTGGAACGCCTTCTCCAATGGTTACCCAGAGCTCCCCCTTCTTAACGTCTTTAACTCTAGGCAGCACGTAGTCCAATTCTTCGAGAGATAGGTGGGGGCATCCAATTAGATACAGCGGAGAACTGCAGCTACCGATATCTGAATACATCTTCAATAAGTCTGACTTAGTGAGCGATATCCTCTCCGCTCTCGATGTTTCCACTCCACCGAAGCCCGGCGTTACGTCTTCGAGAATAGCTAGATGCGCCGGGGAGTGGGTAGCGAAAGCTGCCAGGAACTCCTTGAGGAAGTACTCTGGGTATTGGGATAGTCCGCGAACTACCGGTACAGACCTTCCAACAAGCTCCCCAACTAGTAGTCCGTAAGCTCCAGCTTCTGATGGGTCCTCCGGCTTCTCGACCTCGATTACGAATTCTACTTCCGCCGGTAGACCTCTATGCGCTTCTCCAAAGTACGTTCTACCACATACTCCAGATAGAAGAGCTGTGGGGCCCGTCTCTCTATTAGTTACCGCGCCAAGCACGCTGTTGGCGTAGAGAACGGCGCTACTTTCAGCCCAAGCTAGGTGCTCCCCGATAGATGGCTTTCTCACGTAGTACGGAGCGCAGGTGAAGCTCCTAGCACCCATCTTCCTCAAAGCACTAACGATCCTCAACTGCTTTTCACAAACCTCAGTACTCAATCCCCTACCACCGTAGCTAGCTAGAACTGAGTGCGGATTCGCAGTTGTAAATACGGAGAATCTAGCTCTAGTATTCAGCATGTCTTCAATAAACTCCAGCCCGAAGTCCCCTATGTTGAAGTACGAAACTCCGGAGATGTGCGCGTGGGTTATCTCAACGAGCCTCTCAGCCCCCAGGGCTTCCCCAATCTTCACCAAGAGCTCCATGGCTCTAGCAACTGCCTCACCAAGCTCACCAGATAGCATTCTCTCCTCTTCTCTACTCAAATACATAGCTACACCAACTACTCTTCAGGTCTTCTAAACATATCGCGTCGAGCGAGGGGTGCTGTAGCGTCTATACCTACCTTATCCGTTAAGCCATCGTCCGAGCTAGGGTCTAGCGTAGACCCTCTAGCATTTCTAATAACCACCAACCCCCTACTAGCTTGAAGTCTAGTAGCTATCGCCCACTCAACCTCCTCGAGGTCATCCGGATCTATATCCTCGTCAACAACCACCACGTGCTTTAGACTTGGGTGAGCGGCGAACGCAGCCATAATAGCCGTCTTACCCTCGCCTTCGACTTCCTTTGAGATAGATATTACGGCGTGAAGCCACATACCTCCTCCTCTAGTCAGTCTAACCTTCCTAACTCTAGGTACCACCCTCCTAACGGATTCCCATATAGCCGCCTCCCTGGGGAAGCCCATGAGTATGAGATGATCTCCACCACCAGGAAGTATTACGTGGAAGTACTCCCGATTTCTAGATACGTACATTCTATCGACAACGACGACCGGCTGTTCCCGCACTCTATCTGGGAGTACGAAGATATCTACGAAAGGTCCTTCTCTAGCTAAGCTCCTAGTAATCCTACCCTCGATTACGATAGACGCGTATGCTGGAACTGGAATTCCGTACATCGGTGTGTAGACGATTTCGAGAGGTTCTCCACCTAGGTGCTCAACCATCTCTAACTCAAATACTCCGTACGGTGGTGACATTGATGAAGCTAGTTCAACTAGTGGATGAGCTCCAATAACTATAGCTACCTCAGTATCTCTACCGGCTTTCTTATTTAACTCGTATATTCTGTAGAGATGCCTAGGAACTAGTCTAATAGCCATACTGCGGTCGTCTAAAACCATGAGTCTATGTACGGACGCGTTGAAGGAATCTAGGTCCGGCGTTCTCGCTATAACTATAGACGACGTTATGTATCTACCTCCATCAATACTGTAGAACTTTATAGCTGGAAGAGATGTTAAGGAGTTGCTGAAGACTTCGAACTGCTCGGTAAACTTCAATTCGCGAGAATTAGCGCTTTTTCTATCAAGAGAGCTTGAAAGTTTAGTATAGGCTTCTTCATCACTACCGGCCTTAAGGAGCTCATACAGTTTCCTTCTAGTATTTACAACACCGCTAACACACTCTATCTCCGAACTGCTAACCCTAAAGACAACCGTGGATCCAGCTCTGTCAGCTTTCTTCATGTACTTCGTAGGCTCTAGCTCCGGGTTCAGTACTTTCTCAACTCTCTCCACATACCCTCTACTAGCTTGTTCCTCCACCGCTCTCTTCAGAGAATACACTTAGACACCCTCCCAATTTCTTCAAAATCTTCGCTCAGTCTCACCTTACCAACGACTAGTCCGCGAATCGCACCATCCCACGGAGTCAAAATGGTTACTTCTTGAGATTCTAAGTCCGCATCTAAAATCACGCCAATACCTACATCGCTCAATCTTTCTCCTAACAATCCTACTATAGCTCCTCTTAAATCTCTCAAGTTAAGTACGGCGACCTTTCCAGCCTCATTCTGATTTAACGATATATCCACAGGTTCTTTAGTAACTAAGAACACGGTATCTCCGTACTTAGATGAGTAAGCTACTTTACTTAAGTCGCTATCAGAAATCTCTAGAAGCTTTCTAATCTCGTCTGCGGGTATAGCTCGTCCAGCAAGCGCTCGAATGTTTAAGATGCCTATACTACCTAGCTTAACTCTTCTAATCCTACCCCTACTGAAGTACTTTCTATACGCTTGAGTTCTCAGCTCTCGCCTCTCTTCCCTACTTCTTTCTCGAGCTACGGTAGGTCTTGAAGTATAGACTACCTCAACCAAGCCATCAATACACTTGGACAGGTAGTCAAAGACTTCCCTATCTGTTACGACCACTATATCGGGTTTAATCCACCTAGTAATTGCGAGCTTGTGCTCTATACCGGACGTGGTTCCAACCCACCCATCCGTGTTGACTACAATGGCTCTAAACCCTAGCTTAACCGCTTCATCGACCAGCTCCTTAATAGCTAGGATGCTCTCCGGGTAGCAGTACTGCGGGGAGATGCAGCCGACGAACTTAAATAGCTGAGGCTCCAGCTCTCTAAGCCATAGAATAGGCTTCGTAACCTCAGTTAGAGCTACCGTAGTAGGGATCAGTATGTCTTCCTGACCGACATCCCCATCTATAACACCCACCCTAACACCGGCTTCTCTGAGGTAGTTCGCTAAGAAGGCTGTAAACGTGGACTTACCCGACTCCGGCGGACCTACTACCAAGATCTTGCAGAGTCTCTCCGCACATTTTCTAAGTATGTACTCAACTACTCTAAGCCATTCATCAACTACTTCCTCACCGTTTCTAGCTTCTTCTACTTTAGCTCCCTCACCGAGAGTAATTCTAACTTTCGATTGTGTAAGTACTTTAATTCCGTAAGACCTGAATTTGTGAATTACGAGAGAAGAACCAGCTGGAAATTTAGAACCCACAGCTAAGATCCTACCGGTAACTACATCAACTTTCGCTGGACCGGTTATCCTTATGATGCGGCCTTCGCCTAGCTCTACCTCGGTTACTGAACTCAACTATAGCCCCACAGTACTTAGTTTAAACTCTTTTACTAAGTTTTATATGGCGGTGCGTTAGAGATAGCTGCAGATATCCTCAGAGAGTGCCTGGAGCTTAAGGAGATATACACCGTCGCTAGAGGACTTAAACCAATAAAGAGACTTGGGCAGCACTTCATGGTTGATTGCGAGCTAGCTCTAGAAGTGCTAAGGAAATTGGAGGAGCTATGCCCAGGCGGGCAGTGCTGTGTGTACGAACTTGGTTCAGGTCTCGGCTCTCTAACTGTATTTTTAAGAAAGTACTCTAGCTACGTGCTGTGCTCTGAAATAGACATCAGGTTCGTCGACTACTCGAGGAAGAGGTTTCTTCTAGACCTGGTTGATGTCGTAGCGTCAGACGGTATTCCTTTAATTCAGTCTCTAAGAGGTAACTGCGTGCTAGTATCAAACACACCCTACGTAGTATCTTCTCGAATAGTAGTCAGCATAGTTAAATCGAGTATTAGGAGCGCGGTTCTAGTGCTGCAGGATGACGTAGCTAGGAAACTAGCCGCACCTCCGGGAGCGTCGAACTACGGTAGAATAACGGCGTTTACCAGGTCCTTCATGAGCGTTGAGCTAGGCGGAAGCTACCCTCCCAGTTCGTTCAAACCTAAACCCAAGGTGTGGTCAACGGTAGTTGTACTGAAGAGAAAAAGAGAGTGGTCTAAGGACTTTAGAGACTACGAAGACTTTCTTAGGTGTCTCTTTAATCAGCGGAGAAGACTCTTAGCTAAGAGACTTAAAAAGTGCTCGGGTGCAATCCCAGATGTAGACCTGGCTGGGGTACGTGTCTTTACAGCCAGTCCCGAGCTCCTACTTCAACTATACCTACGTAGTTCTAGTTGATAACGAAGTTTATCGATGTATCGAATCTCAGCTCCTAGAGGTACTTCTCTACTTCAGCTGCGTACTGGAAGGATATAGGGGACCCTCCCGTGTGGATGAATACGACGGTACTTCCTCCTTTAATGGCCCCTCTTCTTACTAAGTCTATGAGTCCGTACATAGCTTTGGCTGTGTAGACTGGGTCTAGTGGTATACCCTCGGTTCTAGCTACGTACTTCATAATATCTACTACCTCAGATGTTATCGCCCCGTATCCTCCGAAGGAGTACTCATCGTATACTGTGAAGTCCTCTTCCGATGCTTCTATATCGATATCGAGCGCTCTAGCTGTGCTGTTGAATAGCTTTACAAGTCTCGGAGTGAGCTCGGAAGCCTTCCTCCCATTGGATATGCCGATTACTTTAACGTCGGAGGCTCTGAGCATCTTAAGTCCGAGCACCAGCCCTGCCTGAGTCGCCCCGGTTCCCGTTGCGTGGACTATGTAGTCGGGTTTAACTCCGTACGATAGAGATTGCTGGAGGATTTCTAGTGATGCTAGCGCGTAACCCATAACTCCGAGCTCGGAGGCTCCACCAACCGGGATGACGTATGGCCTCCTCCCCTTAGACCTCAGCTCCTCCGCTAGTCTGGCCATCTCTTCGTCGGCCTCCTCTACTCTATCTACGTAGACTAGCCTAGCTCCGAGGAGTTTATCTAGGAGTATGTTTCCCTGGGTAGCCGTACTCCCCGGCGGGGTGATTACCGCGTACGCCTCTAAGCCTGCTTTTCTCGCAGCGGCCGCTGTGAGGCGGACGTGGTTTGAGTGGGTAGCACCTCGAGTTATGAGTACGTCGCACCCCTTGCTGAGAGCGTCGGCAACTATGAACTCCAGCTTCCTAACCTTGTTACCGCCGAGGCACAGCTCCATAACATCGTCGCGCTTAATCAGTAGGTTCACTCCCAGCTCTCTACTCAACCTACTGGCTCTCTCCATTGGTGTAGGTAGGGATGCTAACCTGTACCTAGGGTATGAGAGTACCTTCCATATCACAGCTAGCACCTAGACGTATAGCTGTGCTATCTAAATATGTGGAAGTTCAGCTACTTCTCTAGGAAGACCGGGTAACTTGAGCAGGAGCTTCTAAGAGGGCAGTCCGGGCACCTAGGCTTCCTAGGTCTGCATATCGAAGCGCCTAGGTCTATGAGTGCTACGTTAACTTCTAGGAGGTTTCTCTGACTGAGACTTTCTTCTAGAGCTCGAGCGGTTTCAGAAATACTCATAGGTCTTCCGTAGAACCTCGATAGCACTCGGAGAACGTTCGAATCAACGAACGCATACTTCCTACCGCATACTCTCGAGAGTATCACCCTAGCTATGTAGTCACCTACCCCCGGCAGCTCCCTCAGTTTAGCGTAGTCGCAAGGTACTTCACCACCGTAACTACTTAAGATAGCGCAGACAGCTTTTACGAGTCTCCCAGCTCTATCGGGCAATCCGAGCTTTCTGAAGTAGTTCACAACTCTAGTGAGCTCGGAGCTACAGAGAAGTCCGGGTTTCGGGAACTCCTCCATGAACTCTAGGAAGACCTTCTCAGCGACCTCAGCTCTCGTTCTAATCAACATAGTTTCAGCAACTAAAACACCGTACCACCCGACCTCACCCCTCCAGGGGAATCTCCTACCGTACTCCGCAAACCACTTCAGGAGACTACGCGCAGCGCTTTCAAAACCTCGAAGCTCGCTACTAGACTCACTGAAGTAGATTCGAGTCACCGAGAACACGTACCCGCGGGGATTCCATATAAGGTTACCCTACAGTAGCGGCTACACTACCTCATATAGCTCCGAGAACTGTGGTGGGCCCGCGGGGATTCGAACCCCGGACCTCCCGGTTATCAGCCGGGCGCTCTAACCAGGCTAAGCTACGGGCCCTAGACACTTCTGCGTGAGCACTTAAAACCTTTAGTGCCTTAGCTACATCCGCATCTAAAGCTTATATTACGGAGATTTACGTAGCTGTGGTGCCGGGTCCTTGGATATCTCCATGCTACTACCCGGAGTAATGCTTGGAGATCCCGTAGAGCTCGCTATAAGAGCTATATTCATAGCTTGGGGAGCTGTGCTAGTAGCGCTAGCCGTTAGAAAAGGTGTTGAACCACTACTTCTAATACCCATCGGACTAGGAATGATACTAGCCAACGTACCGGGTCTTCACCTAGCTAGATACGTATGTCAAGACTTAAGTAACGAGAGACTTCCGGAAGTTATTAGAGGTATCGAAGGTTTAGTGAACGTAGTGGTCTTCGAGAACTCCACTAGGATATGCTCACCGGAATCCACGTCACTCCTCGGGTGGATCTACCACCTAGTGGTTCGAAGCGAGATAGGCCCAATACTGATATTCGCAGGTATAGGCGCCCTGTCGGACTTCCGCCCGCTGATCTCCTTCCCCGTAGGAGCACTCATAGGTTCAGCAGCTCAGCTAGGAATAACCGCCGTAACGCTCATAGCTCTAACCGTCGGATTTAGACTTAATGAAGCTATGGCCATAGGGATCGTCGGGGGAGCCGACGGACCGACAACTATATACACAGCCGTTAACATAGCCCCACACCTAGTAGGACCTCTAACAATAGCTGTGTACAGCTACATAGCTCTAGTACCGGTAATACAGCCACCCATAATTAGAGCGCTCGTACCGAGGAAGTACAGAGCTGTGGAGATGCCGAGCCCTAGGGAGGTAACCCTCGGGCACGTACTGGTATTCTGGTTTGTTTGCCTATTCGTAATCGGAGCCCTAGTCCCAGCGGCCTTCCCCCTAGTTGTGGCGGTTGCCATGGGTAACATAGTGAAGGAGCTCTCGTCGAAAATGGGTGAGCTCGAGAGGTACTTTAAGACGATGGCCGACCCCCTTCTCGATATAGCGACGATGCTGACTATGCTCGGTGTTGGTGCTACTCTATCCTACGACTTTCTCTCGCAGTACGTAGCCGATGCTTCTCCGCAGGCCTTCCTAGGGTTCGTAGTTAAGGCATTCACAATACTCGCACTAGGTCTAATAGCATTCTCGGTATCTACCATTGGTGGGTTAACGTTCTCCTGGCTACTCTACATCGTAACTAAGGGTAGGGTCAACCCCGTGATAGGCTGTGCTGGTGTTTCAGCCGTTCCAATATCCGCTCGAGTAGCTCAAAGAGAGGTACAGCAAGTTAAGCCAGGTCTCTACGTTCTCTTCCACGCGCTCGGACCCAACGTAGCTGGAGTAATAGGTACGGCGATAGTTGCTGGCTACTACATATCTTACATAAAGAACTTCTGGGCGCCGTAGTATTTATCGATGTACGCGAAACTAGTCAGTGAATTTAGTGAGGGTGTACTTACGCTGACTTTTCAGCGGAGAGGTGGGTTTCGTGAAGTCCGTGAAGCGCGCGTACAGTAGGACGTTGATTCAGGTCTGGCGTTTTTCTTTAGTAAGATATCTGGGTATATACGTAACTAAGGGAAGTATTTGAGTAGGCGCAGTAGAGTTGGCTGCTGTGTGATAGCGGTATGAAGGCAATTAGTAGAGTTGAGGGAATAGTGTCTAGCCTAGCTGTACTACTGCTGACCGTGTCAGCACTAGCTCTCACCGTGGGAGTGGCCGGCTACGTCCTGGCTGAAGACCACATTGAGAGAAGCGCTAGTGCGAGAATTATCGAAGTAGCCCTAGGTTCTATTGCTGCGCTACTACCTATCTTCATATTATGTAAGAAGAGTTTTATTGCGGAGCTGGTTGACGCGTTTACCGTGGTCTCAATTTTCTGGGTTCTCGCACCCCTCCTATCAGCTATTCTCTACAGCCGCGCTACTGAGATGCCGTTTATTGACGCGTTCTTCGAGTCTATGAGTGGTTTCTCAGGAACGGGGCTCTCCGTCCTGGATAAACCAGAAGCGCTACCACGCGTAGTTCTTGCTTGGAGAGCTCTAACTCAGTGGGTTGGTGAACTGGGGGTGGTTGTAATTTCAGGCGTTCTCCTACCGTTTCTCCACAGATCTATTAGAAGCATCTACGTAGTAGAGAGAGGTGCGAAGATAGCCCCAACGGTAGTTTCAACTACTAGAAGACTCTTCACTATCTACTCACTATACACACTCGCCGGCGTATTACTCTTTCTCGCATCCGGCATGGACATCCTAGACTCGGTTCTACACTCCATGACCGCTATAGCAACTGGAGGTATGTCAACTCACTCCCAGAACCTCGGGTACTGGTTTGAAGCTGGAAATAGACTCGTAGCGGTGTCGGCAGCTATAGTAATGACCCTGGGCGCTCTGAACTTTATGGACCTCTACAACTTGACGCGAGGACGGCTTAGAGATTTCGCGGAGTCTATAGAAGTTAGGGGTTTCGCGGCAATTCTCTCCACATTCCTCGTAGCTCTCGGAGCTATAAGTATAGCTACTAGTTCCGTAGAGTCCTTCTGGGTATGGAGTTTTCACGTACTATCGGGTTTTACGACGACGGGATTCTCCCTAGCTCCAATTTCCGAGCACCCCGACGTAGTGAAAGTCGTAATCATACTCTCCATGGTAATCGGTGGCGCGACGTTCTCGACTGCCGGTGGTATAAAGATAAAGCGAGCTATCGTAACTGCGAAGTTGGTTTTCTGGGAAACTAGTAAGACCTTTATTCCAAAATCCGTTGTAGTAGTTAGAAAGGTCGGCGGTGAGGTAATTAGAGACGAGGATGTATCGTCGATATACTCGTTCGTAGCTCTATACGGACTAACCCTGGTAGCAACTTCAATAGCTCTACACCTATCCCTCCTTACATCCGGAATAGCTTCCTACAGCTACGTAGATTCTCTCCTCGAAACTTCTTCAGCACTATCGTGCGTGGGGCTATCGTCAGGTATAGCGAGTTCCTCAGCCCCGGCACTAACTAAGGCGATTCTCATGATAGCCATGTACTTAGGTAGAATAGAGTTTCTTCCTCTGTATACGATCATAGGAGCGTACTACATGAGTAAGATAACCCTATAAAACCGGGGGATCGAGCGTTTCGATGTAGGAAGCGCCGGACAGAGCTCGCGCTCGCAGCTATGCGGCACTGAAATGAAGGAAAAGCATAAAAACTCATTAAGAAAGCAAATCTGGGTGTGCGGGTAGGGCTGGGAACTCGCCGCCTCCCCCAGCCGAAGGCGTAAAGCGGGGCCAGTAACCTAGCCTATCTAAAGACCCCTACTCAAAAGGTCTGCGCACTAGCGATGAAGCCCGCCCCATGGGGCCGGTGGTGGTGGAGGTCCTCCTGGAGGGGAGGACCTACCATCTTCGCGGAAGGAACCTGGCTAGGCCCGGAAGGGAGCAACCTAACTTCCAACGCCGGCGTTCATGGGTCACCGGGTAGAGGACGGTGCGCAGAATCCTGGAGTAGGGGGTCTTTAGATAAGGCGGGGGCCGCACACCCCTCTACTTTCTCGCACTAGCTAAGCAAGCGCAGACCCTCGTAGTTCTGAGCATCGATGACCTAGGTCTAGAAAGCTCTTTCATAATGGCGCGGCTGCTACTCAACATCTCCGTAGTGGAAGTCAGGTCTGCGGCTATGTGAGAGCTTTAACTACTTAATCTCCTCGGAAGTTTTTACATACTCTAATAGAGTGCTTCTTAATCCGAGTAGCACCTCTAGCTGGTCTAAGTTGAGGCTATCACTTAGAATGTCTCTTCTAATTCTATACCCGGAACTAGTTAACTCGAGCCTCTCAACTGGGACGAAAGCCCAGTCCTGCCTAGGGAGTTTAACGGCTACGAAAGCTTTTCCACCAGCTCTCGCAGCGAACTCAACCAACTTCGCGATCTGCTCTTCTTCTATGTATATGTTCCCCTCCTTCGACCTAGACTTAACCTCGAAAACCGCTACTCTCCCATTTTTAATTGCCACGACATCCGGGTAGTGAGCTCTCTTTACTTTCGAACCGCTCGCCGGAGCCCTCATAACTGCGAAGCCTCTCCTCCATAACTGAGCGACGAGCTCTCTCTCAGCTCTGTACCCCCTAGACCTACTACCTCTAGACACTAGACCCACCTACTCTCTACAACCAGATACTAAGCCAAGCTTTAGAATAGCTACAAACTATCGAGATGCGGAGATCTGCGCGTTCACACTTACCGACCTAATCGAGTCGCAGAACTCAACTACCTCCAACTTACGGTACTGAAGCGAGCTGCGTCCCCACTCTACTGCTGAAGGCACTAGAGTTAACCGGAATTCGAGTTCTCGCACTAGGCGATCGGTGAAGCGGGTGTGGCGTGTTTCAGTGCTCTCTCCTACCGCACTACCCGCGTCTGCGAGTACTTGCCGGTGGCGTCTTGCTGTAATAGCGTACTTAAATTACGAAAATATTACTACTAGAGGAGGGATGACATGAAGATCGCAGTTATGGAGACTGTGGTTGGAGCTGTAGCAATCGATGAGAGCGGTAATTTGAAGTACAACCTAGTCTCTAAGGATATCGGGTACATGATCGAGAGAGCTTTAAAAATAGAGAGTGGTGAGCTAAGTCAGGAATTCGCCGACCTAGTTAGCAAGATCCTCGCTCCAGGCGTAGTCTTAATCGTACCGACAGAGTTGGAAGAGTCTTTCCTCGCTCAAAGAAATATAAGCTGCGTAGTAGACCCCAGGAATGAGCTAGTTATCGAGCTAAGAAAATCTCTTCCGAGCATAGCAGTTAAAGAGGGTTTAGCTAGGGATGAAGAAGACTTCAACTCGCTGGTATACGAGGTGGCTATGGGCGTCACGAGGTCTAAGCTCAGGCGCGAGGCCTTGAAGAGAGACCTAATGGCTATACAGGCTATTAGAGCTATAGACGACCTAGATAAGACTATAAATCTGTTTGCTTCAAGACTGCGCGAGTGGTACAGTATCCACTTCCCAGAACTGGACGATCTAGTAAAAGAGCACGAGGAGTATGCGAAGCTCGTAGCTACTCTGGGGTTGAGACCTCAGTTCACGCTCGAAAACCTAGCTAAGCTGGGAATTAAAGGTGGAAGAGCTGAGAGAATAGCTAGGGCGGCTAGGGATAGTATAGGTGCTGAAGTTTCGGAGTTAGATATGAATAAGATCAGGGTTTTCAGTGAGCATATTCTGAGTCTCTACGAAATGAGGGATAATCTATCTGAGTACCTAGAGCAGGTTATGAAGGAAGTAGCTCCCAACACGACCGAGCTAGTGGGATCGCTACTGGGAGCCCGACTTCTGAGTCTTGCTGGAAGTCTTGAAGACCTAGCTAAGCTTCCTGCGAGTACTATACAGGTACTAGGTGCTGAAAAAGCCCTCTTCAGAGCTCTGAGAACTGGGGGTAGGCCGCCGAAGCACGGAGTAATATTCCAGTACTCTGAGATACATAAATCACCTAGATGGCAGAGAGGTAAGATAGCTAGAGCTCTAGCTACGAAACTCGCAATAGCCGCTAGAGCTGACTTCTACACCGGGCGGTTCATCGCGTCAAGACTCAAGAAGATTCTCGAAGATAGAATAGAGGAGGTTAAGACTCTCTACGCAAAACCACCACCGAAAACACCACCTCAAAAACCCTCAAAACCAGTAAAACGCGGTAAGAAGTAAGTTATAAGCTGCTTAAACCTAGTTAGAGAGGTGAATTTCGTGATTGAAGTGGTTTCAGTGAAAGAACACCCCAGCTACAGGGGGGTCTACGTAGTTGAGCTAGAGGATGGTTCCGTTAGGCTGGCTACGAAGAATCTAACGCCGGGTCGTAGAGTTTACGGTGAGTGGCTATTTAACTACGGAAATGTTGAGTATAGAGAGTGGAACCACATCAGGAGTAAGCTAGCGGCATCTCTATACAAGGGAATAAAGGAGCTAGCTATATCTATCGGTAGTAGGGTTCTCTACTTGGGCGCTGGAAGTGGGACTACCGCTAGTCACGTATCCGACATAGTAGAGCACAGGGGGCGTATATACGCAGTAGAATTCGCACCTAGAGTTATGAGAGAACTTGTTTCCGTGGCTGACTATAGAAAGAACATAGTTCCGATACTAGCTGATGCTAGATTTCCTGAGAAATACTCATCGATAGTCCCCCAAGTCGACGTTCTCTACGCAGATATAGCTCAGCCCGAGCAGGCGGGTATAGTTGCGGCCAATGCTAGGATGTTTCTTAAGATCGGTGGGTACCTCTACCTAGCTATTAAAGCTAGAAGTATAGATGTAACTAGAGAACCCGACGAGATATACGTAAAGGAAATTAAGACTCTCGAAAAGAGCAACTTCGAGATCCTGGATGTAGTTCACTTAGACCCATACGACAAGGACCATGCCATGGTTTTTGCTCTCTACAAGTAACGCCCGTACTTCCGAGATTTCGAACCTCTCGAGGTCTCGTAGAAGCGTTTTTATAGTCGGTGTTATATGCTTTCAAAACTGAGCTTTAATAAGGTGAGTGAGTGCTAGCGCTACCTGAAGCTTACGTATCTCTGGTGAGAGTCCATAGATCGTTCAGTAGTGCCAGAGTTCTAGCTCTCAAAGACCTCGGTATTCTAGCTATCGATAAGGAGAAGATCAACATTAAGAAAGGAGATGAAGTCAGCCTACCTGTGTGGTTAGCGCTAGAGCTGCAGAAAAGCGGGTACGCCGAGCTTCGCGATACACTACTTAGAGATTCCGATGTGTTTAGATATCACCACATGGAGAGGATTTCCAGAGGGGGGAAGCCCGCGGATATTCGTGAAGACATATACTTCCTAGCTGAGCTAACGATCTATAGACTCAGTCACGGAAAAAACGCCGAGACAGCACTTAGAGTAGAAAAACTTAAGAGAGCTATAGCTAACATGCTCGACTCTAGGTTGAGTAAGGTAGTCAACGCAGCACTCAACCTAGACTTAAAGCAGGCGAGCGATGTTAGTAAAGCTCTAGAGGAGGTGCTACTATTTAGAATTCTAAAAAGAGTTTTAAATTCGTGGAGAGAGTCGGTGGTGAGATATGTTAAATAACTCGTCTTTGAGTAAGAGTGAAGCGGCCTCGGACTACCTCTCGCTATTTCAAGACTTTCTACAGAACTACGTTGATGACCGTAGGGAAAGAAAGTACATGAAGAGAATAAAGGAAATGCTGTTTAACGAGGGAAAGTCCATTCTAATAGACTACGAAGATATAGCTACATACGACGATAGAACTCTTCTAGCGCTCGATAGGGATCCTCAGGTAGCTCTAGAAGCTCTCTCGAAAGCCATTAAAAGCGTCGTGGAGACCATCGACGAGAACTACGCACTAAAGGTTCGGAAGTTCTACGGTAGATTAACTAGCTGGGTTAGACCTACTCCCATAAGAGAAATAAGGAGCGACCTCCTAAACAAGTTGATCATGTTGGAAGGTATAGTGGTTAGGTCCACACCACCGAAGGAAAAGCTAGTGAAAGCAACCTACGTTCACGTACTACCAGATGGAGAACACGAGTTCGTCTGGCCTCCGGATGAGAGAGAACTTGAGGAGGTTGAGAGACCTTCGTACTGCCCTAAGTGCGTGGTGGAGCTACTTAGAGGAGAAGAAGGTGAGTACGCTAGAAAGGGAAGCTACAGGCTAGTTCTAGAGAAATCTGTACTTATTGACTGGCAGCTTCTAACTTTACAAGAAAAACCTGAAGATATACCTCCGGGGCAGCTACCTAGGTCCATAGATGTCGTTCTCTCGGAGGACCTGGTGGACGTTGTTAGACCGGGCGATAGAGTTACCTTAGTAGGAATTGTTAAGCTAGCTAGGGGGGGTCGAAGAGCTTCATCGATATACGACTTCTACATAGAGGCAAACAACGTAGTGCCGGCTCAGAAACATCTTGAAGAAGTCAACGTAGGTCCTGAAGATGAGGCTAAGATACTGGAGCTTTCGCGCGACCGTCTAGTGAGGAGGAAGATCACTGCCAGTATCGCTCCAGCGATCCAGGGTCACTGGGACCTTAAGGAGGCCATAGCTTTACTACTATTCGGTGGCGTACCTAAGCACCTAGCTGATGGAACGAGAATTAGGGGAGAGATCCACGTTCTCCTAGTAGGCGATCCGGGTACCGCTAAGAGCCAGCTCCTCCAGTACGCATCGAGAATAGCTCCGCGAGGTCTCTACACAACTGGCAAGGGGTCTTCAGCGGCCGGTCTCACAGCTGCCGTTGTGAGGGATAAGCAGACAGGGGAGTTCTTTCTCGAGGCGGGAGCTATGGTTCTAGCTGATGGTGGTGTTGTAGCTATAGACGAGATCGATAAGATGAGGGAGGAAGATAGGGTAGCTATTCACGAAGCTATGGAGCAAGGCTCCGTCACTATATCTAAGGCAGGTATTCACGCAAGACTCAGTGCTAGAGCGTCAGTTCTAGCTGCCGGTAACCCGAAGCGAGGTAGGTACGTTGATAGCTTAGGGCTCTCCGAAAACATAAACCTCCCAGTAACAATACTATCTAGATTCGACCTAATTTTCGTAGTTAAGGATATTGCTGAGGTAGGTAGTGATAGACTGGTAGTTAGGCACATTCTAGACGTTCACAGTACTGAGGAAGCTAGAGCTGAGATACCCCCAGATCTGCTGAGGAAGTACATTGCCTACGCGAGAAAGTACGTAAAGCCGAAGATCACGGAGGAAGCTAAGAAGATCATCGAGAACTACTACATAGAGCTTAGGAAGCGGAGCGCCGCCGACCCGAACGTACCTCTAGCTATAACTACGAGACAGCTCGAGGCACTTATAAGACTCTCAGAAGCGCACGCTAGAATGGCTTTGAAGAATGAGGTTACCGCTGAAGATGCCTTAGAAGCTATTAGACTCATGAACTCGGTTCTAGAGAGAGTTGGTATAGATGTCGAGACAGGAGTTATAGATATCGATACCATAATGTCTGGTAGGGCTAAGAGTCTTAGAGATAGAGAAGTACTGGTCTTAAAGCATATTAGAGAAAATACCGAGAAAGGCGAGTGCACCAGGTACTCAGAACTTGAGAAACTAGCTGAATCTCTAGGCATAGACAGAGCGACTCTAGAGAAAGTAATAAGCAACTTGAAGAGGTCTGGAGATATATACGAACCAAGAGCTGGGTGCTACATGTACGTTGAGGAGTTAAAAACCTAGAGTTCTTCGATGCCCGCTGCTGAAGTAACTTCATAGGAAATAGAGAATCGGAGTTTCAGATTATTCAACTCCTCTGTGGGCGAAGAGCTCCGAAGACTCTCTCAATGGTTCAGTCAAAACTCCTCGGCCTTAAGCATGTTGCTTGAAAATTATTTCACGGTATCGAAGTTACTTGATGAATAAAAGTCTTGAACTTACGTGAGGTATTTCTCCATGAGTAGGTAGTATATCTTGGTCATCTTCTCGAACTCGTCTAGCGGAAGATACTCGTCCGCTATATGAGCAACACCTAGAAGACCTGGACCGTAGGTAACTGTTTGAATACCGGCTTGAGTGTAGTACCGCATGTCGAGCCCTCCTAAGCAGACAGTAGTTCGTGGCTCGTGGTTTAGTACTTCTTTCGCGACTCCTCTAACCGTTCTAACTAACTCGCTATCCGGGTTCGTTAAGGCTGGGGGGAGTCTGTTCACAACCCTTACCGAGATTTTAACTTCTTTGAGTTCTTTCGAGATCTTCTCTACGAACTCCACTACTTCCTTCTCTACATCTTCTAACTTCTCTTCCGGTACTACCCTCCGGTCTATCGAGAACGAGTAGTGACCCGGCACCACGTTTACTTTAGCTCCTCCCCTCACTTCGCCACCTACCATAGCCGTTGGCCTAGCTCCTCTAGGGTCGTCGTACTCGTAGGAACTCTTCCTAAGTTCTAGTTGGGGTACGTACTCCCTTACGAACCTATTAGCTACTTCAACCATGTACTCGAAGGCGTTAACACCTAGCCACGGGGTAGATCCGTGAGCTTGCCTCCCGAAAACCTCTACGAAAACCCATAGAGCTCCCTTGTGGCCAACCCAGATGGTCCCAGAACCACTTGGTTCAGCAATAACTACGTAGTCAGGTCTCGAGCCGAGCTCTCTAACCAAGTAGCCAGTACCGGTTTCACCACCGATCTCCTCGTCAGGTACGAGAGCGAGTTCTAGAGAACCTTTAACCCCTCCTACAGACTCCACGAGAGTTTTCGCAGCTGCGATGAACGCAGCAATACCTCCCTTCATATCTGAGGACCCCCTACCGTACAACCTACCTCCTTCGATAGCTGGTTCGAAGGGGTTCCTAGTCCAGCCACTGCCGGCGGGGACGACGTCGTAGTGTCCGTTGAAGTGGAGAACGGGTCTGCCGGAGCCGTACCTCGCTAGAACTACGTACCTGGGATACTGAGCGTAATCGGGGTAGTGCTTCGCAACGTACTCTCCCGGAACTTCGACGACTTCAACATCGAATCCGAGAGGTTCTAGAATCTCCCTGGAGAGCTTAGTGAACTCAGAGTAGTTCTCACCGGGAGGGTTAACCGTCGGTATAGACACCATGTCTTTAAGAATCTTAATGCCCCACTCAACGTTCCTCTCTAGGTGTATCCGAGTACCCAAGCTACTCACCTCTGTAAGTAAGTTTGGAGATTACTAAAGTTATGGGCAAGTTGAATGGCAATCCCTAAATTATTGGGTGTATCCCTAGGGTAGACAAAGTATGCTAAGACTCCTATAGCTACTAGACCGGTAAGAACCCCTCCTTCGCAACTCATCCCTACACACTCCAGAACTCAGCTGGGAACGTCTGAGCTATATCAGTACACCAAAGTAAGTATACTGCGTGGAGTGATATGGGTTTAGTTGAGGAGCTTCTTGATGACACTAGGTGACTCATGTTCGTCTACGCTACCAAGGTCAGGGGGTCAGCTACGGGGAGCTCGGGGTCTTCAGCGCCATGGGTAACATGGTCAAGAACTGAAGGAGGAGGGTCGGCGATGAGGTGCTCGGCAGAGTTCTCGAGAAGCTGGTGGCCAAAGACTTATTAGAGCTGGTCGCAGCTCTTAGGTTTGGTGAGGGCCCGTCGTCTAGCTGGCTAGGACGCCGCCCTCACACGGCGGAGGTCCGGGGTTCGAATCCCCGCGGGCCCACTAATTACCGCTTAATCGTTTAACGAATATGAAAAGTGAACCTATTCTGTGCCTAGAGCAACTTTTCTAGTTACGACTTTCCAACATTTCAATCAATGCCGTAACTATTTTGTCGTGGTACTTTTCTTCTTCAACTATCTCGTCGAGGACTACTTCAATAATACCAAAGTTTATTCTAGCTAAGTTAGCTACATCTTTAATTTGTTTAATTAATATGGCGCTGTAAGCTTCTTCAGCTGTGAAACGCTCAATTACGTGGAGCTTTCTTAAAGTATTCAAAACATCCGCATTACTAAGAGACCCAGCTTTTCTAAGGTTGTTTAAGAGACTCTCTACGGTAACCCACGGAATTCCCACGAACTCCGCACAACTACCTACGTCACCCCCCAGTCCGAGGAGTTTTGCGAGATTGCCTAGATACTTAGAGTGCTGCCTACTCTCGGTAGATATCCAGCGTAAAGCTAAGCGCGCAGCTTCCTCATGCGAAAACTCGGATAGTATGCTGTATAGTTCCGAAACAATGTCTTCGAACTGCGCTAAGCAGCTTAATGCCGTAGATAAGAGCCTCCTAATCTCAGAATCCTTCATAGACCGCCTCTCCGACACTCTATACCGCGCTTTACTATATCAACCACGATGGACACCGCTAAAGGCTGCGGATTAGCGCTCTCAGATGCGCTGGCAGTCCCCACGTCAGCGGGAAGAACCTATAGTTTAAAAAGCCGTAACTCCCAGATTTCCACATAGTTTGAGTTCATCCCCACTTATTTTTCTTTGCGTGAGTCTCTAGTTCAGCTAGAATCTTCTGCGTAGTTCTTAGAGCGAACTCCTTCTCTTCAGCGGCTATCTTAACACAGCCGGGGTCCAGACTATCTTGAATAATTTCTTCAGCAACAGCTGCGAGCTCCTTTAGAAGTGCGAGAGCTCTAACGTGCAGATAGTTCGATTTTCTAGATCTCAGCACAAGCTGAGCCTCCTGCTCGGACATTTGCTTAAACTGCTCTCTAGGAGCTCCGCACTTAGGACATCTTTCCGGAGGCTCTGCGCCTTCGTGTATGTAATTACAAATCTGGCACTTCCACAAGTACATACGGATACCACGAGAACCTAACGCACTACGCAAATAAATGCGGAATGTAGGTAGTTTATAACGTCTCACCGCTTAGCACATTCGAACTTAAATTAGTTAAGGTGAACTATATGTGGTGTTTAACCTGGCTAGGTACAGAGTTGTTGTAGATAGAGCTACGTGCATATCTTGTGGTGTCGCTCCAGCGATCTGCCCGGAAGTCTTCGAGCTAGGCCTCGACAACCAGAAGACTAGGGTAATCGATAAGTACACCGTGGAGATCAGCGAGAGCGTATCTATTGGAGAAGTACCTGAAGAACTGTACGAGTGCGTTGCGAAGGCGGCTGAAGCGTGCCCAGTAGCGGCTATAAGGGTCGAGAGAGTAGGGTGAATTAATGGTTGAAGAAAGGTGCGGAAACTGCGTAAACTACAGTCCACACGTATACTATCCTCAAGTAGGGCGTTGCCTAGTTTTCAGCACCGGCGTCTCTGAGTCTGACTCGTGCGATAAATTCAAGAGAGCCTCTATTGATGAGCTTCTAAACGCTCTAGGTGGAGAGGGTTCGGTATACTGCACTACGTGTGGAGCGACCCTAGTTGATGAGGAGGAACTGAAAGCACACAGCAGAAACCACCGCCTAGCTATCAGGGCGGTCATCGATGAAGCTATAGCTGAAGAAGCTAGGGCCGACTAGGGATCTAACTGTGGGTTTCAGTGAGCTGAGCTTAATTCTAGGAGGTCCTCAGGGGTCCGGACTAGAGACCTCCATGCTCGTACTATCTAGAGCTCTCGCATACAGAGGTTACGGAGTAGTTGCTGATAGAGAGTACTACTCCAATATAGTTGGAAGACATAGCTACATACACATGTCAATTTCCTCTAAGAGAACCCCCAGATCCCTTACCTACCCCGTAAAGCTACTGGTATCTATGGATGCGGAAACGGTGTTTACTCATTTTAAAGATATCGAGAGTGGGGGTGTGCTATTTTACGATAAAGATGTTAGAGCTAAGAAAGTAACTGAAATTCCGAGTATAGAAGAATCTCTCAGGTCTAGAATTGCTAGAGACCTCAAAGCGCTAGGAGCTGGTGAAGACCTCGAGTCAGTACTAGGAGTACTTAGAGGTAGGGGGGTAACTACTATAGGCATGAGCTTTCAGGAAATCCTCAGGGACCTCATGAAGACTTTTGGAATAGACCCTAGGTCTCTCTCGAGGTACGTTAGCGGTATAATTACATCATCAGCAGCACTCCTACTAGGACTGGACAGAGAAGCTCTCAAGTACGGATTTGAGCGCGTTTTCGCCGCTAGGGCTAAGCTCGTAGAGCAGAACGTGTACGTAGCGGACTCCGTGTGGAGAGAGCTGAAGTCTTACGAAGGTTTGCTGAGACTCGATTACCCGGAGACGGAGTTTAGTGAAGTCTTAGTAGCTACCGGTAACGACGTAGTAGCTATTGCTAAGATAGTTGCTGGTTTAAGGTACCAGAGCTACTACCCGATAACACCAGCAGCGGACGAAAGCTTCTTCCTAGAGAAGTACGAGGTAAGTGAAGTAGATGGAACTATTGTTGGACCTATCGTTGTTATCCAGACGGAGGATGAAATTGCCGCTATAAACTCAGCTATAGGTGCTTCACTAGCTGGAGTCAGGAGTTCTACAGCTACTAGCGGTCCCGGCTTTGACTTAATGGTTGAAGGTATTAGCTGGGCCGGTATGAACGAAGCCCCGGTAGTTATAACCTACTACCAGCGGGGAGGCCCCAGCACTGGGCTACCGACTAGAGGTAGTCAGAGCGACCTACTGAGCTCAGCATTCGCAGCTCACGGAGAGTTCGCTAAGGTTGTGCTATCTTCCGGAGACCACCTAGACGCTTTCTACGATACTGTACTGGCTTTTAATATAGCTGAGAAGTACCAGCTACCGGTTATACACCTACTAGATAAGTTCTTAGCGAACTCGACCGCAACTATACCGCTGCCGGACCTCGGTAGAGTAAGGATTGAGCGAGGTTTAAAGCCCGTCCCACCGGGGACTTACAAGCGCTTCAATCTCGAGGCACTCATATCTCCCAGAGCGCCCCTAGGAACTCCCGGAGTTATTATGTGGTACACAGGGGACGAGCACGACGAGTTCGGGCACATCTCCGAGGAACCGGAGAACAGAGTCCGCATGTACTCTAAGAGGATCGAGAAGCTCAAGCTGGTCGACGAAGAAGTTCCGGGAGATTTAAAGCTGAGAGTGTACGGAGATGAAGGTGGGGACTTCTGCTTAATAGGCTGGGGTTCTGTGAAGGGAGTGGCACTAGATGCCGTAGATGAAATTGCGAAGAGAGGTTTTAGAGGTATCTACGTAGATGTGAAAATGCTGTGGCCTTTTCCAAGGAGGGAGTTGCTGGAAGTTCTGCGCAGAAGCGGTTTCGGCAACGTTGTTGCTGTCGAGCACAGCTACGGTGTTAACATAGCTGACCTAGCGGCAATGGCGGCAGGTGTGCAGATTAGAAAGAGGATAGCTAAGTTCACTGGTAGACCTATAACACTGAGTGAACTCACTCAAGCTCTTGAAAAAACTCTAACTTCAGACGTGGACCGCGTGGTGATTAGCTATGGAGGGTAGGGGGGTTAGCTTCAAGAGCGATGTATGGGTAGATTGGTGCCCTGGGTGCGGTAACTACGGAATACTCACGGCCGTATTTAAAGCATTCGCAGAGCTCAAGCTGGACCCATCTAAAACGGTCATAGTCTCGGGAATAGGCTGCTCGGGGAAGTTACCGCACTTCGTAAATGTTAACGGAGTGCACACTCTCCATGGTAGAGCCATACCTTTCGCAACCGGGATTAAGCTAGCTAACCCAGAACTCACCGTAGTAGTTCATGGAGGTGACGGAGACCTTCTAGGTATAGGCGCTGGCCACTTCGTAGCTCTCGGTAGGAGGAACCTGGATATTGTTGTCATACTACACAACAACGGTGTTTACGGTCTTACTAAAGGTCAGGCATCGCCTACTCTACCGCTGGATGCGAAAACGAAAGCACTACCTAAGCCCAATATACAGCAAGCTGTCAATCCAATTATGCTGGCAGTAGCTTCTGGGTACACATTCGTAGCCAGGAGCTATGCTTTTGAAGGAGAGCATCTGAAGAACGTAATCGTAGATGCGGTAAAGCACAGAGGAGCGGCATTCGTCGATATCCTCCAGCCGTGCGTTACTTTCAACGATATCTTCACTTCGGAGTACTATAGAAAGAGAGTGTACAGACTAGATAAAGACCCCGACTGGGACCCCGTAGTTAGAAAACCTGAGGAGAGAATTTCCAAGATGCTTAAAGCAATAGAGAAGAGTGCGGAGTGGGGTGAAAGAATACCTATAGGCGTATTCTACGTAGATAGCACCGTATCGACGTATGAGGAGAGACTGTCGAGTAGGTTGAAGGTATACCCGAAGGTAAACCCAGCTAGCTCAGTTATAGCATCTGAAGACCTCAGACCGGTAGTTGACGACGTGAAGTTCAAGAAGATCTTCAGCGACCTAATCGTACGTGTATCTAAGAGAGTTTAGAGCTGAAGTCTTTTTCTAACTTATCTCCTCTCTTCGTAGAAACTTTGTTTCCATCTTCATAGTAGAAGAGCTAGGTACTGCTGGAGTTCAGAACTTTTAAGCCTCGATCCCTACCTTAGAGGGCGAAGACGTTAGGCTATGAATCAAGGTGGTCTAGGTGAGTAGTGAAGTAGAGCTTCGTAGAGGTATTAGAAGAAGGCTAGTTGAACTCAACGTGAATCCCTACCCCCACGTACCTAAAAGCAAGGTCATCCCCGTTCGCAGCATAGTTCGATCTCCAACTCCTGGGAGCTACGTAAACGTAGCTGGTAGGGTGGTTGGAGTTAGAAGACACGGCGCTCTAGTGTTCTTCGACCTGGTAGACGACGGGCAGAGAATTCAGTGCTCTATCTCCAGGAGTGATGTGGATAAAGAACTCTTCAACTTCTTCGAGAAGTTCGTAGACCTGGGCGACTACGTATACGTTGCCGGCAGTCTCTACTACACGAAGAAGGGTGAGCTAACGATAGCCGTTAGCGACGTACAGCTACTGGCGAAAGCACTTAGAAGTCCGCCGGTTAAGTGGGGTCACAGAATTCTGGACCCTGAGGTTAAGTACAGGAAGAGGTATCTAGATATAATGACTAATCCGCAAGCTAGAAGAGTTTTCGAAGTTCGTTTTAAGACTATCGAGGAGATCAGGAAGTTCATGTGGAGCAAGGGCTATATAGAAGTAGAAACACCCGTGCTCCAGCCTATCTACGGTGGTGCCGCTGCGAGACCTTTTAAAACCCATGTGTGGGCTCTAGATACGGAGTGGTACTTAAGGATAAGTCTAGAGCTGTACTTAAAGAGATTCATTGTTGCGGGATTCAACAAGGTGTTCGAGATCGGAAAGAACTTTAGAAACGAGGATATAGATGTTGAGCACAATCCTGAGTTCACTATGATGGAGTCCTACGAAGCCTACGCAGACTACAACGACGTTATGGAACTAACTGAAGAGCTGGTCAGTACCGTAGCTAAGAAAGTTCTGGGAACCGACGCAGTTGAGTACCCGGTGGGTAGGGAGGTTGTTAAGATAAATCTCTCACCTCCGTATAGGAGAGTATCGCTGTACGATGCTTTCAGAGAGTTTGCTGGGCTGGACGTAGAATCCCTACCTGACGATAAGTTGATTGAGTACTTAGACAAGTACTCCGTGAGAATTGCCGGCGGGTACGATAGGGGGAGGGCCGTGGTTAAGCTGTTCGACCGCATTGTAGGAAGGGAGCACCTCGTACAACCAACGTTTGTTGTAGATTTTCCGAAGTCTTCATCACCACTAGCAAAACCACACAGGTCTAGACCGGACTTAGCGGAGAGATTTGAGCTGTACATAGGCGGTATGGAGCTAGCGAACGCGTACACGGAACTCAACGACCCGGAGCTCCAAGCATCTTTCTTTAGAGAAGAGGAAGCTAGGAGAGCTCTTGGAGACCTAGAAGCACACCCATTCGACTGGGACTTCATTGAAGCTCTAGAGCACGGAATGCCACCGACTGGAGGGCTAGGTCTCGGTATCGATAGGCTAGTAATGATATACACTGGAGTAAACTCAATTAAAGAGGTTATACCATTCCCAATGATTAAACCGAGGGAGTTCGAAGCAAAAAATCAGTGAAAGAACTATCCGAATTTACGATACAGCCTACCTCAAGTCCAGGTAATTAGGCCTACGCTTCCTAGCTCGGAGAGAACTAAGACTAAGATGTGTTTAAGTTCAAACTCGCTCAAACCCTCTTCCCCACCTTCTTTAAGGTCCGACTCGACTTTCTCGAGTATATCTTCAACGGACCTCACACCATCACAAAGACTCCATATGTAGTAAGCTGCTGGAGCGAGCGCGAATACCCTATCTTCTCCTAGGCTCACAATGTACTCCTCACCACTAACTCCCATTTCAGCACCATGCCTTAGGGGCTTCTTCTGCGCAATGTCATCAAAAGTTAAAGTAGAGTTCCGTCTGTCTGAAGCTCCGGGTTCTTTACTCAAATTCCTCGCCTCTACTTCTACCAGTAAACCGGCTTCTTCTCTGCCTAAACTCCCTACGTTTAGGCCTTCTGGGAGGTACGCCCTCAGCCCTAGGTTCTTCTTCAGGTACTTCATCTACTGATGGAAGTTTGCCTAGGTCTTCAACTACTTTAACGTTTTCAGAGCCACCGACGTTTAGCTGAACTTTACCTTTAAATACGGTAGTCCACGCACCGGAAACCTCTATAACGTCACCTCTACTTAGCGTTCTGATGGACTTACCCCACATAACCAACTTCACTCTACCGCTCTCGTCACCAACAATCGCTTCTCTAATCGTTCTTTCTCCAGCTCTAGTACTTATCTTCTTTACTTCTCCCGGGTCGATTACTCTTACGAAAATAGATACTTTCTCCATCCCGGGTTTTAGCTCAGCTACCTTTAACCTACCTTCCGACATATTTTCCAACTCCGTTTGCTTGTATGCTTAAGTTGTGACAGCATTTTTAAGCTTATGTGGTACCCCGACCTGGTGAAGCCGTTCCTAGGAGGTCTCCGAGAGTTCGTGTAGATACTCGCTAACTACAATTTCTACGAGGTCTGGACCTAGACTTCTAGCTAGTACTAGAATTTTGCTAACTAAGCTTAGTATGCTGGTGCGTTCCACTTTAAAGAGGTGCGTGGTGTGGTTTCTTCTATCCGTAGTGCCGAACTTAGGTAGCGCTGGTCGAATTTCTACCTGCCTAGATATGGTTTGGTATAGAGCTTCTTCGGAGACTCCGTAGAGCACTACACCCAGTAGCGGTTTGGAGAAGCCGCTTAGAGTTAGGTAGTCTATGTGCCACCTAGCCTTCTTAGAAGAGCTGAAGTGTCTTAGAACTCTTAGATAAGGTCTAGCCACGCACGCGGAGCCTAAATATATGTAGTACCCTCGCTCTAGACACTGGGTCCCGTTCGCTATCTTAATCCTCATTTCTTGAGGAAGCTGAAGTACGAGTAGGTAGGATGCTCGCACCAGAGTACCCAGATCGCGTAGGATTTTATGGATTAGCTTAAGTTGTTGATAAGGCTTTATTGACGCGCAGAAGTTCACCTGGGTTTTAATTTGGGTAGCGGTACTCTCGTACTGTACGTCCGGAAGGATGGAGATGTAGATGCTAGCCTATACGATGAAAAAGGGCTGCTGGCGAGAAAGCAGGAGCTGACCTCAGTTAAACACATTAAAATCGAAGCAGATAAGTGCGTATCTGATATATCGTTCGCCGAGTTCGAGAACGCGATAGTAGTTAGAGCTTCTGGAAAAGTAGACTTGAAGTTGAGGAGCGGCGTTCTCGAGGTCTACTGCGTTGGTCGCTAGAGTGAGAGTAGAGAGGTCTACTAGCAGAAGGGGGCTTCACGTAAGAGTAGCTACCTACCTAGCTATAGGTAGAGACTGCTCTAGGGCTACTACGCGAGTTTTAGAGAAAATACCAGTTAAACCCACCTACTCTAAGGGTGAAGCGTTTGACGCGCTAATCGAGATACCGCCCGATGCTCTTCTCGTTGCCGTAGACATGAGGAGAAACCCGAGGAGGAAAGTTAGGGGGGACGTGTACGTCTACGACTCGGCGGGCGCAGTCTTAGCGAGAGCTGTCTACAGAAAACTTAAGGTAAGGTTGGTTGAGTGTAGGTTGAGCCAGAGAACGGCGTACGATGTTATAAAGTGCGTTGTAGACTTACTTAAGATACCGGTGAAGAAGTATGGAGTTTCAAAGTGTAAAATCTGAAGTTGCTGAAGCTCTAAGAAGATACGGCTTCTACATATTCGATAAGAGTAAACTAGGATTCGTAGAGGAAGTGGTTAAACTCCTTAGAGACCTCGGGCCTCTAGTTAGAGTTAGATCTCTCTCTCAGAATCCGAACTACTTCGTACTTGAAATAGACATCTACGCTTTCGAAGCTAGCTGTAGAGAGAGGTGCTTAAAGAACGGCTTAGTTGATTACCGCTGCTTCAATAAGTGCATGGTCGATAGCAATAAGAATGCCGTAGAAAGAGTGGTGGCAGCTATTAGTAGGTGATTTAGTTGAAGCAGGTGGTCATAGTTAGAACGGATTTGAAGATGAGTAGAGGAAAGCTCGCAGTTCAAGTAGCTCACGCATCTCTCGGAGCGGCTCTTGAAGCTATGAAAGCAAAGCCTGAGTGGTTTGGTGTGTGGATTAGTGAAGGACAGAAGAAGGTGGTTGTTAAAGTTTTCTCGGAGGCTGAGCTATTTAAGTACGTGGAGGAAGCGGAGAGAGCCGGGATACCGGTAGCCGTAGTTAGAGATGCGGGTCTCACAGAACTACCACCCGGAACTACGACAGCGGTAGGTCTGGGGCCGGCACCCAACGAACTCCTGGATAGAATTACAGGGAAACTCAAACTTCTCTAGACCAAGTGAGTGTTGGTAGATAGTGCGGTGGGGGAGTTTCCGCTAGCTTCACTCCGCGGGTGCTACCGGGTTTTAGTACTGCGAGTGAGGTCGCGGCAACCGCGGGATGAGTCGTTTTGATAAACACATTTAAATTTTCTAGGAATAACTAGTAGAGGTACTACTATGTCTTCACCTAAAGACCTAACTTCCACAGAAATCAGAGAATTCGGTAGTATCGCAGAGTTTATTAGAAGTATTGACGAGGAGATAGCGGAACTAAGGAGGAGAATGGGAGAGCTACTGAAGAAGCTCGAAGAACTTAGAATTAGAGCTGAACAGAGGAGAAAGGTTAGAGAACTTTTAGGAAAACTCGGAGGAGTTAAGCCTGAAGCCGTAACTAACACTATCACTATCAGAGGATTAATGCTGGTATTCGATCCTACAGCTGAGCAGGAGCAGGCAGCGCTTGAAGTAGCTGTTGAAAACTTGAACAGCAAGCTAACCGCGCTGCAGACTCTTAGAAGAGAACTTGAAGTTATATCTGGCGTAGAGCTTGTTACTAAATTACGCGTAGTCTACGTAGATGGGATACCTAGAGCTGCTCTCTTCGAGCTCTAGGTTTCAATATCTTTAGTGGATCTTTTTCAAGTATCTCAGCGGGTATTCTATCCGCGTACTTACTGAGAAACTCCTCCTCTCTACTTCTAACTCTGGGCTTAGTCCTCAAATCGTCTGGATACATGAACGGTATTCCATCTATTATAGGGTACCACCTTCCACAGCTAGAGCAGTAGAGTATACCCCATAGAACGTCATGTCTCACACATTCACCACAATCAAGCTCCTCGATTTTTATCTCTTTTATGTACACACTCTTCAGTCCGCAGTAGAGGTCGCAGAAGGGCGTCTTTACGCTATACCTCCTATCTATCAATAACTCCTCGAAAACAGATAGCTTTAGTGGGAAGTTCTTGCACATCGGGCACGCTAGTAGGTTAAGTAGTACGTACCTCACTTCCGTACACCTCCGCAAAAATGTCTAGCAGCTCCTTTAATACCTCATTCACCAGCTGCCCAGAATCGGCTTCAACAAAAACTCTTACTAGGGGTTCGGTACCGCTGGGCCTTACGAGGAACCAGAATCTATCGGAGATGCCCTTAAGTCCATCAACATCTATGAACTCTAGACTACTGAATCTAGCTCTAACTCTCTCGTATACTTCAGGTAGGCGCTCTCTACTAACAAATACTCTCTTCTTTACTACGTACCTTTGAGGAAGTTCGCTGAGTATGCCAGAAAGAGAGGTTTTTTCGTAACTTAGCATCTCTACCATGAGAGCGGTACTCATAGTCCCATCTCTAACGTACTGGTGCCTGGGGTACATAAAACCCCCGTTTTCCTCGAAACCAGCTAGAGCTCCCAGCTTAACCATAGTTCTAGATATAGTAATACTACCAACCCTAGTCCAGACAACCTCTATACCGTATCTAGACAGTACCTTACTAACTAACGTTGAACTCGAAACTGCTGTAACAACTCTAGGAGGGCTTCTCTCTCCGCGGTTTTCAGCTACGTGTCTACAGAGCAGCACTCCCGAGATATCCCCCGGTACGTAGAGTCCTCTATCGTCAATGAATATAGCTCTATCAGCATCCCCGTCGTGAGCTACGCCAAAGCTCGCTCCAGCGGACTTCACAGTATATACCAGGTCTCCCAGGTTCTCTGGTGTTGGCTCCGGAGGTCTTGATGGAGAGTAGCTTAAGTCACCGTTTACGGTAACTACCTTAACGCCCAGAGCTCTCAGCATCCTAGGCGTTGTAAGCGTCCCAACATTATTCGCAGGATCTACGGCTACCTTAAGGTCTAGTCTACGTACTCTATCTAAGTCTACGAGACCTACAATTCCGTTTAGATAGTGGTCTACTACATCATGCACTCTTACAGCACTACCCGATAGTTCACGCCAGGAGACTCTCCTAAACCTTAGTTCTCGGTATATCTCCTCAATTTCCTCTTCAACATCGCGCGGTGCTTCAATACCATCGGCCATAACAACCTTTATACCACTATACTCCGGGGGGTTGTGAGATGCTGTAACCATAACACCACCATCGAACCCCCCGGTCTTTACGTAGTACTGTAGAGCTGGTGTTGGAAGCAATCCGGCATCGTACACCTTTACTCCAGTGGAGATCAGGCCACCTATCGTGATGCCAGTTAGAAAGCTGTTGCCGGACCTCATGTCGGAGCCCACGAGGATCCTGGAGCCGGGCCCGAAGTACGTTCCTATGGAGAGAGATAGCTTCAAAGCCATTTCGGGAGTTAGTTCAACGTTAACCACACCTCTCACGCCATCAGTACCGAAGAGTCTCTCAGGACTCACGTAGAGCCCAACTGTGTGGCAGCTCACCAGATTTAAGTTCGAGCGGTAATGGATAGGAAACTTAATAATCCCTCTACGACAGAACTACGCGGAGCGGGGGTGCCCGAGCTAGGTCGAAGGGGTCGGGCTCAGGACCCTGAGTGAGAGCCCCGATGGCGTAGGCCTGCGTGGGTTCGAATCCCACCCCCCGCACTACTACATTACGCGTAGCAGATCGAGAACCCTAGGTTGCGCACAGCGCGCTGTGCGCAACCTAATCTGGAGTCGGTATATCCTAAACCAGTAGAAGGCCTAGCCTAGCTCTCAGAACACAGCGAAGTAGTGAGCTGTCTACAATCAATAGTTGGTAGTACTGGGAGTACGAATAGCTCACTGTACGCGAAGTAGTTACTTTAAGTGCCACTAGATGGTGGCCACATCTAAATCAATTCGGAGAGCGAAGAATCTCCCGAGAGAGTATTTAGTGAACGCTGCTCAGGTATTTCAGTGGGGTAGCTTTTGACTATGAAGAAGATCCTTAAACCCGGGTTTCGTCGATTTTAAGTTGCGCGTGAACTACTCTGGTCCCCGTGAAGTCCATACCTTCAATAGCTTTCTTAATATTCTCTACATCGTATACGCTTAGGAAGACTAGAGGTATTCTACTTCTAGTGACTACGTTTAGTGCCACTCTATCGAACAATTCATAGCGACCGGCTAGCTCTCTACTCGATAGAAGCCTCTCCAGAGTTCTCACATCGATCTCTCTTAATAGTTTTGCTTGGGGATTCAACTTAGGGTCGGAATCGTATACTCCATTGACATCTGTCGCATTAACTAGGAGGTCAGCTTTAACTAGTTCTGCGATTACCGCAGCTACAGCATTAGTTGACTGACCAGGCTGCAGTCCCCCGACGACGACCACCTTCCCCGAGTTCCATGCTTTCATAAACTCGTCGATACTTCTCGGTATAGGTAGGTAGGCTTCAGACCCTAGAAGAGATGCTAGTATTAGAGCGTTCACTCTACTGACTTCAATACCAACTAGGTCTAGAACTCCTTCACCAAGTCCGAGCTTTCTCCCAAGTTCAATATATTCTATAGCCCTCCCCCCTCCACCCGCTACTAGAACGAATCTACGGCCGTTTCTCGCCATTTCTAGAACTAGTTTCGATATACCTGTAAGTACGCTGATGTTTCTATAGCTGTCGAACACTCTACCAGTGATTTTAACGACCACGCTCCCTATTTCTACGCACCATGAAGTAGTGATACCGCACCTTTAAATCCCCACTGCTTACCGTAGAACGGCGGTCTGCGGTAGGTAGCTTCCTACATACCTCATACTGCTACTTAACCTGAATGGGTGTCCAGAGGCTTCGTACGAGACTTTAATTGGGATGGGTCTAGATGCAGTAGGCTATGTTCGAGGTGTCGGATAGTAGTTTAACCCGACCGAGTGGAAGAGAGCGGGGGCTGCCGGTAGTTAAGGTAGTCATTACTGGAAGACCTGGCGTAGGTAAGTCAACTATATTCGCAGAAGTTGTCGAGAATCTAAAAAGAAGAGGTTACAGTGTGTGCGGCTTCTTCTGTCCTGAGATAAGAATCGGCGGTGTACGAAAGGGGTTTAAGATAGTATCTATTGGATTACCGATCGAAGGTGTGCTATCATATGTTTGTGGGGAAATGAGCGGTCTCAGCAGTTTAACTGTCGGAAAGTACTGTATTAAGATAGATGATGCAATATCCGTAGGCGCGCACTCTCTAGAATACGCGGTGCGTGTGTGCGATATCATAGCTTTAGATGAGGTAGGTCCTATGGAACTTAAGGTAAAGGAGTTGGAGAAGAGAATATGGGATGCCCTATATAGTGCTAAACCAACTGTAGCGGTTGTACATGTAAGACTGGCTGAAGAAGTTCGAAGAGCGCTATTATCTAGGTCGTTTAAGACCCTCTACTTCGTAGTTACTGAAAGCAATAGAGGGGAGATCCCTCAGATAGTGTTGCGCAACATCTTCAATTACTGACCGCACCGACCTTGCGCTCTCTAGGACCCATCTAAGGCGTGCTTGAAGTCGAGAACCAGCTTCTCAGTTAAAATCTTCGGTGTAGTGCTATCGTGTGGGTAAGATAAAAATGCTGTCTCAAGCTAGGTATTTCCTTATAGAACTTGCGGTTGTGGTCGCTATAGTTCTCGCTCACAGCTATCTTCAACTTAGCTACGCACTTACCATTGACGACTACATATCTGATGAAGTGTGGTACGTGAGTTCCGCTAGGAACTATCTCAACAAGGTGTTCGGTGTATACCCGCGGACCTCAAGCAGCGGTCTTAGAGTTACGCTCGAGCTATCTACTACTAGCCGCAGCGATTATCTAGACGCCGCCGATAGGCTCGGGAAGCTGGTTAGGGAGCTGGGAGGAGGGATCGTAAAGTCTTCCGAATACTACGGTACTGGCGATAACCCTCTCTACGCTATTTGCGTAGATATTCCAGAGGGTTCTCTCGAAATCCTCCTCGCAAATCCCTACGTAAAGTCTTTTGGTGTCGGCTATTGCTACCCGAATGCTGGTAACATACTGAACTACATGAACCTAGAGCACCCACCACTAGGTAAGTACCTCATCGCTCTCTCCATGGTGGTCTGCGGAGATACACCAACTTGCTGGAGACTACCATCTATAGTATCCGGAGCCGGGGTCTTGGTGGTTCAGTACATACTTCTTAGAAATATTTTAAGGGGGTTCTGGGGTATCGTGGTATCTATCCTGGTACCAGTTATAACATTGCTCGATAGAACGTTTAGGTCTATGACGCTCGTAGCTATGCTCGACGCACCACTAGCTCTCCTAACTCTTCTCGCGTGCTTTCTCTCTCTACGCGGCAGCGTGTACGCGTCCTCCACATCCCTCTCGCTAGCTTTCTCAACCAAGTTTAGCGGAGTATTCGCAGTTCCAGCACTATACTTCGACTACTCTAGAAAGAAACCGCCGGCACTCGCGATCCTGCTTCTAGTGTACGCACCTCTAGCCGTGTTCGTAGTTCTATCGATACCCCTCATACTGCATAGAGGTGGTTTTCTTCAATGGTGGTCTGAAGCGGTTGAAGGGTCGTTCAGATGGCATTTAACCACCAAGACGGAGCCGGGTAGGGGCCCTCCGGCAGCACCCCCCTGGGATTGGCTAGCTGGTGCCAACTCCTTCATTCTCCACTATAAGTACGAAGAGCACGTGGGGTTCGTGGCAGACTTAGTCGCTTCGGGAAACCCAGTGCTCTACATAGCTACGGCGGCGTTGAGCGTATTCGCACTACCGCACCTCAAGAAGCTTCCGGATGGCGGTCGTTCGTGGCTCTACACGTGGTTGACGTGGCTAATGTACGTCTTCCTCTGGTTTGCTGGTAATAGAAGTCAGTACAGTTTCTACATGATCCAGCTAGTCCCCCTCCTGTACGGTACTCTCGGTGTACTGGTGTACTACCTATCGGAGGTAGATAATGCGAGGAACCTGGCAATAGCTTGGCTGAAGATGCTGAGGAACTTAGTTAGGTATCTGCGTGGAGAAATCGGAATTAGAGTTAGAGTAGAGGTAGAAGCAACGAATCCTGAGGGCCCTACGCCCTAGCTACCTCACTCACGCTTTCAGTGGAGTCCGGTTCATCACAGTTCAGATAGGATGCCTATCCACATCTAGCACTAATCTAACGTATCCACGTATACCTAGCTAACTCGATTTAAAGTTCTTTGCGGTGCACTTCTCTGGAATGCCTAGAGCTAGAGTAGTGAGGGTAGACCCTATAAGACCTAGTGAGGAAGTCTTAGAGGAAGCCGCTGGAGTTCTACGTAGTGGCGGCCTCGTAGCTTTTCCAACGGAGACCGTGTACGGTCTCGGGGCCGACGCGTTTAACTCCGAGGCCGTTCTCAAGGTATTCAGAGTTAAGAGAAGACCTCTAGACAACCCCCTAATAGTTCACGTAAGCTCTCTAGATATGCTCCACCAGGTCGCAGTAGACGTTCCCGACTGGGTAGTTAGAGCTCTATCAAATGCCTGGCCGGGGCCTCTAACGGTAGTACTCAAGAGAAGGGCCGACCTACCAGCTGTAGTTAGTGGTGGGCTAGGTACCGTAGCGGTTCGCTGCCCAGCGCACCCCGTAGCACTGAAGTTGATCGAGGCTCTTGGAAGACCCGTAGCGGCACCGTCAGCTAATCTCGCAGGAAGACCTTCACCCACCAGAGCTGAGCACGTTGTTGAAGACTTGGGGGACGAGATAGATCTAATTATAGATGCCGGGGAGACTTTCTTCGGAGTTGAGTCCACCGTAGTAGACCTAGTCTCCCCTAGACCACAGATCCTCCGGCCAGGGCCCGTAGGCCCTGAAGAGCTGGAGAAGGTCTTCGGATTCCAGTTCTATCTGACCCCGCTCACGCGCGGTTTCTCGACGTACATTGAAACGCCCCCGTCTCCGGGAATGAAGTACAGGCACTACGCTCCCAGTAAGAAGCTAGTTCTAGTGGAGAAGGGTTCGTGCGGTTTCTCATCGTACTTAGATTTCTTAATTGACTTGTTGAGGTCGTACTCGGCGGAGTCGCCAGCTCTTCTAGCCACAAGAGAAACTATTGATGAAATCGGTATGAAGCTCGGTGCTGACATTGCTTACATAGCACTAGGGTCCCGAGAGAATCTATTTGAAGTAGCTAAAAACCTGTACAGCTCTTTGAGAAGTCTAGATAAGTTAGATAAAATTTCTATAGCTTTCTCAGAAAGTATTGAAGAAAAAGGATTGGGGTTAGCAATAATGAATAGATTGAGAAAAGCGTCGTCGGAAAGACTTGTATGTAAGTAGATTAAATTCGGGACTTCTACCAATACGAACCCTCTACTACAGCACTACTCGCATTACCGAGGAGCTAGCAGACCAATCTCAATTCAGCCCTCCTGAACTATTTCCTGCAACTACCGCTGGGTAAATTACTGAAGCTGCGCAGGCCCCACCGATTAGTGAATCCGCAGTTCACGCGATGTCGCTACCTATCCGATGGTAACTATGTACCTAAGACGCCGTAGAGAGAAGTTCAGCGCTACAGTGGTTCATCAACTTCAGGCCGCCCGTCGTCTACATCATCCAGACTTACAGGGTATCGATGTTAATATATTCCTCGCAATTGAGCCTGTAGTGACACCGAACTTATAGCGTAGAGCTACTCAATCTAAGCACGAAGAGGTACTTGAGCGCGCTGCCGAGCAACTCCACAATTTCTTGAAGAAATTCTACGCGTTCTTCAGGTAGTACTTAAAAGTGGTATTCAGCTTAGCGCAGTTTCATCAGTGTTCTGTGAATGCGTACATAACTACTGCTCAGCGAACGCTGCGTAAGGCATTACGCAGCAAGGGCTTCGGATGGCATTCCCAAGTCTGAGAGATATAAGAAGACAGTTAGTTCTTCAGAATTGGTAATAAAACTAAGCTACCGAGAACTTTAATTTAGGTCCGAGTGGATTAGACTTAGGAAGGCCGCTGCGGTGACCACGTCAACTATAAAATGCGTCTTTGTTTAAATACAGGAGGAGTTCTCCAACCCATCCTTACTTTGTGAAGAGTTTCACCTGGTAGTTTCACTTGAGTTTCGCGAGAGTTCGTATATACTCGGCCCAGTCATACCTCTTGGGGGAACTATGAACGGTAGGTTACTGGCTGCGCTATCGGTAGGAGTAGCCCTAGCTGTAATACTGGCTAGTAGCGCTATCCTAGTCCACGCTAGGTCGACTGAAGGTAGCGAAAGCCTTCAGAGAGGCATAGTTGCTGGACTAGGCTTAAGGCAGAGACTAGGTCCTCGAGTAGAAGTTAGTGAAGAGTATAGAAGGAAGGTAATTGACATAGCTACGAAAGACCCTGACGTAGCTAAGCTCCTGGCGGAAGGGTACAACATAACGGCCATCAAACCAATAGTAAAGCTCTACGTAGGCGGAGACGGCACCGTCACACTGAGAGCTGATGAAGCTGTGGTAGTCCTACGTAAGAATAGAAACATAGCGCTAGTTCTAGTTAACCTAAGAGAGGAGAGGGTAACTAGAATCATAATTCGCGGCATCACTGTAATAGAGAAGTAGGGTTCTTCGAGAACCGCGCTAGTTAAGCTAAACAATTTTTACTTCAATTCCGGGCTTCAAGTCCTCGAGTGAGCAGCGTTATTACCTACCTCAAGATCTATAGGTTCGGTATGTATGCAGTTAAGCCTTTCGACCCGTGGCGCTCACCTATGTGCACGTGCCCTAGGAAGTACGTTCTACACCCCTACACCGGCTGCGGACATGGATGTCTCTACTGCTATGCGAGTAGCTACATACGGAACTTCTTTAACCCGAGGCCTAAGAAATCTCTAGGAAGGGCTCTAGTCAAAGACCTCGGAAAGCTTCCGCTAGGTACCGTTATCGAGATGTCTACTAGTAGCGACCCCTACACGCCCCCCGAGATGGATTTAAGAATCTCTAGGGAGGCTATTAGAGAGATTCTGGAGAGGGGCTTCAGACTGCTTATAACCACTAAGAGTACCTTAGTTCTCAGAGATCTCGACATACTGGCTAGGTATAGAGATAAAGTAGCGGTAGCAATTACGATTACAACTCTAGATAGTGGAGTGGCGTCGGTACTAGAGCCCGGGGCTCCACATCCAGAGGAGAGGCTTAGAGCCGTTAGGAAGCTCAGTGAAGCTGGGGTACCCACGCTCGTTAGACTAGACCCCATAGTACCGTATGTAAATGATGAGTACTCGCTGGTAGCCAAACTCGTAGATAGAGCTGTGTCCGCGGGCGCTCTTCAAATTACTAGCTCTACCTATAAGGCTAGAGCTGATAGCTTGAAGAGGTTATTAAATGCGTTCCCACACGTATCTAGCAAGATAGTGGAAGCCTATAGAGCTGGTGAAAGAATCGGCGGGTACCTGTACCTAGATAGAGATAGGCGGTTGGAGTACATGAAGATGGTTAGAGAGCTCACTCTAAGAGCTGGAGCGGCTTTCAATACGTGTAGAGAAGGATTTGCGGAGCTAGCTAGTAGAGGCTTTAGTTGCGATGGCTCGTCACTCATAGGGAGGGGTTCTCTATTCAAGTTCTAGAGACGCTCTATACTCCTTACTGAGCGCCTCTAACTTCTTAACTACCTCAGGGTTCTCCTCGAGAATCTCGTTTACGACGCTCAGGTACCTAGCGACTCTCACCGCGTGTGGAGATATCCTAACTAGGCTACTTCCATTAACCACGACGAAGTGCTCCTTCTCGATCTTCTCGCCGAGTATGTACTCAGCTTCGTTAGCACTTGCGTGTAGTGTAAAGCAGTGAGGACTGCCGTCCACTGTAACCACGGTGATTCTCCTAGGTTTAGATGACCTAATCATGCTCGCAATCTTACCGTAGTATGCGGGATTCTCGCGCTCGGGGCACGCTAGCAGCACCGTTTTACCGCTGGATATTCGCTTAAACAACTCCGGGTTAACTACCGGTAGGCAGGCTGAGACTATGAGTAGGTCTGAGCCGGCTAGTATAGGTGCTTTAACCCAGGTACTCCACAACCAAGGGCACTCGCCGCAGTTCATTTCACCACACCAGCGTGGTGCCTTCTCCATACCTATCGAGTAGCTCCTCCAGCTTCAGACTCCTCTCATTCAAGTACTTCGACAGTATGAGGAACACGCAGTACTGACCGCACATAGTGCAGGAGCTCAATTCTTGAGGAAACTTCGTCTTAAGTCTGAAAGACCTCTCGGGATCGTAGGACCTCGATACCTGGTACTCCCAGTCTAGTAGAGCTCTCCTAAAGCTCATCTCGACATCTCTATAGGCAGCTCTCCTACCTAACTTCACTAAGTCCCCTGCGTGAGCGGCTATTCTAGCCGCTATCAAGCCCTCCTTAACTTCCTCAACTCCCGGAAGACCCAGGTGCTCGGATGGTGTGAGGTAGCATATGAGGTCGGCACCAGCAGCCGCAGCTACCGCAGCACCAATAGCTGAAGCTACGTGGTCGTACCCTACAGCTATATCGGTTACTAGGGGTCCTAGAACGTAGTACGGAACGCCGCCGCTGAGGGACTTCATCAACCTAACGTCGGCCACGACCCTATCTAGAGTCATGTGTCCAGGACCCTCGATCATAACTTGAACTCCCTTGCTTACGGCATCTCTAGCTAGTCTGGAGTTATTTACTAGCTCCCCTATCTGCAGCTCGTCGTGAGCGTCCGCGGTAGCTCCAGGTCTTAGAGCGTCGCCGAGACTTACAACGGCGTCGTGGTCTCCGAACAGCTCTAGGAGGTAGTCCCAGTGCTTGAGATACGGGTTCTCTTCGCTATTCTCAATCATCCAGACAGCGAGCATGCTGCCACCTCTACTGACTATCGGAGCTACTCTACTACTTCTAACGGACTTCACGGCAAGCTCTCTAGTAATTCCAGCGTGAATAGTCATGAAGTCAACACCGTCCTTCAAGTGCTTCTCGACCACAGCTACGAACCAGTCCGAGGGAATGCCGACACCCCCGTACTTTCTAACACCCTCGATCCATGCTTGGTATGTTGGAACGGTTCCGAAGGGGATTCCTTCGGATACCTCCAGGAGTTTCGCTCTAATCTCGTCTAGGTCACCCCCAGTACTTAAATCCATTAGGGTATCCGCACCGAACTTCACAGCTACTCTAACCTTCTCAATCTCCATACCCAGGTCGACCACCGTACCGCTAGTTCCAACGTTTACGTTCACCTTAGTACTCAAGCCCTCGCCAACGGCTACGGGTTTTACTCCAGCTCTCCTGGTGTTTCTTACTACGGCAACTCTACCGGAGCTAACTCTCCTTCTTAGAATATCGTAGTCTACGTTCTCTGTCTTTGCGATAGCCACCAGCTCATCCACGATGCTGCTACTTCTAGATTCCACTATTACTCCCAAGTATCTCAGCCTCCTTCTATTTGCTTGAGTACTTTATATCTGTATGAGCTGGTTCTCAAAGTAATTAAAACCAGATTATCGGGGAATCGCCCGTATAGATTCGAATGACTTATTTAGACTCTCTAGGTATTGTTACCCTAGGTGCTTTGCTAGTTGCTGCCCGGACTAGAGAACTACGTAGACGAAGAGGGGTTGAAGTACGCTCTACTAGTGCTAGGTCCTCAGTACCCGCATAGGTGCACATCTTTCGATTACCCAGCTAGGTACGCTGTAGATATAAGGGGAGATGCTGAGAAGTCACTGCTCTTCGTAGTTTTAAGAGGAAGAGATAGAGTAGATGACATAAGCTGGCGGGTATACGTAAACGAAGTGAAAGTATCGAGAGTTTTCAAACCCCAGCACCTTCTCCCACTCCGGGAAGGTGCGTACTACGTATACGTTGCGGATACCTCACCAATTACTAGGGGAATTAAAACGGCTGAAGTAGTAATTAAGTGCCACGCTCCGGCCACTCAAATAGAGTCTACCGGCGTGGTACTGCTTCTTCCAGAAGAGTTCAAGAGTAGGGTAGGCGTTCACATAGGTATCTCCAGAATTGAAAACACGTACGAACTTCAAGTACCTACTCAAGGCTTTACGGTAATCAGCATGGCTGGGCGTGGTGAAGGTGGAGCGATAGCGGTTGGAGGTAGTTTAAGAAGATTTAGTGTACCGTTCGAGCACTCTGAAATTCTAACGAGTGGTTCGGTTAGTATTAGAGGACCTCTCAATTTCTACACCGTAGTCACGAATTCATACACCGGAAAACCCCCAGAGGTCGTATTAAGCACATACGCTCTCGACGCAGGGAAGGTAAAGCTAGCTGTATCGAATAGTGGTGACTACTGCATTAAGAACGTCGAAGTAAAGCTTCTGCGCGGCACCCAGACTATCAGTAAGCTAACTATAAAATCCATAAAACCTCGAGAAGAAAGCACGGTAGTACTAGATAGAGAGCCCGGAGCTGTAGTAGCTAAAGTAACTTACGAATTCTTAGGACACTTCTTTACGAAAACTATACCTATCGAACCTACCGAGAAACCCCCCGCTCTACATGATAGCGGCTTCCCTAAGTAGAGTGTAGCAGTAAACACATAAAATTACTACACGCAGCCCGCAGACGAGAGATCTAGACTATTCCCAAGATAAAGCTTATAAATCCTTAGACAATAAGGACGCTGAAGAATCTGAACGATAGAATTGAAAGTAAATGTATTTCTGGGCCATGATGAGATCGTTAATAAGGTGAGCACCAATGCCGCGACCGACATAAGACTTCATCGCTATCCCCGACCGCGCATTGCTATGAAAGTTTATAGTTTCAAAGTTCGGTCGTAGGGATTCATACTAAGTATCTAAATAGTAAACTTGTTTAAAGCTGATCGGCCAACCGAAGTTGTTTGTGGTGGACCGGCCGGGATTTGAACCCGGGACCTCTCGGATGCCAACCGAGCGCTCTTCCAGGCTGAGCTACCGGCCCTACCTAACACATTTATCGCCGGATTTAAGCTTTAACTTCCGGAGGTTCTAGGTGTCGGTGAGAGTGGTCTATAGGGCTTTGAGAAAGAAGGAGTCTAAGCAGTTAGTGGAGAGCATCTGCAGTTCCTACCCTAGGATCTGCGCTAGCGTTGGAGTTGGTTCTGCTGATGTTGTTTACGAGGTTGTATCTGAAGAAGATGAGGTGATCTACGTAGTAAACGGTATTCCAGTTGTTTTTAAGTTCGAAAACCAGCTAATTCCGACGCTGGTAGCCGTTAAGCTAGCTGGATTCGAGGCACTTCACTACGCTACGGTAGATGAAGGAGCTGTTAAGCCGGTACTTAACGGAGCGGACATTATGGCTCCCGGAATTCGTAGAGTAAGCGAGTTCTCCGCTGGTGATGTGGTGGCTGTCTGGTCTGAGGATGGGAAGACCCCTCTAGCCGTTGCGAAAGCTCTAATGACCCACAGCGAGATGGTGTCGATCCGCAGAGGTAGGGCTCTAAAGAATCTGCATCACGCAGGCGATAGAATATGGAGATTATCTCTAGAGGTACTGAAGAAATTTGAGAAGCTTCAGATCAGCTAAGGTTTATAAACCATATCATACGTATCTAGAGGGCTCGCTATGAGTGATGCCGCTCAGCGCCTACTTAACGAAAACCTAGGTCAGGATGTGCTGGTGAAGCTTAGGTCTAGTGAAGTTGTTAGAGGAAGGCTCAGAAGCTTCGACCAGCACCTAAACATAGTCCTAGAAGATGCTTACGAAGTCGCTGAGAACAGGTCCAGAAAGCTGGGTACTGTGGTAATTAGAGGTGAGAACATAGTTATGATATCACCAGCTTCTAGAGGGTGAGGGAGATGAAGGGAACCCCATCAATGGGTAAGAGGAGTAGGGGGAAGACGCACATTAGGTGTAGAAGGTGTGGAAGGCACTCCTACAACGTAGCTAAAGGATACTGTGCAGCGTGCGGTTTTGGAAGAAGTAGGAGACTTAGAAGATACTCCTGGACTTCTAGGAAAGTTAACAGAGTCAGGGTTAAGTGAAAATCTAGTCAATAGAGCGCTCACACCGCCGGTTTAGTCGTTAACTCGATATAGGTAGAAGCACTCATTAAGCTCGAAGTAAAACGCGTTAAGCTGGGAAAACCGATGATTCTAGGACAAGGGTCAGTAGGTCATAGAGCTGAAGAGGAGGGGGAAGCTAATTTTGGAAACTTCTAATGGGTTTGTAGCTATAATTTAAACTTGTAGCACTCCGCTCTTGAGATGTTTCGCAATCACGCCGAGAGGGTGTCTGGTTTTCATCGAGTTTTAAGTGCTGGTTTTCTTAGTCGTGGACGTATTTTTAAGCTATACTAGCTGGTGCTCGTCGTCACCCCATTTAGCAAACAAGTCGTTCCATATCTACTGGCGATCGGGAAGGACGCTCTACCGAAAGTTCGTATTTTAACTGGCGACCGCGGTCTAGACATTTATTAGCAACCTACCGGATCTCATTACCAGTTTGTTATCTACATATACGTCGGGGTTCCTAATAACACCATCTAGATGTATTGGAGCTTTAACCCTACCACCGAAGTCGAAGTTACTTCCAAGTGCTATGTGTACCGTTCCAAGAGCTTTTTCGTCCTCTAAGACTATGCCACTAATGCGGGCACCTGGGTTAGTCCCTATGCCGAACTCACCTAAGTACCTGGCTTCAACATTATATCTGAATAACAATTCCCTCGCATTTCCGCTTCCTTTCCACCTTCAATGCTCGTTGCTATCCCATCCTTGAATACCATCCTAACCGGTTCTTTTAACACGCCTATACCGGCCATAGAGCCGTCTATCACTACGGTACCATTAGCTGTGCCTTCAATAGGAGCTATGTAAGCTTCACCTCCGGGTAAGTTACCCCAGTCACCCGGGTTTACTAGTATACCCGTACTTCTTCTAGCTTTCCTACCCTCAACCCGGAATATGAGATCGCTACCTAGCTCCGTAACTACTCTAACCTCCACTCCATTCTCTAGCATTCTAGCTACAGCCTCCGTTAGCCTACTTATGTACTCATAATCTATGTCTACGGTTCTGATAAACGCATCTTCGGTTATCCCAGGCATTGTAGCTACCCTAGCTCCACGTTCGGTAGCCTCTTTCCTAGCTATCGTATGTGTAAGAAACTTAGACGTAGGCGCTATAACAACACTAGACGATTTCATTGCCTCAGCTACCGGTTTAGGTGGTTCTTCCCCGTGAACCCTCCTAGGCTTGATCTCCAGGTAAATAGCTTCCGTGTCTAGGTTTAAGGCCTTAATCCATAAGTGAAAGCCTAATTTCCTCAACAGCTCGTCGGTTACAACCAATACCGTTTCACCAGGTCTAACACCAAGGCACTTCCTTAACACGGTATCTGAGGCCCTTAAGAGTTCTTCACTAATATCTATAGTGTACATATATTGTAGTTTCACTTCCGCTCACGCTTCCAGCAATTCCTTAATAGTGTAAGCAATTACTGTCCTAGGCAGTATCACTGGCTTACCAGTAAGCTCAGCAACTACTTTCTTAATCCGTCTACTATAGCCTACGCAGTCAAGTACCACCAGATCTCTATCTACCATCTGGGCAGCAGCTTGCTTAATTTCGCCCTCGTTACCAGTGTACGGCGATACGCTAACGACCTTTATATCAGTGGTAACGGCACTCCACTTTCTATTTGTCATGCTAACCTGTCTTGAATTAGGTACTAGTACACCGAGTCTACGCGGGCTAAGCGACTTAACTATGTTGATTAGCAGTGCTGAAGGCTCTATAAGGATTTTCCTCGAGGAGATACCGTGGAATTCACCAGTGCATATTAAGCCTATAACATCGACTAGGGGTTCTAGCGTATTAATACATTCCTGAACTAATGGCACTATTCTTGATACGGCGACCTTAACCTCAGAACCATCTCTAAGCCTAGTAACGAAAAACTCTTCGTTTTCCCTCGGAGCTAACTCTAGTATTCGTTCCCTCGATAACTTATCAAGAGCTCCACACTCTAATATCTCTACACGCTCCCCCACTACTTCCCTCATTTCAGATACCACGTCTACGCGCGGAGACTGACCTATAGTAACCAATCCAACTCTTCCCATACTTCTCACCCCATAGACTTACCGGTAACCTTCTCTACTTGAACTAGGACATCAGGATCCTTAACACCCGCGCCAAGTGGTACGTACTCTCTGGGTATTGCAGCTAGTAGAACCTCCGCACCGCGAACTATCTCAGCTGATGTTACTGGGAGAGAGCTTTTAATCTCCATAGTAACTATTAGATCCGGAAACGTTGCTAGTCTAACTCCCCTTTCATCCTCTAACGTCATATACTCATTCCAGAATGTCAGCTCGTACATGCCTCTAAATCCCTTCACTAGCACTTTACCTACGTCAAACCACCGCGGGTTTCTAAGGTCACATCCGTTACTAAGCCTCTATCAATGATACGCCCTCCACCCAAGTACTCTATTATCTTAAGACATGCTTCTTCAACACTACTCGTATACTCTCTTAAGATCTCGCCTACTCTCATAGCCTTGGTAAGAGCTCCTGGAGCAGCATTAATCCTAAGGTAATCTGGAGTTACGGGGTTCCTAGTGACAGCTACCATACCGCCGGCGCTAACTGCGGCCTCTCTTACGAGTCTATCAGCACGTTCTAGTGAACCCCGTACTACAAGTTCTATGTACATACCCTTCTCCCTGCTACCACCAACAGCCGCCTGAATTGAAGTATAATCCTTTAGCTTGTGCAACCCCATAGACCCCATAACTCCCGTTGGATGAGCTCTCCCGTCCGCTGGAGCGTCTACAATCGGTATCCCTAGAATAACCACGGGGATCCAGCCATTCGTTGAGGACGTACCTCCATTCTCAGATGAGATGAAGCCCGCTACATCCACTTCGCCTACCTCTACTAGGAGTTCGGCTGATCTAACCATATGGACCGGCTTAACATATCTATCTACAGCAGCTGGCGCACCGACTAGCGATGCCGTTATGACGGCATTATCTGATTTAAGTTCGTCAAGACTTACTATGTAAAGGTCGCCTAGTTCTAGAGCTAGCTTAGCGATAGAAAGCCCGGTCCTTAGGTCACCACCACCTCCACCGCCGAAGAAAGATCCTCCAAGAACTATCGCTTCCGCTATCTTATCATTAACCTTAAGCCCCACGTACTTCACCGTTGGAATGCTTCTCTGCGCCTGATGACCGTAAATGCTACAGCACCAGCCGCTACTACTGGATCCACAACACGTATCCCAGAGATTTCCTCAGCTACTTTAGCAAACCCTATGGTTGAGTACCCAGTACATCCAAGCACGATGACATCAATACCTTTCCTAAGTAGCATCGTTAGAGCTTCCTTTGCTGCTTCTCTACCCCAGTTAGTTAATAAGTCGAGAGTGCTCTTAACATTTCTAGGCTTAGCCTCGGCAACTAAGTGGTTTCCTAAAATCCTCTTAATAACTTCGGGCGTCTCCTCCGTTAGATTTAGTACACCAATTCTTTTACCAAGTGAGAGGGCTAAGGACGCAGCTGCTGAACCAGCACCTATCACCGGGATTTTTAGCTCCTGACGTGCCTCAGTAACCGCAGGGTCGGCAGCGCAGCTAACTATGATTGCCTCAACTCCTTGTTTTCAAACTCTTTAGCGAGTCTTAGGATTTTCGGTTTTGCCATCTCTTCGGTTTCTTTATCGTATATACCAGCTGGCTGATCCTCAATACATTTGCTAATAACTCTAAGTCCTGGAAACGTTCTCTCTATTACTTTACCGTGGGTGTTTAGGAGCTCTTCGTTAGTTAACGTGACGACCCTGATGAGACCTATCACGTGAGTCATGTAGTGCACCTTATTGGAATGGCGTGCCTCTCTTCAGTATGTGCGCTACCGGACCGTGCAGCTTGGTGATGGTTTCCCACTCGTCGGGATCGTAGAACCTCGCTCTACCCGTGGTGAAGTCTTTTGCGACCTCAATAACAAATCTCGTTGCCTGCTCTAATGCTATGAAGTTCGTTATACCCGTTCCGGACCCGGGTAATGCCATCCTAGCAGTTATAGCTACACCAACTACTGGCGCGCTAGTGTAGAGCCAAGGCTGCATCATACTGTTTATGTGGTACACAGGTGTTGAGTAAGGTGTTATGTCCTGCATCGTTATCGGTACTACCACCGGCGCCTCGCCGGTTACCCTTACGTATATATCTATGAGGTCCGGACTTACCTTAAGTATCCAACCCTCCTTAACTGTCGGCGTTATAGCGAAACCAGTATGTTTTATGACCCAGTTAGCCCTAGTAGCATCAACTGAAAGAACGGCATCCATTTCTGGAGTGACCTCCCTTCTCAACAGTTCAAATATATCTATCGGCGACTCCATCCATCATGGGAACGGGCTTGTGGGGTCTCGTGGGTGCGTTAGGACATATGTGCGTGGTAAGTGTAACATCACCTGGTAGAATATCGCCTCTCTTACTCATCTCAGCTATCTTGTAGGCTGCGGCTAAGGCAACTACAGCACCATCAGCATCTGAGACCATTCCTATGTATGCCGGTCTAGCACCAACACCTCCGAGCCTACCCACAATACCGAGGGTCGGTGCTGAACCACCGGCGGTCTTACCGGAAGCTCCAGGAATCTTCATCAAAACGAAGTCCGTAGAACCTTTAGACCCACGCAGAGTCTCGACTTTTGTCTGAATATCGAGATTTTTCTCTTCAAAAATTTTTTGATGGCGAGGCCGTTGACTTTAGGGTGTTCTAAAAGGTCTACTATACTTAAGACGTGTTTAAGAGTAGACATAGTCTCACTTGCAGTATAACTCAAGCTTTGGTGCTATAATAGGTTTAGAGCTAATCAGCAGAGTTGATATAAATCCTAACACATCGATCATTGGCGCACTTATAGCAATAGCATTCTCATACATGCCGATAGAGATCGCTAAACGCGTGGGGGACGTGCGTAGGGTAAACCTCATGCAGACTGTAGTATCGGGCGCAACTTTTCAGGCCGGGAACGTATTGCTACTCACAATAGCTGTGCCATATCTGCGTGGACTTACTGGTGGCGCCCCCTTCTATGGGGTAGCCTTAGGAGTACTCATTGGTGGAATAATAGATATAATACTCGCATACTGGGTTTTCGACCCACCGTTCTACCCAGCTAAAAATCCGTGGCCACCTGGTGTAGCTACAGCTGAAGCTATTAAGGCTGCGATAGGGCGTGGTAAGAGGGCTTTACTACTGCTCTACGGCATGGTCTTCGATGGTGCATTAACGTATCTAGGTTATCCAGGAGACGTCGCCGGCATAACACTTATAACACAGATAGTTGCGATAACAGCCTTTGGTGTAGGCCTCGTTCTCAGGGCATATGGACCTCAACTCTTCGGTGTAGACCTACTCAAGGTATACGCCCCGCAGGACATCATGGTTGGTGCTAGCATAGCGGCACTAATACAATTCACCATACTCTACTACAAAGTAAGAATGAGGTCTCAAAGTAGTTCTCACACACCCATTACGACATTAGTAGGACCTGGTGAGGCACTAAGAAAACTAGTAGTAAGCCTCGCTCTCTTTACCGCGGGTGCGCTATTACTGGGCTTGGCAACTGGATTAAACACACTAGTCGATCTCAATCTCTTCACCACATGGATTCTATACACGGGCTTCCGGGCCTGGTTCACTACGCTGATCTGCGCAATCTGGAATGTACGCTGGGTGGTTCCCGGCCTTTGCTACGGCGCTAGCATCACTAATAGTAGGAATCCTACTAGGATTCCCACCACTTGCCGCATCTATACACGTTGCGTACGTAGCATCAACCGGACCTGGTATGGCTGACCTGAGTCACGATCTTAAGACCGGGTGGCTCCTTAGAGGTGAGGGAAAGAGTGTAGGTTTCGAGAAAGTAAGTAGGTCGTGCAGTTCTTTGCTAAGGTACTTTCTCTTGTTGTAGCGTTCACCATGGTTATGTTTTTCTATCGCGCCTACTTTGAAGGTCTAAAGCTCTTCCCACCGGCATCAAGAGCGCTAGCAGCTACGGCTAGAGCTGCAGCCGACCCGCAACTAGCTAGATGGCTCCCGACTTGGGCGCAGATAGGCTTCGTACTCCAATTGCTTGGTGGCCCTGAAAGACAAATAGGGATACTACTAGCGACCGGCTTGATGATTCTTAATGCACCAGCAGGTATAGCGGTTCTCGTTACGATAGCAGCAAGGTTAATACTTATGAAAGTTTATGGGATTGAAAACCTCAGAGGTGTTTTACGTAGGCGGAGCTGGAGCTATAGGTGGCTCAGCAATAGTGTTATTTGCGATCTACACTTTGAGAGCTTATCCAGGGCTTAAGTAACTTAAGTACAGGCTCTTTTCTCTTTATCAATTATTTTACCGTTGCGTTAACGTCGTTTAGTGCGCCGCTTCCAAACTGAAGTCCGACCGATTTCAGTATTTTGAATAATGTATTCAATCGACATTCCACGTTCAAGAAAGTTACCGGATGCCTATGTTTTCCTAGAGTTAAGGTGCGAACATGGTAACACTGCTTACTGCACCGATTGGCAATGAGATCTGAACCTACATATAGCTTTTCACGTCCTAGAACTGAAAAGGTAACTATGGCTTAACCTAAACGCTGATAGTACGCATTTAAGACTTTTGAACTCCTTAGTCTCTTCCACCGCTTTCTCCGGCTAGAATTTTGAAAACCTTCCTAATGTCCTCGATGGCGGTATCTGGTATTCCGTATAGCTTTGCGACAGCTTTGTCTAACTCAATTTCAACTCTCTTAAGCTCCTCCTCAGGGTCTTCGATGTTCCTGCAGCATTCCGGTTTGGCTGACGCGTAGATGCACCTAGCTAGTTCGTGAGCCTTCCTGGAGAACTCAGATATATCTCGATGCACTAAATTCCCCGGATCGTACTTCGGGATTTTTACGTACTTCACTACGTGTGTTGATACTTCAGTTCCTACGCAGTACGTAGCTACTACCAGCCTAGCAATGCTCGAATTCAGTACTCCAGCAACGTAGTGTGCCTCGGCGGAGTTATCGAACGCGATCGCCATGAGCTTATCGTTCGGTACGGTCGGTCTACCGTTTCTCGGTTCGAGAACGGCGCAACCGAATGTCGTGGGCTTCCCAGTTGCGGCTCTAGTGATATGCCTCCACACGACTTTGTACGGCTTGAAGGTGTACGAACCTATGTTATCGAGTATGTAGAAGCTCTCCTCGAGCCTCCTACGTGCAAGGTCTCTTTCGGCTGGATGCTCGGATTTGTTCATCTTCTCCCTCAAGCTTAGGAAGGGTTTTATACTTCTCTTCATCAATTCATTCTTAAAGCGATATAGGTACCCGTAGGCTCCCGGGTACTTTGTCTTAAAAGTTCCCTCCGGTATCGGGTCGCCGGTTCCGGAGAAGTGGGGAATTATTATGTGCCTATTTCTATACTCTACGTACCACCTCTTCACATCTCTACCTCTTACCAGTGGGTAGACTAAGTCAGACTCCACCACTGCCTCAACTTCTTCAACCACTCTCTTCTGACTCGGCTCCGGGGGGTTCACGACCAGAAGCCTGCCATCGGGCAACGTTCTCTTAATCTGTAGGTAGTAGACTTGGTTAAGAGCCGTTAGAACGCCTTCGTGTGCGACGTAGTAGGATTCGCCGGCAGTTACCCTTCTGATGTAGGGGAGCAGATCGCCTTTCACCTGCATCCACGGACTAGAAGGGTCTTTCTCCTCTATAGGGGTCATCACGGCCTCGTACATACTCACCCGTTCCCTGATCTCATCCAATCGAGCGTCCGTGGGTATAGCCCTACCAGTTCCGCTAACCCATACGACGTTCTTCACTGCCTCGTTTTCGCTAATTACCATGCTGAGCCCTGGACATTTACTGAAGTTGGTAGTATCATCTAGCTCGCATACCTTCTCGATGACTACTGCAGAGGCGTTGTTCGTAGCTCCCTCGAATGGATTGAGCGACACTAAGTCGTGTACAACCAATATCCTCGTTTTAGTGGCTAAGAACTTCCTAAAACCAGCACCGGCTTCAGTCTTGAGGACCGTGAGCGGCATTAGGAACGCCAGTCTTCCACCGGGCTTTAGGTAGAGGTCGAAGCACCGAGCCAGGAACAGCATCGAGAGATCCCTCTTAAAGCCAGCACCGGCTCCCACAATTCCATAGCGCTCCCACAGAGGCTTCGAGAGCTTCCTATACTCCTCCGACAGGCTCTCCCATCTAACCCATGGAGGATTACCTACTACGTAATCAAATCTACCCTTTAGCATAGGTGCAAACGCGTTTCTTACAATCGATACCCAAACTCCGTTCCTACCTTCTTTCTCTAGCTTCAGCAACTTGTCGTATAGACCGGCCAACACGTCGATCTCGCTATTCGATAAATTCCCAAAGACATTCCGCAATCTACTCTTGAAGTTTTCTACTTCATATCTGCGTTCGAGAGCGTTTTCTAGTTCAGATAGCGTTCTCGATAGCAGGTCCGTTTGACCGCTCTCCTCTACCAAGCTAGCTGGTAGTTGAAATTCTCCAACCACGGTTCTCAGCACGTACACACTTCCAATAAGCGTAGTTCTCCTCTCGACCATCAGTGAATCCGCTAGGTATACTGGTATCTCTATTCTACCACGCTTGGGTAGGTCCGCGACCATTAGTAGGTAGTTGGTTCTAGCCGCTAGCACAGCCAGTGGGTTCAGGTCGAAGCCAACGACGTTCTTCAGTAGATGGTCTACTAGCTTATCCCTCAGGTAGTGCTCTTCAGCGTACTCTCTTAGTCTAGCTATGTACCTAACTAGGAACGTGCCGGAGCCGCAGGCCGGGTCCAGGACTCTGATTTGTAGAGGTCTGAGCGGGTCCTCCTTCCCTGCGCTCTCCAGGTCTCTTAGGCCGAGCCCCATTTCATCCAATAGTAGGTCGGCTAGCCAGTCCGGCGTGTAGTACTCGCCTAAGCCGTGCCTCACCTCCCTCGGAACTAGGTGCTGGTACAATCTCTTCAATAGGTCTCTAGCGGACTCAGGCTCCAATTGAGGAGTAGCCGGTTCGTATTCCCCTAGTTTTTTCACAATCTCTACTAGGACCTTCGCCAGCTCCTCGTCTAGCTCATCCAGATACCAAGAGAAGTAGTCGCCCTCGAGGAAGTTCTCGTAGCCGAGCTGCCTAAATATTCCACCGCTTTCGAGTCTTTTTAGAGCCTCTTTAAACGCGTTAGCACCACCCTTAGTATGCGCATCGTCCAACTCAGCTATGTAGGATTTGTAGAAGTTACCGCTTCCGTAGATGTACATTACCTCAGTTGCCAAGAGCTTCATTAAGAAAGCGTAGTACGTCTGAATCGAGAACATCAAGGCGTCAGCATCTACTTTCTTAGGCAGTCCGTATTCTGAGATTAAGTCGGGCAGTTCCTTAAACTTACTTGGGTCGTAGCCCGTTGTCTGCTTGAAGAGCCTTATCCAGTCTTCGAAGAGAGCTCTAGTTTTCGGGTTCTTGGAGCCGGCTAGTTTATTGTAGAGAGCGCGAATAGCCCTCCTAGCGACCTCAGATTGAGGACCGAAGTCTTTTAGAATCGTATCTACTCTTAGCGCTTTTCTTCCAAGTCCTCTAAGAGCTTCTATGAACTTAACGACGACCTCTTTCTCGATATCGTAAGGTCCTCTGAGAATCCACTCATCTCTCTGCTTATCGTACTTTACGAACGCTATTTTATCGCTAACTACGACTCCGAAATACCTACTCCACTCATTCTTTGACTTAGCTATCTCAGTTATGTATCTCACAATCTGCTCCTTAGCCTTATCCAGCATCGAAGAGAGCTTGCCTGGTGCTTTATACTCTACTACAACATGTCCGTATAGAGCGTCGACTCTGCCCCCCGAAATAAGCGTGTACTCGTAATGTCCGTACTGAGTTATGCCCAGAGGCGCTAGGACCTTCTCCTCAATGCACCTAGATACCCCGATCTTCACCTCCTCTTCGTTAGCTGCTCTCTTAACGCTGGACCTGAAGCAATTTAAGACGTCATTTAAATTTATTTGAAAAACCATTGACCTAACACCCAACCTATAGTGCTATAATAAAAATTTGCGCCTCCTTCTTTAACCTCGAAATACCTCTGATTCCACGTGCTACAGTTACCATCTTCCTCTTCACAGATCTCTAGGACCTGTGGGGTGCTATTTATGTAGTCCCCCAACCGGTCGTTAAATCGAGAAGTTCATATATCGCTCGTCAAAGAGAAAGAGGTTGTGACTGCGAGAAGGGACTTAAGTTAGTTGAAGTATCCGCCCACGAACTCAAGAAGTTTAATGGTATATCCCTACGCTGAAGTACTTTGAGAGTATGTGTCCATAGCTCTACCGACATCGATATTGAAGTAAGAAGGAACTTAGTGTCGTTCGGCCAAGTTAAGCTATTGGGAAGTGTTAAGAGATGGAACTCGCCGTAGTGAATTAAAGTTTTCAAGGTAGATTAGCGTAGTTGCAGTTCAAGTAAAGGTCGGAAAAACGGTTAAGGCACCAGCTAATACGCCAGTGGAAGAAAACTTGAAAGAACTTCTGACCGTAGAAGCGCGTGGCTTGCTGTCCATTCAAGGTGCGGGGGGTGGGATTCGAACCCACGCAGGCCTACGCCATCGGGGCCTAAGCCCGACCCCTTCGACCTAGCTCGGGCACCCCCGCCAAGAAGAAACTAAGGTAAAAACATTATAAGCTTTAGTCAGCGCTGTAGTTGCGATCTAATAGAGGCGTAAGCAGTAAAAATTTCTTTTGAGTAGCGTACTTGGCGTTAGAATGAGTGCTTGGAGCGATACGATTAGAAGAACTCTGAAGCTGGACCCGGATAAGGACTTAGTGCTTGACTTAGTGAAGAGGCTAGTTGAAGGTAGGGGGAGTGTAATTGTGAGCTCTACCGGTCTCTATAGAGGTATCGGTAAGTACTTTGCGCACCTAATGAACTCCCTAACGAGTGTTAGCGTCTTCTACGTAGAGCCGTACGAGCTGGCTTACTACGTAGCACCGTACTATGAAGGTAGGGAGCTGGACGTACTACTGATCTCGACGTCGGAAGGACTGAACGACCTGTACGTACTTCTCGACCAGCTATCACTAACCGGTCACAGAGTCTCACTTATCTCGGAACCACTACCCGAGGTCTTGAAGCGTAGGTATGAAGACCTGAGTAGAGTGGAGATAAAGCTGGACAACATGGGGCTTCTTAAAGTACTCAGCGTCCTAGCGTACGCAGCATCTAAGTTGAGTAGAAGAGACCTGCAGAAGAGGGCTGATAGAATTAGAGATGAGTGCCTCTCGCTAGCTGATGTAGCTGACGAACTAGTGGAGAGGTACGAAAGAGAGCTGAAAGCCATTAGAGAAGCGCTCTCGGAACCCTACATAGTTACCTACACACCCACGCTAGAACCTGCGGCCGAAGCAGTCTCGCTGAGAATGAGCTGCGGGAGGGCCTACATGACCGGCATCCCCACAGTTCATCTATACGTAGGGAGCTTATTCAATAAGGTACTAGCTTTTACAACTGATGTGGAAGTACACAGCTATAGGTACTACTTCAACAAGGTAGTTGAGAGAGGGGGTAGAATTGAGGAGGTAAGATTTAGAACGGACCCGCTTACGGCACCTCTCTACGCAGTAATGCTGATCTACTACGCAGCCCGGGGGGTCTAGCTTGAGTCTAGCTCTCTTTACCGGCTCAACGGGTGTTTTGGGGAGGAAGCTCGTTCCCTACTTAGCAAAGAACTACAGACTGATCCTGCACTACAGGAGCTCCGAAGAAGTCCTTGGAGAGCTCGTGGTCGATCCAGTGGTGGGAGGTTCTCTGGCTAGAGTGATAAAGTGGGACTTCAGTGTGGGACCCCTCGAAGACTTCATTAGAGAAGTTCTTGAGGTCGGTACGCCCAATCTGGTAGTTCTCTCAGCATCGTACTACGATTCAACACCTCTAGCTAGAGTTAGTGAGGAGTTGTTTAACTACTTAGTTAGAGTGAACCTAGTAGCACCTTCCTATATAGCCCTGAGACTAGGTAGGGAAATGAAGGAAGGTCTCATAGTATTTCTTACCGATATGATAGCTACCCGCGGTCACGAAGCTTACGTTAGGATAAAGCCTTCACTTCCATACGTAGCGTCTAGAGGTAGTCTCCAGCATGTAATTAGGTACCTAGCTAAGGAACTAGCACCTAGAGTGAGAGTCGTTGGTATTGCTGTTGGGTGGGTCGATAACCCTAGGGCGAGTAGAGAATTGAGAGAAGAGGCCATAAGCTCCATACCGACGAAGAAATTCGTTACTCCAGAAGAAGTGTATAGAGCGATAGAACTTGCTGTAAGGTCTCCGAATCTCAACGGAGTCTTTCTAACGATAAGCGGGGGGATATAGAGAGCGGGTCAGCCGCGGGTTCAGATATCACTACTCATCCCTTGTAAGACTCATCACTCCAGTAAGTCTTCTAGTACGGCCAGTTTTCTAGTTTCGGTTTCCTGCTTAAATTCTTAAAGTAGCTAGCGTCCCGTGAATACCGCTACCTACGTAGTTTGAGGGAGAGCTCCTCGGTCGTTATGTACCGCAGATAATTATAGAACCGCAGCTAGTGTGTGGGGGCTGAGTTCGTGGAGGATGTAGTATCTGAGGTAATTAAGAGGGCTCTAGGTGAGAGCAGGATCTTCAAGAACAGGGAAGCCCTCTCATCCGATTACGTACCCGATAGGCTTCCCCACAGAGAGGAGTACATTAAGAAGATTGCCGAGCTCCTATCCCCGGTTTTAAGAGTTGAGAAACCTAGCAACATCTTTATATACGGTCTAACCGGGACGGGTAAGACTGCCGTCGTAAAGTACGTTATTAAGAGATTCGTTGAGCACGCCGAGAAGGTAGGTATAGATGTATTCAAGTTCTCTTACGTGAACTGCCGCAATGAAGACACCAACTACAGAGTCCTATTTAAAATAGGGTCGGACGTAGGGGTTAGAATACCTTTCACAGGTCTATCCGTTGCAGAGCTACACAATAGACTCAGAGAGTACGTAGATTCCAAGAGAATCGTAGTTACCATAGTGCTCGATGAAGTGGATTTTCTCGTTAAGAAGGTTGGTGACGACCTGCTCTACAGGCTTACGAGAGTGAACGACGAGCTCAGGAGGAGTAAGGTCAGTATTGTAGGTATAACTAACGACGTAAAGTTCGTCGAGACTCTGGACCCGCGAGTTAAGTCTAGTCTAGGGGAGGTTGAGATAGTTTTCCCGCCGTACGACGCTCTCCAGCTTGCGGATATTTTAAGGGAGAGAGCCGCTCTAGCTTTTAGAGACGGAGTTCTCGAAGACGGTGTAGTAGGTTACTGTGCTTCAGTAGCGGCTAGAGAGCATGGAGATGCTAGGAGAGCTCTCGACCTGCTCAGATTCGCCGGGGAAATCGCTGAGCGCGATAACGCATCTAGGGTAACTGTAGAGCACGCCAGGAAAGCTAGGGAGGAGCTGGAGCTGAACGCAGCTATGGAGGTTGTGCGAACTCTTCCGTACCACAGCAAGCTAGTTCTGCTGTCTCTAGCCATCGGGGGTGGCTTCGCGGAATCTACCGGTAGTCTGTACCTAGTGTACAGGAGGGTGTGCGAAGCTCTTGGATTAGAACCTCTAACTCAGAGAAGGGTTAGTGACCTAGTTAGTGAGCTAGATATGCTCGGCATACTAACATCGAAAGTAGTGAGTAGAGGTCGGTACGGAAAGACCAGGGAGGTAGCTCTAGGAGTAGACTCCGCAGCTATACTGAAAGTACTTAGTTCAGACACTAGGATTGGTGAGTATGTTAAGCTACTTAAGAATGGTAGGAATAGATGACGGATTCTTCCCCCCGAGCTTTAAAGAGCTAAAGCTAAGTACTTTTCTAGTGGGTACTCTATACCAAGGTAAGCTACCGAAGGACGTTAAGGTGAAGCTAGTTACCGTCGATGGTACCGACGGTACTGAGAGGGCCGTCGAGATTCTGAGAGAACTTGGGGGTGCCGACGTTGTTTTTCTAGATGGGGTTACGGTAGCTGGATTCAATACTATAGACCCCGACTCCCTACTTCAGTTCAGTAAGCTGGTCGTCGTTATCTACAAATTCGAACCCTCTATAGAGAAGATCGAGAAGGCTCTAAAGTCGCACTTTACAGACTGGGGGAGTAGACTCGGAGTAATACTGAAGGCCTACTCCAGGTCAAACCTCATCGAAACTAGGTGGAAGACTATGAGGGTAGCACTATTTGGTGAACTAGAGATAGATGTAGCTAAGTTAATTTCTTCAGTACAGCTGGTGTCTTCAATGCCCGAACCACTTAGGATATCCGATGTCGTGGCATCAGCTCTCTCTAGAAACTCAGTACTACTAAACAGTGCCTCGAGGAAGCGCAGCTCGAGCTACATCTAGAAGTCTCTACAGTACCTCCTCCTCCGCTGAGAATTCTTCCGATACTTCTCTTAAAGCACCGATTTCATCTAGCTTTCTATATATGTTTTGAACAGCCTGAACTACTTCTTCCTCGCTCTTAGCTCCAGTTATAACCATCTTACCGCTACTGAATATCAAGAGCACTACCCGGGGGTTATTCATCTTATGTATCAACCCCGGGAACTGCTCCGGTTCGTACATCACGTTATCTAAGTACTCAGCGGCTATCTCAAGATTGACTTCAGCGTTGAGATTTGCTGAAGCTACGACGTTCTGTATCTGTATTCTCGGCTTACCGGTGACCAGTATTCCGTGCTTGTAGAATAGCCTGAGTATTCTCTTGAATCCCTTAATGAGCATCTCAGTTTTCTTGGCTCCAGTAATAACCATCTTCCCAGTTCCAAATACCAGAGCCGTTAACTTAGGATTATCGAGTCTAAGAACTAGCCCGGGGAACTCCTCCGGATCGTACTCTACGTTAGGTATAGACCTAGCTATGGCCCCTAGATCAAGTCCCTGCTCAAGTGTGACCGTTGCTACAATGTTTTCAATTTTAATTAAAGGAGTGACTTTACTCATGCACCACCCCGTGTAGCAGATTAATAAGGTTTATAAAGCTTATAAACCAAGGCAACTCCTTCCGGAGGTCGGGGGTTCTAGAGTAGATGAGCTAGGGAAGCGCGCACACGCTAACTCGTTATTAAGCTACGAAGAACCGATTTCTTGGGTTGGAGAAACGGAGCTGGTGCCGGGCTTAGAGACCGTCGGCGAACTTTCAGCTGCTTACATAAGAGCTCACAGAGTACTCGTTCTAGCGGATACTCACATAGGGTTTGAAGAGGAGATATCCTCTAAGGGTGGCTACATACCCAGATTTCAACTCAGGAATACTCTGAAGATCTTGGAAGAAGCTTTCAGTAGTGCGAGTATCGATAGAGTTGTGTTTGCTGGAGATGTTAAGCATCTCTTCAACACTCTCGGTAGAATAGAGAAGATCGAGCTAGCTGAACTACTAGCATACGTTAAGAAGTACGTTAGAGATGTGGTAGTCGTTCGAGGAAATCACGACAACTTCCTACCTACGATGAGGAGGTGGTTCGAGTTCGAGATCGTGGACAGCTACCTACTACCACCATTCCTAGTAGTCCACGGGCATAAGCCACTGAAAGAAGAACTGCTCTCCCAGTCGTGGAAGTACTTGATCATGGGTCACGAGCACCCAAGTATCGCCCTCAGGGACTCCATAGGGTTTATCGGAAAGTTTCCGTGTTTTCTGGTGGGAAACATAGGAAACTACGAGAAGAAGGTCGTGGTACTACCGGCTGTTGGTGTATACCAGACCGGGTCTAGGGTTACACTGCGTAGAGAAACGTATCTATCGCCTATTATTAGAGATCGCGTAGAGATCGAGACGCTGAAGCCCGTGATAGCCGCCCCGGACGTTGGGGTGCTGGAGTTTCCAACGCTTAGAGAACTTCAAGACCTAATGGCTTGAATTCTACTTAAGCCCTCTCCCTGCGGCGATCTCCTAGCTACGCGCTCTTGTGGAGCTGCGAATCAGAGGCCGTGGGAAGCCGGTCACTAGTGCGTCTAGGTCGCAGAATGGACTTCAACTCATTCGTAGAGTACTTGAGTTCTAAAGTAGAAGGTTCGCAGCGACTGCTCCACATGTCTAGTAGAGCTGGTGCTTGCAGTTGAGTTCAACTTAAAGGCGCTGAGGACTCGCTGAATCAGTGTGAACTAGTGTCTTCACTTCTCAAGGGCTGCCCACTTCATCATCTAATTTCAATTCTATCGTTTAGGCTCCGCGCTCCGTTCTTCTTCTCTACCGTTCAGATTCTTCCGTGTCCTTATTGTCTAAGGATTTATAAGTTCTACCTTGGGAGTAGTGGGGGTTCTGCAGCTACTAAATATTAAAGCAGCAATAAACAATTTTTTATACTGAGACCGGTAGATAGTAGTGAGCCGGCCGGCGTGGTGTCGCGGATGTCATCCACAGTACTAAGTGTGAACGACTTACGTGTGTACTACTACACACTAACCGGGATAGTTAGAGCTGTTGATGGAGTTAGCTTAAGTCTGGGTGAAGGAGAAGCTCTCGGAATTGCTGGTGAGTCTGGTAGTGGTAAGTCAACTCTCGGCTACGGTATTCTGGGACTAGTGCCGCCTCCCGGTAGAATCACGCGCGGGTCCATAGTTGTAGATGGAATAGATATAACTAAGCTCAGACCGGCTGAGTTGAGAAAGGTTAGGTGGTCTAAAGTAAGCATGGTCTTTCAGGGTGCTATGAACGCTCTAAACCCGGTGTACACCGTCGGCCACCAGCTCTCCGAGCCTCTAGTTATCCACAAAGGTCTAAGCGTTAAGGAATCCCTGGAGATAGCCGCTGAAATGGTTAAGAAGGTTGGTTTAACACCGGACATTCTTAGAAGATATCCTCACGAACTGAGCGGTGGTATGAAGCAGAGAGTTATGATCGCTATGGCCCTACTACTGAAGCCTAGGCTGGTGATAGCCGACGAACCGACGACAGCTCTCGACGTAGTTATACAAGCTCAGATAATGAATCTATTCAAAGAACTTAGACAGGCGGAGAGGAACGCGATGATATTCATAACTCACGACTTGAGCATAATAGCTGAAATAGCTGATAAGACTGGAATTATGTACGCTGGGAAGATTGTCGAGCTAGGAGCTTCGGAGGCAGTGTTCGGAAACCCCCTGCACCCGTACACTCAGGGACTTCTCAGAAGTATTCCAAGACTTAGATCGAAGGAGAAAATAACTTGGATACCCGGCGTTCCACCAGACCTTAGAATGCCTCCACCCGGCTGCAGATTCCACCCAAGATGCCCCTACGCGATGGACGTATGTAGGTCCGAGGAGCCCCCAGAAATTGAGGTAGAGAAGGACCACACGGTTTCCTGCTGGCTATACATGAAGAGGTGATGCGGTGTGAGCTCCAAGCTCGTAGTTACGAAGGCCTATAAGTACTTCCCGCTGAGAAGGTCTCTAGTTGAGATACTGATGTTTAAGAAGCCTAGGTACGTTAGAGCGGTAGATGGCGTAAGCTTCGCAGTTCAGGAAGGAGAGATATTCTGCTTAGCCGGGGAATCTGGGTGCGGTAAGACTACTACCGGCAGGTTGATAGTTAGATTAATAGACTTCACCGGTGGGAAAGCTCTCTACATGCCTAGAAAGGAGGTACTATCCGAGATACCTCCGGGGTTCCTAGTAGATGGAAAGTACGTAGACCTAACCGCTAAGCTACCGAGGTACGTAGATAAGTTGCTGAGGCGGGATGTTCAGATAATCTTTCAAGATCCGTACGGCTCGCTCAATCCAAGAATGAGAGTTTACGATATCCTGAAGGAACCCCTGGACATACACGCACTTGGAGCTACGGACGATGAGAAGAGGGAGTTCGTATTCAAAATACTTGAAGAAGTGAAAATGACGCCTCCAGAGGAGTTTGCTGAGAGATTCCCGCACATGCTATCTGGAGGTCAGAGGCAGAGAATTGCCGTTGCGAGAGCTCTCATACTCAATCCATCTCTAGTAGTTGCCGACGAACCTGTGAGCATGCTCGATGTATCGATTAGAGCCGAGATACTGCAGCTAATGCTAGATTTGAAAGCAACTAGAAATCTGACGTACATATTCATAACGCACGACCTCGCAGTTGCGTCGTACATCTGCGATAAGATAGCAATAATGTACCTAGGTTCTATAGTTGAGAAGGGCTCTATAAGCGATATAGTTAACGACCCACTGCACCCGTATGCTAAAGCACTAATAGCGGCAGTTCCAGAACCAGACCCGAGGAATAGGTTGAAGATGAGGGAAGTGCCTATCAAAGGTGAGATACCTAGCGCAGCTAGCATACCACCCGGCTGCAGATTCCACCCAAGATGCCCCTACGCGATGGACGTGTGCAAATCTAAGGAACCCCCAGAAATTGAGGTAGGGAGAGGTCGCGTAGTTTCCTGCTGGCTATACGTAAGGAAGTAGTTCGTACAGTTCATTGAAGTTCTTATAGTCAGTTTATTTAAACTTAAATACCTGTAGCTGAAGTAGGTACTGGTAATCTACTTGGAGGTAGGTATTAGAGGTTGGGGTGCGTACATACCTAGATTTAGATTGAGCGCTCAAGAAATCGCAGCTCTCTGGGGGTACGATTCTAGACTGCCTAAGGCTCTAGGAATAGTGGAGAAGTCTGTAGCTGAAGAAGATGAGGATTCCGTGACTATGGGTTGGTACGCCGCTAGAGTAGCTATGCGGAGAGCTGGTGTAGGTGGTGACGATATAGACGCGGTGTTCTTCGGTACTGAATCCAAGCCCTACGCTGTAAAACCATCAGCTACGATAATAGCCGATGCGCTGGGAGTTAAGAAGAGAAAGCTAGCTTCAGACCTAGAGTTTGCTTGTAGAGCCGCTGGTGAAGGTGTGAGAATATCGGTAGGACTCGTGAAGAGCGGTCTAGCTCGGAATGCTCTAGTCATAGGGTCCGATACCGCGCAGGCAAATCCGGGAGACCTACTGGACTTCACAGCTTCTTCCGGAGCGGTTGCTTTCGTTATTGGTTCTGGAAGTAGTTCAGCGGCTGCGATAGAGGCAAGTGTAACGTACGTTACCGACACACCGGACTTCTGGCGGAGGGACCGCTCCCCGTACCCTGAGCACGCTGAGATATTTACCGGGGAACCTGCGTACTTCCACCACATAGTTAGTGCCGTTAGGTTGCTACTAGAGGAAACGGGACTGAAAGTGGGGGACTTCGACTACGCGATATTTCACCAACCCAACGGTAGATTCCCGCTGCAAGTAGCTAGGTCTCTTGGAATACCCCAGGAGAAGGTCGCTCCGGGGCTCGTTACTCCCTATATAGGCAATACCTACAACGCATCAGCACTCCTAGGACTAGCTAAGGTACTTGAAGAAGCTCGTCCGGGTAGTAGAATCCTAGTTGCTACGTTTGGTAGTGGTGCTGGAAGCGATGCCTTCAGCATAGTTGTCAGAGACAGCGTACTTGAGTTAGTGAAGAAAGGTCCTAGAGTAGTCGATATGGTGAATTTCAAAGTTCAAGTAACATACGGAGAGTACAGTAAGTTCAGAGGACTTCTTCTGAGAAACGTAGGTGGTTGAAGTGAGTGCGTACGTAGTCGGCGGCTCTGCCGTTAAGGTCGATAGGCACTTCGAGCTCGGGTACAGAGACCTAGCTTACAGAGTAGTTAGAGACTGTTCTGAGTGTCTGGACGTAGATTACGTAGTCATTTCCTCAGCTCTACCAGAGCTCTCAGCGCATCAGATAGACCTGGGGACCCACGTAGTTCAGTGGCTAGGTAGGAGAATTCCCGTAGTTAGAGTTGAATCCGGTGAATCTTCAGGCTTAGCGGCAGTAGAGCTAGCCGCGTCACTAGTTAGATCCGGTGGAGCTAGGAAAGCGCTAGTTCTCGGCATTGAGAAGGTCACTGAGTACCCCACCTACACAACCAACTACTTCTACACACTTACACTAGATTACGAATACGAAGTTTTGAGGGGGGTTACCCCACCCGCCTACGCGTCTCTCGCAATGAAAGAACTCATTAAGTCCGGAATTAGGAGGGAGTGCTTCAGCGAGTGGGCTATCAGAATGCACGAGAACGCCACGTCGATACCTCACGCTATGTTGAAGTTCAAGATATCCTACGATTCATTTAGAGATGCTCAGGTTCTAGCGGACCCTCTAACACTGTACGATAGCTTCGCTCTTGGTGATGGAGCTGCCGCTCTAGTGCTGTCGAGTACTCCGAGTAGAAGCGACTCCTCAGTTGAGGTGGTCTACACTAACGCTGAAGTAGGACTGCCAGCGTATGCCAGAGAGAGGATCTCAGATCTAAGCGCTTCAACTAAAGCTCTGAAAGTTGCTGTAGAGAAGTTCGGGCTTAACTTGAGGAAGGTAGTAGTTGAGCTACACGATAGCTACACTCCGTACCCTATAGCTATACTCAGAGCTCTGGGGTACTTAAGCAATGAGTGCGGTCTAGGCGAGTTCGAGCATCTGAACTTGAGTGGCGGTCTTAAAGCTAGAGGTCACCCTATAGGTGCTACCGGTGTTTACCAGGTATACGAGGTGTTTAAGCTACTAACAACTGGTTTAGGAGGTAGAACCACTTCTTCAGAGTATGGGGTAGTTCACTCAATGAGCGGTCCGGACAACCTATCTCGAGTACTTGTCTTAAAGAGGTGATCTGCGTGAAGCTCTCCGCACCTCAGTTTTGGAGAGTTAGAGAAAATCAGTACAAGCTAGTGATCACCATTTGCGGAGACTGCGGTAAGAAAGTGGTATTTAAGAGACCTACCTGCCCGTACTGCGGGTCTGGTAGAGTAGAGTACGCTGAATCCGCTGGGGTAGGCGTTGTTGAAGAATTTACGAAGGTGTACTTCAAGAGGGATTCTAGTGAAGATAGGCTGCCCGAAGTAGTTGGAGTTGTAAGGCTGGGTGAGGGTGTGAGAGTGGTAGGTGAGATCGTGAGTATTCGCGATAGCGAAGTTAGAGAAGGTATGGAGGTTGAGGCTGTGCTGAGAAAGTATGTTTCAGACGATCCGTACGGGATAATATACTACGGTATAAAGTTTAAACCTGTTTAAAAAGTTGAATACTCTACTGTAGCTGACTAAAAAGCTTATTATACGTAAAACCCTCTTTAAGCGCGGTGTTTACGTGGACTACAGTAAGTTCATAGCCAGAGCGTCGGAAGTTTTTAGAGCGTCTGAAATTCGCGAATTGCTGAAGGTAGTTGAAGCTCGTAAAGTTATAAGTTTCACAGGAGGCTATCCAGACCCTCAAACATTTCCACGAGAGTCCCTCGCGAAGATAGCTTACGAAGTCATAGTTAACTACGGAGATAGAGCTCTACAATACTCCCCGACGAAGGGTGTAACGGTATTTAGACAGACGCTAATTAAGTACTTAAAAGACAAAGACGTTAAGGTCTCGAAGGAGGACGACATAATCGTTACTACAGGGTCTCAGCAAGGTCTAGACCTAATATCTAGAACCCTCATAGACCCCGGCGACTACATAGTTACAGAAAACCCGACTTACTTAGCGGCTCTAACGGCTTTTAGAACCGCTAGACCGAACGTGGTAGGTGTACCAATCGATGAGTGGGGAATGAGAACTGAGGTACTAGAAGAAAAACTGAGGAACCTCGAATCCTCCGGTAGGAGGGTTAAGTTCGTCTACACAATTCCAATAGCCCACAACCCGGCGGGTACCACTATGAGTCCGGAGAGAAAGAAGCATCTTCTAGAACTAGCTTCTCAGTACGACTTCATAGTAATTGAGGACGACCCGTACTCATTCTTTGTTTACGATGAGGCTGACGTAACCAGGCTGAAAACTCTGGATAGTGAAGGTAGAGTGGTTTACCTAAGCACTATGAGCAAGGTGCTATCGCCAGGAATTAGAGTAGGGTGGATTCTAGGCCCCCAGCAGTTGATAGACTTATTTGAAAGAGCTAAGCAAAGTGCGGACCTACACACACCAACACTCTCTCAGTACATAGCTAAGGAAGCTATTGAGAAGGGCGTTGTCAGCGAGACGGTGGAGAAAGCTAGGAAGATCTATAGAGTTAAGCGCGACGCCATACTCAGCGCTCTCTCGGAGAACATGGTGGAGAACTCCTGGTGGGTGAAGCCTGTCGGTGGGTTATTCCTAATGGTGTGGCTACCCCCGGAGATAGATACGAGAGAAATGCTGCCCACAGCGATAGACGAGGGCGTCGCCTACGTACCCGGAGCCCCCTTCTTTGTCGACGAGAGTGGTAGGAACACTATGAGACTCAACTTTAGCTACCCGAGTATAGAGGAAATAAGAAGTGGTATCGAGATTCTCGGTAGAATAGTTAGGAGAAAACTCGGTAGGTAGTTCTTACCAAGGCTTTTTATCTTTCACGCTGCAAGCCACTCACGTTCTGCGTATCTGACGGTCTCACATACGCTACGTAGTTTGTGTAGCTGGCTTGCTCAGCTACAGCTTTGAGGCTATCTACCACCTTGTACGCGGTCTCTATTTCTCGATTTAATCTGCGGGATAGGTCGAGGGCCTTCGAAGTATCGATCTTAGCTTGAGATAGTGCTACAATACTTCTAGTACCTACTCCAACCGGTACGAGGTACTCGGGTACTGTGGGAGATATGTAGAGAGTATCTCTACATCTTCTTACGGCAACACCGTTTACGTACGGATCCAGGGACGCTACGTAGACTGAATCGTAGTGTCCACCCGCCTTCTCCCATAGGTACGCTTTAATACCTAGCTTAGCCACTCTGCGGAGGCCTAGTTCGCTTACGCAGAGTGCCTCAGTCTTCAGCTCATCTTTAACTAGCTTAGCTAGCACGTAAGCTTCGTAGCCGCAGCCAGCAATAAGCATCGAGGAACCTGCGAGAGAAGTACTTATCGAAGGTACGTGCGCGAGTAGTGATGCCTGTAGACCTACTAGACTGTCTACAGATTGAGGAACGGGCTCCAAGCACTTCGAGTGAACGCTGGACTGCTCGGCCATCACGCCGTTTCTGTAGAGAGCTAGCTCAGTGAAGCACCTGGGGGATAGCACAGCGCTCTCTCCAACAACTAAATTCTCTACACCGTACCCTAGCTCAACAACTCTAACTAGCCCAGCGGAACCAGCAATCTTACCGTAGACGTGGGGGACGTACCCTCTAGCGGCAGCAACATCTAGAGAAGTTAGAGCTGCCGATAGCACTTTGACTAGCACTTCACCCTCTCTAATGGGTACTGGAGGAATTTCCGAGAACCTCAGCCCGCCGGCAACTACGACAGCGGCAATGCTTCTCATACTCTACCTCTGATACCAAGTTATTTACTTAGTTTAAATTCTATGTGGGTGATACTGTGTTTGAGGAATTTACCGGGAAGTTCTACTACCTACTCCACCCGAGACCCACAGTCGTCGTGGGAACTTTATGTCCCAATAGGCGAGCTAACTTCATGCCGGCTAGCTGGAATACCCCTGTAAGTGAGGAACCGCCAACGGTAGCTATCGCTATAGATTCGTATGCGTACACGAGAGAGTGTCTGGACTTCCACGGTGAAGCTACTTTAAACATACTGGAACTAGGGGACGCGCAGCTAGTCTACGACCTCGGCTCCGTTTCCGGTAGAGAGGTAGACAAGGTATCCAGATTTAGGCTAGAACTCGTAGAGAGCTCTACTATAGCACCCCCCGGATTAGCTAGGTCCATAGCCATTTTGGAGTCCAGGGTTATCGGTAAGTATCCTATAGGTGAAACATACCTCTACGTACTCGAAGTAACTAGTGCAAGAGTTAGAAAAGGCGTTGCGGATAGATTCGGTTTTCTGTTTACTGAAGGAGTGAACATACCTCTTCACGCTAGTGGACGCTACTTCTACGGTGTAGACCCTAGAAAATTGGTGTTAAAGAAAGGACTTACCTAAGCTATGGGTTCTAACCATCTTGGAGTGCGCAGCTCAGAAACACTCAGGCTCTCTTCGAGAGCTGGAGTGAGCTCACGGTGAAATTCTTTAAGAAAACCGGTATCCTCGAAACCTTGCCTCGCAGCAGCTCTTCGCCGGCAGCCCTATTTTGTTTTCCACACTACTCTATGGGTCAGTACGTTGAGAGCTGTAACCTTCGATATATGGGGAACTCTGCTGGACCTCTCGAAGTTCTACTTAGCGCTCTCTAAGAAGCTATCGTTTTTAAGCGGCAGAAGATTTGAGGAACTATACGACTCGATCTTAAGTACCTACAGTGAAGCACTTAGAGTTAGACTAGGTGGGGGGTTCAGTAGAATAATCGTAGATTCTGGAGAGTTCTTCTCCAGCAAGCTCGGAGTTTCTACTGAAACTCTATTCAAAGCGGTTGCTACAGTCTTGGAGGACCCCGAGATATCTAAGCTAGCTTACCCCGATGCTGCGGAAGCCGTTGAACTAGTTAAGTCTGAAGGCTACACTACGGCAACTCTTGGAAATGTGATGTTCTGGCCCGGGGCGGTCACTAGGTACATTCTCCACAAGAACGGGCTGCTGAAGTACTTCGACCTAACCGTATTCTCCGACGAGGTAGGTCTTCAAAAACCTAGTAGAGAGATCTTCGAGTACGTAGCTGGAAAGCTTAAGCTACCTGTAGAGGAGATAGTTCATGTAGGAGATTCGCTAGAGAACGACCTTGCCGGCGCCCTTATGTCTGGTGCTAAGGCGGTTCTAGTAAACAGAAGTCTCTCCATTGGAATAGTGAAGCTCGGTAAATCCGCGTATCTCGTCAACAGCCTCAAGCACCTACCGGAAGTTCTTAGAGAATTGAAGAAATCCGGCTGAGCGTTAGTGAAAGTGCTATTCTACCTACACGAGTACGTTACCTTAGCGAGTGCGCAGCTCGACCTACAGCTAAGCTATCTTGAGAACCGCCGACCCGGTTATCTTAGCCGATTTTAGGTCTCTGAGAGCTTTGTTTGCTTCCTCTAGGCTGTAGATCTGGACCTCCGTTTTTATGCCGTACTTAGCCGCTATGCTCAGTAGTTCTTCAACATCTCTTCGAGATACGTTCGCCACGCTCCTAACGCTCTTCTCCAGCCATAGGTGCTTTGCGTACTCTAAGTTTACGAGTGTCTGCTTTCTAATTACGTTAACAACTAAGGTACCTCCCTTTTCTAGAAGTTCGAGAGCTCTAGCCGTTATTTCCCCTACGGGTGTGAAGTCTATAGCTCTGTGAAGTTTCTTGGGAGGGTCGTCGCTCGGGTGTCCAGTCCAGTCGGCTCCGAGTTCTTCAGCCAGTCTTCTGTGCTCCGAACTCCTACTAAATACGTAGACCTCGACGCTCGGAAACAACTTCTTGACTACCTGGAGGATTATGTGAGCACTAGCTCCGAAGCCGAAGAGTCCGAATCTCACACCGTCTTCCAGATTGGCTAGTCTAAGAGCTCTATAGCCTACAGCCCCGGCGCAGAGTAGTGGTGCTGTATGTACGTAGTCCGCTGCGGGCGGTACTCTGTAGACGAAGTCCGCGAAGGCAGCTGCGTACTCAGCGTAGCCTCCATCTACGTGGCATCCCGTAGCTGTGAAGCTATCGCATAGATTTTCACGACTAGTTGAGCAGTAGTAGCACCTCCCGCAAGTCCTCCCAACCCACGCAACACCAACTACATCACCAACACCTATTCCACTACCTCTCTCCGACCCTACTTCGACGACTTTACCAACGATTTGGTGCCCAGGTACTACGGGGAGCTTGCACCTAACTCTACCTTCAACAATATCTACATCGGTATAGCACACACCGCACGCTAGTACCTTCAGCAGCACCTGGCCCGGACCTATCTCCGGAGCGGGGTAGTCTTCTACTGAAAGAGGGTCTTCACGCCACGGTAGGTCGGGGTACCTGCGGGGCAGTCCCTCAACTCTAATCTCGGCATTTTCGCGCAGGACGGCAGCTCTCAATCGAACCCCGTGCAGATATCTATGTCGATACTTAAGCAAGAGCGTTCTTCCAGGTGGTTTCGAAGAGGATTTATTGAGATTCTAGCGATCTTGAGAGGAGACCCGCTGTGGAGTGCTACGTAAAGATCCCCCAGGCGCTTTCAGCTAGAGGTATAGGTAAGGTGCTGGAGTGCTTAGATATCGAGGTCACGCTATCGGAACCTCTCAAGGAGGTCGAGACTTTCCTAGTCGATTTACTGAGTAGGTACGTAGCTACATCTAGACTTAGAGTAAGTTTCAGTGAGAACGAACCTATAGGAACGAACTACGTGCTCTACAAGTACCACGTATTTTACGATACCAACTTCATTGCCTCGTGTAGAGCGGTAGTAAGAAAGTACTCGCTAGGTGAGGTCGTCTGCACTTTCAGTAGGGCCGGCGCGGGTATAGTACCCGCAGCACCAGAACTAGAAAACCGCGAGCCGAAACTCAGGTCTCCAGCACCCACGGCGGCTACTAGTAGAGGAGCTCCCGGTCAGTACTACATCGACCACTTCATAATCTACAGAGCATTCGGAACTCCAACTATCTCCGTAGAGAAGTGGAGGTTGGTAGTCTCCGGTATGGTGTCGAACCCCCTGGAGCTATCACTAAGCGACCTAGAGAAAATGCCTAGAGTCGAGATTGTGAGAGACTTCCACTGCGTTACTGGGTGGTCGGTTCCCTCAGTTAGGTGGGAGGGAATAAAGCTGAAGCTCATCGCAGACATGGCGAAACCTAGCGAGAGCGTTCGGTGGGCCGTGGTATCCGGTCTCGACGGCTACGCAGCGGTGGTTCCATTCGAAGACTTCGTATCGGAAGAATCTCTACTAGTTCTCAAATTGAACGGTAAACCTCTCCCCGTAGACCAGGGTTTTCCAGCTAGAATCTTCATACCTCACCTATACGGCTGGAAGAGCGTTAAGTGGGTAAGTCGCGTAGAGTTCACTAATAGGTACGTAGATGGCTACTGGGAAGCTCTGGGATACCACGAAAGAGGTAATGCGTTCTTAGAGGAGAGATTTAAAGAGACCTCGACGTAGACTCCCTACTACCGCGTTTTCGTATAGCGCTCAGTCCTCTAGGTAGGCTCCGCCTCTTCTTTAAGAACAACCGCATTTTCTCGTACCTACTCCTTACTCTCCATACCCTACTCTGAGCTAGATAGCCAACCAGGCCTACGAGAATAGCTGATACCGCTGCCACTACTACATGGTTCGACAAGGATCTTATGAAGTAAGATGATGCTGAAGTACCTAGCAGTACGTACGGTACGTACTCACGCTTTCTTAGAATTACGTAGAGAACTACCGCTAGCGCAATCGATATAGAGATTAAGTAGCATGGGTCTAGGTGTACTCCAGCTAGTCTAGACGCTACATAGGAAGTTATTAGAGAAGAGGATAAGGCTATTGAAGCTCTATGGAATAGAAATCCTACAGCAAGAGCTGTAGCGGAAGATATAGCTAGAGCGAGGTTGGTGGCACCAGCTAGCTGTATTAAACCTGTAGAACTAGCTAGAATCACTATGGAGATACCGAGAGATATGGCTGACACGAACTTCCTAACAACGTATCCGAAGATAGCGGTGAAGAGACTTATAAGTAGCAGTACGTAGTTGCCTACCGTGCCCAATCCCCTAAGCTCTGATCTCGCGCCCTACTAGAGTCTCTAGGAAAGCTACTCTCTTCCATATAGGTGGGTGAGTTGATAGTAGCTCCTCCAACCCTACGAAAGGCTCTGTGAAGGCGTATATGAAGAGCGTTTTTAACTTACTGTTGGCTATTACCTCCTTACCGTAGCGTCTGTAGAATCCATCTAGAGACTTTAGAGCGCTTATCATAGAGAGTGGGGAAGTTACCTTAGCTCCATGGGCATCGGCATAGAACTCTCTCAGCCTGGAAAGTGCTAGAACGCCTATCTGAATCAGTATGCTTATAGCCATTAGAGCTCCTCCCAAAGCTGCTACTACGAGTCCGGACCCTCCCTCACGTCTCCTACTTCCATCGGAGTACCTACTTGAGAATAGCCCGACGTAGAGAAGCATTCTGCCCATGTAGTAAATAGCTGTCGGGAGAATTCCGAAGAGCATCATAACGGTGTTATCTCTGTGTTTATGGTGACCCAGCTCGTGCCCTACTACAGCTTTGAGCTCGTCCTTACCTTTAAGAGTTCTTAGCAGACCGTCCGTGACGGCAACGTACCTACCAGCTATTGGTGATGAGTATGCGAAAGCGTTCGGAATATTTACTGGTGATCTCATAGCTTTCGGAGGCTTCATACCGGCTCTTTCAGCTACTTCGTTAACTACCTTCTGTATCTCAGGGTCGTAGCGACATCCATAGAATAGGTTAACTAAGTATGGAGAGAGAAGCCACGATACGGCAGCCGGTACTACAGCAAAGAGAAACGCCATAGCTCCTAGACCCGCCGCTAGCTCTACGTCCAACACGTACGATACTAGTCCAAAAATCAGCACTACGCCGCCAATTACGGCTGCCGCAGTTGATACCATAGAAGCTCTTAGCGCATCTAGGTCTGCCGGTACTTTTCTCTCTATGAATCTACCGATAAGTACCCCGGAGAGAACTAGAGTTACTATGGCTACTACGTACCCTAGTACATCGACCAACCACCAGAGCCACACGAATCTAAGTATTCCGAAGGTAGTGGCAAGACCTGGCGATAGGTAGTAGATGATTAACTGCACGGCGAAGAGAGCTATGAGAGCTATTGAAATTAGGGAAAGCACTAGGAGTACCTTAGGTTTCACTCGGACCACCCCGCCAGACACATTCTTTCTTTTCGCTTAAAAACCTTCTTTGAGCTCTTACAACGCTGTCGAGAGCTTCCCTAGGTGATGGAGCTGAAGTTACCCTACTACCAACTACCTCTACGTCAGCTCCGTAGCATAGGGCTTCACCGGGTTCAGCGCCAGCGGCGAAAATACCCGGTGATAGGATGACGTAGCTGCCTCCAAATGTTTCTCTTAAGTCTCTAATCATAGTAGTCTTACTCGCTGGAACTACTAGTCCCGCCGGGTCCGCTTGCTGAACTACCATCTTAATATCTGAGTAGCGGCTATCTACTATGTACGAAGCTGGGTGGTCGAACGTTATCTGTAGGAATAGGTCTAGTGGTAGGCTACCGCACTTCCTAGCAACTCTATCTAGAGCGCCTTCGTAGCCTACGAAAGCATTAACTACTACTCCACTAAAACCAGCATCACGTACTAGCTCTACTGTGTACTCCATTATTTGAGCTATATCTCCGAGCTTTAAGTCGGCCAAGAAGTAGGTTCCCGAGAACGAGTCGATCAAGCTCCTTATCGATTTAAGACCCCTGCTCAGTATTAACGGCGTCCCTATCTTGTAGCCGACTACGGTGTTTCTAGTTGCCGATATCAGGTCTACTATAAATCCCAGGTCTACTCTAGGGTTGTCTATGGCTAGCATTAACCTAGATTGAGCGCTAGCGATAGCCTCCTTGATCAACTCCGAGCACCAGTATTTCAATAGCGCATGCTCTTAAATCTATGCGGAACTTGAGCTGCGGCACATAGTACTAATTTAATCTCTACCGTACTAGAGGTTCGGCTATGCGTGAAGGAGTATGGTCGACGTGTACGACCTGGTTGTCATAGGTGGAGGTCCAGCCGGCTACATGGCCGCTTCTAGAGCAAGTTCCCTAGGGCTACGGGTTGCCTTAGTCGAGAGCGAGCTCCTGGGTGGTGAGTGCACTAACTGGGGGTGCATACCCACTAAGACGCTACTCGAAGTTTCCGAAGCCTACTACAAGCTCAAGCTACTGCAGCAAGCTGGTTTTTCCGCGGAGGCTAGGTCCGCTTCGTGGGAGAAGCTGTTCGAGTACATCTCTAAGGCCGTTACACGCTCTCGAGAGGGAGTTAAAGCGCTCCTCAGCGGTGTCGAGGTCGTTGAAGGTTGGGGTAGGCTAGCTAGCGCTAGGAAGGTTGAGGTCAGGACGGGTGGATCTACTAGAGAGCTGGAGTCTCGGCACGTGCTTATAGCTACGGGCTCCGACCCCAGGGACCTGCCTTCTATTAGATTCGATGGAGAGTACGTTATTTCGAATAGAGAGTTCTTTAAGTTGAAGAAGCTGCCGGAGTCGATAACCGTGGTTGGAGCTGGGGCTGTGGGGGTTGAGATAGCTACAGCACTAGCTATGCTGGGTAAGGAGGTGTACCTCGTCGAGATACTGGATAGACCTCTCTACTTCGCGGACCCTGACGTATCCAGCGTTATCGAGAGATCTCTTAGAAGACTCGGAGTCAGGACGTTCTTTAAAGCAACCGCTAAAAGCGTCGATAGGAGGAATGGCGTAGCGGTAACAACCATATCGACCGGAGATGGTTCAACTAAAGTCGTTGAGTCGGAGAAGGTCCTTCTAGCCGTAGGGAGAAAACCAAGAGTCGAGAACTTAGGACTTGAAGTAGTTGGTGTAGAGTACGACCCGAAGGTCGGTATAAGAGTGAGCGATAGCATGGTGACAAGCGTACCGACAATTCTAGCCGCTGGTGATGTCGCGGGTCCTCCTCAGCTAGCCCATAAGGCACTTAGAGAAGCGATTATAGCCGTGGAGTTCGTAGCTGGAAGTAGGGAGCTACCCCCGAGAAACCCCGTACCTCAGGTAGTCTTCTCCCATCCGCAGGTAGCTCTCGTAGGTCTAACGGAGCAGGAGGCTGCCGCCGCTGGTGTTCCCTACAGAGCTCACAGGTTTCCGTACCTAGCTCTAGGAAGAAACACCACAGCTCTAGCTAAGAGTAGTGAGGGTTTCGCTAAGATACTGGTGGGTGAAGACGGGAGATTACTGGGGGCTCAAGTAGTTGGAAATGAGGCGTCCGAGATAATCCACGTATTCTGCCTGGCTGTAGCTAGGAGAATGAAAGTTGGAGAACTCGCTGACGCGATCTACACGCACCCCACGTACTCCGAGATCGTAGGTGAAGTAGCGAACCTAGCCCTGGGAAGACCTCTCCACATTAAGTAGCCGCTTCCCGCGGAAGCTACTCAAGTTCAGCACTCTACCGCCTCCGGCTAGTGGCTCAGCTATAGACGCCACGCACCTAACCCCGAGCTTCGCGCATACCTCACTGAAGGAATTCACGACTCTAGACCACCAGTAGCGGTCTCGAACCGTGGACGAGATCTTCTCGAAGTTCTCTAGCGCGGAGCTAAGGGAAATCCTAACTCTCGGAGTAATTCTCAGCTTATCTACAAAGACAAGCTCTACGCAGTTACCAACTAACTCCAGGACCCCTCTAAAAGACTCCGCGCTATCGTTCAATCCCGGAATTACGGGTCCGTAGAAAAGCCACGTCTTCACTCCAGTACTAGAGATAGTGCGCAGGGCTTCAGCTCTCTGCGCCGGTCGCGGAGCGCCGGGTTCTAGCAGTGAAGAAGTAGATGGATCGGCCGTTATAATCGTAAAGCCTACATCGACAGCTTCCCTACGGCTAGTGAGTAGGTCTAGGTCTCTTAGAACTAGGGTCGACTTGGTTTGAATGCTGACAGCGAAACCGCGCTTGAGCAGTACCTCAATAGACTTTCGGGTTAGCTTCTCGCCCACCTCCACTGGTTGGTACGGGTCTGTAATTGTTGAGATGCCGACCACTCCCGGCTTGAGCTTCCTCGCTTCTCTATCTAGAAGCTCTACCAGGTTCTCCTTAACTAGTACTAGAGAACCCCACCTATCAACTACCTCTCCATATCTTACGTACTCTCTCGCATAGCAGTATAGGCATCCATGACGACAGCCGACGTACGGATTCAGGGAGTAGTCTAGGTCTGGAAGACCCGACCTCGATAGAGCGCTCCCAACTCTCACTCTCGGGCAGCTAGTCAAGGAGTCTCCTACCTCTAACTAGGAGATTCAGTATTCTCGACTTCTCCACGATTCGCTCTACCGGGACTCTAGCCACGTCCTTAAGGTCTGCGAGGAGGTCGCCGAGATTGCTGTACACTCTGCACGGTCTGCTCAGCGTAGCTCTAACCATCTCTCTAACAAACCAAACACCTATCGGGATGTTGAAGCTCGGGTATATCTCCCTGTATAGAACGGCCCCTGCCTGCCTACCCAGCCTACTTAAGTACTCGGCGACGGCCAATCTCGAAGCGTAGTAGCAGCCGCCGATAGACGGGTACTTCTCTCTTCTACTCGTCAGCTCCCAGTCGCCCTCGATAACAACTTCTTCACCGAAGGCATTCCAGGTAGACCCGGGGAACCAAGCTTCGATCCACTCGAACATCCAGCGAGTTGGTAGGAGAACGACTACGAAGAGATTTCCGCTTCTTGCGTTGGTGTACAGTCTTATCTCATTTATCGGTGGTTTATCGACGAGCTCCCTTACGAGTGCTTCCGATATTGCTGAGTCTACCGCCGTTATGGCCCACCTAGTTGGTACTAGCTTTCTTCTCCACAGCTTTCCAACGGACCCGGTGGAGAGTATTCTCGCGATAGTAGATATGGGTACGGACGACTTGTAGAGGTAGAGGACGGCTTTCTTAGCCCCTAGATCTACATCTCCATGCACTTTCTCCACGTACCTACTTACGTAAGGATTCGACCCTATGTCTAGCCTTCTAACTGGGGCTAGGGGGCCCATGGGCGGTACATTCTCGTCTAAGATAGCTCTAGGCCTCACTCTCTTCTCGAAGACAACCTCCACATCAACTGGCTTGGAGGACATCGATAACTCTCTTAGCTTACTGACGAAGTTGTTGCTTAAATCGTGAACTCTAACTAGCGCTCCACCGCGAACTAGCGTTAGCCTAAGTCTTAGAACGTCGTCTAGTGAGAGCTCCAGCCACTTCTCAGGGTAGTCGTAGATAGACGTCTCCCCGACCTCCGGGGGGAGTCCGGCAGCGGCAGTTACTTCAGGATACCTCAGCCACCCTACGTAAACCGACGGTGGTGAGCTACTTGAGTAGATCCGGGAAACCGGTCTTAGAGCTTGAAGAGATAGCGCTCTAGCTAGAGCTGGGCAGTACTCGAGACCGCACAACCTACTAGGTCCTCCACGACACAGTACGCAGAGCCTACCGTCTACCAATTTCCCATTTGGAGTACGACTGAGTAGCTAATATTAGCACAAGAAGTAGGTACGAGATTTTACGTACCGTAGCCTAGAGCTCTAAGATGGTGAAGTGCGTGGCCCTACCTCCTCAAGCGCTACTAGAACTCGGCTTCCGCGCAGATCAGCTCGACTGCGCCGGGGTAAAGCTAACGCTCTGCGAAGTCTTCGAGCTGGTCGGTCCGGGGGAGGTAGTGCTCGAAGGTAAGAGCATTCCGCAGTACGTGAGGGTCGAACCTAGTAATGAGGGGGTCTTCGAACTACCGGCGGGCACCTACGTAGTGCGGTACTGCGAGTACGTTAAGATCCCCGAGGACTCCGTAGCTCTAGCAATACCTCGCTCCAGCCTGCTCAGGTCCGGGGTAGCTCTATTCACGGCCGTGTGGGACCCGGGCTACGAGGGGAGGGGGTACGGGCTGCTATCGGTACTAAACAAGTACGGTGTGAAGCTGGGGGTTAGAGCTCAGATAGCTCAGCTAGTCTACGTAAAGCTTACCGAAAAGTCGGCACTCCCTTATAGAGGAACCTACTACATGGAGAGGTAGCGGTCTACGTGTTTCCGAGTTTGTAGAGTAGTCTAACTACCTTATCCACCACCTCACTAGGACCTCCCCCGAATACTCTAACCATGGGCTCCTTTCCGATATCGCCGGTATCTGCTAAAATATCCGGGACTTTACCGAGCTGTTCAACTGCTTTCCTAACAATCCAAGGTAGTGAAGCTCCCTCGACTCTCTTAACTTCCTCGGGTTCCTCCCTCCTATCCACTACAGCAACGGACATCCCGAGCTCTCGAGCTGCCTTCAGTAAGTCCTCGCGGTACCTCAAGTTCATAGCTGACCTAATCGCGGGGTCGTACTTCATTGCCTCTAGAACTAGTCTAGCAACGTGGCTTGAAGCTCCCGGCTGCGGGTAGCTGAAGACCTTCACTCTGCCTAGGTACCTAACGATTCTACCCGGAACACCTACAACATCTGAAACTCCTCTAGCTAGGTACTTCGGCACTGAGTAGACTATGTTTGACTGAACTTCCGGTACTAGATCAGCTAGCTTCCGGGAGAGCGGTTCTGAGGTGATTCTCTCGAGAACTTCAGCTAGAGCTCTCTGAGCTCTGTAGAGCTCGGCATCGAGCTCTAGGTAGGCTGCGGGGTTTACGGGGCACGACCCCCTCCCGACTTTGTACGAGCGCGAGATGGCTGTGTGGATGAAGTTCTTTGCCTCGACTATGGAGTCCAGCGTTGGGAGTCCTTTAGCTAGGTAGGCAGCTATAGCGGCTGAGAAGGAGCAGCCAGTTCCGTGGGTACACCCATCCACCCTCTCGGTTTCTACGCGCCTAACGACTCCGCCTACGTAGACCACGTCTACAGCTCTACTCCCGGAGTCTATGTGCCCACCCTTAACGACGACGGCTTCGATCCCCAGGTCTCTAGCTATAGTTCTAGCGGCTACTTCAGCATCTTCCAGGTTCTCTATTCTAACTCCGGAGAGTATCTCAGCTTCGAATCTATTTGGAGTTACTACCTTAGCCACCGGGATTAGCTCCTTCTTAAGTGTTTCGATAGCCTCGTCAGCTAGGAGCTTAGCACCGCTCTTAGCTACCATAACCGGGTCTACAACTAGAGGAAAGCCGTAGCTCTTCACGGACTTCACTACCGCTCTAATGATCGGTGAGGAACTCAGCATACCGGTCTTAGCCGCGTCGACCCCCATATCCTCCCACACAGCCCTAATCTGCAGCTCCACGAAGTCCGGTGGAACTTCGTGAATACCTATGACCGAGTAGGTGTTCTGAGCTGTTAGAGCCGTTACCGCTAGAGTTCCGTGAACTCCTAGAGCGGCGAAGGTCTTGAGGTCGGCGGCTACTCCAGCGCCACCGCCCGAATCAACACCAGCGATAGTCATCGCGACGGGGAGCTCCCACCTCACCGCTGGGTCCCCGAGTAGTGGCTAGGTAGTCGCTATTAACTACGTAAGTGGGTAGGTACTCGAACTTCGAGCTGTTACTCGACGTTTTATAAGGTTCGGACTAATAGGTTTTTGATATGCGGTGCTGAGCTGTGAGTGCTGTGGACGAGTTCATAGCGTTCTTGAAGAACGTAGCTGAGAAGTGGACGAGTCTATACGAGAAAGACGGGGTCTTCGAAGCGGACCCTCAGGACGGCGTGCCTAAGTACTTCATAACGGCAGCGTACATGTACCCAAACGCACCGATTCACGTAGGCCACGGGAGAACCTACCTCATAGCGGACGTGCTAGCTAGGTTTAAGCGGTTGCTGGGTTACAACACCCTCTTCCCGATGGGCTTCCACTACACCGGGACCCCGGTGCTGGTTAGAGTGGAGGCCATACTGGAGAACAACATCAAGGAGCTCGAGTCTATGTCTAAGGTATTCGGAGTCGACGTGGAGATTCTGAAAACGCTGAGAGACCCGGTAACCTACGCTAGGTACTTCCACGAACTCTCCAAGGCGGTGATGAGGAAGTACGGTCTAAGCATAGACTGGAGAAGGGAGTTCACTACGGTGGACCCCGAGTACAAGTCCTTCATAAGGTGGCAGTTCACCAAGCTTCTGAGTAAGGGCTTACTCGTAAAGGGGACGTACCCAGTTGGCTGGTGCCCGAGGCACGGCATGCCGGTAAGTATGCACGATACCGAGGGGGATGTCGAGCCTGAGGTCGGCGAGCTAACCGTAATAAAGTTCACCGATGAGCGCGGAGTTAGGTACCCGGTCGCCACTCTAAGACCGGAGACGGTCCTAGGGGTAACAAACCTCTGGATAAACCCGGACGCCAGGTACTGCGTATCTCGAGTTAACGGCGAGGTCTGGGTCGTTTCGTGCGATGCCGTCGCGAAGCTAAGGCATCAGTTGAAGAACGTAGAGGTTTTAGAGGAGGTGAGGGGGGACGCATTCGTTAGCAGAGAGTTCGTGAACCCGATTACCGGGGAGAGAACTAGAGTTCTACCGGCATCGTTCGTGAACCCGAAGTTCGGTACGGGCTTAGTTATGTCCGTACCAGCTCACGCACCGTACGATTACGCAGCTCTCCGAGACTACGTGGAGAAGTATCTGGGGGGTCTATGGACTAGGGAGCTAATACCTAAGCCGCTGATTCACGTTTCAGGCTACAGCGAGATACCGGCGAGAGATATCGTTGAGCGGCTGGGTGTTGAAAGTCAGAGCGATTTCGAGCTCCTAGACGAAGCTACTAAGAAGGTCTACCTAGACGAGTTCGAGCGCGGCGTCTTTAGACCCGATGCCGCGGCCTACGTAGTAAGTAGGGATGCTAGAGTGCTGAGCCACTTAGAGAAGTACGTACTCGGAAGAAGCGTTCGAGAAGCTAGAGAGGCCATCAAGGCGCTGCTTAGGGAGGTAGGTGCCTACGACTCCATGTACGAAGTAATGAATGCCCCGGTTAGGTGTCGGTGCGGTACTGAGGTCGTTGTGAAGGTACTCGAGAACCAGTGGTTCATAGACTACGGGAACTCCGGGTGGAAGAATCTCGCTAGAGAAGCTCTCAGAAGTATGAAGGTAGTTCCCGGGGAAGCTGGGAGAGGTATTGAAGCGACCATAGACTGGCTCAGGGAGAGAGCTTGTGCCAGGACTAGGGGGTTGGGCACTGAGCTACCGTGGGCTCCGGGCTGGGTTGTGGAGGCTTTGAGCGACTCAACTATATACATGGCTTTCTACACGGTCATACACAAGATCAGGAAGCTCAGGATGAGAGCGGATAAGCTGGGGGACTACTTCTGGGACTACGTGTTCCTAGGTCTAGGGAGCGCTGAGGAAGTTGCCTCTAGAGCCGGCATCGGCATCGAGGACCTGGAGTCGCTGAGAAGAGAGTTCCTGTACTGGTACCCGCTGGACTCTAGAAATAGCGGTAAGGACCTCATACCCAACCACCTAACCTTCTTCATATTCAACCACGTAGCTATATTCCCGAGAGAGCTCTGGCCTAGGCAGATAGTAGTCAACGGCTGGGTCCTAGTTGAAGGAGCTAAGATGTCTAAGTCTAGAGGAAACGTTAAGCTCCTAGGCAACCTCATAGACGCGTACTCGCCGGACGCACTCCGCCTAGGACTAGCTCTTAGTGCTGAAGTAGAGCAGGACCTGGACCTAAGTGAGGAGGCGGTGCTCTCAGCCGCTAGGCAGCTTATGAAGATCTACAACACCATCAGGGAGGTGCTAAATAGAGTAGGTGGAGACGGAGATAGAGATTCAGATACTTGGCTGAGGAAGACTCTCGCTACGCACGTAGCGAGCTACGTAGAGGAGCTCGAGAACGCTAGAGTTAGAGCTGCCGCTATTAGAGTCTACGTTAGGATGCTGGAGGACCTGGAGACGTACTTAAGGTGGTCCAAGATACCTGGAAAGGCGGCCGTGGACTACGTAGCTACCTGGGTAAAGCTCATGTCCCCCTACACACCGTTCCTAGCTGAAGAACTGTGGGAACTCCTAGGGGGCCGGGGCTACGTAGCGAAGTCCACCATCGATAGAGAGCTCCTAGCTAGAGACGCTGCGTTCGAGTTCGAGCAAAAGTACGTAGACCTAGTTATCGAGGACGTAAAGTCGGTTCTAGAGGTTGTTAGCGGAGATGCTGTGGTTGCGTATACGTCTAGTAGAGAGCTATCTTGGGTAGTTGAGAAGGTCGCTGAGGACGTAGCGCTAGGTACCGATATGAGTGAAGCTATCAGAAAGCTCTCTCGCGAACTAGCTAGAGCGGGTATTAGACAGCCAGATAGAGTCGTTAAATCCGTCTACGAAGCCGTGAACTACATAGGCTCGAGCACCGTTCTCAAGTACTTAAACACCTTCAAGGAGATCGATGAATTTGAAATACTGTCCAAGTACGGAGGACTCATAGCGTCGAAGCTAGGGCTGAAGGAATTCGTAGTGTACAGAGCCGCAGACCCCGGCGCACCTGATCTAGGTGGAAGAAAGAGTAGGGCGTCCCCGCTTAAGCCTGGAATATATGTTGCTCGTTCAGCCCAGTGACATGCTTCTCTAGATCACCGCGTAGAGGCAGTGTCTCCGCAGTCAGCGGGTTTCAGCTGATTTCTTTTATAGAAGCTCTCGCAGTAGTACGTAGGTGAACTCGCTGCCTAGAGTTAGAGATCTTCTAGAGTTGAGCTACTGGAAATTGAGGCCCGGACCCAGGAACTCTATATCTGATGTAGCAGGTGTTCATGTAGGTCACACAACTCTAGTTGACGGTAAAGGACCCCTAATCCCCGGGAAGGGCCCGGTTAGAACTGGTGTGACTGTAGTAGTTCCGCACGGCGGCAATCTATATAGGGAGAAGGTCGTGTCAGCGGCCCACGTAATTAACGGCTTCACCAAGGCCGTGGGCTTAGTTCAGGTCGAGGAGCTGGGAGTTATTGAGAGTCCCATAGCTCTTACGAACACGCTGAACGTCGGTCTAGTGGCTGATGGACTGATAGAGTACTCGATTAGGAGTAACCCGGAGATAGGAATTACAGCCCCGACCGTAAATCCAGTAGTTCTAGAGTGTAACGACGGGTATCTAAACGATATTCAGGGAAGACACGTAAAGCAGCACCACGTTCTAGAGGCTCTGCGTAGAGCTAGCGAAGACTTCGAAGAAGGTTCCGTGGGGGCTGGCACCGGGACTATAGCGTTCGGTTTTAAGGGAGGTGTAGGCACCTCGTCGCGCATTGTGCCGACAGCTCTAGGATCTTACGTAGTTGGCGTTCTAGTTCAGTCAAACTTCGGTAGATTGGAGGACCTGATCGTAGGCGGCGTGCCCGTAGGGAAGTTTCTGAAGGGCTCTACTCATAGTGGGGGGAGCGGCTCTATTAACGTAGTTGTAGCTACTAACGCACCGCTAACTTCTAGGCAGTTGAGAAGAGTTGCTAGGAGGGTTCAGTCTGGGCTAGCTAGAGTAGGTGGGTACGTGTACCACGGTAGTGGTGAGGTTGTTGTCGCTTTCACCACCGCTTTCAGAGTTAGGCACGGTGCTAGGGAGCTCGCTAGCTTCTCGGCACTCCCAGATGAAGAGCTCAACAACTTCTTTAGAGGTGTTGTTGAAGCTGTTGAAGAAGCGGTACTGAACTCCATGTTCAACTCAACTACGATGGATGGTAGAGATGGGCGTGTCGTACATCAAATTCCCGTAGACAGAGTAGTCGAGCTCGTCGAAAAGCATGGAGCGGCTTCCACAAACCGCTCAGGTAGTTCTTGAAGAGGTTTTTTAAGTTCCAGAGCAGAGAACCGCGATGAGAGTGCTAGTGCTATCGGATTCTCACATACCTGAGAGAGTTGACTGGCTACCTAAGCCGGTAGAGCGGTACTTACTTACCGAGGAGTTCGACGCGGCGATACACGCTGGCGACGTTGTCGATGAGGAGCTGATTGAATTCCTTAGAAAGCATGTGAGTAGCGAACTATACGTTGTCAGAGGAAATATGGACTACCTAAAGCTACCCAGGTACGTTAAGGTATCCGTTGAAGGAGTTGAGGTGGGGGTCGTGCACGGAGATAGAGTGTATCCTAGAGGTAACGTAGCTGCGCTTACTAGAGTCGCCAGTGCTCTCGGAGTTAAACTGCTGGTATCCGGGCACACCCACAGCCCATTCCTAGTTTACGATAAGAGTGGAGTTCTGCACGTAAACCCCGGGAGTGTTACCGGTGTTTGGGGTGGTGGGGGTGGTAGCGGAGTTCCTTCTTTTGCTGAACTCAGAGTAGTCTCTAGGACGGTTACGGTAGTTATCTACGAACTAGAAAATGACGCAGCAGTGCGGAAAAATACGGGTTCCTACGTTCTATAGCTACTCACAGCACGCCGAGCTAGACCTACCGCTCCTACCCTCCCGGGGCTCCGTGCCACGGACTATCTCTCCAAACCTGGTTCCAGAACTCCTCCTCTGTGAAGACCTCCTTCCTAGCTATGTTTCTCTCAATACTTACGAGAATGCTGTGGTGGGTTACTTCATCTGAGTGTACTGCCGATATCAGTATCCGGACTCTCGGATCGGTTACCCTGTCGAGAAGCTTCTTCGTTTCCTCAATCATAGCGCTCTCGGTACGTATATGCTTTGAAATAACCCCCGCAACATCTTCAACGTCCCGGTCTGATAGCAGTGGATGTACAGATGTCAGTAGGTCTACGATAGCTCTGTAGATCTGGCTGTGTTTAATTGAGTCTCCAGCTATGGCGTTGAAGAGAGCTTTAAGAACTGGGTGCCTAAGTCTCTCCGAGAGAGCTCTGAGCTCTGCGGAGTATCTTACCTCTAGGTCAGCTAGCTCTAGGAAGTGCTTTACCAACTCCCCGCCAACTCGGGATTCCAGTGTCGACACCGAGCACGGTTTCCGCCCGTCAATAAATACTCGACGTTGGTGAGGAGATCCGCGCTAGCACGCTTCTACCTACTAGGAAGGACCTAGCTGCGCTATTAACCACGAACTCAGGTTATAGGAAGCACTAGCTACCTAGTGGTACCGTTTAAATTACTAGCGCTAGTGAATCCAGTATTCTCGGTACCGATACTTCCACGTTGGGCGGTAGACCTATCTCCCTAGCCTTCTTAACTATCGTAGACCTCAAGCTCTCGAGAGCTGCCGGCTCTCCGTGGTTTACTACTATTCTCTTAGGCTTGGTCTCGATTTCTCCTAGGTATCTGATGATTTGAGCTTTATCTGAGTGCCCTGAGAATCCCTCTATAGAGTGAACCTCCATAGCTACCTTGACTAGCTCTATCTTATCTCCCACCAGGATGTGGGCCTCCCTAGCTCCATCAAGTATCTTCCTACCTAGAGTTCCCTCAACTTGGTAGTTCACGAATATTATGGAGTTGCTCGGGTTCTCGGCCATGAGCCTGAAGTACTCAACCGCCGGACCTCCGTTCAGCATTCCCGAGGTCGCGAGTATTACGCATGGGTCTCCGGACTCAACTATCTCGGACCTAGCCGTACCTCCGCCGACGACTACGAACGATGGGTGTATGAACGGATTCTCCGAGCTGTATATCCTAGTTCTCAGCTCTCTAGAGAGCAGTTCGGGGTACGCTGTGTGGATCGCCGTTACCTCGTTAATCATTCCGTCTATGAATACCGGCACCTCCGGTAGCTTACCTGCCCTCATAGCGTCAGCTATTATTAGAAGCACCTCCTGGGACCTGCCGATAGCTAGCGAAGGTATTAGAACCTTCCCCCTCCTCTCGATCGTCTTCTTAATGACTTCGACCAGCTTCTCAGCCGACTCCTCCCTACTTGGCTGCACGGTACCTCCGTACGTTCCCTCAATTATTAGCGTGTCTACTCTGGGGAACACGTTGTTCGCCCTATCCAGCAGCTTAGTCTTCTCGTACTTGAAGTCACCCGTGTACACTACGTTGTGCAGCCCGTTACCTACGTGTAGGTGTGCGATTGCCGAGCCGAGGATGTGCCCAGCATTATACAGAGTTAACCTCACGTCTGGCGCTATATCGGTTACTTCACCATACCTCAGAGTAACTGTGTGCAGTAGTGCGTCCTGAACATGGCGGGATTCGAAGGGCAGGCTCCTACCCTCTCTTTTAGTTAGCTCTAGTAGGTCCTTCTCTAGGAGAACCATGAGGTCCCTAGTTGCCTGGGTCATGTAGACAGGTCCCCTATACCCGTACTTAAAGAGGTAGGGAACTAGCCCCGCGTGGTCTAGGTGCGCGTGCGTTACTACTACGGCATCGATTTCCTCTGGCTTAATTCCGATAGCGTCTATTCTGGGTGCGAAGCTCTTCAGTAGGCTGGTACCCGGGTTTAAGCCGAAATCTAGGAGTATCTTAGACTCAGAGGTCTCGACTAGGATCGAGGACCTACCGACCTCCATAAATCCTCCTAGAGCCGTTATTCTCACGTAGTTATCTCTAAATATTACCTCTCTGTGTATTCTCTCCCCGACGGACCTGAGGAACTCCAGTCTCTCAGCCGACTGCCTAATTACGTAGCTAAGCTCCGCTTCGAGTATTAGGGACTTGAGCGGCGGCTTCCTGATGATCTTAGGCCTCCACCCGGTCTCGACGAAGATCTCGTTGAACAGCCTCTTCTCGTTCTCTATGAACGCCTGGGGCTGGGGCGTCTTTATAACTACTTCACCGAGCACTTCGTCGAAGACTACGTCTGAGGTATCCTCGACGTACTGCCTCGCTTTCGATAGTATGAGCTTCTTAGCCTCGTTTTCGCGCAGTCTTCTCGATTCGTCCACTCTCACAACAACTCTCTTCTTGATCGCCTTAGCTAGTGCCTTGATAGCTTCTTCTTTCTCCAGTATGAACGATACGTTCCTTACGTACACGACTACCTCCGGGCCTTCGAACTCTACCTTAGTTACCTGCGCTTCCGGCGGTAGTTTCGAGAATATCTCACTTCTAATTGTCTCGCGAATATCGTCTACGAACTTAATATCCCTACTAACCATTTCCTACCTCAACCCGCTCTATAGGAGAACTCCTCTATTCCACTAGCTCTAACTACCGCTACGTCTATAGCTTCCCCGGTGAAGACATCCCTCTTTATAGAGGACCTGACGGCCTTGACGGCTAGCTCCACAGCTCTCTCCTCGCTTAGATTCTCCGAGTACTCGGACTCTATAACCCCGATAGCTATCGGGGAGCCGGACCCGGTAGCTGTGTAAAGCTCTTCGAAGTAGTCTCCGAAGAACTCTATGTTGTATAGTCTAGGCCTATCGTCGTACCCAGCCAGTATGAACTGAACTATGAACGGCGAGTACTTGTAAGTGTTGAGTACGAGGGATAGGTACGACGCCAGTGCTTTAACCGGGATCCTAGTCTTGTTCACTAAGCTGTACTCCGCCGACTTAATTCTCAGTAGAGACGCCAGGATCTGGGTGTCAGCTACTAAACCAGCCGTGGTTAGAACCGCGTGGTCAGCTACTTTAACGATCTTCTTAACGGCTTTGTGCGCTACGTAGGTACCACTACTAGCTCTTCTATCTGCCGCTACAACGGCGGCCGTCTTCGTTACCAGTCCTACAGTTGTTGTTCCGCGTAGAACCTTCAACTCGCACACACCTTCGAGACTAGATTCCCAAGCTTAAAAGTATAGCCAGCTTATAAGTTTTAGTGGTAGAGCTTGAAGCACTCCATAGACCTTTTCAAGAAGGTCGTCATCGGCTACGGAGTTAGGTGGGAGCTCGGCAATCTCATAAGAGAGCTGGGAGTGCGCGGAAAACTAGCCGTGGTTACGGGACCTAGAGTTAGAAGGCTCGTTGTCGAGCAGCTCATTGAGAGAGCTCTAAGAGAATTCGACGTAGATGTTTTTGAAGCTGAGGAGCCTACTGTAGAAGTAGCCGAGGGTGTTGCCGACCTGCTCGGCTCTGCCAGACCTTCACTTATAGTAGCTGTAGGTGGGGGTAAGAGCATAGACGTAGCTAAGTACGCATCTATGAAGGTGGGCGTTCACTACATCAGCCTTCCCACGGTCACTTCCCACGACGGGATAGCCTCCCCCTTCGCATCCCTCAAGGGAATGGAGACCGTTTACTCGGTGAAGACATCGCCACCCATAGCCGTCCTAGCCGATACGGAGGTTTTCGCTAGCGCACCGAGAAGACTGGCCCTAGCTGGTGCCGGGGACCTCATCTCCAAGATAACTGCGGTTAGAGATTGGAGATTAGCTCACAGGTTGAAGGGTGAGTACTACGGAGACTACGCAGCTTCCCTAGCCTTAATGTCCGCTAAGCACGTACTCGCCTTCAGTAAGGCCATCGCTCGAGGTACTCCGGATGGCTTGAGAATACTCGCCGAGGGACTCATAAGTTCCTCAACAGCTATCTGCATTGCCGGCTCTACCAGACCCGCCAGCGGCTCCGAGCACCTCTTCAGTCACGCACTAGATGTAGTAGCTAACTACCCAGCACTACACGGAGAGCAGGTAGGCCTCGGAACGGTAATAATGGGCTACATACACGGAATAAACTGGAGGAAGATAAGGAGAACGCTGAAGAAGCTAAGGCTACCGACAACGGCCAGGGAGCTGGGCGTTAAGGAGGACCACGTAATCGAGGCACTGACAATAGCGCATAGAATAAGACCGGATAGGTACACGATACTCGGGGAGAGTGGTTTAACTAGGGACGCAGCCGAGGAGGTAGTTCTCAAAACAGGTGTTGTAGGTGATGACGGCTAAGACTCTCGTGAACAAGTACGTAGCTAGGGAGGGCCACAGGTTCCTGTTCTCCGGTCCCCTAGCTGAGTGCTCTAGCTGCCGGTTTAGGGGTGCCTGCGTCGGTAACCTGGAGGTAGGTGTTGTCTACGAAGTAGTTAAGGTCTATAGGATAGTGAATAAGTGCCCCGTTCTAGGGGATGTGGTAACGGTTGACGTGGAGCCGGCTAAGGTGGAGGTAGCTCTAGATTCGAGAGCCGCTATTGAGGGAGCTATAACCACCTACACCCACCACGAATGTAGGACCCCATGCCGCTACGGCGAGCTCTGCAGGAACCCGCTCATTAAGAGCGGGTCTAGAGTTAGAGTCATCTCAGTCAGCGGTGGTGTTGAGTGTAGGATAGGTAGGAACTTAACTAGGGCTCTGGTTGTGACGGTGGCCGCTGGGCCTAGGTAGGTCCTTCCCTCAGTCCACTATCTTAGTGTTTACCTGAACGATCTCCTCGCTAATGGTGTTTCCTCTCACGATCTTCCTTCTTCTCTCCCCCTCGCTCTTCGGGTGGTAGCCTGGTGGTGAGGATAGTAGTAGAGCCCTCTTAGCTGAGCCTGGAACGCTCTCGAGCATTGGGAAGCCGGAGGAGTCGGAGCCTCCCGTTATGAGCAGCTTCTTCCCAGGTATTCCGACGACTGAAGCGTCCACAGTGTCCCCAATCTTCTTCCCGATGAAGACGGCTGCCCTAGACCCGTCGACGACTATCTGGAAACTCCTAGCTCTAGAGACCTCGGCAACGGCCTCGCTACTACCTAGCTTCTCCGATAGCGACCCCTCGGGTACGTAGATAGTTCCCTCGGGTACACTCGCATCCGGCTCTAACCTAACTGTCAGGCTGAACTTCTCCTTCTTAGCTCTATCCTTCCACACTCTGATCGTGGCTACCCTGTACGGAGTTCCGAGGAGCTCCACTAGCTTGGGGCTAGCTCTAGCTCTAACGAACTCCTTACCCTCCTTCATAGCCTCGGAGAACTTGATGTCCTTCGACTCAGCTACTCTAGCGTAGAGCCTCCTCAGTTCTCTAGCTTCCGGATCTCCAACTACTACTTTAAACGTAGCCACTCAGCGCACCAAACCTCATACAGCTAGATACCCATATTTAAGCAGAAAGAAGAAGCGATTAACAGTAGAACCACCTCAGAGAACTGCTCGAAGCACTCGACATAAGCCCGGCGAAAGGTAATAAGCCGTGCCTAGAACTCTAGCGTAGGAGTTGGGCGTGGAGTTCGAGACGGCGAGAGATGTTGCGGGCAGTGTTTTAAAGGAGGTTAGGAAGGTCTACGTAGGTAAGCAAGACATCGTGAAGCTGGCTACAGCAACCCTATTCTCGGGAGGCCATCTTCTAATAGAGGGGTACCCTGGGACGGGCAAGACTCTCCTAGCTAAGACCTTAGCTAAGGTAATTAGCGGCGAGTTCAGGAGGGTTCAGGGACATCCGGATATCCTACCAACGGATATACTAGGCTTCTACATATACAGACTGGACGGTTCCAAGGAGTTCGTTAGAGGACCTATATTCACGAACATCCTGATGTTCGATGAGTTGAACAGAGCTCCAACAAGAACTCAAGCAGCTCTACTAGAAGCCATGCAGGAATACAGAGCTACCATTGATGGAGTATCCCATAGTCTACCTAGACCGTTCATGGTTATAGCTACCGAGGTTTCTCCAAAGATAGCTGTTGGAGCATATCAGCTCATGGAGACGCTAGCTGATAGGTTCTTCGCTAAAGTTCCCAGTTACTACAATCCCCCGGAGGAGGAGCTGGAGATCGTTAAGAAAGCCTCAACCGTTTTAGACCCACCAGTAGAGCGAGTTACAAATCCGCAGACAGTTCTCGAGATCGTTACTTCACTAGAGGAACTAGTGCATTTAAGTGAAGTAGTAGCTGACTACATAGTGCGGTTAGTAACTTACTTGAGAAACCACAGAGCCGTTCTCTACGGTCCATCACACAGAGCTTCAATACACCTAGCACTACTCTCTAGGGCATACGCTCTTCTCGACGGGAGGGACTACGTGATACCTGATGACGTTAAGTCCGTAGCCGTACCGGTAGTAGCCCACAAAATCAGAGTGCGCGATGAATACGAAGTAGAGGGAATCACACCGGAGTCTCTCGTTGAGGAAGCACTAAACAAGATACCGGTACCGAAGTAACCTCCTTAAGCAACAAAACATATAAGCAAACAAAACCAAATAGAAGAACAGGAAGCAATCAGAAAAGACTGAAAGAGGGAGGACTGAAAGTTCCAGCACTAAGAACCCTATTAACTCCTATACCGTAATCCGTCACTAAATCCGTGGTGGTTATCAGGGCAGACATCCCCAGCTCGGACACCATTTCCTTAACTAGGTCCACTACTATCGCCGCAGTAGTTTCGTCGAGATTTGAGAACGGTTCGTCGGCGACCAGCAGCCTGGGCTTCTTTACTAGTGCTCTAGCTATAGCTACTCTCTGCCTCTCACCTCCACTAAGCTCCGTAGGGTACCTATCTCCGTAGTTTCGGAGGCCTAGGCGCCGCAGTAATTCCTCAGCCGCTCGAACTCTCTCGGATTTCGGGGCGCCGAGTAGCGCCAGGGGTAGCTCTACGTTTTCACGTACCGTGAGTTCTTGAAGAAGAGTGTACTCCTGGTCTACGTACCCTACGTACCTCAATCTCAGAGAGGACCTCTCATACTCCCTTAACCTCCCTACGTCGACACCCAGAAACATGACGGAGCCTCCGTCTGGGAGTAGCTGTAGTGAAGCTATCTTAGCTAGAGTCGTCTTCCCAACACCACTCCTCCCCCTAACAACGACTACCTCCCCGGTCTTCAGCTCCAGGTCTATCCCCCGGAGGACTAGCTCTCTGTTCATAGTCTTACTAACGTTCCTGAGTAGCAGCACCGTCTCCACGACTACCCCCACACGAATAGGTATAGGTTGCTGTAGAGAAGACTGAGCGACCTAGCTATGTTGCTAAAGCTACTCACTGGGAGTACGTCTACTTGAGATAGCACGTAGCCGTACCTAAAGTTATCTAGGTATAGTATCAGTGGAGCAACTATCTTCAGCTCCCTCAGAACCTCGATACCGCAGAGCGACCCGACCTCGACCCCGGACTCCATCGACACCAGGTAGTACACTTTAGCATCACCACAGACATGGTTGAAGTACCTTGACGTACTCATTAATCCAACCACCTCCGGTTCTCTGTACACCCAGTAGTAGATAGTGGGATCTCCAGCTGCGAGAGCTGCCGCAGAGTACGCTAGCCCGAAGGCGAGCGCAGCTAGCTGAACGTAGGCTATTACTCTACTAGATAGTTTCACTGTAGATAGCGAGAGAGCTGCTGGGTAAGTTAGGTAGTTGAGGATTCTGTAAGCTATCGGTATTAGAACTGGCTGTGCTAGGAAGATGTGGAGGGTTGCGGTGGCTACCGGGAGATTTATTGAGCTGGGCACTAGTGAAACCGGGTTTCTAGTCTCAGGCTCCTTCTTCAAGAGCGTTAGGAGTAGGGTAGCCGGTGCGAGTACGTAGGGTAGTAGGGAGAGCTTTAAAACTCCGGTCAACCCGGTTACTATAGCTGCGAGAGCTAGTGGAGTAACTACTAGAGAGCTAACTACGTCACTACCTCTGTTTAGAGCGTACCAGCCGTAGACGACTACGGCAATAGCTACTAGAGAAAGCACGTCCTGCGGACCGAGTTTGTACGCTAGTCCCTCCCAGGCGTAGATAGCTCCGTAGATACTGTAGATAAGTAGTAGGGCTGTCGATAGCAGCACCGCGTGTAGCTCCCCACGCTTCTCACGTAGCCTGACTTCCTTGACCCTCAGGCAGAATACGTAGCTAGCTATGGCTGAAGCCAGTACTAGAGGTGTTAGCGGGTGTGAAGTCACTAGTGCTAGTGAGAGGAGTAGAGCTACGACCCAGGTGACCCTCCCGGGGTTACTAACGAAGATCGATGTAATTGAAGCCGCTATTGGGTATGAGTAGACCTCCTTGAGAACCACCGACGTGAATACTGTGAAGGACGGTAGAGCGCTGAGAGCTAGAGAGGACGCGAAAGCTCTACGCCCACCTACGAACTTAGCCAGTGTAGCGTAGGTAAGTAGAGTTAAGCAAATAGAGATAGTGGTGACGCCGGTGTACCTAAAGAACGTGGAGCTATCCGATCCAGTAATCACCGAGTAGACCGCTCCAGAGAGGATTGAGGCAGGCCACCTATTGTGGTAGTCTCCGAGTTCTTCGTGGTTCCAGATTTTAATTTCCGGTTTCTCCACGATCTTACTAGTGGATTTTATGAGGGGCCATACGTCGGTTGAGAAGTAGCTGCCGGCAACTAGGGGCGGTAGAATTCTAATGAGTGCTGAGACAACTACTAGCACTAAGACTAGCTTCCATCTACTCAACATGCTCTCTAATACCCCACAGCACTCCTAGCGATAGTAGAGCCACCTGAATGGCTGCGACCATAAGAACCTCGCCAATCCTGGTGGCGGGGGTTACTGAGTAGCTTAGAATCTTGAAGACTAGGTAGCTACTTAGAATTCTGGTAGTCGCTGTAGCTAGAGTAATTGAGATAGTGGAGTACAGCGAGGCCTGCGCTGCGAGTGCTAGGGTTAGTCTAGCCCTAGAAACTCCGATAGACCTCAGAGTTCTCGCAGCTACCTTACCAACTCTAACTACGGTTTCCCCAGCGATCGGGAGGCAGAGCATGGATACCGCAGCAGTGGAGTACGTGAGGTAGTATAGAAGCTCTCTATGGATACCCAGCCTACCTATGTAGACTTCCGGGAGGTCCTTACGCACCTCCAGCACGGTCCTCAATCCTCTCTGAGTAAGAACTAGGAGAGCTCTTCTCAGTATACCTACCTCGCTCTCACCGATGCCGAGCTTAGCTGCTAGTTCTCGAAGAACGCTCAAGTTCTCGGACTTCACTACGGCTATCGAGTAGCTGTTCTTACCGATTCCTCTAAGCTCTCTCACTAGGTCGGTTCCGCAGAGTACTTCGTACCTGTAGGGGGGTGGAAGGTCCTCAACTCTGTAGACGTAGATAAGTACGGACCTTCCGGAGAGTACTGAGTGTAGTGGTAGTAAGCTACCCTCAGATACGTTCAGATCTTCAGCTAGCTCCCCACCCACCACCGCGCAGTAGTAGCATAACTCCCCGCTATCTGGAAACGCCGCTAATCCCCGGTCGAGTCCTCTGACAACTACTAGCCTACCACCTACGTAAGCAATAGAGAAGACCGCGTACTCTACTTGAGCATCCGTAGCG
>JAOAKQ010000039.1:689-1788 GCA_026419835.1 Sulfolobales archaeon | reverse complement strand
GTACACAGATAGCGGCACGGTGCGATACAAGAATCTGAACGATAGAATTGAAAGGATCAGTATCTCTAATTTATGAGGGAGCTCTATCTGCTCACGAATCTGAACGATAGAATTGAAAGATCGAGGTTTGGGTCATTGGAAATGTAGATGTCTTCAACTGCGGCAAGAATCTGAACGATAGAATTGAAAGAGCAGGACGTACAGTGCGGGCGTGACCTACAGGTGGGTCATGAATCTGAACGATAGAATTGAAAGGATGTTATGAAGTTGTTGGATTACCCAACCCAGCTTGGCTAAAGAATCTGAACGATAGAATTGAAAGTGTAGTTCTCTGGCAGTATAGATGTTAGATAAGTGAGAATCTGAACGATAGAATTGAAAGATATCATATACTGTTTCGGGGGTACGGGTGTACACGGGTTACACCCGAATCTGAACGATAGAATTGAAAGTCAACCGCATGATTTCTTCCCGTACCGTTCCAGTTATCTCTGACAGAATCTGAACGATAGAATTGAAAGTTATAGTAATTCTATGAAGGCCATCGAGAAGCTGGTAGGTGATTACGGTAGAATCTGAACGATAGAATTGAAAGTTATTTCTTCAACAATACCAACCAAATTTTTCTCCATGTTTTCCGAATCTGAACGATAGAATTGAAAGTAAAAAATCTGACTCTAGAAACTTGTGATTCCGGGAGCCGAATCTTAGAATCTGAACGATAGAATTGAAAGCGAGTTCGATCTCCTCTCCATTCGGCATTACCAAATTTCGCCCGCGAATCTGAACGATAGAATTGAAAGTGAACGCATCCAACGTCAATGTAAGCAATATGTATGACGAATCTGAACGATAGAATTGAAAGGGTCGGCCGTGTCCTTCGTGCCCCAAATCAATGTAATAGAACTTCTTACCATGAATCTGAACGATAGAATTGAAAGTGTGACACTGTCGACCACTTCGTGAAGTGTTTTCTCCGCGCGAATCTGAACGATAGAATTGAAAGTCATTATTTCCGAGCTTGACCCCCTGGCTAGGAGCCTCCCGTTGGAATCTGAACGATAGAATTGAAAGAAAGAAGAGCTTGTAGTGGTGGAGG
>JAOAKQ010000039.1:0-679 GCA_026419835.1 Sulfolobales archaeon | reverse complement strand
AATGAAGAATCTTAACGATAGAATTGAAAGCCTCAGCTGCTCTATTGTGGATATGAGCTCCCTCAGTTCGCCGAGAATCTGAACGATAGAATTGAAAGCATGCTGACCGTTGATGCTTTCTTGTTCAGCAGCACATGCGTGAATCTGAACGATAGAATTGAAAGTATTTGGTGCGCTTGATGTTCTCTCATAGAAGATGCAGCTGTTGTCGTATAGAATCTGAACGATAGAATTGAAAGTATTTGAGTCGTTATCATATGAACAAACACCACGGCGCGTGAACATTTACGGAATCTGAACGATAGAATTGAAAGACATCTATAATGCGCGAGCGGAGCGGCGTGCGGATGAGCGCGATATACCTGGAATCTGAACGATAGAATTGAAAGGAGAATTTCCTCAGCTGCTTTCTGTTGTGTATATGTTATGAGAATCTGAACGATAGAATTGAAAGTCTTGAAGTATAGGAAGGAGAGTGGCAGTATTATTAAAACTATGAATCTGAACGATAGAATTGAAAGGTTGTCCACATTCCGACCGTCATCGTTTTTTATCTAACTTGAATCTGAACGATAGAATTGAAAGTAAGCTACATGAATTAACGAAACCAAAAATACGTGTGATAAAGAATCTGAACGATAGAATTGAAAGAACGAATATATAGTGCGTAATGTAATCA
>JAOAKQ010000038.1 GCA_026419835.1 Sulfolobales archaeon | reverse complement strand
GTTCAGATTCCCCGCTCCACACTGCCATACTACTCGTTGGGATCGGTTCCAACTTTCAATTCTATCGTTCAGATTCAAGCCTCCGTCTCGATTTAGAGAAGCCGTAACGTTTTTCCTATTCTTTCAATTCTATCGTTCAGATTCCTTCCTCAGCCAACTCGATCTCGTTTCCATCAGGTAATACTCTTTCAATTCTATCGTTCAGATTCTCGAGGTTTATCTTCCACGGTATTCTATGTTCAACTATAATGTTGGGGTTGGGCTCACTTATTGACTGCTCAAAGTCTTTAGTGTTTAAGAAGCTAGGCCATCTAAACAACTTATCCTTAAATATCAATGTGTGTTTCTCATATCTGTAGTCTTCGTAAGTCCTCCTCATTATCTTGCTGACAACTTCAGAAACAACCCACCTCGTCACCTTTCCTTCCTGAAGTTCATACCCCCTGATGTATTCCTCCACCTTCTTCTTTATCTCCTCCTCACATTCTTTATAGTATCCCCCCTCATAGCAGTACACCCCAACTACAACCGTTTTACCACCTTGGTTCACTGTAAATGTTTTGATAGAAACATCCTCTAACACAGCATCAGCTATCCTCTCAGCTATGATTTCCCTATCTGAAACCTTCGGAACTACTTTAACTCTAGCGTTGAGATATATCTCAGCTTTACTCTTTTCAAACATTAAATCCCAAGCTGATATGTAGAACTTCAAACGATTTTTGAGCTCAACATCAAGATTTAGTTTTGGATCTTCCAAATCATTAACATCAACGACCTCACCTCTAAACACATTAGTTACGGAGCCACCGCCAGCATAGACACTGATATAATACTTGACACCCTTCTCACGCACTCTTTTCATGAAAACTACAAAGTTATTAAAACATGCCTCGAGTCTCCTCTCATCAATCAACCTCACGTCACTAGAGTAATCTACTTCTACAACAGTTGGCTCCACAGGCTTTAACAACTCAGCCACAACCTCACCCCCTACAGAACTTCTCAGCTCTCTTTCCGTCGACCTTGAACAGCTTTTTTAAATTAACGTTATACTGTTTGGGGGGCGGTGTTTTTTTGAACAATGGCACCGCTTTACATCACCTATTTTACTAATAGGAGTGCTTGCTTACCCTCATACACTACAACTTTAACGTCAAGCATATCACCACTCTTGTAGCCGATCGCGTCAATCAACTTTCTTGGTAGATGTATATAGAACACTCTATACTCCTTTCCACCCCTTCTGTTTCTTTTCTCTAGCAATTTTACAGTTAGGGTATGCATATTCTCACCTTTCACTTCATATTTATTTTCAAAGCTTATAAACTTTTCTCTTTATATATTGAAGTTTATAAGTTTATAAGTTTATAAAGGTCTCTAAAAGCTCAGTTATAAATTTATAAAAATATAATATTTTTATAACGGAATATATGCGCCGCAAAAGCACGCATATATTCGCATATTATGTATATATTTGTATATCTTCTTTCTCTTCATCGACATGACGTTAAGGAGGGGGAGCTCTGGGTAACAATTGGAGAAGGCGTTCAACAAGTAAGGTTACCGGAAGCGGGCAGTATAGTATTCTATATAGTATATAGTAGAAACATGAGGAGTAACCTTAGGGCCGTAAGGTGACACTTTCAATTCTATCTTATGTAACGTTTTATGTAACGTTACATGAAGTAAGGTTACACCAGTTTTAAGTTCCAGGGCATACGTATTAGCGGTAGTAAATGAGGAGAACTAGGCAGGCAGTACCTTCAGTAACTATCTTAGAGGCAGTAG
>JAOAKQ010000037.1 GCA_026419835.1 Sulfolobales archaeon | reverse complement strand
CGTTCAGATTCTTTATACTTCAATCCCTCCTTCAACACTGCCCTTACTAGAACCTTTCAATTCTATCGTTCAGATTCCAGTGAAATATTATTATATTGAACTGGGTCGCGAGACCCACTTTCAATTCTATCGTTCAGATTCCAAATACGAACCTAGTAGCAAGAACTGTATCGAGCGGTAGGACCTTTCAATTCTATCGTTCAGATTCTCAAAGATATTGAGGATTTCGAAGAGGTTGCCGAATTTTTCGACTTTCAATTCTATCGTTCAGATTCGCTAGGTAGAGAGACCCACGGTCGGCCAAGCTTTCGCCTGCTTTCAATTCTATCGTTCAGATTCTATGGGTCACACGGGTATTTAAGCTTTTCGGTTGAGTTTACTTTCAATTCTATCGTTCAGATTCTTTTCGGTCATCGGATTCTCAACGGTGAGAACATAATCATGATCTTTCAATTCTATCGTTCAGATTCTCTCTTAATAGAGAATGGAAGTAAGGTTACAGGAATACCTTTCAATTCTATCGTTCAGATTCTCCACCAGTAACGATGTCACAACCTCCACCGATACGCCCACCTTTCAATTCTATCGTTCAGATTCTTTGCCTTTATCTTTATTTTTATTATATCGAGCTTTTCCTTTCTTTCAATTCTATCGTTCAGATTCATAAACGAGATAAGGACACCGAGACCCACCCCTCCCATAAATCCAAATCTTTCAATTCTATCGTTCAGATTCACAGTAGAAACCCTGTTCACGTTAGACGAGATAAAGACACTATTCACTTTCAATTCTATCGTTCAGATTCTCGAGATTTTCTTAAAATACCCAGCGAAGTGCGCAAAGTGCAAAAGACTTTCAATTCTATCGTTCAGATTCGTGATCTCAATGTGAATTCAAGATGCCTGGTTGCGATGTTACCCTTTCAATTCTATCGTTCAGATTCCCTCGAAACCGATGGTAACCACGATGGTAACCGTCAATGTGGTTTGACTTTCAATTCTATCGTTCAGATTCACCCCAGACCTCACTCGACGGTATGATTGAGACTGAAGAAGTAGCTTTCAATTCTATCGTTCAGATTCATTCATAACACGGGGGCGCGAAGAATTGAGCGCACAACATACACTTTCAATTCTATCGTTCAGATTCTCATGAACTGGTAGACTTCAGCGTTCGTTGGCCTCTCAATTTCTATGCCTTTCAATTCTATCGTTCAGATTCTACACTATTATCGATTTTAAACGTAGTAGATGCGATTCTCACGAAGATCTTTCAATTCTATCGTTCAGATTCACCTCTAAATCCGCATTTAACGAACAAGTAATGGGTGATACTTTCAATTCTATCGTTCAGATTCTTAAATGGTACGAGTTCGTAGCGATGATTGCTGTCGGCGTGTTATGCGGCATCTTTCAATTCTATCGTTCAGATTCTCAGTGTCTATGCTGGCGGTGGCTCCGTAACTAATGTGTTTAGCTTTCAATTCTATCGTTCAGATTCAACATCTATACTGCCCGAAAGCTACATCGTTATATCTGATAGCTTTCAATTCTATCGTTCAGATTCATAGTCAACACCACGACTACAACAGGAACGCTTAAACTAATAGTAGGTGAACTTTCAATTCTATCGTTCAGATTCTTGAAGGAATTGAAAAAGGTCGCAACGAATTGTATAAAAGACTGGCCTTTCAATTCTATCGTTCAGATTCTTCAACTTCATCCTCCTCATAATTGAGATTTAGCCAAGCTGGTTCTTTCAATTCTATCGTTCAGATTCTTCAGTGATAATAGTTTCAAGCTCTTGCGGCATTATCGCCGACCTTTCAATTCTATCGTTCAGATTCCGTGTTCCGCTTTTCCATCTCTATCGTTCAGATTCTTCTACGCTACTATTAT
>JAOAKQ010000036.1 GCA_026419835.1 Sulfolobales archaeon | reverse complement strand
CCCAAGAGATCCCAGCGGGCNCTGAATCTGAACGATAGAATTGAAAGTTTGTAGATGAGTCGCTCATCTTTTGGAATCGTTATAATCGCTCCGAATCTGAACGATAGAATTGAAAGCAATTCTCCCTCTTCTCGAAGACCTCCACAGTTAATGTTTTTTGAATCTGAACGATAGAATTGAAAGGCTAATCTTCACAAAATCGTCAGGACTTTTTGCGTTAACGACTTTTCTGTGAATCTGAACGATAGAATTGAAAGTACGGCCTCAGAAATTCTCGAACCGTTCGTCAGCTGTATTAAGAATCTGAACGATAGAATTGAAAGTTCAATGGAACGCCATCTCTATTTAGAGATGGAGAGTTCTGCAGAATCTGAACGATAGAATTGAAAGACAAGATTTTAGCGAGCGTCGTTTTCCCAGCGCCCATGAACCCGATGAATCTGAACGATAGAATTGAAAGTTCTCTCACATCCTTTATTATCTTATCTTTAACGTGCTTCGAGAATCTGAACGATAGAATTGAAAGCGAAGTCGTCTGGATCTTTAATTTTCATAATTTTCTCGTATATTTTATGAATCTGAACGATAGAATTGAAAGTTCTTCAGCAAGCTTGATCATACCATGCTCTACTGTTTTTGACCCTCCCCGAATCTGAACGATAGAATTGAAAGTTAATCTGTCAGGAACATTACTACTGTGGTTACAGGACGTACGGAATCTGAACGATAGAATTGAAAGTAATCTTGGCTCAACTTTCTGTTTGAATTCATCCTGCTTTTCTGAATCTGAACGATAGAATTGAAAGGTTCTACCTCTCTTTCTGTCATTTATTTCACCTTCACCTTTCTTGAATCTGAACGATAGAATTGAAAGGATGAATATGTAATGGGTGAGATAGTTGGGATCAGGTTTCAGAATCTGAACGATAGAATTGAAAGTAAATTTATGTCTTTCCTCCCCAGAATTAAACTCTCTAGAGAGGAATCTGAACGATAGAATTGAAAGTTTCTAGTTTTACGTGGGTTGAAACAGAATTTGGATAGACGAATCTGAACGATAGAATTGAAAGACCATAAACTTAAATGTTATCTAGGGGCTGGCGATCTCTCTAGAGTGAATCTGAACGATAGAATTGAAAGCGATTGTTTCTCTTTCCATTTTTTCACCTTCCTCGATTGTTGAATCTGAACGATAGAATTGAAAGCAATGTTATAAACCACCTCGATTATTTCTCCTGTCTCAATCCTTGAATCTGAACGATAGAATTGAAAGATAATATATGTTCAAATAGTAGACAACGAATCCGCTGCCGGAATCTGAACGATAGAATTGAAAGTTGAGTGACATTTCGACATTGATTACTGCTGATCGCTGTGTTTCTGCTGCAGAATCTGAACGATAGAATTGAAAGACTGCGATACCGAGCCTGCCTTGCGGACTTCTGTACTCACTGGAATCTGAACGATAGAATTGAAAGTTTGATCCTTTCTGACCGCGATCGTTGTGAACTCGTCAAGCCGTGAATCTGAACGATAGAATTGAAAGATAGGTGATTTACGATGGGCAGATGGGTTGTTGAAATAGAATCTGAACGATAGAATTGAAAGTTTACTACTATTCTTGCTATTCTCTTTTTTGGGAAAAACCTCTTCCCAGGAATCTGAACGATAGAATTGAAAGAAACATATAAACTGAAGTGTAACCTTACGCATAAAAATGTTAGAATCTGAACGATAGAATTGAAAGTATAAGCGCCCGTCTCGCTTCCACCTGTAGACTAGTCGCTCACCTCTGGGGGAATCTGAACGATAGAATTGAAAGTCAATTGCCGGCGATGGTAACCTGATGGTATACCATCGGGAATCTGAACGATAGAATTGAAAGCGTTCAATCTTCCTTGGACCTATATTGTACACTATTTCAATTATTGAATCT
>JAOAKQ010000035.1 GCA_026419835.1 Sulfolobales archaeon | reverse complement strand
CACGGAATCTGAACGATAGAATTGAAAGTAGCGTCAATAATCCCACAGCCCATTATGGATTTCATTAGTCTCAGAATCTGAACGATAGAATTGAAAGTAACATATGCAGATCTCGTTGACTTTCAAATTACAATATCTGAATCTGAACGATAGAATTGAAAGAAATTCATTAGAGGAGCGCATCTGAAGATATTGCTGTGAATCTGAACGATAGAATTGAAAGCAGTAGTAGTAGTCTTGACAAACGAGTGGATACGTTCCCCGAATCTGAACGATAGAATTGAAAGACGAACACGACATTACAATCATCGTTGTTTTTACACACAACCTCGACTTCGAGAATCTGAACGATAGAATTGAAAGAAATTGGTACAGAAAGACAGCGCGGGAAACGAGTTCGTTGAATCTGAACGATAGAATTGAAAGTTGGTATGTTGAAAGACGCTTGATAACCGTCGCTCAGAACGGAATCTGAACGATAGAATTGAAAGTTAATATCTCTTTGAGAATCGATAACGTCACTCTTCCACCGAATCTGAACGATAGAATTGAAAGGAGGGAGGGAGTAAACCCAGCAATAGTTGCGAAAATAACAAGAATCTGAACGATAGAATTGAAAGGGACGTTTTGTGAAGGGGATAATCAAAATCGCACTTGCTGGTTTGAATCTGAACGATAGAATTGAAAGTTCACAAAACGTCCGAGTGACGTCTCAAAGAATGAAGTAAGCCGAATCTGAACGATAGAATTGAAAGCTCAAATTTGACCATTCCACCGGGTCTATGGACAGCAATATCTTCAGAATCTGAACGATAGAATTGAAAGCTGATAGCGCCACCGCAGGCGAACCTCCGCTGTCGTCGTCGCAGGAATCTGAACGATAGAATTGAAAGCACACCAACGCCGACCCCGCCGCCACCGCCGGTACCGCCGAATCTGAACGATAGAATTGAAAGCAACCACAGCGGATCAATCCCCGGCGCGTTAATCGATTTCTGAATCTGAACGATAGAATTGAAAGAAAGTCATAGTCATCATAGTAGCTCTTCTTCAGCATTTTTCTGAATCTGAACGATAGAATTGAAAGAAACATTATTACTTGGTATGATTGATACTGAAGAAGTAGTATTGAATCTGAACGATAGAATTGAAAGTGGTCGCCCCAGCCTCCGGCTATGGATATCGTCCAAACTCGTTGAATCTGAACGATAGAATTGAAAGCAATAAACAACCTGATTTTAATGAAAAAATAACAAAATACGAATCTGAACGATAGAATTGAAAGCGGTAGTTTCAGGCGCACGGATACTACACCACATATGTACGTGAATCTGAACGATAGAATTGAAAGTAGGACTCTATCGAACTTCTCTTTCCTTTCCTCCATTATTTTCTCAAGAATCTGAACGATAGAATTGAAAGTCGGTTCTAATTATTTTCGCATGCGCTGGAAATTCGATATATTCACTGGAATCTGAACGATAGAATTGAAAGTTTTCATATATATCCGGGTAACACAGCAACCAGGTATTTTGAATTCAGAATCTGAACGATAGAATTGAAAGTAGGGCCATAAGGTTACCACTCCTCATCATAGTAGCTCTTCTTCAACATCTCTTTGAATCTGAACGATAGAATTGAAAGGCGCCCATGAACCCGATTGTGACCCCCCATTTACTACTACTATGAATCTGAACGATAGAATTGAAAGCAGTTGTGATATTGTAGAATAATGTAATGTGTTGATTGCGTTTATGAATCTGAACGATAGAATTGAAAGAACCATCCCAGTGAAGTTAATCATTACGCTGATTGTGTCATGAATCTGAACGATAGAATTGAAAGAGACGGTAGAGTCGAAGGCAGCTGCTGGGTTCAGGCTGTGGAGTTGGGGGAGCGGTAGCTGGAGGTCAGTTTCTCGAGTGCTTGCCTTACCTCCTTCGGTATT
>JAOAKQ010000034.1 GCA_026419835.1 Sulfolobales archaeon | reverse complement strand
ATTGAAAGGCTCAACTATCACTTTTGGGATCTTCATTTTTCTCATTTCCTTATGAATCTGAACGATAGAATTGAAAGTCGCTCGATCCGCCGTGGCCCGACATTGTAAATCACTTCTCCTGAATCTGAACGATAGAATTGAAAGTACGTCTACAGTTGTGGACACTTATACACAGTTGTGGACTGAATCTGAACGATAGAATTGAAAGACCACGTTAAATCGGTGTCCCACCACTTGTTGGTTTTCGAGAATCTGAACGATAGAATTGAAAGTTCAAGGAGGCACACGACCACTGCAAGACAGCGCTAGCGCCGAATCTGAACGATAGAATTGAAAGTCAGCTATTTCTCGTTCCACTCTCCTCGGTCCGATGTTGTAGGAATCTGAACGATAGAATTGAAAGCTCTTCAATACAGCTTCTAACAAAGTTCCTCAAGCTTTCTTTGGAATCTGAACGATAGAATTGAAAGGAAGACGTCCCAGAGCGCGCAGCTGAACATGCTGTGCCAGAATCTGAACGATAGAATTGAAAGATCAATTACCTCGGTTGGGTCATTGGTCTCTATAACTTTTATGAATCTGAACGATAGAATTGAAAGAACAATAGATGAGTGGCAATATAATTTGAATATGGATAGATTGGAATCTGAACGATAGAATTGAAAGGTAAAAACGATTTTGATGATTTCTCCTTCTTTGTATGTTAGGGAATCTGAACGATAGAATTGAAAGTACATAGACAATGGTATGTAATCAGGTTACCATCAGCTTCCATGAATCTGAACGATAGAATTGAAAGATAACATAGCCATCAAGCCAGCTTCGGTATGTGGGTATTCTCCTTAGGAATCTGAACGATAGAATTGAAAGGAGAAGATAAACCTCAAGTAGCTTTTCGCGCTTGTATAGTTTAAGAATCTGAACGATAGAATTGAAAGGTACTTCATCAGGGTACTCGATTTCAATGCCAGCGCCACCCGAATCTGAACGATAGAATTGAAAGGTGTTGAAGTAGAAAAACCAGCGAACGCCGAAGTTTATTATTTCGAATCTGAACGATAGAATTGAAAGCTCTTCTTATCGCTACTGATTCTATGAAGGCCATTAGGTGAGAATCTGAACGATAGAATTGAAAGTCTTCATCAAGAAACTCTACGCAGTGGAACTCGTCTCGCATTATTACCCTCGGGAAGAATCTGAACGATAGAATTGAAAGTAAAATGAGTCTCTGAATTTTCGTTCAAAACGTACTAAGTCCTGAATCTGAACGATAGAATTGAAAGTATCCGGTGGAGGTATGGGTAACTGGAGAAGCAGTAGTTTATAAGAATCTGAACGATAGAATTGAAAGCTAACTCCTACTTGGTGGAACCGCGGCGCTATCGCTGTCTTGCAGGAATCTGAACGATAGAATTGAAAGACAATACGGATAAACAGGATATACGACGAATACGACTTTAACAATGTGAATCTGAACGATAGAATTGAAAGTTCTCTGTCTTAACTATTTTTCCGTGTACTGGGAACTCAATGTAGAATCTGAACGATAGAATTGAAAGAACTACAGCCTGGTTCACTGTAAATGTTTTGATAGAAACATCCTCTGAATCTGAACGATAGAATTGAAAGATTACCTTCCTCGTTCTTCTTGATTAGCTTAGACGATACCCACAAAGAATCTGAACGATAGAATTGAAAGGAATCCTCATACTCGATCTTTATGTATCTTGCCCTTTCACGAATCTGAACGATAGAATTGAAAGTGAAAAACTCTGCAACCTCTTCGAAATCGTCGGGATCTTGAATCTGAACGATAGAATTGAAAGTCTCTCTTTCCATTGTTTCAGGAATCTGAACGATAGAATTGAAAGGGCGTTCAATTTTCCTCGATCCGATATCATAGATTATGTCATAGAATCTGAACGATAGAATTGAAAGTTTGTTGATTTACACAGTAATGTCGTATCTTGAAAAAATTATGTAAGAATCT
>JAOAKQ010000033.1 GCA_026419835.1 Sulfolobales archaeon | reverse complement strand
CGTTCAGATTCGCAATACAGAACTGTGGACAGGATACGAGTATATGACGTGGACTTTCAATTCTATCGTTCAGATTCTGGGAGAGTCATGATAGTTGGGGGGAGACCGGACCCAAACATTTCTTTCAATTCTATCGTTCAGATTCAGAGAATGGTATACCATCAGGTTACCGATGGTATACCATCCTTTCAATTCTATCGTTCAGATTCTAGAAACTTAAGTACTGCGGAGAGTATTCTTGATTTTATGGTGCTTTCAATTCTATCGTTCAGATTCCAAACGTAATACACACTCGTTTAAACCAGGTCCACCATAAAAACCTTTCAATTCTATCGTTCAGATTCTTCTTCGATGAAATGTTAGAAAAAAAGAAGCAAGAGTTCGACCTTTCAATTCTATCGTTCAGATTCTATAAGAAGATGAACGTCTCATTACTGGAGCTATCGCGAATGCTCTTTCAATTCTATCGTTCAGATTCAAGAAAACAGTGTTGAAATAGTATTCACTGAATATCCAATCTATCCGCACTTTCAATTCTATCGTTCAGATTCATAGTTGTCTCGGACAACAGTATCTACGTTACTTCAACGCCCTTCCTTTCAATTCTATCGTTCAGATTCATGACCATATCACCCATTACTTGTTCGTTAAATGCGGATTTACTTTCAATTCTATCGTTCAGATTCTGTGGCGCCGCAACGGCCGCTTGTACGGCCGGCCGGCGAGCTTTCAATTCTATCGTTCAGATTCCGAAAGTTCATATACCGTCAACATCAAAAAGTTTTGGTGGAAAAACTTTCAATTCTATCGTTCAGATTCCTGATGGTATACCATGCGGGTTACCATCGCAATTTGCGACTTTCAATTCTATCGTTCAGATTCTTCTATCTTATGTAACGTTTTATGTAACGTTTTTATGCGTACTTTCAATTCTATCGTTCAGATTCGCAGGGAGCGGTGTATACCAAGCCGCGCTGTTGTACGGTGAATAACAACTTTCAATTCTATCGTTCAGATTCTCGGCTACCTACTAACCAAATACATGCCGACGTATAGCTGGGTCTTTCAATTCTATCGTTCAGATTCTCGAAGAAATCGTTGATATCTTTGAGAAGATAATGAACGAAAGACTTTCAATTCTATCGTTCAGATTCCATAAAGATCGAGTACGAGGACTCGAGCAAGGATATAATAATCTTATGCGCTTTCAATTCTATCGTTCAGATTCTTGATACAGCTGGCCAATGGTTCAAGGATCTCTGAAGCTGTCTTTCAATTCTATCGTTCAGATTCTTATCGCTTGCAAAGAATATAGAGACGTTGAAGGAATTAAAACTTTCAATTCTATCGTTCAGATTCTTAGAGATTTCGTAGCACTTGTCTGGGGTATGTTGACACTTGTCTTTCAATTCTATCGTTCAGATTCTTGAGATCGAGAGCCCAGGCTTCTATTTGATTAACAATCTTTCAATTCTATCGTTCAGATTCATAAAATTATAACGGTAGAAACAGTAGTAGCAGTTTCTGCGTGTAACTTTCAATTCTATCGTTCAGATTCTTGTTCGAATCAACAAAGACATCTACAAACGAAAGAAACGTCTTTCAATTCTATCGTTCAGATTCTGATTGAGATTGATGATGCAGCAGTCAAGTTAGATATAGTTATTTTCTTTCAATTCTATCGTTCAGATTCTCACCGACAAATGACGGATACCATCAGGTATACCATCGTTTCTGCTTTCAATTCTATCGTTCAGATTCTCTTTTGGTGCACGGTGACACCACCTGAAGAGCTACCATATTACTTTCAATTCTATCGTTCAGATTCCTGAAAATATTGCTGTCCATAGACCCGGTGGAGTGGTCGAACCTAACTTTCAATTCTATCGTTCAGATTCACTTCTGCATATGTTTTTGCCTTTATCTTTATTTTTATTATATCCTTTCAATTCTATCGTTCAGATTCTGAATTCATAAGCATGATTATCGTTGGAGTGTTATGCGGCGTCTTT
>JAOAKQ010000032.1 GCA_026419835.1 Sulfolobales archaeon | reverse complement strand
GAAAGAGCCGTGGTTCTACCTGTGCTATCTACATCTACTGTTAACAGAAGAATCTGAACGATAGAATTGAAAGTGTTTAACATTCATTACACAAAATCTATTGCGAAGTTCATCAGAGGAATCTGAACGATAGAATTGAAAGCAGTCTATATCTGTACGCCATTTTTTTCTCACTCGAGAATGAATCTGAACGATAGAATTGAAAGCGATAGGTCAAGGGTGGGCGGGCACTCGAATATGTCTATCCAAGAATCTGAACGATAGAATTGAAAGTCATAAATTAGAGATACTGATCAAGAAGAATATGATACCGAATCTGAACGATAGAATTGAAAGTTTTGCGCGGACCGATATCATAGATTATGTCATATGTTGAATCTGAACGATAGAATTGAAAGATCTATCCATATTCAAATTATATTGCCACTCATCTATTGTTAGAGAATCTGAACGATAGAATTGAAAGCAATTCTCTCTTTTTTCAAACATCTCTACAGTTAATGTATTTGAATCTGAACGATAGAATTGAAAGTTACAAGAGAGATTTCGAGAAACTTTTCGCGCTTGTACAGTTTGGAATCTGAACGATAGAATTGAAAGAGATCAGTTGTTCCACTCCCATTCCAATTTCTTCTTTCTTCTTCGAATCTGAACGATAGAATTGAAAGCTGAGAACACTATATCTACTATTCTGACACGGTAAGGTACCGAATCTGAACGATAGAATTGAAAGTCGCGCCCAACATCTATATAGTAAAATCTGACTGAACCATCTTCGAATCTGAACGATAGAATTGAAAGGTAAGTTGGATCATACCGTAATCTATTGTTTTTGATCCTCCCCAGAATCTGAACGATAGAATTGAAAGCCCCAGCTATTACGGGTCTCCCACGCTTCGATACTCCGTGTCTGAATCTGAACGATAGAATTGAAAGAATTTCGACCCATCTAATATTAAATAAAAAGACGCGGAGTGTTGAGAATCTGAACGATAGAATTGAAAGGTGTGCCTCCTTGAATAGTGTCTTTATCTCATCCAACGTAAAGAATCTGAACGATAGAATTGAAAGTGTGTGTAGCTCTTGAATGATGTTCGTTTGTTGATTTAACTGAATCTGAACGATAGAATTGAAAGGATGCTGTTCTCGTCGATTATTCGACGTATTTTTCGTGCTCCTATGAATCTGAACGATAGAATTGAAAGTCGGAAAGAATGACACGATCAGCGTAATGATTAACTTGATTGGGAATCTGAACGATAGAATTGAAAGTTTAGTTTTTCTTTGTCTTCCGCGTGTGATAGTGCATTATCGTAGAATCTGAACGATAGAATTGAAAGGTCTTTAATACACTTTATCACTACTTTCTTTAATTCTTTCAACGTCTCGAATCTGAACGATAGAATTGAAAGTATGCTCTTGGGGGATTAATGAGTAGAAGTAGTCCCATAATGAATCTGAACGATAGAATTGAAAGCAACATTTTCCAGTCTAATAAACAATGTCTCTCCATAGAGAGAATCTGAACGATAGAATTGAAAGTAAAAACGAAGTTTAAGATTTATTAACCACGAAACTAGAAGAATCTGAACGATAGAATTGAAAGTTAATGTTTCTTCAGTTTTTGTGAGCGATGCAGCGTAATCGTATAGAATCTGAACGATAGAATTGAAAGGTCCCTTGCCAGCTATCGTGATGTACCCATAATTCGACGGTCAAGAATCTGAACGATAGAATTGAAAGTCGTTTCTACTAATGTTGTTCACACTGTTTTCAGCTATCATGAATCTGAACGATAGAATTGAAAGAGCCTTCTCAGCGCTGAGATGAATAGAACTATGCCGGCTGCGGAATCTGAACGATAGAATTGAAAGTTTGAGCTGGTTCACGCAGTAGTGTCTGATCTTGAAAAAATTGAATCTGAACGATAGAATTGAAAGGAATACCCTACCTCCGTTAGTAGATGTAGATATAGTAGATAACAGAATCTGAACGATAGAATTGAAAGTAAGGTTACCACTCAAAGTCATAGTAGCTCTCTTTTCTCCTCCTGAATCTG
>JAOAKQ010000031.1 GCA_026419835.1 Sulfolobales archaeon | reverse complement strand
TCTGAACGATAGAGATGGAAAAGCGGAACACGGAATCTGAACGATAGAATTGAAAGACTCAGGTCGGTGTCCCACCACTTGTTGGTTTTCGACTCAGAATCTGAACGATAGAATTGAAAGTCTTCTCTTCCTCCATTTCTTCCTTTTCTTCCTTTTCCTCCATGAATCTGAACGATAGAATTGAAAGCAGACAAGTGCTACGAAATCTCTAGCTGGCTGCGGGATTATGGATGAGAATCTGAACGATAGAATTGAAAGTAAAGATACCTTCGTTCGATGCGTCTTGGTCCGATGTTATAAAGGAATCTGAACGATAGAATTGAAAGTAGACCTATCGAGGCCTACGACAATCGAAACAACCGGAGATGAATCTGAACGATAGAATTGAAAGTGTAAATCAACAAAAGACGTTCTCCATGTTTAATGTCCACTAGAATCTGAACGATAGAATTGAAAGGTTTTTTAGCGAATAAACGAAATAAGGACACCGAGGCCCACGAATCTGAACGATAGAATTGAAAGTATTCGGCTTCATGGGAGGGGTGGGTCTCGGTGTCCTTATCTCGAATCTGAACGATAGAATTGAAAGCAGGCTTCTATTTGATTAACAATAAGATAAACACAGTGAAATATGGAATCTGAACGATAGAATTGAAAGATCTCGACCCCCAGAGTAAGATGACGTTGTTGAGGACTGGAATCTGAACGATAGAATTGAAAGGTTTTCTCATAGAATCTACTGTCAAGATTCCACATCTTCAAGAATCTGAACGATAGAATTGAAAGCATTTAATGAACAGATAGTGTGTCACGAAATTGGGATCAGGCTTGAATCTGAACGATAGAATTGAAAGTGTTCTATCTTTCCATTCCCTCCCCAATTCTTCCTCTCTTCCTCCATTTCGAGAATCTGAACGATAGAATTGAAAGACTGCCGCAAGAGGCGATACGTATATTGAAATCGCTTCGAACGGGAATCTGAACGATAGAATTGAAAGTCAATTTCTATGCTGGATCCTCCACGAAAGCCACATTCAATGAGAATCTGAACGATAGAATTGAAAGATTGGAGGGAGCTGGGGTAGGATAGGAGCCTCCTACACGATACTCAGAATCTGAACGATAGAATTGAAAGTTCTGTTATTTTTTCTTCTGTCACTTATTTCACCTCACTTTTTTCTGAATCTGAACGATAGAATTGAAAGTGATTTCTCGTCATACATATTATTAGTGTTAGTATTAGAGGCTTGAATCTGAACGATAGAATTGAAAGTTGGTGAGAGAGTGATTGAAGATATTCTCAACAAAGTGGGAATCTGAACGATAGAATTGAAAGACTATTGAGTATATGATTTACGATAGGGTTGTCTTCGATTTTGAGAATCTGAACGATAGAATTGAAAGTGCGGTATACCATCGGTTTCGAGGGAGGTTTGGGGGGTCAAGAATCTGAACGATAGAATTGAAAGTAAAGACATGTCGACATTGATTACCGCCGATCGCCGTGTTTCTGCAGAATCTGAACGATAGAATTGAAAGCGATAGGTCAAGTGTAGGTGGATACTCGAATATGTCTATCCAAGAATCTGAACGATAGAATTGAAAGGATCATAGATATACGCGTCGATGAATTTTGATACCAGAGTCTCGAGAATCTGAACGATAGAATTGAAAGGCAGTACTAGCGCACTCCATTCCAATCATACTCATAGTGAATCTGAACGATAGAATTGAAAGACAGGGTCACGCCGGTTCTAGCCCCTTTCGCGATTAGTATTGTGAATCTGAACGATAGAATTGAAAGACATTAAGTTGGATAGAAAGACATCAACGATCAGCATGTGGACAGAATCTGAACGATAGAATTGAAAGATTTTTTCCACCCTTTTTTCTACTTCATTGAGTATGTCTTCAATCACTCTCTCACCGCGAATCTGAACGAGAATCTGAACGATAGAATTGAAAGCTATCACCTCACGCTCCTATGCGCGTCTTGACCTTGCTGTTTAGAATCTGAACGATAGAATTGAAAGCATATTTCAGTTTAAAGTAGATGTGGTAACCGGCTCCGGAGTCAGAATCTGA
>JAOAKQ010000030.1 GCA_026419835.1 Sulfolobales archaeon | reverse complement strand
GGGCTAGCTGAACCCATTTAAAAGCAGGACTTAAATACCGGGAAGCGCTCCCAAGGTAAAGCTTAAAAACCCTCAGATAATAGTAGCGTAGAAGAATCTGAACGATAGAGATGGAAAAGCGGAACACGGAATCTGAACGATAGAATTGAAAGACTGCCGCAAGAGGCGATACGTATATTGAAATCGCTTCGAACGGTAGAATCTGAACGATAGAATTGAAAGTTGAGATCGAGAAGCCCGACAATGCGGAAGTGTTCTGCTTCAGTGAGGAATCTGAACGATAGAATTGAAAGTACCGGATCGAGTGGCACCTACCACGTCAGCGAAGGTTATGGTTCGAATCTGAACGATAGAATTGAAAGAAATGCCTCGGTTCGGGTTCTCCCCATCCCTCGTGACTCTCCCAGAATCTGAACGATAGAATTGAAAGGTTTAAACAAAAATTATTTTAAATTTTATGCTAGCCACTTCTCGAGAATCTGAACGATAGAATTGAAAGCAGTATTGGTCCAAGGAAAATCGAGCGTCGAATCGAAGAATCTGAACGATAGAATTGAAAGGCAGACAAATATTATACAAGAGCTACACACAAAGAAGAAGTTGGAGAGAATCTGAACGATAGAATTGAAAGTCAGCTTTTAACTCGTCAATCGTGTCCCTTATCTCGCTTACGTCCACGAATCTGAACGATAGAATTGAAAGTGTGGAGTATAAGCATGTTTATGCATGCTAAGCATGCTTATGCTGCTTATACTTGAATCTGAACGATAGAATTGAAAGATTTCGACATTTTTGTCACCTTATGGCCCTAAGATTACGAATCTGAACGATAGAATTGAAAGGATCCAATGGTGAGCGAGATATGCGACGTTGTAGAGGACTGCGAATCTGAACGATAGAATTGAAAGATTTAATGATTCGTAAATTACTCTACATAGCCTCCCCACTCTGGAATCTGAACGATAGAATTGAAAGAATTGATTTATTCGATTATATGTAATTATAATTCTCTTTTTAGGAATCTGAACGATAGAATTGAAAGTTCACACTCATAACTTTTCTATACAGTATATCGAACTCATTCTCGCTGAATCTGAACGATAGAATTGAAAGGGCTTAAGTATCAATGTTCCTTTCTCTGTCTTAATTATTTTTCCGGAATCTGAACGATAGAATTGAAAGGCGATAATATCGTTAACTATAATCGCAACGGTGGCGCTAATGCGAATCTGAACGATAGAATTGAAAGCTAGAGCCTGAGCAGCGATTTAAGATAGATGAGATAATCAGGGAATCTGAACGATAGAATTGAAAGGGCTCCCCCCAACTATCGCGGTGCTGCCACATACTGATCGTTGAGAATCTGAACGATAGAATTGAAAGCTTCTCGAAGCACGTGAAGGAGAAAATAATGCAGAGCGTGAGAGGAATCTGAACGATAGAATTGAAAGTCAGTCTTCTTTTTATCACACGTATTTTTGGTTTCGTTAATTCGTGAATCTGAACGATAGAATTGAAAGCTTCTGTCCCGTCTGGTAGCACCAGGCGGCGACCGGTCGCGAATCTGAACGATAGAATTGAAAGTTCTATGTTTTTGTGGTTAATAAATCTTTATTCTTTTTTGAATCTGAACGATAGAATTGAAAGTTTGTGTTTCTTCATCTTTCACGAGTGTTAGAGCGTGATCAGAATCTGAACGATAGAATTGAAAGGCATAGTAGCATTTTCGTAGCTTGCTTTTCGATTTGAACATTTTCTTAGAATCTGAACGATAGAATTGAAAGTTTGTGAACGATAGAGCATGATCATAGATGTACACGTCAAGAATCTGAACGATAGAATTGAAAGCGAGTGATTCAACAATAGGTCTGCCGTAGTTCGCTAAGCTACCGTGAATCTGAACGATAGAATTGAAAGGGACGGCTAATATAACAATGCTAAACACATATATCTTCTTCATGAATCTGAACGATAGAATTGAAAGGAGATATGCATTCATTACATATCTCATCAAGAATAATATTCCAGGAATCTAAACGATAGAATTGAAGGTGGTGCGTTTAAGAGATTGTTGTCTTTTAAGGGGTTGGTGTTGTGTAGTACGTTTTTGAG
>JAOAKQ010000002.1 GCA_026419835.1 Sulfolobales archaeon | reverse complement strand
AACGATAGAATTGAAGGTGGTGCGTTTAAGAGATTGTTGTCTTTTAAGGGGTTGGTGTTGTGTAGTACGTTTTTGAGTGGGGTATGCTGGTCTTTCGCCATGTGTGTTTGGATGGGGTTGGTGAGTGTAGTGATGCCTCTCTTCTGGGGGGTCGTGTTATTTTTGATGCTGTCGACGGGCTGCTTGAGGATTTCTCCGTCTTCTTCCGGGAGGTCGCCGGGTTCTCGATGTGGGCTCTCCAGAGGTCCTGGGCTAGGAGGATGCTGGCTGGTGAGTCTTTCGCCTTGGTGGCCCCCACCGGAGTCGGTAAGTCCACTCTTCTCCAGGTCTTCTCCCTCTACAGGGCCTTGGGCGGCGACCCGGTTCTCTACGTAGTTCCCACGCGGTCTCTCGTGAGCCAGGTCGTGGGTAGGTTGAGGTCCCTCGGCGGGGGGCTGGGCGTCGCCGTCGTGGGTGGGCTGGGGTCCGCAGGTCCCGGTGTTTACGTCTCGACCCACATGAGCCTCTTCAGGAGCAGGGAAGCGCTGAAGTCCTCGAGCCTCGGCGTAGTGATCGTGGACGACTTCGACGCGCTCCTGAAGAAGTCCTCACTACTCGACGCGGTGCTCCTATCCCTAGGATTCACCGCCGAGGACCTGGAGTCGGCTAGGAGATTGGTTAAGCTGAGGAGGGAGGCGGCGGCTCTAAAGCACTCGGACCCCGGTAGGTACGAGGAGGTTTCGGCAGCTATCGAAGAGCTGGAGGCAGGTCTATCGAGTAGGGTGGGTAGCAGAAGGGTCGGCCAGCTCCTGGTGGCGTCGGCCACCGGTAGGGGGAGGGGGGAGAGGGTTAAGGTACTGAGGGAGCTCCTCGGCTTCGAGGTGGGTGGTATCGTGGACTACCTGAGAAATATCCGCGAGTTCTCAGCGCACGTAGAAGGAGTCGAGCTGGCCCAGCTACTGGAAGTCCTGGGTAGGGGGACCCTCGTCTTCGTCTCCCGGGATGTGGGTAGGGAGGGAGCTCGGAGGCTCGCTGAAGAACTGGGGAGGGCCGGTGTTAGGGTTGCTGTAGCACACACGGCCAGCGCAATCGAGAAGCTTAGAAGGGGTGATGTAGATGTGCTGGTGGGGGTAGCAACATACTACGGAGTACTTACTCGCGGAATAGACGAGCCATCGCTCATAAAGTCCTCGGTGTTCGTCGGAATTCCGAAGTTCACCGTTCCACTAGATACGTACCTGTCTAGAACTACCAACATCCTGACCTCGTACAGAGCGCTCTCAGCCCAGCTGCGTCGGGACCCCGAAGCCGCTGAGCTCTACGAGAAGCTCTTGAAGACTCCACCACCTAAACTCAGAGGTGTGGACCTCTACCTAAGGGAACTCCAGCAGCCACCCGGTCCACTACTCGAAGAACTAGTTAACTACGCGGTCAAGTTGAGGAACCTCGTTAAAAAGGCCGTGGAGTCCGAACTACCATCAGCGGGCCACCTAGTTCTAGGGAACGCTGTAGCTAGAAGTACCGATCGGGGTATCGTTGTCGAGATTCCCGATATCTACACCTACGTGCAGGGCTCCGGGAGAACTAGCAGACTTCTAGGTGGTAGAATGACTCTCGGGATATCCATCCTACTGTACGAAAGCGAGGTCCTCTTCGAGATATTCCTGAGGAGGTTGAGGAACTTCTTCGAAAGCAACTTCAAGCCGCTGCGGCACGACGAGCTGCTCGAAGCGCTGAAGGAAGCTAGTGAGAGTAGGTCAGCACCCCTCGGTCAGGACAGCGCTATCTCTAGGATAGTGCCTACTCTAGTAGTAGTCGAATCGCCAACCAAGGCGAGGACCATAGCTAGGATATTCGGCGGTGGTGGGAGGAGATACACTGGTGGTGTAGTAGCTTACGAAGCTGTGGTCTCGGTAGGCCAGGTTCACTACGTAGCTACTATAGTGCCCACTCTGGGTCACCTATTCGACCTAGCCGTGGATACGGGCATCTACGGAGTTAGGGTGAGTAGGGACGGTGCCGTAGAGCCCGTGTACACGGTTTTGAGGAGGTGTAGAAGCTGCGGGCATCAGTTCACCGATGAGGTCGACAGTTGCCCTAGGTGCGGCTCTCTGAGAGTTCGCAGTAGCGATAGGACGGTCAAGGTCTTGAGGAAGCTAGCTAGGGAGTCCTCGCTAGTCGTGGTAGCTACCGATGCCGACGAGGAGGGTGAGAAGATATCCTACGACGTCTACGTAACTCTGAGACCGTACAACGAGAACATAAAGCGCGCCGAGTTCCACGAAATAACTAGGCACGGCGTAGTTAGCGGTCTAAGCTCTATGAGGGACGTGAACGTGGAGTTGGTTAAATCTCAGGTAGTTCGAAGAGTTGACGATAGACTCGTTGGATTCGGGATCAGCTCCATCCTGAAGGAACTCCTGGGAGATGCTAATGCTGGTGGTGGTAGAGTCCAGACACCAGTTCTTTCGTGGGTAGCTGAAAGATACGGGGAGTACCTGCGTAACGCAAGCTACGTAGTCTCGGTCGAGCTACCTCGAGGAGAGCTAGGTGTGAAGCTCTACGCCGGTAGTAGGGAGGAGGCCGAGGAGCTGAGGAGGGAGCTGAGCAACGGCATCGAAGTCGCTCCGGTAGCTGAGGAGGTTGAGACCGCCTACCCGAAGCCTCCCTACACTACGGACACGGCGCTCGAAGAACTCGGTAGGTACCTGAGGCTCTCGCCGGGCGACGTCATGAAGATTCTCCAAGACCTCTACGAGGCTGGCTTCATAACCTACCACAGAACCCCGTCTACCAGAGTTTCGAGCTACGGAATAGAGCTAGCTAGAACCTACCTCGAGTCCCTAGGTATTGAAAACCTGTTCAGCCCCAGGACCTGGGGCTCCGGCGGTGCTCACGAAGCCATAAGACCCACTAGACCTCTGGAGGACATAGAGCTCGAGTCCATCCAGCTGGGCGCCCCGCTATCTAGAAAGCACTACGAGGCGTACAAGCTGGTCTTCAGGAGGTTCATCGCGAGCCAGATGGCCCCCTCCAAGATTCTGTTCAGGGTCTACTCCCTCAGGTCTTCGGGTAGGGAAATAGCTACGGCTAGACTGCCGGTGCGGGTAGTTGAAGAAGGTTTCACCAAGGTCTCGCGGATCGAGCTGGCGGACCTCCCCGATGGACCGTCCGTAGTGAAGCCCAAGGATGTCAGAGTGTACCGCGGCTCTAGAACTAGCTTGATGACGCTGAGCGAGGTAATTAGAAGAATGAGGGAGGAGGGGATAGGCAGACCTTCAACGTACGCTAGAGCGATAGAGAACAACAGGAGGCACGGGTACGTGGTGATCAGTAGGCGTAGGCAGCACCTAGTCCCAACGAGTAAGGGGATCGCAGCACTGGAGGCGGTCGGGAGGGTATGTCCCCAGCTCCTAACGTCTCAGTACACGGCGAGGCTGATGAGGCTCGTCGAGAAGGTCGGCGACGAGTTCCCCTACGACCTCGCCGTAGTGCTACCGCTATCCACGCTAGCTGAAATAGAGATACGAAGAAGCTTGAGCGTGAAGCAGCCGGTCGGCACTTGCGGGGAGTCTTTAGGCGTGTAGAGTCCTTTCGATTCTATCGTTCAGATTCTTCCGTGTTTCTTAAGCCTTTTTATCTTGGGAGTAGGCTTCCCTCCGATGATGTAGCAGAGGGGGAAAGCTCGCGGGGCTCGCGGCTTCTGATTGTAGAGCCTTCGGAACCGGGGCCGGCTCACCTGTAGTTGGAGAACATGACCTCGTAGGTCATTCTGCCGTTGTCTTTGTACCACCAGTAGTACCACGGCGTCGTCCTGCCGGACACGTCCTCAACTACTACGCTTGGCGTTGTGTAGGTGTTATCATTTCTACCTGCTTTATAGAAGTTGACAGTAACGGTTAGAGTGAAGCCCTTGTAGGTTACCGATACGCCGATGGAAACCGCGACGGTATCCGATGTGTAGGGGGGGTCGAAGCCTATCACCCTATTACCGGACGTAGGACCCCGAGCATAAGCAGGAGCCGGGGGCGGACTATAGCTGGATAGCTCGAACGGAACTAATCCAGCTAACTGAGCACTTCTTCTAGCGTCTACTATCTCGACCGGGTACAGCAGCCAGAGGCACGCCACCCACTCCGAAGGAGAGCCCACGTAGCCTCTCTCGTAGTTGTACATCACCTGGAAGTACACCCTATCCCTAAGGTTGCCCTGGAGTGGAAGTGTTTCTACCTCTACTGTCGTAGGAACGAGGTTCTTCCCCGCGCTCTCCCACCGCGGATACTGGCTAGCGCATAGGATGTCAGAGTAGTAGAAGGACTCCAAGTACGCGGCCGAAGGGCGGGGATACCTTGAAATCTTGAACCTCGTTCCGAGATCGTTCATCGAGTAGATGTACGGCCCCCTCACCCAGGTTATGCAGTAGCCCCACTCGCAGTAGCCGTAGGAGCTGGTTATCGTTATGTTGCATCTAAGGCCGCTGTAGTTCTGCGGGCTACCTGCTCCCGCTTCGGGACTCGCGGCGAGAGGTTGGGTGGGCCCCCTCTCCTCGAGCTCTACCTCGACTCTGTAGGTGGTTACGAGCTCCCTAGGGAACACCTCGTGGACTCTGCCGTAGCTGTAGCGGAGCTCCCCGTTCTTCGCGCAGACCACCGCTACGAAGTAGGTCACGGGCTCGTAGTAGTCGACTTTGTACCCCCCGGGTTCCGGGTCGGTTCTGTACTTAGCTACGATAGCCGGCAGTATCTGCCTAACGACCACGACGTCCCCCGGCTTGCGCATGCTGTTGTACACCTCCTCGGAGTACCACGTAGCCGTGGGTCTGAGCGTCGTAGGAAGCCTCCTCACGGCGACTGCGCAGGAGTCGGCGTCGACCCGCGGCACGGGTATCTCGAGCTTAACCATGATCGTGGGCTCCCCGGATAGCCAGGAGCTGAAGACCGCGAGCAGGTCGTCGGAGTACGAGTAGAAGGCGTAGAGGCCGCCGCCGGCGAGCACCGCGGCTACGAAAATAGTGGCTACTACGCTAGTTAGCGAAAGCTGGGCGGACCCTCTTCTCACGGAACGTACCCAAGGAGTGATTACCTGATAACCTATAAACGTCCATTGCTGCGCAGCACTAAAGCTCCGGGGAGCTCCAAGCCTTCAACCCCGGCGGAGTTCTCTCGGCTGCCTAAGCTAGATTTAAGGCGCTCTCCGCGTAGGAAGTTGAGGTGATGCTAGGTAGTCCTCGAGCTGAGCGATAGGCGCTCGCTCAGAGTTAGGGTAGATGAGAAGGGGAGGGTAACCATCCCTCAGTACGTTAGGGAGGCACTCGCGATAGTGCCGGGGATGTTCGTTGAGCTGCACGTAGATGCTTCGACGAGAACTATCGTGCTGAAACCAGCGGCTTCCGGTACTGTAGCTGAGTACAGAGTGCGCCTAGAGGATAGGAAGAACCTGATCGACGTCGTCTCGGTAGTCGTAGAGGAGGGGTCTGAGGTTAGGAGTTTAAGGTGTGGGGAATTCGAGTGCGATGTCGAGGTCTTCATAGCCGACGCGGTACTAGCGGAGAGACTAGCGGAGAAAATGAGGGAGAGGGGTATCGGTGTAGTAGAGTACAGAACTAGGTGAAGACCGCCCTAGTGCCGTAGCTAGGGTAGCTCAAACTCTAGGCCTAGGTTCTTCAGCGCTTCAACGACTGCCTCTACCTTAACCCTCTTGTCGAACACTATGGTAACCCTCTTCTCGCCGTCCAGCTCCAGCTTAACCTTGTCTACGGTCACTCTCCCGGACAGTAGGTCCGCCTCGTTCTTCTTCGGAGCCAGGTACTCCTTGAACTTCCTGCGGGAGTATTCGTAGAAAGCATCGAAGTTTTCGAGAATTCTAATGGAGTCATCGATATCTTCGCTAGCACCCCTCCTCTCCCTAAGGTACCTTAAGACGCGTAGGGCGTTTTCGAGAGGCAGCTCTAGGTACACGTACCCGAACTGCTTACACAGCCTAGCCCTAGATGAACTCACGTAGTTCCACCGCCTAGACTGTGTCTAGGGTCTATTTTATTCAGGATGGCGCCGACGGGGAAGCCGCTACGCAGAGATCACTGAATCTAGCGACCGTACTCGAGGTAATGGATTGAATAGCCCTCACCCATACTCAAGCTACTATATATGTACCACCTAAAGCGAATCTATACCTGGATACGGAGCCGTGCTGAAGGAGGTTTGCGCGGTGTCGGATTTCGGAGGGAGCGGGCCGAATTTCCCCAAGGTCGTGTACAGCGATGTGATTAAGTGCCCGCAGTGCGGCGAGCTCAGCCTAAACGTGGTGGCGCGCCTAGTGGACATCAAGTACTTCGGTAAAGTAATAATAGAGTCCGGGAGATGCTCCAGCTGCGGATTCGTCTACGGAGACGTCTACGTAGCTGAGTACGGAGAGCCGAAGAAGATCGAGGTTAAGGTGACTAGGGAGTCCGGTGACTACCTGGTGATCAAGTCCTCGACGGCGACAGTAGTCATACCTGAGCTAGGCGTGGAGATATCGCCAGGACCGGCCGCTCAGGGATACATAACTACAGCTAGAGGCATACTGGAGAATGTTGCCGAGGTGCTGTCAGCTATGTGTCGGGAGGGTGGTGAAGGCTGCCATAGAAGGCTGGAGGAGGTAAATAGAGCTCTCAGGGGGGAAGCGGATTTCACGCTCATAATAGAAGACCCTCTGGGAAAGAGTGCCGTATACAGAATGCTCTAACCTCCGGCTACTCTGATGCGAGTACGTTCTTCGAGATTTCCGGGGTAGCTCCGCACTCGAACTCCAATTCTTTATTTAATATTTCTGCGCGTATATATTGCGCCTTACTCCAGTATACTGCGGAAGAAGAGATGCTGAAAGCTCTAGTAGAGATAATCGGTGAGTACGGGGGTTACATAGGTGCATTCACTATTAGCTTAGTATCCAACTCCGTTCCCTTCGTAGGCGTCCCCTACCTCCTAATTATAGCTAGCTACATAGCTAGAGAAGCGGTTAGAGTTGGGTTGCCCGCTGAGGTAGCTCTCGTACTTCTATCCGCACTAGGCTCTACTATTGGAAAACTTGTTGTCTACCTCGTAGCGGCAGGTTTTAGACTTAGGCTAAGTGAGGCAACTAAAGATAACCTAAAGTACTTCGCTAGCTACTCGAAGAAAATGGCGTTCCCACTCGTAGTTCTTTTCGCATCTACACCGGTACCGGACGACCTACTCTACGTCCCTCTGGGGATAGCTAGGTACCCACTCCCCTACTACTTCCTAGGGATATTCGCTGGTAAGACGGTCATGGTGTGGCTAGCATCTACATACTTTAGAGTAATATTCAACTACCTAGGCGAGGAAGTGACTGCGAATCCTCTAGCAGTAGCATTCGTTTTCCTACTAACAGCGTATCTAACGATTACTATAATCAAAATGAATTGGAGGAGAGTAGCTGAAGCGTACACCGGGGGGAGCGTCGAGCTATCGATTAGAGTACTACTTGAAGAGTTTGCCGCAGTTAACTTGAGGTTCCTGAAGAAGTTTCTCCTCAGTTCATCGAAGAATAGAGCTACCTAGAAGATCCCGTAGAAGTAGGTAGCGTAGAAAGCGGGATAAAACACGCGGATTCAGCTAGGAAAACCGCCGCTATACGAGTACTACGTACTCATCAAATTTCTTCTTATTCTTACTATTCGAATTGTTGGAGTATCTCAGTAGGCTGACTTCAGCTCCAAGACTACTCTCCAAGAACCTTATAAACTCCAGCAGAGAGTCCCTTATAAACTCACTCTTAGACTTACCACTCATTCTAGCGGCGGTAGATAGTAGTTCGTTGAGTTCCGGGTTGAGCCTGAAGGTTATTATTTTAGCGCCGTGAGTTCTTGTCTGAGAGTGAGGTATGTAGATGAAGTTAAACCGGTCATCACTCATTTCACATCCTCAAGCTTCTGTCCCCCAGGTACTTATATTAAGTTCGTTTGCGGATGCTTCATCGAGTTAAGTTGCTCGATTAGAGCGGAATTATATGCTCCAATCTAGCGACCTTAATAAAACTTAGTGAAGTCACCGCTTAAGCTCCCACCTAGACCGTAATACGCTTTACGCGGAATTCAGGTAGCTGAATTCCGCGTAAAGCAGCGCTCCGAGCTCGTTTCATTGACCTACCTAGAGTCCTTCCTGAAGTTCAGCTAAGCTCCAGTAGTGCTTAGGTCGCTACCTGTAGATTGCCGGTAGCCGTAGAATTCGCAACTCTACATGCTCATGAAGCCACACTCCTTGCTACGACCGCTCTAGGTAGGTGCGCGAGGTACTGAGGTGGCTGCGTGAGTTGGGGTATTTTTTAATTTTCTAGTTCGAGTGTGGTTTGGTGAATTACGTGTCTTTACCGCCCGAGTTAGTGAAGGTGGTTGAGCTGACCAGAAGTCACAATAGGTGGAGGAGGTTCGAGTGCATTAACCTCATAGCTTCCGAGAACACTATGTCGCCCATGGCTGAAGCGGCCTATCTGTCAGATATGATGCACAGATACGCTGAGGGTAAGCCGGGTAAGAGGTACTACCAGGGGAATATCTTCACCGATGAGGTGGAGATCATAGTTATGGAGCTCATGAGCAAGCTCCTCAAGGTTAAGTACGTAGAGCCAAGACCTATAAGTGGAACCGTAGCTAACGCAGTAGTTTTTAGAGTTCTCGCGAACCCCGGGGATAAGGCCCTCATAGCGCCAGTTCAAGCCGGAGCCCACGTATCTCACACTAAGTTCGGAACTCTGGGAGCTCTAGGGATAGAGCACATCGAGCTGCCGTTCGACCTAGATTCTTGGAATATAGATGTGGATAGAGCTGTGAAGATGGTTGAAGAAGTGAGACCCAAGTTCGTAACGCTGGGTGCCTCGGTCTACCTATTCCCACATCCAACCAGGGAGATATCCGATGCGGCACACGCCGTAGACGCCAAGGTAGTTCACGACATAGCTCACGTACTTGGTTTAATAGCTGGTAATAGATGGCCTGACCCGATACACGAGGGTGCTGACGTAGCTACATCGTCAACGCACAAAACATTTCCAGGACCTCAGGGAGGTCTAATCTACACAGACGACGAGGAGATGTACAAGCAGGTATCTAAGTACGTATTTCCGTGGTTTGTAAGTAACCACCACCTACACAGACTTCCAGCTACCGCAGTTACAGCGATCGAGATGATGTACTTTGGTGAAGCATACGCTGAGCAGATAGTGAGAAACTCTAAGGCTTTCGCCGAAGCTCTCGCAGAAGAAGGATTTAAAGTACTCGCGGAGCACCTGGGCTACACGAAGTCCCACACTATAGTTGTGGATGTGAGACCTCAGGGAGGTGGAGCTAGAGTTGCGAAACTACTTGAAGACGCTAACATCATAGTGAACAAGAACCTACTACCGTGGGACCCGCCGGAGGCCGTTAAAGACCCTAGTGGTATCAGGCTTGGAACTCAGGAGATGACTAGGTTCGGAATGGTGGAGAGCGACTTCAAGTACCTAGCGAAGCTAATAAGAGAGGTAGTTATAGACCGTAAAGACCCGGTTGAAGTCAGAAAGAAGGTTGTGGAGTTCCGCAAGAACTTCCTAGAAGTTAAGTACGGCTTCAGCATTCCTAAGGAACTTGAAGATAGTCCCATAAAGATCCCGATGCTACTGTGAACTCCAGCTAGCTCTTCACCGAGCCATCGCCGCTTAAACTAAGTTAGCAACCTAGCGCAGTAGCTCACTCCATAGACTACGCGCAGTAGTGCTAGCGTTCCGAATGTCGCAGAACTCGTGTTTGCGGGGCACTAGAGCTTTGCGAGAACTATCACAGCACCGCCCTACTCTAAGCTGTAGGATTAAGTCGGATTCGTTGAGTTTGTTGGTGTAGTTACGGTTTCATTAGTTACACTGGGTGGTGCTGTCCCCGGTTCTTGAGTTCTCGCAGGAGTTTCAGTGGTGGTTTCGGTAACTCTAGGCTCCGTCGCTATGAGCTTGTTACCGTAGATTCCTAGAGCTACGGAAGAGATTATTAGAGCTAGAAGAAGTACGATACCCGGAAGACCTCTCTTCTTCCGCTTCGACATGGAGCTAGCCCACATAGATGAACTCCTAGAAATATATAGCCTAGAAGCACTCGCAGCACTCGCGACTGCGTGCTTTAACTCCCGCAGCTGCCTACTGCTTAATACGGAACTACCGAGCACTACCGGGGTATCGAATGGTTAGAGTTAGACTGTACGGTTCTCTGAGAGCTATAGTGGGTAGAGATGAGGTGGTCATAGACGCATCTAGACTCAATGAACTACTTAAAGTACTGGAGAAGAACTACGTAGAGCTAGCGGAGGTGATCAAGTCGGAGAACTTCGTGGTACTAGTCAACGAAAAGCCCGTACCTATGAGCGCGCTAGACCTAGAGTTGAATAGCGAAGACGTCGTTGACATACTTCCAGTAGTTTCTGGTGGTTGCTGACTTGAAAAAGACCGAGCCGCCCCTATAGATGTAAACTTGCTGTAGCCGTACTTCACCAGCTATCTACGCACTCCGGGCTCATAGCTTTGGTAGTTCGCAGACACCTTCTAAACTCCATAAAAGCTTAAATAGAAGAGTTTTATGTTAGAACTATGGGGTGTAAGATGGCTGAGAAGGCTAAGGCCGCATTAGTTCCAACCCAGGGCATACCCGTACTAATACTCAAGGAGGGGTCTACGAGAACGGCTGGCTTCGAAGCGCTCAGAAACAACATGATGGCAGCTATAACGGTAGCGGAAATGCTTAGGACCACATACGGACCCCGCGGTATGGATAAGATGCTTGTCGATACCATCGGAGATGTAACGATAACTAACGATGGAGCTACCATACTGGATAAGATGGACGTGCAGCACCCCACAGCTAAGATGCTGGTTCAGATAGCTAAAGGTCAGGACGAGGAGGTGGGTGATGGAACTAAGACCTCTGTAATCTTCGCTGGCGAGCTACTGAAAACAGCTGAAGAACTTATCCTAAAGAACGTTCACCCAACGGTCATAGTCAACGGGTACAAGAAAGCTCTAGAAGAAGCAATTAGGTACGCAAACGAAATAGCTGAAGATGTCGACGTCCAGGATTTCGAAACTCTAAGAAAGATAGCGTCAACAGCTCTAACGAGCAAGGCCGTTCACGGAGTTAGAGAGCACTTTGCTGACATAGCCGTTAAAGCGGTGCTTCAAGTAGTTGAAGAAAGAGGTGGGAGGAAGTACGTTGACATAGACAACATACAGATAATTAAGAAGCACGGGGGTTCACTAACTGAGACTAAGCTGGTTTACGGCATAATCCTAGATAAGGAGGTAGTTCACCCAGGAATGCCTAAGAGAGTTGAAAACGCCAAGATAGTGCTTCTCGACGCTCCACTTGAAATAGAGAAGACCGAGATAGATGCTGAGATTAGAATTAGCGACCCGGAGCAGATGAGAAGGTTCCTCGAAGAGAAAGAGAACATACTCAAGGGAATGGTCGATAGGATAGTTTCTGTTGGTGCTAACGTCGTCGTCTGCCAGAAGGGTATTGACGACGTAGCCCAGCACTTCCTAGCTAAGAAGGGAATACTAGCAGTTAGAAGAGTTAAGAGGTCTGACATGGAGAAACTAGAAAGAGCGACGGGAGGAAGAATAGTTAGCAACATAGAGGACCTAATCGAGAGTGACCTAGGGTACGCAGCACTAGTAGAAGAGAGGAAGGTCGGAGAAGATAAGATGGTCTTCATAGAGGGTACTAGAAATCCGAAGGCTGTCAGCATTCTCATAAGAGGAGGTCTCGAGAGGGTTGTCGATGAAGCTGAGAGAGTATTTAGAGACGCTCTAAGCGTTGTAGCTGATGTAGTGAAAGTTCCGAAGGTAGTCTACGGAGCTGGAGCATTTGAAGTAGAGCTCGCTAGACGCATAAAGGACTACGCTAATAAAGTTGGAGGTAAGGAGTCTCTAGCAATTGAAGCATTCGCAAAAGCTCTCGAAGGTGTTGTCGCAACTCTAGTAGAGAACGCCGGTCTCGACCCTATAGAGAAGCTGAGTGAGTTAAGAAAAACTCACGCGCAACCCGGAGGTAAGTATTACGGTATAAACGTCTACACAGGATTGGTAGAGGACACTAGAAAAATGGGGGTTATCGAGCCTCTGATCGTTAAGGTTAACGCTCTTAAAGCTGGTACGGAAGCGGCTACTATGATACTTAGAATTGACGACATCATCGCAGCTTCGAGAGCTAAGGAGGAAAAGAAGGAGGAGAAGAAGAAGGAAGAAGAGTAGTTACGGACTTAAATACTCGGAACTCCACAAATCTTTTTACCATACATTTAATCGCTGGAACGCTATACCTGAGCGATCCGAACCGCCGCTCGAAGTCCGCTTCGTAAGTAAAAACATACCTTTATTTCAGCAATTTGAGGCTTTAGAGGGAGCACTACTTCTTAGCTAGATTGATTACGAGGTCCGCTATGTGCTCAGCCGGATTTATACCTGTCGTTCTCATAAATCCCTCCCACTGAGGAGTTGCGTTGACTTCGTACAGTACGTAGCCCTCCTCGGTTTCACCAATATCTACGCCGGTGTAGAGTAGGTTTAGCGCTCTAGCCGCTCTTAAAGCTACCTCTTCCAGTTCTTTAGTTAGCTTAGCTACCTCAGTTCTAGCCCCTTGAGATACGTTAGTCTTCCACGTTCCTTCGGGGCAGTAGCGGTACATAGCTCCCAGAACCCTATCTCCGACCACGAAGACCCTGATGTCTCTTTCGTACTTACGAACGTACTTCTGCACGTATATCGGTAGTCCGTGCATTTGGAGAAGCCTGCCTACGTTGTAGACCATGTCAGGGTCGCTCGCTAGTATACTTCCGTACCCCATACTCCCAATTAGTGGCTTTATAACTACCCTACCCCACTTCTTAGCTATCTCGACAGCATCGAAGACATCCTCTACGACAGCCGTTTCGGGAACTAGGAGCTCTGCCCTACGTAGCTCGATCATAGATAGGTGCTTATCCCGCGCTTTCATAATTGACTCTACGGGGTTAACTACTAGCGTTCCCCGAGATTCTAGTTGCTTCAGTAGGTTTATTCTGCGAAGTAGTATTTCGAGAGTAGCGACACTACCGAGACCTCTAACAACGGTGGCATCGAGATCTTCAAGTTTGGTATCTGAACCCACACTAATCCAATCAGTACCACTCGAAATATACGATACTAACCCGGAGAACCTGAGGTAGAGAGCCTTAACGGCTCTCTTCATGAATGCCATCATGAGCTGCCTACTCGCTGAAGTAGGTACCGGTGCTTCGTGAATCACTGCCACCTTCATTCAGCTACCCTATAGCAAAGAGTTGTAGAACGTTTAATATCTAGTTTCACCTAGCGCTCAGCAACTCCCGACTACCGTCACTAGCTGTGATGCGGTGCGAAACCGGAGGAATTCTAAGCTACTCTCAGAATAAGAGACTGAAGAAGAGGGCAACCCACGCCTACAGCTTACGCTTAGAAAAGCTTATAAAGACCTAGGCTCTTAGTGTTTAAGGTGAGGTAGACGAAGTTTTGCGCTCGATGTGGAACTGTGATGGTTCCTCAGAAGAAAGACGATAACTACGTTTACAGATGCCCGAGCTGTGGTTATGAGGAAGTATCTAAGACTGGTGAAAAGTACAGACTATCCGGTAAGGCTGGTGCTGAGTCTAAGGTTAGAACGACATCTATTGTAAGTGAGGGAGGTGGGAAAACTAGGAGCCAGGAGGAGATCGAGCAGGAGAAGGAGGAGTTCTACGAGATCCTCCTAGACCTCATGGAGGAGGAAGAGGGAGCTGGTGAAGAGTCTAGCTAACTACTTGGTATCTCAGTACAGCTACTACACCTCCGAAGGCCTTCTTCAACCACTCGTACTCCATGAAATCCTCGCCTACAACCACAACTCTAGCTCCTCCACGTTCAGCCAGGTTCTTTAGTTCAGCTAGCTTGGGGTGGTCCTCTACTACAATTAGAGTCTCAACGGCACCCAGCTCCAGGCTCTTAGCAATTTCGAGTTCACCGTAAGTCGCTAACCCGTCGTCTTTCGCTAGGTGGTACTTGAACTTCTCCAGAACTTCTCTAACTCTATGGTACTTCGTTTCCTTAATGTACTCTCGAGCTTTCTCCACTAACTCTCTAAGACCTGGCTCACCCTGAGAACTGACATCTAGAGGACTTCCAACTACTATTTTCTGAAGTCTGTAGTCTAGGTAGTTACCCTTTACGAAGTCCGTTTTCGAGTAGCCCGGACCGCCGACTACGACCCCCTTAAGCTTACCCACCTCCAGTAGAGGTATGAAGTAGCTGCTGGCTTTTTCACCGACCTTCTTGTAGAACTCCTCAACCATCTCCTCTATTATTCTATCGAATCTTCTCTGAGACCACCCCCCCTTGCTGTGCTTTCCCGGGATGTAGGCCTCTAGCTCATCGAGAACGACTATAGCTCCACCTTTTAGAAGACCTAGTGTAGCCTCATCCCTCTCTATAACTATGAGTCCGTAGACGTCGCTTTCCTCAACCATACTCTCGAGAAACTCCGTGTGGAAGTACTTGTCCGTTCTATAGAAGAAGACCTTCACGGGTTCCGGAGGCGAAAACAGTAGAACGGTTGTTTCACCCGTATCATCGTCTTCCCCAGCGAAGATGACGAGACCGTTCCTAGGTATCTTAGGTATCTTCAGTAGTCTCTCGATAGCCGCTTCAAGAGCGAACTGAACCTTGGACTTAGTTCTCTTCAACTTAATGTTCTCAGTTATCGAGAGCTCCTGCCTAAGTAGGTTAACGACGTCACCAACGGGTCGACCCGGGGGTACGTAGAGAGATAGAAGCGTTGTTGCGTGCGCACTCCACTTCTTCAACTCTTTAACTATCTGCTTAAGCTGCTCTTTATCTACTTCAAACTCTCCCGAGCTAAATACCTAGCACCCACCAGTATTCTAGAGCATTCTTTTAAGCTACTTCCTCACGCTAGTCCGTAGGTCTAAGAGTAACGATACTGTTGTCGGCGATTCCCTGACTCTTCAGATCGGAAGAGCTCCACACCTCCCCCGATGGAACTCCTTCATCGACTACGACCTTTAACCTAACTCTCTTTCCGTGAACCGAGATTTCAGCAAACTCTTTCAGCGGTAGCTCCTTAGCTAGCTCAGGGCTTACGTGTAGACTACCGGACTTCACCGCCGGGTTGTACTTCAACCTAACTCGCTTCTCCTGGGGGGGCTTCTTCTGTTTTTTAAAGGCTTCAGCCGGAGGTACTACTAATAGGAAGGTCCTTATATCTCTCTTCTTCTCCTGCTCACTCTCAGATGACACGAAAGTACGTCACCGAGCACGGTTTCTACCTTAGTTTATAAGCAAAACATCGCTAAGGCGTCATATGTTTCGGTAGTATTTTCTAGGTAGAGTAGCAATGCCGCGGCCGGGATTTGAACCCGGGTCACGGGCTCGAAAGGCCCGCATACTTGGCCGGGCTATACTACCGCGGCTCCAGATAGTTATCGATGATGCCAACTTATAAAGGTTACCCGCGGAATCCATTCGGATAGTGTGCCAGGTTGCTCGGGGTTGGCTATGGTAGGTACGCTGGAGTTTGTTAGACTTAGTGACGCTCTTGAAAGACTCCTAGCGGAATCTTCGATCAGTCTTAGTGGAGAGTACGTAGATATTGTGGATGCTGTAGGTAGGTATGCGTACAGGGAGTATACCTCTAGAGTAGACCTACCGCCATTCAATAGGTCTGCCGTAGATGGGGTTGCCGCTAGATTTATCGATATTGCTGGAGCGTCCGAGAGTTCACCGGTAGTACTGAAACTCGAGGGTGCTGTCGATGTGGATACTGTGGAAATCCCGGTGCTAAAGCAATCGGAGGCCGTAATAGTATCAACCGGAGCTCCGATACCTACCGGAGCCGACGTTGTAATACCCGTAGAACACTGCCAGATCGGTGGAGACGTAGTCTACGTATACAGAACCTACCCAAGGTACGCCAACATATCTCTTCGGGGAGAAGACCTTAGAGTTGGAGACGTAGTGGTCCGCAGAGGCACCAAGCTAAGACCGTGGCACGCAGCAGCTCTAGCGGCATCCGGCTATAGCCAGGTTGAAGTATTTAGAAGACCGAGAGTAGCCGTGGTAAACACAGGTGATGAGATACTAAAGGGGGTTATCCCGAACGTAACGTACTACGTAGTCGCATCCTACGTAAAGGAAGTAGGTGGGGATGTCACATACTCAAAAGTAGTTCCCGACGATGTCGAAGAAATAGCTAGAACTGTGAGAGAAGCACTGGAAGTTTCGGATATCGCGGTAGTTACCGGTGGTACATCCGTTGGAGCTAGAGACGTAGTACCAAAAGCTCTTCAAAAGCTAGAGTCCTCTCGCGAAGTATTTCGCGGTATTAGAATTAGACCGGGTAGAACTTCTAGTGCCTACGTGGTCGGAGGAAAACCGGTTCTACTGATATCCGGCCTTCCCGTCGCGGCGTACATCAGTCTAGACCTGCTCCTAACCCCCCTACTGAGTAAGGCGTATGGCAATCCACTCGAGCGCGAGCTGAAGCCATCAATCAATGGTAAGCTAGTTAGAAGGCTGCCTAACGAGGTCGGCTTTAGATCTTTCTACAGAGTTATCGCGTGCCGAGACCGCGGTGAAGTACTGATAGTACCACTACGCCTAACTGGGTCCGGTATACTCTCTACTCTAATTAGGGGTAACGCTATAGTTGAAATACCGGAAGATCTCGAAGGTTTTGAGGGTGGGAGTGTTATTAAAGCAACGCTAATAAATCCCATGGTAGACTGCTCAGATATTGTTAATAGGGAGCACTACTTCAAGAGCGGGGACCGCGCGTAAGCACTTCCGAATACTCGATGGTTAAACTTAGCGCAGTTTAAACGCGACCTAACGCTGTGCTAGCTTACGTAACTACTGAATCTCGCAAACCTACCTATATAGCTAAAGAACTACACAACCTGGGTGGGGGTCGTGAGTGGTAGCGACCTTATCGAAGTACTGCTTAAGGAAGAGCTTAAAGTAGCGAATAAACACCTCCCGCGCTCTAGAAAAACTCTTAGAGAACTTCTAAGTGAGGAGTACCCCGGCGTTTTGTGCCGGGATGGGTCTTGGCACTTCTTTAGGCGGAGTGAGCTCGAGAGCATCTCCGGGTTCATCGATAGGGAAGGTTTGGATAGAATTCTCCTACCTATTATTATAACCGTAGTTCCTGAGTCGGAAGGTTTTGTTGGCATCGTGGAGGACGTATACGCCGCTGAGCTCGTGTGTAAGGTATTGAATATAAACTGCGGAGGTGGTAGGGTATTTCTCTACAAGCCTCAGCTATACGAGCTAAGAAAAAGGTACTCAACAGTATTTCAACTAGCTCTCTCGTACGTAGCTACCTTAAGTTCGAAAAGCTTAGATGCGGAGCTGTAGACACGGTGTCAGTGCCGAACGCGGCGGTTAAGCGTTTCGAGTACTTATTGAACCTATTGATGCGGTAGATGCCCGGGTTCTCGAAGCGGTTCTCTACGTGGTTACGTGTAGAGGTAGCTGAAGTTTCAGCTTATTACTGGCGGTTCTCGTAAGATGAATGGTGTCTAGTTGAGTGATGTTGTCGCAAGCATTGAAGCTGAAGCTGAAGAGCTCATTGAGAATGCTAAGAGGAAAGCCCAGGCTATAATAGCTGAGGCTAGAGTTAGAGCTGAGGGCATTCTACTAGACGACAGCTACAAGAAGGAACTAGAAGAGTTTAGGCAGACCGCTGAGAGAAACATACAGAAGGAGATCCGGGAGATCATGCTTCAAGCGGAGTACGAAGTAAAGAAAATACAGTCCACTCCCGAGAGCTCCTTGGAGAGACTTGCTAAGAAACTTGCTTCTAAAATAGCGGGTGTCGCTATTGAGTAGCGTAAGGCAGGCGATCTTAAGCGACCCGGACGTAGCTCTCAAGCTCTTCGTAGTAGTTCCTAAGGATTACGTAGGTGAAGTAACCGAGGTACTTCTAAGGAGGGAAGTTGTTGAACCCGTAGTTCTAGAACCGAATACTCCGCTACTTAAAGAATATGAGGAGTACTTCTCTCAACTAAAAAAATCTGAAGAAATCTGTAAGTACCTAGAGTCGAATCTTGAAGAAGAGATAGTCGTTCGAATTGAGGCACCTCAGGGTAGTATTAAAAACGCGGTAAAGTCTCTGGTAGCCACTATGGAAGCAGTGTACGAGAAAGTTAAGAACTTGAACGCTCTCATATCGTCTCGTAGAGCCGAGCTTGAGGAATTGGAAGCCGTAAGGAGGCTCGTTGAAGCACTAGTAGCTAAGCACCCGAACGGGAAGCTATCTCTCATTAACTACTCCGGAAAGCACGTGATCACAAGATCTCTAGTAACTACTGAAGGAACCTACGAGCAGCTCAAGAGTAGGTCGCTATCAGTTATTGAGGCCGTAGAGTACGATAAGAAGGTGGTAGCTTCTCTAGCATTCAGCCCGGAAGTATTTAGTGAAGTAATTAGAGCTGCCGGTACTGACATAAAGTTCCTAGAGATTGAAGAATCTCCGGATGTCCCGCTGAGAGATTTCGCAATCAAATTAAGTGAGAGAGCTGTCGAAGTGAGTAGGGTTATCGAAGACCTCACAGCTAGGAAGCGAGAACTACTTAAGTCCGCAGTTAGAGATATAGCTATGCTGAAATCTCTCGTTGAGTCCGAATACGAGAGAAGTAAGATTCTTCAAAGCGCTCTAAGCTCTAAGTACGTTGCGGTAGTCGTCGGCTGGGTTCCGAAATCCAGAGTTAACGACATCGTGAAGTCCCTCGCTTCCTACCCGGCGTACGTCAGTTTTCGCGAAGAGGAGAACCCGCCGGTCGATTTAAAGAATCTCACTCCTTTTAAACCCTTCGAACTACTTACTGAGCTCTACGGAGTGCCGTCTCCTCACGAGTGGGACCCGACGCCCCTCCTCACGTACTCCTTCCTGCTGTTCTTCTCCCTCATGATGTCCGACGCAGGCTACGGGCTGGGTGTTATCTTAGCTACTAGGTACGTTCTACCCAGATTTGCTGCAGACCCAGAGTCTCCGGGCTTTCTAAGACTTAAGAAAATCCTCTACGTAGGGGGCTTACTGAGTATAGTAACCGGCCTGCTGTCTAAGAGTTTTCTAGGTTCAATGCTGGGTAGGTATGTACCTATAGAGAGACCTCTAATAAATACCTTCGATATAATGGAGTTGATCGGGCTTAGCCTCGCGATAGGGTTCGTATTCACTTTTCTATCGCACAGCGTAGCTCTAGCTAAAAACGTAAAGCTTCACAGAAACTACGACACGGTCTACGAGATCGGTATACTACTTACTATGCTAGGTGGGCTATTCGTTGTGACCAGAGTGTTCAACTTGAAGTGGGTAGCGGTATCGGAAGACCTGTACAGAACTACTCTCGCAGTAACTTTCGTAGGAGTAGCTCTAGTAGTGCTCACAAAGATTAAGACTGTGGGTGGGGTTGGAGGTTTTCTCTGGCTATTCGATATCGTAGGAATTGTGGGGGACGTCTTCTCGTACGTTAGAATAGCTGGTATTGCTGGTGGAACGGCTTTTCTAGCTGAGGCTTTCAACAGCATACTGGCTGGCGTCGTTGAAAGTCTCATAGGCCTAAACTACTTGGCCGGTATCGCACTAGGAGTCGTTCTAGCACTAGTGATACACACTCTAAACCTAGCTCTTTCAGCGGTTAGCCCCTTCGTTCACTCCCTGCGGTTATGTCTATTCGAAATATCTTCTAAGTTCTTCGAAGCTCAGGGAAGAAGAATTAAGCCAGTTAAAATGGTTATTGGAAAGATAGCCGTGTAGTTAGAACCTAAACTCTTCTCCAACAGCTTCTCTACTTTCGGTCTAGCTGGCAGTATAAAATCTTTATATCTACTTATACTTCGTGAAACGCTGTATGGTGTATATGAAAGTGTTTATATAAGGCACCGGTATCTAACCTAGGAGAACCTTAATGGATGCTGGTGTAATAGCTTACTTAGCACCAGCTCTAGCGGAAGCTCTCGCAGTAATAGGAACTACTCTCGGAATAAGAAAGGCGGCGTCCGTAGGACTCTCTATAATATCTGAAGAACCGGCTATGAGAGCGCCAGTACTACTACTAACGTTCTTTCCAGCATCTCAGACGCTGATCTACGGATTTGTTTTCGTCTACTTCATGTACATACAGTACCTACCGGCGGCTGTAAGTAAGTACGGTGGCGTCGTTCCTCTAACTGTGGCACTGGCATTTCTAGGTATTTCGCTATTCGTAGGCTTCGCTCAGCTATTCTCAGCTTGGATGCAGGGTATTGTGTGTGCTGACGCAATATCTCTCCTAGTGAAAACCAGGGGGGGGATATTCTCAATGGGGCTCATACTAGCCGCCTATGAGGAACTCTTCGGAATGCTCGGGTTGGTCTACGGATTCCTGATGGCCACTCTGGTGATTTAATGAGTTCTCTCGAATCACTACGAGAAGCCGTTCTGAGAAAAGCTAGAGAAGAGTCCGATAGGATACTGCTGAGCGCTCAGGAAAGTGCTAGGAAGATTATTGAAGAAGCTAGAGAGAAGAAGAGAGCGCTGATTGAGTCTGAGAAGAGGAGAATCGTCTCTGAGTTAAATTATGAAGCTAGAATAGCTGAAACTAAGCTAAGTGCCAGAGTGCTTATTAGTAGAGCTAAGTACGAACTTCTCAGTAGAGTTATCGGTAGAGCGATGGATATTCTGAAAGAACTACCTCCAGAACTTAGAGAGAGGTCCCTGAGAACGCTATTAGAAGAAGCAATTAGAGAGGCTAGGAGTAGCTTAGGCGAGCTAAGTAAGCTGGTAGTGTATGTCTCCGAGAAGGACTTAGAGTTGGTGAGGTCTATTGCTGGAGATGTATCGCTACTCTACGGAGTGGAGCTGGAGGTTCGAACTGCTGGAATATCTGGGGGTGTCATTGTTGAAGACCCCGACGGTAAGGTTAGAGTAGATAATAGCTACGACTCTAGGTCTACCGTACTACTTTCTAGATTAAGTAAGAGCTTAGTGGAGGAGATAGGTCTTTGAAACCTTCGAAAGAAGTATCCGTAGGCTTGATTAGAACTCTACTAAGCAGACCTCCAAGACTGCGGGATATGCTTGAAGCTGCTTTAAAGGACTTAGACCTAGGTGTAGAATCCGTATCTCAGCAGTACGGATTTAGAGTAATGTTTGTGAACCTCCGCGACGTAAGGTCGTACGAGGAGCTCGATAAGCACGTATTCTCAATTCTTAAGAGCGAAGTTCGTGATGTAGTTAGAGCCTTACCCGACAACTACGTAAACTTCACTAGAACGTTCTTTGAGTTAATGGATACTGAGGTCTTCTGCTTAAAGACTCCCTCGGCGAGCGCGTTTTCAAGCTCTCTAGCTCTACTAGCTAGCGCAGAGAGTGATTACAAGGTTTTCGAGAGCCTAGCAGCTCGTATGCGAAGTGTGTGCGGTGAGAGAGGTATTGAAGGCGCATATACCGAGTACCTGGGAAGAGTGCTGAAATCTCTTACAGCCATTGATGAAGACTATAGGTGGGTATACGAAACTATTAAGTCGCTAGTAGCTCTCCACTACTACAGGTACTCCAAGAACTCCGCACTTCTCGGATTGGAAGCAGGGAACCTGGAGCTCTTTCTTATGTCTCTCCACCTAGACCCCCTAGCTGAGGTAGTTCTCAGAAAATCTCTCGAAATTTTAGGTAGAGTTGACGCGGCTGGACTATCTAAGTACACAGTCTACGAAGCTTCCGAAGCTCTAGATATAGCTACTAAGCTCATATACTTTAGAGAAGGTTTAATCGACCTACTAGCATTCTACTTGACCACTAAGTACTACGAGAGTAGGATCGTGCGCTACGTATTTCTCCCCAAGGTTTTGAGGAGGTGGTAGAGCTGCCCGAGTTCAAGAAGTTGAAGCTAGTTGCGGTAGTTAGAAAGGAGCTCCTACCTCTACTTAAAACTCTGGGTGTGGGTAGCGTTGTAGTCGCTGATGATACTCAAAGCGCTGCCTTAGCTATAGAAGAACTAGTGAAATCGGATGACATCGCCGTAGTTTTAGTTCAGAAGTCGCTTATGAGATCTGTGAAAATACCCGCGGAGACTCACAGTAAGCTGTACCCAATACTAGTTGAGATACCGGATGAGCCGGCCGATGTTGCTGTAGAACCTAGAGAGTACTACCGAGAACTCGTACGCAAGTTTATCGGATACGAAATTTACGTAGGGTGACCGGTATGAGTGGCCGTACTGGAAGAATATACAGGATTTCGGGACCTCTCGTGGTTGCTGAGGGTCTAGCTGGGGTTATGATGTACGAAGTAGTGAGAGTAGGTGGTGAGGGATTAATAGGTGAGGTAATCGCGATACGAGGAGATAGGGTTTTCATTCAAGTATATGAGGAAACTTCGGGACTAACTGTTGGAGAGAAAGTAGTACCTACAGGTAGGCCTCTATCAGCGGAACTCGGGCCGGGTCTGGTAAGCTCTATCTACGACGGACTTCAGAGACCGGAGAAGGAAATAGGGGCTAGAACTGGGAGTATATTCATAAAGCGAGGTGTTAGCGTTCCACCACTAAATCGTGAAATTAGGTGGGGTTTTGAGAGAAGCAGGGAAGTTAAGACCGGAGATAAGGTACTGCCGGGAGATGTAGTTGGGTTTGTTAAAGAAACACCGCTCGTACTCCATAAAATCATGGTGCCGCCGGAGGTCAGCGGGTACGTTAAGTGGGTGGCGGACGACGGAGACTATACTTTGGAGGATTCCGTTGCTATAGTATCGCTTGGCGATAGAGAGTACGAAGTGAAGATGTACCAGTCGTGGCCCATAAGGAAACCGAGACCTTACGCCGAGAAGCTGAGCCCTGTAGAGCCCCTGATCACCGGGATTAGAGTTATAGACTACGTATTTCCGATAGCTAAGGGCGGTAAAGCCGCGATACCAGGGGGTTTCGGTACTGGGAAGACCGTAGCTCTTCAGGAGATAACTAAGTGGAGTCACGCTGACATAGCTATATACGTAGGCTGCGGTGAGAGGGGTAACGAGATGTCCGACGCACTAACTAGCTTCATGAAGCTTCTAGACCCGAGGCGTGGGAGGCCTATGATGGAGAGGTCGGTGTTTATAGCGAATACTAGCAACATGCCGGTAGCTGCTAGAGAGACTAGCGTATTCCTGGGTGTAACTATAGGAGAGTACTTCAGAGACATGGGCTACGACGTAGTCATGGTGGCTGACTCCACTAGTAGGTGGGCGGAAGCTATGAGGGAGATTAGTGGTAGAATGGAGGAAATGCCTGGCGAGGAAGGTTTTCCAGCATATCTATCGAGTAGATTAGCTGAGTTCTACGAAAGAGCTGGTAGAGTTAGAGTTCTTGGGAGACCTGAGAGGTCCGGTAGCCTAACTATATTCGGTGCTGTATCCCCACCGGGTGGAGATTTTAGTGAACCCGTCGTTAGGTCCACGGTTAGGTACGTTCAGTGCTTCTACGCTCTAGACTACGGGCTAGCTACCCGCAGGCACTTCCCAGCTATCAACTGGTTGATAAGCTACAGCCTATACACCGACTTCGTTAAGGCCTACTGGAACAAGTTGAGTAAGTGGAGTGAGTACAGGGAGGCTGTTCTTAAGATACTTCAGCGAGAAGCTGAGCTTAGTGACATAGTGAGGCTGGTGGGACCCGAAGCACTTCCAGAAGAAGATAAGCTCGTACTCGAGGTATCGAGAATGGTACGTGAGGACTTCCTACAGCAGAGTGCTTTAAACCCGGTTGATGCGTACTCGCCGCCCGAGAAGGACGTGATGATCATGGAGGCCGTGATGGAGTTCTACCGAGCGGCTAGGAGAGCTCTAATGAAGGGGGTGACCGTAGCTAAGATAAGAGAGCTTAAGAGTAGAGCTATGATAGCTCAAATGAAGTACTACACCTTAGAGCAGCTAAGAGAAGGTGTTTTCGAGAAGGTTCTCGATTCGATCAGGTCCGAATTCAAGGGACTTCTAGGTGAGTGATATGGCGCTCGAGAGGCTGTACGTTAAGTCCACTAAGCAGGTCTTCGGGATCCGCGGGTCGCTACTCTTCGTTAAAGCTATAGGGGGGATAAAGTACGGTGAAGTTGTTGAGGTATCTCTAGATGGTACTTCCATTCTAGGGCAGGTAATCGACGTAAGTAGAGATGTAGCTGTAATTCAAGTATTCGGTAGTGCTGCTGGGATAACTCCAGGACATACAACGGTAAAGTTCTACGGTGAGACTATAAAGATACCGACGTCGATGGATATGCTGGGCCGGATTTTCGATGGACTTGCTAGACCTATTGATGGAGGTCCGAGAATCATCCCCGAAGACTACCTAGATATTCATGGAAGTGCTCTAAACCCAGCTCTAAGAGTTCCACCTTCGGAACCTATTGAAACCGGTATTTCAGTAATTGACGGTCTTCTAACTCTAGTACGCGGTCAGAAGCTCCCCATATTTAGTGGCTCAGGCCTTCCGCACAATAGAATAGCTATGCAGATTGTGAGGCAGGCATCCGTGAGAGGATCTGGAGAGAAGTTCGTAGTCGTCTTTGGTGCTATAGGTGTTACATTTGAAGAAGCCGCCTACTTCCTGAACGAGCTTAGGTCCATGGGCGCTCTGGATAGAACTGTAGCTTTCATAGCTCCAGCGTCAGCATCCACCGTCGAGAAGCTAGCTCTACCGAGAACTGCTCTAACAACTGCGGAGTTCATTGCCTGGAATTACGACATGCACGTACTGACAATACTCACAGACATGACCAACTACGCTGAGTCCTTGAAGGAGATATCGGCAGCTCGAGAAGAAGTGCCCGGGAGGAGGGGCTACCCGGGGTACATGTACACGGACCTAGCTACGATATATGAAAGAGCCGGTAGAGTTGTGACTAAGAGGGGGAGCATGACAATCATGCCCATACTGACCATGCCAGATGACGACATAACGCACCCAATACCGGACCTAACGGGCTACATCACGGAGGGGCAGATAGTTCTATCTAGGGACATGTGGCGCAAGGGAATATACCCACCCGTAGACGTCTTCCTCTCACTATCGAGACTTATGAAGGAGGGTATTGGTAGGGGTAAGACTAGGGAAGACCATAGGGAAGTGTTCTCCCAGCTCATATCCGCGTACGCGGAAGCGCAGTACCTGCGCGAACTCTCAGCTATAGTTGGACTGGAATCTCTAACACCTAGAGATAAGAAGTACTTGGAGTTCGCAGATCTCTTCGAGAGGAAGTTTATTAATCAGGGGGAGCACGAGAGAAGAAACTTCGAGCAGACGCTGGATATAGGTTGGGAGATACTGTCTATAGTACCGGAAGAAGAGTTGAAGCAGATAAGTCCTCAAACACTAAAGAAGTTCCACCCCAAGTACAGACTCGAGTTAGAAGGTAGAATGTGAATGAGTTCTGGAGACATAATAAAGATCTCCAGACCGACTAAGATGGAGCTAATTAGACTTAGAAGAAGACTCGTTCTAGCGAGAAGACTTCACAGAATTCTTAGAGATAGGCTAACACTGCTAGTTCAAGAATTCTACATAGCGCTTAGAAAAGCCTTCGAGCTCAGAAAGAAGGTAAACGAAGCACTCTCAGAAATATACTCGACCTACTACAGAACTCTGAGAGTGTACGGCTACGATTTTCTGAACGCGGTATCGGATTCTGTAGCTACGGACCTCAGGGTATTTGCTGGAACTAGGAATACTGTCGGCGTTCTAGTCCCTATGCTGGAGCTGAGGGAAGTGCCTGGAAGCTCACCTCTAATTCCTATAGAGTCCTACAGAATCCAGTTGAAGAGGAGGGAGCTCCTGGAGCTACTAGTTCTTCTAGCTGAGTACGAGAAGTCTCTGGTACTACTGGGTAGTGAAATAGCTCGCACTAGGAGAAAGGTTATGATGCTTGAGAAGGTCCTCATACCGAGAATTATGAGAACTATAGCGTACCTCAAGATGAAGTTCGATGAAATGGAGAGGGAGGATAAGGTTAGGATGATGAGAACTAAAGCTATGCTCGAGAAGAGCCGAGCTTTTCAGTAGCTTTCAGCATAGCTTCAACCATACTTCTTACGACTTTCTCCGGGTCTTGAGCCTTCATTACGGCAGACGATACTAGAACTCCACTCGTACCCAGGAGAATAGCCGCTTCAGCATCCTCAGCTGAAGATATTCCGGCACCAGTCAGTATCGTGACGTCCTTGTTGTATCTTCTTACTAAAGCTACCGAGCTAGTAACTACCTCGGGTTTAACTCTGGATACGGCAAGTCCTGTACCTATTAGTTCCGGTGGTTCGATCGCTACTATATCTGGTTCTAGTGTGGAAACCGCTGCCGCTTCTATAGGTTTAGAGGCGCATACAAGTGATACCAGTTCTAACCGTCTGGACTTCTCTATTAAGAAGCTTATTTCATCTAGTCTTATTCTTCTCTCACTGTGGTTAGCTATGAACCCCGCAGCACCGGCTTCCTTAACGGCTTCCAGGGGTATGGCGCCGGTGTAGGCGCCTAGCGCGACCGGGTCCGCGTGTTGCGCGAAGACGGGTAATTCAAGAGATTCTGAGAGAGTTCTCAGCTCGGTAGCTGGTGGAGCCACGACTACGGTTGCGGAGTTCTTGAATTCTAGGTGGACTTTCTCAGCGGCTCTACCTACGGCAAGAGCTCTACGCCCTATAGAGGAATCGTATACCTTGAAGTTTATGACTAAAAGAGGTGCTTTAAGTTCTCTAATCAAAACGGCACCTTACTAGCTGAATTTAATCAGCCGATTCCTTAGATTCCCTTTCTCGCTGTCCTGAAGCCGCTTCTGGAGACTTAGCCGGTTTCTCGGGTTTGAAGAACCTGTTTTTAAGTTTCTCTAGTATATCCGGTAGTGTCGTGTACTCCATTTCCTCCGGTCCTAGTCTGTGAGGCATGAACGGCCCGTGTCTTCTTACGTAATCAGTTACTACTTGAGCTAGTCTCCTAGTCTCGTCGAAGGCTGGGTCGTCGAATAGGTCTACCGGTCCTATGAGCCTGGAGTTCTTAACTTGGAAGCCCAGTCCTACGATTCTCGGAGGTCCATCGAACCTAGTGCACTTTGAGTACCTCTGAGGCACGGGCATCAGGGGTCCGTGGTGGGAACCCCTCATCCACCCAGCTACTAGGTGTGGAAGTGCGAATGCCTCCAGAATCTCGCCCATGGCTGGGAAGCCTGCTTGAGCTCTAACTACAGCTACCGGGTCGTCCTTTCCAACGTACCTACCGGCAATTAAGCTAAGTCTCTCTACGCTAACCGCAGCCGCTATTTCGTTATCGTATCTTCTGTAGACTCTCCTCGTGATGTACCTACCGGGAGTTCCGATTAGAGCTAGGATATCGTACATCTCCTCAGGAGCGTTTAGTAGCACGGACTTACCCTCGTACACATCGTACACTTCAAACGCAAAACCAGCGTGTAGCTTCGGGTCGATAACTAGCCCAGCGGTATTGAACGGGTCTGCGAATATTCTGAACATAGGTAGGTTGAAGGCTCCGGGCTCAGTCTTATCGGCCATGAAGACAGCTATCGGTTCCGAAGGTCTCTCGTAGAACTCCATTTCAGCAACACCGGGCCCTAAGCCGCGCACGTTACCCGAGAAAGCATCGCTAAGTAGGTCCTGACCGGCTGCGTAGAGACCTAGCTCCCTAGCTACCTTAGCCGCTTCCTTAAACGCTGTCCAAGCTACCTCGTGTACTTCCGGGGAATCTACTCCTTTTCTATGACTTATGATTAGCTCAAGGTCGTCTCCAGCGTTTGTTACGTAGAAATCGAATATTACTCCCTTAGCTTTAGCTTCAGCAAGAACTCTAGTAGCGGCAGCAACGGTATCCGGATGAACGACTACGTGACCGGCTATCGAACCTATATCGGCTTTAATTACGGAAACCGTCGTCTTGAACTTCTCCATCCTCTCACCAAGATAAAAACCTCGTCGGATAATATAAGTAGTAGTATTTAGTAATTCAGCCGGGACCCGTTACCTCAAACGAGAATTTACCGTAGGTATCGAAACATCTTCTAATACCCTAGCTCAAGCGCCGATAAACTTCAAATACGAGACCGTTATCGAGAACTCACCGTTTCTGTATTATACCGCGCACAGCACTTTAGTGGAACCAACTCTTAGGTAGCTTTTAAGATACGGAGAACCTAAGGTTTTGGACTAGGTACTTCAGATGATGAATGTGGCGGTCTCGGATTAGTGAAGACTTAGGAGCCCCCTGATAGAGCTACCCACTCAATCCTCGTTTACAGACTCACTACAGCTCTAACCACTGCGGGTCGTGTGGTGGTCGAACTCGGCAGTCGGCGCTAGAATATCTCTTCAGCTGCCGCTAGTCTCTCAGCTAACTTAGCTCTTAGCTTTAGCACTATTATAACTACAGCAATAGCAACTACAACTAGAGCGATTACGTGAGTGAATCTACCAACTAGAGTAACTATCGTGGGGTTCAACTTGAATGTTACGACAGTTTCCTTACTTAAGTACATAGCATCCGTCAGCTCGCTGAAACCCCCTTTCGCTACTCTAATTAAGATAGTTCCAGCTGGGATGATGATTCGAGCTTCACCAGCTTCGTTCGTAAGAAGTGAAGCTAGTTCTAATCCGATGCCCGGATCGAGTATTTGAATACCCGCATTACTCAGTCTCTCCTCCAGGTCGCTTATTACCGTTATTACGAGAGTATATAGCTTTCTACTAGCTCTAGCTATGTAGCTGGAGTTTGAGTACACCTCAATTATAACCGGCTGAGGCTCTACATACAGCTTCTCGGCTTCATCCACTGGTACTATAGAGAGCACGTACCTACCGTAGGGAACTAGCATGCTGAAACCTCTAGAAGCCGTGTACCAGTCAACCACTACCGAGATAGTGGCGTTTAAGCTAACTCTAAATTTCCCTTCAAGATAGCCGCGCGCGCTGACGTCCACAATTCTAAGAGTTAGAGTGTAGTTTCGTCTAACGGGGTTTACTGTGAGCTCGGTTTCCGCTACTAGATTCAAAGTAGCGTTAAAGGGTATGTAGCTACCTAGGTGCTCTTCTACCGGCTCTACTCTAATCGTGTAGCTACCGGCTCTTAAAGGAACTGAGAGTCTGTGTGCTGTAGTTGTAGTGTAGAGAGTGCCGTTAACTATTATCTTTAGCGGCACGATAGGTTTTCCGGAGTACCTATCTCTTAGATTTAAGTTTAGACTGTAGATGTTTCTATACATGGGTATGGATACGTTTTTATTTGAATCTAGAGTTAACTCGATAGCACTGGTGGAGTAGATACCGCTGTACTCACCGACCGGGCGTATTTCAATGACATAGTTACCGTACGGGAGGCTGACTCTACTCGGTAGGTAATCTTCAAGTACCTCCGTTCCGTTGACGTGAACTACCGCTCTAATTCGAGCTTCTCTCCTAGTTAGTTCATCGAGAGCTACTATAGAGAGGTCGTAGGTTTTTCTACTGATAAACAGCTCAGTTATAGTGCTTTTATTTACTAGAAGTGTTGTAGAGAGCTTTCTGTACATCGCTTCGATGTCTTTCATAGGTGTGGCTTCTACACTCACTACTCCAGCTGGAACGATCGCCGTTACAGCGGAGTCTGGTGTAGGTGCGTAGAGCGTGCCGTTGATACTCACAACAAGCCTCGGATCCGCTAGTCTTCTAGATACTTCATCGAAGAATCTAATGGTTAGGTTATACCTAGCCCTCTTCAATACTACCTCCAGTTCCGAATCCGCTTCAACTTTTACTCTGGTAGTGCTATCCAGGTAGAAGCGGTCTAGAGATTCGATAGTGATGTTGTGGTAGCCGTACAGCAGCTTAACACTCAATCCTTCGGGAGCTCTATAGCTGTAGGTCACGCCATCTATAGATACCCTCAACCTACCGAGTAGAGAACCTCTAAACTCATCTCTAACGATGAGTTTTAAAACGAACTCTCTGTATTGAAGTTTCACTGAGATAGTGACATTGTAGCACCTATCTCCGCAGCGCGGAACTCTCACTATTGTAGAGTAGTTCGAGATGTAGTCTCTACTCGGGATTACTTGTAGAGAGTAGTTCATACCGGGGAGTGTATTTGTGAACTTAACACTGCCTTCCGTAAGGACCTTGAATATTTCTCGAAGTCTACCGCCTACACTATACCTCAGCAATACCCTAGATCCGTTAACTAGTTCTTGGGGAGCGGGAGGGGATACCTTAACCTCTATGGAGGGTGCTACGTAGTTATTTAGGTTGATTGGTGTGGGCCTGGTTAACGCTGGGGCCAGATTTACTACTAGGTGCAGTTCTGAGTGTGATGCCAGTGCTACGAGCTCCGCTCTAGGTAGTGATGAAGCTGATACAAGTCCCTCCACCGAGAACTCGGCTTGAAAGCCTACTCTTAGAATAGGTAGCTGATAAGGTGTTAGAACGACGACCTGCACACCTCTAGTCGAGAAGGTAAAGTAGGAATATCCTAGAAACGGCTGTATTCGTACTAGAGAACCTAGAGTTACTATTGCTTGAGCGAACTCGTACCCGTTCTTAAGGTCGTTGAATCTGTAGTGCTTTACTCTACCATCGGAGAACCCCACTACAACATCACTTTTAGAGTACGTTAACACATCAACTATAGATACAGCCGCCGCACCTAGGTATTCTAGTGCTACTGGGGCAGCTGGCTGTAGATTGAAATTGTAATCAAGATTGTATAGCTCTAGGTAAGTTCTATTCATTAAAGCAATTAAGTAACCTTCTCCGTAGTCGACGAGATGAGGTCTAGCTACCGTTGGGTAGAATTCCTTATCCAAAGACCTTAAGGCTCTGTAGCTTACTGGCGCATTAGTTAAGTCCAGAAAGTCTATGTGGTACTTAGCGAAGAAGGGGAGACCGTAGACCTCCTCCGCGAGATCCGTAGAAGCTCTTTCAGGCACAGTAGCTTCAACTCTAAATCTCCTAAAGATAGCCGAGGTATTTACGTTCTCTCTGATCAAGAACCTCCTCGTCGAACCCACCACGGTTATGTTAGCTAGGTAACCCCTAGGTATAGGAATGCTAGCTAATCCACTATCGTCCGCATTCCATCCGTACACTCTAACGGCTCTAGTGGCGGGGTCCCTTAGAGATATCTCTATCAACGCTCTTCTAGCCGGTTCAACTATAGTTGCGTTGATGTAGTGACTTACGTTTAACTCAGCAATAACGACGTCGAAGTAGGGGGCCCAAAATAGAGCTACTACATCCGCTTTGTAGTAGTAGCCGCCGGGTGTGTACACCTTAGCTGGAATAGCCATCTGGGGGTAGACTCTTCTATGGTAGCCTGTTGCCGTAGTTATTGTGTGAGGAGAGATTATTAGAGATCCTAGTCTATCTTCATCAAATACGTACACGTAGCAATTCGTACACAAACCTGTGGGAGTACCTTCACTAACTGTAGCTACGACCTTGAATCTATCCGCAGATCTAGCTACGAAAATATCGAGAACCCTGAAGTCAGCGCCCTGGATTAGGTGTAGTAGCTGGTAGAGTCTTCCCCCATCTATTTTAAATAGATACACCTCACCTCTATCGCTACCTACAGCAAAACGAGTTGGTGGGTATCCGTCTATAGCTGTAGCTGTAACTCTACCAGCAACTGGGTATGTATGAGCTATTCTCGGACCGGCAACTGGGTCGTCTAGGTCTAGAACGACGATAGCTGAGCGATCTTCATAGCTTACTACGAGAGCTACGCGCGTGGAGTTCAGAGCCAGCACATCGACTATCGTAAAGTTGAAGCCGTATCTTAAAACTAGTGGGTGCTGGATATCTATGACGTATGCGGAGAACGTTGGTTGAGCTAATAGTGTCACTACAGCTAGGGTCACGACTATAGCTGCGTGTTTCGACCACACGGCATTAAGCACCTAGAGGGATGTTTGGGTCCGCAAATATATGTTAGTGTGCAAGAGAGATTTGGGCCGCTGGGAATGAAAATTAAACTTCCGAGATTCTTGGTGAGAAAGCGAGTTAAAGATGAATCCGCAAAGCTAGGTGCGATAGACTCTCCAGTAGATGTGGAGCCAGCTAAGCCTATAGTCAGTCCGGAGAAGCTTAGACTCTCAATAGTGCGCGGTGACGCTAAGCTACTCGAAACGTATCCTCTATATGAACCTTGGGCATATGCTTACATAACTGAGGATCTGAGCGCTGGTACTATAAGTTACGTTGTTTACGAAATAGGTCTTACACCTCAGGAAGAGTCTGTGTACAAGAGTATAGTAGACTACATAATGTGGGAGCTTGAGCCACCTAAAACACATGTAGAGGATATCAATAGCTACATCTCCAGCTTTGCAAAAAGAGCTATAAGATTCTTTCAGCTTAAGCTAGGAAGAACTCCCGGTTTATCGTGGAGTAAGATCGGGTACTACATAGAGAGAAACGTTATAGGCTACGGCCTTATAGACCCCCTAATGAAGGACCCGAACATAGAGGATATCTCGTGCAACGGTCCGGGGATACCTGTCTACGTATGGCATAGAAAGTATGAGTACTTACCGACTTCGGTAGTATTCAAAACGTCCTCTGAATTGGATGAGTTCGTTATTAAACTAGCTCACCTAGCTGGAAAGCATATCTCAGTAGCTTACCCCGTTCTCGACGCTATACTACCCGGAGGGCACAGAGTCGCAGCAACCTTCCAGAAAGAAGTTAGTACCAAAGGCTCCACTTTCACTATTAGAAAGTTTAGGGAGGACCCTATAACTATAGTTGACCTAATAAGCTATGGCACTATATCGCCAGAAATGGCAGCTTACCTCTGGCTGGCTATGGACTACAAGATGACTACCCTCATACTTGGTGTAACTGGTTCAGGTAAGACTTCTACACTAAACGCTCTAGCTAATCTTCTAAGACCTACATACAAGATTGTAACTATTGAAGATACACCAGAACTCAGACTACCGCAAGAAAACTGGGTTCAGCTAACTAGTAGACCGACTTACCTCGTTTCGGGTGTTTCCGAGATAAAGCTCTACGACTTAGTAAAGGTTTCTTTAAGGTATAGACCGGATGTAATTATTGTTGGTGAAGTTAGAGGTGAAGAAGCGTACGTACTCTTCCAAGCTATTGCAACGGGGCACAGCGGTCTAACTACACTACACGCTGAAGATATCGATGCGGCCGTTAAGAGACTTACCTCCCCACCCATGAACATACCGACTTCGTACATACCTCTAGTTAATATAGCTTTAGTAATAAAGAGAGTAACTAAGATAGATGAATCGGGAAGACCGAGACCTGTGAGAAGAATTACGTCAATTTGGGAGATAAAAGACTATGAGAAGTATTGTGAGCTAGCTACATGGGAACCGATTAGAGACGGATTTAAGGTTAATCTAAGAGAATCTATAGTCGTTGAGAAGATAGCTAAGATGAGAGGTGTTGACGTAGAGAACGTGATTGAAGACATTATAAAGAGAAAGTATATTCTAGACTACTTGGTGGTCACTGGAAAGAGGTCGTACGAGAGAATAGCGACTTACGTCTCGAACTACTACTATAAACCTAGCGAGGTGCTTAAGGAAATTGGCTTTAAGGAGAGGTAAACCTAAGTACAGACTTTCAGAAGTCTACACAGCCCTATCTCTAATACTCTTCGAACGTATAGCGAGAAAAACAGCAGAAACCTTCCAACTAGATCAAGTATTTAGAAGAGCCGCTATATACTCGCATCCGGTAGCCTACTCCGCTAAAATAATTCTCAACGCAGTTGTATCTGCGGTTATCGTATCTATCCCCCTCGTAGTTACAGTTCTAACTATAAACATACCCGTAGCTGCGAAGGCTGTAATTACTTTAGTATCGGTTATAGTTCCACTAGTAGTTCTAGCACTCGGTTTTGCGTATCCCTACATTAAGGTGTCTTCTAGAAATACAGCTACAGCGAATGAGTTCCCATTTTTCTTAGTGTACGCCGCTACTTTGTTTAGAGGGGGTGTAGGCTTAGAGAAGGTAATAGAGAGAGTTTCGGAACTCAAGCTATTTACTGGTATGAGAGCTGAAGCTCAGAGAATTTTAGCTAGGTGCAGATTTTTCGGTGAGGACCCAATTACAGCGATAGAGAAAATAGCACTAGACCATCCAAACAGTAGATTTAAAGACGTTATACTAGGCTATACAACAACTCTTAAAACTGGTGGTGACGTTCTTCACTATCTTCAAGTTAGAACGGAAGAAGTTCTCAGCAACAGAATGAACGATATTAAGGCTTTAGTATCTAGACTAGCCTCATACCTAGAGGCATACATAGTGTTTGGTGTGATAGTGTCACTGACAGTTTTTGTTCTCTTTGCTTCTATGGGTGCTGTAGGTCTCGCCGCTGGTGGTACTGCCGGACTATCTCTTCCGATCGGTTTCGCAACAGATCCAACTCTACCCACTCTTTACAACTTCATCGTAGTTCCAGCCATAGGAACGCTCGTTTTACTAGCTATACACGGTACGATACCCAAATCACAGGTTAATATAAGAGAACCTCTACTGGTTTTAGTAGCATCGCTACCAATAGGTATTGTAATTGGGATAGCTACAGCACTGACTCTATCTCCTGGACTCGTGGGAGGTATAAGAAGTGGGAAGGACTTACTCTCCCTACTAGTTGGATTAGCAGTTCTTACAGTAATAGTTTTCGTTCCACCAGCTATAGACTACTTTAGAATTTCGAGAAGACAGAGAGGGCTTGTGAGAAGCACGGCATCTTTCTTGAGAGACTTTAGTGAAGCTCGTAAAACTGGTTTAAGTCCCGAGAGATGTATAATAAGTCTCTCTACGAGGCCCTACGGCGCTCTATCTCCCGTTGTAAGAAAAGCGGCTGCCGCTCTCTACTCCGGAATATCGGTTGAAGCTGCTGTGAAAAGAGCTTTGAGAGGTATTCGCGATTGGTTCACACTCGTAATCTTCAGATTTCTAGTAGACTCGATATCGGTTGGAGGAGGGTCTCCGGAGATCATAGATTCTCTAGCAAGATTTACAACGGTTCTCACAGAGTCCGAGATAGAGTTGAAGAGGAGATTGAAAGTTTACGTGATCCTGCCTTACTTTGGGTCTATACTGATAGCATCCGCTCCAGTTATAATACTCTGGTTGCTTACCTCGTTCACCGGAATGGTGCAGCCGGCCGGACTGCTACCTCTCATAACCTCACTAGCTGTAGGTTCCTACATAAACTCCCTAGTTATGGGCTTAATAGCTGGAGTCACCTCCGAGCAGATAATCTATGCCGGTTTTAAGCATATAGTAGCTATGAGCACACTATCCATCTCCTCAGTTTTAATAACTTTCTATTCAATAGGTATTACCTAGGGTGAAGAGCGGAACTTCCTGGCGAGAACTAGGGTCAGAATTTATTGTGCTAGTAGCCGCTGTCCTAACGGTATCTCTAGAACTAGCTACACGCTTAGCCTAATCACCTCAATTTGAGAATGTCTTGAGTCGTGATTAAAGCCAGGTTCAGGAGCTACATAACACCTACCCAAAAAGATTCTATCAAGGACCTGTAAATAGAGGCGCGAATAATGGAGTCTTTGAGTATGACTGGAGAACTCTCGGAAGACCTCAGATCGTTGGAGGAAATCTCAGTACCGTAAAGCTCTACACTGCGCAGCGTGGGTTGTATTGCTGAGCGTTCTATGTCGTAGAGCGCTCCGAGTTGGTGTAGACTTGAATTTGCTAGCGGAACAGCTAAGTGACTCTACTGAATGGTTAACGGTATTTTAAGTTTGAGGCATCAGATTACTTCGGTGTGTTGATGAGCTCTAGGAGTGTGATGGCGGAGCTTCTGTGGGCTGAAAAATATAGACCTAGATCTCTGCGAGAAATAGTTAATCAGGAAGACGTGGTTAAGAGACTTCACGTATTTGTTAAGGAGAGAAATATGCCGCACCTACTCTTCGCCGGTCCTCCGGGAACCGGTAAGACGACGGCTGCGCACGCACTAGCACACGACCTCTTCGGTGAAGACTATAGACCCTACATGCTGGAGCTCAACGCCTCCGACGAGCGAGGTATTGACGTCATTAGGACTAAAGTAAAAGAGTTCGCAAGAAGTAAGCTGCCGGTGGAAGTACCTTTTAAAATCGTGCTGTTGGATGAAGCGGATAATATGACAGCTGACGCACAGCAAGCACTTAGGAGACTTATGGAGATGTACGTAGACGTAACTAGGTTCATACTAATAGCTAACTACCCGAGTAAGATCATAGAGCCTATTCAATCGAGATGCGCCGTCTTTAGATTCATTTCTCTCAAAAGAGAAGACGTTGTAGCCAGATTAAAGTGGATATGTTCCCAGGAAAAAGTAGTTTGCGATGACCGCGGTTTGGAGTCTATTTACGAAGTTTCCGGTGGGGATATGAGGAAAGCTATAAACGTACTTCAAGCAGCCGCAGCTCTCGGTGAGGTAAATACATCGAACGTATATAAGGTTGTTGGGCTAGCAACACCAGTTGAAGTAAGAGCTCTACTAAAGACAGCTCTCTTCGAGGGGGACTTTATGAAGTCTAGAGAAGCTCTCAGAAAGCTCATAGTTAACTACGGACTCTCCGGCGTAGACATAGTGAAGCAACTACATAGAGAAGTGTTCAGCTCCGAGGTCGCGATTCCGGAAGACTTGAGAGTTGAGATAGCGGACTACCTAGGAGAGATTCAGTACAGACTCGTTGAAGGAGCTGACGACGAGATTCAACTGAGCGCTCTTCTAGCTAAGCTCGTTCTTCTAGGTAAGCCGCTGCGGCAGCAGCCCCAGCTCTCTAAACCGGTTAAGCGGTGAAGAAATGTCCTCCACTAAGAAGATTCCGTGGGTAGTTAAGTACAGACCGAAGAAGACCGACGAAGTAGTTAATCAGGAGGAAGCTAAGAAGCTATTCATCAAGTGGATCGATTCGTGGATTAGTAAAAAACCTGAGAAAAAGGGCGCTCTTCTCTACGGCCCTCCCGGATCTGGGAAGACCTCTCTAGTAGAGGCTGTAGCTGCGGAAAAAGGGCTCGAGCTTCTGGAAATGAACGCTAGTGACTATAGGAGAACTTCGGATATAGAGAGAATAGCTAAGGCTTCGTCCAGAGCGAGAAGCTTGGTGAGTGCTCGCGGAAAGATACTGCTTCTAGATGAAGTAGACGGTATATCGGATGTAGCTGATCGAGGCGCGCTGGAAGCTATACTAGACTTGATTAAGAATACTCAGCACCCAGTGGTATTGATAGCTAACGATCCGTGGAATCCCAAGCTCAGGGGTTTGAGAGATGAGTGCTTGATGATTAGGTTCAGGAGGTTGACTAAGACGGATGTAAAGAAAGTTCTCCGCAGTATTTGCGCAAGCGAGAAACTGGTGTGTGATGACGACGCCATAGACTACGTAGCCGAGAAGTCCGAAGGTGACTTGAGGTCCGCTATAAACGATCTAGAAGCAGTTGGTGAAGGTTTCGGTAGAGTTACTCTTTCAGCTACTAAAGCTCTTCTAAGGACTAGAGATAGGGACCTCGAAACTTTTGAAGTAGTTAGGAGGATACTTACATCTAAATACTCCTGGCAGGCGAGAGAGGCTTCTACGCAGACAGACCTAGCCCCAGACGAGCTGATTAAGTGGATTCATGAAAACCTGCCTAGACAGGCTCAGGACCCTGAAGACCTCTGGAGAGCGTACGAAGCTATATCGAGAGCGGACGTTTACTTCTCTCGAATAGTTAGAAGTCAGAATTGGGATCTACTAGCCTACGCGGTTGATATGATGACGGCCGGTGTCGCTCTGTCTATTAAGAATGAGCAGTACAAGTTCAAATGGACTGAGTACTCGCCCCCACCGGAAATTAGAAAATCCGCGATCGTAGCTAGAGAGGTTAGGCGAGTGAGAGAAGACCTAGCGAAAGTAATTGCCGCACACCTAAAATGCTCCACATCGACAGCGAAATCAGATGTCATACCCTTGCTGAAGGTGATATTCGATAACAACCTGGAGTACGCAGCTAAGCTAGCTCTAGGACTGAACTTAAGTGACTCGATGATAACCTACCTCTCCGAAAGTAGGGGGGAGCAGATCGTAAAGCGAGTTGAAGAATTGAGGCAGGAAATTAGGCGGGAAACTAGAAAGACGGTGCTTGAATTGAGTAGAGAGTCGAGAGCTTCTAGTGGTAGAGCTAGGACTAAGCAGAGTGGGAAAAAAGAAGAGAAGAACTCCAGGGGGCTGGAGAACTTTTCTAGGAAGTGAATAAGTCTCTTATAGCTCTAGCTACAGGATTTGCGTAGTTGAGTCTGTATACTCTGACCCTCCCAAGGTCTATTTCGTGAACTACGTTTTGCTTTACGAGGTAGTCGAGATTGTCCTTAACTATTCTATGGTTGAGTCTAGTTTCTCTTACAATCGCAGATATGTTGAGAGATTCTCTCTCTACTAGTAGCTTCAGTATCTTAACTCTAACTTTACTAGATATCACCTCAGCAACTATACTCCCTACATTACTCACCAATCTCTCGCCTCATAGCTATAGCTCTATCTAGTGCTTTCAGTAAGCTATCCAGAGGTGCGGCACCAAAGCTAACGTAGCTACTCCTCCCTCTTCTCCCCTTGAGGGTTTTTCTAGTCATAACTATACCGCGGCTAACTAGTTCAGATACGTAGTAGTATATCTGAGTATGCTTTCTAGGTTCCAGCCCTAGGTCTTGGCAGAGTCTTCTATAGACTTCCTCCACGAGCCCAATGCTTACGTAGTTACCGCCCGCCTCCTTAAGTCCTATAGCTATAGACTTAAGTAGGAGGAGTTGGTGGAGGTTTAGGTAGTTCAGGGAGTCTAGTACGTGTATTAGGTCGAGGTCCTCCTTCGCAGATACAGCTCGAACGTGGTCTACGAGAACTCTCGACGCTCTACCCTCCTCAATCTCCTTCTCAGCTAGTTTTCCAGCTGAGTAGAGTATAGCTAGAGCCTTCCTGGCGTTGCCGTCACCACCAGTATCGTAGCCAACTAAGTTAGCTATGTATTCAAATACATCGCTATCGACAACACCTGGGTAGAAGACTTCTTCAGCTCTATACCTGAGTATGTCGTAAAGCTCTCTAGACTTGTACGGATTGAATACTATGGTGTTTCTCATCATGTAGCTACCGGAAATCTCGTCTAGTGCTTTGACTATGTCGTAGAGCCTCATTCTACTTACGTATATGAAGTTCAGCCTCATTACCTCAGCATGAAAAACATCGTAAAATCTAACTAGGGAGTACTTATCTTCACTTTCAAAACTATGTAGAACGGAGTCGAATTCATCGAGAGTTACTATCGCGTAGAGGTTCTCCATATCCATCTCTTTCAGAAGCGCTTGAGCGAACTCGGAGAAGCCCAGTCCTCTATCGGGCACTTTGAGACCTAGCTGGTTCTTTATTTCTCTAAGAACTGAAAGAGCTGACTTAGCGCTAGCGCAGTTAACGTGAACGTACTTAAGCTTAATACCTCTCTCACTAGCCAGCTTACTGATGACCTTACCGAACGATATGGCTGTAGCTGTCTTACCAGTTCCGAGAGAACCGTATAGAACTACTCGAGCAGAAGAAGTGCCGGGCGACACAACAACGTGCTTAAACATTTTAGCTAACTGCTTAAACTGCTCTTCCCTATGAGGCAGAACCTCCGGAACGTACTCCGGGTAGAGCTTAGTTTCATCCAGAAAGACCCCGGGCTTCTTAATGACGCTTTCAGCTAACTCTCTAAGATTAAACATACTTTCACTTATCACTCGAATACCTACACCCAACTAAATAAAAACACATAAGCGGTTACCTAGCTCTCCATACTAGCAAACCGCACACTACCTGGAGCTCTCCTCATACTTTCTCTTCTTTTCTTCATACTCATTTCTCCTCATAATCGGTCTAGCGGGAACTCCAGCAACAACCACCCCGGGTTCTACGTCTTTCGTAACAACGGCTCCGGCGGCTACGACAGCACTTTCTCCAATCTTAATACCAGCTATTATCGTTGAGTTGGCACCGATAACTACGTCATCTTCTATAACCGTTTCAACTATCTTTCTGCTCGGAGGATACTTATCGTTAGTTACAACGGCTCTCGGACCTATAAATACTCTACGACCTATTCTAGTCGCGATCGGTATGTACACACCCGACTGTATGTTGCTGCCCTCCCCGATGACTGTCTGACCGTCAATTATCGTACCGGTTCCGATTTTAGTCCCCCTATCCACCACGGTTCTCTCCCTTACGAGTACGCCGTGCCCGAGCTCAACTCCATCTCGCAGTTCTGCATCTTCGTAGATAACGCAGTGGGACCTCACAATAACCCCGGACCCTAGTTTAGCACCAGAACTCAGCTCATCCAGTTTCTCCAAGTCTAAGACAGGTTCTCTGAGAGCTTCAATCAGCTTTTTCCTTGCGGGAAAACCTATTAGTACGTAGCTGAGCAGAGCGGAGCCAGGTCCTACCGAAGTAGGTCCGAGCACGGTAAGTGGAGGCATCACGAAGATTTTAGAGTTCAACACGGCTCTCTTCGAGATGAAGTGCGCGCCCACGTTCAAGTTAAGCACCGAAGTTCTACCAGTTCGTGACACTATTTAAGTTTGTAGAATTGTGGGTGAGTATTCGTGGATTTAGTTGAGCTCGTTAGGGGGGCGACTGTCGTAGTTATGAGTGTAGCGTGGTTTACTTTTCTAGTTACGTGGGCCGTTGGATGGGCTTTAAGAGGCTCGCCGATACCTTTTAGAAGTATGAAGAGAGCTGGGCAGAGCTTAATTGAAGATTCTATTCTCGCAGCTTTTTGGCTTGCTATGGGGACGACCATATTCGCGCTAATATCGTACGTAGCTTCCTCGATATCTCTACCGATGCCGCCACCACCTAAGCCGTAGTTGAGTGTCTTCGATGGAGCTCCTCTCACTAGCGTACACACTATCCCTACTGACGTATAGTCTAGGTGCTCTACTCTACGGCTCACCTATTCCGGTAAAATCTGTGAAGAAGTGGGGTGTTTTAATGATGTACGACGGTCTGTCATCGGCTGTGCTGATATCTACGTACAGCCTACTACTGAAACTAGGGGACTACCTTCTCGAAGTTCTTGGTGCTAGCTGGACTTACTTCATAACCTGGCTAACCGGTAGAACCACTACTCTGGTAACATCTTACCTAGCTATGCAGTCCATAGCTGCGGTACTGAAAGCCTCCGGTGCCGATGTCTTACTAGAGTTTCTAAAGCACATAAGCAACCTCGTAGCTACATCTCTCGCCGCTATAAAGATGGTCTACCTAATATCGATCGTTATCTACAACTTGAGAGACAAAATACTCGCACTCGGAGTACTCCTCTACTCTACTCCTCTGAGGATTGGAAAGAGTGTTGGAGCTGCGATGATAGCTATCTCCATAGTTTACTACGTGGGTCTACCGCTAATGCCTTCATTCGCATACATATTTGAAACATCCCTACCTTCAGTAATAACTGAAAAATACGGTGGTTTAGATGGTGTTGTTGTAGACGCTCTGGGAAAACCTATCCCATATCCCGTTGTAAGACTCTATAAGAACTCCGTAAATCCCGTGGCATCGGTTGTGGGAGGTAAAGAAGGTAAATTCAGCATAGGTCCTCCACACAGTCTACTACCGAGAGGCGAGGTCTTCGAGTTCGAGGTGGTGTTCATGGGGTACAGAGTAAAGCCCGAACCCACCAGTGCTGCTGTCCCCTGGTCTGGTGAGTTAAGGTTGTATAGTGTGCTGTACCTAGGGAATGGATTAGCTACGATGCTGGTCGGAATCTTCGAGCTATTCGCACCCGCTAGCACTCTCGAGGGTGTCGAGTTCAGCCTCGGAGTTATTAGTAGTGAAGCAACCCTAAGCTTCCTTAAACTAGGTTCCGTAAATATCAGTGAGATACTCGTAGATGCGAAAAAAGCCGACTGCCGCTGGAATTCTTTTAGCTGGGGTGGGATGGAGATCGAAGAGTGCGGAGTGCGGCTGACTGCGGGACTCTACTTAGTTCGAGTGGTGTACTCAGGAGCTGACTACCCTAGACCACGCATTGAAGATAAGCACTACGTAGATGTATCGGATGTTATTGAATACCTCAGCATAGTCCAGACCGCGGTCGTATCGTATCTCTACTCCTACCTCATCCTCCCCTCCACCTACCTAATCATACTATCAGCATCTTCTCTAGCTCTATCGAAATTTATTGGAGGTGGTTTTAGATTAAGAGTAGTGTGAGAAGGTACTTAAAATACCTTACTGTAAGTGTCTTGATGGTTCTCGGCTTCCTACTTACTGTATCTTCAGAACCGGTACTGAGAGTTCTGCAGATAGTCTCACTAGTAGCGTCAATAATCGTGCTGTGGACTCTCTCCTCTAAAAGCTTTTAAATGCTTCACCACAGCGTCTACAAGTTCTTCTAAACCAATTCTCTTGAGAGCGCTTATCTTCAGAATCTCGACACCTGGAGCTACTTCACCTATAGCTCTAGATACGAGCTCCAGCCTCTTAGAGCTTACCTTGTCTACCTTATTGACCACTATGAGGACGTCGACGCCGACCCACTTCTTGAGTGATTTGAGGAGAGAAAGCTGTGGTTCAAATCCGTAGTAGAAATCTTCCGACGGATCTACCAAAAACAAAACTAAATCAGATAATTCGGTTACAGCTACGAACGCTTTTCTCTCAACTTCGTTCATGTCTTCCGGAGGTCTATCTAGAATTCCCGGTAGGTCTAAGATCTGCATCTCCATAAACTTGTAGTTTACGTGACCTAGAACTATCTCCTTAGTTGTAAACGGAAAAGGCGATGACCTGGGCTTCGCTGTAGATATAGCAGACACGAGGGTAGACTTCCCGACCTGGGGCATGCCAGCTACGGCCACTACCGGAAGCGATAGGTCTACGCAGGGTACTTTTCTGAGCTCGACTATAGCTTTATTCAGTAGCTCCAAGTACTTGGATGCTCTTCTAACTACCGAGAGAACCCTCCCAACGTACTCTCTATACAGCTCTCTAGATTCAACCACATCAAAGCTTACGGAGAGTTTAGATCTATACTCCCTCGATAGCCTCCTCACGACATCGAGCTTCCCCAGGAGCTTATCTACTAGTTCAGTGGCCGGCAACCCGCTCGGCAGAGTATTTGAAGCAATTTTGTTGTAGAATCCTACCTGAAGAAGCTTCCTCGTAGTTTGAAGAGGTTCCAGGAGGTTTCTAATTAGGTAACTAGAGATCTTGTCAATCCTTCGACGGTATTTAACTAAAGCTCTCTTCTTGACGGACCTAGGTAGAGCTACGGACTCTCTACTTACTTTAAGTACGAACTCTCTTACCTCGCCATAGACCGGAAGCTTCCTCAAGACTTCGCTCGGGCACTCTCTCTCCTCCAAAGGGTTTCACCGCGAACCCTTACCTCCACAACACGGTGCATTGGAATTTGAGCGCCGCTTTCAGATACGATTACGCGGTCTTTCATTAAGATGGAGCTCTCGGAGAGTTTGATGCCTCTCACCCCGCTCAGCGTAATTCTATCAATTACTACTATTTCTACATCAGCTAAGTTAAGCTCCCCGGACCTAGCCATCCAGAATAGCTTCTTAAGTACTTCGCGCGCTTCTACTTTACCCACCACCTACTCCACTCCTAGTATAATGGTATAACTTTAATACTAGGTAATCGTTGCGTGATTGCTTACTAACTGGCTGTTAGAGAATACCTAAACAGCTTGCTACGCAATACGAAAATCACGGAAACTTAGTTAACGTTATGTCGAGTCCCAGGCTTCAAGTCTGAGACGGTGTTTGAGATGGTCCCGAGGTCTTCTTTGTCTCAAGTTCTATCTTCTTCAACTCTTCTTCAATTTCCTTCTCTATCTCCTCTATAGGCTTAGGTGGAGGTGTTGTTGCCAGCGTGTAACCTATCCAACCTAGAATACCGAACACGCCGGCAATAGCTATGAAGCCAGTTAGCTTTAGAACTAGGAGGTAGTACTCGGTTAGGAAAACCAGCCAGCCGTAGATAGCTATTACAGCGGCGGATGCTGCGAGTAGTAGCCCACCAACTAGCTGGTCTCGAGACATAGAGTGTCCTACATAACTATTTGCTTAAGGTATAAAAATACGTGCTTAGATAGCTGCGCCGCGGTCGTCTACTTTAGGTTACTTAAGTTAGAGCAGCACATACCGTAGAGCGCGGTGTCGGCACTCTATGCGTTACCGGTGGTTTTTATTGTTAGTTCCGCACATATCTAGGTGTTGCGTACGGTAGTGAGAGGTTTAGCTGAAGCTTCTAGAGTAATTGAGTCCGTAGTCTACGTTCCTAGGTACGCCGTCGAGGGTGTTGCTAGAAAGCACCTGGTCTACGGATCTACTGAAAGAGGTACTTACAGTGCCTGCGCGGTAGACCTTCAGTCGGGTGCTAAGAGAGTTGTAGCTTCAGACGTTCACATGATTATAGACGTTCACGAAGCTTCCTCTAAGGTCGTGTATATAAGAGATGTTAGTAGAGGGTTCGAGCGCTGCAGAGTCTTCTCCGTAGATATTGAAACCGGTGAAGAACTCTCCATATCTAGAGAGGTGGAGCCTCAAAGAATTGCCGGCCTAGCGTTTGATGGTAGGAGGATTGCGTGGTCTGGGGCGACGAGAGAAAGTGCCGGCATATACCTAGCGGACATTGAAGGAAGGGTAGAGAGAATTGTCGAAACTAAGGGTAGGGAGTTCGTTACAGACGTTAACGAGAACTACGTGGTTGGATTCGGCCACATAGCAGGCAACCCCTTCTCGACGGAGCTATTCGCAGTTAGCATCTCGTCGAGAACTCAGCTAGTGTTTACACCTAGAGAGGGTTCGATCAACGTAAGTCCTAAGCTCCGTGGGAATAAGGTCCTCTTCGCTAGCAGCTTCGAAGACGGAGATAGAATGGCTCTCTACATTCTAGACCTCGAAGCTAGGAGCTTGGAGAAGGCGGTCTTTACTTACGGAGATATAGAGGAGTTTAAGCCGGTAGAGTACGTGAGCTACGGATGGACTTCGGATGGGAGGATCTGGGCTGTAGGTAAGAAGCGAGGTACTTCGAGACTCTTCGTAGATGGAAGAAGCCTAGGTCCGGACGCGGGCTTCATCTCATCGGCCACGGTGCACAATGGAAGGGCCTACGTAGTTCACTCAACACTTAGAGCACCTCCAAGAATACTCGAAGTAGATGTGGAGAGCGGTAGCTACAGTATCTTAGTAGATAACCCGCTACCTCGAGATATAGCTGAGAAGCTCGGCGAGGTCAGGTTTGTCGAGGTGGGGTCCTTCGATGGACTGAAGATCCCGACTTACGTTCTAGAGTCAGGTACTTCACCAAAACCAGGACCTACGGTAGTGTACCCTCATGGAGGTCCCTGGTCGGAGGTAGCTAATGCTTGGACACCCATCGTAGCTGCGCTAGCCGCCCTAGGCTACCACGTGGTAGCTCCAAACTTCAGAGGGTCTACGGGTTACGGAGAGAAGTTTAGGTTGATGGACATCGGGGATCCGGGGGGTGCCGATATGGAGGACGTAGCGGCCGCTGGGAGGTGGGCTGTTGAAAGCGGTCTCAGTAAAGCTGGCGAGGTATCCATAGTTGGGTACAGCTACGGAGGCTACACTACGCTAATGCAGTTAACTACGAAACCGAAACTCTGGAAGTGCGGCGTAGCTGGTGCTCCAGTTGCTGACTGGGAGATGATGTACGAACTAGCGGATAGGTACTTCAAGACTTTTCAAGAAGTTCTCTTCGCAGGTAAAAAGGATCTATTCAGAGAAAGATCTCCGATTACGTATATAGATAACCTGGAGTCCCCCCTCTGCATAGTTCAACCTCAAAATGATTCGAGAACGCCCATACAGCCCGTGCTAGAGTTCGTAAGAAAGCTAGTAGCTAGGGGAAAGACGTTCGAACTACACGTACTCCCAGACATGGGCCACACGGTATCATTAAATAACGAAGCCTTATCCAAGTTCCTACTATACGTAGCGGTATTTCTAGCTCGATACTACCCAGATAGATAGCCTCCGCATATTCTAGGTCGCTTTTCAATGAATACACATAAACCCTCTCACAGCACTACAATCTTAACTTAGTTAGCGCTTCACTCAGTTGATGCTCTAGTGCGTAAGTCTCGGTATCGTATTTAGATAGCGGCTACTCGAGAACTATTAGAGGGTCTCCTACGTTAACGAAATCTCCGGGCCTCGCCTTAATCTCTCTAACTCTACCACTCTTATCGCTGAAGACCTCTACCTCCATCTTCATGGACTCTAGAGTAGCAACTAGCTTTCCTGAAGATACAACATCTCCGGGTGCGGTTAGTATCTTCAGTACCTTACCTGGTATTGGCGAAGTTATGGCAGCCCCGCCTACGGCCGTAGCGGCCGGCATGGCGACCGGTGCCGTGCTTGAAGCGGCTACTCCCGGAGCGTTCTCCTGCTTCTTAGCGCCCTCACCGCGAGGAGGACCTTCGCTAACCGCGGGCTTCAGCTCGGTCGAACTTATCGGTGTTTTAACCAGGGTTTTCTCAGCTTCAACGTATACTTCCACCTCCACACCTTCTACTACAACCTTAAACCTACCCTCCCCGCTAGGTCTAACTAGTACGCTATACGCTCTATCCCCGATTTTCACTAGGTAGCTGTACGGTCTCTCACTCATTAGCTTATTCGCCGTTAGTAGTAGCTCAATCCAATTTTTAAGTTTAGCGTATTGTTGGTGAACTAGCTTAGTAGAGTGTAGGCTCGTTCCAGACTATGTAACCGGAGAGCACACAACTTTTCTCCTTTTTACCTCGAGAACCACGGCGTCCACTATCTTATTCCGAAGATCATCGCCGCTCTTAAGTAGAGCTACGGGACCGTGGGGGAGTGTATACCCTATGTAGGTATTCTCACCGTACGCATCTGCAACGGCTATTCTAACAGTCTTACCTACGAGCTTCTTCTTGAACGAGATCTCGAGAGTATCTACGAATTTTTTAAGTGTAAGTGCCTTTCTGTCTCTCGATGAAGGAGGGGGGTAGCCTTCGAAAGCGGAGCCTCTGAGAGGTCTGAACTTGTAGAGAATAACTCTCTCCGCACCTAGCTTAGTAGCCTTCTTCAACACCTTAATAGTGCTTCTAACAGTTCTCCAACTCTCACCGGGTAGTCCGTATATAGCGTAGACGTACGGCTTCAGCCCGCACTCCCTCAGTAGTTTCACAGCTCTTAGAACCTCCTCGATCGTGGAAGGTCTTCCAAGCCTTACGTGGTGCTCGTTATCACCCGTCTCCAAGCCGATGTTGACTGTAGTTCCCTTGAGGTACCTACCCAGTACTCTAGCAACTTCATCGGTAACTAGGTTCGGTTTCACGTTCTCGACCATTAAGTAGACCTCTCTCTTCTTGAACTCGGGAATCGAGGTTACTGAAGATAGTAGCTTCTCCAGAGCGTCTAAATTCGCAGGCGGCTGCCTCGGGTCTGTGAGAGGACTAGGCTTGACGAGCCAGTCCCGCCCGTAGTCCAGGATGTCGGGGGCACTGAGAACTACTCTAGTAGCGCCTAGCTCAATAAGTTCCGCTACCTCCTTCACAATTCTGTCCGTGGGTCTAGACCTAGCCGGTCCGTAGAGCCTTGGAACTAGGCAGTAGCCGCACCCCGGTGGAATACCTAGAGGACAGGAGATCCTGGACTCCAACTCACCGAACCTGCAGATACCGCACCGAGCGCATTCAACTACCTCAGGAACTTTAATTGGTATGGTAGTTCTGTAGAAGTTACTGCAGCCTCTAACAACTTCAACATACACTCTACAAGCCCAGAAGTACCTGTAGCTTCTTACAGACTCGGTATCCGGCTCGAAAGACCACAGTAGAGGTTCTTCAGCATAGCCGAGCGCGAAGTTCGCTACCAGCCTACCGTTTTCTTCAAATATTAAATTGGGGACGCCTCGAAAATCACCGGAATCTAGTGCTCTAACTAGTGCTGGTAGAGAAATCTCGGCCTCGCCCCAAACAACGGCGCTAAATCCTAGCTTAAGTAAGTCTCTGTACTCAACACACATAGGACCTCCAGCAATCGATGGGCCCCTACCCCTCCACTTCCTCAAGACCATGAAAGCGGAGCGAATATCTGAAGACATCCCGGAGACCATTAGTACATCGAAACCCTTCAAAACATCCGCGCCGCTAGATAAGACACGCTCGCACTCCACTAGGTGCGGTTCAGCACCGAGCTTCTTCAGTATTCCAACAACTAGCCTAGGTCCAGACCCGATTACATCGACACTAGATAGCCTCCTGCCTGTAGACCCGGTAGCCAGGCAGTCTACAACAGCAACCCTCAACGCCGCTCCCACATAGGGTGGCGAGTGCCGTCCTCGGAAGTATCTCGTAGCATAGCTATTAAGCCAGAAGCACGGTATACTGTGGAACTCGTAGTAAGCTGGTGATGAAGCCGCTCCAAGAGCAGATGCGTGACGAACTCGCGACGATCTGACCTCAGGCTAACCGCGCTGAGCGCTCAGACGCTCCTCATAGTTAAACGAGCGTGCGCGACTACGCGGGAACTTAGAGAAGTACCTCCCCCTCCTTCCAGACGCAGTCGCTGATCTCTTTATACGGAAGAATGTAGTTGCGTCTATTAATAAACACCTCATCCGCCACGCTAACCTGGTCCCCTATTACCGTTCCACTCTCAACCCTAGTCCAGTTTCCGATCAAGCAGCTCTCTCCAATTATTGAGTTCTTGATGTAGGATGAGAACCCCACCCTACTTCCCCTCATAATTATCGAGCCCCTAATAACGGAAGCCTCACCCACGACTACGTCATCTAGTAGCAGTGTATTGGGTCCTATAACACTCTTCCTACCCACGACTACGTTTTCCCCTATGTATACCGGCTTAGCTATCTCACCTTGAATATCCGATGTTTTGGCTACGTAGCCATCCGGGTGGTAGGTATTGAGAGCTACTATGTTAGCTTTAAGATAGTCCTCGGGAACCCCTATGTCGAACCATACACCGCTGTGCACGTATGCGTAAACTCTCTCAGTTTTCAGTAGTTTCGGGATGAGGTCTATGGAGATCTTCTGCTTTCTACCTCCACTAATGTAGTTAAGTACCTCAGGTTCGAATACGTATACACCAGCGTTAGCTAAGTTCGACCGAGGTTTGTACGTAGGCTTCTCAACGAAGTTCACTACCCTACCTTCCGCATCCACGTCGAGTATCCCGTACCTCTCGGGATTATCTACTGGAATGGCTGTTAGAGTGGCTAGAGCCCCCTTACTTCTATGGAAGTTCACTACAGTTCCTATATCTACATCTGTAAACACATCCCCGTAGAGAACCAGGAACGTTTCACTGAGTTCGACTTTCTCGCATACTAGCTTCAGAGGACCAGCATCACCGAGAGGGCTGTCTTCTTCTACGTACGTAATGTAGAATCCGCGCCCATCCCCGTTTCCTAAGTAGTTCACGATCTGGTTAGAGAGATACTTAACGGAAACCACGACTTCATCTACACCAGCTCTTCTGAGAGAATCGATTAGCCAGTGAATTAGTGGCTTATTTAGGATAGGTAGAAGTGTTTTAGGTCTTGTAAGTGTTAGAGGTCTCAGTCGAGTGGCATAACCTCCAGCAAGCAACACCGCTTTCATACATATCCACAAAGCGTTTAAGGCTGCGGAAATAAACCTACTTTTCATCTAGCTCGAGAAGAACCTGAAACTAATAGCTTAAGCCAGTAAAGCTTATATTAGCCGAAGTAAGACATCTCGGGGTCCTCAATTGAAAACTAGAGAGTTTATCGGTCTAGTTATTACTATAGCGGCAATCGCGCTACTGATATACGAACTGTTCTACGTCAACCTAACTAGAGGTTCTATAGGCGTTAGAGGTACTATATCGAGCGACTCTGTCTTAGTATCCGCTGGGTTTCTACTAATCCTAGTAGGTCCCTGGCTGTGGTTCGGCGAGGTGCCGGTCGCGGTAAAGAAGTTTATAGAAGCTAAAACGGGTAGGAAGCTCTAGGGTGAGATCCGTGTACCCGATACTCATACTACTTGTAGTTCTCCTGATATACGGCGTGGCCTACGTATTCTACGGTAAGAAGCTCTTAGAGCGAAGGGTAGTTAAAGCGGATCCCAAGAGACTTACGCCAGCGTACGAGAAGTTCGATGGTGTAGACTACGTACCGGCAAACAAGTACGTACTCTACGGACACCACTTTGCTTCGATCGCTGGTGCTGGACCTATAGTAGGTCCAGCGGTAGCTCTAGTCTGGGGCTGGTTCCTCCCGCTCGTATGGGTTCTCTTCGGAAACGTTTTCATAGGTGCGGTACACGACTACACGTCGATTATGGCGAGCGTTAGGCACGGTGGAGTTTCTATAATGACCGTATCGGAGAACGTCATGGGTAGGAGGGCTAGGTACATATTCTTGGCTTACGTCTGGTTCGCTTTAATACTAGTCCTAGCGGCATTCATAAGCGTAGCATCCGCTACATTCGTCGACGTTCCAACGGCAGCTACTCTATCGATAATCTACATGCCTCTAGCACTACTCTTCGGCATACTAGTGTATAAGCTAGGTCTCGACGTTAGGAAAGCTACCGTAGTCTCGCTTATACTAGTTGTCGCAGGTATAGCGTACTCTTTCTACGCGCCAGTACATCTAACGTACGAAGGATGGGTGGTGGTGCTAACCCTATACTCTATTCTCGCAGCAGCTCTACCGGTGTGGTACCTACTGCAGCCGAGAGACTACTTAAATGCCTACCTACTGTGGTCGTTTGTTATACTGGCTGTAGTAGCACCACTACTAATACCGGTTCTCAGATTTACCGGTCCAGCGATAATCGGCTTCGTAGCTAAAGGTGGCGCTATAGGAGCTCCAGCGGGTACCCCGGCGGCGGGACTGGATATAGCGTGGTTCTGGCCCACGGTACCGCTAACAATTGCTTGCGGAGCTCTCTCCGGGTTCCACTCAGTTGTAGGCTCTGGAACTACGTCGAAGCAGCTATCTAGCGAGCTCGACGCTCTTCTAGTTGGTTACGGAGGTATGCTAACTGAGGGAGCTGTCTCCTCTCTAGCTGTAATACTTCCCGCAGCTCTAGTCTGGGATTTCGCTGTCGTAGCTCGAGACGCTGGCCTAACCGCGGACCTACTACTTAGAGCCGGTTTAAACATAACCGCTACACCAAACATACTCCGGGTCGTTCCCGCCGCTGCGAGATTCTACGTAGCCTACGGATTCGCTCAAGGATTGGCGTGGAGTAGGCTTTTCGGTGTGGAGCTATTCCCGCAGCTCTTCATCGGGTTTAGAACGTTCGCAGCGTGGGCACTAACTGCGTTTATTCTAACGACGCTAGATACGGCAAATAGGCTAGCTAGATTTGCTTGGATCGAAATGTTTGATTGGCTGAAGCCTCGCAGTCCATCACTCTACAGGGTTGTAGCGAATAGGTGGGTAGCGTCAGTACTAGCCGCAGTTATCGGTGCTATTATGGCCTACCCAACAATACCTGGCGTTGGTAGAGCGTACCTAGTCGTCTGGCCCGCGTTCGCGGGAACTAATCAGCTTCTCGCAGCGCTAGCTCTACTCACATCTACTCTATGGGTATACGCAGTACTGAAGGTTAGAGGAGCTGCCAGTCTCCTCATGATGATCCCGGCGCTGTTCCTCTGGTTAACCGTAACTCTAGCACTTCTAATATGGCTAGCATTCATAGTGCCGAATCTACCGCCAATCTACATAGGCACTGGAATAATTGTTGGCATAGCCGTAGCGCTCGACATCCTCTTGATATACTTGTTCGTTAAAGGTCTCAGGTCAGCGAGAGCTCTTTAGCTCTGCAAAGCCTTAACAGATTTTTTATACGCTTATATCAGCAGTTTCAGGACAGGTAGATTTAAATAGGTATGGGTCGGGTAGGTGTTGGCGGAAGAGATGCTCCAGATGTGGGATGTCGGGTGCCCCGAAAGGAGCGCCTTCAGATGGAGGGACTTCCTCCACCTCCGAAACTCTTCGAGGAGCTGGTGAGGGGGTGGAGCGGGTTCGCCCTGACCGGGGAGGAGGTCGGTGGGCCCGCCGATGAACTCGAGAGGAGGGCGAGACCGGTGAGTCCCAAGAGCTACGTAGCTCAGAACCCATTTAATTGCCGCCTTGCAGTCGTATCTGGGAGGACCTTAGAATGCTTAAAGCTATATCTAGGATAGTGAATGAAGTGAAGTCCTTTGTAAGAGGAGTTAGAGAAGCTATGATCGAGGAGAGTGTGAGTGCTTTAGAAGCTGAGTACATTGAGCTCGAAAGCGTCTTTCTACTCATGCTGCTAGGACCTCTAGTAGGTATTAAAACGGTTACTCCACTTCTATCGCTAGAGCTTCTGGAGCCCCTAGTTCCCGAGATAAGGATCCTAGAGAGTAAGGCAGTTAGAGGTGAGGACGTTATAGGTGAGCTAATGTCGGCACTGGGTGGCGCGCCGTGACAGGACTCGCAGACTCTCTGGAACTGCGCGAGTGCTGCCCCCACCTAGTCATGGTTATTGGTAAGGGGGGTGTCGGTAAGACTACGGTAGCTATCCTAATAGCTCTAGAGCTGAGTCGTAAGGGTAAGACTCTACTGCTGAGCCTAGACCCAGCTAGGCACATAGTTAAGTACCTAGGACTATCTCGAGAGGACCTAGAGGAAATTGAGGGAGGTGTTCACGTTAAGTACGTCTCTGTAGAGAAGGAGGTGGAGAAGATCACCTCTAAATACGCTGATTTAATACGGTACCTAATGCCATCGCTCTCAGTACTTAACCTAGATAGCGTAGTCGACGTAGTTAAGTACTCGCCCGGCGTTGAAGAGGAGGTCCTCCTCAGAAAGCTTGAAGAAGCTCTGGGCAGTAGCTACCACTACGTCGTAGTAGATACGCCGCCCACCGGTGTTACTATCAGAACTCTGATCCTACCCAGGCTCTACCTAATGTGGTTAGATAGGCTGATCGAGATTAGGGAGAGGATAGTTTCCCTGAGGTACGTGATAGCTAGAACTACGGGTAGGAAGGTGGATGTTAGAGATAGAGCTCTACTTAAGCTCTACGAAATGCGCAGCGAGTTCAAGAACTTAGACTCCGCGCTCTCCTCGGAGAGCAGGTCTTCGTACGTTATAGTAGCTACGCCAGAACCTCTACCAATGTACGAACTGAGAGAAACCTACGAATTCTTGAAGAAGAAGCTGGGTGTCGAACCGAGTCTTCTTGTACTCAACAAGGTACTACCGGAGGAGCTAGCTGCGAAACTCGGAGTACTAGATATGCAGAGGAGCTATCTAGAGGAGCTGAAGAGCTTCGGAGTTAGCTGCGCGGTTATAGAGCACTTGGGAAGACCCACCGAAAGCATTCACGACATTAAAGCACTGAGAGGCAGGGTTAGGGTGTTTAAGTAGTGGTGCTACTAGACCTCATCGTCATAACCTCCATGTCCGTTCTCGCAGTAGCTTCCGTAGTGTGGTACTTCAGGATGAGGAGGAAGATGCTAGTTCTAATGAAGAAAGTTACGGAAGACTTGGAGAAGTCGTTTAAACCCGTGGATAAGGCCTACGTACTTCTGGGCTACCTCGTAGGTTATAGAGCGAAGTACGACCTAGAGAATGGAGATAAGGTGTACATACTGCTTACTACAGCACCCAGGCACTCAATTCTGTACTACCCAATTGCGAGAGCTCTAAAGAGAACCGATAGACTGGAGGTAGCTATAGCTAACTACAGCCGGTACGTATCGAAAGAACTTCACGCCGTTTTAGCGAGCGATACTCGAACCCACGCACTTCTCCTGAGAGACCTAGGGTCTAAGAGGGATCTCATCTCGACTAGAACTATTGAAACAACGAGAGGCCGTTACGTAGTTTACTACGAAGACTCTGGCGACGTAGAGTTCGTGAGAAAACTAGTTGAAGCGGCGAGCTTTAGAGTGTTCAGAATCTCGGCTTTCACTAAGGATAACCTAGTGGGTCTAGCGGTTGAGGTGGTGGAGGGGGCCGTTCCGGAGGTAGTTAAGCTACTGCGAGAGCTGAATAGATACGCTACTAGGTAGAGAAAGCTTGAAATGCGAGGAACTAGAACGGGGTCCTAAGACCTAGGGAGTTCATTACGCTTCTTATGCCCATTTTAAGAGCGATTACGTCGAGCTCTAGCTTCATGAAGTAGTACCTCTGCTCTAGAACTTCCCTCCCATCTATGTAGACTACTACCACCACGTTCCTCGTACTTTCATTGACTCTGTAGGAGCCGTACGATATGGCTTCTTTCGATACCTCCTCCAGCTTTCTTAGAACTCTCACAACGTAGTCATTTAAGCTTTCATCACTGCCTAGGTAGGCTACTATAGCTACTCTACTGCTGTACACCAGCTTTCTCAAGTCTTCTAAGTTACTGAGTAGCTTCACTACTTGAACACCTCGATCTATAGGCTTCTCTCACCATCTCCTTATCGGTCTTGCTTAGGTACACCTCTACGTCTATAGGTAGTCTGTTGAACGACGGGGGCTTGATCTCTATATCATTTACTAATACGTAGTCGTAGTTAGCCAGCTTCTTAAGTTCCGAGCAGTCTACGGAGTTCAGTAACTCTCTAAGCCTAGAGCTAAAGCCTATGGATTCCTTGAGTTCCTTCTCGGTCGTAGAGTGACCGCAAACGATGCACGTTAAGTCCGGCATTAGAGAGTTGAAACCACACCTAGGGCAGGCGATCGGCAGTACCGGCGTTCTAGTTCTAGACCACGTAGATGACCACTTATACTTCAGAGTTCCGAGGAGGTCTTTTCTACCGGACCTACCGATCCACGTATAGATTCTTGGAGCTAGGTCGAGTACAGCATCACCTATGTTTACAACTATAAACTCCAGCTGGTCCGCTGAGGGGTTGTCTAGAACGTGGGCTAATCTAGCTGCGATTACGGGAAGAACCCTCTCCGAGCTCCTCACCAGCCTCTTCGTTATGTCGTCAGCGGATTTATAGCTAGTGGTAGACCCGTAGAGGTCGGCAAGTACGTCTCTCAGTACCTCGAACCACAACTCCCTATCTAAGCTGAGGTAGTCTAGTCCGGCTCTAGATACTACCTCATCGATATTTCTCTCAATCCAGGAATCTACGTCTACCTCCCTTCTACTAGCAGTCTTCTTGCGGGTCTTCTCTCTTTCCTCGCTCGCGCTCTCTTCCCTACTCTCCTTCTTCTGCCCTTCCTCTTCTTTCTCTTTAACGGCAGTTTTCTTACCTTTCTTAGACACAATGTTCCCAAAGACACTCGATTCTGAAGATAATAAATAGCCGATGCGCGCTGTATTTTATAAGAGCAGAAAATAGGTTACTGGAGCTAGATGATGAGCGTTGCCGAGATGATCGATGAGTGGATGAACCTCCTCTGAAACCTTCCTCTACGTAGAGCCCTACAGCTTAGAGAGGTAGTTTAGGGTGGGTCTTCTACTTAGATAGTGGGGGGTCGTTTGAGGTACCTGAGTGTGGGAGCCCACGTCCTTCTTAACTAGCTCTACTAGTTCCTCTACTTTAATAGCTTTCTGCGAGTTATTCGCTCTAATTCTTACGTTAACGGTCTTCGTAGCATACTCTCTCTCGCCAACCACTGCGCAGTACGGAATCCACTCAATACCGGCGTCTCTTATTTTCTTCGCTAGACTGACGTCCCTATCATCTAGGTCTACCCTAATACCGGCACTCACGAGGTGCTTAAGCACCTCGTTAGCGTAGTCTAGGTACTTCTGAGAGACCGGTACGATTCTTACCTGTATGGGAGCTAGCCATGTGGGAATAGTCGGGGGCTGGCCTCGCTTCTTCATAGATACAGCGGTGTCCATAACTGCGTATATGTACCTCTCAATGGAGCCAATTATAGCTGTGTGTATTATAACTGGGTAGCTTTCTCTCCCATCCTCCGCTGTGTAGGCTATGCCGAACCTCCTAGCGTTACCTACGTCAATCTGGAAGGTGGCTATCTCAGCGGGCTTTCCGAGGCTGTCTATTATTATGTACTCAACGTTTATAACCCAGTAGTACGCACCTGGAGGGAGCACCGCTACTAGAGCGGCTCTACCATCACCTCTAACGAAGTCCAGTAGGTAGTCGAAGTGCTCTCTAAAGAAGTCCTCCGTTACGTTGTACAGAGCTACGTACCTACGACCCAGCTTCCCCATTTCTTCGTGAATCTTTCTCTGAACTAGCTTGCTGTACTCAACGGCTTCTCTGAGGTCCTTGGTGAATATGTGGAGGTCCGGCATTAGGAACTTCCTCAGCCTAAAGCATATCTGGAGCTCGCCGGGCTGCTCGTACCTGTAGCTATCCGCAATCTCGAAAACACCGAACGGAAGGTCCCGGTAGCTTATGATCCAGTCCTTAATCATCGCGAACTGCTGGTGGCAGGCGGCGTACCTCAGTACGTGGGTACCTCTATCGGTTTCAACTTCGTAGAGCCTATCTCCGAAGAGCTCTGCGTGCTCCCTAATGGGTCTGAACTTGGTGTTGAACATATTGGTACCTCGGACTCTAAACACCGGGATGCCGAGAGATCTAGCAACATCCCAGGCGTAGCTTGAAACAGCTTCAACCATGACGGTCGCGTGAGGTCCGTACCTCATGTGCCCGGCGTCCGACATAGGTTCCCACTCAAAACCGAACTTATTGCAGGCTTCGGATACCTCGGGCTCACCACCGGGGAGCTCCACCTTAAGCACCTCCTTGGATATGAGGATCTTGAGCTCCTCATCATCACCCTTCTCTAGGTACGCATTGGGCTCGACGAGTTCGCCCGTGGGTAGTAGCACCACGTACTTCTTCTCAATAGGTCTAGCTCTCCTCATCTCCCCGGCTTTGAACTCCCTCGAGAGCTCGGAGAGGGGATGCCCGTAGCACTCTAGCTTGAACTCCTTGTACCACCCGAAGGGAGCTCTACGCACGTTTAAACCTCGGTTTCTTAGCTCTAGCTCTACGCTCTCGAGAACTAGGAGAGATTCTCCGGGATCGGCTAGATTTTTCGAGAGATGCGCGTACGGGTATAGAACAACCACATCAGCGCCGACATTACGCACTACCTTACCTACATCGTCAGCTACGCTATTCACGATTTCGCGGAGCTCCGAGCTATCTCCTTTCTCTACGGTAGTAAAAACGACCAGCGCGTTAGAAAACTCTCCGGAGGAGTTCTCGGTTGATAGTGGTTCGGCTTCATCTAGTGCTTTTTCACGGACTCCGTATTCGAAGTGCTTAGCATGTATGAGCAGTGTCTTCATACCTACCCCTACCCTAGAGAACTAGGAGGTGAAGAAAATAAGGTCCTTACGCAGGAGCTAGGGCCTCGACGAGATCATCCTCTCGGGGTCTAGAAGCTTCGTACTGATTAGTATGAGCGATATCGAGAAAGCTAGTGAGTAGAGTAGGTAGCCAGCAGCTCTTAGAGACTCTCCCAGTGAAACTCTAATAATGGCTGAAGCTAGAGAAGCGTAAGGTACCGCGAGTACCATCGCTAGAGGCATCTTCAGCTCGTCTAGGTTTATGAAGAGCGACGCTAGGTAGACAACCGAAGCTACCCCGATAATGGAGGCAGAGGAGATACTGGCCGCTCTTATAGATGGCGATCTCAGTACCACCGGTAACGATATGGATAGCGAGGTAAGTATCGAAATATACGAAGAGAAGAATAGAGATGCCAGAACTTCGGGAGATACGTACCTAATCACATCAGACGAGTAGAGTAGAGTAGGCATTGCGAAGAGGAGCGCGCCGCCAACTACGCTACTGACACCGCCCACCAAACCTATGAAGCTAGCTACGAGAGATTTTCCCAGTATGAAGGAGCTTCTACTAATGGGCGTAGAGAGAAGCTTCTCCAGAGTTCTCCTCTCCTTCTCACCTATAAGTGAGTCGGCTATGTAGGAAGCTGCGGGTGTGGTTACGAATACGAGGCTGAGAGCTAGCACTCTGCTTAACTGAAGCCTGAGACTTTCTTCAGCTTCAGCCGGAGCTCCCGCTGGTGTGAGAACGACGGTTTTCGTAGCTATGGGGTTTAAGATGGCCTCAGTTCTTAGGTTAACTCCAGCAATTTCACCTAGAGCCAGTACCTTAGCTTCAGAAACCTTCTTCGATACGTGGTTAAGCAGCATCTCTACGTAGTTAACCGCCTGGTCTACTCTAGGTGAGCCGAGCTTCCTCACTACTACTACGGATGCCTGGTGCTCGTAGCTTGTTAGATTAGATACGAAGCCGGCAGGTATCTTGAGAACTACTTGAGCTACCTCCAGCTCTCTATCTGAAACCGCGAATCCGAAGTACCTGAGGTAGTCCCGCAGGAAGCTGGATATAGATTGAGAGCTGATAGCGAAGTTCCCTATGAACGCTTCAGATAGGTCCTCATCTACCACGGAAACGACCACCTCCTGAGCTGCCGGTAGGTAAACGACGGCGAACCCCATGAAGGGCAGTGTTATGATTGGTGTTAGAATCACCATGAGCAGGGTCTTCCTATCTCTAACCATCTCCTTAGTCTCCTTCCATAGGACTGTGTAGAGGTCACCCACCCCTACCACCCACGATCTTAACGAAAGCTTCCTCAAGGTCTTCCGCACCAACGCTAGATAGTATCCTGTCTACGCCATCTACAGCAACAACCCTCCCGGAGTGTATTAGAGCTACTCTATCGCACACTCTACTAACTTCAAACATATTGTGAGATGACAGTATGACCGTCGTGCCGAACTCTCTAGTGAATCTCCTAATTACTTCTCTCACATACCTCGCAGAAACTACGTCTAGACCCGCTGTAGGCTCATCGAGTATAGCTAGCCGAGGCTTCACCATTAGAGTAGCGGCTACGGCAACCCTCCTGGACATCCCCTTACTGTACGCTTCAACTCTCCTCTCTAAGTCCCTGAGGTCTAGTCCAGCAATCGAGATCCCCACTCTAACGACTTCGTCAATCTTCTCGCGCTCTACGTAAGCCATAGCGTAGAGCTTCAAGTTCTCGATGCCGGAGAGCTTCGAGTACAGGTTAGCTTCTTCCGGTAGGTAGCTAACGTACTTCCTAATCCTATCTACTTCGCTCGGTACCTTATGGCCTAGTACTTCAACTTCACCGGACGAAGGCTTCATTAACCCAGCAACAATTCTTAGGAGAGTAGTCTTACCAGCACCGTTAGGACCTACAACACCGAATATCTCCCCCCTAGCTACCTCAAAGCTGATGCCTCGCAGAGCTTCCACTCTACCAAAAGACTTCCTCAAGTTGAAGATCCTGACGACGGTACCATCCACGTACATCACCTGACCTTGAGGATTTCTACCACTAGGTAAGTTAGCTTAATGAGCGAGTTTAGAGTCGCTCTAAGGGCTGACTCGTCATCCGCATCCACAACTACCGCCACCTCACTACCAGATAGCTCCACACGCACCCTCACATTTCTAAGGGATACCCTACTCTCAGGGTACAGAGATTTAAAGACTGCGAGAGCTAACTCTCCAGAATCAAACTTAAAGCTTATCTCAGCTCTACGCACTCCGCACCCTAAGACGTATTCCAAGTCGAGTATTTTATCGAAACGGCCTTTCTACGGCGTTGCGAGGTGTTTGGCTGCCAATTCTCTTTAAAGTCTTCTTCACGGCTCTAACTATATTAACGTAGCCCGTACATCTACATATGTTTCCGACCATGGCTTTCCTCATTTCGTCTACGTCTCTAATTCCTCTAGCTAGCGCGGCGTATATGGTGACCAGGAACCCCGGAATGCAGTAGCCGCACTGCACAGCTCCCTCCTCGAGCATGGAGTCAACGATCGCTTTACCGAGCTCTGTCTGCGCTATGTAGTCTGGTGTAGCGACCTCAGATCCATCTACCTTAGCGGCCATAACTAAACACGATACTACGGGGTCTCCATCGAGCAGCACAGTGCACGACCCGCACTCCCCGATTCCGCACCCGTACTTCACGCTCTTGACCTTTAGTTTATCTCTAAGTACGTTCAGCAGCGTTTCGTGAGGCTCTATGTCGACTTCAGTAACTACTCCGTTCAGCCTGAACCTGATCCTCATCTCCAAGCACCCGCACCGAGAAACCTCTCGTAAGCTCTCCACATAGCGTCCTTAACGAGGACTTTCGAGGTCTGGAGTCTGTACCAAGCGGTAGACCTAGCGTCATCTATTGGAGATATATCACCGGCAACTCTTTCTGAAGCTACTCTAACGGCGTCCTCGAACTTTAAGCCGATCGCTAACTTCTCCGCACTCCTAGCTCTTACCGGAGTAGGAGCTACGGAACCTAGGGCTATTCTAACGTCAGCTACGAACCCGCCTTCGACTCTCAGGAGGACGGCTACGCTAACTTTAGCAATATCGAAGGACGTTCTCCTAAGCTTAATGAAGCACCAGCCGTACGTTCTCGGAGTTAGAGGTACTCTCACGGAGCGCAGGATCTCCGCTCTCTCAATCACGGTCTTCTTCGGCCCGGTGAAGAACTTCCCGAGTGGGACTATTCTCACACCTCTTGAAGACACCAGCTCTAGCTCTGCGTCGTATGCTAGTAGTGGTGGTGCGGTATCCGCCGCAGGTGACGCGGTGCACAGATTACCACCTACGGTAGCCAGGTTCCTAATCTGCCAAGAACCAAGAGATTCCGCGGCTTCCGCTAGTAGAGGCAGCTTCTCCTTGACTACACCGCTCTCCGCTATTTCTCGAATAGTTGCCGCACTACCTATCTCTACGTAGCCATCTCCTAGCTTGATGAACCTCAGCTCGCTCAACCTAGAGATATCGACTAGCGCTCTAGCTTCAACACGCCTATACTTCAGATCTACGACTAGGTCCGTGCCTCCAGCAATCACTTTAGCACCTTCAACTGATTCGAGGATTTCAAGTGCTTCTTGAAGGTTCCCCGGTTTGAAGTACTTGAGCTGCTGCGGAATTCTGTAGGTATTAAAGGCGTTTATCGAGAGCACCTAATCACCTCCTTTAATAGCTCTGAGAATTCTCTCGGGTGTCATCGGTATTTCGTAGAGTCTGACCCCTATAGCGTTGTAGATCGCGTTAGCAACGGCAGCAATCACCGGGTTGGAAGCCGCTTCACCCAAACCCTTAGCTCCGAAGGGTCCGTACGGTTCGTAGGTTGAAGCGAATACTACTACGAAGTCATCGTCACTAGGTAAATCCATGGACGTAGGTAGCTTGTAGTCCGCTAAGCTCATTCTGTGCGCTGGTACTCCGTTCTCTAGGTAGGATACTTCGTCGCCGACGGCCCAGCTCCACCCAATAGCAAAACCTCCGTGAATCTGCCCAGCCGCTAGCTCTGGGCTTATAACCGTACCTACATCAGCACCGGCAACTACTTTAATCGGCCTCACGACACCCGTCTCGGTATCTACCTCAACCTCTACGAAGTACACTGTGAAGCTGGGTGGAGCTACGGTAGCTCTATAGCTAACCGACGCTGATATAGAGCCCCAGTTTCTCTGCCACGCAGTTCTAGCTACCTCGCTCAGCGTAATTCTCTTATCAGGAGCCCCCTCGACGAATATAGCGGCGTCGTCGAGCTCTCTATCGTACTCGATCCTCAGAGCCTCCGGACTCACCGCGTCCAGTATTCTCGAAGCGTACTCCAAGACCTTCTTCTTAACTTCTAGAGCCGCTCTCCTAGCGGCTTCACCACCAGCGAAAACACCCCTAGATGCGTGCGTACATACATCGTAAACCGTGGTGGATGTGCCGGACCACACGATCCTCACTCTACTCGGCGGGATCTTCAGTTCTTCAGCGATGATCTTAGCGTGAGCGTCGAGAGTTCCACCGCCGTGGTCTTGGAGGGCCGTGATGTAGTCAACGGACCCGTCCTCGTTCACCTTAACGATAGCGCCCGTGTAGTCTATGATAGCACCCGATAGAGGTCCTCCAGCTCCAGACGTGTGGAAACCTCTTCCAACACCTATCCCCCTCCTAAACCTACCGGTCTTCACCTTGGGGCTTTCTCTGCGCTTCCAACCTATCAACTCGGAGCCTCTAGCCATCAGCTCCGGCACTCCATCACTTCTAATAACGGACTTAACCGTCGGTCCCTGGCCCCAGAATATCTCCCCCTTCCCTCTGTAGTTAGCTAACCTAAACTCCAGGGGGTCTATCTTCAACTCCTCCGCTAGTTCGTCAACAACCGTTTCGACGGCCCAGGTGATTTCCGGAGCTCCGTAGCCGCGTATAGCGCACGAAGGAACCTTGTTCGTGTAGACAGACCTCCCGTAGTATCTGACGGCTCTCCACTTGTACAGCGAAATAAACCAGCCTAGCGAAGTGCCGAGAATAGGGTACGCCTGCACTTGGTGAGCCCCTACGTCAATCACGTTTTCCAGCTCTCCGAAGGTTATTGAACCATCTTTAGTAGCCCCGGCTCTAACCCTCATATAGAACTCGAAGCTAACGTGGTCGTGGACCATGTCCTCCTCTCTAGTTAGTACGAGCTTCACCGGCTTCCTGGACTTGAGGCATAGACCTACGGCTATCAGGGTAACTAGGTTCGTGTGTATGCTGGAACCAAAGCCACCTCCGAGAGGTACCTTCCTAACGTCGATTCTGTTCATAGGTATGCCGTAGACTTGGGAAATCAGTATCTTGGTGTTGTGGATTGTCTGCGTAGTAGTCCAAACCACTAGAGTTCCGTCGGGCTCCAGCTTGCAGACGGCTCCCTTAGGCTCCAGCTGTGTGTGGTATCTTCTAGGTACATGGAACTTCCTCTCCACTACAACACTCGACCTCTCCTCCTCCGTCTCGAGATAGCCCTCGGAGTACCTGAGCTCCGCGGCGATGTTGTTCCTGACCTCCACCCACCGACCGCCTCTCAGAATTCTTTCGTGAATAGGTCTAGCGGTTGGTGACGTAGCTTTAAAGGGGTCTAGAATGGGGTCGTAGATTTCCTCGAATTCTACTCTGAGAGCTTCCAGAGCTCTCTGAGCAGTGTCTTCGGTGGGGGCGGCGACCGCGGCTATAGGCTCGCCAACGTATCTAGGTACTTTAGCGAGAACTCTCCAGTCCTTGTAGGTGTCCTCCTCCACGCTGAGTAGCCTGGGGTTAAACAGCTTATCCGGAACGTCGTCCGGAGTTAGAGCGACCGCCCCCAGCGCTTCAGCACTCGAAGTGTCTATCCTTCCGACTCTGGCGAAAGCGTACGGGCTCTTGAGTATTCTACCGTAGAGCATTCCGGGAACCTCGATATCGAACGTGAACTCAGCGAGTCCCGAGGCCTTAGCGAAGCCGTCGTGCCTCGGAAAACTTCTCCCTACGAAGTTGTACACTACGAGCTACACCTACAGACTAGGTGGACTTGAGGATAAAACTGAGTTAATATCTACGTGGAGTATACTATCACGGGGAGTTTCGTGGGCGTCCTACTTCGAGGTGGAGCCATAGTATTTAGGGATGCCGTGGTTGAGGCCGATATTCTCGTAGAAGAAGGTAAGGTTGCTAGAGTAGGGAAGTCCGTAGACTCCGGCTACTCCAAGACTATCGACCTGCGCGGCAGGCTCGTACTACCAGGAGCTGTCGATCCCCACGTGCACGGTAGAGAGCCTGGGTTGGAGTACAAGGACGACTTCTACCGCACGACTAGAGCTGCGGTTCTAGGTGGTGTGACGACGGTTCTCGACATGCCGAACACCCTGCCCCCAGTCGATAGCCCGCCCAAGCTACTGGAGAAGAAGTCCCTTCTCTCCGGGAAGTCTTACGTAGACTTCGCACTGTACGCAGTTCTCTACGACTACGGTGGTGATGTGGAGTCGAATATCGTGGAGTTAGTGAAGAGCGGCGCGGTGGGGTTTAAGGCGTTCATGGCTCAAACAACCGGTAACCTACCCCCGCCGAGCTTTAAAACGATCTACACAGCGCTCGAGCTATCTAGAAAACTCGGCTTCACGGTTGTTTTCCACGCGGAGAATAGGGAGTGCGTTGAGTTCTTCACCTCCAGGGTCCTAGCTGAAGGAAGAGATGGCTTGAAAGCGCATAACGACGCTAGACCGCCGCTCTGCGAAGAACTCAGTATCGAGTACATAGCATCGATCGCTGAAGCCGTAGGTGGTAGAGCTTACATAGCGCACCTGGGCACCGCGTCGGCTCTGAAGACAATTAGGAAGTCTAGAAGAGGTCCGGCCGAGGTCTACGTAGAGGTTACACCAACGCACCTCTTCTTTGATTACGAAGAGCGCGGCGAGCTGGGCACTCTAATCAAGGTCAACCCACCCGTGAGGGACTCTAAGAACAGAGCGAAGCTCTGGAGAGCGGTCGCCAGCGGACTCGTAGATGTCGTAGCAACGGACCACGCACCGCACGCTGAGTACGAGAAGATGGTGGAGTTCTCGAAGGCTGCCGCTGGTGCGACCTCAATACAGCACCTAGTCCCGCTGATGATGACTTCGGCTCTCGAAGGAGCTATACCTGTAACAAAGGTCGCCGAGCTGTGCTCCGAGAAGCCAGCTAAGATCTTCGGCCTGTACCCGGTGAAAGGCTCACTGCTCCCGGGTGCTGATGCTGATATAGTTGCCGTAGACCCATCCGCCGAGTACGTAGTTTCAAAGGAGTCTCTCGAATATAAGCACAAGCTTACGCCGTACGTAGGTCGAAAGCTGAGGGGGAGGGTGGACAAGGTGCTTCTTAGAGGAGAGATGGTTGTCGATGGAGGGGCTATCGTAGTAGATAAACCGCTCGGAAGGCCGCTGAGGTAGCTGCGGCATGCCCCAGCGCGAACTCTAAACCAGTTTCGTATCGAGGGTTAAATCCATGGATGAGCTCCTTATTTCCGCAATGCTCGAATACCTGAAGAAGGGAATGAGGGTCGCTCTATGTGAGATAGTACATAAGGAAGGTTCAGCTCCGAGGGATGTTGGCGCTAGAATGGTTGTTGGAGAAGACGGCCGCAGATTTGGAACTATTGGTGGCGGGGTTTTCGAAGCTGAGCTCGTCTCGGACGCCGTTAAAGCTATTTTGGAAGGTAGGTCGAGGCTAGTCAAGTACTCCTTCACGGATAAACCAGTAGAGGGGGCTAAGGAAACGGGGCTTATATGCGGCGGGGTTCTCTGGGTCTTCATAGATGTCTTCACGCCAGTACCGAGAGCTGTAGTAGTTGGCTTAGGGAATGTGGGGAGACCTCTAGTGTCTATTCTGAAGCTTCTGGGATTCGATGTAGTCGCACTAGATACCAGTACTGAATCTGAGAGAATTGCTAGAGATGCCGGCGTGTCCTCCGTTTTCATAGGCTCCGTAGAGGAGCTAGCGAGTAAAATAGGGGAGGCGGTTAGAAAGAGGGACTACGTATTCATCGTTTACGGAGATATAGAGGCGGACTACGTATTCACTAAGGAGTCCCTGAAGAGTGGTGCGGAAGCTGTTTGGCTGCTCGGAAGTAGGAGAAAGGTCTATGAGTTCGTTAAGAAGCTTGCTTCGGAAGGCTTCAGCCCGGACGATCTAGCTAGAAGATTGAGAGGACCTATAGGTCTAGACATAGGGGCCGATACACCGGAGGAGATAGCGGTAAGTGTTGGGGCTGAGCTAGTAGCTCTTAGAAGAGGTGCGAAGGTAGAGAGCCTCAATGTAGTACCTAAAGCTGTGGCGGATCTATCGAAAAGCTGACGCAATTCCGCTAACCCCGCTAGTACTTAGGTACCAATATTAGCTAGTACGCAGAGTTTTCCTGGGTAGAGGACTTAGCCATGGGTAGCGCCTTAGCGGTTCAGCTGTGTTTTCTCTTTCTTCTAGTGCTACCGATCTCAGCTACCCCAGCTGCAGCTAGCTCCAGCCTCGAGAAGCACACTCCAGACTTTCAGCTGAGGCTATCTAACTACGGCGACGTCTGGACTAAGCAAGAAATCGCGGCTCTCACGGAGATCTTAGATAGCGTGAAGAAGTACGGACTAGCCAGTATAGAGAAATCCGCCGTGAGAAGCGAAGACGTTCTCATGAGACTCATCAGTAAGCTCAGGCACGTCGACGAGAAGCTCTCGCTAGTTCTAGAAGTAGTCTTCGGTATATCTAGGGGGATCCCGAAGGATCTCATAGCAAAAGTCGAGGCAGTTGCTCCGCCTAGTAGAAACGTGAGTGACCTGGTTAGAGTGCTGAACGAACTCTATATGAGCGGTGAGTTAAGTAGTGTAGAATACCTAGTGCTGATGGGGTACGTAGTAAATGAGTTTAGAGCTGAGTACGTTGAAGACTCTAAAACAACTGAGAACGTTAGGAGGGCTATAGAAGAAGCCGCCTCAATGTTCTCGAGAACTCAACTCAAACCCCTCCCAGAGCCTAGTTTACTAGATGTGCGAGGCGCTAGAGCACTCTTCGTTAAGATATACGAAGCTCCCGGGCTGGTAGTAGTATCCGCCGTAGTCGCGGTGCTTCTACCTCTCGCAGTTTTCTTCGTACACATCCTAAACTCCCGCTCGCGCTACCCAGCGTTCGTGAGAAGAGCTCTCCGAACTATAGACCTCGCAGTTTCAAATCTTAGATTTCCGGAAGACGCCATTTCTGCGTATTGGACCGCCGTGGATATCTTGTCTAAAGTTGCGGCAATCGAACCGTGGGAAACTCATAGAGAGTACTTGGCTAGATTAGAGAAGGAACTTTCAAATAGGCGCGTACTCTACGCATTCAAAACTCTCGCAGAAGAATACGAGAAAGTGCGCTTCGCTAGTTTACCTAGTTCTCTAAGTAAAAAGTCGCTGGTTGACATACTACTCTCTATATACAGAGAGCTGTAGAGCCGCCGCCACGTTCACAGCTACGTCTACTCCACTATTTACACACTTGGAGCACGTGCTATACGCACGATTATTTAAGCTAAACCCATATCTATTGGTGGGAATAAATATGGCCAAAGCTGGGAGCGCAGTACCTGAAGAGGAGAAGGTCTGGGGATTAATAGCTTGGCTACTCTCAGTGGTTGGTGCTGTAATTACCTTAGCACTCAAGCCTACGTATCGCTACGCTAAGTACTGGGCCTATCTCTCTATATCCTTTTTCATCGTCGCAATACTATCCACAATAGTGGTGTCGATCTTATCGCTAATACCTATAGTAGGTCGGATTCTCAACGCACTGATATCTCTAGCCCTCCTCGTCGTGTACGTGATCGGAATAGTCAAGTCCATATCCTTAGACTACTGGAAACCCCCGGTCATCTACGACCTAGCTAAAATCATAGGCATAGAGAAGATGTGAGTTCACGATATATCTTGCTGTAGTTGAAGCACTCTCTAAATGACATTTTCTTGAAACCCACCTTAACACACGCGGTGAGAGCGGTTTCATTCTTCAGTCAGCGCTCTAGATAATTCATCGTTACGTAAGCCAATCCACAGCTACACGCACCTAAATCACTACTTGAAATACCACGGCGGCGTGCCCGCTTCTATAGATCACTCGCTGAGAACAGCCTATTGTGAGTATCGAGAATGGCTACGGTAGGTGTTCCAGTACTTCACCCGGTCTCTCAGCAGCTACTAGGCATCGCATTACGCCCTCCGTGCGCGCAGCACGCGCCGGGGTTTCTGAGAGTTAAGGAGGTAGTTCGATTAGTCGCCGTCCATGCTCTAGGTAACTTGAATAATGTGAACGGAGCACGATATGCACGGATCGTAGCATCTAACGATCTTTTTAGCTATTTCAATCGCCCTACCGTCGGCGCTCGAACCGGAGAGCTTACTCAGTATTGCGTCTTCCATTGACGCTAGGTTCTGAGCTGTTGGGGTAATTATGTTGCTACTCCTAACTCTCAGGTCACTGTCTAGGTCATACCTATGGTACAGGACCCCTCTCGGTGCCTCAGTAACTGCGGCGCAGGTACTTCTGGGAGTCGCGCTTCTAGGCCTAGCTTCGGATACAGATCTTTCTCTGTACTCGCTGAGGAATTCTTCGAGCTCGAGTAGAGTCTGGTGGGTCTCGGCTATGCGAGCTACTACACTCTGGTACAAGTTTCTGAGGTTTTCTCCGTAGCCGAACTCGCTCAGGAATTCTCTCACTTCTCTCCTAAGGAACCTCGAGTGAAGGTTGTACCTAGCTAGAGGTCCTACTACGTAGGATTCTCCGGGTGCGAGCCTATATCTCAGGGCATTGGAGTACCTCGCCTGCTCCGCCAGTACGAAATTCTCGAAGACCTCTATGCTTACGGGAGACCCTTTATCGGCGACCACGCTGCCGCCAACCCATGGATAGCCGGTGCCGTTGCTTACCGCCATGTACCTCAACTCGTGAACTTCCGTAGGTATACTACCGAGGCTCAGCACGAACCTAGCTACGTCTAGGAAGTTGTCGAGTACCTTAGGTAGCTCCCGTCTCAGTGCTTCAACCTTAGAAGTCTCTGGGAAGCCGTAGACACCGCCTACGCGTAAATTCAGAACGTTGTGGAATCTCCCACCTAGAACTTCCATGGCCTTCCTAGACCAGAGCACAACCTCAACGCTCTTACTGTAGATATGCGGATAGCTTTCTGCGAGTTCTTTAAGTGACCTAAGCTCTAGAAAATCCGGTAGGTGGAGTAGGGCTATGTGGATCATGTGGCTCTTCACTCTCTCAGCCGCTAGCATTGCGAGTCTAAGTCTTTCCTCGTCTTCCGCTACATCGATAGATAGGCAGCTCTCGAAGGCTTTAGAAGCTGTGAGAGCGTATGAAACCCCGCACAGACCGCAGATCCTACTCGTTAGATCCGGGACCTCGGAGTACCTCCTCCCTCTAACGATGTACTCGAAGAATCTCGGTGCTTCACTTACCCTAACTTCAACACCCGATACTACTCCGTTGAAGGACTTAAGAACTACCTGACCTTCACCCTCCACTCTAGTGAGAAGACCCGCAAGCACCGAGCTCACCTCGCGATGAGCTTCGAGAGGGATGAGTAGCTGTAGGCTTTCAGTAGCGCTACTAGATCGTCCCTACCAACTCCAAACTTCTCTAGAGTCTTCAAGAACTCTTCCAGTCTTTCTCTATCCACCACTAGAGTGCTGAGGCCGTAGCACCCGTAGCACCCGCGCCCAAAGCTAGGGCATAGAGCTCCGCAACCAGCCATAACCACCGGTCCGAGGCAGGGCTTTCCACTAAGTACGGTTACGCAGAACACTCCTCTTCTCTTACACTCCGAGCACAGATTTTCAACTATCGGTGTTTCACTACCGCCCAGCGCGAGCTTAACCAACAACCTAGCGAGAGATTCCCCATTTACTGGGCACCCGGGGAGCTTGTAGTCAACACTAACTACGCTATCCACGCTCTTTACATCTGGAAGGACCTCGATGAAGCTCGGGTTCGGGTAAGATGCCTCTACGACTTTCCTAAGGTCCTCGCCCACTCTTAGAGACTGCACGCCTCCGTATACAGCGCACGTACCTAGAGCTAGCACCAGCCTAGATTTCTCTCTAACTAACTTTAGGAATTCTTCGTGCTCGCTAGTTGCTACAGAACCCTCCACTATAGCTAGGTCTACCTCCTTGACGTCGTTAAGATCCTGAAACTCCGTGAAGTACAGTATGTCGAGGTGCTTCAGTAGTTCTTGTCGAGACACCAGAGAGTAGAGAACCTCGTTTAGACACCCAGAGCATGAAGCTAGTTTAACAATAGCTAAATCAAGCTTCCTCATATTCCCCTCACCTTCAGGTACTGCCCTACATCCTGGTAGCTAAGAACGGGGCCGTCTTTACATATGAAGAAGTGTCCCAGCTGACACATTCCGCAGATTCCTATACCACACCTACATCTTCTCTCCAGTGAGAGGAACACCCTATCCTCTCTCAGACCTCTCTTAAGGAGCTTGCCGGAAGTTACCTTCATCATGATCTCCGGTCCGCAGACAAATGCCGCCGTATTCGCTGGGTCTAGCTTTACTCGGTCTATTAAGTCCGTTACGAAGCCTACGTAGCCTTTCCACGCAGGGTGCGGTGCGTCTATAGAGTACATGATTGTTGAGTTAGGTATCTTACTGTACTCGCCGTATTCGTACTTAAACAACATATCCACGGGTCTTCTAGCTCCGTAGAGAAGTGTGAAGTGGCCGAAGCGCTCTCTACGCGCTTCAACATGCTTTATTATAGGTCTTAGTGGTGCTAGTCCCACGCCACCACCTACAACGAGTACGTCGTATCCTTCGAACTCGCGTATAGGCCACCCCTTTCCGTAGGGTCCGCGAATCCCCAGGTAGCTCCCAGCACCTACGCTAGAGTATATGTAGCTAGTTACGGATCCCACAGCTCTAATCGTGTGCTCCACCACGGCTCTACTACCGGACCTAAAGTCCGATACGGATATCACTACCTCCCCCATACCCTTAACGTAGAGAACGTTGAACTGCCCCGGAAGAGGTTCCGGGAAGTCCTCAACTTCTACGTGGTACGTTCTAACTAGTGGAGCTTCATCTACAACTCTAGCTACCCTACCTTTCTTCGGAACTAGCCTACCTACCGACATGGTTCATAACCTTTTGAACCGTTTCTCTCAGGTCCACACCCACGGGACACCAGGTAACGCATCTTCCACACCCAACGCAGCCTGCGAGACCTACCTGCTTCTGGTAGAAGACGAATTTGTGGAGTACGAAGTGCCTGTACCTCATAAACAGTTCCGGTCTGTAGTGCAGTCCAGCTACCTGACCGTAGGTATATGAGAGACACCCAAACCAGAGCCTCTCACGCTTTCCTCTACCCGATAAGTCTGCGGAATCGATGAACTCTGTGCAGAAGCATGTTGGGCACACCATGTTGCAGTTAGCACAACCAACGCATCTTGCCGAAACCTCCTTCCAGAGCTCCTCCTTAGTGGCCGACTCCTCCAGTATCTTAGAGAAGGATTCAACCACCGGAATTCTAGATGCTAGCTTCCTAGCTCTATCAATAGCCTCGCGGTACTCCTTCAGCACGCCCTCCGAAGCTCTCGGTAGGCCTAGCTCTTCAACTAGCTCGAGCCCCTTCCTAGAGCCTACCTTAAAAACTACCCTACCCCCTAGTCTAGCGTAGGCTAGGTCGTACTCTTCAGATACCGCCGGACCGGTTCCGGTGGAACCGCAGAAGCAGGTGCCCCCGGGCTCCAAGCATTCTTCAACTACTACGTAGGCGACGCTGGACCTTCTAGCTCTGTAGAGGTCGTCAGCTTCCAGTATTCTATCGAGTACTCTTATAGCTGCGAGGTCGCAAGGCTTTATTCCGAAGAGCGCTGCTGGAGCGAGGTCCTCTCGAACTTCAACAACTTCGAGTACATCGCGAACTTCGTAAACTTGCTGTAGCGGTGGGAGTAGAAAGTGCTTTGGTGAGTAGTAGGAGTGCCTGAAGAAACCCCCAGCACTCCTAGCTAGCCTGTAGCTCCCGGGTTCTTGAAAGTCTACGCAGTCGGTGGGTAGCTCCTTGAAGCTACCTATCTCTCCAAAAACGGGTAGGCCCTCTTCGAGTTTATAGCTGAGAACCCTTAGTCCACGATTTCTTAAAGTACCTACAAGTTCTTCTAGTGATGAGATATCTCCAGCGAAGTACTCCTCGCGCGTAGTGACAATCTCCTACATCACCTTCTGAGCCTGTGTCTAAGCTATTTAAATACAATACGTTCGCGTTGTTTAAAAAATATAAGAATACCGTACAGCTCTTACTACCGCTACTGAACCGCGCTAGCGAGCTCATAGAGCTACGAGTGGAGATCGCGGATAGCGGGGGAGCCGGCCGCCCCAGTTCTTCACTAAACACTGTGCTAACTCAACGGCACAGCACTCAAATACTACCTAGACGCAGCACCTCAGCGAATGATGTGTAGGTGCGTTAGTGCACCACTCAGACAACTAGTCAGCTAATCAAATTCGGAATTTAAACATCTAGAGAAGCCCGTCGATCTAGATAACTAACTAAGCTAGTGCTGAGAAAGACTTAAGTGCACGAATAGGTAAATCAGCCAACCACCTACGCTACCGGCCCGTGAGTCTCCGCTTGCCGACACTTCTCGAGTTTTCTACGTAGCTCAAGAATCTGATCGAACTTCTTGAGCTAGGTTAACTTTACTGAAGTGTAGTTAAGCCGGGGTTAACTACACCATCAACTACGCGAAGTCGCGGAGTAAACCGGGACCACTCTAGGTGGGGATGGGTACTCCAATAGCTGATGATGTACCCGAGCTCCCCGAGGGCTCGCAGTGTTTTCTCTAACCGCCGACCCACCGGCTCTACTACGCATCACTACCCGCGAGCGTTCTCCCCGTAGCGGCATCTTCTCGGGGGTGCACCACCGGTCCGAAGCAGAGCGTGCTGCCGAAAACTTCGAGAGATAGAGTGCCTGAGCAGTCCCTAGATACGCACTCGGAGACCCTAGCTCTAATACCACCGATGAACTTCCAGCCCAGGGAGCCGGCCCTCGGGGTTCTGACCTTACTGAAGCAGGCGGTGCGGCATGCTGAGTTAAGTACGTAGCTAGCTACGCTATCTACATCAGCACCGTAGCAGCTAGCGCACGAGATCACGTAGGTTACGTACTCAACGGCCGATAGGTAGTGGCTCGAGAGGAGTCTCGCTAGGGAATCCGGGGGTAGGGATGTTACGAGAACTACGACACCACCGATATCCGGGGTAAGTACTTCAACGAATCTATCGTAGGGGTACACAGTATCGCCTAGCTCGAGGGAGGCCCTCTCCTCTTTAGAGTAGCGAGTAGTTGCGATGTAGGTGCGCAGAACCATGGTCGAGGTACTAGCTACTAGAGCACAGCTTCTTTAAAACAACCTTCTCGTAGTAAGTTGGCTGAATCCACATAACCCACGCCGGCACCTTCTTAATGAATTCGTAGGCCTCACTCCAATCCTCAACACCCAGGTCGGCAGCCAGCTTCTCTAGGCTGAACTCCGAGTGTACGTACCTATTCAGCAGTGCCACTACCTCCTTAGTTACAGCTATCTCCCTACCACTACTGAGCTTAACTACTGGAACGCAGTCCGCCATAGCACCTCCTCTGAACTGAGGTAGGTACCACTTAAATACTTTCACCTCCGGAGAGCTCTGTGAGTAGGCTGGGTAGCGAAGATGCGCCAAGATTTATATTCTAGGGAGTGCATCAGTATTGAGTGAGAATTGTGAAACCGAAGCTCTTCATAACGAGAGAACTCTTTGACGATATCATTGCTAAGCTATCTGAGTACTACGAAGTCGAGGTGTGGGATAAGTACCACCACCCACCGTACGAAGTACTCTCAAGTAAGGCTAGAGAAGTGGATGCCCTAGTAACGCTACTAACTGATAAAGTAAGCTGCGACCTACTTCAAAACTCGCCTAGACTCAGAATAGTAGCGCAGTACGCCGTTGGATTCGATAACGTCGACGTGGAGTGCGCTACCAAGCTGGGAATATACGTTACGAACACTCCGGACGTAATTAGCGATACCGTGGCGGAGCTAACCTGGGCTCTAATACTCGCGGTATCCAAGAGAGTACTAGAATCCGATGAGTTCGTTAGGCGGGGAGATTGGCATAGGTCTGGCACCGCCTGGCACCCCAAGATGATGCTGGGTACGGAGCTGAAGGGAAAGGTGCTCGGAATCATCGGGCTTGGAAGAATAGGTACGAGAGTAGCTAAGATAGGTGTCTTCGGCTTCGCTATGAAGGTAATATACTACGACATAATTAGGTACAAGGAAAAGGAGGGAATACTGGGAGTAGAGTACAGAAGCAGCTTAGAGGAGGTTCTTAGAGAAGCGGATATCGTGAGTCTACACGTACCCCTCACTCCCCAGACGTGGCACATGATCGACGAGAAGGCCCTCAAGCTAATGAAGAAGACCGCCATCTTGATAAACACAGCTAGAGGTGCCGTGGTAGATACCGGCGCGCTAGTGAAGGCGCTGAGAGAGGGGTGGATAGCTGGAGCTGGGCTAGACGTATTCGAGGGAGAACCAATACCACCCGACCACCCACTAACGCAGTTCAAGAACGTAGTGCTAGTACCGCACATAGGGAGCGCCACGCTCGAAGGGAGGTATAGAATGGCTCAAGTAGTTCTCGAAAATCTAGTTGCGTTCTACGAAGGAAGAAAACCTCCAACACTAGTTAATGAAGATGTACTGAAAGTGCGGTCACCAGGATTTAAGTAGCTCGGTAAGCTAAACACAAACTTCTCAAAACACTTTTACTTCTACTACGTAAGTAGGTGCTGCATACTACTAGCTGCCGCGGAGACCTTCTCTATATAGAGACCAGAACCCACCTTTCTTAAAGCTTTTAAGTAGCTTCACACCCTAGATATTCTCGGAGCCGCGGTAGTATAGCCCGGTCAAGTATGCGGGCCTCTCGTGCTCTCCGGGGTAAGCCCGTGACCCGGGTTCAAATCCCGGCCGCGGCACTTCCGACATTCTCTAACTCAAAATTCGTAGCGTGATTCACTGTCAGCTAACGCTAGTTTAGCTCACAGTAATTTACTCGAAGCCGAATTAACTCGCAGCTAAATCGTGCTGGAGATCTTCATTTAGTTCCGAACTCTACGATTTCTTAAGGAGTACAGCTAGCGCAGCTACGAGCGGTTCTAACCTATTCGACACTTTTCTCGGTACTCTCTCGATAGATCTAGTTCTACAACATCTCCTCTAGGCGAAGTCTCCTTGAAGACTCTAGCGGTGAACTTCTTAATCTTTACTCTATCGCTTAGCCAGCAATCTGGAGGCATACCGGCCTTGATGCATGTTTCTGATAGAAAAGTTTCTTCATCCCAGCAGTACTCAACGGGTACTTCAGGTAGGAGAACTCCCCTGTAAACCCTATACTCGACTACGAGACCGTCTCTACCTATTACAACTTCCCGCGCTCTCTCCCTACCGACAGACCTAACCTCTCTAGAGACTGATAGAACGCTAACCTCAAAAATCACGCTGTCGAGTTCGTCGTCTCGTAGAGGCTCGAACCTAGGGTCTTCAAGAGCGGCTGCGAGTGCCGTCGTAATTACGTTATTAACTAGAGGCTCTATAGGTGATAGGTAGCCTATGCAGCCTCGAAGATAGTATCTTCCCTCGCTCATCTTTCTTATGGTAGTGAATGTCATACCTCTAGCCTGAAGAACTCCACCCACAGATGGAGGTTCAATAACCCTACCGCTCTTCAAGTACTCTTCAACAGCTCTCCTAGCGAGCCTCACTAGAAAAGCTCCGTCCTCTAGACTTAGTAGAGCTGGGTCTGCGTAGTCAGACATTTCACGTACCTCAGAGATACTCAACTAACTGCATCTAGTGGAGATAATAACCTTCACCAAATCCTACGCTAAAGCGCTGTTGACCTAGGGTTGGAGGTCGTTGAGCTCTAGGAGTTCTCCAGACTCATTAGTACTCGCGCCAGCGAGTTTCTCCAGCATGTCTGGGTCCGATACCTCCATACTGACGTAACTTAGGATACGCCTAACGATCTCTTTAACGCTAGTTTTCCTAAGGTCTATGACCTCTCCCTGCGCTATGAGTTCCGGAGTATCCCCACGGTCTACGTAGAGGTGGACCTTGAAGTCGAACTCGGCTAGACCGCTAACTACCTGCCTGATCTTAGCTATGTAGCTACCGCTATCCGTAACCGGAACTCTAGCTACTAGCGTGATAGTCTTCAAACCGCACACCAAACAGCACCTCCGAACTACTAGAACTGATAAGCTGTAACCCCCTACTCAGACACAGCCACCGTACCTGCGGAAGCTACGGACATACTCTACGCATAGACTCAGATACTTCGACGCACATCGGCATTCTACCAGCGGAGTGCTGAGCTCGATCTCAGCTACCCAAATGCTTCCGCGCGTAGCTTTTCTTAAATTCTTCTAGTTCTCTCAAACTCCTAGGTAGATACCTGGAACCTCTTCCTTGAACTTTATAAGCACCGAGCAGGTTCCCTAGTTCAGCGGCTCTAACCGCACTGTGGCCTCTGAGAATTCCCAGGACTACCCCGGCGTTGTACGCATCGCCACACCCGGTTGGGTCAACAACGTCTACGCTGTACGGTTCTACTCTAACTACCTCACTACCGTCGAATACGATACTACCTTCACTCCCAGCTTTAATGAATACAGCTCTGGGGGAGATGTTTTCGTACAGAGTTCTAACACACCCGCTCAGCTCTTCGCAATCCACCAATATTCTGAGCTCCTCCGCATTGAGAAATACGTAGCTGATGATTCCGCGAAGATCCGGTAGCTTAGGTAGGTGTTCTCTACCGAATCCACCCAAGTCGATAGCCGTTTCCACTCCCAGCTCACTCCCTAGCTTAGCTAGCCTAACTATAGATTCACCCCCATCAGTATTGCGCACTGCGTACCCGGAGATGAATACGAGTTTAGCATCTTCAAGTGCGCGCCGAACTCTCTCAGGGTCTATAACGTTGTTTCTACTAGCTCCTCTATAGGTTACGAGGGTTCTAGTACCTCTAGGACTCACTATCGATACGGTAAAGCCCGTTGATTCGCCATCGAGTACTCTAACCAACCCAACGTCAACCCCCTCCTTCTCGAGGTCTGACGTAAGTAGGTACCCGAGGATGTCGTTTCCGACAGTAGACACGAGGCAGGTCCTCAAGCCTAGTCTAGATAGAGCTACAGAGAAATTCGCAGCGGAACCTCCCGGCGATGCCCAGCCGTCTTTAACTACGTAGGATACGTCCTTCAGCTCGATTTCTTCTTCAACACGCAGTACGACGTCGAGTAGTAAGTCGCCGAAAGCCGCTACATCACACCTACTACCTCGACTCATCGATTTCTCAACCTTCTAATTACCTCCATAAACTTCCTGACCCTATCCGGGTCGACGGGGTTCTGAGTTACTCCGCTTACCTTAAAGTACGTTCCTACAATAGCTCCGTCAGCGTATTTAAGTAGTTTCTCTGCGTTATCTAAGCTTAGACCGCTCCCTACGAGAACTGGTACGTCACCAGCCATTTCCTTAACCTTCCTCACGGTTTCCGGAGATGGGGGCTCCCCAGTCATTCTCCCAGTTACTATCAGGGCATCCGCTAGGTAGAAGAGAGACCACGTAACGTGGGTCTCCAGGTCTACTCCAGGGAATAGCACGCTGTGCTTCTTAACTACATCTACGAAGAACTTCACGTCCTCGGCGTATAGGTGCTTTCTAAGTCTAAAGATATCGGCAGTAACACCACTATCGAGCTCCCCGGTATCCCAGACCGCAGCACCTGTGTACAGGCATACTCTAATGAACTTCGCACCAGATGCTTTAGCTATAGCTAGAGCTACCCTACCTCCGTTGTGAATAACTGTGATCCCTATGGGGATGCTAACGCTCTTAGCAACTTCTCTAGCCACGACCGCGTGCGCAGCTATCTCTTCCGGAGGTATCCTGGCGGCGCCGCTGTAGTACGGTAGGTCCCACATATTCTCGACGATAACTCCGTTCACACCGTTCTCTTCGTATATTCTAGCTTCACGAACCGCCTGATCTACGATCGCGTCAATAGAGTATCCTTCGTAAGCTGGAGCTCCCGGCAGTGGGAGTAGGTGGACCATTCCAACAATTGCCTTATCTACACCAAAGAGGTCTTGAATAGAGAACAACCTTTTCGAGTAGAACTTCCTAGCCCACTCGCTAACCAGTAAGTTCAGATCTTCTCTGCGAATCAACTAGGGCACCGGACTGATAAAACGGTTAAGTAAAATATTCTAGCGTATAGTAAACCACCGCTGCGGCCTACCTTAAGTTAGACACCCGCTTTCTACTAGCGGCAGTTCTATTGATCCAGCCGCAGATCAGGCACTTCTTAACTACGACTAAGTACGAGCGGGTACCTCTAACTCTTACTCTACTCGTTGCGCCCGGAACTAGGGGAGTGCGGCACTTCCTGCATACCCACCTTCTGTAGTAGATAGGCTTTCTAGCTCTACTTTTTTGAAGAATTCTTAAACCTAGCTCGATGTATGCGCGCGCTCTATCGATACGTCCTTCTTCAATACTTTGAATAGCTTGTGTATAGAGTACTAAGCTTCTCTGTCTAGCTAAGTCTTTGACTACGGCTACGCTCCTCCTACGAACCAAAAGCTCTATCCCCAGCATCACCGAGCCCGGGAACTATGTACCCTCTCTCATTAACTTCCGGGTCTATAGCTACTGAGTACACAGTTAGGTCTATTCCAAGCTCCTCACTTACCTTACTCAGTCTCGCTAATGCTATAGGCGTAGTTATAACTGAAGTTAGGAAGTACTTCTTAGCTTTCCCGTACTTAACTACCTCTCTGAGAGCTCTATCCGCCGTAGAACCCGTGGCGACCATGACGTCGCTCAGTATCACGATATTCTCTGAGCCGATCGACGGGATCTTCAGGTACGCGATATCTACATCGAATTCGTAGTTTCTCATACCCTTTTCTTCAACTCTTCTAGCTACTACAACTCCCTGCCTAGCATTAAAGAATATCTTGACTAAACCTTCAGTAAGAGGCCACGCAGCTCTCAATACCGTAATAATGACGACCCTATCGAGGTCCTTTACTCTAACACCCTTGGTTTTAACACCCAGGGGAGTTTCAACTTCGCACTCCTCTACGTCGAGCTCCTTCACCATCTCGAACCCGATAACCCTACCCAGTCTTACGAGACCCTTCCTGAATTCTATTTGTGAAATTCTCCTATCTCTAAGAACTGTGAGTATTGCTTGAGCGTATGGGTGGTCAACAACTCTTACTCTAAGCAATTCACCCACCCTCAACTTGGGTAAGTAGCGCGTACTAATAAGCTCGGAGAACTCGCTGTAATCGGGTAGTTATCTAGTGTCTACCGCGGTTTAGAGCGCTGGGTACTTGAACCTCAAAGCTACTCACTTATAACGGTTTACTTACAGTGCATTTCGAGGTGATAAGTTGGTCAGGTTCTTACTAATGATTCCGGGTCCCTCATTGGTTGACCCGGAGACTATGCTCGACATGGCTAAGCCGACGTTCAGTCACGTTTCAGCGGACTTCGATGCTATACATAGAGAATCTCTAGATATGCTGAAGAAAGTATTCGGAACGGGAGGTGATATAGTAGTTATTCCTGGAAGTGGAACGGCAGCTATAGAACTAGCTGTAAGAACCTCAGTTAAACCAGGAGAGAAGGTCGTGGTTCTTAAAGCTGGCTACTTCGCAGACTACCTAGCGGACGCCGCTAGAAGAGTTGGAGCTAGCGTCAGCGTAGCGCAGTCACCTACTGGTAGGGGGTTTACTGATGAAGACGTGGAGAAGGTGCTGAAGGAGGGTAACTACAGCACCGTACTACTTCAACACGTAGAGACCTCGGTGGCTGTAGCAAACCCCGTTGAGAAGATCGCGAAGAAAGCTAAGGAATTCGGGGCTAAGGTCGTGGTTGATGGAATAGCGTCAATAGGTGGAATGGATATGAAGTTAGATGAGTGGAGCGTTGACGTATGTCTAACGGGTTCTCAGAAAGCGCTGGCAGTACCCCCCGGACTAGCCATAGTTGCCTACAGGAAGGGGTTCACCCCGCTAACCGATAACGAAACAACGTACTTCAACGTATCGAAGCTCCTGAAGGAGATGGAGTCAACTAGAAACTACTACATTACTCCAGCGGTAAACCTCGTTTACGCACTCCACGGATCGCTCAAGAAGATCCTCGCGGAGGGTCTTGAAGCTAGGTACAGAAGGCATGAAGTGCTGGCTAGAGCCGTTCAGAAAGGTCTTGAAGCACTCGGTCTGAAGCTAGTTGCTGAAGAGCCTTTTAGAGCTCACACAGTTACAGCCGCTTACATACCGGAAGGTGTTGAGTGGGTGAAGCTCTACAGCGAGATGCGTGCTAGAGGAATTGAAATTGCTGGCGGGCTGGGGGAGCTGCGCGGAAAGATATTCAGAATAGGGCACATGGGTGAGGTCGCAGCTAGTGATGTGATCGCTACTCTAGCGGCTCTAGAGAGGTCTCTAGCTAAGCTCGGGTACAGAGTAGAGCTGGGGTCCTCCCTAAGAGCAGCTCAAGAAGTCATGCACTCGTTCGGTGCGTAGAATGGGTTACGACTTAGTTATTAAAAACGGAATAGTTGTTGATGGAAGTGGTTCACCCCCATTTAGAGCCGACGTAGGAATTGTCGGAAGCGAGATCAAGTCTATCGGAGATCTGAGCGGTGTGGAAGCCGAGAGAGTAGTAGATGCGTCCGGACTGGTGGTCTCACCCGGATTCATAGATATGCACAACCACAGCGACCTAACGATCTTCGAAGTTCCAACGGCAGATAACTACGTACTTCAAGGTGTTACAACCATAGTAGTTGGAAATTGCGGCTACTCACCAGCTCCTCTAACGGACGTTAACTACGAGGAGTTTGTGAAGCGGGTTAAGCGTGAACACCCAGAGGTAGAAGTTAGGTGGAGGAGTTTCGGGGAGTACGTTAAGTCTCTAGAAGAACTTAAGCCAGCAATCAACATAGCTCTTCAGGTAGGTCATGGAACTATTAGAGCGGCAGTGCTGGGCTTCGGTCCTGAAAAACCTTCTGATAGAGAGATCCAGCTAATGAAGGAGCTAGCGAAGGAGGCTATGGAAGCCGGAGCTTTTGGAGTTAGTACCGGTCTCATATACGTTCCGGGCACCTTCGCCTCGACAGAGGAAATTATAGAGATAGCTAGGGTAGCTGCTTCCTACGGCGGTATATACTCAACACATATGAGGAATGAAGGCGTTAAATTGCTCGATTCCGTGTTTGAGGCCGTATCCATTGGGTTGAAAGCTGGGGTAGGTGTAGAGATATCCCATCTAAAAGCTAGTGGTAAGCCTAGCTGGGGGAAGGTTTGGACAGCTTTGAAGATAATAGAAGACTACGCATCTAGAGGTCACGATATATCGGCGGACGCCTATCCATACTACGCCGCATCTACATCTCTCGTAACGCTCCTACCTAAGGACGTACGGGGAGCTAGTTCTGAGGAGATAATGAGGAAGTTGCGTGAACCGAACGTGGTCGATAGACTTAGAGAGAGACTTGGAGAAGCTGTATTCGAGGAGAGGTACATCTCGTGGTCCGACATTATGATATCGTACTCTCCGAAGCACGGAGAGTTTGAGGGTATGAGGCTAGATAAGATTGCTGAGTCCATGGGCGTAGACCCCGTGGAGGCTATGGTGAGATTACTCCTAGACGATGAGCTGGCTACAGGTATGGTAACGTTTACTATGAGAGAAGAAGACGTTAGGCTAGTCATATCGCATCCTCTAGTAGCTATTGGAAGTGACGGGTCCGTTGGTAGGTTCGGTATTGGAAAACCCCATCCGAGAAGATACGGTACCTTCCCTAGAGTTATAGCTAGGTACGTTAGAGAAGAGAAGGCACTCTCGCTGCACGAAGCTATTAGAAAGATGACTTCTCTCCCAGCGAGAAAGCTGAGACTGTGGAACCGAGGACTTATTAGACCGGGATTTAAAGCGGATCTCGTAGTATTCAACTACTACAGCATTGAAGATACAGCTACGTTCGAAAACCCGCACTCGTACCCTAAGGGAATTAAGTACGTCATAATCAACGGTGAGGTAGTGGCTGATTCGGGTAAGCTAGATCCGCGTGTTAGAGCTGGGAAGGTACTTAGAAGAGGCGTGCTAGATTAAATTAAGTTCTACCTAATTTTTCTCGAACTTCTCCCACTCGAAGCCCGCCGCACCGCGTAGCTGTTGAAATTTAGCATTTCTATCCGCACTCACCCAACTCCATACTTATAAGGTTCCAGAAAATACATTAATGGTGTTAAAGCTGGTCGATAGGAACCTGGTCGTCGAGAGACTTAGAGAAGCTCTAAGAAGAGTATACGACCCGGAGATTCCTATAAACATCTGGGACCTAGGGCTGATCTACGGTATAGACGTCGATGATGCGGGGAACGTTAGAATCAAGATGACGCTGACCGCTCCAGGGTGCCCCATAGTTACGTTTCTACTTCACCAAGTACAGGAAGCAGTGTATAGCGCTCTATCAGATATTAAAGACATTAACGAAGTTAATATAGACCTCGTGTTCGACCCTCCGTGGAACCCAACTAAGATGACTGAAGAAGGTAGGAAGAAGTTTAGAGAAATATTCGGGTACGACATAGTCGAGGCCTACATGAGGAGGCCCTCCGCAGGAGCTCAGAAGTCCGGGACCTAGAGTTGTCTATTGAGAAACATAGAAGAGAATCTCAGGAACTACGCATCTCCCTCTGCGTTGTAGTAACTAGTGATAAAGTAGCTCGCGGTGTTCACGTAGATGAAGTAGTTCCGACCGTCTCTAGAATCCTCAGCAGATATAACGTAGGTCTCGGAGGCCATGAAGTAGTTCCTAACGATAGAGACTTAATAATTGAAGCACTGGCTAGAAATCTTGAGAAGTGCGACGTAGTCCTAGTGTCTGGTGGAACCGGTCTCGGACCTAGGGATGTGTCCGTCGATGTAGTTAGGGGGATGTGCTCTAAAGACATCCCCGGTTTTGGTGAGCTATTTAGATACATAACATTCCAAATCCACGGATCCGCAGCTCTAGCAACTAGAGCTATAGCTTGTGCTGTGAGAGATAAGCTAGTGTTCGTCACACCGGGATCTCCAGCGGCGGTCGAGCTAGCTCTAGATAAGCTAGTACTTCCCGAGATAAGGCACCTCGTAGCTGAGTTGCGGGGTTTAAGACGTTAGGTCGTTCAGGACCTACCGAGTGAAGGTATTCTATCTACGATGTGGTCTAGCGGAAACACGACCCGACTCCACGGTCTCTCATCTCTAGACCTGTGCTTCAGAGGGAACGATATGTCTACTTTTAAAGTATTGGCTAGATCGACCATATCCCGCTTAGATATATTTCTAAATGCTAAAAGCGTGAAAAACCTCCCAATACGTCTATCGCCAAGAGCTACGAGAGATTGCGCAAATGCGTGAAGCCATCGAAGATGTGTTACAGTGCTTCTACCTAGTTCCGCTTCCAGTAGTTTAACTCTCCTTGAGTACTCTTTCTCGGCTAGTAGGGGGCTATCTTGAAGGGGGGTGTGAGGTTTGGGAACTAGAGGATTAACATTTACAGTAAGCTTTCTACCGAGTTCATGTGAGAGAGCTAGAATCTTCCTTAGGTTTCTTAAAGTCTCTTGAAAGTCTTCCTCGCTCTCCTGGGGGAAGCCGGTCATTATGTAGAGCTTAACGTTAAAGCGTTCTCTGAAAGCCTTACTAACCAGCTCACTAAATACGTCGAAGTTAAAGCACTTACCGATCGAGCAACCCAGGTTCGAACTCATAGTTTCCGGAGCGAGTGTTAGAGTTTTCTGAGTAGATTTCGATATGATGTCCAGGTCATCGAGTTTTACTGTGTCCCACCTTATAGACGGTAGTGAGAAGTCTACCTCGTTCTCGATGAAGTATTCGAGCAGGTCTCTAATACCTGGGTGGTCGAAAGGAGATGATGAGTATACGACAACTCTCTTTTTCTCTACGTGCCTTAAGCCTTCATCTACTAGTTTCTTCACCGTCTCCAGGCTTCTGTACCTATACGGATACATGGCGTACGCTTCAAGACAGAACTTGCAGAGCCACCTACATCCTCTCGATATCTCTACATAGAATCCTTCTCCAAACACAGGCTCTACCTTCTTCGACCTGATTTCTACGGTAGGGTGGAATGAGTTGCTGAGGTCTTCAACGACTACCTTCCTAACATTAGCTTCACCCGTGTACACTCCACTATCTAGAGAATCTAGAAAAGCTCCAGGGTTTTCAGGTAGTGTGCTGAAATATCGAACTAATCTCTGTAGTAGAACTTCCCCATCACCAATAAATGAAGCATCAGCTATGTCTAGGAAGGGCTCCGGGTTTGACATCGCTGCTAAGCCGCCTACGATGATTAAAGGCCTCATTTTTCTCCTCTCCGCAAAGACCTCTACACCGGCATCGCTGAGTAGCTTAGCGAGGTACGGTAAGTCCAGCTCGTAGTTAGCACTAGCGAGGATCAAATCAAATTCCCGCAGTTTTCTCTCAGTTACAGAACCTCGATCTGGGTTGTCTAAGGTGAATCTATCTACTAGGGCGTCACTTTTCTCCAGTAAGTAGAAGTAGGCTATGTGCGTAAAGAGGTTCGATATCGAGGCTTGGTAAGTGCTTGGGTATACTAGAGCTACCTTAGGGTAGCCGGAGGACCTAACGTAGACGTTGTACTCGCCGAACCTCCCAGCGTACGGAGCTAAGTTCTTCACCAAAGAAGTTGAGTGTAGTAAGTAAAAAGGCAGCTACGCTAGTCCAACACGCAGTAGGAATTCTCTAACTAGCTCACCGATAGTAGGTCCTTCCAGTACCTTAAGCTCCCACGAAACTTTCACGATAGGTACATCCACTTCGAGAAGCTTCGAAATATCCGCTGGAGTTCCAAGAACCACGGCATCCACGCCCATTCTCTTCAAAGTCTCGTTGAGATCTCTTATCTGCTCCGGCGTGTAGCCTGTGGAAGGTACTACCGGTCCCATATGCGGGTACTCCTCTACCATCGTCTTTATAATACCAACCGCGTAGGGTCTCGGATCGACTACTTCAGCAGCACCGTACTTCTCAGCGGCAACGAACCCAGCGCCGTAGGGTAGACCGCCGTGGGTGACTGATGGAGAGTCTTCAATAACCGCAACTCTCTTATTTCTTATGAGCTCTGGTTTCTCTACTACGACCTCCATATCCGCTAGCACTATCTTAGCTCTAGGGTTGATCTTTCTTACGTTCGAAACAACCTTCTCAACGTTCTCCCTACTGGACCTAGAGACCTTGTTTACGACAACGGCATCTGCGAGCCTAGCATTAACTTCACCAGGATATGCCGATACCTCCTGGCCCGGTCTCATAGCGTCGGCAACTGTGACCATGTAGTCGAACTTTATGAATGGAGCGTCGTTGTTGCCACCATCCCAGAGTATTACATCCCCCAGCTTCTCAGCTTCGAGGAGGATCCTACCGTAGTCAACACCAGCTAAAACTGGGAGTCCCAGTCTCACGTACTGCTCGTACTCCTCTCTTTCTTCGATCGTGATTCCGTACTTAACGAAGTCTTCCTCAGATCTAAAGATCTGCACGGCTGACTTCACTAAATCTCCGTAAGCCATGGGGTGTCTAATAGGCACTACTCTAACGCCAGCTTTTAGGAGCTCTCTAATAATCGCCCTAGAAACGGTGGACTTACCCGCTCCAGTTCTTACAGCTGTAACCGCTATAACTGGTTTGTAGGACTTGAGAAACGTCTCGTACGGAGATAGTAGTCTAAATGAGGCACCAGCTGAGAGAACTATGGACGCCAATCTCCCAACATCCTGGTAAGTTAAGTCACTATAGGATAGAACTACTTCATCAACTCTGAAATCTCTGATCAACTTGGGAAGCTCACTCTCCGGGTATATGGGGATTCCCTGAGGGTATCTAGGTCCAGCTAGTTCTGGAGGAAACCTCCTTCTCTCTATACCGGGTATCTGAGTAGCTGTAAAAGCAACTACTTCACACTCAGGGTTGTTTCGAAAGTACGCTAGAAAGTTGTGGAAGTCCCTACCTCCAGCACCAGCAATAATCACTCTCTTAGCCAAGTTCATCCCTATAAAACCTGTGCTGCGGTAAATAAATATTTTTTGTAGATAGCGAATTTTTATTTGATTCACGAATTTTCATTGCCGCCCTAGAGATTTCCTCGACTAGCTCAAGGACTGCTACCGCATCTTTGAGGCTCGGAGCCTCAATGTCTTTTCCACCACATCTTTCAATAAATACTCTGAGCTCTCTCTTTAGAGGTTCTTCACCGTCAATGACGATGCGAGAATCCCCGATCTCCCCCCTTACGGTAAGTACTCTAGAGACTAAATCGGCTCGTAAGAACTCCCTCTCGGATAGAACGTCAATTTCTCTAATCTTTACGGGGAGTATTCCGTCCGCTTCAAATATCGCGTTGACGCCGTCGTACGTAGCTCCAGCAACGGCTCTCTGAGGTACTCCGGAACTATCTATCTGAAAGAGTGAAAAAACGACCTTAGCGCTGCGCTGGTTCAGTAAGTAGAACGCTAGGTCAATGTCGTGAGTCATGAGATCAAGCGTCACTGGGTAGCTCCTCATGCGCGGAGGTCTTTTAGACAATCTTCTAAAGCGTACTCCGTAGATTTCCTCCCGCGTAACTCTCTTTTTTAATTCTTCAACTACAGGGTCGAACCTAGATACGTAACCCACTTGATGCACTAAACCCCTAGATTCAGCGAGAGAGAGAAGTTCGAGAGCTTCTCTAGAGGTTTCTGCGACTGGTTTTTCTATAAACACGCAGTGAGCTATTTCCATAGCTTCTCTAGCGACTTTAGAAAGTGTGCTTATCGATGTAGCTATTACGTACGCATCACCTGAGGTTTCGCTAACACTGCTCACCGCTGATTGAAAGCCGTATTTCTTCGAGAATTCCGTAGCTCTCGATAGGTCTACATCTACTACGTAACTTAGAGTAACCATACCTTCAAGCTCTAGCTGCTTTAGGGATCTAGCTACGTTCTCCCCCCATCTACCCGCACCAACGAGAACCGCTCTCACTAAACCCAGAACCGATCCCAGATTAGATGAAGGTTTTCGATATAAGTAAGCGGGGGACCGTATGGGCAGCTCCGAGGTTCTACGCCGACCGCACGCGCACTTAAGCATCAGCACGTAGATATCGAATTGGTGGTGGAGTGAGAATATCGAGCGCATTTAACGGTGTAGTAGTAGCCGATTTAGAGCCTTCAGGTACCACCGGCTGGCTATCCACGTACATAGTGCTCGGTTCTGAGAGCGTAGCTATCGTGGATCCGGGACCTAAATCCTCGGCGGAAGCTTTCGCTGAGCTCATCGATATGCTGGACGTGAGGCGCTTTAAGAAGGTATACATAGCTCTAACACACGTTCACATAGACCACGCTGGAGTTACCGGAGATCTGGTGGAGATTCTTCCGAACGCTTTAGTACTCGTTCACTCTAGAGGTGTGAAGCACTTAGTAGACCCCTCGAAACTCTGGCAATCATCACTTGAAGTACTGGGAGAGAACGCAAAGCTGCTCGGAGAGCCTAAGCCAGTACCTCAAGACCGCATCGTAGGTTTGGTGGATAGAGTTAGAATAGAGCTGAGTGGAGCTGAACTAGTAGGTATACCCACTCCCGGACACGCTCCTCACCACGTCTCGTACCTACTAGAACCCGGGGGACTTCTATTCGCTGGAGACTCAATAGCTAACTACTTCAACGGGAGACTCTACCCAGTGACGGTTCATCCATTCGATAGTGAAGAGTACTTAAGGAGCCTGGACTCGATGCTCAAACTTCAGCCGAAGAAAATTGGAGTAGCTCACTACGGACTTGTAGACGAAGAACCTGAGGTATTCATACAGAGAGCTAGAGATAAGCTAATCTCATGGATATACCACATCGGTAGCCTAATTAACAGCGGAATTTCGAAGCCGGAGGATATATATCAGCACGTTTTAAGTAGAGACGTGGAACTAGCGTACGCAAAGCGACTAGAAGAGCTCATGCCAGCATTTCGCGGATCTACCTACAGAGTAATAGCTGGACTGCACAGCTACATATCTCGCAAGAATAGAACGTTGTGAATGTCCGCATAGCATATACGAACCGTTACCAGCTAGTCGGTAGAGCGAGTACTCGAATACGCGGTGGTGCGGCTCAGTACTATGCCGAATAACATAGAACTTCTCTATTGACATCAACAAACATTGGAACCAGGGCTCTACTCAACACTAAATCCTACTCCTGAGCTTATTCAAGAACTCAACGCCATTCTTGAAGTCTAGTGGTGATGAGATTAAGAAGCCGTCGACTAGGTGGCCGTACTTCACCGCTAGTTCAAGCGCTCTATCTACTGAAAGTATCTTGTCTCTACCTAGAACTCTGACCAGTTTCTCGTAACTGTATTCCGAAGCTACGACTAGGTAGGGGTAGACCTTCAGTCCGAGTCTTTTAGATATCTCAGCTACATCTACTAACTTACTTTCGGTACTTTCATTCAGGTTTAAAACGAGGTAGAAGTCAGCTTTTAAGTAAATTCTCTTCAATATCTCCGCGAGGTCCTTTCTCAGACTGAGGGTGAGTCCCGGGCTTACACCCACGTCGAGCTGTCTAACCAGGCTTACGGCATCTTCGGGTTCAAGGTCTCTTACAACTGTAGAGCCATCTGCGATATCGCCTCTAACATAGACAACGCGCTCAACACCGCATATCCCCAGACCTCTAGCTATAGCTGTCAGCGCTACTCTACTTAAGTCTATAGTTCTTACGTGAGCTATTACTCTCACATCTTCCAGCGACTTAATGAAGCAGCTAACTACCGGGGAGAACTGCGAAGCTACACCCATTGGTGAGTCTGGAACGTCGATCCAGTCAACTAATTCCTTGAGGACTCTTACTCTAGACACTAACTCCTCCCGCTTTTTGGCCGCAGTAAGCTCGAAGATGAACTCCGGCAGCACCACCCCCCAGGGCACCGAAGAGTGCTAAGTGCGAGTGGTTCTGGGCCTCGGTATCAGCGATATAGGTGGTTACCCGAACTTCACCATCACCACTCTTCTCTCAACTGTCTAGCAGCTTCAGCAATATTCTTGAGCTTCGCCCTAGCTACCTCCCTAGGAAGTCTCTTAAGTCCGCAGTCCGGGTCTAGGTACACCTTCTCAGGACTTACAAACCCCTCCTTCATCAGCTTCTCAACGGACTCCCTAATCTCTCTAACACTCTCCACTTGGAAACTATGGACGTCGACAACGCCGTAGCCTATCTCCTTATCGTACCCGAACTCCTTAAGGTACGGTAGTAGCCTGAAGTTGCTGTTCTTCATCTCAAGATCGAACTGGTCCACCGGGTAGTCCAAAATGTGTGGTAGTATCTTCTCAATTCTGCCGTAGCATATGTGAACGATTCTCTTAGCTTCAATACCTCTAAACACCACATCTAGAGCCTCCTTAAGCATATCAGCTTCTTCCTTAAACGGTTTAGTGGATAGAGCTGGCTCGTCTATCTGTACGTACTTCGCGCCAGCGGCTACCAGCACCTCAACTTCTTTTCTAATAGCTCTAGCTAGATCCATAATTAACTCCTTTCTATCTTTGTAGTGGAGATCGAAACTCCACTCCAACATTGTGTACGGCCCTGTGAGTGTGACTTTAACAGGTCTTCCACTACTTACACTGGATGCGTAGCTCCAGAGCTCTACGGTGATCGGTTCGATCCACTCTACTCTTCCAGTAACTATCGGTTTTTTGAAGTACTCGTTATCGAATACTCTAACCCACCCTCCGGAGCTGTAACCTCTCAATCTCTCGGCGAAGTACACGACCATGTCGTCTCTCGCCTGCTCTCCATCACTTACAATATCGATACCGGCCCAGAGGTGGTCTTCAACAACTTCTCTTATTGCTGGCTTCACCATCTCTCTGAACTCCGACTCACTTACCTGAGCGGACTTCCTCAACTTTATAGCTCTGTCAGCTTGAGCTACCTTAGGGTAGCTACCGACAACGGTCGTAGGGAACTTCCTGGGGACTTCGTAATCGCTCACGACTTCACCACCTCCGAGATTTTCTCAGCCCCCAGCTTTAATGAAAGAGAATCTACTAACTCACTCAATACTCTCAGTTTAGAAATACTGTACTCGTAAGGTACGAGGTCTAGCCACGTAGTCGTCGTTACGCCCACTTCATCACCTTCGTAGTTCTTCAGAGCCTTAGTCGCGGTATCTACCATCACGTCAATAGGGTCTCTGTACACCGTTCTCGAGTTGACCAGCCCGAGAACGGCGCAGTGAGAGCCGAAACCTTTAGACTCTATAAGCTTTAGGGAGCTATTCGGAGCGTCCGCTACGTCGATCGAGATGCAGGAAACTCTAGCGTTCAGTGCATTCTCGTATACGTCCGCTCTGGGGGCTCCGAAGTAGATTGCTAGAACGGTTTTTGCGGACCCTGCCGATGAGGCTATCCTACTTGATAGCTCAGCAGCTAGAGCGCTGAGGTCGTAGCCGATGTCCGGGTCGGCGAGAAGAGGTTCATCGACCTGAACTAGTGAAGCTCCAGCTTCTACAGCTAATCTAACCTCAGCGGCTAGTAGGTCGGCTATGCTGGAAGCTAGCTCTTCGTTCGTGACTTCAGAACCGTTCTTAGACATGTACGTAAATGTGACGGGGCCCGGTACCACGATCTTAAAGCCGGCGGGCTCGGCAAGAGGTGCGTATCTTCGAACTCTCTGAGCCCAGACGTAGCTAGCTGCTTCGGGTTTACCGGTAAAGAGGGGTACTCTATAGAAGAAGTTGTTATCGAAGTACCTTAAGAGACCGGTTGGAGTTACATTGCGCCAAGACGAGGTGAACGGTCTGAAGATATCGTGCCAGTCGAGCATACCGTCTACTACGTACGCCAGTCCTGATGAAAGCTGGGCTCCTATAACAACTAGTGAAGAACTTACCAGGACTTTCTCCAGGTCCTCGTAACCTACAGCCCCTCTTTCATAGTCTCTCAGTGCTCTCCTCAGAACTCTATTCCTAGGAAACCCACCAAGAGGGGAACCCCATATTCTCACAACTACATCACCTCAATCACTGGTCTACGATATATGCTGAGGTCGTTATTTAAGCTTAAAAGCTCCGTACTCAGCGTAGCAACTAAGTAGAATTACTCTGTAACTGGAAATTCAGGTAATGACCGAAGATCCGTGAGGGAACTTTTCGACAGAACCGATCGAGCTCGAATCATGCACTGCGTCGAGACCTAATTGCGAGGCGTCTAGGAGACGAGCTTCTCGAAAAAGGAAATAGAATTTTGAAGATGAGTGCCATGTCTACGGTATAGTTATGCTTCACCAAAATCCGGCTAGACCTAGGAGAAGTCCGATGAGCGCGGCTGCTCCGACTACTACGAGAGCATCTACTTGTAGTAGAGTAATTGAAAGTAGTGCTGCGGTGGCGAGTGTTACAGTAGCTACTACTTGATGACTAGCTAGCTCCTTTAAAGCTCCTTGAGTAAATATGAGAGCAGCTGATAGTAGCAGTCCTATTACAGCTCCTCTAATTCCGCGAAGAATGCTTACTGTGAGGTGGTGTTGGTAGTAGTAGTGCAGTAGCTTAGCAACCGCGAGAGTTAAAATAAAGGTTGGGAGCACTATTGCTACTGTAGCCAGGACGGACCCAGCGAACCCAGCAGTTCTGTATCCAACGAGAACCGCGATCTTAACCGTTACCGGACCGGGTAGTCCTTCAGTTACGGACACTAGGTCAACGAATTCTTCCTCCGTAAGAATACTTCTGTACGCTACTAACTCCCGCTTTAAAATAGGAATTACTGTGTGACCTCCACCAAACAGCACTAAACCGGCTTTAAGAAAAGCCACTAGCAGGTCCAGTAGAGTAGAGTCAAAGCTACCCATGGCTTACCCACAACGGTTCTGTGGAGCCGGCTTAAATTCATGTAGAGCCAGCTATTTAACACTAGGGCGGCTGCGTATTGATTTGGGTCACTACTTAAAACAACTGCTTGACTAGAAAACCTCTCGGGGCTGGTGCTGAAAAGAAAATTAGTGAAGATACTCTACGACGTGAAGACTTTAAGACGCAGGCTGGAGCTTCTTGAAGCTAGAATTGAGAAGAGCTTGGAGAACGTTAGAGGTAGAGACGTTAGAGGTGATTTAGTTAAGTCCTACGCGAACGCTCTAAGGCAGCTCAAATACGTTACGTACGTTCTCGGGATTTTAGAAGTTAAACTAGAAAATGTTGTGACTCTAAATGCGGTAACTCAGGACATCGTGGTCGCTAGAGAGGCTTTAAAGGAGCTTAGCAGGAGGATTAGGAGCCTCCCAGAGATATCTGCCATACTGGATGAAATTGGTGATAGCCTGAGCGATATAGTATCGGAGACGCTAAGTGTGGACAGGCAGGCCTTGGTGATCCAGCGTGAAGCCGCTAGAAGAATTCTCGACGAAGCTGAGAAGATCGCCGATCTAAAGCAGCGAGAAGTTTCATAGTTCAACGGTCTAATACCACTACGTAGCTACTCGGATTTCTCTAGTTAAGAATAAAAGATGCGAGTAGAATGCTCGGTAGGAAGAGCCTAGGAAGTCTACCTAGAAACCTTAACTAAGTACTTACCATCCTTTACATCCAGTACTCCGAGTTCTACTAGAGTTCTTAGAGCTAATCTGAAGTATACATCACCAACGTATATACCGTAGCTTTCTCTAAACTTTACTTCAAGCTCGTTGAAAGTCCACTCCCTCTTCTCTTTTTCCTCCACCAGAATTCTCTTGATGAACTGAGTTGTGTCTTCATGCCTAGTCCACGGGTACTGGAACCACACCCAGTCTCTGACTTCTATATAGTAGAAGTCCGGCTTTATCTTAGCAACGGGGGAAATCCACTGTAGAGCGGCTATCTTAAGTTCTCTAGGCTTCCACTCGGAGAGTATGAAGTCTCTCGCTAGTATTAGAGTATCCCCTGTGTCTACTATATCATCTACGAGGAGAATTTTGTTGTCCCTCAAGTCTATCGTGTATGGAAACTTAATGATAGCCTTCTCAGCTACTTTAGCGGCCTCTGTCCAGTGCTGGCTCTGTAGAGAAACCAAGTTATCCACTAAGAGAAAGTCGCAGATCAACCTAGCTGGAACATAGCCACCTCTAGAAACCGCGACTACGACATCGGGTTTAAACCCACTCTTCTTTATAACCTCAGCTAGCCCCATGCTCCACTCAACAATCTCATCCCACGTAACTAGCTTGGTCGGCACCTTTACCATGTATAACCACCAAATACAGAATAGAACTCCTAGAGTATTTAAAGATACCTACTCGGCGCTTCGGACCGCCAGGTAGTCTGAGGCTCTATATCATCTAGGTCGCTCAACCTACGCTAGCACTAACTGACTTGAGTGTAAATATATCTTTCACCAAGCAACTACATCTAGGGTTAGAGTATAGGCAGTGCTAATGAAATCGAGCTCAGAGTTGAGAGCGCTAAACCTCAAGACGTAGGTAGAAAGATTGCGAGAATTCCTAGAAAGCACATGGAAATTCTCGGAGTTAACTACGGAGATTTCGTTGAAGTTGAGGGAACTAGGTCGTCGGCTATACTTCAGGTAAGACCCGTCTACCCAGAAGATGAGGGAACTAACGTAGTTCGTATAGATGGTTTTACCAGGGAAGCCATAGGCGTCTCGGTAGGTGACTACGTTACAGTTAGAAAGGTAAAGGTAGTTAAAGGCGTAAGAGTAGTCATCGCTCCAATAGACTTCAGACTAGAAGAACCGGGACACGCCGCCAGTTTCATAAAGGATAGACTACTGAATAAAGCCGTTAAGAAGGGAGAGATAGTATTCGTGCAATTTCCATACTATGCCGACCCATTTAGATTTGTTATCAAATCGTGCGATCCAGCTCAAGTAGTTCTAATAGATTACGATACTAGGCTAGACATAAGCCCGGAGCCTGTGACGATCGAAGCATTGGAGAGATTGAGAGGAGTTCCTAGAGTTACTTGGGAAGATATCGGCGACCTGGAGGAGGTGAAGGAGAGAATACGCGAGATGGTCGAGCTACCGCTCAAGCATCCCGAGTTCTTTAAGCACCTAGGTATCGAACCCCCCAAGGGCGTCCTACTCTACGGTCCTCCGGGCGTAGGTAAGACTCTGCTAGCTAAGGCGCTAGCTAATGAAATAGGTGCTTACTTCATAGCTATAAACGGACCGGAAATAATGAGTAAGTACTACGGTGAGTCCGAGGCGCGGTTGAGGGCCATCTTCGAAGAAGCTCAGAAGAACGCTCCAGCAATAATATTCATAGACGAAATCGACGCAATAGCACCGAAGAGAGAAGAAGTCGTGGGGGAGGTGGAGAAGAGAGTAGTAGCTCAGCTACTGACGCTAATGGACGGTCTCATGGAGAGGGGGAAGGTGATCGTCATCGGAGCGACGAACAGAATAGATGCCGTGGACCCAGCACTAAGAAGACCGGGTAGGTTCGACAGAGAGATCGAGATACCTCCACCAGATAGGCACGCGAGGAGGTCTATACTAGAGGTACACACTAGAAACATACCTCTAGCTGAAGACGTGAACCTGGATGAGCTAGCGAGCATAACGCACGGCTTCACTGGAGCGGACATCGCGGCGCTAGTTAAAGAAGCGGCTATGAACGCTCTCAGAGGATTTTTAAGAAGAGAGAAGATAGATTTAAGTAAGCCGGTGCCCTTCGAAACACTCGAGAAGCTAAAGATCACACAGCGGGACTTTCTGGACGCGCTCAAGGTCGTGCATCCAACTCTGATGCGTGAAGTACTAATCGAAGTCCCGGAGGTTCACTGGGACGATATCGGTGGGTTGGATGGTGTTAAGCAAGCTCTTAGAGAAGCCGTTGAGTGGCCTTTGAAGTACCCCGACGTATTTGAAAAAATGGGTATTAGGCCTCCTAGGGGCATACTGCTCTACGGTCCTCCCGGATGCGGTAAGACTCTACTAGCTAAGGCCGCAGCTACAGAAGCTAACGCCAACTTCATAGCTATAAAGGGACCTGAGATTTTGAGTAAGTGGGTTGGGGAATCTGAGAAGGCCGTTAGAGAGATATTTAGAAGAGCTAGGCAGGTCGCACCATCGATAATTTTCTTCGACGAGATTGACGCTATAGTACCTCCTAGAGGTATGAGGCACGATACGGAGGTAACTGATAGAATAGTGAACCAACTACTAGCGGAATTAGATGGAATTCAAACACTGAAGAACGTAGTAGTTATTGGAGCTACGAATAGAGTTGATTTAATAGACCCAGCGCTACTGAGGCCCGGCAGATTCGATAGGGTCATCTACGTACCACCGCCGGATAGGAAGGCTAGGTACGAGATACTGAAGATCCACACTAGAGGTGTTCCACTGGCCAAAGACGTTGACCTCGATAAGCTGGCTGAGATAACTGAGGGATACAGTGGAGCGGATCTCGAAGCTCTAGTTAGAGAGGCTGTAATGATGGCTCTTAGAGAGAAATTTGCTGCGAGGCCTATCGAGTACAGGTACTTCCTGGAAGCGATGAAGCTCGTGAAGCCATCTCTATCGAGTGATATCGTTAGTAGGTACGAGAGACTGTACAGCGACCTCAAGAAGATAATTATATGAAGTGGTGTTTTCGGTGGATATAGCGGTTCTCTACAGGAACCTGGAGAGCAACGTTCTTAGGAGAGATAGAATTGGGAGGACGTTGAGGAGGAACTGCGGTAGAGCTCTTAGAGAAGAGGAACTGGGTATTATAGTAAACCAGATTAAATCTCTGAGAACTTCGCGCAGAGCTCTCATCAAGATACTTAGCAAGCTTCGAGAACTCGAAAGCTTCGAAGGTTTTGAAGAACCTCTATCTACCATCATAGAGTACATGATCGTTGTAGGAGTTCACATCGAGAAGGAGGTACTGTTTGATGCCGCTGAGCTGCTTAAGAAGTACGAGAGCACTAAGACGTACGCTAAGGAGATCTGCGATACGGACGTAGTTGAAGTCGAGAAGTTGCTGGAAGACCTTAAAGCTACTTACACAGCTATTAAAGCGAGGTACAGTAGTTGAGCATCTGCCCATGGTATAGGTATAGAGACGGATTCTGCACCTCTCCATCTTTGGAAACTCCTACGCCGGATGTAGTTAACAAAGTCGTCTGCCTCGGCGGTCGGGAAGTCTACACTCGCTGTAGATACTACCGCGAAGTTCGAGTAATTAGAGGGGAGGGCTACGAAGAGTTCGGAAAGCCCTTCCTAATGGTGCACGGACTAGATAAACCTCCGGAAATTCCCTGCGAGTTCGCTAAGATATTCAAGCTCGAGCAGGGAAGGTACGTAGCTGGGTGCGCCATTCTCAAGAGGTTTCTCGGAGTTCACGAAGTAGAGCTATGCGAATCGTACTGGGAGCGGTGTCCCTATAGGAAGCTGGGTCTTAAACTAGTTGCGGAAATCTGAAGTAAGACCCGCTACTTGTACGTACTCGATCTATAGCCGAGAAAGTTGTCCCAACCACCAATTAATTCGCGGTCGTCTAAGTATATTCTCCCGCACCCACCCGCCGTACGCCCGATTTTAACTACCGGCACCTCCCGGTCTCTGATTGTCGATACAATCGTGTACTCTTCACCCATGAAGCTTAGAAGTAGCTCTACATCAACCTTCTCCTCCCTGGAGAACTCTACGACCTCCGGGCACAGAGCGTCGTGAGACAGAACTAAATCTACACCACTTCTTTCGAGTACTTTACGAAGAGAACTAAGTCCATCACTGACATCAGTTGAAGCTTCAGCGAAGTCCGAGTAATCGAGAAAAGCTAGCGGGGGTTTCGGTCTCGCCATGCTTTTGAGTAGGTCCATCCAGGCGCTGATGTCCTTCTTGAGATAGTAGAGTGCGGCCGGTATTGAGGAGAGGCCAAGGCATTTCACTGAGTATACGGGGAGGTTCTCTTCAAACGGTGTACTAGGTTTCGGGTTGCTACTTATTCCTACGGACGCTACATCAATCACTATGTCGCTGTGGTCGAGTTTGTTTATATCTCCACCAACGTACAGCGAATTCGCAGCTTCAGCTAAGTCCACCACACCTCTAATAATCTCCAGGAGGGTCTCCGCGCGTAGGTCACTGCTGACCGTTATTGAGGAAGATAGCAGTAGAGGCCTAGAGTTCTTAGCAATGAGGTCCGTAACTGACGATAGAGCGACCCTATACCCTAAATCTCCTGGTGTGAGCCAGGGGTACATCGAGGAGCTAGCGGAAGTTCCATCGATCTTCAAGAATATCCATAAACCGCCCACGTTGATCGCTTGAGCGTCGTCACCTACTCCAAAAACTCTACGTTCTTTTCTCTCGAGATGCTTAGAGACTATATCGAGTACGTACTCTAGAGCTCCGTATTCTCCAACTTCCGCCAACTTCTTCATTTTTCAGCCGACCTTAAGCGTTTCTCAATAGTCCACGTAGTTCCTTCTTTCGTATCGGCAAGCTTAATCCCGAGCTTACCTAGCTCAGCTCTGATCCAGTCGGACTCCTCGTACATCTTCCTAGCTCTCAGTCTTGACCTAACCTCTACTAGTAGCTTAATCAAGTCTTCAAGTTCTTCCGGGGTGGTGATGACCTCTTCTCCTGTAGGTAAGATACCGATCACTCTATCCATAAGCTCTAGCGTTACGAGAGCTTTGAACGCTAAGGAACTACTCTCTAAGGTAACTACCTCCGTATTGGCTATTGAGAGAAGTTTATGTAGTGATGTAAGTGCTTTAGGTGAGTTTAGATCGCTATCCATAAACTCAACGAACTCTTTCCACGTCTGCGATATAGATACCCAGACCGAGAGCTTCTTCTCACTTAATCCGTGCTCTACCGGCAGCTCCTTCAGCATCTTTAAGAGCGTACTGTACGTATTCAAGACCTTCCTGAAGACAGCTTTAGCTTGCTCTAGAGCTTCCTCTCTGTAGTCCAGGGGTCTCCTATAGTGTGCTGAGAAGATCCAGAGCCTGATGACTTCAGGTCCCCAGGTCTTGACAGCGTCGGTGAGTCTAATGATATTCCCGAGACTCTTACTCATTTTCTCGCCGACTATCGTTAGAGGACCTACGTGAACCCAGTACCTAACCCACGGAGAAGTACCGAAGTATGACTCGCTCTGAGCTCTTTCGTTTTCGTGATGCGGGAATATGAGGTCCTGACCCCCGCCGTGGATGTCTATCGTACTGCCTAGGTACTTAGAGCTCATAACACTGCACTCTATGTGCCAGCCGGGCCTACCCGGTCCCCAGGGTGAGTTCCAGTACGGCTCACCGGGCTTCGCAGCTTTCCACAACGCAAAATCGAACGGATTCCTCTTCTCAGCTAGGAACTCCTCTTCCTGTCTCCACTCTTCTCTACTTACCCTACCACTCAATCTTCCGTAGTCTCGGTATGTAGATATGTCGAAGTAGACCGAGCCGCTCGGCGCTACGTACGCGTGCCCCTTACTTATAAGCACCTCTATGAACTTCACGATATCATCAATGTGCTCCGTAACCTTCGGGTGGAGGTCTACCTCAATTCTCAGCTCTTTCAGTAGCTCGAGGTACTCTCTAGTGTACTTCCCAGCTATATCCCTCCACTCAACACCGAGCTCCCCAGCTCTTCTAATTATCTTATCGTCTATATCGGTGATGTTCTGTACGTAGAGTACGTTGTACCCCCTCAAACCTAGGTATCTGCGTAGAAAGTCGAATGATACGAAAGCCCTTGCGTGACCTAGGTGCAGGTGGTCGTAGGGTGTGGGCCCGCAGAAGTAGGCCTTAACAATCCCGGTCTCACTGGGTTCAAAATCCTCAACTCTCTTCGTGAGCGTACTATACAGCTTTAACACAAATTTCAGCCACCGGTAACCTCTAGCTACTAGAGGTAAAAAGCTTAGACCAAGTCCCGCCGGGGGGATTCGAACCCCCGACCACCCGGTTTCAGCCCCCACACTACAGCCGGGCGCTCTGCCGCTGAGCTACGGCGGGTCCAAAACGTAAGCTCTAATTAGACTTATAAATTTAACCCAAAACCTGCGGAATAGTGGTAGAACTCAGCGAATTTCCGCAAGGCGCGTTTCTATGTGCGAAAACCAGTATCGTAAGGTAGTGTCGTGGTGCTCATAGAGCGTTCATTCTAAGATTAAGCTATCTACGGTTCCAAGTACTGCCCGGTACCGCTAGTACTTTGAGGTTCTAAAACTACATTGAACTTAAAAGCTTTCAATTACCCAATACTATTGGGGTAGTGTGCGTGGATGAAAGTCCCTCAGTTGTTTATGAAGATAATGACGTCATCGTCGTTCGCGCTCCAAGTGACGAAGAGTTAGAGAGGATAGTGGTCGATATACTAGCTAGAAGAGGGAAACCAGTTTCGTGGAAGGAACTTAGAAGAGAGCTTAGTGGAGTTGTGGGTGAGGATAGACTGAGGAAGGTCCTTATCCGACTAGTTGAGAGGGACGAGGTTGTAGAAATGATAGATGGCACCTTCGGCCTTAAAGGCATGGAGGAAACCTACACCCCAGCTAGAACTAAGAAGAGAGTTAGACCCCTAGTTCCATCTAGATTTAGAAAGAGGTGGGGTCATCTAATTGAAGCTACTGGCAGTATTTCAGCGGCTATTCAGTACTTGATCGATATGAAGCTTAAGGAGAGAAAGGCGAAACCAAGATAGACTATGTGCGAGAAAGCCGCTGTGAAGCTAGGAGAGAAAATAGCTCTAGTAGTAACGGAGAGAAACTCCTACGCGATAGTCCCACTAGATAAGTTATGTAAGTTTATCGAGAGATTGAGAATATGCGTTGACGACCCGAAAATAAAGTGCTAGTGTAGTTCTCCAGCTAACCTACAGTGGAACGTTCTCTGAGAAGTGCTGCGAGTGCTTCAGTAAACCTCAAGTTATCTTCTCTCGATGATACACTAACCCTTATGTAGTTTTCGATTAATCGGTCGTTGTACGCTCTAATCTTAATACCTTTTTCACTCAAACTCCTAGCTAAAACCCTACCTAGAGTAGGTGTCTTAATGAATAGGAAGTTTGTTTTGGAGTTCAGTGCGTAGAGACCGAGCTTCTCTACATCTCTCTTTAGCTCTTCACGCAGTTCAATTACTTTCTTAACGATCTCCATCATGTAGTCGATATCTTCTAGAGCGCCGAGAGCTGAAGCTAGTGATGTTGTTGATACGGAGAACAGCGCTGTGTACCTACCGATTTCCTCCGAGAGTTCTTGATTGGTCAGCACATAGCCTACTCTAGCACCAGCTAGTGAAAAAGCTTTTGAGAACGTTCTAACAACTACTAGGTTGTCGTAATCCAAGACTCCATCGGCTGCGGTGTAGCCGGAGAACTCGAAGTAGGCTTCATCAACTATCACCAATCCAAATCTACTCGAGAGAAAGTCTAGAGTATCCTTATCCTGGAAAAGAATGTTTGACGTGGGGTTATTTGGATTAGCTAGGTATAGCGCTTTACTACGGCTGCCTACCGCGGTAAGCTTAGCTAAGTCTAGTTCGAAAGATTCTGGTGTTAGGTATACGAAATCAACACCCACTCCCTCCATATTAGCGAATTCTACAAATCCGTGAAAACTAGGCCAGATAGACACTAGCTTAAGAGCTCTAGACCTGCAGAACCTGACTAAGGCGATGAGAGCTTCCGAAGAACCTGGGTAGAGGGATATGCTCTCTCTAGGTAGTTTTGTGTAGCTAGAGAGCTTCTTCAGAAACTCAGCCTCCAATTCCTCTACGTGGTAGAGGTTGAGTTTATCTACGTACTTAGAGACATGCGAACTAACTAGCCTACTCGGTTTAAACGGTGATTCGTTTAGGTGCATTCTGGCTATACGCAAGACTCAACCCCCTGAAGCGGCTATCTAGCAGTTACTTGCTGTATATTAAGCATTTACCGGGGTCGGGGTTTAAAGTACCTGCTATTCGTCCATCTCTTAGAACGTATATTCTCTGACTGCAGTTAGCTACTTCAGGATTGTGAGTTATTAGAACCACAGTTTGTCCGAACTTATTCAACTCCATGAAAGTCGATACAACTACCCTAGCCGATGCGGAATCTAGGTTTCCCGTAGGTTCGTCAGCTAGCAGTATCGACGGAGACCCGGCGATAGCTCTAGCGATAGCTACTCGCTGCTGCTGACCTCCCGAGAGCTGGTTGGGCTTCTTGTAGATCCACGACATATCTCCGCCGACTTTCACTAGTGCTTCAATAGATCTCCTCCTCCTCTCATCTCTACTGAGTCCTCTAGCTATGAGAGGTAGCTCTATGTTCTCTAGAACGGTAAGTCTGTTTACTAGGTTGAACGCTTGAAATACGAAGCCTATCTTCCTATTTCTAAACTCTGCGAGTTCTCTATCTCCAAGTTCCGAGGTATCTACTCCATCTATATATACCTTTCCCTTGGTAGGTCTATCGATAAGGCCTATGAGATTTAGGAGAGTAGTCTTGCCAGACCCGGAGGGCCCCATTACGGATATGAAGTCCCCCCTTCCTACTTTTAAGTTCACTCCAGATAGGGCCCAAGTAACTACGCTACCAACTATGTAGGCTTTGTAGACATCTTCCACTACTATAGCGTAGTCCCCCTCCATTCCCCACATTCTACGTACCATAGCTTATAGGCTTAGAGAGCTCGCACACTTAGCTATATTTTCAGCACCGCAATACTACTGGAGGAAGCGCTTGGAAGTGGCTGATACCGCGGTACTCAAGGTAGTTCGAACGCTATGCGAACTCGGTGCGGTGGACGTGGAGATATTGAAACATAGAACGGGGCTTGACAGCTCCACCATAGAGAGAGCTATCGGTGTGTTACTAAGCTCAAGCTACATAGTCCCAGTAGAGCTAGGCGAGAATTCGTGTGGTTCTTGCCCTTTAAGTAGTCTGTGCTCTAGTAAGACCGGTGGAGGCGGTGCCAGAATTTACGTAGCGAGCCGCAACCTCAGGAAATTCTGTGAAGATAGTGGAGCGCGGATACTAAGATACGCTAACTTAATGACTAGCTCAGAACACTCTAGTTGATGTCTGTATACGGCTTACCGAGTGTTTCAGTGGTGTACTCTATCTGCTACGATGTGGAGATCAGACCTGTGAGAGCGGATGTGCTATTCGAAGTTAGAAATACCGCAGCAAGTGTGAGGAAATCAACCGCAGCACTCTCAGCCTACAGCGACCCCGTGGTATCTAGGTATAGAGCCTTCATCGAGGGAATCGGATACGAGTCATCTTCACGAATTAAGATAAGCTCCGAGGAACTACTTAAAAAAGCTCTATCCACCGGAAAAATACCTCCACACAACACCGTTGTAGACTTAGTTAACGTAGCTTCACTACTCACTAGGATACCTATGTGCGTAGTTGATTTCGATAGGGTGGCCCCCCCACTCAGACTTACACATCTTACTAGAGAGTTGCTAGTAAGAGATTTCAAAGGTAGAGAGCTGAGAATTCCCAAAGGAGCTATCGTTCTCGAAGACCGAGTAGGTAGAGCTGTCTACGTATACCCACATGGAGCGACAGACGTAGCTTCAGTCACGTCGAGCACTAGAAACGTCATTATCGTAAGTTACGGAGCCCCTGGAGTACCCGCTAGCTTAGTTGTGTCGAGCACTAGATTAGCGAAGAAGTACGTAGAGAGCTACATTCACGGAGCTCAATGCACTCACCCAGATTTAGGTAAGATTACGTAGCCGTAGACACGCTCCACATTCTAGAAGTAGTAGGTGCGAACGGTGCTAGGCGTAGCTAGCCATATAAGCTCACTACGAACATACGCAACTACACTACTACGCGTAACTTAAATTTTCAGAAACTAGTAGTACTCGGAGTATGCTATGAGTGAAGAGTTCGGGAAAGAGCTCGAAAAAATAGTTGAGAAGTTCAAGAGCGATATCGAGGCTCTCAGTAGGAGAGTTGAGGAACTGAGGAGTAGAGGGGAGTACTATAGAGCGTACAGAGTGTGGATTGAAGGAGTTACCAATATACTTAAGAAAGTTAGAGATTCTCTCGAGATGCTGGGGTCTAGAGTTAAAGAACTTGGAGTGCCCGAGTCTGAAGTCAGAGCTTCCTTGGAGTACTTCGAGAAGGAAGTGAAAGAACTTCTCACTAAGATAAGTAGAGAAACCTCTAGATTTGGAGAACGTAGAATTCAGGAGTTCGCGCGATACATACCATTTCCAGAAAAAATAGTTAGGAGTGTTGCGACGAGCATAGGTCGGTCGGTAGAGGATGTCGTTGAAGGCATAAGTAGGATACTGGAATCCCTTCAGCAGGGTCTTGGGAGTGTACCCGGTAGGGCTTCTCAAGTTGTATCTGTTAGAGTTAGAGATAGAGACCTAGAGGTAATAGACCAGCTAGTTGATGCCGGAATATTTAAGAGTAGAAGTGATGCTATATCCTACTTTGCGAGAAAGGGTATAGAAGCTAGTAGAGAGTGGATCGGTAAGGCGCTAGAGCAGGCGAAGAAGATTAAAGAACTACAAGAGTCTATCAGGAGGGAACTTGGAGAAGAAGAGTTCGACTGAGCTTAAGCTTACTTCCTTAGAAACTTAATCAATCTATCCAACTCGTCTCTACCAGTACGCGTCTTGGGGTATGTCACCATAGCTACGGGTTCTGGGGGTGGGTTTCTGCTGAGGTACTCTCTTAAGACCGGTGGCCACTTCTCCGGATCGAACCCTCTCTGAGCTAGAAACGCCACAAGCCACCTCTGAGAACCAAAACCGGAGCACCCGGTCCATAGGGTCACGCCCTTGTTGTGCCTAATTCTAAACGGTTCCGTGAACTTAGTTCCGTGTATGGAGATGTTGCCGACTTCCAGCCACGACTTGCGGTCTTCTCTAGACCCTCTGTAGGGCAGCCAGAGCTCGAAGTCTATAGTTCCAGGTCTATCAATATCGAATTCCTCAACTTTCTCAACGGCACCGCTCTGCTCGTAGTACCACGGCGTAACCCAAGCTTCTCTCCACTCTAGGTCTAGGACCTCGTCCATGAACTTTTCGTACGCTTTCAGAAGCTCGTTCCTAATTTGAACTACCTGCTCCGGTTTTCCGAGCCACACTACCTCGACCCTGTGGAACTCTATCACTCTCTCGAGACCGTATATGCCCCCAGACTCCCACCTAAAGGACGGCCCGCTGCGGTCGAACCACTTAACCGGTATCGAACTATCGTCAACTAGCTCACCACCAAAGAACCAGTAGAATGGTTCGCACTGAGCGTAGCACAGGAAGTAGTCCGGGTATCTGAGGTACTTAGCTACCTCCTCTGGCGGTGCTTCATTCACAACGTACATGTAGTCCGTAAGCTCTTCGAATTCCTCTATATTGTAAGTCTTGGGTAGTGAGGCGAAGACCATGGAGTTTATAGTTCCTCTCAGATGCCCTGTCTTAAGACCTACCTCCAGTGGGTATATCTTGGGAAATATAGCTTCAGTAAAGCCCAGTGGAACGACGACTTCCTTAATAAAAACCTCTCTAACCATGTTCATTAGGTACGTAGCTAGAGGTGTGTAGAGCCACTGGCCTATAGAAAACCTCTTCACTAATCCAGCTTCTTCTAAGACCTTGTTCGGGTCTTCCTTAGTGAGAGGTGTGGCGAACTTGATCCTAGACTCCTTAATAAGCTGCCAGTGCTCGGTCTTACCACCCCATCTTGCTTTAAGTTCCTTCTCACTCAGCAACCTGAGCAATCTAAGGAGGATCGGCTTCTTAAGGTCCTTCTCTCCTAGAGTATCGAGATGTATAGTTGTACGCTCACTCGAAGCATCGATGCTCTTAACGAACGGAAGCTTTGTGCTGATTCTTATCTCACCGTCTATCTCTACTAGAGCTTTCTCTAGTTCGATATCGCGAATTCCGATTCTTCTTCTACTTCCTAGAGATTCTTCAAGAGAGTTCTTCACTCTCATAGCGGCTTCATCTATTCTCAATCTACGACTCTCGATTTCTATTACGAGAAATTTATCTTCACTTCGCCAATTCAGTATTCTACCACCGTCCTCAGGATCTCTAAAACCTTTAACTAGAGATTGAGATACCTCTCCAATAGCTTCTTCCAACACTTTCAAGTCGTCTTGACCCAAGCTCCTGCTCAACTCGATCTTCACTATTCCTCTGAATCTCACAGCGCCACTCCCAATGCTTCTGCGCGTTGGTGAATTTATGTGTGAGGCATCTACCGCAACCGCTTCCGCAGGTTGCGGTAGATGCCAGAGTTAGTGTAGAAAAATAGAGGACGCGCGAGGTGCTCGAATTCTACCGTTCTCTTCTTAAACTAGAGTTCTTCAACTAGTATATTCGAGGCTACCCCCCTACTTAGAGATACTATAGACCCGTAGACTCTAACTAGTACGTGTCCGTTACTATTAGCGAGCACTTCAGCTAGAGAACCTGGGAATAAACCGAGCTGCTCCAGTCTAGACTTCAGGGAGTTACTAGCTTCTATCTTTACGACTCTGACTTGCGTTCCCGAAGACACCTCGCTTAGTGGTACCATACCGAGATTTAGACGCACCTAAATTTTTAAGCCTATCAGCGCCACCTTTAGAAGAAAGGCTGAGCTATCTTGAAGTTCTAAAAACCTCAGCAGTATCTTAAATTGAACGCGGATCTCCGCTGGATTCTCTATACCACCGTGCTGTTAGTCAGGAACTATCTGAGTGCCCTTAGTACCCTTAATAACCTCGTACCCCTCGTAGAGATGTCCGATAGCCGCTCTCAATCCTCCATTCTTCACAAACCTGATGCCGGCGAGGACCTTAGGTCCCATAGACCCCGGCGGGAAGTGTCCCTGCTCGTAGTATTCTTCAAGTTCACTAGCTGTTACCGTATTGAGCTTGCGCCTATCCTCCCTACCGAAGTTTACGTACACTCCATCGACATCCGTTAGTATAACGAAGTAGCCAGCACCTAACTCCGTAGCCAGCACCTCGCTGGCTAGGTCCTTATCGATTACCGCTTCAGCGCCGACCAGTTTTCCACCGTGTTTTTCTACAACGGGTATTCCACCACCTCCAGAAGCTACCACTACCCAACCCTCTCTTAGAAGTGTTTTAACTACCTCTGCCTCTACGTTCTTGTACGGGTTCGGTGATGGCACTACCCTTCTCCACCCACCCCTGGGGTCCTTCTTAAATACCCACCCCTTCTCTCTCGATAGTCTCTCAACTTCACCAGCATCCGTATACCAGCTACCGATAAACTTAGTTGGATTTAGCCAGGCGGGGTCGTCCTCTCTAACGGCAACTCTATTTACTACCGCAACAACCCCCCGAACTCTACCGGCAAGGTTTTCCTCGATGAGGGTGTTCTGTATAGCTTGAGCTAGTAGATAGCCGAGCCATCCCTGAGTCATAGCACCAGCAATATCGAGAGTTTGAGGAGGAATTCTGTTCTTCAAGTTCTCCATCCACTCACTTATGATACCTACTTGAGGTCCGTTACCGTGAGTAACGGCTACTCTGTACCCGTCCTTGATTACCTTAACTATAGTTTTCGCAGCTACGTACGCGTTTCTCCAGTAATCCTCCGAAGTCCCCCTGTCTTCCCTACTTTGAAAAGCGTTGCCTCCAAGAGCTACTAGCACTAGATTCCTATCTCTCTCAACCATGAACATCCCGCAAAACCTTTCTGCGTTGGCTTAAAAATATTCGCAAGCACCGCACTGTAGTGCATTCAAATACGTTCAGAGTTCGAACGTTTTTACGCGCTCTAGCTCGTACCTAACTATGTTAGCAACCTTGTTTAAGACTAGGTACAGAGCTATATCGATATCTACCTTAACCACCACTCTCCGACTTACTTTAACCTCCCTACCGATCAAGGACCCGCTGAAGCTGATAGTGGGTCTTATAACCGCGTAGCCACTGAATGGAGATAGGGACTCATCGAATTTGAAGTCGTCTACCTCATCTATTTTCACTAGCCTAGCCACCAGCCCAGTCCTTCCGTTTATTGAGTTGGGAATTCTGATAAGTCTCGATATATCCTGTGTAACTAGAGGGTCCACCGGTACGGCTATGCTTCCTACGGCTTCATCGCTAGTTCCACTACCTGAGTATCGAGCTATGAGAGACCTCCAACCACCATCCTGAGGTTTCGGAGGGTAGGCTACGAACTTCCCTCTGGGAGTCTTCACCAAGACCTTCTTTAAGTCTAGACCCCTCCCGGAGAGGTAGTCAACTAGCTCTAGACGGTGTCTAGACTCTAGCTTTAGCCACTCCGGGTCTTCTACTGCAACTACTACGTGAAAACCTCTGTTTCCTGAGAAGTACACCATCAACTCTTCATCACTAAAACCCATGTGCTCTTCTAGAACGTGTAGTAGTCTTTTAAGTGCTTCCTTAGCTACATCAATACATTTCTCAGATACCACCTCCACTCCCTTCTCTAGAGTAAGTGTCTGGCATCCCGGCAGCTTATCGGCATCTATATCGAACATTATCTCAGAGCCCTGCCACACGGCTTCAGAATAGCTGGGTGCGGAGGGAGCCAGGTATCTAGCGGTTGAGTAGTACGACTGCTTAGGTGTGTTGATGACTAGGTAGGCTCTAACCTCACTTTCAGATGCAAAGCTTACATGCCTTACGTAGATATCCGATTCCAGCGTTTGAAATGCGAACTCTCGAGAAACTAAGTCGCTCGGCAACCTGAGGTGCGCGACTCTATAGTAGTGACTGAAAAGATCGCGAGCGAACTTAAGCTCCTCTCTGCCTAGAACCAACTAATCAGCCCTTGGAGCTACGTAGTACTCTATGCGCACACCCTGAGACTGAGATTCGAGATACAGAGGAAGACCGCTACCTACCTTTATTACTAGCTTCTCAGACACTCTAACGATAGGTTTAAAGTACGTAATAAACCTCATCGTATAGCTGACACTAAACTCGGGTGCTTTCACTTCAAGGTCCTCGACCTCCCCTCTCTCCTTGCTTAAAACAACCTCCGCTTCACCTAGCTCGCTCTCAGCTTTAAGTCTAACCCCCTCCTCGAAACCTTCAACTCTAAGTACGTCACCAACACCCTCAAGACTCTCTAGCGCCTCGTAGAAGTGTGTAGGAGATATTACGTACGTATTGGGGTACTCCAGCTCTATATCGAATACCTCACTCGTAGAGGAAGCTAAGGGAAGCGTGAATACTCTCTTAAAACCTCTCCTCTCGAATGAAATCACTAGTGAAGACTGCGTCCACTCAAGCGTAACCATGTCATCTCTTTCAGCACTCCTAATAACCCTGCCGAGCTCTTCTAGATTAACAACTAGCTGCTCATTACTGGTGACTTTGTACGCTAGAGCGTATTCCTTCGGTACTCTAAGAACTAGGAGAGCTACCGTGGAGGGGTCTATAGCTTTAAGAACGAATTCGTCTTTCGATACGTTCACTACAGCACTCTCACTAAACTTAGCGGCAGAGGCAATCACGTACCTCAGCAGTCTAGCGGAACCAAAAGATACGCTCATCTACGACACCAAGGCTCAGTACTCTAATGATTAATAAACACGTCTCCACATTACGTAGCTAAGAACGCCAGCGATCGGTACGGTACTTCACAGATTTCTGCGCGAAGCCCCGGGATGGAGTACTCAGGTGCTCGCAGTATATCAACAGCATTTTTCTGTAATAGAGGCTGGACCCAGCGTCTTGAAGTCTCAGCGCTACTTCTCGAACAACTCAAACGCACGTTTTGATATGCTACAGCATGAGCTTACTACGCGCATACCGTAGGCTTCGGCGAGTCTTCTGCTAGGATTCACTATTCTACTGATACAGCCGTACTCCACGAGTTTGCCAACTACTTCAGCACTCTTTCTAGGTCTCATACACCCAAGGGAAACCTCATTAAATAATCTCCTAGAAATCTGGAAGTTAGCGAGAACTCTCGAGGTTTCTAAGTCCTCCGCATTAGCGTGTAGAAGTGCCACGACCAATCTCCTATTGATAGAGCCGACTTTCTCTAGTATCTCGAGTTCTTGACTCAGTGTAGCTAGTGGACTACCGAGAACTACGTGCGGAGCTATTCTATCCTCACCGTACTCTCTAGTTACGTAGTCCAGTAGCTCGAGGTATTCATCTACGGACCTACTCAAGCCTCTGCCGTACCTTACGAACTCCGGGCTCGGAGGGACCTCGTAGTCCACCAGATCGAATACTTCCAGTACCTCGTCAACCAGCTCCCTGGGTGCTAGCCCTAGATGAATAGATAGGTATACATATCTTCCTCTCCTAAACTCTCTTAGTACACCCACGTGTTCTCTAGATATCGGTAGATAGCCTTCTCTACTAAAGCCACCACTAACTAGAAAACCTCTAGCCCCCCTCTCGTAGTAGTAAAGTAAGACATCCCCCAGTTCTCGCGGAGAGTTGCTCAACACCATTGAGCTGAGGTACCTGCCTCCACAGAAAGAGCAGTTAAGACCGCACCACAAACCGGTAATAGATACACTTACAAATCTACTGCCGGGGTAGAACGCTACGACGTTGGATCGTACTATTAGAAAACACCCTAAAGCCTCCTTACAGCTTCTCTCGATTCCTCCTCTTCGGACCTCGCTCTCTTGAATTCCATTATAACCGGAGGTATCTTCCCGGACTTCAGCATCTTTATAGCGTTATCTCTAACTAGCGTAGTGTGCTTTATGTCGAGCTCTAAGAGCTCTATGAGCACCTTATAGACGGAGTTCCAGACTTCTTGAAGCATTTCCTTGTCTATATAGCTGAGTACTAGCGGGTTCTCGAGCCACTTATCAAACTCTCTCACGGTCTTCATAACGTGGTCGAACGCTTTTCTTATTAGTAAGACTAGTGTCAGTCTATCCGCCTCGCCTATACCACTGTTTATATCTTTAAACGTCTCCATAGTAGTTTTCTGCATCTCAATCCACTCGCTTAAAGCATTTAACTGAGCTACTAGCCTAGACACATCCGACGCCATCCTCGGCACCAAGTACGTATACTCAACGCAAGTTAAATATGTAGGGTGGTTTACGTACGTTCAGAACCGTACCTCAGGTAGTCAACGACCTTTTCGAGAAACCTAATTGCGTCATCGAGAGCTCTTCTCCCAGCTTCCGTAAGTTCGTAGACTACGTCACCATCTACCTTCACCGGCTTAAGTAGTCCCTCTCTAGACATTCTGTAGATTACTGTGTAGGTAGTCATAGTCCGCGGTCTCATACCGAACTTCTCCGTGATCCTCTTCTTTATTTCGTAAGCCTTAAGAGGATGCGACTCTAGGAGTACCCTAGCTACGTAGATCCACAGAACTTCCGTAGTTAGCTTTCTAACTAAGCGCTCGTACGCTCTACTCTGCTTCATGCGCGCACCGTAGAGAGTACCTGCTTAAACTTATATTTCTGCCCAGAAATATTTTTGGGAAGCGATATTGATCAGAGTAGGGATTGTAGGTGTTGGAAACATAGCCTCCATGTTCGTGCAGAGTGTGGAGTTCTACAGAAGGTCCGGGGGAGAACCTAGAGGTCTAATACACACCAACGTTGGAGGATACTCGGTGGGGGATATTAAGGTAGTTTACGCGGTGGACGTATCTAAGCACAAGGTAGGTAGGGACTTAAAGGAAGCTATATTCGCTAAACCAAACCAGGTACCTAAACTAGTTGAACTACCCGAGACGGGAGTCGTCGTGAGAATGGGTAGAGTTCTCGATGGGGTTGCTGAGCACATGGTGGAGGAATTCCCCCCATCTAGTGCGCCTCAACCAGAGCTCGAGGAACTAGTTGACGAAGTTAGAAGCTACTCGATCGACGTTCTCGCGAACTTGCTGCCCGTTGGTAGTAGAGAAGCATCCAGATTCTACGCAGAAGTAGCTGCGAAATCTGGAGCTGCTTTCGTAAACTGCGTTCCCGAGTTCATAGCTAGCGACCCGCAGTACTCGTCCCTATTCGAGAAACACGGTGCGCTAGTTCTAGGTGACGATATTAAGGGGCAGATCGGCGCAACAGCGGTTCACAGAGCTCTAGCGAGTTTAGTAACTACGAGGGGTGGTGAAATCGTAGAGTCGTACCAGCTAAACGTAGGCGGTAACACGGACTTTAAGAACATGCTCGACCTCGGGAGATTGGATAGTAAGAAGGTAAGTAAGACTATGGCCGTTGCCGCAACCCAACCAAACCCAGACACTGTACTAGATAGGATATTCGCCGGTCCTAGTGGCTATATCCCCTTCCTAGGAAACACCAAGGTATCCTACATATACATGAAGGTCTCGGGCTTCATGGGTCTTCCTGTAGTAATAGACTTGAAGCTTACCGTAGACGATAAAGCTATGGCTTCAGCAGTACTCGTAGACGTGGTCAGACTAGCTAAAGCACTCAAGGACAGAGGTATCTACGGAAGTCCTGGCTGGGCTTCTTCATTCTACTTCAAGCACCCACCTGCGCCAACTAGAAGTGATGAGGAAGCTCTAGCAGTTCTATATAGAGAGCTTGAGAAGCTGAAGATACCTATTGAACCGAAGAGACTTCCGAACTGGGTTTTCAATACCGCATAGATTTCGCAGAAATACACATCTGCATCAGGCCCACGTACGCCACTTACCTAAGTAGAGGAGTAGGTAGAATCTGGCTGAATCCCGTCTCGATAGAGAACGCTCTCAAACTTCATCAACAGCACTCTAAGAACGCCGTATTTAAAGAGACATTCTCTTGAATGTTTCATGTAAAAGTTTATAAGCTTTAGCTAGATGCAGTACTGGTGGCAACCTTGAAATATAGGTACTTAGTCTACCTAGTGCTAACAGTAATCGTTCTATCAGTTGCTGTGCTACCAGTATCAGCTCAAAAGCGCATCGGTGTTGTAAAGCTGGATGTTAGTAGAACCGTAGTATATAGAGGATATCAGTGGGTTGAAGTAGTAGCTTACATATACACTGGAGATACTCCAGCTAGACCGACTCTAACTAGAGCTACCGCTACACTTACCGCCGGACTTACTTTGAGTATGCCACTTACCTTGGTAGAGCTCATCTCGCCAACGACAATTAAGGTAGATGATGTTGAATACATCATTCAGTTCCTAGCTCTAGTTAGAGTTCCGGTTCCTGAAGCGATGTTTACTGGTAAAGGTACTTTAAGAATTGATATAGCTGGCAGAGCTGCCGGCGTAGACTTTACTCTTGTTAGAGATATCGCACTAGAGATAGCTGACCACCGTCCAGTACTACTAGCTAGAACTGAAGTTATGATAGCCCTCGAAAGAGTAAGAGCTGTAGTAACACTAGCATCGGCACTAGGTGTCGATATCTCTGGGTACATGAAAGAGCTTTCAGTGATTGAAGGCACCATCGCGGGAGCCTCGGAGAGACTAGACCTCTACGGTGAGGTAGATGAAGCATTGTCTCTATATAGAGAGGCGCTCGCATCATTATCATCTCTAGAGGGTAGAATAATAAGCACTCTCGCTATAAGATACGGAACTATCGAGAGCAGGATTTCGCTTCTCGAAGGTTCTCTCACTCAGACAATAAGATCGGTTGAAGATTTATCTAAGACTTTAGCTACGACTATAGCTCAACTAGAGAAAGGACTTGAAGACGTCTCGAAGAGGTCTATGGACGCTGTTTCAGCTCTTGCTAGACATATGGAGGACTACTCTAAGAAAATAGATGAGAGTCTCTCAACTCTAGCTAAAAGCGTAGATAGCGTGCTGAAGTCTATGGCTGAAGCAAATAGGAAGGCCACTGAAGCCGCTCTAAACGATCTCGCTGGTAGGATAGGAACTCTAGATAAAAACGTTGCTGAGTTAGCGAAATCTCAGAAAGAGCTGGCATCGAGAATTTCCGATATATCTAACACCATGCAGATAGCCCTAATCGTAGTAGCTATAATGTTGCTAGCATCGATAGCTGTAATGAAGTTCATTAAATAACTCGGCCTAAAATTAGTCAGCCCTAGTTTTTTCCTATACATAAGCTACTACAGTTCTCCCACGGTACGTGAGTTAAGTGAAGAAGCTCGGCGAAGCGGTCAGTATTTGAAGAGTCGTGGAAGCAGGTAGCTGGGGCGGTAGCTCTCGCGTAGCTACACGAACTTCGAAGTTCAGTGTTCTCTAGTGTGCTAGTGCGGAGTAGGTGCTTTAATAATTAGTGCGAAACTATCTTAGGTGCGTAGCTGTGAGTAACCTAAAAGACCTGTTTAACCCTAGAGGAATAGCTGTGGTGGGAGCGTCTAGGGATCCAACTAAGATCGGTCACATAATTCTGAAGAACATAGTTGAGTACGGCTACAGAGGGAGCATATACCCAGTTAATCCCTCAGTTAGCGATGTAATGGGGTTGAAATCGTACCCAGCTGTATCGACTGTCTCAGGTAAGGTAGATGTTGTGGTAGTATCGGTTCCGAACGTTAAAGTACCGGACGTCATAGATGATGCGGGTAAAGCCGGTGTTAAGCACGCCGTAGTCATAGCTTCCGGCTTCAAGGAGATAGGAAATGTAGAACTTGAGAACGAGCTCGTTAGAAGAGCTAGAAGACACGGTATGAGAGTTCTAGGACCGAACATATTCGGCTACGTATACACACCTGCGAGACTTAACGCAACGTTCGGACCTAGAGACGTAATACCTGGTAACGTAGCTTTCATTACTCAGAGTGGAGCTCTAGGTATAGCTCTCATGGGTTCCACTATACTCGAAGGTATAGGGATCTCATCTATAGTGAGCGTCGGCAATAAGTCAGATATAGACGATGCGGACCTCCTGGAGTTCTTCGATGAGGACCCGAACACATCGGTGGTTCTAATATACATGGAGGGTGTGAGCGACGGTAGGAGATTCGTGAACTCAGCCTCCAAGATCTCGATGAAGAAGCCCGTAGTCGTAATTAAATCTGGTAGAACTGAAGCTGGTGCTAGAGCGGCCGCTAGTCACACAGGTAGTTTAGCGGGTAACGTAGCACTGTACGAATCGGCCTTCAAGCAGAGCGGAATTTTATCGGTTAAGAGTGTTGAGGAAGCATTCGATTTCGTGAAGACCCTGTCCTGGAATCCGCTTCCTCCTGGCGATAGAGTCGTAGTGATAACGAATGGTGGTGGAGCCGGTGTGCAGGCAAGTGATACCCTAGCTGACGATGGGATATACCTGGAGAAGCCGCCGCAGGATTTCGTTGATGAAGTTAAGAAAATACTGCCACCGTTTGCTTCACTAGCTAACCCGGTCGACCTAACCGGGATGGCCCCGGAAGACTGGTACTACAAATCCGTGAAGACAGCTCTTCAAAACCCCGGAATAGACGCAGTTCTAGTGCTCTACTGCCACACAGCGCTAACCAGTCCCGTAGGAGTAGCTAAGGCAATCACTAGAGCTGTAGATGAGGTGGGTGTGAGGAAGCCGCTGTCTGTCGCTATTATAGGAGGTCTTGAAGCGTACGAAGCAATTAAGTACCTCACAAACATGAAGATACCAGCCTACCCAACTCCCGAGAGAGCTGCGCACTCGCTAGCGGCACAACTCAGATACAGAAAGTATAGAGAGTACCTAACTAGGAGGGAGCGTTCGCTAAGCTAGCGCTCCAACTCAGCTAGGTATCTTTCTCTATTGATGAGTGGCACTAAGGCCATTAAAGTAGCGTAGTACGTTAGATCTTCACGAGTAACTACGGAGTTTGTGAGCATCTTTATTAAGCCTCCGCAACTTCCTACATCACTAACTCCGAGCTCTCTATAAACCACTTCATCAAGTTCTCTCGTTTCCCCAAGAACTAGCGATTTCACGAACGAGTCGGGCACTATAAAAGACGGTGAGAGACCGAAGGATTCAGATCCGTCAGCTGTCACTACGTAAGCTACTTGAACGTCGAAAACCCGGTCCTTCAATAAGTAGAGACCCGCTTCAATACCGATACCTATGTCGCACTCACCAACTTCTCTGAAGGCTGCGATAGCTCTACGTCTGGCACCCTCTATAACCACACTTAAACCCATAGGCTGCGGGGGGATGCGAGTGCGCGTTTCCACGGGAACTACATCCGCTTTCCCAAATACTGCGCTTATAGCTCTTGAAACCCCCGAGATTTTGCTAGGGTTTCGAGTACCTAAGCACACTCTCAATGCGCTTCCCATATCCTAGGTAGGAAGCTCTTAATTACGGATGTATCAGAAGTTAAGTACTAACTCGGATTTGTAGCAGTCTCTCTCTGGTTTTTAATATTTCTGAGGTACTCGCACGTTATGGTGTATGCGTATGCGGAAGGCGGCTTCGGGGTTGCTAGTGGTCGTAGTTTTGAGTACGGTTCTAGTGGCGTATACAGCTGATAGCACAGGCTACGCGAGTAGAAAGCGCGAGATGACCGTAGTCGCCGTCACATCCCTACCTAACGGTACCTACGTCGGGGTTTCCGCGAAGCTCAGCGTTCAGGTAGTTTGCCCCGGGGGTGGCGGTGTCTACGTGGAGACCCTGCCGCTGAGCCACATAGACCTCCAGGCATCTACTAGAATAGCCGCTATAGTAGCGAGCCGGGTTTCCGGTACTAGATTCGCGTCGTGCGATTTTCTAGCCTCTATTAAGGCCGGCTCCCCGATAGTCGGCGGTCCTAGCGCTAGTGCGGCCACTGCCGCAGCTTTCGCAGCGGCCCTCCTAGACCTACCCCTCCGCAGCGATGTGGTGCTAACGGGCATGGTCATGCCGGACGGTAGTGTAGCCCCAGTTGGCGGGCTGAGACTGAAGCTAGAAGCAGCTGCGAAGGCCGGGGCCAGGGTCTTTCTAGTTCCGTACGGTCAGACCAAGTACACCGAGACGGTAACCGTTCCTCGAACTGTGGGGCCCGTAACCATCTACACTACTGAAACCGTGGTAGTGGACTTAGTTAGCTACGGAAGAGAACTCGGTGTTGAGGTAGTACCCGTTGCCACAGTACATGAAGCACTGAAGATACTTACTAGCGGTAGGTACGTACCTCCAGAACCAGCTGAAAGAACCGCAACCATCTACAACATTACGGTACTCGAGCGGCGGGTGAGGTCCTGGTCCGAAGCACTCCGAGCTAGAGTCCTGGAAGCCGTGGAGTCCGGTGATTCTATTAAGGAATCTGCGATGAGCTCCCTACCTAGACCTCTAAGAGCTAGTCTCGAAAGTATTGTAAAAGATATAGAGAGCGAGGTCCACCGCCTCCTCAACCGCGCCGACGGTCTGTACGAGCAGAGGTACCTCTACTCCGCCGCATCAACGTACTTCCAAGTCCTCATAAACTCCCTGTGGAGACTCTACCTACTTAAAGGTCTAGAAAGCACGGAGACTCTGAACGCTATAGGAAGAGGTATTGAAAGTAGAGTGAAGGATGTCGTAAGACTCGTCCACGACCGGTTCGCAGCGTCCGGCACGCTCTGCCTTCAAAGTCTGGACGTAGCGATAGCTACTCTCAGCAGGGCGTACGAGGCTCTACTCTACCTAAACAAGTCTACCTCGGAATCACGCATAGATAGACTCACGTACTACCTAGCGGTAGCGGAATCTAGAGCGATAACTGCGGAGCTTTGGAGTCTCCTACTTCTCGAAGACTCCGAGAGCGGTGCTTGCTGTACTCTAGACCCGAAGTACTTGGAGTACTCGACCGTGGTCGTCGAGAACTTAGTTTACAACATCTACGCATACGTAATCTCCTTCCAAGAACGGATCAGAGTACCTACCGCTACGTACAGCGAGATGGTTACTAGAGTAGAGCTGATGGAGAGGTCTGCGATACCTCTAGATAGGCTATCTCTCGGAGTTGACGCGCTAGCCTACGGGTACGCTACTCTAGTCTCCATGTTTACTCAGGATGTGAACAGCACGATAGCTGCTCTAGGTAGAGCTATAGGTATGGAGTTAGGGCTGGAGCCACTAAGAGACTGCACTCCGATAAGCCTAGTTCTCTACCTAGAGCTCGCCGCTACGCAGAACGAATCAGCTATCTCAAAAATCTACACACTCACTAGAGTATCCGCTCTAGCATCGTTCTACGCAGATTCTCTAAGGGAGAGAAGCGAGTACGAAGCACCTAGAGCGGGCGGGCAGGTCTCTTCAGATGAAGAGAAGAGGGGTGGCGACGTAGTTAGCGAGAGAACCGTAACCGCTTACCGCACTATAACACAGAGTAGTACACTAGTAGAACCAGTACTCTACCTAGGAATAGGGACCTTAATAGGACTACTTCTCACCGCAATCATAACTACAGCGCGCACTCCGAAGAAAACCCGCACCGCCACTAACTCACACACCAACCCCCAACACCCTACAGAGCAGTAGCACACGAAGTCAAGTAGGTAGAATCCGCAATCAACCTCGCAAACCTACCACACATAAACAGCGGGAAGTAGAAATCTAGTCACATGGAGAGAGAAGAACGAGCTAAAATCCCGGACAAGTAAAAGGAGCCACCTTCGAAGGAAAAGCGGATTTCTGGGGTGCGGTGTTTAAGAGGAGGTTAGTTCTTCGTGGAACGAGATTTACGAAGATGAAGTGAAGTTCGGGGAGGACGTAATTCGGTGAGCAGCGTTTAGATTCTTTGCTTTGGTGCGTGTTGAGTTATTTTAGATAGACACAGCATTTACTACTCTATTAGCTATGAGTAGACTGCCTGGAGCCACTAGTATGTGCTTGTTGGGGGCTGCCAGTGGTTTCCTACTTCTACTTGTGCGGCTTGAGCTCCTTAGCTACGTACTCTATTTAGTGCTTCAACACCACCTCCCCGAAGTTCAGCCACTCTGTGGATTCTTCGATAGTGCTGAGGCCAGTGTAGTGCTTTTCGCTACGGTATTACGTGCGCAGCTACTGTGCCGGGGTTTAACTTTCTTAGGCGACCGCTCTCCGCCGGTTGTAGATGTAGAGAGCTACGTAGGTGGCTGCTGCCGATATAGTTGTGAGTTCTCGAAGAGATATAGGTAGTAGTAGCATAAGCCCTAGTACCACGAATAGTACTCTCTGAGTAACTCCCAGTGGAGAGGCGTGCCAGCCAACTACGCCGGCACTTAAAAGAAGTAGAGATAGAGCAGAGCTAGCTAGTCCGTAGAGAAGGCTGTACGCAGACTCTAAGGTCCAGGTGCTCGCAGTTAGAATTAGGATCGTCGGGTTGAGAGTGAAGATGTATGGAACTAGGTAGCCAGCTATCGCTAACTTAGTAGCATTAAGCGCCGTTTTCCAGAAATCGGATTTCGCCAGGAGAGATCCCGCGTACGAAGCCAGGGCTACCGGAGGAGTTAGGTCCGCTATGATCCCGAAGTAGAAAACGAACATGTGCGCGACAAGCTTAGAAGCTTCCATATCTATTCCGGTTATTTGATGTATAGCTCTAGCCATAGGTACCCCGACTATAGTTGAAGTTATGATGTAGTTAGCTGTTGTAGGCACTCCCATTCCTAGTACTAGACTTATAGACATAGCCGTTAGCATGAGGATAAATAGGTTTCCTCCAGAGATATCTACAAGTCTGTAACCGATTTCGGTAGCCCAACCAGTCAGCGTTAAAGTTCCCTGAATTAGACCGGCGCACGAGGCAGCTAGAAATATCGTAGTAGTACTTCGAATTGTCGTATCGAAGGAATCTACAACGGCTTTAGCCAGTTTCCTCCCACCTCTCAGCAGTGCTCCAAGAACTACCGCAATAGCTAAAGCGCCAGCACCAGACATAAATATGGCTGTACTCACTGGTAGTCCGAGGAGAAACCCGGCCACAGCCACTAGAACTACGGACGCAACAGCTAAGGCCTTAGTTAGCTTAGGAACTCCTCTCTGATATATCCAAGCAGAGGCTACGGCCGCTCCGATAGACCCTAAAGCACTGTACTGAGGTTCTAAACCTGCGAGAAGTAGATACGTAATGAGAGGTATCGGGCTGAGCATGTACATTCCCCCCACTAAATCTCTGAAAGAAGGTAGCTCTTTCCTACTTAGAGGCTTCACATCGAGCTTCTTAGTTAACCTATCTACGAAGACGTAGATCGAGGTAAAGTATAGGATGGCCGGTAGTGCTGCCGCTATTATTATGTCTCTATAGGGTCTACCGAGAAACTGTGCCATGACGAAGGCTGCCGCACCCATAATAGGCGGCATTAGCTGACCGCCCGTAGACGCAGCTGGTTCTACAGCACCAGCGATCTCCGGTGGGTAGCCAGCTTTCTTCATGAGCGGTATCGTAAACGTCCCCGTGGTTAAGACGTTGGCAACAGAGCTCCCGGATATGGTCCCCATGAGAGCGCTAGCTACTACAGCCGTTTTCGCGGGTCCTCCCCACTTATGCCCTACGAGAGACATTACGAACTTAGTTATGTACTCACCTACACCGATCTTCTCGAGTACGGAGCCGAAGAAGACGAAAGCAAATACGTAGGAAACCATTACGAAGAGAGGTGTTGAGAATATACCTTCTCTCGCGAAGTACATGTGGTTAACTAGGTGCCTAATGTTGAATCCCTTAAACACGTAGCCCAAGAATAGGATTGCTGCCGCTATAGCTGGTAGAGCCACTCCTAGAGTTCTTCTCGCAGCTTCTAGAAGTAGGACTATGGCTACAGTAGGTATCAATACGTTAGCTACCGTAGCTTCAACGTAGCCTGTCCTAACTACCGATGGGTATACTAGCGCTAAGTAGAACATAGATAGAAAGGCTGTAGAAGCAAGTGCGTAATCGTAGACAGGTATTCTAGCTGGTGGAGTGCTTCTTCGAGCGGGGTATATCAGGAAAGCTACGGCCATAACCAACCCTAGAACTAATGCCATGCTCTGCTGTATATCCGGAACGTCGAGTAAGAACCTGAGCTCCGCCCCCAAGTTTCTCGCGATGGTGTATAGAGCGAAGTTTAAACCCATAACTACCGCTATCTCATAAGAAGTCACTAGTACACCAATAGTGAGAATCACTTTCGATATTAACCCGATCCTACCTCTTTCAATGACTAGAGCTTCGGTCAAGCACATCACCCACTCAAAACACCACCAAGCTCGCACTAACTCTAAAAGCTAATAACGGCAGCCTAAGTAGGTTCTCTCCAGAGATGTTATTTCGCATTTTCTTACCTTCCAGCAGTACGTTTCACACTATAATAATATTTTAGTGAATTTACGTAGTCTACGGTACAACCTAGGAGCTCAATCACGCTCCATGAACTCGTTTTACGAGATAATAAGTGTGAAGCCAGCATATTAGTATATATTTGAGTTCTGGTACGTATATACCGGGTATGTATGGAGATAAAGCAGGAGATTAGAACTCTTCAAAAACTAGGAGGCTCTATAGCTCTCTACCTACCGAAAGAGTGGTGTAGGAGGAACGGTATCGATAAGGGTTCTAAGGTGGTGATCAAGTATGGGGAGAAGACTCTCTGCCTAGAAATTGGTGAGGTAAGAGAGAGGTCTGCCGTTATAGACTTGGATGGCATGTTTGAAGGAGATTTAAAATACGTTCTAATCTCTCTATACGTAATGGGTTTTGATAGAGTGAGACTAGTGTCTAGAAAGAGAGTTGGTTTATCTATGAGAAGATTTATTCTTCAAGTACTTGGCTACACTCCAGGCTATGAGATAGCTGAAGAGGGGGAGAACTTCGTAACTATAGCTATAGCGCGGGAGCCTGGAAGCCCCTTCGAGGCAGTCCTTAGAGAATTCAACAGCGTCTCCACAGTTTTTAAATACGCAGTTGAAGTACTCGAGAAAGCTGCCAGTATTTCAGAGGAGTACGCTGATGCTGTAGAAGAGTTGGATAGCGAGGTCGATAGGGCTTGGTTTGAAGTTGAGAGGGCCATATACAAAGCTATAGATAAACCATACCCTGAGTTCCCCGGAGTTCGAGTACTCATCTCACTACTCCTAATATCTAGGTATCTAGAGAGACTGTCAGACCACCTAGTCCAGCTAGTTCACGAAGTGCGTGAGCAGTCACTTCAGCAGCTCGACATAGCTAATCAAGTGAGAGCTATGTCGGTAACGTTTCACGACATAGCTGAAATCTTCAAGAACCTACTGAAGAGTCACGAAGATTTTGGAGCTCTCGACACCGTATCTAAGCTGGTCAACCTTATAGAGAGTAAGAAGTCGTTTAGACACAGCGTTATCCCCAGGCTGCGTAAAGAAGGCGGTATTCTAGCGGCTTACCACGTTATGAGAATCTACGACTACATAACGGATATAGCGGAGGTAGTTATTAACGTAATAGTCAACAGCCTATACTCTAGGACCACCAGCTAAATACTTAGGAGTGTAGACTTCGGCAGCTATTTCTCAATATACTTACATATGCTGAATATACGCTAAAATATACAGGCTTAATAGCTATAAAACTTCCGTACACGTGGTGGTGCAGGTGAAGAAACTTAAGCTCGTAGTAACAATAAGTGCTATCGTAGTACTGAGTGTGGTAGGCTTTACTGTAGCGCAAAGTCAGTTAGCTAGAAGAGAGGTCGCCACAGTTACCGTAACTCCAACCCCCACACAAACTCCAACACCTACGATCACAGCGAGTCCCGCTAGTATAACTGGTGGCGGCGCTAGCTTCGTCAATCCTCAGATGCAGCTCTGGATTAGGAGGTTTATGGAGTCGACCGGGGGTAGGATAGCCGTCAACTACCAATCTATTGGTAGTGGTGCTGGTGAAGCTAAGTGGCTTGAGGGAGCTCTAGACTTCGGTGTTAGCGATATCGGGATATCCAAAGCCGGGTACCAGAAGCTCGTTGACAGTAGGAGAAGGTTCATTCAGATACCTATAGTAGCCGGTAGCGTAGCGGTAATATACAACATACCGGAGTTCGCGAGAGCGGGCTGTGAGCTAAGGCTATCAGGTGAGGTCGTGGCCGACATATACCTAGGGAAGATAATCAAGTGGAGCGACCCCAGGGTAGCGGAACTCCAGGACAGTAGGTGCCGCGCGCACCTACCGGATAGGGAGATCTACGGAGTGCACAGAAGCGATGGAAGTGGAACGACGGCGCTATTCACCATGTACCTAACCCTAATTTCGAAGGAGTGGGCGGAGAAGGTAAGCTACGGGTACACAGTGACATGGCCCAGAGACCAGATGGGTCTTGGAGAAGGAGCTAGAGGAAACGAGGGTGTTTCAGCTAAGGTACTGAACACACCGTACTCCATAGGGTACGTAGAAGCGGCGTACGCTATTCAGCAGAAGATCCCCGTGGCGTTCATAAGGAATAGAGAAGGTAGGTTCGTTAAACCCGACGCGACCACGGTCTCCGAGGCACTGAAGAGAGCGGCCGTGGACCTACCGGGACCTCAGGAATTCTGGGGAGACCTACCCCTGAAGTACTACATGAACAGAGAGGGAGAGAACACCTACCCAATCGTTGGAACCCCGGTGGCCTTCATGTATCTCGACGCACCTAGAGAGCTTAGACTAGCTCTCTACGAATTCTTTAGATGGGTTCTGACTGAAGGTCAGAAAGCGGAGAACATTGTTGAGGGATTCATACCTATTCCAGAAGCTCTGAGAGTTAAAGCACTGCAGTACCTAGAAGCTTTAATAAGTGCGCAGTAGGAACTCTCGGAGTACCATGCGTAGGGCACTGAGTTTAAAGAGATTTTTGGATGTATTTAAGCTAATATCGATAACTAATTTCATACTCATTTCCTCCGTAGTTTTAGTTGTTTTAGTACTGTTCGCTACGAGTCTACCAATAGTTCTTCGCGATGGAGTATCGCCTCTAATTCACAGTATCTGGAATCCAGTAAGTGAGGAGTACGGATTTCTATTCGCTCTTGGTGGTACCGTCGTAACGGCATCTCTCGCTCTAGCGATTTCCCTAGCTCTATCCATCGGGCTGGCCGCGGTCTACGCTGAGTACATTCCCGATAAGCTGAGGCCCGTAGTCAAGAACTTCATGGACTTAGCGGCATCTATTCCTAGCGTAATATACGGACTCTGGGGTCTTAAAGTTCTTTCACCGGTGCTAAGGAGCTACGTAATGGAGCCCCTAGTATCGCTAGGTCTATCACCATACCTCGGCCACCCATCTCCTACAGGCACCTCCCTATTCTCGGCTGCCGTACTTCTAGCAGTTATGGTAACCCCCCTATCTTCCTCAATAATTAGAGAGAGGTTGGTGTCGATACCTATGCACATAAGAGAAGCGCTGTACTCTCTGGGGCTGATGAAGACTGAGGTGGTGCTACTGGAGCTTAAGTACATTAGGAGGTCCATACTTACCGCTATGGCCGTTTCCTACAGCAGAGCCGTTGGGGAGACGGCCGCCGTTGCTATGGTTGTAGGCAATGTCGTTAACCCGTACTTCTTCAAGATATTCAGACCTGGCTACACCATATCTAGCTTAATCGCCGACCAGTACCCGAACGCGGAAGCCTACTACTACATGGTCCCGGCTCTGTTCTACGCCGCTCTAGTACTGTTCTTCATTAGCTTAGCGGTGAACTTCCTACTACTGAAGAGTGGTGAGAGAACTTGAGGACTGCGAGAAAGCTGAAGTCAGCTGCGATACTTAGTTCACTGCTAGCCGCCTTCCTACTGACGGTAGTGCTAGTAGGGCACATCATAGCCACGGTCGCGTACAGAGGTCTAGCTGTGGTAGCTTCCAACTTCCCCAGAGTATTCACCGACATCCCAGCGGTTCCGGGCGCTCAAGAAGTAGGTGGCGTCGGTCCCCACCTACTGGGAACGGCTCTACTCGTTGCGATAGCTTTCTCTATAGGAGTCCCAATATCTCTTCTAGCGGCCGTATTTACGGCGGAGTCGCTCAAGCCGTGGGAGAGAAAACTAGGTAAGGTAACTAGGTTAATGACGCACATGCTCATAGAGTTTCCAACTATAGTCGTAGGTCTCTCAGTCTACGGTATAATGTCGGCTCTCACACCGTACGTAAAGACCTTCGTGCCCGGCTTCAAGCCCTTTAGTCTACTATCTGGTGCCGTAGCTCTATTCCTAGTTTCAGTTCCCTACATGTATGCGCAGGTTGAAGATGGTTTGAAGTCGATTCCCCAGCACGTCCGGGAGGCGGCGTACTCTCTAGGAGCTGGAAGATTTCTCACATCGTACGTACTGCTAAAGTACTTGAAATCAACGGTTTACGCAGCTCTCTCCATTGGACTTGCGAGAATGATCAGTGAAACCGCGGCACTGTTCTTCACAGCATTCGGTTCGGATGTCTACCCACTACTCGATGCGCAGGTGTTGTTTAGACCTATAGGTAGTCTCACACTCGCAGTATACTACTTCGGACTAACGGGATACGAGAACTGGGTCGACCTCAGCTGGGCAGCCTCCTTCATTCTATTCGCTCTCAGCTTAGCACTATTTACCGTTTCGAAATTTCTTCTCAGGGGGAGGTAGGGTGGAGCCAGTAATACACATAGAGAACTTGTGGGTTAGTATCTCCGGCCGCGATATACTCAAGGGGGTGAACCTCGAAGTTCCTCGAAACGTGGTATTCGCTATTATGGGTCCGTCGGGAAGCGGTAAGTCGACACTACTTAGAGCTCTGAATAGAATACTCGACCTCTACGAAGGGTTGGCGGTTAGAGGGAAGGTAGTTGTAGACGGAATCGACGTCTACAACTCTAAGACAGATCCATCGGTAGTTAGACGCACTATAGGAATGGTATTTCAAATACCGAACCCGATACCCAACATGAGTATCTACGATAACGTAGCGCTGGGACCTAAGATCAACAAGTTAGTGAGATCGAGAGCGGAGCTAGATGAGCTAGTGAAGTGGGCGCTGGAAAAGGCCTACCTGTGGGATGAGGTTAAGGACAGACTCAACTCGCCGGCATCTAAGCTATCTGGAGGTCAGCAGCAGAGGTTGTGTATAGCTAGGGCTCTAGCTATGAAGCCTAAGGTCCTCCTAATGGACGAACCTACGTCCAACCTAGATACAGTTGCTACAGCTAAGATCGAGGAACTCATAGTTGAGTTAAAGAAGGAAGTGACCGTACTGATAGTCACGCACAACCCGTTTCAAGCATCTAGAGTGTCTGACTACGTAGCATTTATGTACGATGGGCAGATAATCGAGACAGGCCCCACCGGGCAGATATTTACTAGACCTAGAAATAAGCTTACTGAGAAGTACATAACTGGAAAATTCGGGTAGGACTATGAGGCCGATAGATCTAGCAATAAACGATATCAATAGAAAGGTAATTGAGCTATCGGAAACTATAGCTGAGGAATTAGTTCGCTTAGTAAATATGGACTGGAACCCGGAGTACTACAGAGATAGAGCCGCTAAAGCTTTAAAACTGAAGGAGGAAATAAAGAGGATGACTACTGAAGCCGTAGCGCGCTTCCAGCCTACGGCATCCGACTTGAGTAGGCTGATGTTCTACTACGAGGTTTCGTACGGATTGTTTAGATTCTCCAGGTACGCTCTCGATATCTCGAGGTTTATTTCAGCTATCAATCCATCTAGGTGCGGCTTAGAGTACTCGTGGAAAGCCCTTCAATCAGCTATAACGCTAGTCAAGCTCTCGATTAAGATGATGTCAACTTACCTGGAAGCTTCGAAGAGCGAATTTGAGGGTACTGCCGGTCTAGCGGAAGCCCTCGAGAAGGATGTTGATGAAATACTATCGACAGCTCTTAAAGAAGCCTCGAGAAGAGCTGACGTGTGCCTCATGGCGGACCTACTCTCCGTAGTGTTTCTGGAGAGAATAGCTGACCACAGCATCTACATGATGCGCAGTCTGAAGGAGCTCTGGCAGGCTACTCTAGAAAGGTGAGCTTACTCAGTTACTCGTACTCTCTCCAAACGTAGCCGCACTTAGAGCACTTGTATATCCTAGTAGGAGGCTCGTCAGCTCTCCTCGTCTGGAGAATTTCGTAGTAGGCTTCCTCATTACCGCACCTAGGGCACTTAACTCCCTTCGCAATAGGTAGTCCAACCTTCTTAGAGGTTTCATCGATCACTACCAGCCTCTCTCTTTCTTTTCTTCTAGCTACTACTTGAGAATGTCTGTACTCGGACTCAGCTCGCAGGGAGTAGCCGCACTTAGGGCAGGCGAGCACCGTCTTCCCATCCTCCCTCTTCGGGAGCATCAGCGACCCGCACTTAGGGCAGAACTTCATTCACTCACCCTATCCTACTAGAGAGATTAGCTCACTAGATAAGCGTTTTAAAAGTTCTCCGTAACGTACAACTACTTCCCTAAGACCGCTAGGTAGGCCCAGTAAGTTCTCGGGGTTTAGCTTATCTACATCTAGAGCGGTAGCTGAAAACTGCTCTAGAATTCTGCTCAGCTCTTCTTCTCTACTCACTACGTAAGCTTTCTCCAAGCCCTTCACACCTCTTAGTACGAGAACTATTACTAAGTTTAGCTTATCGACCTTCTTGAGTAGAGCTATTCTCGATTCTTTCTTAACTCCAGCTGGAGCGCAGAACTTGAGGTTCTCTAGGTAGCTACTCACCCAAGACACCCATTAGAAGATGTTAGCGCGCAGTGCGAGCAGCGGCCTGGCTGATGGCGTTGGACTCAACCACTAGGTGGTGAAGGTGCTTCAACGGCTTCTCTAAACCTATCTATAGCTTCATCGCTTAAGTTCATCAAGCTCTTAACGACCTCTCTTAGCACTTGAACCGCCGACTTGCTACCGTCAGTGATGATTCTCAGGACGAACGCTTCTTCTAGTGGGTGCTCTATGCTGTAAGCTGCGAGCTTAACGTTTGGGTGCTTAAGAGCTGACTTAGCTAGGAGATTGCCCAGCGTGTGCGTCTCGCCGAAGACTTTAACTATGAGCTCTCTCTCATCGACCTTCCTGATCTCTATCTTCACTCCCGCTCGCACCTACACCTACGGTACGTAGAGCAGCTAATAAGTCGCACCAGTTTCTAAGTAGTTTGAGTCTGCGGTTTTCTTCAACGAGACCCCTCTGCTTTAAGTACTGGAGTACCTCCTCCACACCATACCCAAGTACGGAGAGAGCTGCTAGTAGGTACTTCAAACTGCGACTAGCCTTAGGGTACTCGCGCGAAACTTCTTCGAGCTTCAGCGATACGTCTGAGCTAAGGTCTACGACAAGATCCGGTGGAGCGTTAGTTACCAGCTCACCGCCACTAAGCTCAGCTGAGTACCCTCTACTCCTCAGCAAAGCGACCAGAACCTCGGGCACCACGGGCCTACCGGTAATGCGGGACAGCGTACCTACATCGAGCTCCCCCAGCTTTCCAGACCTGAACTCTACGAACCTCCTCCACTCATCGTAAGCTCTCTTCATAGCCTTCTTCGTATTCACTACTTCGTTCGGAGAACCGAAGATCGATACTTCAAGAACATCACCGCGGACTTCGTAGGCTATCTGCGAAGACCTAACGCCTCTATACCTAGATATGAACTCAGCTAGTTCTCCGCATATGGCCTGATTGAAGCACCTGAACCTAACCCTAACCTCCATAGCTACCAGACACCTCCCAAGATAAGACTTATAAATCCTCAGACAACATGGATATGGAAGAATCTAAACTGAAGAAAAACGTGCTAATAGTGTGGAGTAAACCCTGAAACTTATACCACGGGCTTCGTTAAGTTCACGCTCTCTACCAGTATGTAGGGGGCTCTCGTAGGTATTCTAACTTCCCACCATGCGATGTCGTATAGCTCCCTACTCATAGCTCTAGCGGACTTAAGCAGTGCTTCAAACTTATCAGCAATTCTAACTCTATCTACGTAGCCCTCAATACTTCCATCTCTGACCTCGAGAACTACGTCTCGTGCAACTGTAGAGAACTGCCCTTCTACGTAGTTCTGAAGCCTGGTGTACCAGTTGTTCGTTATTAAGTAGCCCCTCCTCACCTCCGAGATCATGCCTTCGAGGGAGGAGTCTCCGGGTTTGACGATCAAGTTCCAAGGTCTCGGATTTACCCAGCCAGCGTTACCGGTACTTGAGGACTTGAAGACCTTTCCAGTAGCTGTGTTGTGTAGTACTGAAGCCAGCCTTCCTCTATCGATAATCGGCTTATCGTACGTTTCAACACCTTCATCATCGAACGGCGTAGAACCCGGTAGCAAAGCATCTCTCGGCGCGTCTACTAGTGTAAAGCTTTCTGAAGCTATCGAGTCCCCGATGCTCTTCTTCGCTAGAAAAGACATTCCAATCAGTATCGCCATACCGGAAGCCATTGAGGCCACGTAGTTCATCAGATTTCCAACGACCAGTGGCGATAAGATCACATCGTACCTACCCGGCGCAAACTCCGACTTAGTCTTCGCGTAGCTGAGTATCTCAGCGGACTTCGACCCCACGCTCTCCAGAGATTTGAGGTCGATCGCCGTAGAACCCCACGCCCAGTGACCGCTGAGGTCCCCTCTAAAGGACCTCAGGTATGCCATGACCTCCGTCTTGCGGTAGGATTCGCTAAACCCTCTACTAGTAGCTAGCGCTACCTCTACTTCCTCGAGTTCTATAGTTCCAGCTACTCTCTCAGCGCCAGCACTGAGAGCCGAGTTAACTACGACTTCCGCTAAAGGCCTAGGGTCTGAGAAGTACTCGACTACCCTCCTATCGTACCCTCCTTGAAGAGGTGCCGGCTTCTTTACTTCTGGGAGGTCTGCGTATAGCTCCGATTCTTCGACCCTAGCTACGTAGTCTTCTATTTTCTTCACAGCACTAACTACTTCTTCGGGAGACGAAACTCTGAACTCTAGTACGGCAACCCTTCTCCGCTTACCTAGGAGTAGGTGCGTAACGATATCCTTCCACATCTGCAGAACTCCCGGCTGGCTATTCCATATCTTAAGCATTACCGAGTCTCTGCTAACGACCCTAACCGCTACGTTGTCGAACCTGTCCCTTAGCTCGTAGAGAACTCTTCCAGCTAGGTCTACCGCACTCATACAGCTACACCCAGCCTAATCTTTGCGAGCTTAACGTCCGGACCCCCGAACCACACCGGGACTCCCTGGGACGGCTCACCCTTTCCGCAGGTTCCGGGATAGAACTTAAGGTACTTGCTAGCACCAGATATCCTACTGTAGAATCCTCGAGTTGTTACCTCTAGAACTGGGTTTCGAACGGGCTTCGAGATCTCTCCGTTGACTATCAAATACGACTCCAAACCTACGTACCTCTGGTTCCACCTTATATCATCTATGTTCCACTCCATGTACGACTTGATGTAGACGCCGAGCTCCACATCCTCTAGAAGTTCTTCGAAACTCATATCACCAGGCTTTAGGTAGGTATTGCTCATCCTAATTATCGGTTCACTAGCGTAGTTCATAGCTCTCGCCGCACCATTGCTTAGAGTTCCGAAAACTCTCGCTGTGTGCCTGTTGTGTAGTGGTTCGAAGAGGATGCCCTCTCTGTACAGGTACCTAGCTCTCGCTGGAATCCCCTCATCGTCGTATAGGTAGAATCCGTAGCTTCCAGGTATTGTAGGGTCTTCGACAACTGTCGCATACTTACCGCCGACCTCGAACCTACCGACCATGTCTGACTTCACGTACGATTCGCCGGCTTGAGCGGCTTCTCTTCCAAGTATTCTATCGGCTTCCATTGGGTGTCCGGCGGATTCGTGAACCACCAGACCGACGATCTCGGACCCAACGACAACATCTACATCTACCTTTGGAGGTTCAACACCCTCCACCAGGACTCTCTCGAGGTTTGATGCTTCTTGAGATACCTCATCGACTACCCTCCACTCCCGCAACCACTCAGCACCCCCAGCGGCACCGAAATCGAGAAATCTCTGGATCGTTCCTTTTTCTGGTGAGTGTTCAACGAAGTTCACCCACACGGATATTCTGGGAACGGAGGATCTTACGTACGCTCCATCACTATTCACTACGAGCTTTCTCTGCGAGCTCGTAGTGAAGCCAAATGTTAGTACGGATAAGCGGGTCTTCTTCAAGGTATCGCTAACGGACTTATATACCTCTCTACCTAGCTCAACCCTACTCTCGAGACCGAGAGCCTCGAAGCTCTCCTTAGGCACCGCTTCGTAGCTAGCTCTACCAACTCTAGACTCATCGAACTCTATTGGTTTTTTCATTAGTGGAGCGATAGCTCTAGCTCTACTAATAGCTTCTAGGACTGTAGCCTCTATAGACTCCCTACCGAGTCTATCCGTTGCGGCAAACCCGAGAGCTCCACCAACCAGAACTCTAATACCAACTCCTCGAACTACTGAAGTAGATAGAGAGAGAACCCTACCATTCCTCATAACTAGAGAGTCGATTAGGTCCTCCTGGAACCTAGCTTCAGCGTAAGTAGCTCCCTGAGATAGAGCTAGGTCTACAGCATTCGTAAGTAGCTTCTCGTCTATCACCAACCTCGACCTCAAGTAGTTCTAGGTACTAGAACAAATAATTTAACAACACCTAGAATTAGAGTAAGTGATCGTGGAAAGCGCTAGACTAAAAAAGTCTCGTATAGTGTTGGACGCTATATCCAGCCTCTCAACTTCATTGCTTTGTATATCCTTTCGACAGCTGTGACGAAAGCTGCGTCTCTCATGGTTACCGGTCCTCTCTCACTTCTCAGAGATTCGTACTTAGATATGAGTCTCTTAATGTTGCCCACCATGAGAGACTCTATCCTCTTCAGAGTCTCTTCCTCACTCCACCAGTACCACTGCAGGTTCTCGACCCACTCTAAGTATGACATCACAACCCCGCCGGCATTAGCGGCAATATCGGGAACTACTACAGCTCCTCTTTCGTAGAGCACTCTCTCAGCCTCGGGTGTTATGGGACCGTTAGCACCCTCCGAGAACACCTTAGCTTTAACTTTGTGTACGTTATCCTCTCTAATAACGTTCTCTATCGCTGAAGGCATCAGTACATCGCAGTCTACGTATAGTGACGCGTCTGGGCTAGGTATCTTCTCGCCCCTGGGGTAGTTAACGACCTTACCGGTACTTTCTTTAATCTTCACAGCCAGCGCCGTATCTATTCCGTTAGGGTCGTAGACGGTTCCCGAGGTATCGCTTATAGCAATCACTTTCGCACCGAACTTCTCCGAGAAGTACGCTGCGTACTGACCTACGTTTCCAAAGCCGTGAACCGATACTCTCAGCCCTTCAAACGTACCCAGGTACTTCTCCGCAGCTACCTTACCAGCGACAGCAGTTCCGAAGCCCGTGGAGTAGAGCCTGACTGGATTGCCCCAGAGGTCCGGGGGCTTGGCGGTGAAGACGCCCGGTACGTTGTAGCCCTTGAGCTTACTGTACTCATCGACCATCCAGGCCATCATCTGAGGATTCGTACCTACGTCTGGTGCCGGTATGTCTATCAGGTCCCCGATTAGTGGTGCTATCGCTCTAGCGTATCCTCTAGATAGCCTCTCTAGCTCCCCCGGCGAGAGCTTCTTCGGGTCTACCTTAACCGCTCCCTTACCACCACCGTAGGGAAGACCGTTGAGAGAGTTCTTCAAGGTCATTCCGAGAGCTAGAGCCATATCAGTCTCTAGGTCAACCTCTGGGTGGAACCTTATGCCACCCTTGTAGGGTCCTAGAGCGCTGTTATGCTGAACTCTGTATCCTTCAAATACTACCAGCTTCCCGTTATCCATTCTAACCGGTATGCTGACCATGAGAACTCTCTCCGGTTTGCTTAGGATCTGGTAAACTTCCTCGGGAAAACCACCGAGGTCTACAGACCTCCTGAGAACCTGCAACATCCACTGTAAATAACTTACTTTAGTGGTGCTCACTAGTAGGCACCTCAAAACTGAGTACTAAACCAGTTTTAAAGCTATCTAATACGCTCTAAGCCCGTGTATAAGCAGATTTATACAGTTATTGTGTACGTAAGTTGACGATGACTTAAGCACCGATAGTATTACATTAATTTAAACTCGGTTCCCGAGGTTACTCAGAGGTGGGGAAGGGCTGGTTAAGTACTCTCTCGCAGTGAGAGTTAAGAATATCGCTAGGTCCGGCTGGATGATAAGGGGGGTACCTCCATCGGATTCTGAAACCGTTAGCTCACACATATTTGAGGTAGCGTTTCTATCTATGCTCATAGCCGACAGGCTCAGAGGTATTGGAGTAGAGGTGGACGTATCTAAGGTCGTTAAGCTAGCACTAATTCACGATATCGCCGAGAGCGTTATTGGAGATATAGTTAGGTCTGTAAAGGAGTACATAGCTAATTCGAGACTACTAGAAGAAAAAGCTCTGCGAGAACTAGGAATGGAGAGCTATCTAGACCTCCACCAAGAACTAGCTGAAGGTAGGTCTCTGGAGTCGGTGATAGTGAGAATTTGCGATAACCTAGCTACACTACTTCAAGGACTCAGATACTTCAATAAAGGCTACACATCGGTAATCGACCTCGTAAACTCCACCAAGAGTAGATTAGATGAGATCCTTAAGTCAGAGCAAGTGCCGGAAGAAGCTCGCAGAGTTTTGAATGAAGTAATTGCGAAGCTTGTGATCTCTGAAGAACTGTAGATGTACCGGAATTCGCGAGAGCGATTCGGTAAGCTAATAAGTGCTTAAGCGCTTTTCTACTAGATGATGAACTCAGCGAGAGCGATCTGTGAGCGCACCTGTCTCAGCTGAAGCACCTACTTCAAGTGAAACTACTGTGCGGAACTACCTTTAGAATAGCTTACTTAGCGTAGTAGCCTGTAGCTAGCGCTCTTCAAACACGTCTAACGCGGGTCGCTCTATTAAGAGCATTTAAGGTACTCTTCTGCACAAGCATTCTTATAAGGTATTACCGTACAAGCCTAACTTAGTTAGTTAGTTAAAAACCAGCACATATGTGCTTATATACTTCCACTACGTAATGTAGGTGGGGCAATATCTGAGGATGAGCTGCTAGATGTTGTTGGTAAGGTGATGAAGAACGTAGGTATGAGGGTCTACACCAACGTCTTCGTAGATAAACTCGAAGTTGACTTAGTTGCTATCGAACCAGCCGGTAGGAAGCCTCTAGTGTACGTTGTGGAGGTGAAGACTAGACCTAAGCAGAAGCTGCTCCACCAGCTTCTCAGTAGAGTAAGTCTAGCTGACTATGTGTACGCAGCTCTACCAATTAGGCACTACCCGTACCTCCTAGAAATACCCCGACCGGCTGGCTCTATAGGAATAGACGTCGATGGGCACTCCATCTACGAAATCAAGAAACCGGTGTACCTAGGTAATGGGTGGAAGCTGCTAGAACTAGTTGGGTCTCGCCCCCCGCAAAGCGGTCAGTAAGATCAAGCGAATACCTAAGCACGCAAACCTCTGACGGAAGGACTTACCCGGGGTCATCCTTCCGCCTGAGATCTGCGCACTTAGATATTCACCTAATCCTACTGACTACTTCGCAGAGGCTGGCGCCCAAAACTAACTTTCTGGGGGGTTAGTCTATTTTACTCCCGTAATACGGTGCGCCACGTCTTTCCGTATTACGCAGAAATGAAGCTTTTCTATCGGTACCAACGGAGTTCGGCAAGATTTCCCATATATATAGCAACTTCGCTTGCTTAAAAATATTGGCTGGTAGAAGGATTTAGTTTTGTCTAAGCTCGTGGAGATGGAGTTATTTGTGTTACGGTGCTAAACGGGTTGGTGGTGAAGAGCTGAGTGAGCGTTGAGAAGCTGTTGAAGAGCTTGGAGTCGGAGAAGATCGTTTCAGCCGCTTTGAGACTTATTGGAGAGTACCTCGGTAAGCTGAGATCTCGCGGTGAAGTACCGTTGAAGATCATGAATTTCTGCGGAACTCACGAGTGGACTGCCGTTAGGTACGGTGTAAGATCTCTTCTACCTGAAGAAGTTGAGCTCGTTGCTGGGCCTGGGTGCCCGGTCTGCGTAACCCCTGGGTCGATCATCGAGTACGCCGTTGAGCTCTCCCTAGATGGTGTCAGGGTCTACACCTTCGGCGACGCTTTCAGAGCTCCAGCAACATCTCTAAAAACTCCGCGCAATCTCGCGGAAGCTAGAGCTCAGGGTGCTGATGTTAGAGTTGTCTACAGCTTCCTAGACGCTATTCAAGATGCGAAGAAGGACGGTAGGGAGTCGGTGTTCCTGGGGATAGGTTTCGAGACGACCGCTCCTCTCTACGCAATACCTCTACGCAATCTCAAAGTACCCCGCAATCTCAAGCTCCTGAGTGCGCTGAGGTTAACACCACCCATTATGAGGTACGTGGTTAAGCTCTACAGGGAAAGGGGTCTTCTCCCAATAAGAGGAGTGGTAGCTCCAGGACACGTGTCTACCGTCATAGGGGCTTCAGCGTGGGAGTTCCTACCGAGGGAATTCGGCATAGCAACTGCGGTATCGGGATTCGACGGCGTGGACCTCCTGGTATCCATCGCGGAAATTGTGAGAATGGTTGCCGATAGATCCCCCGAACTCTACAACGAGTATAGAAGAGTCGTTAAGTGGGAAGGTAATCCGCAAGCTAAGGCGTATGTCGGTGAAGTATTCGAGGAGGTCGATAGCGCGTGGAGAGGTATAGGGTACGTACCGAAGAGCGGTCTTAAGCTAAGAGAGAAGTACGGAGAATTCGATGCTTACGAGCAGTACGGTCTCAAACCCCCGGGACCGGAGAAGTACGTCCTGACTTCAGCATCTGAAAGCCCGGACCTACCTCCAGCATGTCGCTGTGGTGAGGTAGTCCTAGGAATAGCTAAGCCAACTCAGTGCCCCATGTTTATGAAGGCTTGTACGCCGAGTAGACCGTACGGACCCTGCATGGTTTCTCAGGAAGGTACCTGCTACATCTGGTTTAAGTATGGGAGTGCCGAGCTCTATAGTAAGATGCTGGGAGAGGTACCTTCGTAGAGACAGGCTACACCAACCTAGGCTAACTCCAGGACGCCGGACAGCAGCTTCTCGCGGTATTCTCCGAAGACGGTGCTCAATAATCACCGCAAGGTCTGAGAACGCGTGGGCCTCGCTTAGTACGACCGGCTGCGCCGGAATTCTCGGTATAATTAGCTCAACCCGAAAAAGTAGTTTGGTGGGACTCTGGTTGTAAGACTTCCGAGAGATTACGTAGTCTACAGCTTCTCTAGGCGGCACCAAGCTAGATACACTGCCGCACCCGGAGATGTCGCAGTTTTTGAAACTCTCGACGCTCTAGGAGGTCAGGTAGTGGATGAGACCACGACCCTAGAGTCAATAGACTGGAGTAGAGTAAATCCAGCCACAGGACCTCTCTACGTCGAGGGTGCGAAGCCTGGCGATACCCTCGTTGTGGAAATCGAGGATATCAAGGTCTTCGATAGAGCTGTTATAGTAGTTGCGCCAGGTTTCGGCGCTCTTCCAGATAAGAAGATCAGGCCGACTGTAAAGATACTGAAAGTCGCTGGTAGGAAGGTGGTGTTCAACGACCTAGAGATCGAAGCTAGACCGATGGTTGGTGTAGTAGGTGTCGCACCGGAAGACGGGGATCTCCCGACCGGAACTTCCGGCTATCACGGAGGGAATATGGATGTAGCTCTACTCACAGTCGGAAGTAGAGTGTACCTACCGGTGTTTGTTGAAGGAGCTCTTCTAGCTCTGGGAGACGTACACGTAGTTCAGTCGGATGGGGAGATATGCGTAGCTGCGGCTGAAGCCTCCGGCGAGGTCCGGGTAAAGCTTAGCTTAATCAAGGGTAAGAGGCCGAAGTACCCGGTAGTTGAGGTGGGGGATAGGTACTCTATAGTAGCCTTCGGGAAGGACCTCGATGAAGCGGCGTACAGAGCTTCGGAGGAAGCGGTCTCAGTCCTTATGAATGCTCTCGGTACGAGCTTCGAGGAGGCCTACATGCTGGCAAGTCTAGTAGTAGACCTCAGAATCAACCAGGTGGTCGACCCTATGAAGGGTGTTAGAGCCGAGGTCCCGAAAACGTACGTAAAGCTCGAGCACTTCCTCCACTACACGACCTAGCAACTACTCCCCACCCCTATCTTCCCCGATGAAGCTCTCTAAGCTCTTCACCTGCTTTTTAACGTACGGTTCGTTAATGATTCTGAAGATTAGGGAGGCTTTTTCTTCCGATACGCCTTCAACACTAACCAGCTCCGGAATAGATGCGTTGAACACGTTCTTTACGCTCCCGAACTTCTTCAGTAGCTTCTCAGCGGTTCTAGCCCCGATTCCCGGGAGAGCTGATACTACGTACAGCTGCCACTTACCTACCGCTTCACCCCTAGGCTTACCTCTAGCTACATCTCCCAAAACCCTGGGCTTCTCCTGGAGCTTCATCGAGAAGTACTTGAGTATTTCCGCGGTGTGCTTCGGACTATCCGTCAGTACGATGGGTACTCTACTAATAACTGATGAGTAGTAGAGTGCCGCTAGAACGGCTCTGTAGTTCGATGTGATGTACTTCAGCTTCTCCAAGTCACCTTCAACAACCAGGAAGCATCTACTAGCCGACTGCGTAAGCCTAGACAGCTGGTTGAAGAACCTTCCATCGAAAACCGACTTAGCTAGGTCGCCAACACTCTTTCTCTCAGCAACGACCTTCTCAGCTATTAAGTAGTCTCCGACGGGGAGCTGCTTGAAGATTACTGTTACACCCAGCCCCGTCAGGTACCTAGGAACCTCGGACTCCTTCTCTCTAACGTCTACGTAGATCTTCACCATTTAAGCACACTCCTCCATCCATCTACCTCTATCTAGCACCCGCATCTTAAAACCGCGGAGCTCAAAGAAATCGGCGATAGCCTTCTCCAAACCTCTAATGTAGTTTCTGGAGATAGCGGCACCCGCAGCGGCTTCGTGACCTCCACCACTCCCACCCAGACGCTCACCTAAGTACTTAGCTAGCTCAGCGGCTACGGGGGTCCCCACGTCCTTAACGAACCTACCGCTCGCTCTAATGGTGATGCGAGCTACGCTATCTCTCGAAGCTATGGCTATAGCTACGTCGGACCCGGCTTCTACTGAGTATTTAAGAGAGGATGATTCGTAAGCCCCTACGCAGGTCACGGTCACGATGTACCTATCTCCGATGACGTATATCCCCATTCTCGAGAGGCTCTTCAATCTAGCAACACGCTCAGCGTACGGAACCTCCTGCTGAACCAGGAGGTGAGTAGCTTCCTCGAGATCAGCACCTATATCGAGAAGCCTCGCAGTAACTCTCAGTAGCCTAGAGTCTGCTATTCTCAGAAACCTAGTATCGAAGAGAATGCCCGCTAGTAGTAGCGTTGCGTAATTCCTAGGAATTGCGTACCCGGACAGCATGAGAACTTCAGCTAGAATTGCTGACGTAGCTTTAGAACTCGGGTCGTAGATTCTAGGGCTACACCTCTCTACTAGCGTATTTACCGAGTGGTGGTCTACGAGTGAGCACTCCTCGAACTCCACTCCCTCTACTTGGGTCGGGGAAGATACGTCAATAAACACAACTCTCCTACTAGAGCACTTCTCACTCTCCGGGATATTGAAGCCTAGGCCGGAGAGAACCCTCCTACTAACGGCATCCGCACCCTCTGGAACGCAGACATCGAAGTTCGTACCGCTATAGAGCTTTAGAGCGTAGCTCAAGGTAACTGCCGCAGCTACGGAGTCTACATCAGCATTTCTGTGGGTTACAATCACCACCCCAGGTTTACACCAAGACAGTAGCTTAGCGAAACTTTGAACTAGCAGGACCTACCCCAGATGACTTAAACTGGAGACACAAAGATAAGTCGAAGCACCGTACTCAGTGAGTTTCTAGTGGGGCTTTAGCAGTGCGAGCTTGATGTATTCTATGAGGAGACCTACGACAGATACCTTAAAGCACGTCCTCAGAGTTACATTACTTCCTACATCAATACTCGTACCACTGAGAAGCACCGCGCGGTCAGCTACGTGTTTTACCGATATGACGAGCTCCTTCCCCAGAGCTAGGTCGATTTTAGCTATAGCTCCTTCACTAGGTCTCCACAGAGTAGACCAGTTCGATACATCCGTATATGACGAAGGCATTCCAGCTCCAAATCCCGCCCACTTTAACTGCGTGAGTCTAAGACCGCAGTTTTCAACAACATACCTCTCTATGACCAGGTACAGTTCTACACTGTGGCGGTAGACAACTACTACCTCCGTTTCTGCGCTAACTACTACAGCTACGTTTTCTCCATCTATACTAACAAAGCCTACCGATATGAGTGGTGTGAGTAAAAATGCGAAGACAGCTACGAGCGTGAAGGTGTACGCGAAATTAAAAAATCTTCTGGATCTACAGACCGCCAAAACCGGTCTCTCACGGTCTTAACTCACTTGGGATGCTTATTCCCTTCTCCTGGTAGAACCTTATAGCACCAGGGTGCAAAGGTATTGGCATTCCTTCTAGTGCTCTCGCAAGCTCTATATCTCTCGCTCTTGCGTGAGCTTCTCTAAGCTCGCTAATGCGCTCAAACATGACTTTCAGCACGTTGTAGACTACGTGGTCGGGAACGTCAGCTCTAACGGCTAGCATGGCTTTAACCGCTAGAGTTCTGACGTCGGATGTCATGCCGGTGTAAGTATTTGCGGGAACTGCGTACCTAATGAAGAACCTGTATCCCTGCTCAACAAGCTTATTCAGTACCTCATCTGGAACTTCAACTAAGTTCACGGGTACTGCCGCAGCTAGAGATAGTACGGCGGACGTAGGTATTCCAGCAACTACAAAAGCCGCATCAACTAGACCCAGCTTAATGGACTCGGCGGCAGCTACGAAATCTAGGTTTTGAGCGGCTATCTTATCCCACAATCCAGCGGCTCTTAGAATGAGTTCCGCTTCAACAGCAGTTCCACTACCAGCAGCTCCTATAGCTACTCTCTTTCCCTCGAGGTCGTATATGCTCTTTATACCGCTATCCGCTCTAACAACTATTTGAACTACTTCGGGATAGAGAACGGCTATACCTCTTACAACACCTACTCTACTACCTTCAAACATGTAGACCCCTCTATAGGCGTAGTAGGCAATATCGTTTTGAACGAATACGAGATTCGCGTCTCCAGCGGCGAGAGCTCTCATATTAGCTACCGAAGCACCACTCGTAGATACCGATGACGAGATTACGTCACCAGCGTACTTATTTAGCATTTCAGATAGCTTAACACCGAGTGGATAGTAGACTCCGCCAGTCCCGCCAGTCCATATGTTCAGAGCGTAGGGTTTAACCGCAGGTCTAGGCCATAGAGTGTAGGCAGCTATAGCAGCAACTAGAGCTATGACAACTAGACCTATTAGAACGGGCTTCTTTATGAACACGTGGATCTCCATGAAAGCTTATCAACTGGGTTTATAAGTTCATGTAGCGCAGCACCGCTACGCAGCCTCTCTTCATCAAAGACGTCCGCAGGTGAGATCTGTACAGGTAGAGTCCGCACTCGCGTTGCGAAGCTCAGCTCCTAGCTATCGCTCCAGTTGAAGAACTTTCTAGCGGATTCTCTTAGAGCTCTAATAGCTGGGAGCTCTTCGCCAGCGAGCGCCATGAGGAGAGCTCCACCACCTGTCGATACGTGCGTTCTTTCTCCAGCACTGTCCCCTACGAGAGCTCCGAGATGCCCACCTCCTATTACGAGGAATGCGCTACTTCTTAGAGCTGAAGATATTAGAGATTCGGAACCAGCTCTAAACCTGGGATCCTCTAAGTACCCAGCCGGTCCTCTCATAACTATTAGCTTAGCATCCTTCATCAACTCGGAGTACATCTGCATTGTGTAGGTTCCGATATCCATAGGAACTCCCACTATAGCACTAGCGGGGCACTCATCCACAGTCCCATCGTTCTTAACTACTACGTAGTCTAGCGGTACGTCTACCGGAGCGCCTCCTAGTAGTATTCGGCGAGCTCTGGGGACCATGGTGATGAGACCCCTATCCTCAAGAACTTTCAGCACGTACTCGGAGACCTTCCCTCCTCGAGCTGCGTGAAATACGAGTGCTACCAGGCCTGTTGTGAGTATTCTATCCGCCAACCTGTTCTTACTCAAGTTCTCCACTATCTTAAGTGTGTCGGCTACCTTCGCACCCCCCAGTACGAAGACTCTCGGCGAGTAGTCGGAGTTTACGATTCTTCTAAGAGCTTCAACCTCACTTCTCATAACGTAGCCTATAACGGACTTGAGAACCAGCGGGAAGCCTACTATGGATGGCTGAGATCTATGAGCAGTAGCAAAGGCATCGAAAACGTAGAGGTCAAATAGAGGTGCCAGTCTTCTCACTAAGAAACTCCTAGCGTGAACCTCCGGAGGGGCTTCAACTAGTTCCTCAGAAACGAACCTAACGTTATCTAGCAGCAGTACTTCTCCAGAACTCAACTTCTTGATTTCAGATACCGCTGCAGGGCCCATAACATCTTCAACAAACCTTACATCAATTCCTAGGTAGTTCGAGAGTATCTCGCTATGGGGTTTAAGCTGAGTAAAGCCTTCTTCACCGGGTCTACCCTGGTGCGACATTAGAACCACGGCACACCCAGCTTCAAGAAGCTTCCTAACGGTCGCAACGTGCGCTCTAATTCTTGACGTATCGAGAATCCTGCCCTCGGAATCTAGCGGAACGTTAAAGTCAACTCGAACTAGAACTTTGAGCTTCCCGAGATCGACGTCATCTAGAATCGGTAGCTTGGGTATCATAGCGTATTCCACCATAGTGTGTAGGCCGGCTAAATAAGTCCGGAAATCGGTCTGAGGCATCTGGCGCAGCTTCAGATTCAAGAACTAGAACGCCGGGGAAGTGTCTCTGAGTTGGTGCGTGAACTGTGTGCGCGAATCCGTCTGACTAGGAACTAAGTGGAAGCTTTATAAACTCTCAGTGTTACCTAGCTTGGGGTAAGTTATGCGGTACGTAACGGTAGGTCTAGCTACGGTATCGATCATAGCAATACTACTCCTAGGCATCGCGTCTCCGGTAGAAGCTCAGAGGGAGCTTGGAGAGCACTGGTACAGGTACGGGCCGTACTTAGACAGGATAACCTACCCGGTAATGAAGGACTACACTATGAGGCTCCTAGCTTTCGAAGCCGGTGAGCTATCTCTGGTCGGTGTACTTCCAGCTCACCTAGATAGAATAAGAACTAATAGACCGGACGCTCACATAATATTCACCATAGGCATAAACTCTCTAGGTTCACTCCACTTCAACGTAAGGCTGTGGCCCGTTAAGTACTACGAGCTGAGAGCAGCTCTCGCACACCTATGGAATAGAGATAAGATAATCGCCGAGTCGCCATTGAGAGGACTAGCGGTTAAGTGCCCAACTATAGTCCCGCCAACGCACGGTGCCTGGGCTAACTGGGAAGCTGACTTCGAGAAGCTCTACCCATACGACCCCGAGAAAGCTAGGAGGCTCCTAGCCAGCATCTTCACACCCTGCACAGGTCCCGACGGTAGGCCGGCTTGGTGCGACCCGAGGGAGGGTGGTAGAGTTGTTGAAATAGAGATACTATCCCTACCTGAAGCAACATCGCCAGTGTACTGGTGGATCGCTATGTACATCAAGGCTGAGGCGGAAGCAATAGGACTTAGAGTAACCGTAAGAGCTGTAAGCAGCAGAGAGCTAGACGCAGCTACGACCGCCGGAGTTGCGCAGGCGTGGATAATTGGCTGGAGCTTCGGAAGATTTCCAACATTCCTGTGGTACTTCTTCCACAGCAGAGAGATAAGACCCGGTGGGTGGAACGAGTGGTTCGTTAACGACAGCAGGGTAGACGCCCTACTCGACGAGTTCTACTTCACGAGAGACATGACCAAGGCTATGGAGGCCGCCCACAAGGTCCAGCTAATTCTAGCCAAGGAGATAATACCGTGGATACCGAGCTACACTAGTGTCGGTATAACGGCTTTCGATGGTAAGATAGACAGAGACTCCATAATACTGGCTTACGCACCACCACTAAAGGACCCGGTGGGTCTCTCGGTATTCTGGTGGAACAACGTCAGGTATAAAGATATGAAGTTCGGAGGTACGCTAAGGTACTTCCACACGGTCGATATAACTACGTACCACCCAGCTACCTACTTGTGGGCTAGCGAGGCTGACGCAATATTCAGAATGTACATGGCCACCATGGTAACAAGACCTGAAAACATCTACGCGGAGCCCAGAGTCCCGATGTTCATGGAGTCGTTCAGAATTGATGAGGTTGAATATAGAGGTAGTAAGGTCTTCAGGTTTACCATAAAGTTGTTTGAGGGTATTAGATGGCACGATGGTGTCGAGGTAACGGCCGAGGATTACGTGTACACGATAAAGAAGTTCGGTCTAGAGCTGAAGACTAGGAGGTACTACGGTCCGTACCTGGACCACCTCGTAGAGATCAAGGTCGTGGATAAGACCACCGCCGAGGTGTACCTCAAGGACTACGGGTGGGTAGACCCGTACTCATACACGGAGTTCGTGATGCTGCCTAAACACGTATTCGAGAGATTAACCAACCCGCTAGAAGACCCGTCGACACTACCGCACCCAACCGTACCGGGACTACCGGCAATGATAGGGCAAGGACCGTACGCACTAGCTAAGATTAGAGAAATAGCTTACGCAGAGCTGGTCTGGAACCCGTGGTACTTCTACAGGCACCCAGAGAGAACTGTGAAGTTCGCAGCCGTAGCCGTTCCAACAACCGTGGGTGAGGGTACTTCATTCAAGATACAGGTGACTCTAGAAGACTACCTAGGTGCTAGAGCTACCAACGCCTCGGTAACCGTAAAGCTGGTAGGACCTGTAACACTGACCTTCACAGCGACTCACATCGGAGAGGGCGTGTATGAAGCCACCGTGCCAGGACTTAAAGCCGGTACCTACGCAGTGGAGATCTACGCGGAGCAGCCCGTAATGAAGTGGTCCGTCGACAACAAGTACACTACTACACTAACTGTCACAGCCGCTGTTGGTCCGGGCGTCGGTCCCATAGTAGGACCTGTAATTGAGAGACCCCCAGCGGTAGTTATTGAAATACCCGGTATGCCTCCGCTAGCAATAGCGCCACCACCGATGATCACGTTCGCCGCACCAGAAGTTAAGATAACGACTCCAGCTATAGCACTGACTTCAGCTGAAGCCGTGCCTGAGGCAACTCAAGCTGTAGGAGCCGTGGCGCCGGCAACTCTATCGTACGGTGCTATAGCTATCTCAGTAGTAGCACTAGGAATATCTGTAGCTATAAGAAGAAGGTAGTCATAAAGTAGCCACGACATTTTTTTAACTTTAAATATTATTTTTCAATAAATTTCATTATCTCTTAAACCCTGGGTCTTAAACCCTGGGTGGTTTTAGTTCTCAGAATATTTAGTTCTCAGAATACGTGCTTCATTAAAGCATATTTAAGAGCAAGTACACACATACTGGGTGAAAGTATGGGTGCCGGTGCTTTCATAGCTAAAACGGGTATTAGATTGCTGGGAACCTATGTCATAGTGTTGATGGTGTACTTTATAGCCATTAGAGTTCTACCGGTAGTTGCCGCTGGTGGTAATATGGCTGCCGACCCTCTTCTAGCATCGCTGAGGAGAACGGCTGAAGACCCTAGGTTTAGCTTGTGGATTGGCGAGACTATAAAGAGGTTCGGCCTCGATAGACCCCTCATACCGGACCAGCTCATGATGTACCTGAGAAACGTAATTGTATTTGAGTTCGGAATATCTGTCTACACGCAGAAACCGGTTATGAACGAGATAGCTATTAGACTACCGTACACGCTATCGTTCTACACTATAACTACGATACTTCCAATAGTCCTAGGGTTCTACCTAGGCATAACGGCAGCGAAGAACAGAGGTAAGCCTCTTGATACGGCAATAATCCAGGCCTCAATATTCTCCAACATGCTCCCCGGGTGGCTCGTACTACTGATAATATACTACACGCTAGCCTACCTACCGAAAGTGATGTTCAACACATACATATTCCCGCTACCGGTGAGAGCCCCCGAGATAGGTATTAGAGATTGGGACCAGTTCAGGTACCTGCTGTGGTACATGTCACCCATGCTGTTAGCGGCATTAATAGCTTGGTCCGGTGGGTGGATATACTACATAAGACAGCTAGTAGTATCTGAAATGGGGCAGGACTACGTAACCACAGCACTAGCTAAGGGTCTCGACGAGAAGTCTACCTTGAGGAAGCACGTAATACCCAACGTCAGACCGCCGATCGTTATATCTCTAGCTTACGCAATACCCGGTATCTTCGGTGGTGCTATAATATTCGAGATCATCTCCAACTGGCCCGGCATAGCTTACTTCTCGTACCAAGCACTACTAAACTGGGACTTCCCAGTGATGTCGGCATTCTTCACCATATCGGCATTCCTAACGGTTGTCTCGCTATTTGTAGCAGAATTGGTGCTAGTAGCTATAGACCCCAGGATAAGAACGGGTGGCTAGAGTGGCCCGCACTTCGGGTACATCGCGGATTAGGTCGACCACTACGCTCGCACTAGTTAGACTTACGGAGGTTCTAGTACTAGTCTTCAGAAAGAAGACCGCGGTAACCGGTATAGCTTTCATAGCTATACTGGTACTACTAGGAGGTTTAGCACCGGTACTAACGCCGTACAGTCCGGCAATAAGAGATGTCGTAGCCGCGGATTTCGCGGTGCCGGATTGGGCAGCACCGCCCGACACGCCCCGCAATATAGTTAAAACACTGAGCGGCTTCGTGATAGAGAAGAGAGTTGTTAGTGGAGACGTAAAAATAAATGTGCTGCGCATTAAGGACGGCTTTGAAATAGAATTCACGGGGAACGGCTACGCCAGCCTGCTGCTAGTATCTGAAGAATACGTGGCGTATCCGTACAGACCGGCCAAGTCTCTAGACGTGAGGATAGCGTTTAACGCGACATACCTAGAGGGTAGGTCCGAGGCGTGGTACAACGTAGATACTCTGGCGTTCAACAAGGATATTATAGAGAGAAACGAGAAGAAGGTCCTGGAAGTGCTAATGCCTGGAGGTAGGGTAGCTAAGGTAGATATTCCTAGAGGAATATACTCACTGTACGATGTAGTTACCACGAGAGTTGGGTGGATATTCCAGTACTACAAGGGGACTCTAAGAGTTTCAGCGGCAGCCGTGCTGCCGAACCCCATGAGAAACATGCTCCAGCCGTACATACTGTCTATTCAGGACCCGGAGCTAAGAGAGAGAGCTAAGCAGCACTTCGGTGAGGTAAACGCTGCGCGCGACCTCCTACTGGAGAGAAATACTAGGCTGTACATAGCTGTAAACGTAACGTACTACTGCGACCCGATGAACTTCATGATGAGGTGCCAGAACGGCTATTTCAGAGTTAGCTACGCACCAGTTAGAGTGTTCATCAAGGGAGACGCCTTCGGAGTTCTAGGCACTACAGCCTACGGAAACGATGTGTGGACTCAGTTCGTCTACGGAGCTAGAACGGCCGTCGTTCTAGGGGTTGCCGTTGCTACCGTAACTACCATGGTGGCACTGGTCTTCGGACTGGTGGCTGGCTACAGGGCCGGGACCTACGCAGACCACTCGATAACCCTACTCACAGACGTAATATACTTCGTACCGGTGATCCCGCTAGTCATGGTCGTCGGCCTGGTGTTCGGGAGGTCTCTGTGGAACATCTACGCAGTTCTAATAGCCACCGCCTGGCCGGGGGGTGCTAGAATAATTAGGCAGTGGACTATGACTTTGAAGAACAGTCTCTACGTAGAGGCGGCCAAAGCTCTCGGCGCTAGTGAGTGGAGAATTATGATTAGGCACATAGCGCCGCAGCTAGTGCCCTACCTAGTCTACAGAATCGTTATGTCGGTACCCGGCGTTGTCTTCTTCGAAGCAGCTATACAGCTACTCGGTTTCGGAGACCCGGAGGCGGCTACGTGGGGTAGGATGATTAACGAAGCCTACTACCAGGGAGCTCTACTAATGAACGCGTGGTGGTGGATAATACCGCCAATAGCCGGTTTAATAATGCTGGCAGCGGGATTCGTTCTCTTCGGTATGGCTCTAGACGAGATCGTTAACCCGAGACTTAGAAGGTAGTGAAGTACTAGCCGCAGATACGGTACTTTAAGAACGGGTTTTTACTCCACTTATAACCTACCTACCCGTAGTATTTCGTGGTGCGCTAGTTGGAGGACCTCCTAATCCTAGCTGGGATAGTGGCTCTGGCCGTCCTGCTAATGTACGTCTTTGAGTACTACAGACCTCTAATACTAGCTATTCTACTAGCTTACCTATCCTTCCCGATATACTGGTTCATAGCTTCTCTCGAAATAGACCCTCTGCTGAGAATAGCTCTGCAGATAGCGGTGTTCATGGCGATCTTCGGCTCGGTTCTCTACATGGTCGTAAGCTACCTATACAGAATTAGGGCGAGGGCTTATGAAGCTAAGAGATAGCGCGCTAGCAACTCTAATCTGCGCAGCTCTCCTCGGATTCTCGACTATGTTATTCAGTCACGTGATTCCCGAGAGAATATACGCACCAGCGGTTGCCGGACTTCTGGTAGGTTTCACCCTGACCTTCCTCGTTATTAGATTCGGAGGGGGGTTCGCGGACATAGCTGTGATAGGCGCGGTAGCTTCACTCCTAGGAACCCTCCTCTCAACACTGATCTACTTCGTAGTAGTCGGTCTTCAGTGGCAGGCTATGGGCTACTGGTCGGCACTGGAGTACCTAGTCATGATGATTAGGTCTGGGGTATTCGTAGTCCGCTTTCTAACGGACTTCATAATCGGTTCAGCGGCCCTACTAAGTTCCGCTGGGTTAGTAGCTGTCGTAGTAGTCGGTGAGTAAGCCGAGAGGTCAGAGCCAGAGATCTCTATCTATAGGGCACTCACTGCGAGGTAAGCTGTATACGGTTCCATCCGACTTAACTACACTGCACGGCGGGACGTCTTCGTAGAGCGTTAATCCCGGGAGGACCCTGGAGTAAGCTCCTACCTTAAGTCCCGGGTTTATAGACACGTTGACACCGGTCCTAACGTACCCACCTATTAAGGCCCCGAGCTTTCTCCTACCGGTGTACACCCTCACGTTCTTGACCCTCACCTTGATCTCTCCATTGTCTAGCCTCAGATTGGCTGTGATAGTTCCAGCACCGAGGTTGCTATGCTCGCAGACCACCGAATCTCCTATGTAGGATAGGTGCGATGCGTGAGCACCCTCCATTACCACACTCTCCTTAACTTCTACGGAGAAGCCTATCCTAGCGTTGTCTAAAATAATGCTCCCAGGCCTAACGTAGGCGTTCGGACCTACCCTAACCCCCCTACCGATGTACGCAGGCCCCTCAATGTAGGTCCCGGAGAGGATTTCGGAGCCCTCACCAACGTAGATGGGTCCCCTAATCTTAACGCCCTCCTCGATAGTGCCAAGAATGGTTGAGGACCTCACTTTCTCGTAGAGGAGCTCCTTGCAGAAGTCGAGGTACCTCCAGGACCTACCTAAGTCCCTCCAGTAGGTCAGCTCTCGAATTCTAACCGTAAATCCACTACGCACTAGAAGTCTTAGAGCGTCGGTTAGCTCGTACTCGCCCCTAGGACTCAGCTCGATCTTCTCTAGGTAGGTAGCTACCCCGGTTGCTAGCTTGTATATCCCAGCGTTAACGAGGTTGGACGCGGGCTGCGAGGGTTTTTCGATAATATCCTCCAGTTCTCCAGTTGATTTAGCAACTAGGACACCGTAGTCGCGCGGATCTCCAACTCTACAAGCGGCAACGGTGTACGGATGGGGGCTTCCGGCGATCTCCCTTAGGTCACCAACTGAGTAAGCGGAGTCTACGTAGAGCACTAGCACCTCGCTCCCGCTAACTCGCTCCAATCCTCTTAGAAGTGCGTGTCCACTGCCTAGAGGTCTTCCCTGGTCTACCACCTCGATATCGAAGGAGTACCTACTCTCCACAGACTCGAGCTTCTCCCTAATTTTCTCTATCATGTAGTTAGCTACGATAACTACCCTCCTCACGGAACCGACCTCACTGAGGTTATCTAGGTGGTATTCCAGCAGAGTTCTATCGAGTACCGGTATGAGTGGCTTGGGTCTGGTGTGAGTTATAGGTTCGAGACCCCTACCGAACCCAGCGGCTAGAACTACGGCTTCCAACACCTAGACCTAGACTGCAGTGCACTAGAAGTATATAGCAACCAATGGGCTAGCGCTCAAGGAATTCGAAACCCCAGGCTCTTCAAGACCATTCTCAGGGCTATGAATACTAGTGCCGCCGAAAAACCCCTCTTCAGAGTTCTCGAGCTAGTTCTTCTAGCAATTCTAGCACCCACTTGAGCACCAACAAGTACCGTGGGAGCTAGTGCCGCTAGTAGCGGTACGTCGACGTTCCCGAGAACGTAGTGCGTTGTTGCTGATGTTATAGAAGTTAGGGTTATAGTCATTGAGGAGGTGGCGACGGCTTGGTGCATTGAGACTCCTAGGTGCGTTAGTAGAGGAACGTTTACAACACCACCTCCAACACCGAAGAGTCCCGAGACCAGACCCGCCAAGACACCGCCCCCAGGTAGTAGAAGAAGCGCTCGGTTACCCCACCTCAGCTGCGCGGTCGCTGCCGGGGTCCTCCTCCCGCTCTCGGTGGTAGCCGTTCTAAGAGCTACGAACAGCAGCAGCGACCCGAACGCTAGTCTCAGCGTGTCGACGTCTAAGTACCTGGTTAAGTAAGCACCGAAGTAAGCGGAAGCCACGGCGGATGCCGATATGAGGACCCCGACTCTAAACAATACGTACCCATACCTCGCGTAAGCTACGGTAGCCGATACCGCGTTGAAGAACACGGCCGCGGCTGAAGTTCCGACAGCTATCTTCATGTCGACTCCGGCTATGTTTAGTAGAGGCACTATGATGAACCCCCCGCCGAGACCGAGCATAGACCCAACTACGCCGGCGGCGAGACCTACTATAGGAGCTATGAAGAGCGCATCCACCGTACTCACGTATAGCACTAGAGTATCCGTAAATAAGCACCTACGCAGCTAGTAAGCGCGCCAGGAACTCCAGGAGGTTCTCGCCGCGGAAGTAGGTAACTATGGCAAGCGCTCCGAGGTCCGAAACCGCTATCCTGGAAAACCTAGCTAACTCAGCTAGGTCCTCGGTAGATGGCTCACCTAGAGCTATCCTAACGATCTCCGGTGAAACTATGGCAAAAACGGGTTCGTGTCCCAGACTCTTCATGGCGATGGCCACGAGCTTCCCGGCAGCTACGTCTACGTCGGACTCCGGCTCACCCAGGTATACGACCACGCTCCTACCGGGAACTACTTCGGATAGAAGCTTAACCGAGGTCCAGAGGGCCGACCTGTAGACTAGGTAGTTGTTTCGAAACCTCCCGCTCCAGCTAACGTAAGAAAAGTACTCAGCTAGGTGAGCTACGTCATCGACGCTCCGAATCTTCACGTACGCTGGTAGGGGAGGGTGCTGACTGGAAACTACCGATACCACTACCTCCGTTCCCCGCCTAACCAGCTCAGCAACTATCTTCAAGAGCTCCCCCACTAGAGCGTCGAGAGCCTCCGAGTTCTTTCTGAAGTACCTCTCGGAAATCGGTACGACGAGAACGACCCTCCTGTAGACCTCCTTCTCGAACATCTTAACCACAAGCCTCCCGGTTCTGGAGGAGGCCTTCCAGTCTATTCGCCTCAGCTCGTCTCCAGGTCTATACTCTCTGTTACCGTAGAACTGGGTACCGGATCCGGCAATACCCGTGAGACTTAGACCGACATCGTATGGAACGCCGGCCCTCGGGGGAACTACGGCGGTATCTACTCTAGGAACGACTCTCAGAGATGCGCCGACCTTCACCACGAACCTAAGGGATGTTGTGTAGGTCTTCAACCTGGCTACTACGCGCACCTCACTGATTTCGTGAAGACCTACGCGAGCTGAGGCAACTACATCTACGCGCAGAGATGCGCCTCTTCTAGAAGTCTTTAAGTTGACTACGGATACGCCCTCGCTCCCCGCTAGCTCTACTCCCAGGACGTCGACGACTGGAGATAGCCAGGAGGTTAGAGTTAGTGAAACCTTAAATGGCTCACCGGCTACCAGCAGATCCCGCTCGATACCTAGGAAGCACTCAGCGAGCGCTCTTGGCACGACTCTCTCTAGTGCTATGGATAGAGATGCGTACGCGGATAGAGCTGCCAGTAGGTACCTCACGAAAGAAATTTCGGTATGCGCAAAGAGAGCGGAAGCTCCAGCTAGTGCTAGGAGTAGGTAGAGACTCAGAGACCTCTCAACTACCAGAACTGGGGAGGACCGCCTGAACTCTATGGTCTCGGCACCTCAACCTTACTCAGCACTTCTCTCACTAGCGACTCCTTCTTCGCGAGACCGTCCGGAGCTAGCTCCGGCCTTATCGCTAGTCTGTGGGGTATTGCGTACAGCGACGCTAACTTAACGTCATCGGGAATAACGTACTTCCTACCATCCGATAGGGCTAGTGCTTTAGATAGTAGGAGTAGCATAGCCGCTCCTCTAGGGCTGAGCCCGAACCTAACGGCTCTATGGGAGTTGATAGCCTCCGAAATCCTTATTACGTAGTCGATTAAGGATTCGTCAACCCAGACCTCTCTGAGTTCCCCCCTAGCTTCAACAACCTCATTCCTCGCCACCACGGGCTTGAGCTTTCTGAACTCCTCCTCAATTACTTCGAGATCCGACTTCAAGAACTTCCTCATACCGTTCCTACTTAGAGCTACCATAGGGAGCTTCATTAGAAATCTATCTAGCTGAGCTTCCGGTAGGGGGAAGACCCCCTCGACTTCTATGGGGTTCATTGTTGCTAGTACTGCGAAGGGGTCTGGTAGTGTAAATACTTCACCCTCTATAGTAACCTGCCTCTCCTGCATAGCTTCTAGAAGTGCTGACTGAGTTCTCGGCGAGGCCCTGTTTATCTCGTCAACTAGGACCACGTTTGCGTGTATAGGTCCGAGCACTACCTTGAAGTCCCCGGATTTCTGGTCGAACACTCTACTCCCAACTATATCAGCGGGTAGGAGGTCCGGAGTCATCTGTATTCTACTAAACTTCAAGCCCATAGCTTTCGCAACCGACTTAGCGGTCAAGGTCTTAGCTACTCCCGGAATACCCTCGACGATAACGTGGCCCCCAATGATAACGGCCAGGACCAGCATCTTAACGTGCTCTTCTCTCTCCACTAGAAAGCTACCGCAAGCCTCAACAACCCTCTCAACGATACTCCTAACCCTAGTCATCTCTATTCATTTTTCTTGTTGCTCCAGCTCTTTTTTCCTATTCAGGTCCTTACTCCTTGAACGACCTGCGCGCTCCCCCGATCTTCGTACCACTCCCGTGACTGGCAGTTAGTTCATCACCAGTATTAGGTAGTTTTGAGGAAGGGGCTGAGCTATGGTAGAAGACTGAAAGCAATAAATAAGCTCTAGAACTCTGAAGTGGGGTGGTGTGGGTAGCGAGAGCCGTTCTACTGCTGGTTCTTCTACTACTAGCCGCTCCTCAGGTAGTGCTGAGTAGGCACTTAAGTAGTTCCCCGGAGGAGTACCTGAAGGAGGCTATCGCACTCGAAATTCTGAGTTCGTGGGTGGGGAGGTGCTTTAACGTAAGCTTCGAGTTCTCGAAGTCCGCTGAGTACGCAGATGGAGAACTGCGCTCACTACTCGAAGCTCGCATCGGTGGGGTCCTCAGTGGTTCTAGACTAGGAGTGCTCGCGATGGGGGGCAGCCACTTTAAGGCCCTACAGCTCCTCCTAGGCGGAGCGGGGGAGCTGCGGCCGGCCTCACTTAGGGAAGTCCTATCGGCGTCCGTATTGAGTCTAGTTCTCAGTGGAGTACCCTACGGCCTAGTGGAGGAGGTACTGAGCAGGCCTTCAATCAGCTCTCTTCTAAAGCTCCTGGCTTACGTTAGTAGGTTCTTGACAGCCAGTAAGTGCTTTAGAGACCTAGTTGCTGAGGTAGTCTACTTCGGACTCAGCCTAGAGAGCGGGAACGTGGAGAGAGCGAGGAGCGTAGCTGAAGAAGTGCTGAACTCTAACTCGATATTCTTCGGCACAGTTCTCGTACTCGTCCTGGAGAACCCGCCCACGAAGCTCAGGACTAGCTCTAGGTACGTAGAGATCTCGGAGGAAGCTGTCGAGAAGCTAGTGCTCGCACTCAGTAGGTACGACATCAACTTGGACGAAATCCTAGCTAAGCACAGCATCTCGGAGATCCTGGAGCTACTCGAAGTTGTGGGTAGTATTGAAAACCTAGATCTAGTACTACGTAGAATAGATAGCATCAACGTATCTACGCTCACCGAAGTCCGCAGACTCCTAGCGGGTCTAGATGAAGAGGACGTGCTTAGGTACTCACTAGGTGGAGAGAGCTCTCCTCAGAGAACCCCGGGTGGAGGTAGCTCTGGAGGTAGCTCTAGCGTAGAGGATGTAGGTGAGAGAGTAGCTCAGCACGATATAGATAGGCTAGTGGATAAGGTACCTCAGCGCGTACTGAAATCGGCTATAGAAGCAATAGATAGAGCTACCCTCAGCTTAAGCAAGAGTAGGGGTAGGCCTCTAGCTAGGGAGGGCACCACCCCCTCCTCGGGGGGTTCCGGCGATTCTCTAGGGCTGGGCGCGGTTGCCGCGCTGCTACTGGCTGCCGCTTCAATCGGGTTCCTGTACCCCTACGTACTCCGCGGAAGCTCGAGGAGGTTCCCGCGCTTCGGTATTGTGTTGAGTAGAGACGCTGGAGCGCTTTCTACCGCGGGTCAGCACCCGGTGGTAGAGTTCTTCTGGAAGGCTGTGGCGCACCTGGCGGCAGTTGTTAAAATAGAGATCCTGCCGTCCGAGACGCACCGCGAAGTAGTTGAGAGGCTGGAGTCGCGTATTGATGGAGTTACCTCAGCGGCTTTAAGAAGATTGAGTAAGCTGTACGAACTAGCTAGGTTCTCGCGGAGCGGAGTGCCGAGCTCCGTGGGGGAGGACCTCGAGTTTCTGAGGAAGATTCTATGGGGGGTGGGGAGCTCTCTAGAGTAGCTAGGCTGCTGAAGATCGCTAAGGCGCTGCCGCTCTCGATTCCAGCGGTAGTGCTACTAGTGCTAGTTCTAGTACCCGCTGAAGTGCCCCAGACGATTCTTAGGGTAGCTATAGGCGTTCTCGCGGTGGTAAGCTGCTACGAGGTACTACTACACCTAGCGGGGTACTCGCGGAGAGTGGAGCCCGCGATCTTCCTGAAGTTTCTTCCTAGAAACCCCGGGGTGTTGAGGCTCCTCGAGGGCGCATCGACCTACTTCATAGCGTGGGCTCTCCTCAAGCAGCTCGAAGCTCTACTAGGAAGAAACTACGCACTCCTCGCAGTACTAGCTGCGGTAGTGCTGTACGTAACGGCGAGGACTCTGAGGTCGGCACTCGCAAAGAAGAGGTTCTCCACTAGGTTAGCTATCGCTACCGCCACGGTGTCAGCGATAGGTCTAGCTATAGCGGACTCGGACTTTAAGTACGTCGAATCCCTGCTAAAGCTCCTCGAGGAGGTGGCTCGAAGCGCTCTCTAGGAGCTTCAGGTACCTTGAAGCAATCGCGGTCACGTCTCTACTAACGGCAGTACTGCTGGCTATAGTGGAGCGCTACGTAGCGTCAGCGATAGCTCTAGTGTGCGGTATAGCGCTACTCTCCTACCTATCCGAGAGGGGGTCCAGTTGTGAGGAGTAGAGCGCTCATAGTATCAGTAATCGCGGTTCTAGCCGCGGCATCATTCGTTATCGAGAGGGAGGTGGGGCTCAGAGTACCGTCGGGAGCGTCCCCACTTAACTCAGGTCCCGACGGCACCTCGGACCTAGCTCAAGCACTTGTAGAGCTAGGATTCGAAGTATCTGTAGTAACGTCGTGGCTCAGCGTACCGAGGAGTCCCAGTCCGTGCTTAATCGTGATCGTATCTCCGGAAACCCCGTACTCAGACCCGGAGCTGGCCATAATCCGCGAGCTCACACTACGAGGAACTAACGTACTCATAGCTGACGAAGGCCCCTACTCGAATGGAGTTCTGAGCTACCTGGGGATACCCGTTAGGGTATCCCCCAGCGCGCTACTTCCACCAATCTTTACCGCTACCGCTAGAATCGATGGGAGGGAGCTGAGCGTAGTTTTCGCACACTCATCCACCCTAGACCTCGGCGATGTCCCCGACCCCAATGTAAGCGTTCTGTCCTCAGCTAACGGCAGCGCTCTGGCAGCTCTCTACAGAGCGGGTAGCTTTAGTGTCGTAGTTGTGAGTGACGGGACTATCTTCACGAATTCCCTCATTAACCCGAGGAACGCACTCAACCCGAACTATCTCTTCACCTACTACGTAGTCAAGAATCTCTGCCCCGGAGGAGCGGTACTTATCGAGGGCTCTAAGTACGAGCTGAAGCCTCCCCCACTCAGTGACTCAGGTACCCCCCTCATCGCACTCCTGAACCCCCTGGGTAGGGCCCTCGCACTAGCACTCCTAGTGCTAGTTCTAGCCTACTCGACAACCCCGAGGAAGGTCTCGAAGAAAGTTGAGGAGCTTCGAAGAGAGGTGGGGTACTACGAAGTAGCTAGGCACCTCTGCGGAAATAGGGAGCTGCTGAAGTACATTGCCGATGAGTGCCACCTCTTTATGAAGACGCGCAGAGCTCGGCAACTGCTGGATGCCGTAGCTGCGGCAGTTAGAAGAGATAGAAGAATAGCTATAGCCGTACTAGAATCCGTAGTGAGCGACTTCAGAGAACTGGAGAAACGGAGTTAACTACTTCAAGTATATCTCAGTGACGTACTCTAGCTCAGGTAGTGAGTAGACTACCAGCCTGTACTGAGATACCACGTAGAGCTCCGTATCTACGTAGAGCGCTCGCTGAGCTCCATCGACCTCCAGGAGCTTTATAAAGCTTAGGGAGCTCCTACCGTAGCTTACTACAGCTACTCCACCGATCTGTGGGTACGCGCAGAAGGACGATATCGGTATGTACACTAGGTTGAAGTCTCTATCCACCGCTATAGCTCTGTGGTCGCTCAGAGCCGGAGTCCAGGAGCACTCGATCAGTATCTTAGATACCTCGACCATCTCAGCTGGGTCGCTCACATCGAATAGAGATAGCTTCAAGTTGCCATCCTCTACTCCTATTCCGAGTAGCCTGTCCTCGTAGAGTGGGTGTAGGTACTCACTGAACCCAGGGATCTTGAGGTAGCCCAGGACCTCCGGCTCCTCGGGATTCGATAGGTCTATCGCGAACAGGGGGTCTACGAACCTGAAAGTAACTAGGAAGAGCACGTTCCTTACGAGTCTCGCGGAGTATATCCTCTCGCCCTTAGCAAGACCCCTCAGAGACCCGACATCCTCGAGGTTCCTCAAGCTTATGACCGATACCGAGTTCTCCGGTTCCCCGACGAGCTCGGGTATTACGAGAAGGACTCTCTCCCTAGTTGAGACGGCTCTGGCCGCTGGCGTGTAGGTCTTCGTGACCGCCGTTTCGTTATCTCTTCGCTCCACTATAGATATAGGTCTAACAGCAGGGACCTCGGTAGCTCTGTACGCGTAAACTCTCGGAGAGCTAGGCGTAGCTGTGGTAGCTACTACGAAGTAATCGCCCATCTCCTCCATAGAGAACTGGTCTAGGACCGCCCCAATCACGGAGAAAGAGCCGCTGTACGAGATATTGAGACCCGATACTCTGAATACGTAGAACTCCGTTTCGTCTTCATGAACGACCTTCCTAAGCTCTCCGCTAACTCTCGAGACGATCTCGTCGAACTCACTATCACTTACACCGTTCAAATAGCTGTAGGCAGCTTCGAGAGCCTCACCCACCCTACCGGACGATAGCAACTTACCTACGCTGTCGGCTACCTCTCTCGGTAGGTACCTCACCAGTGCGTCCAGAAAGAGCTTGTACGCAGTGTACGTCGACAAGTACCTCGAGCTACCTACGTACAGTCTACTCAAAGACATGTAGACCCAGCTACCGGGACCCGTTAGAAAGGAGTAAGCTGTGTAGCTGTAGTCGCTTAAGTCGAGTACGGCAATAGTTGTGTACGAGTCCGGTTCTTCGTCTACCAACCCTATGCTACCTGGTGGTAGTGGCTTGCCGTTCAAAGCGGGAACTTCGAGAGTTTCGATAGGTTGAGTTACCAGTACGTAGATGTAGTTACCAATAGCTCTAGCGGTCAGCGGGGACCCCGTAACGAATGCCTTGAACTCCACCTCCGGCTTCTCCGCGTTTGATACGTCTATAACCCAGATAGTGGTGGAAGATTCTTGAACTAGAGCCTGTGCGTGCCTTAAAATAGGGCTATAAGGGCTATAGAGCTCGGTACTGAGGGATAGTGCGACTATCTTCTTCTCCAGCAAGAAGAGCCCGGTGATTGTCGAGTTGGCTCTGAAGCTACTCACAACTTTCTTACTTCGAGCATCTACTACGTAGATAGAGTCGCCTACGGCTACAGCTATAATATCGCCATCCGTTTTAGCTATATCCAGCTCGTCAACACCTTCTACTTGAACATTCGTCTTAGAAGCTCTGGTGTCTCTAGCTGCTTTATCTGCGGTGCCTAGAGTAACCGGTAGCACCGCCTCTCCCGGCACACCAACTCTACTCGCAGTCCGCTTCAACAAGAGAACTCCGTCTACGTAGTTAAGGAGTTCTGCGTAGCTACTGAAAGTCTTCACACCCCTAATCTCAGTAGCTCTGTAGGTACCTGATACTACCGCACCTACACCCCTCTCCTCGCTAGTAACCTCCTCTCTACGCTCTAGCGGAGGTCCGTACGTTCGTGTAAGGTAGTGGGGTAGAGTTGATGCGAGTATTCCAGCTAGGATCGCTATAGCAACTAGTGCGTACGTTCTACCACGGCTCACCGTGCCCACCTCTACGTATGTAGGATTCCACGTAGATTTAGAGCTATCGGTTGGACGCACCCGTTCAAGTAGTTGTACTTTAAGCTGTCTCAAGTACTGAACTCAGGGCTTTAGTGAGTGATGAGGAGCTTAGAGGTGCCTCGCTGAAGATCTACCTACACCTTCTCCTAGCTAACGAACCTAGAGGTGTTAGAGACCTTTCGAGAGACCTAGGCATACCCGTCAGCACGGTCCACTACCACATCAAGAAGCTGAGGGAGGCTGGACTGATCAGGGAGCTCCCGGAGGGTTACGTAGTCTCTAGGAGGGTGAGAATAGAGGGCTTCGTGTACCTAGGTAGGAAGCTCGTCCCGAGACTAGCGATCTACTCAGCGTTCTTCCTAGGCGTAGCGGCAGGCCTAGTCGGCGTGACTATTCTGTGGGGGAACGTCAACGTGGATAGGCTGATCGCGGTGACGTCCTCCGCTATATCGTCCGCGCTCACAGCTCTAGAAGCCCGTAGAGTCAGCAAGAACCTGGCGTCCTGAAGTGTGGATGCGGTCAGCCCCCGGGGCGCTCGCGGCTGAGTACTTAGACGTTCTACAGGCGGCCGGTAACTAGAATCCTCTCCAGCCGGGAGAGGTGCTCCCTATCGAGGTTCAGCTCCCGGAGCTTCCTAACAGTCTTCATTACGTCGTACTCAACCCTCCGGAGCTCAACGCCCCAGTTACCGGTCTCCACGATAGCGTAGGCAGCTCTCGGATCTCCATCCCGAGGCTGCCCGACGCTACCCGGGTTCACGACCCTGATGGAGTCCACCCTGATGTCGAACTGCGCGTGGGTGTGCCCGACGAGCACTACGTCGGAGTCCACGGGCCTAGGCCTGAGGGAGTACATGGAGGGGGTTAGAGCTAGGAGCAGCTCACTCCTCGGTAGCGAGGGCCTTAGGTAGCCGAAGAGGTTGTTCCTCGGAGACCCGTGCGCTGCGAAAACCTTCAAACCCCCGACGACACCGCTCCAACTCCTAGGCAGGTTCCTCAACCACTCGAGCTGCTCCTTACTCAAGAGCCTGGCGGATACGAACTGGCGAGTGTACACGCTAAGATCCCGCACCTCCTCAGCACACATACAGTCAGCACCGTACGCCATAGCGTAGTCGTGGTTACCCATGAGAACGAGATCGGGGTCGAGACCTCTAACAACGTCGACCACAACGTGAGGCTCGGGCCCGTAGTCAACTAAATCCCCCAGCACCCAGAGAGAATCCCAACCACCCGCACTCTCGAGAACGGCATTAAGAGCCTCGTAGTTTCCGTGAATATCTGAAACCACGAGCACCTTCATAGCTCTCAAGACATACTCCTCAGCGAAACATAAATACCGGTAAGTAGATACATTTCCTTTAAATCGTCGAGAAGTGCGGACAGAGCGCCAAGATTAGACTGACCAGAAACTCCGCGAGACGGTGATTGTTATGAGATACGGTCGGATTTTAGACTGAGCACTCAACATGACGACGTCATCGCAACCTAACGGTAGATTAGCGATCGTAATGTAGGTTCAATAATATCTCCGTCCCTGCCAAGAGTAAGTGCTTACCACCGGTTCGCAGCGTTTCAAGGTTACCCGGTAAATATCTGAGTGGTGCTAGAGGTGTTAACGTTATTATTGGCGATAGTTTCGAGCTTTCTAGCGGCGATTCTCCTTCACTCCACTGTTGTTAGGTTCATTGGTAGTAGGCAGAGCGAAATGATATTACGCAGAAGAATCCTAGAGTTAGCAAGGTCCTGGCGAGTGGTATATAAGGACGAGCTTAAGAGTGAAAGACGTATTGTGTATTCCGGCCGCAAGCGAGCGATACGCTAAAGCCTTGCTTGACGTGGTGGAGCGTGATGTTAAGGCCGTTCTACTAGCGAGTGATAGGTCAGAATCAGAGAGATGTCTATTTAGACGATAAATCGTCAAGGATGTGTGGCAATGAAGGATATTGTAATGGAATGTAGGTTAATAGAACACTTTCTCCTATCTAAAGAAATTAATGGAATTCTATATTTGAGCAGTTCTCTAAGCCTCTGCATGGATCTCTCATAAAGAAATTAAATATTGCTGCGTATAGAGGCCACAGCTACGATCCTAAATCGAGAAACATCTCTTAGAAAGAAGTAAAGCAGCAGTGCCTAGCTTTCTTACTCGATATCAGTTACTATCGATAAAGTTCTTAGTGCGGCGGCCGGGATTCGAACCCGGGATCTCCGGCGTGGCAGGCCGGCGTCCTAGACCAGGCTAGACGACCGCCGCCAGAATCTATATGTAGCTGAGTATTTTTAACTCTCTTCTCCGTGCTTCAAGAAGTTCTCGCGGGAGTCGCCCCGAGCTCGCGGAGTTAGCTGCGCGCAGCTACCTGCGAGCGTACCGGGTTTTAACGGCTAGAGCTAGTGCTGATAGTGCTACTAGAGCTGCGGCTGCGGTTAGTAGGACTAGTCCTACCGTGGTTGCGTCTAGAGGGAGGCCCGCTCCGGGTCTATCCACGGTGTAAGTAGCTACCTCGGTCTGTGTAGCCGGGGGCGCTAGGTCTTCGCGAATTCGGAAACCGAGTGATGCGTTTATGTAGGCCTCCAGGGACTCGACGTCTTCAAGACGTGGGTCTCCGGGACCTAGGATCGCCATGAACTGCCTTCCGGAGAGCTTCGCGTGGAACTCCTCAACTTCTCTAACGACTTCCCGGGTTACCTCTACTTTAGTAGTCGTTCCCCAGAAGACGAATGAGTTAGTTAGGAGGGAGCCGGCTAGGAAGTCTAGGGAGATCCACCCGTGCCTGGGGACGTACGCTAGTACGAATGCGTGGGGTCCTCCCTCGCTGAAGACATACTCGAACCCACCGATGGACGACCTCATATGGAAGCCCGGGATAGCTACGTACCCGTAGGCAATTACGGTCGGCACGCCGTACGACCACAGTAGAGCCGCTAGAAGTCTGCTCATATCATCGCAGTCACCCTCCCGCGACCTGAGTACGTCCTCCAGCGTCTGCGGGAGTAGGCGGGCGCTGTACCTTATGTAGCCGGAGCTGTATACGAATCTCGCTGCGTAAATTGAGACTAGTAGAGGTGCTTTAGATAGGTTGTCGATAGACCTATACCAAGCAAAATCCCTCAACCAGTCTTCGAAGGCCCCCCTAACTTCACTTTTAATTACTTCAGGAGGCTCTCTCAGGAACTCGGTCGGTATCTCCTCCCCATAGTAGGTCGATTCTCTGAGAACTTCGGTCGGGTTGTTGAGCGCTTCTCTAACTAGAGCTAGGGCTGCGCCAAAGTCCTTGGAGCAGGTGCGTACTTCAAATACTACGTAAGCGTACGCGGGCACTCCTCGAGTGACCTTGATGGTGGGCACTCCGCTCTCGAGCGTAGGTCCTCGAGATAGTGCGATGCGCACTGTCTGGTTTATGCCTAGGTACGTAAAGTTCGCAGGGCTCTCTAGGTACAGCAGCCCGCTGTACTCACTACTAGGCTCAATAACTACCGAGTTTATTAGGTAGTTAACTACGCAGACAGTGCCGAAGCTGCTCGAGTAAGCTACTACAGCCGTAGGAGCGATTATCACAGCAACTACGTACGGTAGTATCGAACCTAGAGACCTCACTAAGAGCCTTCACCAAGTGTAGTAGCACTTAGTAGGTATATATCGTGATTAAATCGAGGGACCTAGGTTAGGTGGTTAAAAAACTCATTCAATTCCGCGGTACGTCAAACTATCTTCGAGCTCTACGTAAGTACCTATTCACTAGGTGCGCTAGTAGGAACACTACGAACGATAGAGAAACCACGACGACCTCCTTGGGGATCCACAGAACCAGGTCCCTAGCCGTCGTGAGGTACAGGGATAGTGGGAGGCAGGCAATCGCGGTAGCTGCGTACGAGAGCTTACCCCCGTATCCGTAGACGGAGAATAGGTAGAGGGGTAGTAGGGGTAGCAGGATCGCCGATGAAGCAACGGCTAGGTCAACCACGAAGGCCGGTCTAGTGTTTGCGAAGACGTATATTACGAACGTGAACAGGACTATGAAGACCTTCCCGATGGAGAGCTTCAGCTTCTCCGGGATCGGCGTATCGTAGGATATCATAGAGGAGAGGGTCAGTATTATGGAGTTTATGGTGGACGTAGCGGCCGATATGATCGATATCACAACTAGCACGGCGAGGACCGGGTGCGCGTAGGTTAGAAGCTGCGGCGTCACTCTATTCCAGTCGGCTCTACTTCTAATATCTATCCTCAGGTCTACGGCACCCACCTCCTTGAGCCCTCTCGCGAGGAGTCCTATGGAGACCGTGATGATCGTGTAGAGTAGGCCGAAAATCGAGAAGTAGAGAGCCATCTTCGTGTAGGCCTTCCTATCCTTAGGTAGATATAGCCTCTGGAATACCTGGGGGTTCGTTATCGCGAAGAATATCCACGGCGTTGTGTACGCTAAGAACGTCTGCGGTGTCCAGAAGCTGTTAGCCGGGTTGAGCAGGTCTAGCCTACCCAGGGGCTCGGTAGCCTCCGGCGGTGTCTTGAGGAGTAGCCAGAGCGCTAGCGCTGTAGCCGAGGAGAGCATTATAGCTCCTTGAACTGCGTCAGTCCACGCTACGGACCTGAGGCCGGCAGTTACGGTAGTTAGAAGGACTACCACTACTATTATCGTTAGCGCCGTACCGTAGTCTACGGAACCCCGGCTAATACCGGATAGAATCGTGGCCGGACCGACCATCTGAACGGCTGAGTAGGGTATTAGCGCCACGGCGGTCATGAACACTACGAACACCGTCGTCCAGTAGGAGCCGTACTTCTCCCTGAGGAGTTGTGTTGGTGTTACGTACCCCCTCTCCCTGGATAGCTCCCACACTTTCACACCGAACGTAGCTAGGATCGCTACTGTAGCCACCAGGTAGGCGAGCTCGAATGCTAGTGCCCCGACGCCGGTTGCGTACGTAAGTCCAACCAGACCCACCATCATGAAGGCGCTGTACGTTGTCGCCGCGTAGGTCATTGCCGATATGAAGCCCGAGAGGCCCCTGCTAGCTACGAAGTAGTCCACGGGGTCCCCTGTTCTAGTCCTCACTCTACTCCAGAGGGTTACGAACGTTATTACGGCTAGGTAGCCTAGCAGTGCCGCCGCTAGCTCACTCAACCCTAGACCACCTCCTCAGCTTGATGGTCGCCGTTCCTATGGCTACCGCAGAGAGGAGCACGTACACTGCGAATGTAGCCAGGCTGCGGTCCCCGGCTAGTACGTAGGGTAGTGCGAGGGATAGAGCGACGTACGCTAGGAGAGCTAGGCCCAGGTAATCCACCGGTGCCACCAAAGAACACGTGTTCGTTTAGCTTTTAAGCTTTAATGCCGCCAGAGAATAAAGACTTGTGGAACCCGCGATCAGAGAGAGGATACTGAGAATACTTGAAGAAGCGGGTAAGGATGGACTCAGCCAGGGAGAGCTAGTTGAGGAATCCGGCTACTCGAAAAGCTGGGTATCGGAAGTCCTGAGAGAACTCGAGAAGAGGGGGCTGGTCGCTAGAGTCCCGGGACCCGGGAAAACTAAGAGGGTAGTCCTATCTAAGTACCTCGACCCATCCATAGGTAGAACCATAAGGATAGGGCTCGTCAGAGCTTCTGAGTACATATACCTTCCGAACTTCATCAAGCACCTCAAGACCTACGGATACGAGGTGGAGCTCGTACTATTCGGAAACGTGTCGGATGCGACATCAGCTCTGGCTAGAGCCGATGTGCACCTATCTATAACCCCACTGTACACTCAAGCCGCTTACAGAGCTCTAGGTGCTTCGATAAGGACGTACCGCGGGGGCGCTCTGGGAGGAGCCTCCCTCATCTACAGAAACCTCGGGGGTAGAACGCTGAGCAGTAGAGCGTCAACGATGGAGATAGCCGCTATAGCTATACACAAAGCTCTCCACTACGAGATGCCGGAAATCGCATACTACGATAAGCCCGAGCGCGGTGTTGAGGCGTTCATTCGTGGAGGTGCTGATGCGATAGCTATATGGGAACCATACGCTAGCGAGCTCGAAAACCTGGGGTTTAGGAGAGCGAGGCTAGTGGAGTACGTTGGAAGATACTACTGCTGTACTCTAGCTAGGCACGAAAACCTTAGCTACGAGGTCGCTCAAAGAGTTGGAGAAGCGTGGGAAAGGGCTCTCAAGGAAGTGAGGAGCGGAGTAGTACTTCAGAACCCCCTGCAAGCATTAGGTATAGAGAACTCGGCGGTGGATGGAGCGTTGAAGGAATACGAATATACGGAGGAACTCGAGTGGAGCTACATTAAAAAAGTCTTAAGCTACGTCTCGGGTTTCCTACTCAACTTAACTACGGTTAAAGAGCTATTAGAATATTGAAGGGTCTTCGCCCTTCGGTATTCTTTCACCGGTTGTACCGATCTCACTGCTTAAGACGGCGGATACGGCTAGTGCTATTACTGGAGCGTATCTAGCTATCTTTAACAACTTTAAGTACCTGCTAATTTTCACGTATTCCACCAAATACGTTATTCTGGAATGGAATATCAGTCGCTATTACAGAGCTGAAGTGATATACAAATCATTCTCTTCTTTAGCTGATATAAGCGGATCTTAATGAGCTCGGTGCGGAGGCCTCGAAATTAGTTGAAATAAGAAGTTCGTCTTATTAACCCTTATCCTTTATGTGCTTAAGAACTCTTCTAATACCCTTATCGAGCCAGTCTCTGGCTGCGGGAGAATACTCGAGCTCTCTGATAAATGGCGTAGTGAAGTTCACTAATGTAGTAAGATCCGCTAGATAGGATTCTACGAGCTCGAAATCGTATTCTCGCGCGATCTTCTTGAAAGTTAAAGCAATGTTTTTTATTATATCGATATCTCCAGGAACTAACACTTGAACCATAGAGAGCTGAAAGTCGTTGGAGATAATTACTGAAATATTGGTTGGGTATTTTAAAACAGAGTCTACAAACTTCAGGAGGTACCTATTTCTACTAGAGATAGCACCTACGAACGCCACTTTCGAGAGGTTCATCACGCTCCTTATCTTTCTAATTCTAATTCCTCTAAGGATAGCTTCAACGTGCTCTATGTGTTTACTCAGTATCTTCCTCTTTATGCCGAGCTTTACGTCTAGACTTACGGTAGTTAGAGGGTCTAGCTCTACCGAACTCAGTATTCCCAGGTCCTTGTTATCTATCTTTGACCGTGCTTCGATACCTCTTATCTCGCTCTCTACGCTCGATATATCTTCACCGCTATCGCCTCTCTTCAGTTCTCTAGTGATGTGCTCTTCTAGTTTCCTATGACTAAAGAGACTGAGCGGATTCTCCGTTAGCTCGCTAACGTAGTTAGCTATAGCCGCCTTACTGAACATTCTCTCGTATAGTGTGTAGTGCTTTATTCCTATATCGTCGAGCCCTCTGGGTTCGAGATGCTCTGGATAGTAGAAGGTAAGTATAGTTCCCGTAGGTATGGTGTTTACACAACTTCTTAAGAAAGGAATTGCGTGGGGGAGTCTCGCGCAGTCAGCATTCTTCGTTAGGTACACGACCTTCATGCCCAGCTTAATCATGTGGAGGTAGTAGTCTAGCCTCAAGCGAATTACGTCTTCCTCGTGGAGTTTAGCTATCGTTCTCAGTTTCTGCAGTGCCGACGTTCTCTTTCTAATACCTCTTTCTACTATGTCTCTCAGTACTCCGTAGAATCCGACCCTCCTCACACTGTAGAGTGCGTCGTAGATATCTGCTACCGACTCTACTTCCTCCTTGAGAGCGGCTGGACTGAAGTTTTCAGTCATCACCTGTAACTACGTTCTCTAACTATATAGGCACACAACCACTACGCTAAGGTAAAGGTATTGAGGTGAGAGCGCGGCGGTGAAACCCCCTACCACAGCTAGCGCGGCATTCCCAGCATTAAAGCTAGCTCTACTAGAGTCGATACGGTAAGTAAAACTACGGCATACACTAGCGCAGCGGCTGATAGAGCGTGCTTGAGTATAGGTTTTCTTACATACCTACTTACTAGCAGCATGAACCCTCCACATCCGTGCGCAGCTACTAGCACAGTAGTCAAGTACCTCAGCACCGGGTGACTGTGTACGTAGGTAGAGAACCTGTAGGTAAAGCCTAAGACGGACGTTACTCCAGGAGAGACCATTCCGTACCCGCTGAGTACGTAGAGTGCTAGTAGAGCGGATATCGGTATAGCCGTTACCTCAACTATCCGGAGCCAGGTGTATGCGGATCTCACTCTCATAGTCCCCCCGCGGTTCAAGATCTGTAGCTCTAGAACCTCTTCTAAGTCTTTCGTAGAGCCTACTCAGCTCCTCGAAAGTCGCTCTATGAGGTTCTCTAGGAACGCCCACTGGGAATAGGTATAGAGGTCTCTCATTTCTAGCTGACGAGATTACTTTAGCAACCTCCTCGTCGTAGAAAGCTCCTATAGCTACGGTCCCTAGGTCGAGGGCTGTCGCTACTAGGTATATGTTCTGACCCACGTGCCCTAGCTCCATATGTACGTACCTTATACCTCTCTCACCGTACCTACCGGTAGTTCTCTCGTAGATCGCGCAGAGCACTATGGTTATCGGTGCGTCTCTAACCCAATCCTGCCTGAGAGAAGCTCTCCACAAGTCCACTCTAACATCTCCCTCCTTAACTAGCCTAACCGAGTGTTTCATGTAGTCGTACTTGTAGACACCGGCTTTAAGAAACTCCTCCTCACCGACCCTAACGCCCTTCTCGCCAACCACTACGTAGACCTCCACGGGGTAGGTAGCTCCAGCGCTGGGGGCGGCTCTTCTATACCATCCAAAGCCAGCGTCCTCAACAATCCCCTGGGATGCCCAGAGAAGCATCGATAGCTGAACTATGGTTATAGGCTCCCTGCGCCACTCCCTAATGCTCTTCCTAAGAAGTATAGCTTCTTCAACCGTCAGTCTAGTAATCTTAGAGGGTAGGGGGAGCAGCACTTCATCTCCCACTACAACAGTGTCACCGCTATTTATTTGAGAAGTGAGAAACGATACTACTACGTACGCAACTAAGCCAGCGGTTAGAGCGCTCGCAATTAAAAATACGTGAGTTTTCATACGCAACCCACACTTTGGTGGTTTCAGAGTTATTCAAGTACTACCTACCTCCTCCGCTTTCGAGCACACATGGGAAGCTCCTGGAAATCGAAAGCGGTTACGGTCTCCACTACGCGCTACTTCGGAGGCCACACTCTATCGAAGTATATGTTCTTGCTAGTAGCACTGAGAGGTACTCCTATAATTACATCAGCGTCTAGAAGGTTGAGCTTCTTAGCAGCTATGCCGATAGTGTACATTATCCTGTTATCTACGTTGTGCAGTGAGGCCGTTTTAACGGCCGAGCCGAGGGCTATTCCGAGATTAATTAAGCTCATCGCTAAGTTTACGTCTACAGCCGCCTCCTTAGGCTGCTTTAGCTTGAAGTCCACAATTCTGCACCCAACTAGTACAACCACTTCCGACCTTCTCACTCCGTACGCGTCTCTAGCAAAGAACTCTCCGTACTCTCGAGCCAGCTCATCCATAGCGGCAGCTAGGGCCTCCAGCTCCTCTCTCCTATCGAGTATCTTGACTAAGACGTTGTCCACACCCCTACCTTTCGGAGCCGTTAGAGCGCTGAGAGCCATTAGCTTAGCTACCTGCACGACCCCGTCTTTCACAGCTTCGGGGAGCTCGATCACCTCGTAGCACCACTAGTAATCTGGAGATAGATAAATCTACTCAATGCTAGCTCGGAAAGTATCGCACTACCTGAATAGGAGGCCCCGAAGCTCACCGCAGTGATTATTAGGAGAGCTTAAAGTACAGTGTGGGCTTGCCGTGAAGGTCGTGGTTACCGGCGGTGCTGGATTTATTGGAAGTCACCTAGTTGAGAGACTAGTTAGCGATGGCTTCGAAGTCACCGTTCTAGATAACTTAAGTAGCGGTTCTCTAGATAACCTAGATAGGGTTCGCGGTAAGATAGAGCTAGTCGTAGGAGACGTCAAGGACTTGAAGACTTGCTTAAGCGCGCTTAAGGAAGCTGAAGTAGTGTACCACTTTGCTGCGAACCCGGAAGTGAGGGTAAGCTCTACGGAACCCAGAATTCACTTCGAAGAGAACGTGCGTGGAACTTTTAATGTTGCTGAAGCCTCCAGGATCCTGGGGACGGTTAAAACCGTGGTTTTCGCGAGTTCTTCCACAGTCTACGGAGATGCTTCGGCGATACCTACAAGTGAAGAACACACTCTAAGGCCTATCAGCGTCTACGGAGCGTCGAAGGCGGCCGCAGAGCTAATACTTCACAGTTACTCAGCTCTATACGGTTTGAAGGTTGTTGTCGCTAGGTACGCTAACATAGTGGGACCGCGAATGAGGCATGGAGTAGTGTACGACTTCCTCATGAAGTTAAGTAGGGAGAGCTCCGTGCTTGAGGTTCTGGGCGATGGTAGGCAGAGAAAGAGCTACCTCTACGTAGATGACGCCGTTGAAGCCACTCTACTCGCAGTTGCTAAGAGCTCAGCGGCCTTCAGCGTGCTTAACGTGGGAAACGAAGACTGGATCGAGGTATCGGAAATAGCTAGGATAGTGAGTGAGGTGCTCGGTGTAAGACCTAGGGTAGTCTTCTCGGGGGGAACCCCGGACGGGAGGGGGTGGCCCGGGGACGTTAAGCTCATGCTCCTATCTATAGATAAGATTAAGTCTCTAGGTTGGAGACCTAGGTATACGAGTGCTGAAGCAATCAGGCTGACGGCCCAAGCACTAGCTCGAGAACTAGGGCTACTCCCAAGATAAAGCTTAAAACCCGCAAACAATAGGAACGTAGAGGCATCTGAACGATAGAGAAGGAAAACGGAACGCAGAATCTGGACGATAGAATTGAAAGGGACTACTCCGGAATTAGTTTGAGAACTACACCGCACTCCTTCAGCGTTCTGTATATATCCGAAACCACGCTAACTAGAAATTCGTGGTTTGAGCTCTCTACGACGATCTTCACAGTACCAGCGTGCGCTAGTTCGTGAACTATGTACTGGGGTCTAACTACCTGTGGAGAAACTTTAACTAAGCTCCCACCGTAGGAGCATATGAATGAAGTATGCGTTCCAACGCAGAAACCTCTAGAAAACAAGTGCTCACCCAGCTTCGCTAAGCAAGCAACTTCCTCGGGAAGACCTCTTAGTAGCGCATCGTACACAGCTCTGTACATTCGAGACACCCTGGTTAAGTCGGGTAGAAGTTAATTAGAGCCGCCCTACTCCACGTAGAGCTGGGTGAGTTCTAGAAGCTGGAGACCCGGAGTTCTCAGCTAACCTTTCTGAAGTTTCACTAGGTTGGGTGGTGTGTTTAAGGCTATCATGGAGGCTCCGACTAGAACCGCATTTTCACCTAGAGGTGTTAGAACGAGCTCCGGCAACCTGTTTACTACGTACTTACGCACCTTCTTCGCGATCGACTCAACCATCTTCGGATTCCTCAGAGCTATAGACCCACCCAGGGAGAGCAGCTCTGGGTCGTAGACGTTTACTACGGACGCTACGCCGGCGGCATTGACCTCGGCAAGAAAGTTCACTAGGTAGTCGGCGAAAGCGTCCGCTCGGGATTGGTAGTCGAATACCTCCTCCGGCGTTATCGAACCTTCGAGAGCTCTCCCATACGCCTCCGTTTCAGGACCTCTCCACTCTCTAGCTAGAACGGCGGCCGTTTTCGGTATGTTCGCTCCCGAGGCAATCCCCTCCCAGTGCCCGAGACCCCCGCAACCGCACGTAAACCTACCGCTGTAGTCTAGAACTATGTGACCTACTTCGTGAGCGTTACCGTCTTTTCCGAGCAGTAGGTGGTCCTCGATAACTGCGCCACAGCCAATACCTGTACTGAGAGTTACGTACACAACGTTGCTTAAGCCCCTACCGGCACCCACGGTGTACTCCCCCCACGCAGCGGCTACGCAATCGTTTACTACGTAGGTTCTTACGCGCAGTGCCTCCTCTATCGGTGCTTTCAGCTTGAAGTTCCTTAGCTTAACGTTGGGAGCTCCAACGACATCACCGCGGCGGATATCTATGGGACCTACAGTGCCTACTCCAACAGCTACCACATCCCTGCGCGGATCTGGAGTCAGCTCGAAGATCTTGGATACGATTAAGCCCGCAACAACCGTGTCGCTACCTTCTTGAGGTGTCGATGTAGTGGTAGCTCTAAGTAGCTCACCACTAAGTGTGAACAAGCCGACCCTGATCTTAGTAGCACCCACATCAACTCCAACTACGTACTTCACGAAGTCACCGAGTACCAGGTTCTACGAGTAGTTTAGAGTCTACCTCCTCTCTAGTTTAAACGGTTCGACAACACCTCCGTACCTAGCCCTCACTTCCTCCAGTCTCCTCTTCTGCTCCTCAAGTATCTCGAATAGCTTCAGTGGTGTGTCGGGGATTTCAGAGTACGTTCTCCAGATCCTACCTACTTTCTCCAGGAACCTATCTACTCTCAAACTAAACTCTTTCACGTACCTTTCCTCGCTATACGCTTTCCCAAGGTGCTCGTCGAATAGTTCGACTAGGTCGTCGTATATCGGTATGTAACCTGCGGGAGTTCTAACCGCGTCCACGTCTTCGTGAACTCTCAACTCCATCCACTTCAACCAGACCTTCTTATCCACCTTATCGGCTATGTACCTACCCGACTCGTCCTTCAGGAAGTAGTTGACGCTGAAGATCTTGGGCTTCACCGAGAGGTTTTCTCCGAATCTCAGGTGCAGCTCCAGGAACTTCCCGGGGGATATCGAGAGGAAGTCCAGCATAGCGAACGGGTTGAACTCCATCTCCCCCACCTTCTCCAGTACCGCCGCAGTCTTCTCAGACTCTAGTGAAGCTCCTACGGTTACCACACCGTGCTCCCAGTCGAACGCCTCTAGTACTGGCGGGAGGGTTCTGGGGTCCCGACCGCCGAACACCATTCCATTTATCGGAACTCCGGATGGGTCATCTATCCCGGGGTCTAGGTTCTTTAGGTACCTAATAGACGTAGTGAACCTAGCATTAGGATGTGATGGAGGTACTTCACGGCCTTCCCCATCCTTCTTACCGGGCCACCACCTACCTCCGTAGTTTACTCCAGGTTCTGGGTCGCCCTCTCTACCTCTCCACCAGACCCTACCGCTATCCGTGAGAAGAACGTTTGAGAACACAACTTCAGTGCTTGGTGAGGTGAGGATCTCGTAGATATCCGGGTCGTCGACAGGGTTCACACCATCTATAATTCCAAACATCCCTACCTCGGGGTTCACACCTCTAGCTACGCCGCCGACGTTCTTAATTATAGCTAGGTCGTCCCCGACTACCGTATCCGCTGAGAACACCGTTGAAGTCTTACCGCATCCAGCTGGGAACGCTCCGGTGAAGTAGGTAACCCTACCTCCCGGACCTCTAACACCAGCTATAAACATGTGCTCGCAGAGCCAGCCCTCTCTATAGCCTACGTATACGCAGAGTCTGAGCATTAGCTTCTTCAAGCCCACGGAGTTTCCAGCGTACTGAGTATTGACGCTGTAGACGGCGCTGTCTTCGATATCTACGAATATCCTCCTCCTATCTACGTTCACACTCCAACCATTTAGGTCTCTCTCCCCGGCGGAGTGGAAGAACTTGGCGTACCTGATGTTCGGAGCCTTCCTCACGAACTCACCGTAGCAGTTTCTGTACAGCAAGTTCTCGCTGTGAACGACGTACGCTGAGTCCGTTATCTGAACTGCGTACATAGTGAAGTCAGAGTTCGGAGGTCCGAAGCAGTAGAACGCAACGTACATCACCCTGCCACTCATAATGCCGTCCGATATCTCCCTAATTTCTCGGAGACCTAGCTCTCGGTCGTAGGTGTTTACTAGAGGTATGGCACCTCCCCCCGGCGTTAGTATTCTAGTGTTCTTCCTATCTCTAGCTAGGTCTCTGGGCCCGTCGAAGTGAACCGTGTGCTTTGGGATGGTTGTCGGGACCTCCTCGCCACTCTCTAGAGAAGCTCTCACAACGCGTGCTAAATCATCGCTACCATCTGTAACGACGAAGACGGACGATGGTTTAGCTAGCGCTACCATATCGGCTATCCACTTCAACAACGACCCGTCTTTAATGGCTACCAGCTTCCTATACGATTCGGAGTCTAGAACTCGCTGGAGGTAGTTTAAAGAATCAATATCTGAGCTTGAGCTAGGATCGGAAACCATTCTTAAACTCCGAAAAGTATCTGGGTGAAGCAAAAAATTTTCGATCGGCGTCTCTGAAGCTCAATTAGGCGGTCTGAAGTGCGTATTCTAGTGTGCTTTAAAAGTCTCTCCACACTACTAGCTTAGTGAGTAGTCGTGTCCTCTCAAGCGAAGGTTGAGAGTCCACTTAAAATGCTTAGAGCCGGCATTGCGAAGAGCGCGCTAGTAAAAGTTAAGAACGGTTCAGCGTACGTCGGGAGGTTGGTTATGGTTGATAGCACTATGAACGTAGTTCTCAGCGACTGCAGAGAAATTGCGTGGAACAATGAAAACCCCGAGGTAGTAGCGGACTACGGCACTGTCTTAATAAGAGGTAGTCAGATAGTGTACATAGCCATAAACTACGAGTTCGAGAGGTAGTTCTTTCAACTCCATCGTTCAGTATGTTTATAAACTTTACCTTGGGGGTACTCGGAGGCCGGGCTTGTAGTAATAAAGAATTTAACCGCTAGAGTATTAGAACTACATAGGTGATAACCACGGACCGCGAGGAACTCAGGGTATTTGTAAACACTTTAAACACTACACCGACGAGTAAGCTGCCGGTAGAGCTCGCTGAGAGAAAGGGTCTGGGGCACCCGGATTACGTAGCTGACGCAGCGGCGGAGGCTTCGAGTGTAGCTCTATCCAAGTACTACCTCGAAAAGTTCGACACGATTCTCCACCACAACGTGGATAAGGTTCTCGTAGTCGGCGGTCAGTCTAATCCGGTGTTTGGTGGTGGGGAAGTTCTTCACCCGATCTACATAGTTGTTGCTGGAAGAGCTACTGAGTTTGTTAACGTTGGTGGTTCTTTTGTGAGAATACCCATCGGAACGATCGTAGTTAGCGCAGTTAAGGACTGGATTAGAAGGAACTTCAGATTCCTGGATCCCGATAGACATGTCGTAGTAGACTACATGATCAGAAGCGGCAGTGTGGACCTAGTGAAGACGTACGAAGCTGGTGCTAGAAGCGTTCCTCTAGCTAACGATACTAGTTTCGGTGTTGGGTTCGCTCCTCTAACCCCCCTGGAGAAACTAGTTCTGTCTATTGAGAGAGAGCTGAATTCTCCGAAGTTAAAGAGTGAGCTTCTGGAGGTAGGCGAGGACGTGAAGGTAATGGGTATGAGGGTAGGTAGTAAGATTAAAGTTACTATTGCGGCAGCACTGATATCCCACCTAATACCGGACCCAGACCACTACATGTCAGTTAAGGAGGAGATCAGGAACCGAATGATAGATCTAGCGGTGAAGGTAGCTCCCGGATTTGAAGTAGAGATCGATGTAAACACAGCCGATAACCCCGATCTCGGCATATTCTACCTAACGGTAACGGGAACGTCGGCTGAGCACGGAGATGATGGTGCGACTGGTAGAGGAAATAGGGCCTGCGGTATAATAACACCTATGAGGAGAATGAGTCTTGAGGCAACAGCCGGTAAGAACCCGGTTAGTCACGTAGGAAAGCTGTACAACGTTTTAGCGTATAGAATAGCTGAGAGAATAGTTAAGGAAGTACCGAAAGTTGAGGAAGCGTACGTTGAGCTACTATCTCAGATCGGAAAACCAATTACTAGACCGCAGATAGCTAGCATATCTCTAGTACTCTTCAACCCAGCTGAAGGAGAATCGGCAAAGAAAGATGCTGAAGAAATAGCGCGAGAAGAAATCAACAAAATAACTTCCCTAACGGACTTAATAGTCAGAGAACAAGTTCAGCTATTCTAACCTTTTTCCCTGATGATTGTTGGAAACCGGGTCTGAATGTGATGAAAGGCCGGGTTATGAGGGTCGTGCCTACTTAAACTCAGACCTCTCCCTTTAACTCTCCTGAATTGCTCGCTAACTGACGAGCGGCGTTCTAAGACAGACTTAACTCCCAGCATAACTAAGCACACTCCGCTGCGCGGGTGAAGAGGTCTTCTCGGAGTGTGCCGCTAGGAAACCGCTTAGTGAACTAGTTCACTACGCGGTGAAACTGGAGAACCCACGGGTTACCTAAAGAAGAAAGAGCTGGAGTAGAAGGGAGTTGAAGTAGTGAGAAAAGTGGGGGCTAGTGCCCAGCGCGGCCAGCTACTAGCGTAGTTTTCGAGCTATTGATATAAGAACTCGCTGAATCTACTACTTGGTTACCGAGATGTCCGTGAGAATGGTCGATATAGGAGGTAAGGACGAGGTCGTTAGGGCGGCTAGAGCTGAGGGTGTAATAAAACTATCTCCTTCAACTATAAAGCTCATTAGAGAAGGGAAGATAGAGAAGGGGGATGTCTTCACGGTTTCTAAGATAGCCGCTATCTCAGCCGTTAAGAAAACTCCGGAACTACTACCTCTATGTCACAACATACCTATAACTCACGTAGATGTAGCTATAGAGATCCTGGGTGAAGATGGTGTGAGAGTTGAAACAGTGGTCAAGACTGTGGCTAGAACTGGTGTTGAAATGGAGGCCCTGGTGGGAACTACAACAGCTCTACTCACAGTATGGGACATGGTGAAGAAGTACGAGAAAACTGAAGAAGGGCAGTATCCTCACACTAGAATAGAGTACGTAAGAGTTATCGAGAAAGTTAAGGAAGTGGGGGGCAGCAGCCGAAGTCCAGAGCCCCGCATCCTTGGCCGCTAGACGACCCGGCTACCAATTCAACTAGCTTAGAGGTACTTATAAGTTTTTAGAGCTATGGAGGTGCCTCACAGAGTATCTGCGGTACATACCCTCCTTCACCACTCAGCATTCAGTAAGGTCTGCCTATCTAAGGGGAGGCCGCTTGGCATATCGGTTGTTAGGTGGGATAGATCAGCGAGACCCACACATTCTAGATTCAGTACGCGGACTGAAGAAGCCTTACTAAGCGATCTGAGACTCTAACTCTTCTAGTCTGGAATATGTACCTAACGCGTATGTCCACTAGATCTTCGTGTGAAGCTATTTTCTCAATAGCTTTAGCTAGACTCACGTCATCGGGAGATATGACTTTAGCTACTATAGGGTACTCCCCACTCACTTCATAAACATCTACGACCTCCACCTGGTTCATTAAGTGCTGAAACACTCTACTTAGAGACTGGGGTTTTGGCTTAACTTCGACTATTGCTTGAGCCGCCATACCGAGCTTCACTAGGTCTACTTCCGCGGTAAACCCGGTTAGAACTCCTATAGACACGAGTTTTCTTATTCTAGTATACACCGTCGATACCCCTAGGTTCAGCTTCGAAGCAATACTGCGTAGTGAGGTTCTAGAATCCCTCACCAGTTCTATGAGTATCATCCTATCTATGTAGTCGGGCTTCTTAGACACAACACCACCTAGTATATGTGCTCGGTAGGAGGTCTATAAGTAAGATTTCCCAGCTTTCGTCCACGAATTAGCCATTTAACCTAGAGTTCTCCGACTTCTCCCAAGATAAAACTTATAGACCCTCGGACAATAAAGACGCGGAAGAATCTGAACGATAGAATTGAAAGGGCTTCACTGAGTCGCTTTCTCTAGGTCGATGTATATTCTCCTACAGAGAACGCAGAGAGCGTCTCCAGCATCTACATCTCCATCAACTAGCTTCCTAGCCCACTTTCTTAGTTCGGTCATGTATTCTTCTCTACTTAGAAGCTCTTCATACACTCTTCTACTAGACCTACGGTAGGATTTGTAGTTGCAGATGGCGGCGGGGGTAACTCCGAGAATCTTGGCTATCTGATACACGCTCAATCCGAATTCTCTCTCTAGGACGGATACTAGAGCCGCTCTCACAGCTGGAAGTACGTACCTAACCTTAATCTCGCACGGAGGCCTCTTCACACGCCGTACCAGTTTAACACAGTTAATTACACATATAAATTACGATATGGTCAGAACTGTAAGCCGGTTAAAGAAGAAAACTAAACACTTATAACTCTCAACACGACTATATCTGCTCGGAGCCGGGGTCGCCTAGCCTGGCCAGGGCGCCGGCCTGCTAAGCCGGTGGGGGAACACCCCGCGCGGGTTCAAATCCCGCCCCCGGCGCTAATTTAGATGCATCCCGTAGCTCTAGAAATCAATCCTGTGTCGCTAGCGATACTAGAGTGCGTGAGTTCTTTAAATAGTGAAGTTTAACTCTATCTTGTGGAAGCTGGGCTTCTCTAGTTGCCCTACAGAAGTTAAAGCTCTGAAATAGCTTCAATGTACACTCTCTCGATCTGCTCGACGACGATATCCCATGAGTACTTTTCTTCAACTACTCTCCTCCCATTTTCTCCATAGATTTCTCTAAGACCGCGGTCCGCTAGGAGCGCTGAAATAGCTTCACTCAACTCCCGCTCGCTGCTTGGAGCGACCAGCATGCCGGCTCCACTACTTGAGAGTATTTCGGGTATTCCACCAACGGATGTCGCGATTACCGGCACTCCGGAGGCCATTGCCTCCAGAATCACCAATCCGAATGCTTCAGCTACTATGGATGGTGCTACGAATACGTCGCTCGCTCTATATATCTCAGGTAGGAGTGCGTCTGAAACGTAGTTCATGAACATGACCCTGCTCTCTACTCCCAGTAGCTTAGCTTGTAGCTTAAGAAGCGGCAGCATGTCCCCGGTGCCGACCATCACGAGAACGGCTTTCTCGTCATCAATGTTAGCGAAAGCGCTGAGCAGTAGGTGGGGTCCCTTCCTGTAGCTCATTCTACCTACATACAGAACTACACTTCTTCCAGATAATCCGAACCTAGCTTTAGCAAGTTCCTTCTCCCTCCCGTTTCTAGCCGGTCTAAATACGTTAGTATCTACTCCATTAGGTATCACAGAAACCGGCACATCGGTGAAGTGCTTGATGAACTCCTCAGCGGCCTTACTAACGGCAATTACTCTACTAGGATATTTGAGGTATGTAGAGAATATCGGAACCGTCAATCCGACAATATCCCAAAGCTCTGAGTCGTGCGCGAGCGAAATACTGTGTGTTGTAAGTACGCTAGCCTTCTTCAAAATTCTCCCAGCTTTTACCGCTTTAAGAGCTAGCGGTGTAAATGCGTGGTGCGAGTGCACTACATCAAAATCGCTAAGAAACTCCGATAGGTCTTTGGAGGACCTCATGCTGTACGTTATATTGACATCGAAAAGGGGGCTCACGAAACCGGGAATCTTTACTAACCTCACTCCACTACGCTCTAGCTCGTACTCTTTCCCAGTTTCTCTATCATTCGTAACTACAGCGACTTCGTGCCCCCTACTTCTTAACTTAATTGCCAGGTTGTGCATATGTGAAGCTACACCACCTATCTTCGGATAGTACCAGTCACTAACCAGCGCAATCTTCAGGAAACCACACCAAGTACCTGCAGAACTAGCGAAAATGAGAGTTTTTGATCATATAGTAGAGTGGCTATCTGCGGAACACGTAGTCACAGCTCACTAGCCACTACTAAGAAGGTAATAATACTAATGGTGCTCTAAGCGCATTTCGGTACTACGCCGCGGTCTAACTCTTTAATTCACCCTTCACTAAACTCCTGCGAGACTACTAGAAGAAGCTGAGAGGTCTGGGTCGTCCATGTGCACGCATGGATTCAGCATGTATTTAAAGAGAAGAGTACTTAAGGTAGTCGCTATTTTCGCGGTTCTACTACTTACTTTAGCTACTATTCCAATTCCGGAAGTAGGGTCTCCAGTTGAAGACCTAGCTCTACCTGGTAGTAAGTTTGTAAATGTCGACGGTATTAAAATACACTACCTCGACGAAGGCTCTGGAAACTGCACTCTTCTTCTACTTCACGGTTTTGGAGCTAGTGCGCTATCTTGGAGATACGTCGTGGGCAGTTTATCTAGCTACTGTAGAGTACTAGCTTTCGATAGACCGGGCTTTGGTCTAACTGAGAGGGTCGATCCGAGGGCTCCCCCGTACAATCCGTATACGTACGAGGGGGTTCTGAAGCTTACCCGCAGATTTATGGAGAAATTGAACGTAACCCACCCGGTAGTAGTAGGTCACTCAGCTGGTGGTGGACTAGCGCTACTACTCGCACTAGAGCATCCCGAACTAGTCAGCGCTCTACTACTCGTAGCTCCTGCGTGGAAGCCGAGAACGAGGCAGTGGTATGAGGTCGTAATTACCAGCATACCTCTACTATCCGATAAGTACGGACCTCTCTTAGTGAGGGGACTCGTAGGTTCGCTAGAGCGGGTACTGAGAGCTGCTTGGTATAATAAGAGTCTTCTAACTCCCGAAGTAGAGGAAGTATATAAGTACCCGCTGAAAGCGAGGAATTGGGATAGAGGTCTCTACTGGATCTTGAAGTACTACGTGTTTCCAGACATCGCGAAGTCCCTGGCTAACCTTAGAGAGCCGACTCTGGTAGTGCACGGAGATAGAGACGAGCTCGTGCCCTTAGCGAGTAGCGTAGAACTTTGTGAGAAAGTAAACGCTTCGCTCGTAGTTATGGAGGGGGTCGGCCACCTCCCCCACGAAGAATCTCCCGAGGTCTTCGTCAAGTACGTAGTTGAGTTTCTAAATAGCTTAAAAGTACTTCAGAACCGAGCTCAGTAAGCATGCTTCGGCATCAGCATGTACCTAACTAACTTAACGCCCCTCAACTTCTCCAGTTCGTCGGCGAGTGCTTTTATAGTGCTAGTATTTCCTCTAACGGAGATTACTAGAAGGCAGTGCCTTGCGTCTAAGTGTACGTGCAGTGTGGAAATTATGGCCTCCATGTACTTGTGCTGCACGTTCGTCAGCTCTTCATCTACGCGGTCTACGTCGTGATCGTATAGAACCCCTAGGGCGCCAACAACTTCACCGCCGGATCTCCAGCTGTGCTCAGCTATGTAGAGTCTGAGACCTTCTTGAACTATCTTCGATAGAGAGCCTACCCCGGAGCTCTTCACCAGCTTCTCCACTTCACTAGCTAGCTCACCGGGAATGTAAACACCGATCTTCAGGGACTTCGTACCTCAGCCCGTAGATACCAGTGCTACAGCTAAAGATAAGATTTCACGACAGCGCTGTCACCCGAAAGCACTTCGAGAGCTCAGCTGAGTACGGGGTGAGTGCGCATAGGCGGTCCACGGCTTTATGATTTCTCCTATAGAGGTCTTCTAGGGAAGGCCGTGGTCTTCGAAGAGCTCCACGCAGAGAGTCTGAGGTACGCTACCTCCAGAGACCCCGAGCGTAGAGCTAGAATGGGGCAGTTCTTCACTCCTAGAAGTCTTAGAGAGGAGGTTCTCTCGAAGATCCCCAGGAAGGTGGGCCCCAGAGTACTCGACCCAGCGTGCGGGACCGGCGAGTTCCTTCTATCCGCTAGAGAGTACTTCGCGGACCCGGAGCTCTACTGCTGGGAGATAGACCCGGAGCTCGCCGAGATAGCTAGCAGGGTAGTTCCGGAAGCTCGCGTAGAGGTGGTAGACTCCCTCACCAAGCCGCTCAAGGAGGAGTTCGACGTAGTGGTCACGAACCCACCCTACTTCGAGTTCAGCCCGAGCGAGGAGCTGAGGGCTAGGTTCGAAGAGGTACTGTACGGTAGAGTCAACATATACTCCCTCTTCGTGTACCTAGCCCTCAAGCTGGTTAAGCCGGGCGGCTACGTCGGCCTGGTGGTCTCCTCCTCCATGAACTGCGGCGCCTACTTCAAGAAGCTGAGGAAGTTCATCGCTAGAACCGCGTCGATAGAGTACCTGAGAGTTATCGAGAACCCGCGCCTATTCCCGGAGGTGAACCACACCTTCCAGGTCCTGGTGCTGAGGAAGTACGCACCCGGGGAGCCTCCACGCAGCGACTACGTGCTCGAGCGCGGTGACTTCACGGTGTTCTCCGAGAGAGCGCGTGAGCTGTCAGAGATGCTCGAGAAATCGCCGACGCTCGGAGACCTAGGCTACGAGGTCGTCACGGGGCAGGTGGTCTGGAACGAGCATAGGGATAAGCTAACCGAGGATAGCTCGAGCGGAGTTCTCCTAATCTGGTCGCACAACATAGGACCCGGCGAGCTAGTACTGAAAAACAAGCCGGGCAAGCCTCAGCACGTGAGGTGGCCACCGGAGAAGGCGCTCAGGGGGCCGGCAATCGTCGTAAATAGAGTCGTCGGACACCCTAAGAAAGCCGTTCTAAGAGCAGCGGTAGTCCCGGAGGGCGTTGTCTTCGTAGCGGAGAATCACGTAAACGTAGTAATCCCGCCCAAGGGCGCTCAACTAGATGAGTTAAGAGAGATCACTGAGTGGTTAAACTCCGAGAGAGCTAGAGGTATTGTGAGAGTTCTCACGGGAAATACTCAGCTATCTAAAAACGAGCTGAAGCACTTAATACCTATACTTATCGACAAACCTACAGGTAGAGCGGTGAGGAGTTGGGAAACGCGTATTAGATACGGTGAGGTAAGATATTGTTGACAGAATAAAAGACATAACCGAAATTCTTGACACTATAGATGTATACAGATCTCGACTCGAAGATTACGGACTGAGGGTCCCAGAGGAAACATGGATTAGAAACTCAGATATTGATGTAGTCACGTCCGACGCGGTTGGATGCATACATTTCGTAGAACTTGTGCTGAAACTCCCCGAAGACGTACCCGAGGACGTTAAAAGGGAAGTAGAAAGGAAAGCTATTGAAAAAATGCTAGCTGATGAAATAGCTGAAGGACGAATACCCACTTTGATGCCGGAAACAGAACATTACGACATAAGGAGCGTGAACCCATCTACAGGTGAAGTAAGACTAATAGAGGTAAAGGGGCATAAAGGTCTAGAAATCTATGCGGAACTCACTGAAGCTGAGGCTGAGGTGGCATTGAGAGAAAGAGAGAGATACTGGCTCTACATAGTTTACGATATAGAAAGCGGGCAACCGAAAACATTGAAAATTCAGAATCCCCTAGAAAACATGGACTTAAAAGTTTTTGAGAGAATTGAAAAAAGATACATACTGCGACCTAAAACCTGAGGAAGCGGTAGTGGAAATCTAAATTCCCAGTAGCTACTAACAGAGATAGACAAAGTCCAAGTGCTTGTGGTTTACCAGTAGACTAGTGCGGGGGGTGGGATTCGAACCCACGCAGGCCTACGCCATCGGGGCCTCAGCCCGACCCCTTCGACCTAGCTCGGGCACCCCCGCCAAGAAGAAACTAAGATAAAAACATTATAAGCTTACGTAAGGAGTTGCGGGTGTGCCGTCCTTATGGCTTCCTCGAGTATGTCTAGAGCTAGCTTAACCTGCTCTTCAGTAACTATTAGTGGTGGTATTAGTCTTATCGCACTCTTTCCGCAGCCTAGTATTACCAGCCCTCTTCTAAGTGCTTCGTAGACTACTCTATTCCTGGTCTTGGGGTCGTGCTCCTTCGTCTTCCTGTTCTTAACGAACTCTATGCCCCACGCTAGTCCGAGACCCCTCACGTCGCCAACTGCTGCGTACCTGTCCTTAATTAGTGCGAGCCTCTCGCAGAACAGCTCCTCCAGTGCCGGAATCCTGGGTAGTAGGGTCTTGATTATCTCTATGTTCTTAATGGCGACGATGGCGGCCAGCGCGTGACCTCCGAAGGTATTACTGTGGGAACCCGGCTCCAGGTCCAGCTCCTTCCTAAATACCGTAGCGCCTATGGGTATGGCGCCGGCACCTAGAGCCTTAGCTAGAGTAACTACATCTGGCGCTATACCGAAGTTCTCTACGGCGAACATCTTCCCGGTCCTCCCGAGACCCATCTGAACCTCGTCGTCGACCAGGAGAATACCGTACCTATCGGCGAGCTTCTTCAACTCGCGGAAGAAGTTTCTAGGCGGCACGACGTAGCCTCCCTCACCTTGAACAGGTTCGAAGAATATCGCAGCAACCTCCTCGGCCGGCACTTGGTGTTCGAATACCCAGTACTCTATGTAGTCCAGCACTCTGTTGATTAGCTCGTCCGGGTGCTCGTAGCCGTCCACCCCCCACGGGTTCCTGTACGGGTTAGCGTAGGGAACGTGAATAACCCCCGGCATAGTCATGTAGTACCTCTTCTTGTGCACCAGCTTGCTGGCCGTTAGACTAAGAGAACCCATGGTCCTACCGTGGAACGCCCCTATGAAGGAGATGAAGTACTTCCTGTTGGTAGAGTACCTGGAGATCTTGATAGCAGCCTCGTTAGCCTCGGTACCGCTATTCGAGAAGAACACCTTCTTACCGAAGTCCCCGGGGGTTATGGAGGTCAGCAGCTCGGCTAGCGCTACTTGGTACGGGTTGTAGAAGTCGGTTCCAGCTGCGTGAGCTAGAATTGAGAGCTGCTCGCTGATGGCTTTAGCTACCTCCGGGTGGGTTGGGTAGCCTAGGTTATTGACGGAGACGGACGAGGTGAAGTCCAGGTAGACGTTACCGTCCACGTCAACAAACCACACACCCTCGGCTCTCTCGATAACCAGCGGGAGGTTCTCCGGGTCATGGGTTGACGTCATTATTAGCTCGTGGTGCTTCTTCATTATCTCTCTAGCTCTAGGGCCGGGAGGCTCTACCTTAACTAAGGGTCTATCGTACGGCAAGCAATACCCTCACTAAATCACGGACCTCGAATAAAAATCTACGGTTCTAGAACGTTTTGCGTAGTCCAACGAAAGCTAGCCAACTCTACCGATCTTCAGTCCAGCTCTAGCTACGTAGGCGCAGAGGTCCTCAACTAGTGCCTCGACGTCGGAGTACGCTCTAATCTCAGCTAGTCTTCTCTCGTCTAGATGCGGAGTGAAGATGGCGAACCTATCCGTAGGTAGGCCGCTCAGTAACAGGTACACGGGCTTACCCTCAGTGTACGCTGTAACTAACTCCTGCGCAGTGCCCGAGGCACCACCTAGAACAACGACGGCGTCGGAGCTTCTAACCATTGCGACACTCCTCAATCTAAAGCTGAGGCCAGTTCTAAGAACTATAGCGCTCTCGGGGAACTCAACGTCCTCTCTTTCAGTAGGTGGAAATACGACCACCATCAGACCGTACTTCAGCAGCTCGTCTACGAGAACCTTCATAAACCCCCAGTAACCCCCTACGAGAACGGCTATGGAGGTACCGCAGCGAGATGCCAGCGACCTAGCGAAAGACTTTATGATCCCTTCGCGGACGCTATCCGGCGGCTCACTATGGGCCGCTACGGCGACCAGCTTCACGAAGACCCCGCACTGCTACTAACCGGGAGTTCGTTAAATAGAGCGCGCTTTTCACAACCTCGAGTCGGCGGCAACTACTCAGTTACCGCGCTAGACGATCTTAGCGCACCAGCTACTAACCGGGCACATCTCGCACAGAGGCTTCCTAGCTCTACACACCGCTCTACCGTGCTTAATCAGGCTCAGGTGCGCCCTCGTCAGGTAGTCGGGGTCCTCCGGGAGGTAGTTCTCGACGGTTCTCCTAATAGCTTCGTAGCTATCCCCACGCCTAACCACGCCGTACCTAGTCAACACCCTCCTAATGTGGGTATCTATCGGGAAGACGGGGAACTTCCTGTACATGAGGAGGAACACATCGGCAGTCTTGTACCCGATCCCCCGGATGGCCAGCAGCCTGCTCCTCAGCTCCAGCGGGTCCAACTTCACGAGCTCCTCAACGCTAACGGACTTAACTAGGTTGACGATCGTTCTAGCCTTGATGTGGTGCATTCCAGACACCCTGATCACCTCAGCCAGCTCCTCGACACTCATCTCGAGAATGCTCTCAGGCTTCATCGGGCAGCCGACCCTCTGAGCTAGGGACCTGTAGGCTCGAGTCGAGTTTACGTCGTTGGTGTTCTGGGATAGCACTATGGCTACCAGGACTGAGAGAGGGTCTTCACAAGCATTGAGGACTGTGAACTCCCCCATTTCTATGCTGCTCCAGTGGTACTCAATCAGGGTATCGAAGAGATTCCTCAGCCCATCCATCACGCCCTGAGAGATGTCTAGGGCTCGGTAAAATAGCGTCAAAAAGCATATAAGCGAGCGGAGCGGGAGTGAAGGCGGGGGAGACTCGGAGCAACTGGAAGGGACTGAAGTGGGGAAGACCGTAACGGTGCTACTTCTATCCGATGTACACGGCAGGGTATCCGTTCTTAAGAACTTAGTTAAGAGCGGTTCGTACGATCTAGCTCTCGTAGCTGGTGACGTATCCAACTACGCGGGTGGTGCTTACAGAGAGGTTCTCGAGGTTCTATCTCAGAACCTACCACTATCTATCGTCGTACCGGGGAACGTGGATCCCCCAGATATCGCTAAACTAAATCTGAAGAACGTTCTAGTAATTCACAAGCAGATAGTTGAAGCATCCGGTCTGTACGTAGCTGGTGTGGGGGGCGGAATAGGGTTCTCTTTCTGGAAAATTCCCTATCTAACAGACGTTCAAATCGGGGAGTTCATTAGGGGTATCGAGGAGGCTCTAAGATCCAGGTCGGCAGCACTACACGTACTTCTAACGCACACTCCCCCCGAGGGGTCCGGCCTAGATAGAGTCTATAGCGGTGAGTACGTTGGCTCTAGGAAGATCAGGGAGTTCATAGAGACCTACGAACCGGTGCTGCATTTGTGCGGTCACATACACGAAGGTAGAGGTATTGTACGAATCGGAAGAACGGTGGCCGTAAACCCCGGGCCGTCCATGGCGGGTTACTACGGTGTGGCCAGGTTCAGTGGTAGTAGGCTGGAAGTTGAGGTGGAATTAAAGCGTGTCGGGTCGTGAGCTACCGCCTTCCCAGGCATGCGGTACGCTCTAACCAGATACTCCTTTCAATTCTATTGTTCGGATTCTTCTTTATTCTTATTGTTTAAGGGTTCTCAAGCTTCATCTTGGGAGTAATCAAACTCGGAGATTTTAGTGAGCTCACCGATATCTCTACTCGAGATCGCTCTACCCAACTCTAAGTACTTCACTACGACTAGGTACGACCTAGCTATTCTCTCGTAAGGAAGGCACTCAGTCTCCAGTAGCCTGCCGTCGATGAGCTTAACTCTGAGTTTAGCCTTCTTCGCAGACCCATTGCCACAATTAACCAACTCAGCCTCTCTCACGAATCCGTTCAGAGCTAGACCTTCGATGTCTAGGGGATGCGAGTAGGACATACCCTCCCAACCTTCTTTAATTACTTCGTTAAAATAAGGTAAAAATCGCGCACTCTATCCACCACGAACGTAGGTCTAGCTCGGAGGTTACGCTAGCGCGACAAATCTGCGGCAAGATCGGCGGGCGCCGACCTTAAAACTTATAAGCTATCTTCCAAGAACCTGTTGGTGTAATCGTGCGAGAGCTTTTACTCTCTATAGCTATAGTCTACACCATAGCGGTACTAGGTAGTGGCGTGTACTTCGCTAAGAAGGTGAGGAGCTTCTCCGAGTTCCTAATTGCCGGTCGAACACTACCTCTCCCGATAACTCTAGGCACTATCTGGGCTACGTACGTAGGTGGGGCCACTATCGTAGGCTGGACCGGCGCGTTCTACACATTCGGCTTGGACTGGTGGTTCTACGGCGTTGGTGCTATATGTGGAGTTACAGTAATCACTCTAGTCTGGTCGAAGCGCGTTAGGAGACTGGGTATAGCAACTCTCCCGGAGTTAATTGAGAGAAGGTACGATGTGCGGGCTAGGATTACTCTAGCGGTAGCTATGGTCATAGCCTACCTCGCGATATACGTTGTTCAAATAATAGCTCTCGGATCTGTGCTGATAGTTCTTGTTGGATTACCCAGGGAGGTGGCCTACGCACTAGCAACAATAGCCTTCGTCGCGATAGCCATTCCCGGAGGGCTTAAGGGTGTCGCAATAACGGACTTCGTCCAAGCCGCGCTCATGGCTACCGGAATTCTACTCGGAGGCACTATTTCGCTGTACATGGCTGGTGGTTTAAAGGCTTGGGAAGTACTACCACCAAAACACCTAACTCCGCTAGGGTACTTCTCGCCGATAACCGCTATAGGGGCATTCGTATCGGTATTCGGTATTGCGTCGGTAAGTCAGAGTCTCTTCATTCAGAGATTCGCCGCTTCTAGAGATGAGAGAACGGCTTACCTAGCAGGCCTCATGATGATCCCCGGAGCGTTCTTCGCCTACTTCTTCGGCCCCTACCTGATGGGTACTTCCGCTCGCACTATCATAGGTCCCGGTTTCAAGGCCGCTGACGTGTTCCCGAAGCTAGTCCTGTCCCTACCGACCTGGCTCGGGGCACTACTCTTCGCAACCGTGCTAGCAACGATAGTTACTACGGCCAACTCACTGCTAATCTCGGGTACCGCTAACGTAGTCTGGGACCTAGTACACAGACTTAGACCTGGACTATCCGAGGACTACTTGATGAAGTTATCTAAAATCATAGCGGCCGTCCTAGGCCTCATAGGCCTTCCATGGGCTATCTTCGCCCCAGGCATAGTGGATGCTATAGCTTTCGCGTACACCATATACTCAGCGGTAGCGTTCACACCCCTATACCTAGCATTCTGGAGGAGAGCTAATGCCGTTGGAGCTACGGCCTCCATAATTGGAGGAGCCATCACAGCCATCACATGGGAGTACGTTCTCCTAAGACCGTACGGAATCCACAGCATGATACCTTCAATACTAGTAGCCCTAGTCTTAATGGTAGTTGGTTCTCTTCTAACACCACCGCCACCTAAGGAAAGAGTGGAGGTTGTAGGTCTTAAGTAGAGATCGATTTTTAGATACGGACCCCGCATTCCTTCACATCGGCTATAGGTCTTCTGAATCTTTTACTTCAAGTCCCCGTAGTTCACGAAGAGTGCAGTAATCTACATACCTTCCCGGATTTTTCAATACGCTGCGTAGGGTCGTGAACCTACTTCTTGCTAACTACCCTAACCCTACCTGGGAGCACCTTAGCTATATCGCGCACTGTGAGACCGCGAACGTCGGGGCACTTCTGAACTAAGTACTCCCTAATTTCTCTCGCAGCTAGCTCCACGCTCGTATCTCCGGGAGCTATAGTTACACTAGCTTCCGACCTAGCTTCCGCTAGTTCCGGTGGTGCGACCACTAAGTCGTACGAGTCGCCTAGGTACGCTATCCCTATGCTTAGGATGAGCTCAACGTTTCTTATGAAGTTCTTCTGACCGTACACCATGAAGGAACCTCTGGGTAGGTACTCACCTGGAGGTGCTGAAAGCCCCACCTGCTCACCCCGAACCCAGAAGACGTCTACGGAGCTCAGTCCCGCTTTCCACGCCTTACTGTAGGAGGCCGCTAGGCCGGCCACCTCTCTCAGATCTTTCTCAGGCACCTCAGCGCCGCCGGTGAGTACGACGAAAGCGGAAGCTCCGTGAACGTCTGCGTGCATGAATATGTCTTTAGGTTTGAGGTACTTCCTCACGATCAGCTCGTTCTGAGAAGCATCCCTACCCCCAATAGCTAGAAAACCACTTGACGTCTCGATCCAGATGAACCTACTGAACCACGCAGTTCTCCTAGGTCTTAGCTTCAGCGATTCGAGCGCACGCTTACGCTGAGTCACCTCCTCCAGCTTAGCTCTTAGGTCCTTCACGGTCTCTCTAGCTCTATTCAGCTTCTCGCTCAGGTGGTCGTACTCCCGCCTCAACTCGCTGTACAGCTGATTAACGTCCCTGTGGAGTTGAAGCTCCAGCGCACCACCGGGTAGCTGGATCCTTACTAACCCCCTCCTAGGGTCAGCACCAACAACACCGCACTCACCGACGTATTCCCACCCTCTCTCCTTAACTACCCTTCTACAGCAAGACCAGGCGGTCTCGACTTCGTAGTAGTACTTCTCCAAAAGACCTAGAGCACCCCCAACCTCACCTAACCTCTTCGAGATCTTCTCTAGGTTCTCCTCAGCTTCGCGCAGTGTCTTCTCAATAGCCGCCTCCGCTTCCCGGATTCTCGCCAGCTCCGCTTCTCTTAGGGTAGCCTCGTCCAGGTACTTGAAGTAGTAGTCCAGGAGCTCATTCATAGAGCTAAACCCAGCTACTCTAGCGCCACTGGGGATCCCAGATGGTTTAAAGGAGAAGAAACCGGTCGGCTTCCCATCGACTAAGATAGCGCATGGAGAAGGCCTCTCGATCGTTCTACCTACGAACTGGCGAACTCTGCCTAGGAGTTGGAGTAGGCTGCCCACCTCCAGTTGGGATAGCTTAGCGGACCTCTCTTTCTCACTCAGCACCTCGTTAACGAATTCAGGAGGTACTCCAAGGCCTCTGACGAGAAACTGCGCGAGAGTTCCATCGAACTTCTCAGCCAGCTTAGCTACCTCCGCGTCGCTCAACTCCATGAAGTTAGAGATGAGTGGGGGAGGAGAGTAGTTGAGGCTTACAGCTACCGACCTATCTCTACCCACAAACCTCCTGTTTACCGCCACGACCCTCCCCTCGTCGTTAACTAGGGCTATGACCCCCCTGGGAAGGAGTTCTACGTAGAGACTGTAGACCGCCGCCCCCCTTCTGAATTTAAGTACAGCCACTCTTTCGAAATCTACTTGAGAGATGTCGACGAGCTTCGATCCCTCTAAGAGCTTTCTAAAAGGTCTAGCCGTTCCAACGGATTCGGATGTATATATACTTTTAGAGGTATGTATTCTCCTACCTCCCTCTACTACGAGATACACTACATCACTACCTTCAACTAGCTCGAAGATCAGTACGTCCCTAGTCGGCATGAGTACAGACCTAACAACGCGGCTCCCCAAGCTCTTCAACTCTCTAACTACTACAGCTAAGTCTACGGAGGTCATACTCAGCTTAGGCTTGAGCTCCCGAGAGCCTCGCTCAGACATCGAGCAGTATACTTCGACAGAGCTTATACCTGCACTCAAATCCTTAAGCACCAGCTAATACCTAGGTAGAAGACTGCCTGAGTGAGGGAGTAACTTGAAGTACGTGAGTGTAGATAGAAGCATCTTAAACAAGCTCTCGGGTAGGCTAGTTCTGTGGGTACCGATGGCACTACTCATTCCTGAGGGTCCAGCGGTAGGTAGAAGAAAGGCTCTCTACGTCTATTGCTCTCTCTACACGTTGTTCAGTAATCCCGACCTAACTAGAGTTCTCTCGTCCTTCAGAGAAGCTACCCCAGATTTTGAAGATAGAGCGCCCCTAGCCGCAGCTCAGCTACCGGCTGAGAGGTGTTCTCAAAGCGAAGTCGCGGTGTCTGTAGAGAAGATGGTGGATTATGCGAGAACTTCTAGATCAGTAGACGTAGAGTTTCCGAGTGCGGTGCGCCTAGCTCTATCGCACATGCTCTCACCGGTTAGATGGGTTCTGGGAAGCACTGAGAAGGTTGAGGAAGGTATAGCTACTCAAGTATCTCTACACATACTAGAGGATGTGTGCCTAGAGATACTTAAAGCTCTGCGAAGCGGCCGGGTTGTTGAAGCCTATGTACTCCACGCAGTCGACTTAAAGAAGAGCTCTATCTACTACGCAATCGGCAGCAAAGTAGCTGAAAATACCGCTCTAAGTAGGATACTGAGTAGAGACCGGGAGGCTAGAACCCGCGTGGAGAAGCTCACTGCTTGATGTAGAGCCAGCAAGCTACTTGACGTTTTGAATCTACTTCCGCTAGAGGTGGTTCTCTAGCTCTACACACACTCATTACGTGCGGACACCTCGGGTGGAACCTGCAGCCGCTCGGTGGGTTAATTGGAGATGGGGGCTCACCTCGAGGTTTTACTCGCGCTCTACTTCTAGCGGTTCTAGGGTCTGGGACGGGTACCGATGAAATCAGCGCGGACGAGTACGGGTGGAGTGGGTTAGTGAACACCGAATCGGAATCGCCGAGCTCCGCAATCTTGCCTAGGTACATTACAGCCATCCTGTCGCTCATGTACTTCACTACGGCTATGTCGTGCGATATGAACATGTACGTAAGGTTGTGGGACTTCTGAAGACTCTTAAGAAGTTCTAGTATCTGTGCTTGAACGGATACATCCAGAGAAGATGTAGGTTCGTCTAGTACTACGAACTTCGGCTTGAGTAGAATAGCTCTTAGGATAGCAACTCTCTGCTTCTGACCCCCCGAGAGCTCGTGCGGGTATCTGTATAGGTGCTCCGCACTCAACCCGACGGTCTCTAACTGCTTAACCAGGTAGGCTTCAGCATCCCCGACATCGACACCGTGCTCTTTCAGAGGTTCGAGTAGGGTTTCAGCAATCGTTAACCTAGGGTTAAGGGATGTGTGAGGATCTTGAAAAACCATCTGAGTGTTTCTTCTGAATTCTTTGAGCTCGTCACCTCTCAGCTTAGTAACGTCTTTTCCGTCGAAGTAGATCCTACCTGACGTAGGCTCATAGAGTCTGAGCACGGTCTTACCGAGAGTTGTCTTTCCGCAACCACTCTCACCAACAACGCCCAGGGTTTCTCCACGTGCGATACTGAAGCTAACTCCATCGACAGCCCTGACCTTCTTTGTGAAAGACCCTCTAACACCGAAATACTTCTTCAAGTCCTCGACGGTGATTAGAGCGGACATACCTTCACCTCTTCTCCATAAGCCAGCAAGCTGCTTTATGCCCTCTCCCTACTTCTATGAGCGACGGTTCTCTACGCGAACATATCTCCATGGCGTAGGGGCATCTAGGCTCAAACCTACATCCAGAGCCTGGGTTAATTAGAGAAGGTACGGTGCCGGGTATTGTCTCCAGCTTCTCGATCTTCTTAACGGGATTTGGAACAGCTTTTAAAAGTAGGGCTGTGTACGGGTGTAGCGGATCGTAGAATACGTCTTCAGCGGACCCTTCTTCAGCTACTTTTCCAGCGTACATAACGTAGACCCTATCGGCCATTTCAGCAACTATACCTAGGTTGTGAGTTATTAGCACCAGGCTCATTCCGTACTTCGACTGCAGTCCCTTAAGTAACTCCAAGATCTGGGCCTGCACGGTAACGTCCAGGTTAGTCGTCGGTTCGTCAGCTATTAGAAGTCTCGGGTTGTTGGATAGGCCTATGGAGATTACGGCTCTCTGCCTCATACCTCCTGAGAGCTCGTGCGGGTAATTCCTAACTCTGACCTCCGGGTTAGGTATGAGGGTTTCGCTGAGCAGCTTCACCGCGTGCTTCAGTATTTCTCTAGTCGAGGCTCTTTTATGGGCTTTCACAGTTTCAACTATGTGCTCTCCTACAGTGTAGAGAGGGTCTAGAGCTGAGGTAGGGTCTTGGAAGACATACGCAATCTCGTCTCCTCTAATCTTCCTCAGTTCTTCATCCGGAATCTGGAGTAGGTCTACTACTCTCCCAGACTTGGTCTTGTAGAGAGCCCTCCCACCGGTAATCCTCCCGGGCGGGTCTATCAGCCTGGTAATAGCTCTCGTAGTTACAGTTTTTCCACACCCGGTTTCACCTACTAGTGAGATCGTCTCTCCTTCGAAGACCTCGAAGGAGACCCCGGATACCGCGTGAACTACTCCAGCGTACGTGAAGAACTTAACCTCCAGGTCGGATACCTTAAGTACGTGCTCTTCGGTAAGCCCCGCCTGAGAACCCGCTATTCCTATTCACCTCTAAACTCTATGGCTCTCCTAGTTCTAGGGTCTAGAATATCTCGTAGAGCGTCTCCGAGCAAGTTCCACCCTAGAGCTATGAGTAGGAGCAGGGTGCCGAAGTAGAGCACTACATGCCAGCTCCTCTCCGGGAAGTAGGTAGCTGCTTTAGATATCATAAAGCCTAGCTCTGGGACGGGTTCCTGAGGTCCTAGACCTAGAAATGATAGCGCGGCAGCGAAGAGAGTGGCTGTCGCTAGGTCGAAGGTCATCATAACTATGACTGGCGATAGTACGTTCGGTAGTATGTGCTTAAGTAGGATCTTGTGCTCCGGAATTCCTATGAGCTTTGCTGCTTCAATAAACGGCAGTTCCTTAACGCTCAGGACGCTACCTCTAACTATGCGAGCGTAGCCCGGCCACCACACTATGACCATAGCGAACCACACCGAGATGAGTGCTGCGAGCTGGCCGTACTCCTGAGGCCTCAAACCGAATGCGAACGATAGAGAATCCCTCAAAACTGGAAGAGCTTCCAGCAGCTCCCTAATTCTCCGCGGGAGAACCGAGGCGAAGGCTATTGCTAGTATCAACCCAGGGAAAGCGATGAACACGTCCGTAAGTCTCATAATTACCTCATCTACTAAGCCACCTCTGTACCCCGAGAGAAGTCCGAGGAATACTCCTAGTGGCGCCCCTAGTAAAACTACTAAAAGAGATATCACTAGAGATATGCGGAATCCGTACAGCGACATAGCCACAATATCCCTACCCCACTCATCGGTTCCGAGCACTGGGGCCCTGGAGCACTCCGGGAGGAGGCAGGGTGGGTGCAGCCAGAGCTCCGGGTTTGCTACGGACTTGTAGACCCAGTAAGGCTCCCACGCAATGGCCGGCCCTACTACGGAGAGTATAACTACCACAGCAACCATAGCACCACCTACAACCCCTATCTTAGACCTACTGAATGCGTACGCCATCAACTTCCACTCGCGAACTCTAGACGAGTTCTTAGCACTCCAGCCGGGGCTAATTCTATCCATAACGCTCACGTATCCGTCTATCACCTTTTCTAGAAGTCTGTAGACCGAGTTCATCGTACCACCTCTAGTACCTTATCCTAGGGTCTATCAGAGCGTATAGTACGTCAACAACTAAATTAACTGTGACGTATATGATTGCGAATAGAAACGTCGATGCTATGATTATCGGGAAGTTAGCCCTACTAATAGCTTCATACATAAGCCTCCCCATCCCCGGAATGTTGAAAACCCTCTCCGCTATAACGGCACCGGAGAGTAGTCCGCCGAAGTTTATGCCTAGAACCGTGACCACCGGGATGAGGGCGTTCTTGTAGGCGTGGCCCCAAATCCTCAACCTACTGAGTCCTCTAGCTTTCGCGTAGAGTATGTACTCGGAGCTCAGAGCGTCGAGTAGGCTGTTTCTAACGATCCTAGCGATAAACCCTCCACCGAGGAGTCCGAGTGCGAGACCAGGTAGATAGAGTCTTCTAAATGTCTCTCCTACTACACCTAGCTCACCGCACATAAGAGCTCCGAACATCGGTACCGAGCCTATAGCACTTACTAGGGTACCTACGTAAGGATACGCCTGCGGAAGCGAGTTTATCATACTCCTGCAGCTGGCGGATGGTAGGGGTATCCCGGCTAGATGAGTTGCCGATGCGTAAACAAACAAGATTAGTATTAGGTAGTAATAGAGAACGAATGATGGGAGGGAACTGCCGACTAAGGCAAATACTCTAACGAAGTAGTCCACGGCACTGTCTTTCTTAACTGCCGCCAGCACGCCTAGGGGGATTCCGATAGCGACTAGGAATACGAACCCTATTATAGCTACTTCAACCGTTATCGGAAACCTCTCGTATATTTCAACGAATACATTCCTATTTCTTATAGGATCTTCAAGCTCGCCCCTTAGGAGTTGGGTAATGAAGAAAGTGAACTGCTCGTACCAAGGAGCGTTGAATTTGTACTTCTCTCGAACCCTCTCGAGAGCTTCAGGATTTAATAGCTTCTCACCCACCCAAGCTCTAGTCGGATCTCCAGGTATGGAGTAAGCAATTATGTACGTTATAAAGAGAACTCCAATCACTGTAGGTACGAACGTAGCGAACCTCCTAACTAAAAACCTAGCTAAGCCCACCTACTCCCCCAGATCCGGGGAGTTAAATTCAAAAAAAGCTAGCTTACGGCTGACCTAGGGTTTGTATCCGTAGAGCTTCTCCCAGAGAGTTGCGTTCCAGTAGTATCTGTTTAACTTAAGGAGTATGTAGCTTCCCTCCTTGTAGTCAGTTACGTAGTAGGGACCTGTAGATACCGGCTTATCCTTCAGTAATCTGTAGGTGGCGTCATCTTCACCGGGAACTACGTACTTAGCCCAGGCGCTTGGGTCCTTACCGTTTCTCGAATCCGCTAGTGCCGCCGCGTACCTATCGCCGAGCGCATACTCCATCGGGATGACGCTGGCTATAGCCGTTGTAAATATGTGGAGTATGGGTGGGTACGGGAAGTACAGCTTGAACTTCACAACGCCGGCCGTCGGGCCCTGGTAGCCGAAGAACTTGAGTAGCTCATCTAGAGATTTAACCTCTACTTCCTTTCCTCTATAGACAGCTACCAGACCTTGAGTCAGGACCTGCTTAAACTCTTCTTCGGTTAGCACCTGGGATGCGTTCATATCTATGAAGTCGAAGAACATCCACGCAGCACTACCCGGTAAGTTGAGTCTAACAACCCTCCAAGCACTGAACAAGACGTCGGTAGCGTCTATGGGGTAGGTCCTATCGTTCCACGGGTCGTAAGCTACGGTATTTCCTCTAATAACGAAGTAGAGCTCAGTGGCGTCTTTACTGAAAGCCCAAGCTACAGCTAGCTCAGGCTCAGGCTCTACCTCCTCGTACCTGTAGGTGACCGGCTTACTGTATATCTGCCAGAATATCTCCCAACCAAATGACTCATAGGACTTCGCTGGATCGAAGGTGTCCGGCCAGCCTATAGTTGCTATAACCATAGTTTGAGGATCGTTCTTAATTCCTAGAACTCCCGTATCTTTAACTGGCGCGTCTGGTGTTTCGTAGACTAAGTCGTACCTAGCGGACGCTGTGAGTGGGTAGTACATGTTCAGTACCCAAGAACCGTGGTTCCTCCCGGTAACCGCCTGCCCAAGTAGGACCATGACGGCTTCGTTGTTGAATACTCTCACAGCAGCGTTTATTATTGCTTCCCTAATCTCCGCATCCAGAATCATTCTCGAAATCTTAACTAGAGCGCTCACTGGAACGTCCTTCCACCCAGCTGCTCCAATAGTTACGAAAGCCACGGGCTTCTCCCAGTTCTTCCCAGTTTTCTCTTCGTCTAGTACGTAGCTTACAACAATCAGAGGCTTACCGGTGGGGCCTGCGTAAGTAGCTCCAGTGCCCTTAGGACCTACAACAACTACGTACTTTTCTGTCTCCACAGCTCTCTCTACTTTAGAAATGTACTTACCTACGTCACCGGTAGCTACGTTATCGTAGTACTTCAACTCCTTGAACTCAGCTCCTCCCCAAACGAATGGCATTAGGTAGTTGTCTGGGTCTAGGTAGTCCGGGATCCAGCCTATGAGAGCTACGTCGTAGTTGAAGTGGTCTACTCTATCTAGGAACTCAGGCCAGCTGTAGGTCTCTACGAAGACCTTGAACCCCAGTCTAGTCCAGAAGTTCTGGAGAAGCGCGGCTATCTGAGCTCTCGCAGTGTTACCTAGGTTGTAGATCACCGTTATAGTGTACTTCGCCGGGTCGAAGCCTCTCTCCTTGAGCTTACCGATGATCTCTCTTGCTTTAGCTTCGCTGAACTCGTACTTAATGATCCCGTACTCCGTATAGCCTGGGAGTCCCTTAGGCACTATGGTGTGAAGGTACGTGTAGAGACCGCCGAATATCTGGTCCAAGACCGTATCGTAGGGTACTGTGTAAGCTAGTGCCTGCCTAACCTCCGGGATGTTGAATGGTTCTCTCATAGTGTTGAAGAGTACGTACTGGATAGTTAGCCTGGGTTTCTCCTTATCGATAAGTAGAAGCAGTCTATGCCCATCAACCGGAGTGAGATTCACATCCTTCCATCTAGCTGGGGTTACCGTAGCAATATCGGCTACTCCAGCCTTATATAGGCTAATTCTAGTTAACTCATCATCAGATATTATGTAGAGAACCTGCGTATGAAGAGCTGGTTTGAGGGGAGCGGGTGTGACGACAGGTGTCGTAGGCGTGGGGGTAGGTATCGGCGTAGGTGTTGGAGTAGGGGTTACCGGAGGTGGAGGTACGGACACTATGTATATGGCTACCGCTGCCGCGACCGCTACTACAACAACGGCGGTAATTACGAGTGCCGTAATTCTAGATATCGCTCTACGTAAATTCATATAGCACACTCCAAAAAGGTACTCGTAGTGACCCTTTTAAGTCTTAGCTGACGAGATCTCTATAGAGTTAAGTTACTTCAGCGAGATTAGTTTGCCTTCAGGTTTCTCTCGAGTCTCACGCAGTATTTTTATGTACTCGTTCTTTGATGGTGCCGGTGGTGAACTACGGTCAGCACTCTCAAAATTGCCTACCGCAATCTCGTGAAGAGAAAGCTGAGGTTCGGTCTAACAGTTGCTGGAATAGCTGTTGGGGTGGCCCTAGTGTTCTCCCTACTATCGATAGCGGCTACGGCTGAGCGTATTGCCGTACAGCAGTTTACGAGACTTGTTGGTTACGATATAGCTGTCTTTAACGGTAGCTTAAGGCAGGGAAGACTTCAGCAGAGGCAGATTCCGCTGGGTAGTCCAGTACTTCAGTCTCCTGTAGCTGAGTACGTAGCTGAAGCCATATCTAGTCTTCAGGGGGTTTACGCTGTATCACCAGTTATTACAGTTCGCGGTGTAGTTAACGGCTTATCGGTTACTGTGCAGGGTATAGATCTTCAGACATACGTTGAGGTAGTTGGTGGGGTAAACATTGTCGAGGGGAAAATGTTTTCCTGCGGTAACTGTTCTGAAGCTGTAGTTGGTAGGAGTCTACTACTAGAGTTAAACGCCACCGTGGGGAGCAGGCTCAATCTCTCCATCGGTAGCGGCGTTAGCGAGGTCTTGGTTAGCGGCGTATTCGAGACAGGTATGAGAATTCAGGAAATGGTGGTTTACGTACCGCTAGATTTAGTTCAAAAACTCGCGGGTATGGAGGGCTACGCAACCCAGATCCTCGTTAAGTGCGAGAGCCCTAGAGTTGTTGAAGCCGTAGTTAACTCAATTACGTCGGCATTTCCAGGTCTTTCAGCTGTGTCTATGGTAGCGGCTCTTCAGAGAGTTGAGGAAGCCGTGAACACCATGACGGCGTTCTTCCTCTCTATAGGTGCTGTAGCTCTAACTGCGGGAGGTTTCGGAGTCATGAATACTATGTTCATGGCTGTAGTCGAGAGAACTAGGGAAATCGGTATACTGAAGTCGGTGGGAGCTACAGATAGGTTCGTATTCACTTTATTCATAACTGAGTCGGCGCTCATAGGTTTCACCGGGAGTTTCACCGGATTGGTCGTGGGTATAGCTCTCTCGCGATTAATTCCAACTGCTGTAGTCTCTATTGGTGGGGCGCGCTCTCCAGGTGCTAGAAGTCTTCAGCCACCTACGAATTTAAGGATTGCTGAGCTAGTAATAACGCCGGAGGCGGTCTCTATAGCTGTAGTTACGGGCATAGCCGTAGCCACAGTAGCCGGCCTGCTTCCAGCTTACAGAGCCGCTAGAATGAAGCCTGTGGAGGCGGTTAGGTATGTCTAGTGAAGCAGTTGTTGTGGTTAGAGACGTTCATAAAACATACAGATACGGTAGGAGCTACGTAAGAGCTCTCAGAGGTATCTCACTGGAAGTAACTAGAGGTGATATAGCTTGCTTAGTGGGTCCGTCTGGTTCCGGAAAAACTACTTTGCTAAACATCGTGGGTGGGATAGACTTCCCGGATTCGGGGGCGGTCGTTGTCGATGGTGTTGACCTAGGTAAGCTCAAGGGTAGGGAGCTTTCGAACTACAGGTTGAGAAAGATTGGGTACGTTTTTCAATTCTACAACCTAGTACCGGTACTAACGGTAGCTGAGAATGTTGAACTACCGCTAGCACTAGCTGGTGTAGACAAGAAGATCAGGGAGGGGAGAGTTAGAGAACTGCTCGAAGCTGTAGGGCTAGCGCACTTAGCAAGTAGAACTCCAGATTCTTTAAGTGGGGGTGAGCAGCAGAGAGTAGCTATAGCTAGAGCGCTAGCTAACAACCCAGCCGTGGTTTTAATGGATGAACCATCAGCTAGTATCGACGTGGAGAGCACCGTGAAGATAATGAAGTTAGTAGAAAAGCTGAACGGAGAACTAGGTCAGACATTCATAATCGCAACTCACGACGTTCTAGTAGCTAGGTCATGCTCTAAGATCTACAAAATACGCGACGGGATGGTAGTAGGTGTGTATAGTGGGGATAACGTAGCTAGAGCGCTCTTAGGTGATATTTAACCCAGACACGGCCTTAGTACGGAAATCCACGCCTTTCAATTTTCTGAAGTAGTTAGAAAAGAGTGGGAGTATCGTAGACAGGGTTTTCTACCTTAGGTACCTTACTTAAATCTCTTAGAACGCTGTTGAAGTAGGTAGGTGCTGTGAGGTACCTCAACCCATCAGACGCTCTGGAATTAGTACCGCAACCACTCGCTATAGTTACAGCGGGAGATCCCGATAGGCCTTGGGAGAGGGGTGGGATGGCCGCTGCCTGGGTTTCGAGGGTTTCCTGGACTCCGCCTCTAGTGGCTGTCGCTATGGCTAGGGAGAGGTATACGTATAGATTGGTAAGAAAGTACGGCGGGTTCGTAGTTCACGTAGTTTCGAGGAGGTTCCTGAAGATGGCTCTCGAAGTATTCGGTTCTCTAAGTGGCGCGGCTGTGGATAAGTTCGAAGTGGCCGGTGTTAAGCCAGCTAGAGCTGAGGCGGTTACAGCTCCCGTGATACCCGGCGCTCCGGTGGTGATCGAGTGTAGGTTCGTGGGCGAGTACGAAGTCGGAGACCACGTGCTCGTTGTTGGTGAAGCTGTGAGGGCCTACTCTCAGCCTGGTGAGGAGCCGGTAGTCTGGTACGATTCGTCGGCCGCTGAAATCAGGAAACTGACCGGCTAGGTCGAACCTTACTCGAGGTAAAGCGCTAGCCTCTTCTTTAAGTATACGCACATGAGAGCGCCGACTAGGCTAACGGCTGAGGCTATTAGTAGAGCTACTTCGTACCCCCCGGTAACGTCGCGGATGTACCCCCCGAGGGCCGGGAAGATCAGCCCGCTGATGCCCCACCCGGTGAATATCAGTGCGTAGTTCTCGGATAGGTACTTCAAGCCGAAGAAGTCCCCCGTTGCCGCTGGGTATAGTGCCAGCGTCGAGCCGTACACGAACCCGGCAACTGAGACTATCAGGTATATCTGGAGGGGGTCCTCCCCCGCTAGCGCCAGTAGGGAGAACAGTAGTGCTTGAACTGCGAACAGCGCCGTCATAGTTATCGGTCTTCCGAACCTCCCCAGCCTATCCGAGATCCACCCAGCCGGGGGTCTTCCCAGAGCGTTCATTAGGGAGAACAGGCTTATCGCGAGAGCTGCCTCAGCTCTTCCGAGTCCGCGCGATAGTGCGAACCTAGCTAAGTGCCCGATCAGCATTAACCCAGCACCGCTAACTAGTAGAAAGCTGAGCCACAGGAGCCAGAAGTCGATGGTCCTGGAAGCTTCCCTCGGGTCAGTGTCCCTCTTCGGCAGTATAGCTCTCTTCTTCGAGAACTTCGAGTAGTAGCTAACTACCTCCCGGGGCGGGTCTCGAATTAGGAGAGCCGCCGGGACCCCCACAGCTAGAGATATGAGACCTACCGCTAGGAAGGTCACCGCTATTCCGTAGAGACCTACCAGCACGGTCTTTACTGGAGCGAACGCTATGGCACTACCGCCGTACCCGAGAATTACGATCCCGGTAGCTAGCCCGGCTCTATCGGGAAACCACCTCCTGGCCAGGGCTACCGTCGGGACGTACCCGAGACCGTTCCCAGTGCCAACCAGCACTCCGTAGGTGAAGATGAGCCACAGGGGGCTGATAACGAGTTCCACCAGGGACGAGAGCAGGAGTCCTACCGAGGTGGTGAGCATGCTGGACGCGGCGACCAGCTTGATCCCCCTCATGCTGTAGAGTCTACCGCCCAGAATACTGGTTAGAGCGAACATCGCTATCAGAACCGAGAACGGGAGCGAGGCGTAGAAGGCACTCCCCCACATCCTCTCCAGGGTCGGTACGTAGACGCTGTACGCGTAGGTACTGCCCAGTACAGCCGTAATCATGGCGCCGGCGGCTAGCGATACGTAGCCGTACCTACGGCTAACCGAGTGCTGGGTAAACGTCATTCAGGTTGTCCCAGATGGAGTTCGACTTCGAAATATAAACACATAGACGCGGTGAGCTACCTTAAAAACTATCGGCCAGTCCGCAGCTCTCCGTAAAACTTCGTTGATGCCGCCGCGGGAGCCTCCGAACGGCGGTCCGGGCCTAGCCCATGGTCTCTCTGAGAACTCTGCCAGCGTTTTCGTAGGCTATCTTAGCTATGTCCCTATCCGATAGACCTCTGCCGGCTAGCGCTTGGAGGAGTGCCTGAACCTTGTCTATGGACTCGAACCCCTCCGGTGCCGGTAGTCCCAGGAGTCCCAGGAAGTCGGTCCCGATCGCCAGCAGGTCCGGGCCGAAGGTTTCGTAGATGTAGGTGAAGTGCTGGACCAGCTCCTCTAGCGATGGCCTAGCCCTACTCGATACGAGGGGTCCTATTGCCGAGACACCCACCACGCCCCCCTTCCTGTGTAGAGCTTCGAGAACTTCGTCGTCCAGGTTCCTGGGCCTATCTACTAGTTTCCTGACGTTCGCGTGACTCGCTATAACGGGCTTCCTACTCACCTCGATAGCTTCGAGAGCCGTTCTCTTGCTCGCGTGGGCCACGTCGACGACGACCCCCAGCCTATTGGCCAGCCTGACTAGCTCCTCACCCTCGGCCGTCAGCCCGACGTCCTTCCTAGCCGCGCAGCCCGCGCCGTACCTATTCGTGTAGTTCCACGTAAGCCCCAGGCTCCTCAACCCAAGCCTCCTGAGAAGCACTAGGTCGTACGGCTCGTCGAGAGCTTCAGCACCCTCCAGGTGGAGCACGAAGCAAACACCGCCACCAGCCAGGCACTTCTCGAAGTCCTCGAACCTCTCGACGATCCCGATGCCGTAAGCCTCCGAGAGCTTGTAGTACACAGATATGTGCTCCCAGAGAACGGCCTGCGGAACCCTATAGCCGACGGCCGGCACCCACCTACCGTAGAGCTCCCTCAAAGCCCCCGACTCGGAGGGCCTGAAGGTCTCGACACCCGGGAACATCGACGCGAAGACCACCCTAACGTTGCCCCGCCTGTACTTGGGGAGGTCAGCCTCCCTACCGACCACGTCCTCAGCAAAGTCGCCGAGGGGAGAGCCACCACCGTGGTAGAAGAAGTAGCCAGAGACATCCTCATGAAGGTCCACAACAGGAAGCACACCGAGAGCACCCACTCAAACCACCCAACACACAAACACCGGCAACAATAAAACAACTAAAGAAACCGCCAACATACAGACATGCACTAGTCGAAGAAAACGAAAATCGGTACGGACCAAAACGCATAAATACTCAGCCTACCATCGGAAACCCTCACCAATTCCCACGTATGCTTTGAGATAAGACCTCTCGGGTAGTAGGCCCTACTGTCCTGAACCGTCACCTAGAATTCCTGGTGCGGAGAGCCATCGAGATGGATTACGTGAAGTAATTTACAGGTAGACTCCAGATTTGGAGATGGTGCGGTGAAACTTCTAAAGCCAAAACACTACGGTAAATATTGAGGAAAGGAACCGAAATCGAGAGAGATAGCTACATATGAAGTAAACGCCACAATTACGTAAATAAAGCTCTAAGTGCTTGAAGCTAAGGCCTGTATATCTACGATTCACGCAAAGATGCTTAACTGCTAAAGATTGTTTCGTTCTACGATGAGAGCAATGTCGCGAGATTAGCCGTTAAAACTTCTTTAACGCAAGCCACGAGCGGATTAGAAGTCCTTTAAGTCCAGTTCCGGCCGCGAATACTCCTCGTAGTCTACTTCTCATATTAGAGAATCCCCATCGTGCTACAACATCCGCTCTAGCGCACGTCCGTTTCTCGCAGTTACGTACGCGACTATTGAACCGTTCTTTATAACGAATATCTTATTAAATAATCCGGCAATGTCAATCTCATTACGACAAGATTCTTCATCTACGATATAGATAGCTTCCGCAGGCTTAGGTAAAGTTCTTAAGTAAGAGATTAAGTGCTTCATCTTCAGTACGTAGCAAGGTCTATTTTCTTTTAAACCCATTATGGCATCGCCCCGCAATCTAAAATTGCGACATAAGCATTCTTCAAATTTTAAGACAGAGATATTCGTGATGCGGGCACTTCCGTGCAGCAAGTTAACATTACTAGCGAATACCCTTTATCCTTCAGATCGGTAAGTGACTTCATTACTTCTAAATTTACGTGCTTTACGACCGTTTTCAGCCAGATAGCTGAAAAACGATCTAGTGATTTCCTTCTACGTTCAGAGAACAACATGCTTATCATTAAGCTATCCACTACGTAGTGAGATATGCTGAACGCTCTCATGAAAACTCCGGCAGCTAAGGTTAGGTTTAAAAAATAAACTAATCGACCAGCCCTTCCATACGTGCGGATATAGTATTCTCTGGTAAAATCAAAGGCATTATTCACGGTATTCGACGTAATTGTACTGTTGAGGCCAACAAACGCTACCTTATAGTACGTCATTTCTTGCTTCCTACTAGATGACTTTTAGCTAGCGATAGTAGAATTAGCGCTAGATTGCCAGCTAAGCACGTAACGTGTGGTCACACTAGAGGAATTTGTAGAAATAGGAAAGAGCCGTACCATAAACAAGAGAATCTCCAAGCGCTGCGAGATGGGCTCTAAACCATTCTTACAGATATAGTAGTAGCTATAGCTGTAGTTCGGATATAGTGATTCAAAAACTCCGCATTACACTATGAACTAGCGAAAACTGTATCTACTCTATAGTGCTACCCTTATAGCTTTAAGAACGCGGTCCTTGATATTCTGCGGTAGCTTGCCGTTCTTCATCATATATGTTATGGATCTAAGAACTGCGGCCCTATCTTCGCTATCCATATGTAGGGGAAGCTTATCGAGAATTTCATTTACTAATGCTAGTACTAGAGCTCCATCATCTACCCAGTAGACAGTTCTCTTTCTGAAGAATTTCCGTATTCCGTACTTCTTCCACACTTCGCCAGTACGCTTCTGCGCGTATAGAGTAACCTTCTTCACCTTCCCCTCGTCTACAAGTTTTTCTAGATAGCGGGAGATACCACTGGGTGGTTTCCCAAGTACTACACCATGTCTCTGAACGTATTCGTAGGCTTCCTTCATACAAATATCGCTTCGCCTCATAAGTTTCTTCCTGATTTCACTTCTAGATGGTAACCCGAGTCGCCTAGCGGCCGCACGCACAGAGTCGATGCTGAAGCCCATAACTCTAGCTATCTCAACAACACTTCCGCACTCAAACCATAGCTTCTTAAGAAGCTCTGGATCTATTCTCCTAGAGCGTTCTCGCTTCAACCCCATCTTCCTGATGTAGTACTTAACAACGTAATCGGGAATACCGAGTTCCTCAGCAATTCCCTTACAGCCCTTCCCCTCAAACCACAATTTCCTAACTAATTCCGGGTCTACTTCCCATCTGGTGGGGCACACGCTCTTACCACACTAACTACTAGTATTAATCTCAGTTCACTTCATAGAGATACTTCGCTACAAATAAGTGAACTCATGCAATGCTCCTAGGAGGAACTATTGTAGTATGCGCTTCACGCACTAGCTATGTTATCAGCATACATTTTCTTGAGTTCGTCTAAGCCAGCCAAAGTTTTAAACCCTATTCACGCAGTTTACCATCAACTTCTGCAGGCATCTTTACATATCTTTCTGCGTGTTCAAGATCTCTGAAATAATTGCTGTATAGCTCTACTTCCACTCTTCTAGTAACCTTAATCTCGCGGTAGGTGATCTTCATTCTCTCAGCTCCATACTTTCTCGATACAAGCCTCCGTTAGACCTCGTTCTTTCAAGAAGTTACCCTATTCTACTTCAATACATCCGCGTCTTTCATCAGGTGTGTTGACGAACGTAAAATTCTCGATGTAGGTCGTGAACTCTCTTTGAAAGTTGGCATACTCGAGGCCGAAGCAAAACTACTGCGCGTGCTTTGCTGCGGGTTGCACGTTCACGATCTACTCGGTCCTATCATCTGGATCTGCGACGCTATGGAAATATTCGAAATGCCGTGATTCTTTCAGTGACTCTATGTAGTGGATTTAAATTTCTGGGGTAGTGTCTTTATTAGCCTAAAGAGCTCGTCTTCTACATAGACGTCGCTTACTCTCTCTATTCTCCCACTTCTTCTCTCTACGACTACGAGGTCTCCCGATTTTTCGCTGACGGTCCCTATCACGCTGGCCTCCACCCCCTCTTCTTCTAGCGCTCTCAGCGCCTCCCCGGCTTTATCGGGGGGCACTGTGGCTACCAGGGTCCCCGAGCTGATTAGTCTTAGGGGATCTACTCCCAGGGCTCTCGAAATGGCCTCGGTTTCCTCGGCTACCCTGACGTCGCTCTCCCTGATGTAGATAGTTGTGCCGGAAGCGTAGGCTACCTCCGCTAGACCGCCGACTAGTCCTCCCTCAGTTGGGTCGTGCATTGAGGTGGCTAGGCCTCGCTCGGCTAGGAGGAGGGCCTCCCTAGCGACGCTCACTCTCTCTATGAACTTCCTGCCTCGCTCGACCAGCTCCTCGGGGACTCCGAGCTCTAGGAGTAGGTTCCTGAAGTCCGTCGAGAGTATCGCGGTACCCTCAACACCGGCCGTCTTAGTCATCAGGACCAGGTCTCCGACCCTGGCGCCCCCCGTAGTAATGTACCTACCCCTACTAGCGATGCCCACGGCCGTCATAGATATGAGTGGCCTACCGAGCCCCGGGGTGAACTCCGTGTGACCGCCGACTACAGCCGCACCCAGCTCCCTGGCGGCTCTATCCACCTGTCCGGTAATCCTGTCGATGAGGTCCACCCCGGAGTTCTCCGGTAGGTATAGGACCGGTAGGAGCCACCTAGGCCTAGCACCCCTAACGGCGATGTCGTTGCAGGATACGTGGACCGCTAGCCAGCCTATGTTCTCCACGGCACCAGTGATGGGGTTCGAGTGGACGACGAGGACCCTCCCATCGCTCAGGTCGATGATCGCGGCGTCCTCGCCTATGGAGGGACCCACCAGGACCGAGGGGTCCGGGGCGCCCGTTCTACCGATAACGTACTTCAGCATGAGGTCGGGTGCTAGCTTACCCACAGGCTCTAACCCGAGTAGAACTGGGGAGGGAGCTTATTCGCACTACTCTTCGGAGCTGCGCGAAGTCAGTGCTGCGGCGAGCTCTACCAGTGCGTATGACTTCCCGAGCCAGTCCATCCTGGAGTCGCGCAAGTTCCTCAGCGCCCCCAGGAGCTCACCGAGAATCCGGGAGCACTCCGGTCTTAGCCGTGCGGGGAGCTGGGGGCAGTCAACGAAAGCGCATGGCGCGACTAGCTTAGCCAGCGCTAGCACTTCGGAAGCGCTCGAGCAGTCAACTCCCGGAGCATCCCTCAGCGAGTACTGGGCGTAGAGCTCTACGAACCTCGGGGAGACCCTCTCGACTAGGTAGCTGTGGACCTCGACGTCCTTCGCGGCAGTCGAGGCTAGGTAGAGGAGCTCGACTTCGTGCGGAGCTCCCCCGCCCAGCGCGCCTAGGGGGACTTCGTAGTACCTCCTACTCCCGTGGACCAGGCTGTGAACGGCTTCGTGAACTACCAGTGCCGCCGCGGTCTCCGGGTCTAGCTGAGATAGCTTCTCGTAGTCTACGTGAATCCGGGGCCAGCCCCTCCAAGCTTCGTGAGAAACTAGGTGTAGGCCGACTGCGCTAACCCCGAGCTCCCCAGCCTCACTGACCAGGAACTCCAGCAACCTACCGCTAGTCTCGTAGATAGCGACCTCAACGAACGCCGGCCTCTCCTCGAGGTCCGCAGCGGAGCTGTAGACTCTATCTAGAGAGCTCAGAACGAACCCGACGAACTCCTCCGGGACCTTCCCGAAGATCGATAGGACTACCTGAACCACGAGCTACGCCCCCTCAACTCTATCGTCCAGATTCTTCCGCACTCACCCGGAGATCTTATGTAGCTACCTATATCTCATATCTGGGTGTGCTGCGGGTGTGGGTACTCCTTTCAACTCTACCGCTCAGATTCTTCCGCGTCTTTATTATCCGAGGATCTATAGGTTTCATCTTGAGGGTAGCCAGATTCGCCGGTCTAGCGGCGGCTACGCTAGCGTGGGTAGTTATCCTCGCTTCGGCCTACCGAAACCCCTGGTTCAACTTATTCAAGCACGCCCTGAGCGACCTGGGAGGTCCCGGGGCTGCCGACCCCTGGATATACAACGCGGGCCTCGTAGCTACAGGCCTCGTTACCTCCGCCTACGGTCTGTACCTAGCTGCCGCATCTCTAGGAAGGCTAGCTACGTACGCATCGGCTTTCGTATTCATCTCAGGAATCTTCCTCTCCCTCATCGGAGTGTTTCCGAGCGGTACCAGACCCCACACCTTCGTATCTACGTGGTTCTTCGTGCAGATGTGGATGGCTGTGGTGGCCTCGTCACTGGACTTCCTACTCAGGAAAAGGCTGGCATCGGGACTAACCACTACGGCGATAGCCATCGGAGGACCTCTAGGAGCTCTCCTCATCGACTGGCCGTCGGTCGCGCTGCTCGAGATCTACGGAGTTATCCTGATAGACGTCTACGTAATAGTGCTGACTCTGAACTACTAGCCCCCCGATTCCACCGCCTAGACTCGGCGGTGGACTGAGGGAGCCCTGGCGGTGCCTCCTCAGACCCGCGGTGGCGACTTGACTCCTACGCATAGGCATAAACGATGGAGCTGGGAGGACCCGCGGGTCTAGCCGCGGAGCGGTGAAGGCCAGACTGCGCCGGCCGCGGACCTAGCTAACGATTACCTTCCTGTAGGTAGCTGCCGATAGCAGGTACTTCAAGTAGTCTAAGCTTCGGGAACCCCCTACTCTAGCTCTTATAGCAGTGTCCTCGACACTCACATCGAGAGCTCTAAGCCCTAAGTACTCGACGAGGTCCTCGACATCCCGACCCGAGACGGGCAAGGGCTTGAACTCGGTATTGCACGGGCCCAGCCCGCACATAGAGCAGAAGACTCCGTGACTCCAGGTATTGGCTTCGCACGCAGCTCTAAACACTCTCAGTCCGCACTCTCTCGCTAGCTTAGATACGCGGTCCTTTAGATCTGAGGATGGTACCGGTACCTGCCTACTCCCCCTGGGGTAAGTCTTCAACCTCCTCAGGATATCCCCCACATCAACCCCCGACGCTCTCAGCCTGAGCAGTATCGACTCAGTAACTCTGAGAGAACCCACCACAACCGACCCCACGCCGAAGTCGGCGGCAGCTCTAACTACTTCCTCCGCATCTCCCGCAGCTCCCGGTATTAGGGGTCTGAGGAAGAGGGATACCTTCAGCCCGCGCCTAGCTGCACGGCCGGCGGCTTCAAGTCTTTCGAGAGGGTCCGGGGCCCTGGGTTCCAGCCTCCTGTTCCTCAGAGTAACGACCGTGACTAGAACGCTTATCGAGGGGTCCGCCGAGTACAGCCCTGATGCCAGGCCCTCCTCCAGCACTGACTTGGTCGAGACCTGGGTAAGTAGCTTGAGGTACTTTCTCAGCGAGCTCACGTACTCGAGTGCGCGTGAGCGGGTTTCGGGTAGGAAGGGCTCCGTAACGGAGCCGAGGGCTGCTAGGGTTCTACGCGGAACTACGTAGGGGTTGGCTGAGAGTGCGTATACCAACTCGAGTGGTGATAGGGGGTAAGGGCGGGGCTCCGCCGGGAAGCCCATGTCGTATATGTAGCAGTAGGAGCAAGCGTAGCTACAGCCGATGCCCGTGTGGACGGTCATGCCGCATGGCCTAGGCTTCCTCCTGGAGTGGTGGTCTTCTAGAGCTCTGCGCGTAGACTCGCGGTCGAGCTTCCGGGAGAGCTCCCCCAGAACTCTCCTCTTCTCCTCCAGTAGCTTAACTAGAAACGAGCTTCAGCACCCCCACGAGATAGTTCTCGTAGAAGTAGCAGTGAGAGCAGGGTCTTGGCGTCCGCGACTCCAGCGCCGAGGACAGCCGAGACGGCTTCTGCGAGCTTGACCCGGACTACCTCTATGAGCTCCCCGGGCTCCGGGCTGCTACCGACGTACTCCAGCTCCTCCGCTAGGTATACGTGGAGAACCTCGTCGCTGTAGCCGGGGGACATGTACACGGAGCCCAGCTTCGCGAGCTTCCTCGGGTAGTACCCCACCTCCTCGACTAGCTCCCTCCTAGCTGCCTCCTCGGGGGACTCCCCCGGGTCGACCCTACCGGCGGGGATCTCGAGGACCCACGCGGAGACCGGTGCGCGGAACTGCCTAATCAGGATGACATCGCCGCCTACGAGTGGGACAACGGCTACGGACTGGCCGAACTCAACCACGTCTCGAACGAACCTGCGCCCCCCGTAGGAGTAGGTTCTCTGAGTGAGGATTACCCTCTTCCCCCTACACAGAACCGTCTCGCCTAGTAGCTCCACCGATACCCCCTAGAGCAGTAGGTGTGCGCAAATAGAGCCGGTCCCCGGATGTCGCCGGGGGGCTGTAGAAGCTCAGTACACTACCGCTTTATTTCCCTAGAGATAAGCGGAGTGCGGGGTTCTGCGTGGAGCTAGTTCTAGTCTACGATGAGAGGCATAAACTACACAGAGACCCGGGGGATAGGCATCCGGAGGGGGTCTGGAGAGTGGAGGACTCCGTGGCCGAGCTCCGCAAGTCCGGTGCGTGGAGCTACGTAAGAGTAGTTAGAGCGCTGGAACCGGACTACGGAGCCGTTCTCCTAGTGCACGACCCGGACTACGTTGATTGGATTAGAAGTGAGTGCTCTAAGGGCTTCCACTACGTAGATGCCGATACCTACGTCACGGAGCACACGTGCGACGTAGCTGCCTCGTTCGCCGCCTCCACAGCTGAGGCAGCCGTTAGGTCCGTGGAGACGGGCTCTCCCTGGTTCGTAATGGCTAGACCGGGCGGTCACCACGCAGGTAGGAGGGGCCCGGCGATGGGAGCTCCAACACTCGGTTTCTGCGTATTCGATTACGCAGCTATAGCGGCCAGGACCCTGGCTGACTTAGGGTATAGGGTCATGGTGCTGGACTTCGACGCTCACCACGGAAACGGAACGCAGGAGATTCTCTGGAACGACCCCAGGGTACTCCACATAGACATACACCAGAGGTGGATCTATCCGGGAACTGGCGATATAGAGGACGTAGGGGGTTCCGGTGCTGAGGGAACCAAGATCAACGTACCGCTGTACCCGGACTCGGGAGATGAGAACTACTCCTGGATCCTGGCTAACGTAGTGGAGAAAGCCAGGGAGATATTCCAACCCGATGCGGCGGTAGTCTTCGCAGGCTTCGATGCACATAGAGAAGATAGGCTAACGCAGCTCCAGGTAACTGAGGCGACCTACTCGCTCTTCGGGCACTACCTTAGAAAGCTCCTGGAGCTAGGTGAGATGGGGGGACTGGTATCCGTTCTCGGAGGTGGCTACGGTAGGGGTATGGTCAGGAGCTTTAGGTCCTACATAGAGGGACTTCTTAACATCACCAGCGAACCCGAGATGAGACCCGTATCGCCGGGGAGAAGTGTTGAGTACGGTGTGAGTAGGGTGCTCAGCATTTTATCGAGAACTGTTCAGAACCTAAAGAAGTAGCTTAGTGGGGGCGCGACCTCTACCTCTCTCCGTATCCGTGACCTATCTTCCTAGTCTCTACGTTACCGCACTGAGGACACTTCAGTCTCTCCCCGTGGAGTCTGAGCGCGGTACCACACTTACTGCAGCTAGCTAGTACTACCCCGAGCTTAGGGTCTCTAATAGAGAGGAGGTAAGGTGGTGCGTGGTTCAGTACCCTAGCTCTCACTAGGTCCCCCAGTCTCACGTAGTTGAACATGTGCTTTACCTCACCCACCTTCTCAACTACTTGAGTTACGTGAAGCATCCCGGTAAAGTGGTAGTGTGTAAACACGTTATTTACTGCCATTATCTTGACTCGAGCGAAGTCTTCCCTAATTTCCGTGACCACAGCTAGTACGATAGCTCCGGGTTGCGGTATCTTGAGCGCTTTAAGTGGCTCAATATGTACAACCTTACTACGCAAGTCTTTAACAACTCTACCTACAATAGCGGACCTTATCTGGTAGTTCATTTCGTAGGTACCGGGACCCGGGATGAATTCTTCTGCAACTCCTATAAGGTCCCCCGGTACTACAACATTCTTTAACTCCCCGCTTTTCTCCACTTCCAGTCCTCTCTACTCAACTACTGGTTCCAGACTAAATTAAGAAGACTTCACTAGCTACAAACCTGGAGGTAGTCGGTAGGTAGTGGAAACTTACGCTCACAAACTTACTAGGAACTAGTAGCGCAACTGCTGACGTAGTCGGTAAACAAACTCTACGCGTACGCAGGTCCTTAGATATCTTCCGTATTACAACTGTAGACTTAATTATCGCACGGTACTCCATCGATCGCAGTGGAGCGTCAAGCATATCAACTTGGACGTTGAGCTTAATGTTGCTGGATGGGGGTGAAATGGTTTGATACCTAGAAAGCACCTCATATACGCGGTTCTAGCTATCTTAATCATCTCTGCACATACAATCCCGGTATCGGCGAGTTCCCGGTCTTCTAGAGTTGTCCGCGTTATTGTAGGCCTATCCGTTCCGTGCGAAAGAGTTCTCGAGACTCTGTCTACTCTAGGTAGAGTAGACATCCTAATTCCAGAGATCCGCGCAGTTGTTTTGGAGATTCCGTCGAATCTCGTATCTTACGTAGCTAGTCTCTCATTCGTTAGGTATGTTGAAGAAGACAGATCTGTGAGGACGTTTAGTGAAGTTGCGTGGAATATTGAGTTAGTAAACGCAACTGATGTCTGGGCTACGAGTAGTAGGTATGGAAGTGCTGCTTACGGCTACCACCCAACGGTCTCCGTAGCTATTCTAGATACGGGAGTGGACTACGCGCACGAAGACCTTAGAGGTGCTGCAACGTTCTGCATTGTATCTCTCCGAAATGGTAAGACCTTCTATAGAGGTATGAACCTAGCGAACTGCGCTGACCCCAATGGTCATGGAACGCACGTAGCTGGAATAGTTGCCGCTAGACTAAATAGCTTCGGTGTAGCTGGTGTAGCACCAAGAGTTACTCTATACGCAGTTAGAGTTCTAGATCCTTCAGGCAGCGGGTACATAAGCGATATAGCTAAGGGCATAGTGGAGGCCGTTAAAGGTCCAGACGGAGTTCCTGGAACTGAGGATGATTCCGACATATTATCGATGTCTCTAGGAGGTTCGGATTCGCAAGTACTACGCGATGCCGTGCTATACGCTTATAGCTACGGAGCGGTACTAGTAGCTGCCGCGGGCAACGAGGGGGCCTCATCACTAGCCTGCCCAGCATGCTACCTCGAGGTTATAGCCGTAGGTGCTGTAGACTCCAGGTACAGAGTCCCCAGTTGGAGTAATAGGTATCCGGATGTAGTAGCACCGGGAGTTAGCATACTCTCAACACTACCTAAAAATAGGTACGGATACTCGAGCGGTACGTCGATGGCATGTCCGCATGTATCAGCGGCAATAGCTACAGTGCAGGCAATGAGATTGGCAAGAGGCATGAACAAACTCACACCGAATGAAGTAAGGAATATTCTGGTAGGAACTGTTATAGACTTAGGGAGCCACGGATACGATCCTTTATACGGCTACGGTTTTCTAGACGTACTTAGGCTAGTGCAGGTAGCTGTAGGTACCTAGTTTTCTCTAAAACGTGACCTCACGTTTTTTCTAGTAGGGCTTCTCTAGAAAACTGTCTGGGTACTCACCGACATCCAGCCTCTCTATAACTCTCAGCGCTTCCGATGGGGTTAGTACCGGTTTTTCGAAGTCGGAGAGGTCGTCTACGGCTACCCTAGGGCACGAGGTAACCACATACGCACCTACTTCAGGACTATCCAGATTTCTAAGTACTTCAGCTGTGAGTACCGGAGCTACGTAGAGGTAGTAGTTAAGGTCTCTCTCACTCAGTAGCCTAACTAGCCTACCGACTAGCCAGGGTCTGTACTGACCGGCGGTACCGACCAGTATTCCCCAGCTTCTTGCTTCAAGCGCTTCCGCCATCTTCTTCAACCTCCTAGATGTGAACCTGTAGACCTCTCTCGATACATCAGAAACATCCCTCGTGTACGGGTCGACCCTAACAACGAGGGAGTTCCTAGCGACCATACCTACACCAATAGCGTGAAAGAATCCTCCAGCAACAACAACGATGGCATCAGCGGCTATTCCCATATCCAGCGGTACGTAGCATCCGAGAACTACCGCCGGACCGGCAACTACGCTAAAACCATCTGACTCGAGCTCACTCCTAATCATCTTGGAGAGCTTCTTGTGCTGATTTGTTGTTACAATAGCCACTCTCACAGCGCTGGCACTCCTCAGAAATCTCTTCAATTTACTGATGGTGGACTCCGGCTCACTACCTACATACTCGAGGTCTAGGAAGACGATCTTCGAACTGGAGTAGGTAGCGTATGGGTAGGGGTCGTGCCCTACGTGAAGCACCAGGTCGTAGCTCCCAGTCGATTCTAAGTCGATTAAGCACGAACCGTAGGCTGGTGAGGCATCTAGGTAGACCTCCACATCTAGGCCGACCCTCTCCTTGATGCATTTTAATAGCGCTGGGTAGTGTCTCTTAAGACCTTCGGGTAGCTGAACTAGGATCCTCCTAGCTCTACTCTCGAGTACAGCTCTGACGACTCTCCCCATATCTAGCTCGTAGTCTCCGAGCCTAACCAACTCCTCGGTCAAGAAGAAACCTTACTTAAATCCGTTATTTCGATTGCCGAGGGTACCCCGATTTTATCGCTAAATCTTCTCAGAGCTTCCTTAGCTTGCTCTAGGTATGCTCTATTAACTCTTACCTCGACTACGGTCGAGTTAGGGAAGACTCTAGCCGCCAGCCCTATGGGCTTGCCGAAAGCCCTCCTCATACCTTCCTGCAGTCTATCGGCACCGGCGAAGGCCATCATCTTATTCTCTCTGAGTACTTGGTGGGGGTACACTCTCACGATTAGAGCGAACTTATCTTCACCTACAGCCTTACTAAGGTACTTGTGCGCAGCAATTCTCCCAGCTTCAAGTGCGTTATGCCTTATCTGAGCCGCTTCGAGAGCCTTCAGCTCGAGCCTGAGTTCGTATTTCTCCCTTAGGTTCCCCATAACGTACTTCACGATCTTAGACTGCGGAATACCGTCGATGTACTCAGACCTAGTGTACGCCGGCTTATTGATACCCTTATAGCACCTCGCCGGTCTAAGAGGCAACTGCCGTCACCTATGAAGGATGGGGAGAGGTGATTAATAAGCTTTTAGCCAACCACTACTCGATGAGATTGGCTGGTCGAGTTGAAGAAGGAGCTGCTGGTTTTCACGATCCTGGGGCTAGTCTCGCTCACAGCTGATGTAGCTTACGAAGGAGCTAGATCTATAAGTGGCCCGCTCCTAGAGAGCTTGAAGGCGGTACCCGCAGCGGCGGCCGTAGTTGGTAGTGGTGAGTTCGTGAACTACGTAGCGAGGTTCTTCGGAGGCTACGCGTGCGCCGTCTTCAAGTCATCGGCGGTGCTCTGGGCAACCGTGGTGCTCGGGTACCTGGTCAACCTAGTGGTCGTACCTCTCCTAGCTTTCACGGGGAGGTGGGATGTTGCCGTAGCTCTCTACATAGTTGAGAGAGTGGGTAAGGGACTGAGAGCTCCGTCGAGGGATACGGTACTAGCGGAAATTACCTCCAGCATGGGGCGCGGTAAGGGCTTCGGGATCCACGAAGTCATGGACCAGGTGGGGGCTTTCGTAGGACCTCTATCGGTTTCTCTAGCTGTCAGCACCGGTGGGTATAGACTGGCTTTCCTATCTCTAGCTATACCAGCAGCTCTATCCGTAGCACTCGTAGTTTCAGCGGCACTTCTATACCCTAGAGTGGAGTCCGTCGACTACGGCTCCGCGGAAACTCCCGGGTTTAGAGGTCTACCTAGGCAGTTCTGGATATACACCGTGTCAGCATCCACGCTACTAGCTGGCTACGTTCACTGGGCTATCGCATCTATGTACATGGCCTCGGAAAGACGGATACCGGCGTCTGAAGTAGCCCTAGCCTACTCCGTAGCTATGGCTGTTGACGCACTCACAGCTCTACCAGCCGGTATAGCGTACGATAGATACGGTTTGAAGAGCTTAGCTATAGCTCCCCCAGCGGCAGCTTTGGCGCTCGCGGTACTGGTTCTTTCAGAAGGCCCTCTAGCACCGTACGCCGTGGGTGCTCTATGGGGTGTTGTTATGGGACTCTACGAAACCAATATGAGGGCCGCCGTAGCCGACCTAGTAGAACCTGGGAAGAGGTCTCTTGCGTACGGAACGTTCGGTCTTCTAACTGGTCTCTCGTGGTCTCTCGGAGGATTCGCAATCTCCTCTATAGCGGGTAACAAGCTCCTACTACTATCCTACGTAGTGACTGTGGAGTTCGTCTCTCTAGCCGCACTACGCAGGTTACTAAAAGTTAGGAGTTAAAGCTCAGGGAGATATCTGCAGGGGAGCGCGTGGTTAGGTTCCTGGTTACGAATGACGATAGCTACGCTAGTCCGGGTCTGTACCTGCTGTACAGGGTAGCTTCCGCTATTGGTGAAGCGGTCGTGTTCTCGACTGAGAGTCCCAGGTCGGTAATAGGCCACACGATAACCTTCTCAAGACCGCTGAGAGTGTACTCGATGAAGATCGGCAACGTAGACGTGTACCTCACGGACGGGACGCCTGTGGACGTAATTCACCTAGCGCTAGACGTCTTAAAGTACAGACCGGACCTAGTGCTATCCGGTATAAACGTGGGGGAGAACCTCACACTACAGCACATATTCTACAGCGGTACGGTAGCGGCAGCCATAGAGTCAGCCGTTGCCGGCATACCGGCCATAGCTTTCTCAGCTGATGTGGAGAGCTTCGACGAGATCTCCGCACCGAAAATGGAGAACATAGCTATGAAGTACCTAAGAACTATAGTGGAGAAAGTCGCAGTCCGCGGTCTCCCGCCGGGCGTTGACCTCCTCAGTGTAAACATTCCGAACCCCGAGAACTTCAGAGGCTGTGTTAGAGTTGTTAGAGCTTCTCGAGTAAGGTGGCACTCAAGCTACGACGGCAGGAGGGACCCGGCCGGAAGACCTTACTACTGGCTCTACATGAAGAAGCTGGAGTCGGAGGTCGGTACCGACGTGCACGCAGTTGAAGTAGAGGGCTGCATATCGGTAACTCCTCTCACAATAGACTTAAACGCAGGCAGGCTATCTATAGAAGAAGTTGAAAGAATTCTAACTACCTAGGCTACGCTACCGCCGCTACCTCCTAGACCTAATCTTGTCCAAGACCTCCTGGGCCTTCTCCAGCGTTATCCTACCGGACTTCACTACCTCCTCGACGACCGCGTCAACTTCTTCAGGTCTAGCACCGGCGGCCAGAGCTAGCTGGCGGGCGTGTAGCTTCATATGCCCTCTCTGAATACCTTCAGTGGCTAGAGCTCTGAGAGCTGCGAGATTCTGAACGAGGCCGACAGCACCCATAACTTCAGCGAGTTCCCTAGCCGTTCTAACCCCGAGGATCTTTAGCGAGAGCTTAGCTAGAGGATTCGACTTTATAGAGCCCCCGACAACACCCACAGCAATAGGCACCTCTAGGTAGCCTACGAGGTCGCCGCGCTCATCAATTTCCCACGTGCTCAGAGGTTCGTACCTCCCTCTTCTAGCAGCGTAAGCGTGAGCTCCGGCTTCAAGAGCTCTAGTGTCTTGTCCTGTGGCTAGAGCTACGGCTATGATACCATTCATTATGCCTTTATTGTGCGTAGCGGCTCGATACGGATCTGCCGCAGCTAAGGCCCACGCGTAGACCACCCCCTCAACGACTTCCTCGCCACCGATCACGTCTTTAGGAACCCTAGTCCAAGACTTGACGAGCCTTCTATCGGCTAGGTTCGATACGATCCTCAATAGAACCCTTCCCCCACTGGCGTCCTCTATTATAGGTGCTACGGCTTCGGCCATCGTGTTGACTATGTTAGCTCCCATAGCATCTCTAACGTCTACTAGGAGGTGAACGACGAGCATCTTCCCTACCGGGCTATCCAGCACCCTGACCTCTAGGTCCCTAGCGCCTCCACCCAGCTTTACCAGTACGTCGTTAGTTGAGTTAGCTAAGTCCAGGATCTCCTTTTTCCTCTCCAGTATTCTGATAACTGCGGTGTGAGGTGAGGGAACTTTAACTACCTGTATTTGAGAAATCATTATCTGCTCCGTAGCTGTAGACACCACACCCCCTCCCTCACGGCACCACCTAGCTGCGTTAGACGCTCCAGCAACTACCGAGGGTTCTTCGATAACCATGGGCACTAGGTAGTCTCGGTTGTTTACTAGGAAGTTAACCGCCACGCCGTAGGGTAGCTCGAAGGTCCCGATGACGTTCTCGATCATCTTATCCGCTACCTCCAGACCGAGCCTACCCGTTTTCTTAAGTAGCTCAACCTCATCGTCCACAAGCCCAGCGAATTCCTTAACTATCCTCAACCTCTCTTCAATAGGTAGCTTGTAGAATCCAGGTACTCTAGACGTCTTACTATTCAGTACTCACACCCCCACCTACTACGTCAGCTAGTTTAAAAGGCTTTATAGGAATTGTCGAAATAGCGCCACGCGCGTAGGCTTACCTCCTCGCGGAGCTCAACCTAGTGAAGTTGGAAAAGGAATATAAAGATGTAGACAAGAAATTCCTAGGCTAGAGTATGAGTTCGGACCTCGTAGCGGCACTTGAAGATATCTACAGCATAGTTCTTTTTTTCAGAGAAAACACTGAGGATGAGGAGCTATTCGAAGCTCTAGACATAGTGCTTAAGAAAATAGAGGACTTCCTGATGTCTCGCCACGAAAGCGAGGAGTACCTCAGCTTCATCTCAGAGCTCTACTCAACGGTCATGAGCAACCCGCTCACGAAGTTTCTCGGAGTCTACATAAGAGACTTCATACCGAAGAGGTAGTGCCATGCGGGAGCTTCTGGACGACTACCTCAACTGGAGCTCTCAGCTGAGGAAAGCTCTAGCCGCAGATGTCCTAGACCCAGTCCACCTCGACGTAGGTTCTATTGGTGGTATAGCTTTCGTAGGAATGGGTGGTTCTGGAGTAGTTGGTGATGTAGTAGCTAAGTACTTAGAGCGGGAAGTAGCTCTTCCAGTAGCTACAGTCAAGAGCTTCACCCTACCCAAGTACGTAGATAGCGGGTGGCTCGTAGTAGCTATAAGCTACTCCGGGAACACTCTGGAGACACTCGCTGCTGTTACTGAAGCGGTTAGAAGAAGAGCTAAGCTCTGCACTATATCCTCGGGCGGCCGCTTAATGGAGCTCTCCGAGAAACTTGGTGTTCCACGCGTCTACGTAGAGAGAGGGCATCTACCGAGAGCGGCACTACCATCAATGCTCGCCGCAGCGGTACTGCTACTCAACAAACTTATAGAACTAAAGGTTAGTACTGAACGTTGGGTAGAGGTTCTGAAGGACCCTGAGGCACTCGAGGTAGCTGAAGACCTAGCCAGCTTCCTAGTAGGAGGTCTCCCGGTGTTCGTAGTTACCGAGGACATCTACCCGCTGGGTGTTAGAGCTAAGAACGAAGTCAACGAAAACGCTAAGCTTACCTGCAAGGTTGAGGTGCTCCCAGAGTGGGGCCACAACGACGTAGTTGGCTGGGAGAGCACTCCGAAAGACCTAGTGAAGATTGTGGTTCTGAGAAACGGGGCTGGAGGGCTAGCGGATTTCGCCGCTGAGTACTTGAGAAAGCTCGACTACAGTCTTAAAGTTCTGGATGTAGGTAGAGGTAGCTACTTTGAAACGATACTCTACGGTTCTTGGGTTATTGGTCTAGCTTCAGTACTTCTAGCCGGCCTCAGGTCCGTGGACCCGGAGTCCACTAAGTCCATCGAATACTACAAGCAGTTCGTGCAGTCATACCTCAAGTTCTATGCTTAACTCCGCTACTTAAACCGAATTAAACTCTTTAAACGCCCGTATTGGCACTATAAAATGTTTGTAGTGGCAGCCTCTAGGGTAGTCCGTGTCTTTGAGAAGGACTCTAGGTATCTTCAGTGGTAAAGCTCTTCTACTAGGTAATGAAGCAATTGCTAGAGGAGCTCTGGAGGCTGGAGTTGGTGTTGCGGCTGCGTACCCCGGAACTCCTTCTTCTGAGATAATAGGTTCTCTATCTGAAGTTGCTAGTGACGTAGGTGTGTACGTAGAGTGGTCTACTAACGAGAAAGTAGCTTTCGAACTCAGCTGGGCCGCAGCTCTCTCCGGTGTTAGAGCTATAACGGCTATGAAGCACGTAGGCCTTAACGTAGCGGCGGACGCCCTAATGAGCAGTGCGTACACGGGTGTCGAGGAGGGGTTCGTTATTGTCAGCGCTGACGACCCTTCGATGTGGAGTAGCCAGAACGAGCAGGACAACAGACTCTACGGACTCATATCCTACATACCGGTATTCGAGCCAGATAACCCCGGTGAAGCTAAGGAGTTAACTAAGGCACTGTTCGACTTCAGTGCTAGAGTGAAGCACCCAGTTATTCTCAGAACTACGACTAGACTGAGCCACACTAGAGGTCCCGTAGAGCTCGGACCGATACCTAAGCCGAAGACCTCGGGCTTCTTCAATCCGTCGCCAGCGCACGTACTAGCACCAAGTAACGCTAGAGTTCGCAGACTCGAGCTACTGAAGAAGTTCGAGCTTATTCATAGAGAGCTAAGCTCCCTCTCCTTCAACAAGATCTACGGAGACGGTAGGGCGCTCGTAGTAGCGGCGGGGCTCTCACATGCTTACGTCTCTGAAGCTATATCTAAGCTAGGACTTGAAGATAGAGTTAGAGTGCTGAAGCTCGTTTCAGTATACCCAGTACCAGAAGAAATTCTGGTTAAGGCCGTTGACGGTGTAGATAGGGTAGTAGTTATCGAAGAGCTAGAACCTCTAGTGGAGACCCAGGTCCGCGCAGTACTCCATAAGAAAGGTGTGGGAGTTGAAGTGGTCGGTCGAGAGTTAAGTGAGAGAGCCTACGAGATGTCTCTAGATAGAGCTGAGGCGATACTGAGAAGAGCGCTCAACATATCAACCGCTATATCTAGGAGTGTAGCCACTGAAAAACCCTCAATCAGCATACCTCCGAGACCCCCGGTCTTCTGCTCCGGATGCCCCTACAGACCTCTATTCTTCGAGTTGAGGAGAACCATTAACCAGCAGAAGATCAAGGCCGTGTTCTCCGGCGACATAGGCTGCTATACTCTAGCGTACTACCCACCCTACAAACTCCAGGATACCTGCGTCGAGATGGGTGGTAGTATTGGCTTGGCGAACGGCTTCTCCGTAGTTCTCAGAGACGTAGTTGTTATTTCAGTTATAGGTGACTCGACGTTCTATCACGCAGGTATACCGGCTCTCGTAAACTCAGTCTACAACCAGCACCCGCAGGTAGTGATAGTACTGGACAACATGGTTACGGCTATGACCGGTCACCAGCCGAGTCCAGCTACTAGAGTAGACGGTAGGTACGTACCGATCGAGAACGTAATTAGGGGGATCGGAGTAGATTTCGTGTCCGTGGTAGACCCTTACGACCTAGCTAGTGTTCGAAGAGAGTTTCTAAGAGCGGTTGAGTACGTTAGAAGTGAGAAGAAGACGGCGGTTCTGGTATTTAGAAGAAAGTGCGCTCTCGTAGCACTAGATGAAATGAGGGAAGCTGAGGAGGAGATAGTTCCCTACATAGTAGACTTAGCTAAGTGCGTTGGGTGTGGAATATGCTACAACTTCTTCGCCTGCCCAGCAATTACTAGTAGAGAAGATAGGAGAGCCTCGGTAGACCCTGAGCTGTGCGTTGGCTGCGGCGCGTGCGTACCTGTCTGCCCGGTTAGAGCGATTCAGCCGTCGAAACCCATGGACCTCTCTAAGACCTTGAAGTACTGGTTCTAGGTGGTGTTGGTGAGGCAAGTAAGAGAACTCAACGTAATCATAGCTGGCGTCGGGGGTCAGGGGCAGCTGTTCCTTTCGAGAATAATTACTGAGACGTTTCTAAGATTAGGAGTACCGTCTCTCGTAGCTGAAACTCACGGTATGAGTCAGAGGGGTGGTAGCGTAGTAGTTCACGTAAGAATTGGTAATGAAGTTAGAGCGCCAACCATACCCCAGAAGCTGGCGGACGTGATGATAGGTATGGAGCTCATAGAGGCAGCTAGGTACGTAGACTACCTTCGAGATAGAGGAGTAGCTATAGTGAACGAGAAAGTGATCGTCCCACCCGGGCAGAACGTGAAGTTGAGGGATACCGACCTACTAGCGTATCTTAAAGAAAAACCAGTTGAGCTGCTGACCATTAAATCATCTCAGCGTGCTGTAAGTCTCGGAGCTCCTCTATCGGCAAACGTCCACATGTTCGGAGCATTCATAGGGCTTCTCGAATCTGTGGAAATACTGGGTTCGGGTGTAGATGAAGTAGTTAAGGATATCCTACCGAGGAGGCTCCTAGACAAGAACTTGCTACTCTACAAGCTAGGTAAGGAAGACGTGGAGAAGGAGTTGAACAAAGCGAGAGCTGAAGAAATTAAAAAGTTCTTCGCGAAGAACTACTAGCCTACTTTAGAGTGCTCAACTACTATCATAGTAGTAGTGGACTTTACGCGAGGTATCTTTCTGATTTTATTGATTATTATATCCCTGATCATATCGTGACTCTGAGCCTCAACTATAGCTACTATATCGTACATACCGTAGGTCTCGTAAACCTCCTTAATTCCCTCGATAGATTTGAGGGCGTTGAAAACCTCGGTTTCGCTCCCGATTTCAGTATTAACGAGAACTATTGCGATGGGCAACCAAACCCCCGATATACTCGATTTATCTAAATATAAGTCTTATTCGCGGTGATAACCAATAAGTAGGGAGCCTCCGCACATAACCAGTGCTTAATACCTTCAGATCCCAGGTATGCAGTGGCGGGGGTGCCCGAGCCAGGTCAAAGGGGGCGGGCTCAAGACCTTCCAGCACTCTAGAGTAGGAGACCCGCTGGCGTAGGCCTGCGTGGGTTCGAATCCCACCCCCCGCACTACTTCTTTTCTTCCTTCACGGCCATGAGCTTCAGTCTTCTAACCCTCTCGAGTATATCTAACCATCTTTCGAGCTGGTCCAGGAGTTCCCGCTCAGCGTCCTCGGAGCTTTCCAAGCCTAAAGAATTAGCTATGGCACTAATCCTGTCTGCTGCGAGAGCCTGCACTCTATCTAGCACAGCCTGGGACTGTATTTCAACAGCCTCCGCATCCGTCTTAACAACTCTAACAACGCCGTGCGTAGGGCAAACGACCTCCCCGGACTTTAGTTTAAAGAGTGGGGCGCTGCAGAGAGGGCATGCTAAGTCCAGCATTACGGCCCCAGACCTCAAGAGCTCGGACATCTTCTTAATTACCACCTCATCTCTCTTCGTAACCACCCCCAGCTAATTTCTTCTAGATATATTAAGACGTACCCGGAGAATCCGGCAGTAACTACAGGTCCTCGAAAAGTCTAGTAGAAGCACGAAAAGTATTGGAGAAATAGGGTTTCGCTATTTTCTAAGTAGAGCTACTACGGCACCAATAATAAAACCTACCGATACTGGCCCCACGGTCAGCACTCCTAGAATAACTAGAAGGTTCCTAGCGGCTTCGCCCAGCTCTTTCAGCTGACTCAAAGTGTTCTCTAGAGTACCTCCGAGAGACCACACCGATAGAAACGAGCCGAGTAGCAGAATAGCTATGAATGCTAGTATGTACTTCAGAGCTCTGACGGAGAAGTAGCCGAGCCCGAAGCCGAGTAGAAACTGTATTAGGAATGTAGCTGCGACCTTTACGTCAGACAGAATCTCGACTATAGGCACCTCCACAACTCTCCCCATGTGTATCTTGGAGAAGCATATTTAAACTAGTACTTTTCGAAGACGTGAAAATTCACCACTCAGGTTTCACTAGAGCTAATTAATTACGAGCTTATTAGTGCTACAGCATGCCAGTAGTTGGAGTGTGGGAAGGGGTTGAAGGAAGTTACTGACGTGCGGCTGCTGTGGAGCAATCTCTACAAGGTGAGAACGATATTTACTTCTCGCTACGACGTAGTCGAGAACCATAAGTCGTACAGACTTCTCTCCATACTAGCTAGATACGCTTCAGACCTATACGAACTAATGCTGGATCCTCGAGAGAGGAACTCGGGCTTAATTCTGAAGATCGACTACAATAAGAAGCTGAGCCCGGGAGCTTTATCACATACAAACCTCCTCGCATCTATGAACGTAGTGTCCGAGCTGGTGGATAGTGTCAGTCAGGCGGGAGTTTTCTCCGCAGTTCTGCTGGCTACGTTCAAGACTTTCGACCCGAAGAGCGTAGTTTCGTGCTCACTCACCTTCAGCAGGAGTGCTTCGGTAGGCGCCAACATCAAGCCCTTAGCAATAGTAGTTTCCGGTGGCTACGTACACGATTCTAGGAGAGCGATCAAGTCTCTGGGGGCCTTCATTAGGGAGGCTCAGAGGACCCTAGAAGAGTCTGTGGGTATGTATAGAAGAGACCACCTAGACCTAGTTAAAAGCATAGGTCTAGTAGGCTACAAGCCCATAGCTCTAGTGGTAGTTCAAAACAAGGCGGTTAGTGTTGAAGAGATAAGAGCTGTAGTTAGCGATGGTAACGAGTACCGCGAAGTCAAGATACCGGTTAGAAGTCCCGCGTGGTCTCTGGAAGACCTGCCGCCAAAGATTGTTGAAGAACTTAAGCTGGTAGTCATTAACCCGTTTAAGAATGGCCTACCTTTCGCAACTAGAGGAACCTTCATAACAGGTCCTCCAGGAGTTGGGAAGTCAGTTATGGCTGAAGCAATAGCCAACGCACTGGGTCTGAGGGTTGTTGAGCTCAAGCCTTTTACCTACAGGTCTATGTGGTACGGCGCTACTGAGAAAATGCTCAACGCTATACTGAACCAGGTTTATAGGAAGAGAAAGGAAGTAGCTCTAGTAATTGACGACGCGGAGTTCCTATCTTCTCGGAAGTACACAGTGCACGAAGCACACTTAAGTGAGCTCTCAACAATACTGTACCATCTACAGAGAACCGACAGACCCTTCACGATACTAACCGGTAACAACCCCGACCTACTGGACCCAGCACTGCTAAGACCGGGCAGGGTAGATGTAACGGTAGTCGTTGGCTACCCGGATAGAGATATGAGGAGGAAGGCCGCTCTAAGAAACATCAGTAAGTACGGTATTAGAGTCGTTAGCGGTAGCGTGCTAGACTACATAGTAAGCAACACTCAGTGGTGCTCCCTAGCAGAACTAGACGCACTCATAAGACTAGCTGCGAGTAAGGGTTTTGGAACTATTGGGATAGAGGAGGTTGAGTGGGCTAAGAAGAGAATACTCATCTCCCCATCTGAGAGAAGAAGTATTCAAGACTACCTAAGGTGGTGGTCAACAAAGATTCAGGGAATAGTAATTACGTACATTCCATCGGAGTCTGAAATTAGCTAGGGTTTGGTCTTGGTTGAATTCATTCTAGAGATATCTCAAAAACTATCGGAGCTACTTGCTATAGCCGTCTCGGTCTTCGCTATTATGGACCCTCCAGCAGCTATACCTACTCTAATATCCTACATCAGCTCCCTAGCTTCTTCCGAAAGTGCTGATATAGAGAAGGTCGTGGTGAGAATCGTGAATAAGGCGGCTACTTCAATACTCCTCCTCCTAGCTCTATTCTCACTCGTCGGAGAGTACGTTCTGAAAGTATTCAACATAAGCTTAGAGTCTCTGAGAATTGCCGGGGGACTACTTCTAATTATCCTAGCCGTCGACATGCTGCTGTCTAAGGAAAAAATTGAGGAAGTTAGGAGTGGGGATTTCGCTGTAGTACCAATAGCTACGCCGCTAATAGTAGGTCCGGGAACTATGAGCACGCTGATAGTGTACTCCAGAATCTACGGTCCGCTCACAACTCTGGTAGGAGCGCTCATAGCTTTCACTGCGACATACGTAATGCTGAGATTCTCCTACAAAGCGTTTAAGTACCTAGGTAAGTCGGTACTGCAGGGCTTAGGAAAGTTCATGGCTATAATCGTAGCTTCGATAGCCGTTGAACTAATTTTAAGTGGTTTTAGGGGTCTGAAGCTAATATAGCTCCACATACCAACCATCACATACCCTAGAGTTAAGCTAGTCGGCGAACAGACTCTCTTCGCTCTATATAACTTCGTGTACAGTACTTCGTGGAGCTCAAATTGAATTCGAACGTGCCCCGCTACAGAATGAAAGTCTGCTACGGTAGGGAGATGAAGGAGATAGATTCAAGAGCGGTGCGCGAGTACGGTATAAGCGAACTCATTCTGATGGAGAACGCCGGCTCAGCTGTGTACCACCTAATCAGCAGAGAGTTCGGCTGTTCTGGAATAAAGGCTGCGGTCGTTGCCGGTACGGGCAACAACGGCGGTGACGCCCTAGTAGTAGCTAGAAGACTCCACTCCTGCGGAGCTGAAGTAGAGGTATTCGTAGTCGGGGACCCGGAGAAGTACCCGGAGCCGGCTAGGCGAAACTACGAGCTGGTCCTCAACTTGAAGATACCGACTAAGCACGTGAACTCCCCCGAAGACCTTAACTACCTCGAAGATATGTTGAAGCAAGCCGATGTCGTTGTCGTAGGTCTCATTGGGATAGGTCTGAAGGGTGAGGTCAGAGGCATCTACAAAGACGTTATAGATGCTGTCAACAGGAGCGGTAGGAAGGTTGTGAGTGTAGATATACCGTCCGGTATTAGCGGGGATAGTGGAAGAGTCTGCGGTGTGGCCGTCAAGTCTAGCTATACCGTTACCTTCGGGCTACCTAAGCTGGGGAACATACTCTACCCGGGCTACTACTACTGCGGAAAGCTCTATGTCTCAACACTCTCCTACCCGCCGGAGCTCCTATTCTCTAACGACATCAAGGTCGAGCTGAACGTCCCGGAGCCCGTTCCCGAGAGGGTTAGGTGGGGGCATAAGGGGACCTTCGGTAAGTTGCTGACAGTGGGCGGTGCTAGGTACTACTACGGAGCTCCGTACTACGCTTCCTACTCGTTTCTTAAGGCTGGTGGGGGCTACTCAAGACTCGCCGCACCCAAGTCCGTAGTGCCGTACGTAGCCGCTCGCTGTAGTGAGGTAGTCTACATACCGCTGGAGGAAACCGAGGAGGGGAGCATATCGATGAGGAACCTCGATAGAGTTCTCGACTTAGTGGAGAAGTTCGATATAGATATAGTTGCCGTAGGCTCCGGGATGTCTCTAAACCCGGAGACGCAGGAGTTTGCGAGAGAGATCGTGAGAAGCGTTAGGAAGCCTGTCATAGTCGACGGAGACGGAATCACGGCTATCTCCAGCGCTCTAGAGGTGTTGAAATCGAGAAGCGCGCCTACAGTAGTTACTCCACACCTAGCTGAATTCTCCCGCCTATCCGGCATAGGGATGTCCGAGGTAGTTGAGGACCCCGTCGGAGCGCTCAGAAGAGTATCGATGGAGTTGAATTCGTACATAGTTCTCAAGGGAGCTCACAGCCTCATAGGGTATCCTGACGGCTACGTATACGTAAACATGACCGGAAACCCCGGCATGGCTAAGGCCGGTAGCGGAGACGTTCTAACTGGAACGATCGCAGCTATGTACGGCATAGGATTCAGAGATCTGGGTGTAGCTACGAGAATGGGGGTCCTAGTTCACGGACTAGCGGGAGACCTAGCTGCGGAAGAACTCGGAGAAGATGGGATTACTCCGGACGATATCCTAAACAAGCTTCCGGAAGCCGTTAGAGTACTTAGAGAAAAGCCCGACCTCCTGATCAGGAAGTACATGCCGGAGGTCATATAGTCTAGCCTTAGCTTGGTACCACTAAGCTATGCTCCTACCTATGTGTGGTTCATCCTTTACTACTCTTAGAACTAAGTTGGTGACGGACCTCTTAATGTAGGGAACTTTAAGCATCCTCTTAATGAACGCATCCAGCTCCGACACGGAGCTAAACACTGTGAGAATAGCTACATCGTATTCTCCAGTTATATCGAAAACAGCTCTCACGTTAGGTTCTCGAGCCAGCAGCTTCTCTACTTCAGTTATGTGCTCACCGTCCACCTGAAGTAGTGTCAGTGCGTAGACTTCGTAACCCAGCATCCGGTAGTCTAGCAGTGCCGTATAGCCTCTGACAACTCCAATTCTCTCTAAGCGCTTCAACCTACCGTGTACTACGGATGGGGACCTACCTACAGCTCTGGATAGTTCTCGAACACTCGTTCGAGCATTAATCTTTAAATACTCGAGTAGCTTCACATCGACATCGTCTAAGAGCTCTCTTACAGATCTAGGACGCATTTCTTAAACCCACATTAGGAGCTAGCCTCCGCTAATATAATCGTTCAGGTCTATTATGTGCTGCTTTTATTTTCCGTTCCGCTATCTAAGAACTCACTAGGAAGGTGTTAGGTCGGTGACGACGACTGGCAGTGAAGACGTTCAGCATGTAAGCTGGGTTGAGATGCAGTACACAGACATAGTTGGAAGACTGAGGTCTATCTCAATACCCTACGATTCGAAGCTACTTCAAGCTAAGATAGACGGTAGTAGTGTTGGAATAGATGATGTGAGTAGTAGTGACGCTATTTTAGTAGCTGATAGATCTACTCTTGCTTACATTCCCTGGCTCAACGGTTGGAGTAGAGCTATATGTGATATCTTTAGGAGTAACAGCACCAGGCACTCCGCAGATCCGAGATTCACCGCTCAGAGACTTGAAGCATATGCCAGCGAGCTAGGTATGGAGGTTCTACTCGGTGTTGAGGTAGAGTTCTTCGTCTTCGAGAAGCTCGACGTGCTATTCTCGCCGCCGACACTAGCCGGCTATAGATTCAAGCTAGTTGATAGAGGTGGGAGGGGTTCTCTAAGTAACTACCACTCGTCAAGTGATAAACTGCTCGAGTACCGCGTAGAGCTAGTGAACACTCTAACGAAGTACTTCAATACAGTAATCAGCGGACACCATCACGAAGTAGCTTCAAGCCAGCTCGAGCTTAGTGTAAGTGCTGGAAGACCTACAGCTACCGGAGATAGCGTTCAGACGGTTAAGTACGTAGCGAAGGCCGTAGCTAAATCCAAAGGACTTAAAGCGGTCTTCATGCCGAAACCTCTCCACGGAGAGAACGGCTCTGGAATGCACGTACACGCGAGCCTCTGGAGCGGCTCGAAGAACCTCTTCCACGACCCGGACGACGTCTACGGCTTGAGCCAGCTTGCTAGGTACTTCGTGGGGGGCTTAATCTACCACGCTAAAGCACTCGCAGCTCTAGTCGCTCCAACCATCAACAGCTACAGAAGATTTATCCCAGGTTTCGAAGCACCGGTCTACGCCGTCTGGGGGTATAGAAACAGGAGTGCCGCTATTAGAGTTCCGGTAGCTAGAGGAGAGTTCGACACGAGAGTAGAGTTCAGGCCCCCCGATCCTTCAGCAAATCCGTACCTAGCTCTAGCAGCTATAGTCATGGCCGGACTAGACGGCATTAGAAAATCCATAGACCCGGGGGATCCCGTGGATAGAAGTGCTTACGAAATGAGAGCGGAACTTAGAGATAGAAGACTACCTTCATCACTACTAGAAGCTATCGACGAACTTTACTCAGATGGAGAATTTCTGAAGCCGGTATTCTCAGAAGAACTCCTAGAAAGATACATCAACGCGAAAACTAGAGAAGCGCTAGAAGTAGCCGCAGCTCCATCGCCAACGGAAGTCCTCGTATATCAAGACATCTAACTCTACGGTTTCACGATTAACTCACACTTCACTTGAATACATGTTTCACGTGTAAGTTCTAGCTGCGGTTGAGATCAGCCTTTGCGCAGAGCTGTAGTAAATTTATAAGCTTTATAAGTAGATAGTACGTGATAGGATATGACGTCTCTAGTTTTAGAACCAGTTGGTACAGCAATGATCTTCTACGGTCTAGTGCTCTTCATGTTCACTTGGATTCTGTTTGGAAAAGCTGACGCCAAGGCCGCTGGTTATGTAATCCTAGGGTCCGGTGTAGTAGGGTTCATCATGGGTCTATTCGCGTACGTAGCTCTAGGTCTCGCTCTTCCGGGTACGCTAGTGATAATCTTCGCTATCACATTCATCATGGCAGGATTGTGGAATATTAGAGGACTAGACTCTAAAACTTTAGCATACTTCCTTCTCTATCTCGGAATAGCTGACGCAATATACGCTATATACTTTGCTATAGCCCGTCTCTTTATATTCTCAGCGTTCTGCTGGGCGTGGTTTCTAGTGTACCTACTATTCGTTCTAGCTCTTCTAACGGGAAAACCAGTATATGCTGTTGGAGCTAGGTACTGGTGTCTTATCTGCTCATTTGCGACTTTACTTATACCGGGTTTCTTGCTAGTAGCTGGTGTAGTCTTCGGATAACTCAATTTTTGATAACAACGGCTCACTCTTCCTGGAGAACTAGCTATGAGATTGCGTGAAGCATATTCCAAGTGCGAATACTGAGAGCTTTTTGCCTAGAACGAGTTTATGTTTTCTTAGGGAGCGGTGTATTGCCTAGTGAGGATGTAGGTATTGAGAAGTACCGCTCGTCCATAGTCTACGGGTCTCTCTACTCCGTTCTTTTTCGCTTAGCAGCTCCTCTAATTCTTCTCGAACTCGTGAACGTCTCATACGGCTTAGTTGATGCCTACTGGCTAAGTATTTGGGGAGGGACTTCATTCACCGTTCCACGGCTTATTAGACCTACCTACATGCTATTTGAAGCTATCTTTATAGCTCTAGGAGCCGCGAACTTGGCTATGATGTCTCAGTACATTGGGAGCGGGAGGTTTGAAGAAGCTTCTAAAACATTCAACCAGTTTCTAACGATTTCCATTCTACTGGGTTCAGCTCTTACCTTCGTGTACTTGGTAGTGAATGAATACATGCTTAAGTACGTTGTTAGAGCTCCTCTAGAGCTACTAGAAGAAGCTGTAGGTTACTCTAGTGTAATAGCTTTCGACATACTTCTAAATGGTGTCACTACTTCGTTTTCAACGGCTTTTAATGCTATCGGCGAGACGAGAATACCGGCGGCCGCCGGTATTGCTTCAGCTATCTTAAACTTCCTCCTAGACCCCGCACTCATAGTCGGTTTCTGGGTCGTTCCAGCTCTAGGTTCTGTAGGAGCTGCTCTAGCTACAGTAGTATCGAGAGCTGTAAAGCTAGCGGTACTCGCTACTTTATTCACTAAGAGGTTTTCTAGTGTAGAGCTGAGATTCGCTAAGAAGATAGAGAGGAGGTGGATTGATGTAGCGGTGAAGACTGGGGGCCCTATGTTTATCAGGCACTCACTAAATAGCTTCGGAATAATGATTCAGTACTCAATTGTGAATTCGTTTGGAGTTGTTGCTACAGCCTCGTACACGATAGGGTTCCTCTTTATGGATGTCGTTGAAGCTTTCGTGAGAGGTTCTACTACACCTATCGCTGTAATTGTGGGTCAAAATATCGGTGCCGGAAACTTCTCCAGGGCTAAGTCCGCAGCTATGAAGATCTCGGCTCTACTAAGTGGAGTGACGGCCGCAACATCAGCACTTCTCCTTCTACTGGGAGAAAACTTGGCCAGAGTATTTACATCAGACCCGAGCATTCTATCTGAGTCTATGGAGTTCCTCAGAATTTTTCTTCCAACACTTCCGTTCTTAACGATATTCTTTATAGGTCTGTCCATTGGTAGAGGTTCTGGACACACTCTAGTACCTACCGCAATAACACTGCTGCGAATGTGGGGATTTAGAATACTCTGCGCTTACTTAACATCCCTAGTTCTAGGTATGGGAACCGGCGGGCTCTGGCTTTCAATATCTCTCGGTAACGTAATCGGAGGTTTAGTATCCGCTCTGTGGATCGGTGCTGGGAAATGGTGCAGACCTATAGTTTAACTATCCTACTTACCTCACCAACCAGATTCTCCTAGAGGTACCTTTAGCTTACTTTCCCCAGCTTTCGTGCTATGTAGGCAGAGTGAAGAGTGTTTACTGAGACAAACATCAAAACGCGCTAGAGACAGGGAGTTCCACTACTCTACCGAAAACCTCAGCTATGTTACTTGCGCTCTCAACTTACCGATGGTATCGCCGAGTGCTACGTACAGTAGTACCCAGGATACAACCCCAGCGAGTGGAAAGACTATAGACACGATGAACAGCACGGCCGCTACTATGTAGAGAGTGTTTGGGTAGGCTTCGTTCAGCTTAAAGCTAAGTACTATAATACCTATATAGCCAAGCAGCAGGAGAACGAATCCAATAGCTAGAACGAATAACCCTACTAGAACTAGGAGGAGAGGCGTTCCCACTATCACTAGTATAAGTCCCCACACGTACCCTACTTTAATTAAAGTACGCGCAGTACTGAATCTAGGGTCCGTGCGGGCCAGTTCGCTAACTCCCGGAATGAACTTAAAGTAGAAACCTACAATACCTACTATGGCACCAACTACCAGTAGGACCAGAGTTAGGAGGATTATTCCAGGTGCGGCACTAGTGAAGCCCACGTTTTCAAGTCCGAAAACGGAGAGCAGCACTGTTGCGACTAGAGATAGAGAACCCACACCTAGAAGAACCCAGGCAGCTAGTATCAGTAAGATACCTTCCCTCATCCTACTGAAAGCCGCGATAGCTCCAGCCGCTTGCTGCGTAGCCGTAGATACCACCAGTACTATACGAAGAGCTGGAGATATAAGTTCTCTCGAACGCGCGAGCGCCCGCGGCGTGCGATACTACGGAAGTCGTGAGTCCACATTCTAGTGGTACTGCGCGTGGAGTACTGTAGGCTCAGCTCTCCACCGATAGTTTTATGTTTCAAAGCACCGTAGATTTTGAGGTATTTAAGTGTGTGCGAACCGTACGCTGAGCTTAAGAAGTGCGTTGGGAGAGCCATAGCTAGAGCTGTGGCATCTCTGAAAGTAAGTATCGACCCTGAAGTAGTTGCTGGCATGCTTCAAGAACCTCCAAAACCTGAGTTTGGCGATCTCGCCCTGCCTCTTCCTAGAGTATCGAAGGAGCTAGTAGAGAACTGCGGTGATATAGCTTCACTCGTAGGTGAAGCTGGGAGCGAGTGCGTTGAGAAAGTTCAGTGCGTTAGTAGCTACCTAAACGTATGGGCTAGGAGCAGCTACATAGTGGAGAAACTAGCTACAGCTCTATCTAAGCTAGGCAGAGAGTACGGCATCACTAAGAAGGAGAAACCGGCTAGAGTAGTCGTAGAGTTCGTATCCGCCAACCCCGTTCACCCACTACACATAGGCTCCGGGAGGAACGCTGTGCTCGGGGACTTCATTGCTAGAGTCCACGAACTCTCGGGAGACCTAGTTGAGAGAAGGTACTACGTAAACGACCTAGGACTTCAGGTAGCTAACCTAGTCTACGGATACATAAAGCTCGGAAGACCTAGAAGACCGGAGTTTCTAAAAGACGACCACTTCCTAGGCTTACTCTACGCAGCTACATCTACGATAGTAGATATCGCTAAGCTTAAGAAGAAGCTCGAGACGGCCTCCGAAGCTGAGAGCGGAGAGATTAGAAGAGAGATAGATGCTCTACTAGGAGAGCTCTTCAGAATCAGATCTAAGCTGCCCGACCTAGTCGACTCCCTGCTTAAGTCCGTGGATCCTTCGAGAGATGCTGAGCGGGAGGTGAGGAACCTAACGCAGCTACTGGAACTAGGAGACAAGTCGGTGGTCGATGCGCATAGGGAAGTCGTCAACAGGGTCCTAGCTGGTATCCGGGAAACACTCGAAAAACTGGGGGTATTCTTCGATAAGTGGGATTACGAGAGCGACCTAGTGCGCAGCGGGCTAGTAGGTGAGGTACTAAGTAAGGCCAGGAGTTCTGAGTACTACATGCTACACAAGAACGCACCCGCACTGGACCTAGCGAAACTAGCGGAGAGTCCGGAGCTCAGGGAACTCCTGGGAGTTCCCGAACACCTCGAAATACCCCCGCTAATACTCGCTAGGTCTGATGGAACCACTCTCTACACTACTAGAGACATAGCTTACACCATAAAGAAGTTCTCCGAGTTCTCCGCCGATAGAGTGTACAACGTGGTAGCCATAGAACAGACGCTGCCGCAAGCTCAGCTAAGACTAGCTCTCCACGCTCTCGGCTACGTCAGGGAAGCTACGTCTCTAGTACACTACGCCTACGAGATGGTTAATGTGAAGGGGCTCTCTATGAGTGGTAGGAGAGCTAGGTACGTAACGGTCGATGAAGTACTGGACGAGCTGGCCGCTAGAGTGCGCGAGCTAGCTGTGAAAAGGGGTGTGAACCTAGCTGAGGACGTAGTTCTCAAGATAGCTAGGTCAGCTTTTAAGTACGCTATGCTCTCGGTTTCCCCAAGAAAGACGCTGGTTTTCGACCCAGAGCAGGCGGTGGAGGTTAAGTCCGGCACATCAACATACCTCCAGTACACACTAGCTAGAGCCAACGGTATTATGAGTAGGTATGGTAGGGAGGTGGAATTCTCGGAGCTAGATAGTGAAGGTCTCGTAGGAAAGAGAAGAGAACTCGCTCTACTCATAGCTAGGTTCCCCGAGGTATTTAGAAAAGTAGTGGCGGAGCTAGCACCGGAGGACTTGATATCGTACTTGAATAGACTGGCGGAAGTATTCAACTCCTGGTACGATGCCGACCCAATTCTAGCTGAACCCAGAGAAGAGTTGAGAAATCTAAAACTCGCACTAGTCTACGGAGCTAAGGTAGTTATAGAAAACTCCTTCAAACTCCTAGGGCTAGATATAGTGGAGAGAATATAGCTAAACGAATCCTCACGAAACGCCCATGGACTTCCAGAACTGGCGCCGGGACCTCATTCACCTCACCAGCTCACTCACCGACTACTAACGACTTCGATAGTGATCTTGTAGGGTATTTCCTTGAGTAGAATCTTAGCTATGTCCTCAAAACAATTATTAGCACTCTTCGGGTTCACGGCCTCTGTTTCCACCATCAGAACTACTTCGTCCTCACTAACTTCAACGGGTTTCACAGATATCTCGGTCTTATTGATTAGCTTAGACTTTCTAATAGCATCGGAAACTCTCTTCACGATCTCTTCTAAGCTGCCTCCGGGTTTCACAACTCTGATTCTCAGCGTTAGCGGTAGCTGGGATAGCTTGACTATAACCGACTTGAGTAGCTGGCTGTACGGTACTAGTACTGAAACCCCGGGCTCCGTTCTAAGGACTAGGTAGTTTCCCTCAATCAGCATGGCTCTCCCCTCGTACTCTCTTCCATTGACTACGATCCTTACGTACTCGCCATCTCTAATAGTAGACGTTAGAGCGACTATGAGGTAAGATAGCGAGTTAGATACGTATCCAATTACTGAAAAGAGTGTTAGTGCTGCAATAATAACTAGGACGGATAGAGAAACAACGGGAACCAGTGGGTGGGGGAATAGAGCTGAGATAGCCGCTGGAACTACTATCGCAGCTGCGACTGCCAGCACTACGAGTTTAGCCGTTTCTTCAAACTTCCTACTTACAATACCTCTCAATCTCAGCTTCCTCAGCGAAACCCTAGCGAAGTAGTAAGCAGCGTAGACCAGTGCTATAGAGATGACTAAGTATAGAACTGGCAGCCAACTACTGAGCATAGCCGCTAGCTCACCGGACAATTCCCACCATCCATACGTTATGAGCTTAGCACGGTAAAAAACTATAGCAGCAGTTCTCTAATCCCAGACTTTTCAGCTAGTACTAGCACAATATCTCCTTCCTTAATTACGTATTCGTCTGTAGGTTCTCTTACAGCACCCTCTCTATCTACTACTTTAAGAACTGTGAACCTCCACCTATCTCTGAAGTCGGCTATCGACATACCTACGAGCCGATTCATGGTTTTACTATCGAGAGCGGCTACCACGTAACCCCCCGGGAGTTCAATAGTTTCCACGCCCGCGAAAGCTGATGCCATGGCCTTCTCCACGAGGCTCTCAATAGCTAGAACTGTCGATGCTAGACCGAGCTTTCGCACGGCTTCAGCAACTTTCTTACTCCTAGAGACAACTAGAACTCTCGGAATATTCACGATCCTAGCGTATATACTGAGCACGGCGTTCACTGTGTCGTTTCGATGCGCTAGCACTACTACGTCAGCCCTTGAGAAGCCGTACTCCTCAAGTTCATCGAAATTAAGAAGGTCGACAGCCGCTCCGGTAACATCTAGCTCAGCTTTAAGTTTCTCTACGCCTTCCTTAACGTCATCAAATACCGCTACTTGGTGACCTCTCTCAACTATTTCTCTAATTAAGCTAGCTGTGAGGTCCGTTGCACCAACTACCACTATCTTCATAGTTCACCACGGCACCTGCAGTGTATACGTAGCACTTCTACATAAGCTCTACTCCTAGCAGACCGGCTCAGCTCTTGAGTACTAGCTTCCGGGTTAGGTAGCTAGGTGAGTACTCGAGGAGAATTCAGCGGTCTTACACGCGGTGCTACAGCTTCTTAAGCCACTTACCTAGACCCACCCCCGGCTGCTTGACTTCTCTAGAGGCCTTACTTAGTCTATCGAGAGCGTTTCTTACTCTATCTTCCGAAAACTCGTACTCTTCCACTAGGATCTCTCTAACTTTACTAAAGTCCGGGTTCCTCCACTCCAGAGCGTACTCTCGAGTAACCTGCGGGTTCTTGAAAGCAGCTCTAATTTCGTCCAGTGGCACCGGAAGCTTAGCTCCCGGTAGGAGCTTTAGAACTCTCTCTAAGCTACCGTGAGTTTTAACTAGCTGGTAGGCTGTCTTAGGTCCAACACCCCTCACACCTTCTGGGTTGTAGTCTGTGCCTATCAGTATAGCTATGTCTACTAGCTGCTCTCCACTTATTCCCAAGCTCCTCAAGAGACTGCCTAACTCAATTAGCTCGGGCTTCACCTCGACGTAAACCTCTCTCCTCGGTAGCTTCCTTCTACCGCTTATAGTCAGGTTTCTAATGAGTCTCGGAGAACCGAAGAGTAGTGAGTCGTAGTCTTGAGAAGCTACCGCCCAAACATCCCCCCAGATAGCCATGTAGGCTGCCTGAGCTTCTCCTTCGGACGGTGCTTGAACCCACGGTATGCCCATAGCTGTCAGTAGGTCTTTAGATGCTTTCACCATGTCGCTGGTGAGATGTGAAGCTATCTGCGCGTACTTTCTCGCCGCCTCTATATCTCCCTGAGCGATGGCTTCTTCGTACCTTCTTCTAGCCTCCTCCCTGGTACTCATTCTCTCGGAGATCTCCCGAGCTTTAAGCTCCGGAGGCTTTCCGTCGAAGACGTAGACGGGTTTAATGCCTGATTCTAGCAGGTTTATAGTTCTGTAGAAGAGCCCGCTGAGGTGGCTGGTGACCCGCCCCCTGCTATCCATTAGCGGAGTTCCATCGGGCTGCCTAATAGCGGTTAGAAACTGGTACAGCGCGTTGTAGGCATCGATAGCTACTACCCTGCTCTCGAGTTCTCTAAGATCGCTAACTACGTGAATACATCCATCGGGAATAATATCACGTAGGTTTACACCCATCCAGCATCATCAAGACTGCAGGTATTACCGAGATTTTAAATAGGTCGGAAGGCGCTAACTGATTTAATTCCTAGCTACTAACTTGGAGTGACTGAAGGTATGGGTGGCTGGGTGGTTCGATGCGGGTCTTGTAGAAGAGAGAGGGTAGTTAAGATAAGCTACCATTTAAGCGACTTCAAGCACCTATACTACTGGTGTCCTTTCTGTAGAAAAAATACGTACCACGAAATCGTAGAGAGAATAGCCCCTTAGGTACTCACCAACAATGCACAGCTAACTAAAGGAGCTCTCCGAGAAAGTTTGTAAAGGTAGGTAGTGGGGCAGCGGCCGAGGTCCAAAGCCCCGCATCCTTGGCCGCTAGACGACCCGGCTACCGATAGAGCAGGGTTTCCGAAGTAAATAAGTTTTGCTACTACCCCGCGGCTGTGGAGGCGGTCTTCGCGCACATACCTAGAGTGTTTGCGCAAGTTGGCACGGTGCGAACTCCTACTCTTACCCATCCCATAGTTTAGCGTATGCGAAGAACCCGGTGTAGGATACGATATGAATGGTGCTTACTTAAGAAGTTTCCTGCAGTTTTTCCAAAGCGCGGGATCGTTTAGTTCGGATAGCGTCATGTAGAACCTATCCTCGTCTCCACTTAGAAGTGCCTTAGCTACATCTCCCGGACTCTTGGTTAGTCCCGATAGCACGTATCTTACAGTGCTTTCCAGAAGCTCCCTATTGTTAAATGTCTCACTAAGTAGTTTAACGAGCGCTCTAAGATCGTTGACTGCCTCAGGCGGTGAACCGTAGGTAACTAGGGATCTAACTTTAAGAAAACCGTAAAGTCCGGGAAACATGCTTTCTATACCCTGTAGAAGAGTTGATTTTACGCACGCACGGACATTCTCATAATTTTGAATTTCGTTCCAGAGTTTCTTATCCATAGATGTGCCTCGACATACTAACGTTTCAATGTATAAATACACGCTTGGGACTGCCCACGAAAATTACCGGTAGCTGTATAGCGATGGGGCTATGCTAATAAATGCGTACGAGTAGCTACCCCGAACGTTGGCTGAATGTAGTTTTTGTAATAAGGATATTTAAGGAACGTATTCGCTGATAGCGGTCCCTAGCTAAGAGCTTAATAATGAGTGCGAACTCGGTACTGGGGGGCTAGATGCTCGGTCTTAGAGGTAAGGACTACGTCTCTGTATCTGACCTCAGTCCTAGTGAGCTGTGGAGAGTCTTAGAGCTATCTAGAGACTTCAAGCTGAGAGCCTACGGTGGTGAAAGAGTCATTCCGGTACTGCGGGGTAGGACCCTGATGCTGATCTTCCAGAAACCCAGTACTAGAACTAGAGTTAGCTTCGAAGTAGCTATGAAGCAGTTAGGTGGTTTCACGGTGACCGCTAACTGGACCGAGCTGCAGCTCGGGAGGGGTGAGACGATCGCCGATACAGCTAGAACTCTGAGTAGGTACGTAGACGGGATCGCAGCTAGAGTGTACAGCCACAGAGACCTGGTGGAGCTAGCGGAGCACGCCTCGGTACCGGTAATAAACGCGCTGAGCGACCTAGAGCACCCGGTTCAAGCGCTAGCGGACTTCTTCACGATATGGGAGAAGAAGGGGAGGGTAGCTGGAGTTAAGGTAGCTTTCCTCGGGGACGGTGCTGATAACGTAGCGCACTCACTAATACTAATGGCAGCTTCCCTGGGGGCTAGAATTAGCGTAGCCACGCCCAGTGGCTACGACCCCTCGCCGAAAATTATGGGAATAGCTGAGGAGAGGGCTAGGTCTACCGGTGCTGCGGTAGAGGTCGTGAGGAGTGTGGAGGAAGCTGTTCGAGGTGCTGACGTAGTCTACACCGATGTCTGGGTGAGCATGGGTCAGGAAGCCGAGGCTGAGAAGAGGATCAGAGATCTATCTCCCTACAGAGTAACTAGGGAGGTGATGTCCATGGCGAAGCCCGACGCTATATTCATGCACTGCCTCCCGGCTAAGCGCGGTTACGAGGTGATTAACGAAGTAATCGACGGACAGGCCTCCGTAGTCTGGGACCAGGCCGAGAACCGGCTGCACACGCAGAAAGCTCTACTAGCTCTACTTCTTTAACTTCCTCTTCTTTTTCCTCCTCGACTTCCTTCTCCTGGGTTTTTCAGCCATTGAAGTCTGCTTAAGCTCGCTAACTGTAACCACTCTGGTACCGTAGTTCCGTAGGTCTAGACCGACTGCCACTATATCTGGGCTCAGTACTTCACCCACGAGACACGCGGTGTACAGCTCTACCTCGATTTGCCTAGATCTCTTCGCGAGAATGCTGTGCTGAAGAACGTCTACCTCAACCGGGGAAGTTTCACTACCTTTCAGCAGTACCTCCACAGATCTAACTACGTCTGGTTTCGGAGATAGTGGAAGGCACCTAACTCTCCTACTACTAGCTAAGTACGATAGCTCAAGTAATTCGCAAGGCACTTCAACGTAGACCAGATCGCAGATAGACTTCAGCCTACCGATATCTAGAGCCTTTCTTACGTACTCGTAGGTCTCCACCAGTTCTTCAGCACTCCTCGGTACTCTAGAACAGCGGTTCACCGCCCGCGGAAGAGCTAGCGGTACTTCGTAACTACGCTCCAGCCTGTATAGAAGTAGTCTAACACCTTCAGCGCCCACCCAAATACCGCCGAAGCACTGAATTTTCGCAGTAACCTCGCTTGCGTTCATCAGTTTCCACAGCAGCTATTGCACTACAGTGTAGAAAATAAGATACTCACGCAGCTTAGCGCTTTAGCATGCTGATTCACTGAACCGCGGAAGCTCCGCTAGCACTTCCGTACTTCAAAGACTTAGCTCCGAAACTCTCTCGGCTCACCACCCAGCTCTAGACTCCACCGGTGTGGAGCTAATACGTGAACCGGGTTCTACTTCTTGTAGCCGATCTTTCTTAGTAGTGCGTGTCTCTCCTTCTTATCATAATCTCCTTCAACACCTAGGGGCGCTCCACCGTCTACTACTCCGAGAACGCTTCTCCCCAGGTCCGTTTCCGCTACGATTACCTGCATAGGATTAGCTGAAGCTGCGTACAGCGCCACTACCTCGCTAACCTTTCTGATAGAGTCCACTACGTTAATAGGCCAAGCATTTCTTAGGTAGATGGCGAAGAAGTGCCCGGCACCGACTCTTCTAGCCGCTTCAATAGCTAGCGACACCAGCTCCTCGTCGTTTCCATCGTACCTAATCAGTCTCTTACCGCTCGATTCGCAGAACGCCACACCGAACCTAACGTTTGGAACGGAGGTTACTAGAGCTTCGTACAGGTCCTCAACCGTCTTTATAAAGTGGGACTGACCTAGAATTACGTTTACTCCCTCAGCGCGCGGAATATCCACTACCTCGATCTTCCTGACCTCACCCAATTAACACCACCAGTAGAGTCACCGCACCCGATCTAAAAAGAACTCACTTAGCAACCCACTCTCGAACTGCGAACCTCAGGTTGGGAGCACTTGCTTTTATACGCGTTCCGAGACCTACCTACGGAGAGCTGAGTGATTGAAGATGTACAGACTCGTGAAAGTCGAGGACGTAGTGAGAATACCTCCCAGCAAGTTCGGTGAGGACCTAGTTAAAACGGCTAGCGAGGTGCTTAGCGAGAAGTACGTCGGTAGCCTACACCCAGACCTAGGGCTTATTCTAGCAATAACCGACATCGATGTAGAGCCTGAGGGAACTATAGTACCGGGTGATGGAGCTACCTACCATAGAGCGGTTCTCGAGTTACTGACTTTCTACCCAGTAGTTAACGAAGTAGTGGATGGAGTTGTTGTTGATGTAAAGAGAATTGGAGTATTCGTAAACATAGGCCCTATGGACGCTCTAGTTCACATATCTCAAATAGCGGACGATAGGATGGTTTACCACGAAGAAACCGGCGTTCTAGAGGGTGAGGAGACCAAGCTGAGGATATCTAAAGGTGATGTAGTGCGCGGAAGAATAACTGCGGTATCCATAGCTCGACCTTCTATGATTAGGATCGCTCTCACTATGAGGCAGCCAGGGCTGGGTAAGATAGCCTCAGGTGGTAGCGGTGAGTAGAGGACCCGGGAAAGCGTTTAAAGCGTGCTCTAGATGCCGCCTACTGGTACCCCACGAAGTAGAGACATGTCCATCCTGCGGATCAACCACGTTCACAGATACCTGGTCTGGTGTGGTAATCGTTATAGACCCGGAGAGGTCCAGGCTAGCTAAGCTGATGGGTATTAGCAAGCCCGGTAGGTACGCAATTAAGTTAGGTATGTAGACCCCGGTCTACTCCCAAGATGAAGTTCATAGGCCCTCAGACAATAGGAGCGCAGAGGAATCTGAACGATAGAATTGAAAGGACTAGCTCCTCTTTCTAGCTTCCTCCCGGATTCTTTCCTCGTAGAGCCTCCTCCACTCCTCGTCCGAGAGGTTCCTCACACTATCCGCTAGCAGCTCTCTCAGCTCCCTATTCTTCATAAAGTAGCTTATGGCGTAGCTGCATACCGGAAGTATCTTCAGATTACCGCTTCTAGCGTACTCCACTACCTTCTCTACGAGCGCCTTGGCGTAGCCTCTGCCGCGGTGCTGCTCCGGGACGTAGGTTTCCAGGATCTTTATAACACCGCTCTCGATTTCAGTAGCTACGTACGCCTTACTTCCGTCGTCTAGCCTTACGTAGAACACACCACCAGCCTTCTTAACCTCCATCTCCCTCCCTGAGATCTAGCTACTGCGCGGTAAAATAGCTAAGAGATTACTAGTGTGAGCGCTATCCGCGCGCGGAGAACGTTCGTAGAGTCTACACTTATTAGCGTATACGCAGCTGGCTTACTTAGAGTGTCTGTATGCTGAAGTCCGTTGAGTGGGTCGGGGGTAGGGTTAGGTGGATCAACACTCTCAAGATCCCGTGGGAGGAGGAGTACGTAGAAACGGAGGACCCGGAGCGCGTCGCCGTAGCTATAGAGAGAATGGAGATCAGGGGGGCTCCAGCTATAGGAGTAGCTGCGGCGCTAGGAGTCGCGCTAGCGGCCGTGAAGTCCAGAAGTGAGGATGTCGAGAAGCTGAGGCTCGACCTTCTGAAGGTAGTTGAGAGAATGAGGAGAACTAGACCGACGGCGGTGAACATCTTCTGGGCCTTAAAGAGGGTTGAGTCCGTAGTTAAGGCCGATCACTCGAGCGCTAGTGAACTTAGAGAAGCTGTCATAAGGGAAGCTCTCAGAATGCACGAAGAAGACGTAGAGGTCAACAGAAGAATAGGGGAGGTGGGAGCTAAGCTCATAGAGGACGGCGACAGGGTTCTAACTCACTGCAACGCAGGTACTCTAGCGACCGTAGCCTACGGAACGGCTCTCGGAGTTATTAGAGCTGCCTGGCAAGCCGGTAGGAAGATCGAGGTTATAACCACGGAAACCAGACCCATGCTCCAGGGTGCTAGACTGAACGTGTGGGAGCTAATGAAGGAGGGAATACCGGTTAAGCTAATTACCGACAGCATGGTCGGCTACGTTATGAGTAAGGGAATGGTTTCGAAGGTTATCGTGGGTGCCGATAGGATAGTTCCGCCGGGTTACGTTATAAATAAGATCGGTACTTACACGATAGCCGTTCTAGCCGATAGGCATAGAGTACCCTTCTACGTAGCGGCCCCGACGTCGACTATAGAGTTCGGTGGCAGCATTGAGAGGGTTGTAATAGAGGAGAGAAATCCTGACGAAGTGAGGACCGTTCTCTCAAAGCTATACATAACGGTTCCTACAGTAGAAGTGCTCAACCCAGCTTTCGATATAACCCCACCGGAACTCGTAACCGCTATAATCACTGAGAAGGGTATTGCCGAAAAACCGCTTGAATCAAGTCTCTGGAGATTGAAAGACTAGTCCTTTTCGTACCTACGCCGCTCTATGCTTTACTCAATGAATTCTAACACTACCCAATGGCTCGGAGTAAGCTTTATATACTTTGTGGAGATTAGATTGAGGACTAAGATGTGGGGTGAGCGATGGTGAGTAGAAGACCGGCTAAGCCGCACATGAACCTAGTGGTAATCGGGCACGTAGACCACGGTAAGAGCACTCTAGTAGGCCACATGCTCCTACTACTGGGAGCTATAGACCCGAAGACAGCTAAGGAGGTTGAGGAGGCCGCTAAGAAGGCCGGTAAGGAGTCAGAGAAGTTCGCCTGGTTCCTGGATAGGCTGAAGGAGGAGAGGGAGAGAGGTCTAACCATAGCTCTTTCGTTCATGAAGTTCGAGACACCGAAGTACTACTGGACAATCATAGACGCCCCAGGGCACAGAGACTTCGTTAAGAACATGATCACGGGGACTAGCCAGGCCGACGCAGCTCTACTAGTAGTTTCAGCTAAGACCGGTGAGTTCGAGGCCGGTATGAGTCCCGAGGGTCAGACGCGCGAGCACGCTATTCTAGCTAGGACCATGGGTATCGAGAACTTAGTTGTTGCTATTACTAAGATGGATATAACTGACCCGGCGTGGAGTGAAGCTAGGTACAGGCAGATCGTCGACGTCATGAAGAAGTTCCTGAGGACCCTCGGCTATAGAGTCGATGAGATACCCTTCGTACCGGTGTCCGGCTGGCTCGGAGATAACATACTGAGTCCGTCGACCCGAATGCCCTGGTACAAGGGTCTGACACTAGTTCAAGCACTGGACGTATCTAAAGAACCGCCGAAGCCCGTTGACAAGCCCCTGAGGCTCCCAATACAGGAAGTCTACAGCATCTCGGGTGTCGGTACGGTACCTGTCGGTAGGGTAGAGACCGGTAAGCTAAAGGTCGGCGATAAGGTTGTCTTCATGCCCCCGGGCATCGTGGGGGATGTGAGGTCTATTGAAATGCACCACGAGAGGCTCGACGAGGCGCTGCCGGGAGATAACGTAGGGTTCAACGTTAGGGGTGTAGCTAAGGAGCAGATCAAGAGGGGCGACGTAGTCGGCCACCCAGATAGACCGCCGACGGTTGTTGAGGAGTTCACCGCTAGAATATTCGTTATGTGGCACCCATCGGCTATTCACGTAGGCTACACACCAGTTATCCACGCGCATACAGCCTCCATCGCCGCTAGGATAGTCGAGATAATCGGTAGGCTGGACCCGAAGACTGGTCAGATAGTTGAGAAGAACCCGCAGTTCATTAAGGCCGGTGAGTCGGCTCTAGTTAAGTTCAAGCCCATCAAGCCCATGGTAGTTGAGAAGTACAGCGAGTTCCCGCAGCTCGGAAGATTCGCTATGAGGGATATGGGTAAGACTGTCGGTATAGGTACTATCATCGACGTGGTGGCGGCTAAGGTAGAGCTGAAGACCTAGCAATCTCCACCGTCCGGGTAGCCCCTGATGGCCAAGGTCAGGATCAGGCTGTGGAGTGTGAACGTGCTACACCTAAACCAAGTAGCTGAGCAGATAGTCGACCACGCTAGAAAGCTCGGAATCAGGATATCCGGCCCCATACCACTACCCACGAAGAGAATGGTCGTACCGGTCCTGGTACCACCGCACGGAGAGGGAACTAAGGTTTACGAGAAGTGGGAAATGAGGATCCACAAGAGACTCATAGACGTAGAGGCCGACGAGAAGTTCATGAGGCAGATAATGAGGATAAGAGTACCGGACGACGTGTACATAGAGATAGAGGTCCTGAAGTAGGCGGAGTGCCACAAGTTTTTATATACTTCAAAACAGCGAAAGCTTGGAGCCGGGGTGCCCGAGCGGTCTAAGGGGCCGGCCTGGAGAGCCGGTGGGCTAGCGGCCCACGCGGGTTCGAATCCCGCCCCCGGCGCTAAGCTTTCGCTACGTACGCCAACCTTCTGCGTTCCTACTATTTGGGGTTTCTTTAGGCTCTATCTCGGGAGTAGCCGGAACTTCTACGGATACGTGCCCAAATCCTAGTCCTCTAGACCTTCCTACACCTACGAGTGATGCTAGTGCTAGTAGTTTCGATACTATGTCGTGGAGCTTTCTATTGGCTTTCGATTCGTACACTACCCAGCCTACGAACCCCCGAGACTTCCTGAGCCTCCCCCTATCGTCCTTACCCACCACCGCGGTCACAGCTCTAACTCTGTAGTCCAGTTCCACCAGGGATACGTCGGCCATTCTTCCGAGCAAGTACGGTGCCCACTCGCTGGGCTTCCCCAGCTTGCGCTCCGGCGGTGCGTAGGCATTCCAGAACCTGAGGAGGTGGGAGAAGATGAAGGATGGCTGGGGCATGAGCTTGTGAGCCGCTGCGACCTTACTAGCTAGTGGGGGTGGCGACATCAGCTTGGAGTTCAGGATGGTTGGTGTGTGGAACACTACCTTAAACACCCTGGGGAGGTCCATGCCCAGCTTCTCCAGCGGTACGACCTCGATCTCGGATATCGAGATGTGGTAGCTCCCGTACGGCGACTCGCAGTTGAAGGAGTCGAGGCCGAGCTTGTTGACCCTATCCACGAAGTCCGCCGTGCTGTCTACGATGGAAAGCCTGGCCGAGTACCTCTCACCGGCTTTCAGTACTAGAGGCTCCGGAGCTCCATCGATAGAGTACAGAGCCCTACCGCTCCTGAAGAGCATTGAGATAGATACGTTGATGAGACTGCCAACAATTCTCCTGGGTATGTTCCCTCCGTAGCAGTACTTGAGTATCTTGGAGGTGACAGGTGGCGCCACGCAGTCCGCTAGGGGGACGACCGCCAGTCTAGCGACCTGAACCAGCACGCCAACTACCCAGCAAGTGCTAGTACTAGCCTACCGAGTTCGGTTAAGTACACGCCTCCCCCTCTCCCTCTTCTAGAGATTAGCCCGAGTCTACCGAGTTCCGTGAGGCAGTTAGCAATAGTCTTAGCGGACTTGCCTAAAACTCTAGACAAGTCCTTCGCGGAGATGCCTTCGCTATCGCGAACCGCTCTCAGGATTTCAACGTGAATACCCCTCGGGGGGTTTCTAGCTATCTCCAGAACCTGCCTGGGAACCTTTATCTCAATGTCCTCACCACTTTCCGGCCGTACGTATATCGTCGCCGATCGACCCGATAGGAATAGCGCCACCAGAGCGAACACGAGGAGGTACCTCATGCCGCCCGACAGGTCTACCACTATCTCTTCGTCGGCTCTCTTCAGGATCTCTACGATTCTACTAACGCCGCCGAACAAGTCCATGGGTATTTCCACTAGCTCCGGGTCTGGGAGCTTCATTTTTCTACAGAGAGCTACTAGCGAATCGTACGCGGAAGCAACCTGCTGAGCTTTGCTACCGGTTATCAAGTAGACCCTATCTTTCTCGGTGATGGACCTACTTACGAACATCCTCATAACCACATCCTCGTGAAAACCGAGCGATACTATGAAGACCCTCCCCATGATTCTCCGTAATACTTCTTAGGCGATACATATAAACACGCTCTAGGCGCTAGGGCAGTACCTCCTGTACCAGCACAGACGACACTTCCAACTTCTAGATGCCCGCGGGGGTCTCTCGGATTCCCTAACCCTCCTGACCCCCTCGATAATCCGCTCGACATCCCTCGTGGCGGTCTCGTTAACTACGTAGGCCCTTACTCTATCATCTAGGACTAGGTAGGCCCTCGTAACCGGTCCCATAGTAGTAGACACTAGGTACGCGTGGAACATCAGCTGAGACTTGAAGTGACTAAAGCTCCGCCTCCGGAAGGCCTTGAGCTCCACCACCTCGAACCTCCCGCTACCCCCGACGACATCCACTACTCCGGCAATACCTTTAGACGGATTCCTGAGGAAGACCTCGAACGACCAGGGCTTTCGAACGCCCACTCTCTCTAGAACGTCTAGGCGGTACGACTTAGACCTTCCGAAAGCCATGTTGAAGTCCTGCGGTTCTTCTACGTTCAGTACGTGCCTGATCCAGACTATCGCCGGGCAGTACACGTACTCCTTCACGTCCGCGGAGGTTACGTAGTTACGTACCGTAGCCACCAACAAATTCGACCCCCTCGGTCCTCCCCCAATTAAGGGGCCTGCCTACGCACCTCATGCTCCTAAAGCTGTACTCGTCGAGAAGAAACACGTGAACCACGTCTCTCCTCGCATTCACGGTCCTCTCGGCAATCCTAACCACGGTCTTAGCCAGCTCGATGCCGCCCCTGCCTAGAAAACACGACCTCTGTATCCTCTCCAACCCAAGCTGCTTCAGCTTCCTGGCGAACTCCTCCCTAGTGAGGTTGTCTCCTATATCGTACACTACTAGAGTCCTCACGGTTACCACCTGAAGACCAGGGGCCTCACCTGGGACTCGCCCCTCAGGTAGGAGGCCAACGCCGACGAGAAGCTGCTCACCCACTCCTCCAGATCCTTTACCTCCCCGTACGCGGAGTACTTCTCCCTCATAGCTCTAAGCACTACCGACGATACCTTAGCTCTAGACTCGCGACCCAGAAGGCAGTTTCTTACCTCGAGCTTCACACCCTGCCTTAGCGCTCTAACAACCGGAAGGTCCACCGCCGGCACTCTAAACACCTCCACGACGTCGAACGTGAGGACGGGTTTCCCGGACCTATCCACGTGGAGGAACCCCGCGTAGGGGTCTAGACCGTGTATCGACAAGTACTTCCAGACGACCGAGTACAGCATTCCGTAGCCGTAGTTCAGAGCGCAGTTAACTGCGTCGCAGCCGTCCTGGTCTCTGCCCTCGAACCCTAGGTCTCTCGGCAGTATTGAGGCTATCGCCGACCAGTAGTGCCTTGCTGATGTGGCTTCTACACTTACAACCTCAGACCTCAGCTCGCTCAAGGTCTTGCCCTTGACCTTAGATATGCTGTCGGCTAGCTCAAGTATTTTGCGCTCCACCTCGGCTAGCTCGCCGATCCCCAGCTCCCTCCTGATCCTCCTCACGAACCCCGCCTGGTTCCCCAGCTTAGAGGCGGCGACGATCTTCACGACCTCCTCGGCTTTACCGTTGTAGAGAGCTTCGTACTGCGCTCTCCTAGTGCTCACAGTTCTAGTCGTGAACGGGTGGTGGAGCACTGCCGCAGGCATCCCCCTCGAGTCGAGGAACACCAGCATCACCCCGAGCTTGGTGAAGTATCTTATTGCCTTAGACGTTACCGATACCCCCGAGGTGGTCACTAGAACGCAGTCCACCTCACTCAGAGGTACGCAGCTCGCCCCCTCCCTAGTCTTGAGCACCACGGAGCCCTTCTCGACGGACATCTTCACCCCATAGCCGCTAACTACGAGCGTTCTCACGCCCGCACACCTCCACGTAGGGACACGCCTGCGGGCACTCAACGGCATTCGGGGGTTCCCTTCTCGAGAGTATTATGTCTATAGCTTCATCTCTCGAATCCAGAAACATTCTCCTCAGGTCCGGGCCTATGTAGACCCCCCTTAGGTCTACCTGAAGTCCCCCGCTCCACCACACGTACACCAGCAGCCCGAAGTCCACGGGCGTTTCAAGTGCCGACTCCAGCGCCAGTGCGTACGCCGTTAGCGATACTTCGTGTGCCTCGACCTTCCTCCCAGTCTTGATGTCGACGACTACGTTCGGAACCGGCAATGAGTCCACCCTCAAGCTACCGCTCAGCCCCACCGGGGACCCATCGACCCTCACCTCGCAGAGGCTCGCCGTAGCCGGTATCGGCAGGGACCCGGCGCCAGACCACAGCCACTCGGAGGCGGCAGTGTGGTACGTCAACCACCCAACGCTCCTGACGATCTTAACGCACTCCTCCGAGGGGCACTCGCGGCTCTTCAACTCCACGACCCTACCCACAGCTCTCGAGAGCCTCTCGAAGTCCTGGTTGGCGTTGAAGTGCCTCCTAACTAGGGAGGCTACGGAGAACACCACGTCGTGGACCGCCGAGCCGGTCCTCATGTACTGAGTCGGCTGGACCCTAACACCGGCAACCCTCCTCAGCCAGACGTCGCGCTTCGTCGGGCAGTAGGATACAGCGTCCTGAACCGATAGCCCCAGGTAGGACCTGGGTCTAACCGGCGGGAACTGCCAGGACCACCCCCTCAGCTCGGACTCGACTGGGTACCCCTCAGCGAGAGACCTCAGAATCCTCAGCCACCTGAGTAGCGCTTCAGTCCTCACGACCACGTGGCGCCCCGGCACACCGGGAGCAAGTAATTAGATAACTATTCAGAAATTGGAGTGCTGAGAACTCCCAGGCGGGCGGAGGGAAGAGCGGGGAAGCACGGAGCGGGGAACTCAGGGAAAAATCCCAAGTATAAAATGGGAATACCCCAAGCGCACCGTGGGAGCACGCGTGGGAGCGCGCGACCGAAAAGCATATAAACCCCAACCACTTACCCATCGGAAACCTCCCTACTGATTCCCATGGTGTTCGTGGGATGAGGGTTCCCGGCTAATAAGCTTTGCTGACTTGGACCCCGGCCGGCTACCCGATGGCGGTTGCGGCCCCCCGGGAGCGATTCCCATGATCACCATGGGATTTCTACGCAGAGAGCTACCGGGGCGGGCTAGCTGAACCCATTTAAAAGCAGGACTTAAATACCGGGAAGCGCTCCCAAGGTAAAGCTTAAAAACCCTCAGACAATAACGATATAGAAGAATCTGAACGATAGAGATGGAAAAGCGGAACACGGAATCTGAACGATAGAATTGAAAGTCATTTCTCGGTTATTTCTGCACGTCTCATCGATTATCTTTTCAGAATCTGAACGATAGAATTGAAAGAGAGATCCCTGCGGGCTCTCAAACTCACTGAAGCAGAACACTTGAATCTGAACGATAGAATTGAAAGAAGCTTATTAGACGGCTACGTCATGAGCGAGAAGAAGTTTATGAATCTGAACGATAGAATTGAAAGTTTATATGTAACGCCGCCGCGGAACCATCGAGGTGGGAGATATGAATCTGAACGATAGAATTGAAAGCCTCGTGAAGTATCTTCTCAGCACTTTTTTCCTGTGTGTACGTGAATCTGAACGATAGAATTGAAAGTCGCTAGTAGATTATCTCCACTATCAGCTGGAACGTTATAGTGAATCTGAACGATAGAATTGAAAGTAATTATATGCGTTTCGTTGAGAATAATTATCATTTCTTTTGTCTTTGAATCTGAACGATAGAATTGAAAGTTCTTCCCTTTCTTCTCGTTCTTCCTCTGTTATTTTTTCTGTGAATCTGAACGATAGAATTGAAAGAAAAAAATAGTAAGGAATTGCATCGAGAAGTGGCTAGCATAAAGAATCTGAACGATAGAATTGAAAGAAGCTGGCTTGATGGCTATGTTATGAGCGAGAAGAAGTTCATGAATCTGAACGATAGAATTGAAAGTAATTTTCATAATTTTCTCGTATATTTTTTTGAACTCTTCTTCAGGAATCTGAACGATAGAATTGAAAGATTTCTGACAGCTCGATAGCACCATGCTCTATTGTTTTTGACCCTGAATCTGAACGATAGAATTGAAAGTCGTCTCCTCTTTTTCTATCGTTTCTGTTTCACCTCACTTTTCTTTGAATCTGAACGATAGAATTGAAAGGTCTTCAATGCACTTTTTTACGATTCTTTTTAGTTCTCTCAAGAATCTGAACGATAGAATTGAAAGTAGAGAGTTCGTTTTTATGGTGGACCTGTTGTGTATTACTTATGTATGAATCTGAACGATAGAATTGAAAGTTCAATGCAACTCTTCACGAATCTTTTAATATCTTCTTCGTCTTTGAATCTGAACGATAGAATTGAAAGAGACGACAACCATAGTCTAAATGATGGCTTACCGTGTGTTTCGGAATCTGAACGATAGAATTGAAAGGATTGTTTTTGCACGTTTCAGTGATAATAGCTTCAAGTTCTTGCGAATCTGAACGATAGAATTGAAAGTATAGATGCTGTTTCCAAGCCCGCGGATTGGCCTTACTCTCAAGAATCTGAACGATAGAATTGAAAGTTCAGAGACAGAGAGTTCTGCACTAGAATACAGCACAGTAGAGTTGTGAATCTGAACGATAGAATTGAAAGAGACGGTAGAGTCGAAGGCAGCTGCGGGGTTCAGGCTGTGGAGTTGGGGGAGCGGTAGCTGGAGGTCAGTTTCTCGAGTGCTTGCCTTACCTCCTTCGGTATTTCGTGGCTTGCTGTTATGGCCGTGTCCGTGCACACGGCTACGTGGGTTACGTCGGCCACCACCCTTCCGGTAGTTTTGTTGTGCACTACGCACCTGTACTTTAGGTGCTTTCTCCCGATTTCCTCCACCCAGACGTAGACCCTCAGCGAGTTGTCCAGTCTCGAGGGCGACCTTATCCTAGCGCTGACCTCCACCGTGGGTATGAAGATCCCGTACTCGTGGATTAGCTTGCCGTAGCTCATCCCGGCGCTGGATAGGGCCGACATGAAGGCTCTCTCGCAGATCCTCAAGTAGTTCGTGTAGTGAACTACCTGGAGGTAGTCGGTCTCGGCTAGCTGGACGCTGTAGTCTATGTAGAAGGCTTTCTCCGGGACCTCGACCTCTGCGGGACCTCCGCCGGCCGCTCCCCCGGGTTCCTCTGAAAGAGCTCTCAGGACCTCCCCCTCCGGAATTCCGAGGCTTCTAGCTAGGGAGGCTAGGTCTTCTCTAGCCCTCCTAGACGCCTCCTCCTCGCTGGCGCCGTTGAATACGTAGTGGTACTTCACTAGGTCGTAGTACACGGCTAGGTTAGCTAGAACGCCCTCTCTATCTAACTTCTCGATAACGACACCGGCGTGAACTAGGACGACGTCGCCCGGCCTAGCGCCCTCGACAGCTACGAGGGCTCTGACGAGGACGCCGCCGACCTCGACGTCGCCCTCAACACCCTCCACAGACACCAGCTTCCCCAAGACACCCCAGCACATAGTCTTCACGTAGATCTACGAGCACTGAACTAATAACGCGCTAGTCGAGGTAGGAGCGTTTTTAAAAGAAAGGAAGTAGCGAGGAAGTAGCTCGGTGACCTCTGTGGATGTTTCAGTAGCTGAATCAACACCCCAGCTCAAAGCACTACCCAAAATCTTCGAATCGGCGGTAGTAGCCGTTAGGTCTACGGGTGAGGTGGTGGACGCGGTAGGTGACTTAGCTAGGAGTAGTGAAGTAATAGCTAGAGCCGTAGCTATTGCCGCAGCCGTTCTCTCATCTCTAGAACCGGAACTAGGGGCTAGACTACTGAAGATAGAGGTGGACTACACAACGGCTAACGTAGCTATCTACGTAGATAGGGACGTCTTGAAGATAAGCGTAGTGAGTATGGAGGGTGGTTAGGTACCCCTGAGAGTAGGGCAAGTCCGTAGTTAAACCTTTTATATTTTTAGCATAGCTATAAACTACACTTTAAAGCTATTGAGGTATTAGAAAGTAGGGAATAGGGCTGAGCGCGCCGGCGAGCTCACTTGTAAGAACGGGTGGTAGGTACGCAATCAACGTTATTGCTGAGAGATGCAAGGAGTGCGGTATATGCGTAGCTATCTGTCCAACCAAGGTCTTAGCGAGAGGTGATGCCAGGAATAGAAGAGGCTATAGATACGTAGTACCAGCATACCCGGAGAAGTGCATTGGGTGTAGGATGTGTGAGTACAGCTGCCCGGACTTCGCGATCTTCGTAGAGGCTGGTCGGCATTGAGATACGAGTACCTAACCGGTAATATAGCTATTGCTGAAGCCTCCATAACCTCCGGACTGAGGTTCTACGCGGGCTACCCTATAACACCCACATCAGATATATTCGAGTACCTAGCTAGAGAACTACCGAAGTACGGGGGACACGTAATACAGTTCGAAGACGAGATAGCCTCCATAAACGCTGTCATCGGTGCTTCGTGGGCCTGCTCCAAGGCTATGACGGCAACGAGCGGTCCGGGATTCTCGCTAATGCTGGAAGCCCTCAGCCTAGCCGTAATAACCGAGACACCCCTCGTAGTTGCCTACGTTATGAGGACCGGACCATCAACGGGCGTTCCAACCAGGTCCGGGCAGTACGACGTACTGCAGAGTACCTACGGATTCCACGGAGGTCTGGTGATACCGGTGCTAGCACCATCAACGCCCCAGGAAGCCTACGACCTAACGATTAAGGCTTTCAACGTATCTGAGAAACTGAGAACGCCGGTGGTTCTCCTCTCGGATGCTGTAATAGCCCACACGTACGGGAAGGTAGCTATGAGGGAGAAAGGTGAGGTGGAAGTAGTTGAGCGCAGTAAGCCCTCGGTACCGCCGAGTGAGTACAGACCGTACGACCCGGTAGATGGGTTAGTACCTCCAATGGCTTGCTTTGGCGATGGGTACGGTGTTCTAGTGGAGTCGCTAACCCACGATGAGAGGGGGTACTACTCCCCCAGAACGGACTCTCAGAGAAAGCTCATGTGGAGACTGTATAGAAAGATTGCTGAAAGTGCCGGCCAGATTTTTGAGTACTCATCTCTATACCTAGATAGCTGCGACGTAGCTCTAGTTTCCTACGGGTCTACGGCACTCTCAGCTCAAGTAGCTACTAAGGTACTTAGAGAAAGAGGTGTTAGAGCCTGCTCAGTAAAGTTTAAAACATTGTTCCCGGTATACGAAGAAGGCTTAGCTAAGCTACTGGAAGGCGTTGAGAAGGTTTTTGTAGTGGAGAACAACACCGGACTCTACTACAGGGAGCTGAGGGGGGTTCTAAAGGATAGGGAGGTCGTGAGCGTTCCGCTTATAGACCTAGACGTACCCCCACCTCAGGAAGTAGTTGAGGTGGTTAGTAAGTGGCTGTGACACACCCACTAGACCGCTATCTGAGAGTAGATAGAATACCAACTATGTGGTGCCCTGGCTGCGGTTTGGGGATAGCTCTAGGTGCTATGCTGAGAGCTATAGACAGGAGAATAGAGGAAGGAGTGCTTAAGAGAGAGAACGTAGGTTTCGTTGGCGGTATTGGGTGTACCGCTAGAATGACTCTGTACCCGCAATTCGACTCCGCTCACGTAATTCACGGAAGAGCCATACCGTTCGCACTAGCGGTCAAGATAGTTAAGCCGGAGATGAAGATGATCGTTGTCGGTGGGGACGGAGATATTGCGGCTATAGGTGGAAACCACCTACTACACGCTCTAAAGCGGAACGCCGACCTCCTCGTCATAATGGTCAACAACATGATCTACGGCATGACCGGTGGGCAGCTAGCGCCTACGACACCCAGAGGTCTCTACACGACTACTACACCGTACGGAAACCCCGAGAAGGAGCTTAACGTAATTAAACTCGCGGCCGCTCTGGGAGCTAACTACGTTGCCAGGAGCTCTATTACCCACCCGCAGCTACTTGAGAGAACTATATACAAAGCACTCGCTAAGCGCGGGCTAGCCTTCGTAGAGGTCCTCTCAACGTGCCCGGAGATATTCGGAAGGCACATAGGGTTTAGGAACCCGGTGGACCTCTACATGGAGCTTAGGAAGAGGATCGTCGTGAAGACGAATCCGTCAATTGAAGAAAGTGACTACGACTGGAGTAGGGGGTTCGTTATAGGCGAGTTCGTGGATAAGGACGAGCCGGGTTTTCTCGATACATACCGCGAGTACGTGCTTAAAGCGGTTGGAGGTGCCGAGCGGTGAGAATTGAGATCCTGATTGCTGGGAGGGGTGGTCAGGGAATATTACTCCTAGGGCACATACTGGGTGCGGCAATAGCTAAGTACACCAATCTACACGTACTAGGTAGTGAGATATACGCAGCTGAAACCAGGGGTGGAGACTCCAGGGTAGACCTTGTTGTAGCTGATAGAGAGGAGGAAGCCGACTTCATTAAAGTCGTGAGGGCAGACATAGCTCTATTCATGCACCAACTACAGCTAGACGCGTACGAGAGCCTGGTGAAAGACGGCGCTCTAGTGTTTATAGATAGGTCTAACGTAACTAGCGTACCTCGAAGAAACTGGAGGGTCTATATAGAGCCCTACACAGACATAGCGGAGAAGGAGGTGGGTAGCGGTAGAGTAGCGAACGTAGTAGCTCTAGGACACCTAGTTAAAACAACATCGATAGTTAGTCCTGAAGCCGTTGAGAAGGCCATAGCTGAAACAGTGCCGAAGGAGTGGGTCGACCTGAACATCAAGGCATTCAGGTACTTCCTAGCGAGGTAGTGAAGTAGCTACTGCGGGTAGCTAGATTTCAGTGTTTTTTAGAGTCTACGCTACAGAGATGTCGGTGGTCTGCGATTAACCGAATCTCAGCGCTAGCCTACGCACTACTTACCGCGGTAGTAGTTGTGGTAGTGCTACCGGCGGTAGTCTCAAGTAGCGGCATCTATCTGTATCTCTACGGAGCTACCTGGTGCCCGGCGTGCCGAACTCTAGATAGGTTCCTCAGCCAGAGCTACGCGGGCATTTACTACTTCTGCAAGATAGACGTGCTGGATGTATGTAGAACTAACTTCGACTCCATAAGAACTCTTCTAGTAGGTAAGGGTATTTTGCGAGAGCACCTAGCGAGTATACCTCAAACCTACGTAGTTAGAGATGGGAAGTACTTGCTAGCAATCGTGGTAGGGGCAGTCACGGACTCCCAATTCTGGAAGAACTTAACTTCGAGAACTCCCCGAGAGAGCGTGCTACTAGTCATTCCACCGAATACCTACGAAGTACCAATGTCCTTCAGTGAGCAGTACGAGCTGTTGAGTAGGTACCTGCTGACCGCACCTAGAGATACGGCAGCGCCGGTAGATGCCTTCAGTCCGCAAGTCGTAGTCCCCGCGGTGTTGGTCGCGGCCGGTGCTGCGGTAGTGGTGTATGCTTTCGTCGTGAGGAGGAGGTAATGAGCTTTCGAATAGCCGCACCACTCGCGCAGCTACTGCTAGTAGCGGTACTACTAGCTCCGACACTCGAATCCCAAACTCTCGGAGTTCCGGTACTGTACAGGGGGTCCGTAGTTGGATGTGCTGAACGGTTCGGAGACCTAGCGGAAGCCGCCCTAGTCTTCGGTAAGGGCGCTGTGTACTTCCTGGGTATTCGCGACTGCCCTGAGTGCGCTGAGATGGAGCGCTACCTAAGGAGTTTTCTACCCGGTGGTGAGCTCATCTACGTAGATGTGGTTCAGCACGGAGAATTCTTTAAGAAGCTGGTAGGCTTTCTCGGTAGGTACGTTGAGGATAGGTACCTAGCGGAAGTTCCGGTAGTTATCGTTACTAGGAATTCCCAGGTGGTGGTTGTTTCCATAGGCGCGTACCGCAACGACACCTACTGGAAGAGAGTTCTTCTCGAGAACTACGTGGAGCTATGCTACGTGAGAACGATCGAACCCGGAAGCTACGGTGCCATCGGGCTAGTAGCTGGAGCGGCGGTACTCGGAATAGCGTCAGCTCTAAGTCCCTGCATTCTCTACCTCTACACAGCTCTCCTACTATCGTACTCTACCTCCTCCGTGGGAAATCCAGTACCTAAGCTCCTCTCATTTGTTCTCGGTCTAGGACTGGGGTACTCACTGATACTCGCAGGACTGCGTGGAGTCCTGTGGTTTCTTAAGCCGTTCAGTTGGGTTCTATTCATAGCTTTCGGACTCTACATGATTCTACACTCTAGAGGAGCGCTGGGGTGCTTAATCGGTGGGAGGTCCTGCCGGGACTTCAACTACGCTCCCTCACGTAGCGCAGCTCTAACCGCAGTTCTCGGAAAGTTCTTCCCACTCCTAATGGGGTTCGCAGCTTCTTTCAGCGCCGTTCCCTGCGGTGCCGGATACTTCATCGTACTTCAAGTAGCTACCGAAGGCTCGGAACCACTTCTCAGCTTCCTCACACTGATCTACGTAGCTAGCTTCACAGCACCGTACCTACTCTTCTCGCTACTCTCGAGCAGGTTGCTTAAGCTAGTTGAGAGATTCTTAAGTAAGGTCACCGTAGTTGAGCTAGCCGGGGGCCTAGCTCTCGTAGCTATCGGGATCTACGTAGCTATCACCACTTAAACACCGTTAACGCTCTTCCTTAGAGTTGGTGAGCTGCCAAGACCTCACACTCAGTCAATTCAGCTACGCAAACACCTTTAACGCTGTTGATGGTGTAAATCGCTATCTTAAGCAAGTCTACGCCGGTGAACCCAGAAGTTCTAGCGAAGACTTTAACGCCGTTTATAAGCAATAGACGCACTTTAGTATGGGTAACCGATGTCTGTAGAGGAGCTGCTCAAAGTTCACGGAAAACCCCCTCGGGAGGTCTACTTCGATAACGAGAACTCGGGCCACGTTCCGAGAGAAGTTGTCGAAGAGATGATTCCGTACTTTAACTCCGTAGGCTACGGGCACCCATCGATCACCCACAGACCCGGTTGGGAAGCTTACGAAGTTATCCACAGAACCAAGGAGCTGCTCGCTGAAGTTCTAAACGCTGGTGGTGTGGGCGAGTTCGCTTTAGTTCACAGTGGTACTGAAGCCAACAACCTAGCCGTTCTAGGGCACGCAATAGCTAACAGAGAGGGGGGAGGGAAGATCGTCGTATCGGCTATAGAGCACCTCAGCGTTATTCACCCAGCTGAAGAAGCTGGTAGGTTGTTCGGGTTTAAGGTTGTTAGAGTACCCGTAGATAGCGAGGGCTTCGTAGACCCGGAGATCTTCAAGGAGGTCGTAGATAGAGATACGTCACTAGTTAGTGTTCAGATGGTTAACCACGAAATAGGGACGGTGCAGAACGTCTACGAGCTGTCTAAGATAGCTAAGGAGGTGAACCCGAAGGCGGTCTTCCACACAGACGCCGCAGATGCGTTCGGAAAGCTCCCGATGGACCTCAAGAAGCTCGAGTACGTCGACATGGTAACTCTGAGTAGCCACAAGATACACGGCCCCAGGGGTGTTGGAGCGCTCTTCATTAGAGAAGGGGTTAGACTCGAGCCTATTCTAAGAGGTCAGCTGAGTTCCGAGAAGATGTGGCCCGGCGTCGAGAACGTTCCACTCATAGCCGGGTTTAGAAAAGCCGTTGAACTAGCTTTTCAAGATTTCGACATCAACGTAGCTAAAATGAGGATGCTGAGGGATGTCCTCGTTAGGGGTATACTAGATAGAGTTCCCGAGGTCTTGCTGAACGGCCCGGCGGACTTCAGTAGGAGGGCCCCCGATAACGCTAACTTGAGCTTTCTGTACGTTGAGGGGGAGGCTCTAACCGTCGAACTAAGCATTAACGGTGTTTATGTATCTAGTGGTAGCGCCTGCACCTCGAGAATACTGGAGCCGAGCCACGTACTGCTAGCTATTGGAAGAAAGCACGAAGAAGCTCACGGTAGTATACTCTTCAAGACCACCCGATACCACACGCAAGAAGACATCGACTACACCCTGGAAGTGATTCCTAGAGCCGTATCTAGGTTGAGAAGTATAAGTGCCGCTAGAAGAACCTAGGCAATGCCTATAACACTATAACGGCGTTAAAGATTTATTAACAATCTAGCTAGTTGGTTGAGGGGTTTGAGTGAGTACTCGAATACCTCTACCATACACGCCTAAGGTACTGGAGATATTTAGAAATCCTAGGAACGTGGGTCCTATGGAGGATGCTGATGTAGTGGAATCCGCTGGAAGTCCGGCCTGCGGTGATATGATAAGGCTGTACCTCAAGATATCTACAAGAGGTGGGGATGAAGTTATAGAGAAAGCTACTTTCGAAAGCTACGGCTGCGCAGCTAATATCGCAGCCGCCAGTATTTTAACCGACCTAGTAGCTGGTAGGACCGTGAAGGAAGCCTGGGGTATCTCATGGAAGAGCGTTGCTGACGAGCTCGGGGGTCTCCCACCGATTAAGTACCACTGCAGTATACTGGCTGTCGGAGCGCTTAAGAGAGCTATCAGAGCCTACTACGGTAAGCTAGGTAAGCACCCGGAGTGGCTTCCCAAGGACCTAACAATCGAAGAAAGACAGACGCTAGAAGAAGAGCAGATGATTGAGAGAATATACTCCGGGCATACGAGTGGTTATAGCTTGAGAATAGCGATACCTAGGGGTAGTGGTGGTGAAAGTCCTGGACCTTAGGGGAGCTAGGTCCTGCACCGACAACCCCATGGTTAAGCTTCTAAACGTTCTAAACAGAGGTGCGGATCTGGAGCTCCACATCGTAGCTTCGGGAAGCGATCTACCTTTAAACATTCTGAAGCTCGTAGCCTCGAAAAGTGGGTATGAGGTAGTTAGGGTAGAAAGCAGGGAGAACTACTACGAAGCTACGCTAAGGAAGAAGTGAAAGCACATGAACTCTAGGGGAGGCTCAGCGTCCTCCTCGGTGCGTAGTGAGAGAGTTAAACTACTTGGAGTAGACTGCCCGACCTGCGTTTACTCCATTCGGAAGAGCTTAGAGAAGCTACCTGGTGTGAGAGACCTTAAGGTAGACCTCGGCTCCGGGGAGGCTGTTGTTGTCTACGAATCCGATAAGGTAACTATGAGAGACGTTTTTAGAGCTATTCGTGAAGCAGGATACGACGTCGAGAAGGAGAAGCTCTACGTTGTCGCAGATCTTGAAGAAGGCGAGGTAGTCTCTTTTGAGAAGTACGTATCTGAACTGCCCGGAGTACTTGAGTGCCGCTACTCACCAGTCTCTAGAATCTCCAGCGTGCTCTACAATCCTCTAACTACATCTAGAAGCTCTCTACTAAGCGAAGTAAGGAGGAGGTACCCTGAAGCTGGTGAAGTGGTTGGTGAGGTAGAGCTACTAGCTAGAGAAGAGCGCAGCGTACTACTCGTTAAGATAGCTTCGTTTCTACTCGGACTTGGAGCGGTAACCTACTACACCGCGGGAGCGCTAGGTGCTGACCCCCCGCTCTGGAGTTCAGCTCCCCACGTTCTGCTCCCGGTAGCTACTTTAGTCATGGTGCTGAGCTCAGATACTCTATCTAAGGGTTTGAGGTCGCTGGTGCGCAGAGCTCCAACAATGGATTCTCTAATATCTCTCTCTTCTCTAACTACCTACGTATACAGTGTCGCGGTGCTGCTATCTCCAGACCGCGGTGAGACCTTCTTCGAAGTGCCCGCCGGTCTCCTAGGGTTCGTATCTCTAGGTAGGTACCTCGAGGAGAGGTTGAGGCGGAGGTCTTCGAGAGCTTTGAAGAAGCTGGCCGAGCTCTCCGTGGGGATAGCTAGGGTGGTAGGTAGTGATGGTGAGATCAGGGAGGTTCCGGTAGATCAGGTTAAGCCTGGGGACTTAGTCGAAGTTAAGGCCGGTGAGAGATTCCCGGTAGATGGGGTAGTTGTTAAGGGGTTCGGCTACGTAGATGAGTCTGCGTTCACCGGCGAGCCTATCCCTAGGGAGAAGAGTGAAGAGAGGAGAGACCCGGTTCTCGCCGGAAGTCTCCTCGTTAGTGGATACGTAGTGCTGAGAGCTACTAGAGTTGGTGAAGACACCGCCCTGGCCTACATAGTTAGGACGGTTAGAGAAGCTCAGTTCTACAAACCGAGAATTCAGAGGATTGCCGATAGATCTGTGGGCTACCTAACCTGGGTTGTGATAGCTCTCAGCATCGCTACATTCACCTACTGGTTCTTTAGGGGTGCTGGTGTTGATAGAGCTCTACTGTTCTCAGTTTCAGTTCTAGCCGTTACCTGCCCCTGCCCTCTCGGAATAGCTATACCTATGGTAGTCTCCCTAGCATCTATAAAGGCAGTGCAGCTGGGGATCCTACTAAGGCGTGGTGACGCGCTGGAGAGAGTTCTTAAAGTAGATAAGGTGTTTTTAGATAAGACCGGTACTCTAACCGTAGGCAGTCCTGAAGTAGTTGATGTTGTACCACTAAAAGGCGGTGGGAACCTCGGGGAAGTTCTCGAGTACGCCTGCTCGGTGGAGCGAAAGAGTGAGCACCCAATAGCTAAAGCAATCGTTAAGTACTGCTCTAAAGTAGGTGCAGACAGTAGAGAATCCACGGACTACGTTACGATACCCGGTATGGGAGTGATCGCTAGAGTAGATGGAGTAGAAGTTGCGGTAGGGTCCCTCAGACTAGCTGAGAGTGTTTGTGGAAGGAGCTTGGATGAGGTTAGGTCCGTTGTTGATAGAGTAGCGTCTAGAGGTGGAACGGCTGTAGTTGTAGTTGTAGGTAAAGAACCCGTAGCCGTTCTCGGAATCGGCGATAGGTTGAGAGCTGAGAGTAGGAGTTTAGTGGAGTACCTGCGTAGCATCGGTGTAGAAGCTATCTTAGCAACGGGAGATACTGCTAGGGCTGCTGAAGTAGTAGCCTCCGAGCTTGGGTTGAGGAAGTTCTACGCTGAGCTCAGACCTGAAGACAAGGCAGAGCTCGTTGAATCTCTGCAGTCCAGTGGGAGCAGGGTCATGTTCGTTGGTGATGGAATTAACGACGCAGCAGCTATAAGCAGGTCTTTCATAGGTGTAGCTATGGGTCAGGGTTCCGATATATCTAAGGAATCTGGTGATGTCGTTATTGTAAGTGGCAACCTACTCTCTATCGTAAACTTGATCAAGCTGGCGAGGAAATCTAGGAGGAAGTCCCTAGAGAACCTCGCCTGGGCTTTCATATACAACGCACTGCTAGTTCCAGTAGCTATGGGAGCGCTCTACGAGAGTACCGGCATATTCTTAAGACCTGAAGCGGCGGCTGCCGCGATGATACTCAGCGACATCTCAGTAGTTCTAAACTCTCTAACACTACTTAGATGGAATCCCAGGTAGGTGGAGAGCTCTTAAGATGCGCGTCGGGGTTTAGAGGCTACTTAGGCATGCCAGTTGGACCGTGCTCTAGGTAGTACTCAGGATTTTCTTCGAAAGCTTTCTGGCAGCGAGCGCAGCAGAAGTAGTAGACCTTCCCCTTATACACACTCTTGTACTTAGCTTTAGCCGGATCCAGCTTCATACCGCATACAGGGTCTACTACTACCTCCACGCTAGATCTTCACCTCCTTCAATACCCTGTAGAATCCTCTGTATAGGAGCACGCTCACTACTACGAGAACTACCGCTAGAGCTACTGCTAAAGCCATTAGTGGGAGAGCGCCCTCCCCTACTCCAAAGCATATAGGTACGAACATTATTAGAACGCAGCCACCACCGGAAACTCCCGTAGTTCTCCCTCCTTCCGCCGCAAGCATGGGTAGTGCTATAGCCAGTAGCATAGCTGCGAAAGCCGCCACGAAGCCTGCGATGAACAGCACTAGACCCACTTTAAATAAGTCTACCTCCACAGCGTGGCACCCCGCAGGAAGATCAGGTAGGTAGCTAATGAGACCAGTAGTAAGGCTATGGCTAGGACTACAAGCAGCTTACTCACTCTTTGACTGGTTCCTATAACGATCGGCAGAGGACCTACGACGACCACGGCCCCACCCTCAACCTGTCTTCCTTCTTCACCTCCAGCTACCCTCCTAAACGCCGATAAGACCATGATTAGCGCTCCAATTAGCATTAAGATAAATGCCGCGAAAACCACTACCAACATCAGCGGCACGACCTGCAGGTCTACCACCACTTCAATCTAGAGTGTGGTGCTAATAGGCGTTAACTACCGGGAACCGCGCTCTTCGCCTAAGTAGACTTCGACTACTCCAAGATAAAGCCTACGAACCCACGGTGATTTAGGCGCAGAAGGATCTAGGTGATGGAGAACGAAAGGTTGAGCGCGGAATCTAAACGATAAAACTGAAAGCATAATTAATAATCCACTTTAAGATACACTCTCGTGCGGCGTGGAAGAGAGGTGTTTACTCTAGGCTACAGCACTCTGAGAGTAGAGGACCTACTGGCACTGGTTCTTCGGTACGGTATTGAAGTAGTTGTAGATGTGAGAAGGTGGGGCAAGTCCGCTAGGCTCCCCCAGTACTCAACTGAGAACCTATCTAGAGAGTTTAAGCGCGCCGGTGTTGAATACTTATGGATGCCGGAGCTGGGGGGATTCAGAAAGTTCGGTCCTTCACTTGCGGACGTGGGTCTGGGGAGGTGCTTCAAGTCTGAGGGGTTCAGAGCTTACGCAACCTACATACTCACGTCTAGTGAAGCCAGGGAAGCTCTGGATAGACTACTCGGCATATGCGGTAAGAAAACCGCCGCACTCATGTGCCGGGAGAGAGTGCCGTACAGGTGCCACAGAAAGATTCTGTCCGACTGGCTTCTACACAAAGACTACAGAGTGATCCACATAGTCCCACCCGGGGAGTTTGAGCACAAGTACACGAAGTGCGCTAGAGTCGTCGGTGGAGAACTAACCTACGTGTAGCTATATACTCACAGCGGAACTTCAGTACCGGGTAGTGTTGAAGATGTCTCTAGAGCTTCTAGCCTCTCTAGAGAGCGAGATTGTTAAGGGTCTTCCAGTGTTTTGCTTAGAGAGGTGGCAGTCCCTTCACGAAACGACAGCTAGGATCAATCTAAGCGAGAGCGGGGTCCACCCACTCAGTCTAGAGGAGCTGGGGGAATACGGAGTGGACTACGGAGACTTACTGAAGCTGGAGCTGAGCTACGGGTGGACCAGAGGGTCCCCAGAACTCCGCAAAGCTATTTCCGAACTATACGAAGGCAGCGTCGACCCGGAAAACATCGTCGTAACCGCGGGGTCTGCGGAGGCTAACCTACTAGCGGTTCTAGCACTGATCTCCAGCGGTGACGTGGTTCTAGTCGATAGCCCTAACTACATGCAGATACCGGGACTACTTAGGTGGGTTGGGGCTAAAGTTATGTATCTGCGTAGAAAGCCTCCGAAGTGGGACTTCCCAGCGCAGAGAGCTATCGGGCTAATGGAGGAACTGAAACCTAGAGCTATCTTCGTAACCGACCCGAACAACCCTACCGGTAGCTACATGAGTAGAAGAGAACTTAAAGAACTAGCTTCAGAAGCTGAGAGAAGAGGCACGGTCCTGGTTTTCGACGAGGTTTACTGGGGTACTGAGAGAGGTGAATCTAAAGTGAGCGTAGCTCAGGTCTCCACCTCGGAGAACTTCGTCTCCGTTTCAAGCCTATCCAAGACCTACGGTCTGCCCGGTCTGAGACTTGGCTGGATCTCGTCGGGGTCTAGGTCTATAGCTAACCGAGTGTGGAGCATCAAGGACTACGTAAGCATAGCTCCACCGGTTCTCAGCGATAGAGTGGCGGTGAAGATCCTACAACCTGACGTAGTGAGAAAACTTAGAATTAGAGCTCGCAGAGTGGTTAGCGAAAACCTGGAGACAATAAACAAACTCCTACCGAACGAAGAACTAATCAGACCGTATCCGAGTTTAGCTGGAGCTTACGTGTGGGCGGAAGTACCGTGGACTAATAACACTCTACGGCTATCTTACAGAGTATACGAAGCCAGCGGAATCCTAGTAGCGCCTGGTGAGTGCTTCAGTGCGAGAGGGTATGTAAGAGTTGGCGTAGGCTTAAAGCCTGAGATACTTCGAGTAGGCTTTGCGGAACTACTGGAAGTACTGAGTAACATAAAGAATTCCGAGCCTCTCAGTGGTACGGCTCCAAGGTCCTAAATCTAAACTAGGTTGAAGTAAAAAACATACTTAAGAACGTGTAGCTAGCCGGGTCTCTTTCTTTCCTGCAGCATTATCGCCTGACCCATCATCGCTGCGAATACTCCCCATAGAGATACGTCTATGTACCCCGTTGCTACTCCAGCAACTATCATTATGATGCCGATAGCTCCGAGCGCCAGTGCTATATTCCTCCTCCAGTTCTTAGGTACCGCTAGAGACATATCTACGTCACCTACCTTATTAGTCCTAGCGTTCTACCAGCCCACCAAGCGGTGAAGTATATGTATAGAATTGAGCACACCAGGTTGATTATTATCGGTGCTCTAGGTATTATTTCCTTAACTCTCTCCTTGGGCGCTACCTTCACTAGTTCTCTCGGAGCGATGTAGATCCACGCAACTATGGATAGTATACCCTGTAGCGATACTAGTAGAGCTCCGTCGAATATAGCTGCCCAAGTAATTAACTCAACGGGGGCTCTAGCGTATCCGAGAGCCCACGCTAGAGCCCAGGCACCCATTAGTACCGTTATGATTCTTCTGAGAGCGCTAGTGGAGATCTTCTCAGTAATCTTCGGGTATATGTACCTCAGACCGTCCATGACTATGATAGGCCAGCCAACGGTTTGGCTTATGTTAGTAGACCACAGTATGAATAGGGAGCCTACGAGAACGAAGAATAGCGCTCTAGGACCTAGGTACGCAGTGTACATCTCACCAATTACTTCAGCTAGCCTAACACCACCCGGTAGAAGCTGTCTCGGAGCTAGTATCGAGTAGCCGGCTATGAAGAACGCGTCTATTATGAAGACCGTTAGAACGCAGGCTAGTAAAGCGTCAATTATCTGAGTCCTAATCCACCACCTCATGTTGCCCCAGTCTTCGGGGGTGAACTCCTTGTACTTACTGATGTCTCCAGGCTTACCCCACTCACCATACCTCGCGAGACCCATGTACTTCGAACCAACAACCCAGTAGCTGTACCATATGTGACTAGCGGAACCCCCGGCGGCCCACGCAAGAACCGGTAGTATAGTAACCAGAGGGTCTACCGCTACTGGTTCAACTCCGGGCGCTCTAACGGTAGCCCAATCCGCTGGTCTCGTTATGAAACCGATCGCGAAAGTACCTGTCAGTATCTCGGATATAGATGGAGCCGCCAGTGCGGCGAGCACGACAGTGAGTATGACCATCGAAGCCATCATACCCATGAATATTACTTCAAGCAGTACGTAGAGACCTACGATAGCTATTATCAGTGTTAGAATGTACATACCACCCGTGAAAGCCTCTAGTGGACCGGCCTTCCCGGATAGCGTGTACGCAACTACACCAACACTAGCGGCCAGCGCACCTATGCTCATAGCCCCAGCTAGTATGTGGAGTATTCCGAAGATTATCGGCCAGGCCCTCCTGGGAGGTATCTTAGCGTACATATCCATAGCTCCTTCGCCAAACGTTAAAGCCCACCTACCGTGTAGGTAGCCGGGTCCGAGATTCTTCAGTATCACAGCCCAAGTAGGAACCCACAGAAGCATCATTCCGAAAGCCGTACCGAGCCTCGTTGAAAGTATTAGCTCGCCGGAACCTATAGCTTCAGCAGCCCACACAACGCCGGGTCCAGCAAATGCTAGAGCCGTTAGCCAGCTTCTAGGAGCTGGTGGGATTACTGATCTGGAGGACTTAGCTTCACTATCGTTCGGCATAATACACCCGCGTTATACAAAACCTTGAATGTTTATATGCTTAACTTAAAACATGTTTTATTAGTTAAATAAATTGAAATAAAGCTACCGTAGCGAGAGAGAATGTACGTAGCGGTCGATGTCGGCACATCTTCAATTAAAACGGCTTTAGCTGATGCTCGTGGTTACGTAGTTAAAGAGATAGCTACGCCGATAGAGCTAACGACACCGGAGGCGGGGGCTGCTGAGCACGACCTAGAGCGGATCGCGAGACTAGTCGCAGAGTCTATAAGAAGGATTGTTTCCGGGTTTGAAGATAGAGTAGAGGCACTATCCTTCAGCAACTACCTGCACGGAGTTTCTCTATTAGGAGAAGATTGTAGGGCCATTACGGGTGTGCTAACACACTTAGATACTAGAGCTGGTTCTGTACAAGCCAGTTTAGATGAGCTCGGTAGAGTTCTGTACGAAAGAACTGGCTGCCCACCGCTATTCGTGTACCCTCTAGCTAAGCTCCTCTGGTTTAGGTCTAGAGAACTTCTGCGGAGAGCGCGTGGAGTTAGCTTTGTAAAGGATTACGTAATCTACAGACTAGCCGGTCTTAGAGTGATAGACTTCGGAACGGCGTCAGGCACCGGAATGCTCAATATACGTAGACTAAGGTGGGACGACCTATCTCTAGAGCTAGCGGGTTTAAGTGAGGAGAAGCTTCCGGAGCTTTCTGAAGGAGCTCGCGTAATTGACTACGTATCGATACCGGAACTCGGCCTGAGGAGAGTAGCTATAGTGCCGGGTTCTTTCGACGGAGCTCTTCAGAATATAGGTTATGGTGTATACGGAAGTAGAGCGGTCCTGAATCTGGGTTCAACGGCTGTAGTAAGAGTTTTAAAGCGTGAGGTAGTCCTAGATAGAGACCCGAGAATGAGGTTCTTCTGCTACTACGCAGCGGATGGCTATACTGCCGTGGGTGCCGCCTCCAACAACGGTATGACTGCGCTCGAGTGGATTAGGCAGAACCTCCTCGGAGGTGCTTCGTGGAGTGAGGTGATGAGTGAAGTAGAGAAGGCAAGTCCATGCGGGGGCGGTGTTTACGTACTCCCCTTCCTAGCTGGAGAAAGATTTCCCTTTAGGGACCCCTACTTGAGGTTGACTATTGCCGGACTCGGAATTCAGCACAGCCGCTCCAGTATTGCGAGAGCTTCTTTTGAAGGGGTTTCATTCATTTTAAAGGCGATACTGGATGCGCTGAGTGAGAACGGCGTACCGGTTAGTGAACTTCACTGCGGAGGTAGTGGTTGCTCCCTGAAGGGATTCGTTGAGGTGGTGTCTTCAGTGCTAGGCAGACCGGTAGTCATTTACAGCGAGAAGCTGGCGAGACTAGCCAGCTCCTTAGGTGCGGTTCTGGTAGCAATGAGAGCTCTAGGTCACGTAAGTGACCTATCGAAAAACCTAGGAGAAGTAGTTGGTACCGAGAGAGCGGAGCGCGTGGAACCTAAGGAAGTAGCTTGCCTAGAGTACGAGAAGTGCTTTAAGGTGTTTATGAGCTACCTCGAGATTCTCTCCGAGCAGTACAAGCGAGTAGCGACGGCCACTACCCGATGACTATTCGCAGCCTTCAGTGTTTACCGGTAGAAGCGCTAGTTAACTACATTGAAAAATCCTGTAACCACCGGGGTATGGCTTGGGGAGAGGCTTCGGCTAGCCGATAACGGCCAGCTCCTTCACCAACCTACCGGTCTTGAATCTCTCTAGAGTGAGGTTGCCGGCTATTGGAATGTACGGTTTTCCATCTAGAATCCAGCTCGCCACTAACTTCCCGGTTACCGGCCCCATCATCATTCCGTGCCCGCTGAATCCCGCCGCTATGTAGAGGTTTTCGTAGGGCTGTACCGGTCCGTAGATTGGGTGGTGGTCTGGTGTCATGTCGTAGTACCCCATCCAGTACCTCAAGATGTTTACCTCCGAGAGGAATGGCAGGAGCTCTCTTAGAGGTTTCAGTATGTGGGGTATTGCGTCAACTCTCTGAGAGTACAGTGAAGCGCGCGGTGTGTCCTCTAGGTCTCTTGCTAGTATGAGGCTTCCGTGCTTAGTTTGAGTTACGTGTGGTGAGCCGGGGGTGTCCCAGTCGATTATTAGTGCTGGCTCTATAGCCTTAGCGTAGGGCTCCGTTACGTAGGGATGCCTAGGTACATCAACGATCGGTACGTCGACCCCTACTGTAGCGATTATATCCCGACTATCTCCGGCTGCCGCAACTACGAACGCATCCGCCTCCACGGTACCACTACTCGTTTCAGCCGCAGTAACTCTACTACCTCTAGCCACTAACTTAGTTACTCTAGTGTAGGGAACGATTCTAACCCCGAGCTTCTTAACTTCGAGGTAGAACTTGGTGAAGTTCTTAATTATCGACATCTTACCGGCCGTTGGGTCAAACATAGCTCCGGCAACTATCTTAGTGTTTAGCCTAGGCTCCAGAGCCTTCACCTCATCTACATCGAGTATCCGGGTCGGCACGTTGAACTGGTGGTGGAACTCGACGAGCTTCCTAAAGTTGTCTAGAGTCTCTGGCTTGCGGGCTACCCAGAGGTAGCCCTTCTGCTCTATCTCCAGGTCCAGTCTATCACCGAGTCGCAGCCACTCCCGAATGCTTTCCTTCATCAACACTACGTGCTCTGGTGATGTGAACGAGGACCTGAAGCACCCTAGGTTTCTCAGAGTCGCACCACTCCCCGGGTAGCTAGCGTCAACAACTACGATATCCCGCAAACCTCTCTGAGCTAGTTCGTAAGCTACGAATAGACCGCTAATACCGGCTCCAATAATTAGGGTCTTCACGTTCTAGCCCCCCTAGTGAAGTACTTCGCGGAGACCGGAACTATCGGAGGCCTTACCCTGTAGTTCGAGAGGACCTCGTCGATCTTCCTGCCGGTAGCTCTAGCGAAGATCCTGGCCGCGATCGCTACGCAGCTCCTACCCTGGCACGGACCGAAGCCGATCTTTAAGTACCTCCTCAGCAGCTCGAAGTCGTCTATGCCGAGCTCAATAGCTTCTCTAATATCGTCTGCGGTTACGTCCTCACATCTACACACAACTACTACACCACCGGACTTCCTCACCTCTCCACCCATACAGCTCTCACCTCCATTCCAAGCCCCTTGGGAACTCTAACCGTGATTACGTAGGTTCTATTCCTCTCCCAGACCCTTACGACGACCCCCCTTCCAACTCCCTCACCCAGCTTATTGAGAAGCACCACCTCGTCACCAACTCTAGGAATCGGGATGAATTCGTGGGGGACGGTGACGTAGTCGAAGTCGCTTTTTGAAGTATCCACCACGAAAGCCGCTAGACCCGGGCAGACAGCTACGCAGATACCGCAGCCGATGCACTTATCCCACTCTACTGCTGGTATGTCTATCAGTTTCTCCATCTTAATTGCTTTCGTAGGGCAGTAGGGAACGCATATGTTGCACGGAATCATCTCAGGGCACTCTAATACGACTACGGGGCCCTTCTTCAACCTATCCTCCGGAGGCAGTAGGTTTAGCGCAGCCAGCTCCTCCGGACTAACGACCCCCGTCTTCCTGAAGGAGGAGTTGGGCACGGACCGATCACCCAAAAGAAACGTGCGGTGGGTGCTCAGCTCTGATCTTCTCCATTTCCTCTCTACTAACGGTAACTGATTGCTTTCCACGCCTAGCTCTAGCGAGTACTGGTGAAGCTCTGTACTCCTCCCACAGGAACTTGTTTATCTTCTCCAGCTCCTCCTCAGCTCTACTAGCTCTCGACTTATCGGCTAGCTTCGAGACCGCGGAGAGTGCCGCTACCCAACCCTCCATAATTGCCGTGGTAGCCTCCTCGATACCGGAAGCATCGCCAGCTACGTAGAGGTTCCTAACGGAAGTCTCTAGGTCGGGGGTTCTCAGAGGTACTAAACCACCGAGATCCGGAGACCACTTCATTACGGCACCACACTGAGAAAAGAGCCGGGTATCGGGTTCTAGACCTACGGCGAGGAGAACTAGGTCTACTCTGAACTTCTTCTCGGAGCCCGGTATCGGGTTGAAGTTCTCATCTACAGCTACCACCTCAGCTTCCTCAACCTTACCGTTTCCGTACACCGCTTTGATCGTGTGCTGGGTAAGTATTGGAACTCCGTACCTCCTCACCTTAGCTGCGTGAACGAACCAACCACCTATCTCGGGCAGTATCTCCACTACAGCTCTAACCGCTACACCAGCCTGGAGTAGCTGGTACGCAACTATCAAGCCCACGTTGCCGGACCCTACGACGAGAGCGCTATCCCCCGGCTTAACGCCGTACTCGTTCATAATTGTTTGAACTCCTCCAGCACCTATAACACCCGGTAGGTCGTTGTTCACGAAGTCGAGGTACCTCTCCGAAGCACCCGTTGAGCCTACAACGGCCCTTGGCTTAATCACGTAATGAGAGTTCTCTCCAACGACACCTACAAGACCTCCCCTGAAGACTCCGTAAACCGCGGACCTAGGTATAACTCTTATCCTCTCACTGGACCCGATCCTCCTAGCGTACTCCTCAGCTATTTGGAAACCCCTCATTCCGCCGAAGAGCTCGACACTCCCGAAGAACTTGTGTGTCTGCTTTAGAAGCTGACCACCTATCTTAAAGTGCTCATCCACAACAACTACGTCGAGTCCGCACTCAGATGCTTTTAGAGCCGCTGAAAGCCCCGCCGGTCCTCCACCAACAACCAGCAGGTCCGTCTCGACCTCGCGAAACTCTACTGAGCCGAGTTCTTCAACACCGGCAGCCGGTGGGACCCACCCTCTCTGCCTCTCAACGACCAGTCCTTCTCTAACGGGTTCTCTACAGGTCTTGGCGTTTGGAACCCCGTTTACTTTCATAAAGCAGCTACTGCACTTACCGATCATGCAGAAAGCCCCCCTAGCTCTACCCAGGCTGGGACTCCACGATAGCGTATCCACACCTGAAGCGTAGATAGCTATAGCAACGCTCTCCCCCTCGTAGGCATCGACGGGCTGCCCCTCGAAGAGAATCGCTAGCTTGCGACCGCGATTAAACGATACTATGGGGTGCTCCCAAATTCTCCTATCGCGTGGCGAAATAGACCACCGAGAACTACTCCATCCAACAGCTAATAAGTTTTAAGCTTGCGCCGTACGCGTATAAAGTATTTATACCTCGGTTTACATATCTACACGAGGCATCTATATGTCGAAAACCGCATCTCCCCAGTCATTAATAGCTAGAACTTTCGAACGTGCCTGGAGTAGCTTCGCTCTACTCATGGCGGCGGTGGGGTGGTCCGTCGGTGCTGGTAACTACTGGAGGTTTTCGTGGAGAGCCGCTAATTACGGTGGCGGTAGCTTCCTACTGACGTACTTAATATGGCTCGTAGTAGTAGCGTTTCCGCTAGCAGTAGCTGAGTACGCTATAGGTAAGCTCGGGCGCGGAGGGCCTATTCACGGACCGTTCAATCTAGTGGAGAGGCACAAGAAGCTGGCCGCCTTCGGAGGTATGTGGATGGCTTGGGCTGACTTCATGATAATGTGCTACTACTGGGTAGTTACCGGGTGGATATTCTACTACATGCTGCACGCAATAGCCGGGACCTTCTTCGCTCCCGGATTCGACGCATCCGCGTTCTGGAAGGGCTTCGGCTACACGCCGGCATCTCTAGGTGTCGGAGCCTTCATGGTGTTTCTCAGCATCTTGGTGACGGCTTTCGGTATTAGAGGTATTGGGCAGGTAGCTAGGTTTATGTTCCCACTACTCTTCATATTCACCGTGGGTCTAGCGATCTACACGGTAACACTACCCGGAGCCGAGAAGGGACTGGAGTTCTACATGGTACCTAGACCGGAAGCCCTGGCGGACCCATCTACCTGGATGCAGTCCTTATCCCAGGTGATATGGAGCATAGGGATTGCGTGGGGCTTCTTCATATGCGCCGGGGCTTGGATGAGGAGAAACGACGACCCGACCTTCGTTAGCTTCGGAAACGTAGTCAACGATACGGCGGTAGCTTGGATGGCTGGGACGGCTATAATACCCCTGATATTCGCAATCTCAGCTACACCGTACCAAGACATTAAGGCCGCTGGCGAAGGCCTGGCCTTCATAGTCCTACCACAGCTCTTCAGGAAGATGGGTGCCGTAGGACACGCCTACGCAGCACTGTTCTTCATCGCGTTTTGGTTCGCTGCGTTCACTAGCTTAATAACTATTCACGAGGTAGCTCTAAGACCTCTCAAAGACTTCGGAATTAAGACCCCCCAAGCGGCTCTAATTACCGGCGTGCTGGCGTTCATCTGCGGTCTTCCAACGGCTCTCAGCGGCTACTGGCTAGACTACTACGATACTGTGTGGGGTGTTGTAGGTCTATCTATAGGGCTGGTTTTCATAGCTCTAATAACTTCGTACTTCACCGACATATCCAAAGTTGGGGAGAGAGCTACGGACATGGACGTAAGGCCCTTCGTAAAGCTTGGGAAGTGGTGGGAGTACCTAGTTAAAGTAAACATAGTCATCCCGATACTGTTCTTCGCCTGGTGGATAATCTACGGAGAGTGGATTAGAGGTTGGGGAGCCGGGCTACACACCTACTACACCTTCCCCGGCATGGTGATCCTAGTACTGGGCGGTATCGTGATGTACTTCATCGTCAGTAAGTCGATCGAGAAGCAGCTTAAGAAGTCTGGGTGAGAGAGTGGCGTGGGTACTCTTCTTCATAATAGCCTGGCTATTCGTCATAGCCTCACTATACACCTGGTACCGAGCCGTTGAAAGCGAGAAAACTATCAGGAAGGTCGAGAAGGGGTGAGACTGTGCAGTCGTTCCCCACGGACTGGTGGCTCGTTCTCGGAATAGCTCTAGCAACGACAATACTCTGGCTACTCTCAGTCTACTACGCGGCATCTAAAGGCGCGAAGTCCTAAGCTGAAAACGAGTTTAACCCAATTTTTTACTGCGGTCTCCCGACTCTTATTTAACTCAAAACCGCTCGGTATTTAATATTTGAAAGCGGTTACCCGTTCGGAGCTGATATGAGGGTTCTCAGCTTCATCGAGGTTCACAATGCCGGGATGCCAGTTAGGATCGTCTTCGCCCCGAGCGTCCCGGGCTCTGGCATGGTGGATAAGAAGAAGTTCTGCGAGAGAAACCTGGACTGGATCCGCAAGCTACTGACCTACGAGCCCAGGGGTTCTGGAAGCTCCTACGGAGTTCTCGTAACGAGTCCCGCCAGCGGTGAAGCACAGTACGGGGCTCTCTTCTTCGATTCCAGCGGGTGGCACGATATGTGCGGTCACGCATCCATGGGGTTGGTGTGCTATCTAGCTAGGAGTGGCGCAATAGACTTCCCCGACGGAGTTGCCGAAGTATCTCTAGATACCGCTGCCGGTCTCGTAAGGCTCTTCGTAGACCGGGGCGGTAGTGTTAGGTTAGTGAACGTACCGTCGTACGTCCTGGGATCTACCGAGGTCTCTTCACCTAGGTTCGGTAGAGTCCCCGTTCACCTAGCCTACGGCGGCAACCTGTACGGAGTCGTAGACCTCGACGAGCTGGGGGTCGATTGGAACCCGAGCTCTCTACTTGATCTAGTCGAGCTATCGAAGGAGATCTGGAGAGAAGTCGGCGAGAAGGCTAGGTCCGCTTCCCCGCACGAGCTCTACGGATTCAGGTTCTCGAAGGTAGTTACGCGCAGACCCCCGAAGTACTACGGAATACTAATCTTCGGAAGTCCCGAGAGGCCTCTACTCGATAGATCGCCTTCCGGCACGGGCTCCTCCGCGCACCTAGCCTACCTACACCACATCAACGCAGTGAAAGTCCGCGAGTCTGTGGAGTTCGTTAGCGCCGTGAACACCGTGTTCACGGGGAGAATCGTGGGTACAGTGACCGTGGGCGGGCGCGATGCCGTAATCCCCGAGATATCCACTGCCGCGAGGGGGTGCTACTTAACTAGCTACTCAACGGTAGTACTAGAGCCGGACGATCCCCTAGGCGAGGGCTTCCCACCTCTACCGATATAAGTGCCAGCCTCGGCGGCAGCACCGCGGGGACTGTGGCAGCGCCAAATGCCATTCCCAACGGTCTCCTCGAGTGTGCGGCGTAGGGGTTAAGAACCTACGTACTCTCGAAACAAGACCTGTAGACCCACAAGCAATTGGGGTACGGAAGGGTCTGAGCAATAGGGAATGGGGGACCGGGCGCGGAATCTGAGCGGTGGAATTAAGGGACCGGCTAGTGCCATGCGGTGGAGTTCTACTAATTCTAGTGCTTATTAGCCTTTCTCTGCAACTAGGGTCGGCGTTAGTTATGCCAGCCACAGTCGACGCAGCTATTTTCGTAGCCTACCTGGTCGCGCTCGTAGCAATAGGCTACATCACTACGAAGATGGCTAGGGGCTTCGAGGACTTCTCTGTAGCTGGTAGAAGACTCAAGCTCTGGCTAGCCTTCTCCACGGTAGCCGCTACCTGGATCGGCGGCGGCATAACGATAGGTGTTGCCGCTAGAGCGTACGCCGGTAGGATGATCGGTGCGTGGGGCACTACCATAGGGTTCGGGTCGACGCTGGTGCTCCTAGGGCTCTTCTACGCCGGTCCCCTTAGGAGGCTGAGGCTCCACACTCTAGCAGACTACTACTCGGAGAGGTTCGGAAGGCCTTGGCTAGGGGGGCTCTCGGGGTTAATAATGTACGTCGCGTACGTATTCGCGGTTACGGCTCAGGTAGTTGCCGGCGCCGTACTGCTCTCAACGGTCTTCGAGTGGGACTACGCCACCTCGACCATTGTTAGCGGTGGTGTTGTAGTAGCCTACACGGTAATGGGCGGTCTGTGGGCGGTGGCGTTGACGGACTTCGTTCAGCTGATACTGATATTCGCAGGTATCCTAGCGGCTATTGCTATAGGAGTAGGCTACGTTGGTCTGGGTAGACTCTCAGTCCTCCTCGGAGAAGCTGGAGCGTTCGACCCGAGGATCCTGCTCTCCATAAACTTCTGGGCGCTCTTCCTAGTCCTATCGCTAGGAGACATACCGGCTCCGGACTTAGTTCAGAGAGTCTACGCGTCTAAAGACGATAGAACCGCTGGGTACTCATCCATCCTGGCCGGCATATCCTACTACCTAGCTGGCTTAACGTCGGTAGTCGTCGGCGTGGTTATGAAGTACCTGGAGCCGGACCTACCGGACCCGAATCTAGCGTACCCAACGATGGTTAAGTACTTCCTGCCGGTGGGCATCTCGGGACTGGTCCTATCGGGACTGATGGCGGCAATAATGAGCAACGCCGACAGCATGCTTCTAGCGCCATCGATAGTCTTGGCGAAGAACATAATCAAGGACCTGATTAGGAGAGATATGAGTGAAGCGGAGCTACTGAAGATAACTAGGTACGCTATCGTAGTGCTGGGAGTGCTAGCCATAGGGGCCGGCCTAGCTAGAGCCGACGTCCTCTACTGGCTAACTCTAGCGTTCGACGTACTGTTCGCGAGCCTCTTCGTGCCCCTTACTCTGGGGCTCTTCTGGAGTAGGTTCAACTGGCAGGGAGCGGCCGCATCGATAGTATTGGGTGCCGCATCGAGGATTGTACTGGAGTGGGCCCTCATAGCCGGGGTAATAGTTGAGTGGTGGGTAGCTAGCTTGGGAGCACCCGTAGTAAGTCTCGTAGCGGGCCTCGCAGCTACGTTACTCGCACAATCTCGATAACCGAGCTTACTCACTTTTCCTTCTAGCTCGTTCTTCTCTAGCTCGACCTCGCTTAAGCTGCTATTGTGAAAGATGGCTGAAGCTAGTGTGCGAGAGCTCCCACAGCTCTACCTATAGCGTATAGAGCTGCCGAAACGCCTAGCAGGAGGGCTACGTTAGATAGGAACTCCCCAGCGTAGCTCCTACCTAGCAGTACGGAGCCGTACACCGAGACGTAAGCGATCACTAGAACGGCGTTAAGCACCATGAAGATGAACGCCGCTAGCGCGGCCTCTACTAGGAAGTACGGAGCCGCTAGCACCGACGCCGCGGCTAGGTACGATATGCCGGTGTACGCAGCCGCCAGGTGGGGCTTCTTTCCCACCTCGTGCTTCGCCTGAGTGTACGATGCTACAGCCATAGATACTGACGCCGACACGCCAGCTATTAGGCCAATTACTCCAACGGTTCTAGCTGATTCGAGCACGCCTATGGCTCCAGCGTATATACCCGTTAGCTCAATGATAGCGTCAGCCACCCCGAGGGTTATGGAGCTCAGGTACCGGACTCTGGTCTCGTCTATGCTATTGGCGAACTTCGCTTCGTGCTCGCTCTCATCTCTCGATAGAGCTAGGAGTTCCTCGGAGAGCTCCGGGCTGCTTCTAGCCAGCTCCTCGTACACTCTGCCGGTATCTCCCTCGATCCTCTCCAGGAGCTTAACTAGGGCCGTAACACCGAAGAGTGCCGTAAACGCTATGAACGAGAATATCTTCAAGAAAACTAGGGGACCGCGGCAATCACCGAACTTCTTCCAGAAGTTGTAGTGCCCTAGCTCGTTCAGAGAGGCACTTAGTAGTGCTTCTCGGAGACCTCCTCTAACTAGGTACCTACCGACATAGAGGTACGCTCTGTGGGCTACGTACTCGGATTGACACATTCTCCTAGCATAGCTTCTAGAAATCAACTCAAACTACCGATACGGAATCCGTCTAACCGATATAAAGAAGTAAGCACCACCGGAAGACATAGGGCTACTTCTCAGCGTACTGGCTCGAGGTCTCAGCGAGAGCTCTTCGCAGGGTCTTCCAAGACTTCCTAACGCAGCCGGGTACTGAACCACTCCGCACCGCGGACTTCAGCCACTTTATTGTGCGCGGATCTGATGGATACCCGCTCCCGAAATCCCCGTAGGTGGATCCAAGCATCTTAACAAGCTCATCCCTAAGGCACTTAGCTACTATGGAGGCCGCCGATACCTGCGCGAAGTCCCTATCAGCATCGGGCTTCACGACCGCCTCCACGCCCGGGTACAGCTCCCTGGCTACGCTCTCGATGACCTTCCTCCGCCCGGCTATCTCGTCCACTAATACCTTAGATAAGTACCTACCCCTGGACTTAACGTGCTTCAGTATTCTCTCCACAGCGCGGACCTCTAGGTCGTTGATGTTATCCCTATCTATCTCGTCAGGTCCCACTCGGCAGACCACTATGATATCGGAGTGTGCCACCACGTCCGGGAGCAGCCTCAGCCTCCTGGTTTTGCTGAGGGTTTTACTATCTCTCACACCGGACTTCCTCAGTAGCTCAACACGCTCGTCAGCAACCCCGATACCTACCACGAACATGTCCCCCACGAGAGAGCCTCTACCGGCTTCATCGATACCTAGCGTAATTCTTCTTGAGCTCATCGACGCACCACCTAAGCTCGCTGAACCTGATCTGCTTCGCGGTAAATGAGGAGAAGAAGGACTCCAGCACTGTGTACCTGGGCTTCAGCCTACCGCTCTTCAAGACCTCGAGGTACTCGCCGAGCACCTCTCTAGATGGCTCTATGTGGGATTCCACTACGTGGTAACCACTCATGGAGTACCCGTGGAGGTGTACGCACTCAACCACTTCAAGAGATGCCGGCGGTGCGCTAGCCACTATTTCGCTAAGACCTACGGGTCTTCTGAGCAGCCTGCTGTACCTCTCAACGACGTGCGGGATGTCTAGGCAGACCCCCAGCCCCCTCCTCGGGTACCTAACTGAGTGCTCTAAGCTCCCGCAGCAGTAGTTCCTCGTCGTCTCTACGTACAGCCTTACTCCGTACTCTTCAGCAACACCAACCAGTACCTCCAGAGAACTCACAGCGGCAGATAGGCAGAGCTCCTCACCGTTAGAGCAGGTGGCCTGGTCCGTGACTAGGTGGAGTACGGCGTACGTAGGATTCAGCGGCATAGCTTCTGCGAGGCACTTAACTACGTAGTTCAGCGAAGTTCTCCTAATTTCCTCAATAGGTGAGGCTAGGTAGACCTCCCGCCACGGTAGGTGGATGCCGGTGCCGAGCCCAGCCTTCGAAAGGTCCTTGATCTGCGGAATTCGCTCTAACCTTAAGGTACCGCAGAGTGGGTAGTCTAAGCTCAGCTCAAACCCATCGAACCCCCCGTCTAGAACTTCCTCTACTACACTCCTCCTCCTGAAGTCCTTGTACCACAGAGTTACATATACCTTCATCTACCCAGCCCTCGAGACTTCGAGCTTTCCTCGCTTGTGAGTACCTCCTTAGCTATTGTCAGAGGGTCTTCGAGTGAGGTAGCTCTATCTACGTAGAGCTTCCTGAAGCCTACCGGCTCCTCGAGCAGCTGAGCGGATAGCTCCTCTAGTTCTAGTAGGGACCTAGCCTTCCTGAGCGGAAAGCCCCAGCTCTCTACGCAGGAGTTTACTCTCAACTCTAGGGGCGTGTAGGTTATCGAGGGCGTTCCGAGGAGAGCCGCTTCTCTAGCTATTGAAGCACCACCAGTAACAACGAGCTTCGCGTAGTGTGTTAGCGAAGGACCTACGAAGCCTCTCTCAGGAATAACAACTCTCTCACTCCTAAATTCTCTGTGACTAGAGTAGCGTGGAAGTAGAACGATGTCGTACCCGAACTCGAGTAGTACTCTCAGAACATCCTCAGTTCGCGGAAGCACTACGTTTCTGTAGTAGGTAGCTAGCTCCTCGGCCGGTCTAAAGACTACGTAGCTCCACGGTTTGAGCCCCAGCTCCCTAATGTCTTCTTCCCTAGGTTTAAGCCTCTTAATCCACCCAACCTCATCTACACCTCTATACGTGAGCAGCTTGGTGAACTTCTCGCTTACGTAAACCCTCACCTCGTCGACCGGGATGCACTCAGAGAATATCACGAAGTCGGCTAGGGGTAGCGAGAGCCTACTGGGAATGACTGAGTGCGGTGAGTCGGTTAGAGCTACGTACTTAATGCCCACGCCATACGCTACCCTGGCGGCCGGTGGGTTTGGGTAGGCCACTAGGTAGTTCGGCGAGAACTTTTGAACTAGTTCCGCCAGAGCGGAGATTCTGAGCCCGTCTTCGTAGACCTTGGAGTAGGGGCCTCCCTCCGAGTACCTACCGACTGATACGTAGCGAACTCCTAGAGCTTCCAGAACTCCGCAGGTGTACTCGTAGTCGCGGCACGTCACCAGGACCTCGAAGCCCGAGTCCTCAAGTTCTCTAGCGAGAGTCCCGAGGAGGGTCCCCTGCTTAGACGTCAGCACGTCGATCCACACTCTAACCATGCCGAGTACCAGTACGTACTCACATCTTCTCATATAATGCTGACGCTCTGGAGATTTTGAGCTAAACTCGGGGTGTGCTGGAGGTTATATGCTGGAGGTCTACATCTACTTGGTGTCGGTATTGGTCGTGAAGTCCCTCTTTGGTGTAAAGGGAGCTTCCACAGACTCACCACTCGCTACTAAAGCCGCTATCGAGGTACTGCAGGACGGAGGCAACGCGTTCGATGCCGCAATAGCCGCTAGCGCGGTTCTATCCGTAGTACTCCCTCACACCGGCGGTCTCGGAGGGGATGGGTTCATGCTCGCGTTCCTAGATGGCAACGTCGTTGCCATCATGTCTAGCGGTAGGTCCCCATCCGGCTTCAGTACTGAAGAGTATCTAAAGCAAGCACCTAGGAGAGGACCTCTCACCGTAACTGTGCCAGGCTTAAGCTACCTGTGGGGATTCATTAGCGAGGAGTTCTGTAAGCTACCTCTCGAAAGACTCCTCCGCCCAGCAATATCGCTCGCGTACAGCGGCTTCTACGCGAGCTACTACCTAGCTAGAGCTTCAAAGCAAGCTGAGGGGGAGCTCGAGAAGTTCAGCTGGTCGAAGTACTACAAGGGTATAGAGCCGGGCTCCCTGGTGTCTAACAAGGAGGCGGCTAGAACTCTCAGAACCATAGCTACGAGGGGGTGGGACGAGTTCTACTACGGTAAGTTGGCCGAGAAGTTAGTAGATGAACTGCGGGTTCAGGGAGTCGACATAGGGCTGGAGGACTTGATGGAGCACGAAGGCTACGAGGTGAGACCTCTAAAGCTGGATGTAGGTGGGAGAGTACTGTACGAGCTACCTCCGAATACTCAGGGAGCTACGACACTCCACATGATAACTGCGGTGCACGAACTAGGTCTAGATGAGCTACCGTTCAACGACCCAGCTAGAATTGAGAAGTGGGCTGAGGTAGTTAGAGTGGCCTACGGCTTCCGCGACTTCTTCATGGGGGACCCGGACTACATGGAGATAGATGTAGCTCAGTACCTAGAGTACGGAAAAGCACGACAGCTTCTACTGAGTAAGCGGGTCGGGGGCGGTGAGGTTCGTGGAGATATCGATACCACGTTTCTCGTAGTTACGAACGGTGAGGCTGCGGTAGGGGTCGTACAGAGCCTCTTCCACCCATTCGGCTCCGGGCTAGTGGCACTGGGTTTCCCACTGCAGAATAGGGGGTACGGCTTTGCTAAGAGAGCCGGTCTACCCAATAGCCCAGCACCTAGAAAAAGGCCCCTGCACACTCTATCGATTCTCGGAGTAGAGGAGGGGGACCGCACCTACGTCATAGGGTGTGCTGGTGGTGATTGGAGACCCCAGATCCATGCGAGAATATACGAAAACCTGTTCGTGTACGGAATGAGCCTACCTCAAGCTTTAGACTCCCCTCGATTTATATTCACAGAGCTCGCTGGGAGGAGAGTTGTGGTGGAGTCCAGACTGAGAACTCCTCAATCAGCTAGCTTCTTAGTGGAGCTAGTGGAAGCCTACGGCTCGACAGGCTTAGTTCACGCTGCGCTCGTAGATAGGTCTAAGCACATAGCGCAGGTAGCGTCAGATCCTAGAAGTGAGGGAGTAGCTCTAGCTGTTCAACACTGAGTTCGAGCTGATAAGTACGTTCACCGGCGGGATGTGGTTATTGAAATGTTTTTAAGAGCTGCGGCTCCGTTCTCTAGGGTTTAAGCTGAGCGGTCCCGATATCCTAGCAGTGCTGTACGCCTACTTCCTAGCGTTCGTAATACTAGCTCTAATAGTAGCTCTAGTTAAGGTCTTCATGCGCTTACCAGCGAGAAAGGAAGCTACTCCGCCACCCATGCCTGCGGAGGTACTCACTCCAAGGCCTGAAGTTAGAGAAGCACCTAGACCGGCGGTAGCGGAGAGCAACTTAGTGGCAGCAGCTGTAGCAGCGGTAGCCGCTCACCTATCTCTACATAGAGTCGGTCCACCGACCACTACTGTACAAGCATCCGCACCTACGCACACGTGGACGCATATGTGGAGAGTTCAGGTCAGTAAGAGCCTCAACGAGCTATGCTTAATGAAATACGTTCAGAGGAGAACGCGCACGATCTAGTCAAGAGAACTAGAGACCGGTAACTAGAGCAACCGATTTTATCTAAATCGGTAAGTCTTTTATTTACCTGGAGACTTAAAGACTTGGGAAAGGCTACGAGCGAGGTACTTAACTTTATCCTCAACATACTCAATAGAGTTAGCTTAACGAGTCAGGAGAAGATACTCGTAGTTCATAGAAAGTACCTTCAGGTATTCTCTAAAACTTTAGCCCTATATCCGATGGTCTTCGTGCTCGACCCTGAGGGTAGGTCAAGAACTTTCGATAACTTAATGTACGTTAACTGCAAGCCATTAGAGAAAAAAGAGCAGATACCGCAAATTCCTCAATCTGAAATCTTAGAGTACGATGCGCTGGCGGAACTGATTGCTTCTCACGTAAGTCCTAAGATAACGTCTTTCGTGAGCATAATTGCTAGTACTCGAGACGAGTCTCTACTAGTAGCGCATAGATTACTGAAGTTGATGAAGAACTACGAAATAGTGCCGCACGTCTTACTGCTTCTAGACTTCGATTACACTACTATAGATGTCGCCGATAAGGTGAACCTGGCTTTTCTAGTAAGCGAACTAGTTTCTCAAGGAAGATATACAATTCTCCCACTATCTTTCGAGAGAGTAGTGAGGAACTCGCTTAGAGTAGGGATAGCTGACCACGTAGAGAAGTGTGTAGCTGAACTCATTACTCGACTTCACGAAAAAGCTCCTATAGGGACATTCGTACCTCTCTGCTTTAAACTCGAGCCCATATCACTATTTCGGGACCTAACTCACGCTCTAGACCTACTGTTCTTCATATACACCGGGCGTGTAAAGCTATTCGCTGAAGGCTTCATCCTAGGAAGCATAGACGTGTGGAGTGGTTTTAAAGAGGAAGTTCTGAGAGTGGAGAAGAGTTTAAGTAAGGTAAATGTGAACTTCATAAACGACGATAGGCTAGACGTTAGGATCCTAGTAGAGTTTAGTTTGCGGGACGTTATTGCTGAAGGAGTTGATGCTATAGCTAGGGCAGCCCCTCTAGATAAGGCTATTGAGGTACTGACGAACTTGAGACATCTAAGCGTGATTAGGGTGTAGTTCATGTCTTCTCGAGAGCTGTTAGTTAGAAGACTGATCGCGGTAGCTATTTACGTTGTAATTGCTGGAGTAGTAGCTCTGCTAGTGTATCCTGAAGTGTACTTAGAGGTGCAAGTAGCTCTACTAGTATCTACAGCGCTCATCGCGCTATTTGGACACAAATACCCAGGACTAATACCGGCTTTTTCAGTTATTCTCGTTGTGGTCTATCTCTACGTAGTGTACGTGCTGAGAGGTGTCGTGTACGTACTGCTCTACGCAGAGATAGCTATGCTATCGCTTACTCTTACACTCGTAGTTCCTCTATACGTACTAGTAACGAAGCTGAGGAAGCTAGATGATGCTATAACTGCGTGCTACTACTTAATTACCTACATGCTATCTATATCGTGGGTCAGCTCCCTAAGTACTTCCCTAGCACTACTTACCGGTCTATCGACGCTTTTTTCTAGTGTAGTAGCCGCTGCGTCATTAACAACGTACTCCCTCCTTCTACTACTTACAACATACGCAGCACAGTTCTCAGCTACCGAATTGAGTAGTCTGAGAGCTATACCGATCGAGTTCCTGGAGGTAGGTAGGGACTCTCTCGCATACGAAGTCTTCTTAAAGTACTCGGTGGCTTTGCTAGCGTATTTCCTCGGTTTTCTAGTTACTAGGTCTGCGTATAGGGTACGCCCACTACAAGATAAAAGAACCGCTAGAGGAGTGCTATTAGATGCTTTAAGGAGACTTGCCATAGCCGTTCCGATAGCTTTGGTGTCTGCGTACGTATTTAAGGCGGAGGTGCCCGTCCTAGTACAAACCTCCGTGCTGGTGCCACTTTTCGTACTATCTCTGAGCGTGGTTAGGAACTACGCAGAGAATATCGCAGAAGCCCATAGCTACGTTCTAGATTCGAGAGAGCTCATTGAGATCTTAAAGCGTAAGATTTCCCATCTCGAAGAAGTTGCGAGTTACTTTAGAGAGGGCGAACTAGAGTCGTTAAAGGACTTAAGAGAGTTTATTGAGTACAGCAAGCTAGTCGTTCAGAGATCTAGTGAGGCTATCTCTTCAACTATACCCAACTACCTGAGAGTAGTTGGTGCGCACGGAGAACTAAGTTCTCTTAACTCCAATCTCGACCAGAAACTCAGGTCTATAGTCAATGAACTGCAGGACCTAGCTAGAGTATCATTTAGTTTAAGCACAACTTCTGCGGTAGCCTACGTCCTCTCGCTACTCGATGAAGTAACGGTTTCGAAGTCTGACGTAGCTATGTGGGGAATAATCCACAGCTCTATTTCGAAGATCTCGGAGTCCCTCAGAACTCAATGCGATACCTTGGAGAGAACCCTCCTGTCTACAATTCCAGTTGCTTACTACGATGTTTTTGGCTTTAAGCTAGCTCTGAGAGATGTAGAGAAGTGCTCGGAGGTTGGAGCTAGAGCCATAAGACAGCACTACACACATATAATGGCACTCCTCCTCAGTGTAGAGCGCCAGATAGATGGAGTGGCTAGAGCTTTCGAGAACCTGGTAGCTAAAGCTACTAAGTTCGTGGAGATAGCTGAAGCGTACGGAGTTGAAGCCCCGTATCTGGTAGAACTTCTAGGAATATACCAAGACCACTTTTCGCAGGTACGTACAGTAGCTAGCTCCGACTTAATGAGTAAGCTGAGCTGGGTTGCAAACTTAAAGAAGACCGCCGTACCTAGCATAAGTACAGTCACTAGTAGAGTGTTGACTATGAAGTTTGGTGTTAAGGAAGTAGATGAAGCTCTCGCAAACTCCCTAGAACCTCTGAGAGAACCACTAGCAAGACTTGAAGATCCGGATACTCCTCTAGTTGACTTAGTGAGCGACCTCGGCTTGTTGTTGAAGGTGTTCTTTGATTCTATGGGGCCCTTCTCTGGCATAAGCACCATAGTATCGAATCTTCGTAAACTCGAGAAGATAGTTCCTCTTATAGAGGAGTACGTTAAAGAGGGATTAGAGCAGGGCTTTAAATTCGAAGAACTATTTCCACTTAAAGATAGTCTGCGCTCTCTGTGGACTCTAATTCACGGTAGAGGTGAGGAAAGTGCTGTGTAAAGATAGGAAAGCTATCTACAGCTGTCAAGTAGAGATCGAGAATAACCGCATAGTTGTGAAGACTTCGAGAGCTTGGAGGTACTTTAGAATCGAGTCTATCGAGGACTTAGTGCTGGATGAGATATCTGGAAAGCTAACTATCAGGTTAATAAATAAGGAAGTGGTTGAAATACAGCCTCAGACTGTAGGTGATAGGGACACTATCTCCTGTTTACTCGTACTACTGACAGTAGCATCAAACCAAGCTATCTTTGACAGCGTTAGTGACGTGCTTAAGGCATTCTATAGAGCCGCGGTCGCCATTATAAAGCTGTTCCTAGTTCTCTCTAGTAGTATCTTCATTAACTGGAGGAAGCTCTCTGAAGTATCTAAAGAACTAGCTGATGTAGTTAAGTTAGGTAGAGGTCCGTGGACTAGCGCTGCTAGAGAAGAAATAGAGCGAGTTCTCGAATCAGTTTCTCATAGAGATACCGGGGGGCTAGTCAGGAACTTAAAGAACGCTGTAGTATCACTATACGAGTCTACTAAGCTAAACTTAGCTAGAGTACTACCGGGCTCATCTTCTGAAGTACTTCTCGACTTAGTCCTAGCTTCAGCACTAAATTCAGTTATTAGATACCTCGATACGCCACTACCTGAAAAAGAGGCCGTTAATCCACTACTAGCAGCGGCTCTCAAGAGGTTCTCCAAGGTATTCAGTATAGGAGATACTAGGAATCTTGAGGCTTTACTATTTTCTACACACAGTTCTGAGGAATTTATTGATAAGCTACTCGAAGAACTAAAGAAGAACCTCGCACTCACTTCTACGGTTCTCCAGAAGCAGCAGTGAGTCGAGTAGGATAACGCTATCTGAGCTAACCCTGGACTTATTGAAGCAAACTCCCTCCAGCTTCAGAAGCTTTAGCTTGAAGTCACGCCTACTCTTACCGCTCACACTGTACCCTCCTAAACGCCTAGAGCTCTCCACAACCCTATGGCAGGGTATGGTGATAAGCCTCTCATTTCGCTTGAGCATCATCCCAACAACTCTCGGAGAGGTCTTCAGAATTCTAGCTAGAGAACCGTACGTCGTGACCTTCCCCGGGGGAATGAGTTGAAGTAAAATAAGCAGTATTTCTCTCTTAGCGGATCTCTTCAAGACTCAGCCGGACTCCAACTTCTTCGACTTGATTAATATGACTCCCTTCTCGATATCTCTCTCAACGATGTACTCCTCCCCCCACTTCTCCACCATTAACTTAGGTATGTAGAGATTGAGGGGAAGAGTGTAGTACTCGTAGGTGTAGGTCTTACCTCTAACTACCTTCCTCCCGGAGATCTTCTTAATTCTCGCCTCCCTTCTTCTCATAGACATTCTACGTCCCGTAGTTTCCTGTCCAGGGAATTATTAAGCTTTTCTACGAGAGAGAACTCAGGAGCTCCCTGAGCTCCCTAACTCTCTCCGTAGGTGACGTAAATATATCGCGGTCCTGCTCGTAGTTCTTCCTGAACTTGAGGGCTAGCTCAGCCTTACAGAGCTCGTACCCTAGGTAGGCAGCGTGCTCTGAAGTCAACTCGAATTTTCTGAGAACTGCCCGCGCTAGGGACGCTGAGTGGGTCCCCACGAACCTCCCCAGTACTGCCCCGCTCCTAGCACTGTGAACATCTACAACCACGGCGTTCCTAGCGAAGTCTACGTATATCTTTACGAAGTAGTTCGGATCTTCTCTGAGCTCCACCGTACCGACGTACTCGGTGGGCCCGCTGAAGTCTGGTGGTGCGAAGTTCTTTAACTTCTTCTCCTTAACTATCAGTAGGTTCACTCCTCCCGGTACGTCCTTAGGCGGGGACTTCTTGAGGTAGGAGGTGTAGGCCATGTACCTAGCTACTGAGTGCTCTTCTATAGCTCCGAAGGACTTAGCGCTCTCCTCCGTGGCTAGAACTACTGAAGCTCCTAGTTCCATAGCTAGTGTTAGAAGTAGAGCGACTACTCCGTGGCTATCGGCATCAATAAGTTCGTAGACGTTCGCAGTACTGAGGAGATGTGGGTAGCTCACTCTTCTTCTCGAGTAGCTGAACCTGATTATCGATTCTGCGAATCCCGTGCCGGGAGGTTTTACGAGAGGATCTACGAAAATCTTCTCCAAGCCGGCTTCTCTCAGCGTAGACACAGCTTTCTCAATACTCTGAATAGCCATCTCCAGGCTCTCTAGCGTTGAAGGTATTACAACAACGGCAGTCCCGCGGTTCAGTAGGTCGGTAACTTTCTCGGCATCCGCCTGGGTTACGTTGAAGACTAGGTCTACCTTCTTTAGAAGGTCTCTAGGTACTTCTAGAACTCTGGGGGCGTCAACACCTACTACCCTAACTCCACGCTCTCTAACTCTATCTACGTACTTCTCCAACTTAGCGTACGCGCAGCTACTACCGCATCCAACAACAACACCATCGAAACCGGACTCGGCGGCTCTCTCGATCTTCTCGCTAAGTACCTCCTCATTCGGTACTACGACTTCCAGTAGGAGTCTTATCGGTGGTGGATCTAGAAATACCCCAGCACCACCTAGTTCAAACAGAGGTTTCTTAGATGAAACCTCCCGGCTATACAGAGACATTGCGCGGGAAGAGAAGTACTCTGAGTAGAGTACGTCTGCTGGAACCTCTCTACTCAGCTTAAACCCCCCCTCAACCAGCTCTAGAGCTAGGGGTATGTCACCAGCGTACCTAGGGCCCTTATATACTTCGCAACCTGTAGCTCTCTCAATAACTTCAGTAGAACCGTGAACTAATCCCGGAATAAGGACTAGGTCGTATTCGCACCTACCTATACGCTCTCGGAGCTCCACCGAGAGCTCTTCGCAGTTAGTGAACTGAGCTACGACAGCTTTAGAAACGTAGATATCTACCTGGTAGCTCTTCTGAAGAGCTAGAGACACCTCTCTCACGATGTTCTGAGCTGACTGTGTAGTCACCAGCAGTATTCTCCTCATCTACATCTCTACACCAGGTTAGGTAGACCTGGAGCTAAAAACTAGAGAGAGCTGGTCACCACGCTAGTCCACAACTATAAGCTCTCAAGCAAGCTATGTAGGGGGCCCGTAGCCTAGCCAGGATAGGGTGCCGGCCTTCGGAGCCGGAGGTCCCGGGTTCAAATCCCGGCGGGCCCGCTACATCTAAGTCCAAGACTGGTGGCCGCACCAGCCTGAACTCCACAACGTCGCTTATGGAGAACGTGAATGTAGGACGTCACGTTCACCTAATGCGATTACGAGCTTCCTGAATGTAGGTAGCGAAGTATTTGAAGAATACGCTAAACCCTTTTCCATGTACCTAGAATTCGGAAGTTATCATGTGCGGAAAAGGCTGAAAGAACTAATTCACGCTAAGACTTTAAAACTTAAATAGCGCAGAGATGTGCGTAGTGGAGATAGCGTTTAAATCGGTAGAAAAGATTGAAATCACCAAATATCTCTATCTCGGTTCTCTACTTCTTTAAATCCGTACTTTCCTACTAGCGGTACGAAGACGCATGGGATGTCTCTCTCCACTCTCACTCTACCGCCTTCCTTCACCACTACCTTGAGTACCTGGATCCACCTACTACCTACCGGGATCACCAGCCTGCCCCCGTCTTCGAGCTGGTCTACTAGTGGTTTTGGTATATCCGGCGCCGCAGCCGTGACTATTACCCTGTCGTACGGCGCCGCCGGCGGGTAGCCCTCACTACCGTCGCCAACAACTACTGTCACTCTATCTAAGTACTTAGTCCTCCTTAAGTTGTTGAGCGCGTACTCAGCTAGCTGCGGAATTCTCTCTATGGTCCACACATGCCCTCTGGGACCCACTACCTCAGCTAGAATTGCCGCCTGGTAACCACTCCCAGTCCCCACCTCGAGAACCCTCTGGCCGGGTCTAGGCTCCAGCTTCTCAGTCATGATGGCGACCATGTGGGGAGCGCTTATCGTCTGCCCGCAGCCTATCGGTAGCGGTGTGTCGTAGTAGCTGAACCTCCTGTACTCGGGTAGTACGAACTCCTCTCTCGGCACTCTGAGCATGGCGTCTACGACTGCCTGGGTGCGTAGGTAACCCTCGGCAATCAAGGACCTAACGACCCTCCTCCTCTCCTCTTCGAAGATCCTTCCACCCACACTAGATAGGTGATCGAAGTGATAAACCATCTGAAGGCATACGTGTGCGGCTGCACGAAGCTAGAGCCGACTTCAACCAGCGAAGATAGAGTAGAGCGGATTGAAGTTGTACGAATTCATTTTGGATGTGAGAAGGCCTGTGCGCGTTAAACACCTGAACTAGCGGTACAGATGTTTTTAGAGGTGTAGTCCACGTAAGCACGCCGAACCGCGCCCACGGGTAACGCCACCACTCAGGAACGGAGCTGTCTACTTATACATGTAGAACCTCTACTCCGAGTTTTTCCGCTACTACCGCCTGCACTCTATCTGATGTCAGTAACTTCGAACTTCTAGCTTTTGCCTGCGCTATATACAATGCGTCGTATACTGTGATTTCGTAGTTCAACGCCATATCAAATGCTTGGCGCATGTACTTTTCTTGAGCTTCCAGCACTACGACCCCGCCTTCGAGAAGCATGAGTAGCGCTCTATAGAGTTCCCTCGCATCTTGAACGCTGATCTTTCTATATACAACTGCGTGCTTACGAATGGCACTAGCTACCTCCTTGACTAGGTGGTCTACGGAGTGAACGCCAGTAACTAAGTACTGCTCAACTCTATCATAATCAGGTTCCCTAAGTAGGTACTTAGCTAGCGCAGAAGCATCAATTACTATCACGATCTTCCCTCACATACCTCGCGGCTGTCCCCGGCTCGCTTCTGGGTATGTTCTCAACGATCTTGCGGACTTCCTTAACTACCTTCAACCTACGGTAATACTCCACCCTCTCAGCTAGAAACTTCACTATCTCGTCTTTCCAGTTTACATCTAGTTCTCTCATCTTAGCCTTTAACTCCCTCGGTATACGTATACTTAAAACATCACTCATAGTCTACCACCACTTATACTAAGTACACACCTAAATTAAATATCCCGTCTACAAACATCGCATTTCTTCGAGTATAGCGAGTAGGTAATGACATCCGCGGCCGATATCCATTGGAGTGCGCTTTCCGGAGGCTCTCCTAGATCTATCTCGATGCGTAGAAATCGCTCAAGTCGGAGTCTCAAGACTACTATTATCGGAGCTGAGTGTGTACCAAGACTTGAGTAATTAGTGCGCTACAGTAGGTACAGTTTTGAAAAGGGAACTCTTAGTTCGAGACTAGCGGGAATATGCTGTGAAGTTGAAATCAGCTGAAAATGGTTTTTGTTGAGGAGAGTAGTACTGCGCTTGGGGTGGTAGTCGCGCACCTAGAGAGCGTAGCCGGCGAGCTAGATTACTGCGTAGACGTAGTGGTCTTCTCAGGACATGAAAACGTCAGAGCGTCTCACAGGACAACTCTCGAAGTAACTAAGGACGAGTACTTAACACCCAGAGGTGACTGCATTATTGGAGTTAAGAGTAGTAAGAGCGCTCTAGATCTGAGTCACTGTGTTAAAGAAGTCTTGAGGAGAGGGGGCTCTCTACTCGCAATTATAGTAACTAGTAGCGGATTCTTCGACTACCTCTACGCGTCGGGCTCTGAGAAACTCACCTTTAAAGATAGTAGAAAGATGGTAATCAGAAGGTCTGACTACGTAGATGACTCAACGATAGGGCTTAGATCTAGTAAAGCGGCCGGAGACCTAGATAGGTCTCTAGTTGAAGCTCTTAAGCGCAGTGAGAGAGGCTTCTTGGTGTTGGTAGCTATTAGAAGACCTCCGGAGCTCTCCACTCACCCCAGACCTCCCTGAGAACCTCACTTATCTCACCAATAGTAGCACCAACCTTAACGGCTTCGTATATCGGTGTGAACATGTTGACCTCCTCCCTCTCGGCGGCTCTCCTAACTCCGTCGAGAGCGTCCCTCACCTTGATGCCGTCCCTGCTCCCCCTCAGCTTCCTCAACCTGCTCACGACCCTTTCCCTGGCTACGGGGTCTACCTTGAGTATCTTGACCTTGGGTACCTCGGGCTCTGCGAACGTGTTCACACCTACTATCGGTACCTCACCATTCTCGACCTTCAGCTGCCACTCGTAAGCCGCTCTGGCTATCTCACGCTGCGGGTACCCCAGCTTAACGGCTCTCAGCATACCGCCCATCTTCTCGATCTCCTCTAGGTACTTCCAGGCCCTCTCCTCGATCTGGTCCGTCAGCCACTCGACGTAGTAGGAGCCTCCGAGGGGGTCTATCGTGTCGACTACTCCGGACTCGTAGAGAAGTACTTGCTGAACTCTAACGGATAGCTTGACCGACTCCTCCGTGGGTAGGGATAGCGCCTCGTCGTAGGAGTTTACGTGGAGTGACTGAGTACCTCCCAGTACAGCCGCTAGTGCCTGGAGAGTCGTTCTTATGATGTTCACCATCGGCTGCTGAGCCGTTAGAGTGACGCCGGCTGTCTGAGTGTGGAATCTGAGAACCATGGACCTGGAGTCCTTAGCCCCGAACCACTCCTTCATTATCCTAGCCCACATCCTCCTAGCGGCTCTGAACTTAGCGACCTGCTCGAACAAGTTCGTTCTCGCCGCGAAGAAGAACGTCAGCTTCGGAGCGAAGGCATCTACATCGACCCTACCCCTCTCCTTCGCCCACCTAATGTACTCAACTGCGTCGGCGAATGTGAAGGCTATCTCCATAGCCGGCGTGGCGCCCGCTTCCTCCATGTGGTACCCGCTGATGCTTATAGGGTTCCACTTGGGCATCTCCTTAGCTGTGTAGAGTATTAGGTCGACCGAGTACCTCATGGAGGGCTCCGGAGGGTAGATGTAGTTGTTCCTAGCGATGTACTCCTTCAAGATGTCGTTCTGAGTAGTTCCATCCAGAACCGCCCTGGGGACCCCCCTGCTCTCAGCTACAGCAACGTACATAGCCAGTATCTCGATGGCCGTCGCGTTGATGGTCATGGAGGTGGAGATCTTCTCCATCGGTATGTCCCTGAACACTATGTCCATCTCGGTGACGGCCGGAACCGAGACACCCACCTTACCGACCTCGTACCAAGCGAGGGGGTGGTCCGGGTCGTAGCCTAGCTGCGTGGGTAGGTCGAAAGCTATGCTAAGGCCCGTCTGACCTATGCTCAGTAGGTACCTGTACCTCTCGTTAGTATCTTCAGCTGAGCCGTACCCGGCGTACTGCCTGATGGTCCACGGCCTCCCTCTATACATCGTAGGATATATTCCTCTGGTAAACGGGTAGGTCCCCGGCAGTCCCAACTTCTCTAGGTAGTCCCACTTCTCTACGTCTAGAGGTGTGTAGACCCTCTTAACCTCGAGACCCTCCTCGGTGGTGAAGACCTTCTTCCTCTCCGGGACCTTCTTAACTAGGGGGAGGACTACCTCGCTCTCCCACTCCGAGATCTTCCGCCTCAGCTTCTCCAAGTCCGTCAATACTCACCCCTCCTAGTCATTATCTCGATCAGCACTCCGAAAGCACTCCTGGGGTGTATGAAGTTTATCTTCCTCTCACCGTGAGCTACCTCCCTAGGTTTGTCGTAGACCAGCGCCACCCCCCTAGCCTTGAGCTCCTCGGTTTTCGCATCCACATCCTCAACGTGTATTGAGATGTGGTGTATTCCCTCACCCCTCCTCTCTACGAACTTAGTGATAGCTGAATCGGGGTCCGTACCCTGGAGGAGCTCTACGTAGGTGCCGCCAGCTCTAAACATAGCCACCCTAACTCTCTCCTCAGGCACCTCCTCGATCTTCACCAACTCCAACCCCAGGATGTCTCTGTAGAACTTAACGGCCTCGTCCAGGTTCTTAACGGCTATACCGATGTGGTCTACCCTCACCTTCTCTCACCTATAGCCCTGCTGAATACCTCGACCACCTTAGCTAGAGGAGTTCCCGGGGGTAGCACCTCGAAAACACCAAGTTCCTTCAGCTTCAGCACGTCCTCCGGGGGGATGATACCTCCGACGACTATGGGAACGTTCACACCCCTTTCTCTAGCTAGCTTTATGAGGTCCGATACCAGCTCTTCGTGACTACCTGAGAGAATTGAGACACCTATAGCTTCAACATCCTCCTCGAGGGCTACCCTCACCAAGCTCTCGGGGGATTGGTGAACGCCTAGGTAAACAACTCTAAAACCGGCATCTCGAAGAGCCATAGTTATTACCTTAGCACCCCTATCGTGCCCATCTAGTCCGAGCTTAGCTATCAGGATCTTCTTTCTAACCGGCTTCTCCTGACTCAACTGATCACCAAGACTACGTATCTACAGATATAAAATCCCTTACTAGCGAAAACACGCGCTCAGCTAGTTCAAAGACCCCGCATCTACCGTATTACGCGTCATCTTCTAACTACTTCACCTCGAGCTTAGCTATGAAGAAGCCCTCCGAGCTATGGGTATGTGGAAAGAGCCTGCACACACTACCGCTAACGCCGTACTGAGGGTATCCCGAGCGGCAGAACCCCCTGAATCTAGGTGGGATGCTCACCCCTAGTGAAGCTACTCCTAGCGCTCTCTCCACTACCTCCTCACCTTCCTCAGGAAGTAGTGAGCATGTCGAGTAAACAATGCTCTCAGATAGCTCAACAGACTTCAGCAGGAGCTCTAGCTGCTGCTTGCTGTAGCTAGCTACATCACCAGCTTCCAGGGTAGCCTTTATAGCCGGGTTCTTACCTATAGACCCCGAGTTACTGCAGGGTGCGTCTAGGAGAACCCTATCTACTCGGTGAAATAGGTTGACCCACCTGGAGTCGGCAACAATTAGCTGGACTCTGTGATCCTGAACCCCCGCCTTCCTCAGCAGGTACTTCATTCTCCTAACTCTCTCCGCAGATACATCGAAAGCCATCACCTTCGCACTATCTTCAAGCATAGCTATGAGGGAGGTCTTGAGCCCCGGAGCGGCGCACATATCCACGACAACATCGCCGGGACCTAGATCCATGAACTCCACGCAGACGGCTGAAGCTAGGTCCTGGGGGATGACCCTGAACTCCTTCACGGACCTCAGGAATCTCAAGGGCTTCGGAGACCTAAGGACTCTGACCATGTACGGAATCTTCGGGTGGACCTCGAACTCCAATCCCTCGGTCTCCAGTTCTCTAAGTACTCTCTCCTCAGGAGCTCTAAGCCAGTTCAACCTCAACCAGAGAAGTCTCTCCTCGAAGGACCTGAGGAGCTCCTCGACTTCACCAGCACTCAGCAAGTTCACCAGCCTATCGTAGAGCCACCTACTCACAGAGAGCCTGCAGTAGGGTTCCGCAGGTAGCTCGCCGACACCCGCTAGCCACATTCTCGCTAATCGCCTGTAGCTGAGTCTCCCCCTCCCAGCTACGCACCTAAGCTTCACGTAGTCTGAGACCAGCTTTCTGCACTTTGCGTAGAGCTCCTCGCGTTCTTCTAGAGAACCTACTCGCATTCTTCTACAGACATTCTTGAAGGTTGCGTCTAGAGACCTCCTCCTCTCTACAACCTCGTATAGAACCTGGGCTAGTAGGTCGACTTCTCTAAAACTCTTCTTCAACTCACCAACCTAGCTTTACGTAAACACCTCCACCTAGGTCGAAGTCCCAGCTCTCCGGCTTACCTACTGAGACATCTCTAAATCCGTGGAAGTTCTTCAAGTCCTCCAGTACGCTCCGAAGCTCCTCCGGAACGTATAGTACTCCATTAACTCTCTCGCTTAACCTCATACCCCTCTCCTTCTTCCACTTCCAAACGGCTGAGTTAACCTCGGTGACTCTCTCCATGAGCTCGGCACTACCTCCGAAGTCTTCGAGATCCCCCTCACTCACTCTCTCCCTAGCTATCGAGCGGTTTTCGAGAGCTCTCCACACGTAGTCAGTGGTAAACGGCATTACTGGAGATAGCAGCTTGAGCGATAGCCTCAGAACTCTGTGGAGAGTGAAGATAGCTCCACCGACCTCGCTATCGCTATAGGCAAACTTCCTGTACACTCTGGGCTTCACCATCTCGATGTAGTTGGAGGCGAAGACATCCCATATTAGGTGGTAGAGCTTGAGGGTCGGCTCGTAGACGTCCTGCTTCCGGTAGCTATCCAAGACCTCCCTAGCCACCTTGACCGCGTAGGCTATCATAGCTCTATCTAAAGCCCTCAGATCCACCCGCTGAGTGGGCTCTTCGAAGGACGTCACGAACCTAGCTATGTTGAGTATCTTGGTGGAGAAGAGGAGGCCGGACCTAACAGTAGCTTCAGACCACCTGTAGTCACTACCCAGCTTACTAGCGACGGCAGACCAGAATCTGAAGGCGTCGGCTCCGTACCTCTCCAGGAAGGGCTCCGGGTATATTACGTTCCCCAGAGACTTGTGCATAGCTCTACCCTTCTCGTCTAAGCCCATGCCGGTTATCCTAACCCACCTGAACGGGGGTCTACCAGTGAGCATCCAGACTCTCAGAATCGTGTAGTAGAGCCACGTCCTAATTATGTCGTAGCCCTGGGGTCTTAGAGCTCTGGATAGAGCTCTAGAAGCCGCCTCGGGGTCTTTAAGCCAGTTAGTTACGTAGAGAACGGTTATCGAGGAGTCGAACCAGGTATCGAGAACCCTGCTCTCGCCGACGATGCTCCCCCTGGGAGCTCCGCAAGCCGGGCACTTCTCCACCGGCGGCGGGTCTTTCCAAGGTCTTACGTAGCTCCCGGGCTCTGGGAGTACTACGTAGCCGCACTTAGAGCAAGTCCACATAGGGACCTCAGTTCCGTAGTACCTAGTTCTAGAAATAGGCCAGTCCATGGACAGGGATCTAACCCACTGAACAAGCCTCTCCTTATGCTCCTCCGGGTAGAACTCCATTAGGTCAGATACCTCCAGCACCTTGTCCTTGAAGTCGAGCTGGTTTAGGAAGAACTCCTCCACGTGCACGATCTCAACGGGGGTCTTGCACCTCCAGCACGCCGGGACTTCGTGAACGATCTCCTCTCTCTTCGCTAGGAGACCTCTCTCCTCGAGTAGCTCAGCGATCCTCCTCCTAGCCTCAGCAATCTTCAGACCGGCCACCGGCCCAGCGCCGGGGCCCATGGTGCCGTCCTTCTCTACGACTACTCTAGGCTTGATTCCGGTTTCCCTGAAGAACATCAAGTCCCTTACATCTCCGTACGAGCACATCATAGCTAAGCCAGTACCGTACTCAACTCTAGCCATTTCGTGAGGTACTATAGGTACTGAGTGCCCGTACAGCGGTACTACCGCGTGCTTTCCACCGAGGTGTGTGTACCGACCGTCTCTAGGGTTGTAGATAACGGCACCGCACGCCGCTAGAAGCTCCGGTCTCGTAGTAGCTATAACGATGCTCTCGCCGGTTTCGAGAACTCCGAACTTTATGTAGTACATCTCCCCCCTCTCTTCTACGGAATCGATCTCCGCTTCTGCGAGGGAAGTTCTACACCTAGGACACCACTGAACCGGCTTCGTATCTCTGTATATCAGCCCCCTCCTCCAGAGCTCTATGAAAGTTGCTTGAGTTACAGCTCTATACCTAGGGGAGTCAGTACCGTCGCGCCAGTAGTGGAATAGGCACCCGAGTCTTCTCCATATAGATACCAGGGCCGCCTCATTCTTATCTAGAAGATCCGAAACCATCTTCAGGAACCTCTCCCTACCTTCGGCGGTCTTAACGAGTTCGTGAGCTACCACCCCATAGGTTTTCTCAGCCGCTACCTCCGTCGGTAGGCCGTTTCTATCTGCATAGAAAGGCACTAGAACCTTGTAGCCCAGTAGTCTCAGAGCTCTAGCGACCATATCTATCTGAGCGTAGTGCGCAGCTTGAGCAACCCCCCAAGGTCCCGATGGGTAGGGTGGCGGGGTATCTATAACAACGTAGTTCTCGTCTTGAGCTAGGTCCACCTCCTCTCCGTAGAGCCCCTCCTTCTCCCACAGGTCTAGAAGCTTCAGTTCTTCCTCAGGTCTCCACCTAATTACTCCAACTCTACCCACACTCCTTCCCTAATTCAATAAGTTGAGGCATATAAAACAACCACCTATAGAGTTGCATCACTACCTTAAGAAAGGCGGGGTTCACGCTAGTGCTACTTAACGCATCGCGCAAAACTACACTACTCGGTGAATAGTCTCGTAACGTACTCTATGTCTACTGAAGCAACTCCCTCAACTCCACTCAAGACATTCTCCAGTTCGTAGGTCCCGCCCTCGTATTCCTCAGGCATTGCTACGTACACTCTCAAACCGTAGAGTCCGAATGCTATGTAGAACTTCTCGGACTTCAGGAACTCGTACTGAGGTGGTAGAGAACGTCTTATTCTAGTGGTGAGCTCCTCCAGGTCTACCTCATCGCTCAGAGGGTTAACTCTAACGGCTACTACCACCCTACCCACGGCAACCACCTACGGTCCTTCGAACCCGCAGGACGGGCACTTGTAGTGGAGAGCTAGCTTTCTGCACTTCTCGCAGCGCCATATAGTGGACTTACCGCAGTTCGGGCAGTTGAATCTAACGGCTCTAGCGTAGGGCTCTACCAACCTACCGCAGCTACTACATATCGGAGGGTGGCACGAGTCTACTACCGCTGGCGTTCTCTCGGAGACTACCCCTATCTTCAATCCCCTAGCTGAGGTAGCTATGGATATATAAGCACTAGCCGGTAGTGCCGTAGAACTCGGCCGGATTCAGTGCGAGTATTCTCGAACCGCAATGTTCAGAAATAGAGCCCTCCTCTACGGCCTTAAGAACCTCGCGCCTGATTTCCCAAGGATACGCAACGGCCCCGGGTCTTCTAGGGTCGTCCAGGTAGTCACTCTCTACTAGTACGTTGGAGCACTCGGAGCCTACAGATCTAGCGACCTCCAGCTTCCCAACTACGCTTACGTAGAAACCTTCTCTAGAGTAGATAGGTACTTGGGATGGAGGTACGTGGTGTACGAGGACCCTTCTGCGTGGTACGCCGACCTTGTCTACGAAGAACTTCAGACTCTCGAGAGTTACCAACCCGGAGTTTTCGCTATGTACGTGAACAGGTTTATCTAGGTCTCTAGCTAGCTCTAAGCTCTTAACTAGGAGGAGCTCGTTGAGAGCCCAAGACTCCGGTGGCGCGGGGTAGTGCGGTCTACCGAACTCCCCCAAACCATCCAGGAGTCCGCCGATGAGTATGTCCCTGAGCTTCCTCATGTAGTTCCTCTCTATTTCAGCGAGCACCCAGTCCACGCTCTTGGAGCTTCTAGCGAGTCTATCAGCTACCGCAGGATGCAGACCCCCGAAGCAGAGTACACTGCCGTACTCGCTCCTAACTCTACCGCAGAGACCTACGTGAACTTCGAGAGACCTAACTACTCCCTCGAGATTGCTTTCAAATCCGTAGCTACCCGGGGTAAGCTGAACTAGCACTATGAGCTTTCCACCAGCTTGCTTAAATCTCCTAACGACCTCCTCATACCCTAGACCTAGTGGTGATGCGTGAGCGTGCGAATCCACGAACCACTCAACCAAGGAAAGCACCCGAGCCCCGACCTAGATTAAGGACTTCACGAACTCGACGAACACTGGTGATGGGCGGAGGGGCCTGCTCTTAAACTCCGGGTGCGCTTGAGTTCCGAAGTAGAATCTGTGGTTCGAGAGCTCCATGATCTCCGGGTAGCCCTCTGGGCTCTCACCACTAACTACGTAGCCCGATGATTCGAACTTATCTAGGTAGTGCGGATTTATGTGGTACCTATGCCTATGGCGCTCGTAGACGAGGTCCGCACCGTAGATTCTGTACGCTAGAGTTCCGGCAGCTATCTTAATGGGGAGAGCCCCCAGCCTCATAGACCCACCCTTAACCACCACGGACTTCTGGATCTCCAGCAGGTCAACCACGGGGTGCGGTGTGCTCGGGTCTACCTCGGTAGTGTTAGCTTTCTCAAGACCTAGGACGTTCCTAGCGAACTCAACAACCATGAGCTGCAGGCCGTAGCATATGCCCAGCACGGGCTTCTCCGCTTCTCTAAGCGCTCTAATTACCGCTATCTTACCTTCAACACCCCTAGACCCGAAGCCCGGAAGTACTACCGCTCCATCGACACTCCCCACAACGCTCTCGACGTCCACCCTACCCCTCTCTACGTCCGTAGACTCAACCCACACCAGTCTCGGTCTAACCCCCAGGTGAGCTCCGGCGTGCTTCAACGCCTCTACTATGGATAGGTAGCTATCGTGAAGTGCTGTGTACTTACCGACCATTGCGACGTTCACTGTCTTAGAAGCACTCCCGTACTTCTCAACGAACTCGATCCACTTACCTAAGTCTGGAGTTCTGTACTCGAGAAATAGCTTGCGCGCGAGAATTCTATCGAGTCCCTGCTCTCTAAGTACTATCGGAACATCGTAGACGGGGTCGACGTCGTAGCTGTTCACAACCTCGTCCATGCCGACGTTACCGAAGAGAGCTAGCTTACCTACAACACTCGGAGCTAGAGGACTCTCAGACCTAGCTACTATTACATCCGGCTGTATACCTATCCTCCTAAGCTCCTGGAAGCTGTGCTGAGCTGGCTTAGTCTTAAACTCCCCGGTAGTCGATAACTTAGGTACTAGAACTACGTGAACGAATAGTGCGTTCGCAGACCCCTCCTCCAGCCTCATCTGCCTAGCCGCTTCTAGAAAAGGAAGACCCTCAATATCCCCGACAGTACCCCCTACCTCGACGAGAACTACGTCGGCCGAGGTCTTCCTAGCTACATCCCTAATCTTCTGCTTAATCTCGTCCGTTACGTGGGGAATTATCTGCACGGTCTGACCTAGGTAGTCGCCTCTCCTCTCCCTGGTTATTACCTCCATGTACACCTTACCGGTGGTTATGTTGTGGTCCCTACTCAAGTTCACATCTAGAAATCTCTCGTAGTGCCCTAGGTCTAGGTCCGTTTCACCCCCGTCGTCCGTAACGAAAACCTCGCCGTGCATGTACGGATTCATGGTCCCCGCGTCTACGTTAACGTAGGGGTCTATCTTAATGGCGGTTACCGAGTAGCCCATGCTCTTCAGTAGTAGCCCTATCGATGCTGTGATAATTCCCTTTCCGAGACCGGATAGAACGCCCCCGGTTACGAATACGTACTTAGCCACTAGCCCGCACTACTATCTGGAGTACGTACACTTAAAAACACTTGCCAGCATCTGGTTCTAGGTGCGAGGTGAAGCGCGTGAGCTTTAGAAACGCCCTGAGCGTACTGGAGGGGCGCATAGCGCAGTTCGATGATTTGAGAAGTAGGTCTATGAGAGAGCTTCCGAAATCTAGAACTGCCGCATTCGACGCTCTCTACGAGTTGCTGAACAAGGTAGCGGCTACCGTGAGAAGTCTATCCGCTCTAGAAGCTTCCGTAGGTCTGGAGCTAGGCTACAGGAAGGTCTGCGGTGAGAGCATTCTTATTAAAACTCGGAGTAGCTCTACATTCATTAAGTTCAAACCTCTCAGAATTGTCTCCTACTCAGCGAGCGATGACTCAGTTAAGATATCCTACGGAGGTTTATCCATCGAGGTAGCGGGGGACTCCATTGCGGTATCTCTAGGAAAGAGTACTCAAATCCTCCGCTACGCAAACCCTGGTGAAATAGCGAGTAGCGCAGCGATCTACAGTTTAACTCTGAGCAAGGTCATGTCCGTACCGGACGAACTCTCTCGAACGATCTCTTCCTGCGCTAAAGCTATTGGTGTGAGGTTGTGAATTTTAAAAGCTCCGGGGCACTAGAGGTTGAGGCGTCTATATGAGCGGTACGGCGATCACTCCCTCGGAGATAAAACTATTCGGTAAGTGGGACTACGTGAACGTCCAGACGAGAGACCCGAGCTTAAAGAAGTACATATGTCTAAAGCCGCACTACGTACCGCACACCGGTGGAAGACACGAGCACCGAAGATTCGCTAAGTCGGAGGTCCCGGTAGTCGAGAGGCTGATGAATAAGCTCATGAGGCCCGGTAGAAGTACCGGTAAGAAGCACCTAGCGTACAACATCGTTAAGGTAGCTTTCGATATAATAAATGAGAAGACCGGTCAGAACCCTCTGCAGGTTCTCGTAAGAGCTATAGAGAACAGCGCGCCCAGGGAGGAAACTACGAGAATAATGTACGGAGGCATAATATACCACGTTGCTGTAGACGTGTCTCCCCTAAGGAGAGTAGACCTAGCACTGAGGTTCCTAACGGAGGGTGCTAGAATAGCCTCCTTTAAATCTACTAAGCACATAGCTGAGTGCCTCGCAGACGAGATAATTCTAGCGGCTAACAACGACTCCAGAAGCTACTCGATCTCTAGGAAGGAGGAAATAGAGAGAATAGCTCTAAGCTCTAGATAGCCGAAGACCCTCCGGTAGCGCTACCCTGGATGAGCTACCTAGGTAAGCATTCTTCTACACCCAGAGCTCTCCACGAAATATAGTCCCCGCAACTACGCAGCCACTCACCTGCGTAGTATGGCCTTCAGTACGTAAGTATATAGTGCTTGAAGTAGGCGAAGCACTACCTCAGCACAGTTCCTGGGAGTACGTTCAGGTTTCGAGTATTTTAGCTATCGCAGTAGATGTCTTGGAGATCGTGCGGTGTTGGTGGAGGTTAGGTGGCATGGAAGAGGGGGGCAGGGAGCTGTAACGGCTGCTGAACTAGTAGCACACGCCTCTATACTTAAAGGATACTACGCACTAGCCTTCCCAGAGTTCGGTGCTGAGAGAAGAGGAGCCCCGGTAACCGCTTACAATAGAATAGCTGAGAAGGTCGTATACGATAGGTCACCGGTTCTAAACCCAGATATCGTAGTCGTCTTAGACTCGAGTATGGTAGGTCGTGAAGTACTATACGGGTTGAAGAAGGGGGGGCTAGTCGTAGCTAACACCGTCAGAAAGCCGAGCGAACTAGCCGAAATCCTAGGCCGGGACTACATGTACGCAGCTATCAACGCTACTAAGATCGCTCTAGACGTCTTTAGGCTACCGATTGTGAATACGGCGATGACGGCAGCTCTCGCAGCCGCCTCTAGGTTGGTGGACCTCGAGCACTTGGTCGATGCTGTTAGGTCTAGGTTTGGTGCTAGACTAGCGTCACTCAACGAGCTGGTTCTGAGGAAAGCTTTCGAGTTAACGGAGGTGGGGTAGATGTCTGCGCTACCAGGCTGGAGGGAGCTACCTAGAGGTGCCGTCATACTCGAACCCGGGTCTTCAGTTAGGTACAAAACCGCTAGCTGGAGGGTTCTGAAACCCGTTATAGACCAGGATAAGTGCGTTAGGTGTAGGATTTGCTGGACCTACTGCCCGGAGCCGGCTATTGTTGAGCTAGACCAGCCGTATACCTCCAGGTCCGGTAAAGCATATAAGGTAATGTACGCTATCGATTACGACTACTGCAAGGGCTGCGGTATCTGTGCTGAGGAGTGCCCAGTTAAGGCTATAGCTATGGTGGAGGAGGTGAGGTAGTGTGGGTAAGGTGATGCCTCTCTCAGGAAACTACGCAGTTGCCTACGCTGTTAAAGCTGTAGACGTAGACGTAGTCGCCGCCTACCCAATAACTCCTCAGACGGCCGTCGTAGAGAAGCTCGCTGAGTTCGTTGCTAACGGGGAGCTAGACGCCGAATTTCTGCACGTAGAGTCGGAGCACTCAGCACTATCAGCGGTGGTCGGAGCCTCCGCCGCTGGCGCTAGAGTCTTTACAGCTACGTCAGCTCAGGGACTTCTACTAATGTACGAGATAATGCACATAGCTTCCTCCTCCAGACTACCGATAGTTATGGGTATAGCTACCAGGGCTATATCAGCTCCAATAAACATATGGTGCGACCACAGCGACTTCATGGCGGCCTCGGACACCGGCTGGATAATGTTCATGGCTCTAAACGCTCAAGAAGCTCACGACCTAATCATCGCAGCCTACAGGATAGCTGAAGACCCTAGAGTAAGCATACCGGTTGCTATTGGATACGATGGTTTCGTAGTATCCCACACTCTGGAACCAGTTGACGTGATCGAGAAGGAGGAGGCTCTCGAGTACGCTCCGAAGAGAGTTAGTCGACCTACGCTCGACCCAGATAGGCCGGTAACTATGGGTTCTCTAGCATCACCAGACTGGTACTTTGAGTTCAGAGTTCAGCTACAGGACGCTATTGAAAACTCTAGAGAAACTATATCTGAAGCTCTCAGAGAGTTCAAGCGTCGCTTCGGGAGGGAGTATAGGGAAGTAGATGATTTCTACACAGACGACGCGGATGTAGTGATCGTCTCAATGGGCAGCACTACGGGTACAGCCCTAGTTTTTATTGAGGAAGCTAGGAGGTCCGGCATGAAGCTAGGGCTACTGAATATCAGGTTGTTCAGACCTTTCCCAGAGGTAGAGGTAGTTAAGTACTTAGAGAACGCTAAAGCCGTTGCCGTAATCGATAGAGCTGTGAACGCCGGGTCGTCCTTCGTTGGGCCTCTGTACTCAGACGTAGTTGTATCCGCTTTTAAGAAGAGTCTTGATATTCCTATCGTTAACTACGTAACGGGTCTAGGTGGTAGGGCCGTGGTGAAGAGCCACATAGAGTTTATAGCTAAGCACGCGTACAGCCTAGTAGGTAAGAAGATGAGGGAAGTGAAGAAGCACTACAGCTTCATCGGGGTGAGAGAGTGAGTGCGTTTACAATAGCTTCAATACCTAGAGAAGAGCTCCTAGCTCCAGGACACAGAATGTGTCAAGGATGTGGAGCGGCAATAGTAATGAGGCACCTACTCAAGGCTCTCGGTAAGGACATCATCATAGCCCACGCAACGGGCTGTGTTGAGGTTACGACATCCCTATATCCAGAAACTGCTTGGAGAGTTCCCTGGATTCACGTAGCATTTGAAAACGCCGCCGCAGTTGCCTCCGGTATAGAGGCCGCTGTGAAGGCTCTGAAGAGGAAGGGGTTGATGAACCCCGAGAAGAAGGTGAAGGTGGTGGCTATAGGTGGTGATGGGGGTACCGTAGACATAGGACTACAGGCACTCTCAGGAATGCTTGAGAGAGGTCATAACGTTCTGTACGTACTCTACGATAACGAAGCCTACATGAACACGGGTATTCAGAGAAGTGGCGCAACCCCGCTCTACGCCTGGACGACGACTACGCCAGCAGGTAAGGTCTGGCGGGGTGAGTGGAGGAGGAAGAAAGATATCGTTGGAATTGTAAGAGCTCACGGAATACCGTACGTAGCAACGGTCAATTTTGCGTACATCTCCGACTTCTACGTGAAGCTGAGGAAGGCATCTGAAATCGAGGGACCTACCTTCATACACGCATACGCACCCTGCGTTCCGGGGTGGAGGTACGAGCCCCATCTAACGGTTAAGATTGCTAAGCTAGCGGTTCAGACAGGTATATGGGTAAACTACGAGATCGATAGAGGTTCCTTCAGAGTTACTACACCAGTACCTAAGCGCCTCCCAGTCGAGGAGTACCTAAAGACTCAGGGAAGATTCGCTCACCTAATGAAAGAGGAGGTAGAGCTCATCCAGAAGCTAGTAGATGAAGACGTAGACTACATAAACAAACTAGCTGGGTCGGTTGTAGTAGGTCCTGTGGAGAGAAAGTAGAGTACCTACACGCTAGAGCTATTCAACATCTTTATTGCTTTAACGAAGTACCTACGCATAGACTCGCAGCACGGTCTAGCGGTACTTTCTCCAGCTAGCTGAATCTCTATTACCTCCGAGCGAGCCTCGTTAACGATATCTACTACAGAACCGTCTCTCCTTACGATTGCCGTGGGAATGGAGCGGTCTTTAACGTACCCACCCAGCAGTACGACGTTTACTCCGTTTTCATACGCTCTTACGCGAGCGGCTGCAACCGCTAGTTCCGGGTCTAGGTCTGCTATAGGGGGGAGAACGCTGACTAGGAGCGAAGAACCGGATTCAGCACAGTACCTAGCCGTTTCCGGATAGAACACGTCGTCGAGAATTAGAAAACATACGCTGACGTTGCCGATGATTACGTTCGGTAGTCTAGGTACGTGTCCTCTAAACTCACCACCGTACCTAATGAACTTTCTCGAAATCTCGGAACCCGATGCGGCTTCAACTACTGAGAGAAAAGTGTTTCCTCCGTAGCGTACTACTACCGGACCTACGTACGCTCTCTCTGAATTAACTACCGCTGAGATTTTAGTGGTGAGATTTCTAACCGCTCTTCTATAAGATCCGTAGCTCTTCCTACCGGACATGAAGTCTCTCAGAGGTTTTAGAGGTAGTGGCAGTATTGAAGCACTAACCGGGCTGGACTCAACCGCGAGATCGTAAATTTCCCTGACGAACTCCTTAGTTCCAACGCCAAGATTGAGTCTATAGACCGCTATCGCCACCAAGTCCCGGGTCTTCACTTCACTAACCCCATATCAACTAAGTCGTTGTAGAGTATCGATATAACTCTACTGTAGTCGTCTAAACCCTGCTCAACTAGGTCCATCTTTCTCTCTAGTTCCCTAGTTCTCTCTTCACTAACGAGTTTCTCAAATCTACCGATAAGGTACCTGTACACTTCCGCACCGAGTTTCGTCGGTGCTAGGTAGTTGATTTTCTTACCGAACATTACGACAGGTCTCGCATATCCTCTCTTCAATATCGTCTCCACTATCTTCGAGTACGTGCTGGGTCTACCTATACCAGCTTCCTTCATTTTTCTAACTAGAGACGACTCTGTGTGTTGCTGAACGTCACTTCTATAGAATAATCTGACGTTCGCAGCTCTGTAGGTACCTGGAGCTACCGGTTTTCTAATCTTAATCCTCCGGTCGTACTTGAGGAAGCCTTCTCTAGCTACAGACGTGTAGATGTTGACGTAGCTAGGTCCTAACTCAGCTATTTGACCGTTCTTGAGCTTTAGGAGCAGTCTGTACTTGACTCTAGCAGCTACTACATCAGCTTCACGTAGTTGAGATGCTACGAACCTTCTGAATATGGTATCGTACACGATGAAGTGCTTCTTCTGTAGCTTGATCGCTGGCTCCATGACCCCCTCGTCGATCAGTCTTCTAAGTGTTTCCGCATCTATAGGTCTGGTCGGGCGGATGGCTTCGTGAGCACCGCCCTCACCCCAGGTTCTAGGCTTGAATAGCTCTCTGTAGTTCTCTCCCTCAACGTGCTTCAAGTACTCTTCAGCTACTCTAATACCCACATCGGAGACCCTAGTGCTATCAGTTCTGTGGTAGGTTATGAAGCCAGCTTCAAACAGTTCCTGGAGGATCTCCATAGACTTAACTACGGAGATACCGTACCTCGAGCTGAGCTCTGAGAGTATGGAGTCCGTGGTGAACGGTGGTTCGGGCTTTAACGTAACTACCTGCTCCTCAACACCTTCAATAACTACATCAACAAACTCCACATCGCTGACATCAATTCTCCTAAACTCATCCCGTAGGTCCGCAGTGAACTCTAGGTTGAGCTCCTCTATAGATACCGCAATAGCCTCCCTCCTCGACTTCTTGTAGTCTTCCGCATTCCTGATTACCCAGCCTAGAACCGGTGTTTGAACCCTGCCGGCTGATAGGTTTCTATACACCGTGGGATTTTCATCGCACAGCCTCTGGTACTTCTTTCTAGCGGTATTCGGTAGCTGAGGAACTATCTCGCGGCAGAACATCGGCCAGAAGTCCTCCTGAAGTAGCTTCGATAGAGAGAAGCCTATCCACCTATCTTCTATGCGTCTAACCAGCTGGGCCTTAACTAGGTTTACATCTACATCTCTAGGATTTCTTATAGACTCGGCCAGAGCTCTTCTAGTAACTTCGTGAAACTCTATCCTCTTAACACTGCCGTTTAGAGGAGTAACGGCACAGATCAAGTCGTAAGCTATCTTCTCACCCTCAGTATCGGGGTCCGTACCAACGAGTACTTCATCTACCTCCATTGCGACATCTCTTATAGCTAGCACAACGTCTATAGAGTCGGCGACCCGCGTAGAACCACAGTAGGGGCACACACCAGCTTGAACTCCCTCATCCGTAAACTGCCTACCGCAAGACTGGCACTTCTTTATCGTAGTGTAGATGGGTACGTACCTACCGTTCCTAACCATAACTCCGTGAAGCTCCGTCCAATCACCAGTATTCTTAAGTAAGTCCCCGATATTCGTAACGAGCTCGTAGACGTGCCCTCCCGACGAGGTTATGAGTATGGTCTGGTTACCTAAGCTCACTTCGTAAGCTCTAAGTCTTCCGTACTCCTTAGCACTCGGTTTTCCGAAGAACCTAGCTATGGTCCTAGCTTTGTTGGGGGACTCGACGATCAGTAGTGAAGTCTTGAACTCAAGACCTCGAAGTTTCGTGAGTTCTTCCACTGGTACGACTCCTTCGCGAATCATTCGTATAAACTCCCTATCTCTATCTACATCCCTCAGAATCTCGGGGAGCTTTTCCGAAATCTCGCCGTAGTCAGCGAACTTGAAGTCATCAATCGTAAATGAAAGCCTCCTCTCGAGACCTCTAAGGAGCCTGCTATCGTCTACGATAACGACAGATATACCCCTACTCACACCTCCTACGTAAAGTCTCGACGTTCTTCCACTAGCCTGTATGTAGGTTAGAGCGTCCGGTATCAGTACGTACAGTTCTCCACTTTCTTCTACAACGGCTACCTCCGGGTTCTTCTTCATGGAATCCAGTACGTCGGGGTTCTTCAAGAGTTCTTTAACTGCTTCGAAAGCTTCTATAAACGTTATCTCCACGCTCGTTTCCGGCGCTCTTCTACCTTCAAGAACTTCCTTAAATCTCTCTATAGCTAGGGACCCAGCTCTTCTCACAGCTCTAATTAGCTTAGTAAAGTAGGTATCGAGCCTATCTCTAACTTCTTCAGATTTCACTGAGGTCACTAGTAGTGGAAGTAGTCTTAGAGCATCCCTAACATCTAGTCTCTCTACTCTAAGTCCTACCTTATGCCGCGGGACCCCGGCGAAGACTGCGTACCTAATACGCTCCGGTATATCTATTCCTCTCACAAGAACTCCGTAGTACGTCGCTACGCCAACTAGAACATCGACATCGCCACCCGAGGCGAAGAGGTCTAGTGCTTCAGTTTTCTTACTGTGAAGTGCTTCAGCTCTCACACCGGCACTTCTCAAATAGTTCGCTAAGTAGTTAGCGTACTCTACACCCCTATCCACCGGTACGTAGACAAGTCCTCCACTACCCAGTTTTTTCACGAGCTCAACGACCTCGTCTTCGATGCTCTTGGAAGGAACTACGCACACATCAACAACATTTCTAATTAGTTCGGGGCGAGCACCTACATCGAAGCCTAGGAGTTCTCTAAACAATCTAGACCTAATACCTCTGGGAGCACCAGTAGCTGACGCAATCACTAAAACGGAGTCTATTTGCTTAGACCTTTCCTCCAGGTCTTCCTCGAGCTTTCTCGTTTTTTCCAGGAGGTCTTCTTTCGAACCTCTATACGCCATCTCTCTCCTCAGTTTCACTAGCTCTATGCCTCTAGCTACGTCCTCCTCCGAGAAGCCCATTAGAGCGAGTACCATCTCTATAGCTCTAGAACCACGCATAATCGCGTCAACGTCGTCTACGAAGATGTAGCTGAACTTGAGGTTCTTAAACTTATCGAAGTTCTTCATCAAGTACCTAGATGTAGTGACCAGTATATCGAAATCCCCGCGCTCGAGAGCTTCCTCCCTCCTAGCCTTCTCAGCTCTACTGAGCTTTGAGTGTATTGAGATAACTATAGCTTCGTACCCTATTCTACTGAGAAACTTCTCCAAGACTTTCTCAGCTTGCTTAACCAGTATGGTTGTCGGCACTAAAACGTAGCTCTTACCTCCCTTCTTAGTGAAGTATATAGCCGCTAGAAGACCCACAGTCGTCTTACCAACACCAGTCGGTGCTAGCATCGCGAAAGAAGACCTCTTACTTAACCTCATGAGCCACAGCTTCTGTATACCCCACGGCTCGCTTCCCAGAGCCTTAGTGAAGACCTCGACTAGCTCGCTATACGCACTCCGCACTCTCTCCAGTTCCTTATAGTACTTCATAGTACCGGCTTTCTTCAATACTCTAAATAGGGAAACCTTCTCCAAGTCCTCAACCGCTCTCTGAGGTAGGCACCTAGTGCAGGGTAAGCCCATTAGAAGTCTCCTATCGCTAATCGGACCTCCGCAGTTAGGGCACGACCTGAAGTATACAGCTAGCGATGCTTCACCTAGTTCTTCTCTAACTACCACCACCCCTCAATCAACTACTCAATCTCTTCAAATCGTACTAATAGTAGCGCCATTAAAAACTACCTCCAGACGAGAACTCTCTAACTACCCCACTAGCGGTCAAGACCTGCCACATCGATAAGATAGGCCGCTAGTATTGGCAGTATTACAGTCGCATCACCGTAGACAGTTACGTGCTTACCTCTCGAACTAATCTTCCCCCACGAGATAGCTTCCCTAGTTCTAGCACCACTTAGAGAGCCGTCCCACTCTACTGCTGTGGTTACGTATACTGCGTAGTCTAAACCCCCCCTAAACTGGTTCCACCATATAGTGTGGTGCTTGCTTATACCGCCCCCGAGAACTAGAGCCGCGCTCTTCTTAGAGGAGAAGACTATATCTGAAAGCTCCTTCATATCTCTAAACGGGTCTAGCCGCACCTTCTCGAACTGGGAGAATATGAATAAGCTCGTTCCGAAAGCACCGTCCGTGATGCCCGGTACGTAGACTCTAGCACCAGACCTATACGCGGAACCTAGGATCGAGTTCGAGTCCTTACTGAGGTCTCTACCGACCTCCTGAAGGACTTCCCGCACGCCCCACACTAACCTCTCCCTCGCTAACCTCCCGACGAGTTCTCTAACGTAGGACTCAATAACGGTGCCGTAGCTATCTCTAGGAATCAGTACGTTCCCAAGTCTATGTATTCCCCTCTCAGATAGCTCTACGTCGCTGAGGTCGAAGTCACCTCTATAGTACCTACCGCCCATACTTCTCGCAATATCGTGGTCCACGGTTCCGCACGTAGTGATGACCACGTTGAAGAACCCGGCCTCGATGAGCTGAGCTAGAACCCCCCTTAAACCCGTTGCCACCAGGTTACCTGTGAACGATAGAAATCTCGCATCAGAGTCTCTAAGTCCTTCTCTGAGGATCTCGGCGGCTCTAGCTAGAGACCCGGCTGTGAACCCGTGGATCTTCTCGTAGGTTTCTACTAGCTCCCTCACACTCATCCCCCTCCTGATCTTCACATCTTCCACTAGAGAATGCCCTTCGAGCACTCCGACAGCCCCCGGAAGTAGCTGTAGGTAGAAAAGAAGACAACTACCTTTCTCAACTAAGCCATTCTAATACGAACCGGTCTGCGGTATCCGCATCGACGACTCTCTGGATTCCGGTCTTCAAGTACTTCACAGCCACCTTCCGCTCCCTAAGTTCGGATTCACCTACGATCGCTACGAAGTCGAAGCCTAGTCTAGCGGCTTGACTCAGTAGGTCCGATAGCTTCTGCTTGTGCGAGAACCTCACATCTACAATAACGCCCCTACTCCGCATCTTAGTCGATACCCTATCTACGTAAGCTACGTCCGGTACTAGAGATACAAGCATAACCCTCGGCCTAGGCTTCAGTAGGTTCTCGAGTGCTTTCTCAGCTTCGAGTGCTAGTAGAGTCCTCTCTACACCTAGAGAGAAGCCCGTGGCTGGTGTTTCAGCACCGCCGAGTAGCTTAGATAGCGTATCGTACCTACCCCCACCACCTATACTTAGATTGAACCCCGGCACCGTAACCTCGAAGATTACTCCGGTGTAGTACGCTAATCCTCTAACTAGCTTAAAGTCTACGTACACCCTGAAGCCTAGGCCAAGGAGAGTCTCGAAGAGCTCTAGCAGCCTACCGAACCCGGGCATGGCTTCCTCTGGGAGAGGTCCCAACTTCCGTATTTCGGACTTCAGTTCTTCCGTACTTAGAGCTCTAATCTCCAGTAGCTTCTCCAGTAAATCCCTCTCGGACCCGGAGAAGCCGCCAACTAGATTGAGTGCTTTCTCAATCTCCCCCTTATCTATTAAGTGAAGCACTTCGTCCTGAGCTTCCTCGGGTAGACCCCACCTACTCAGCAACCCCCTTATAATGGAGATGTCGTTAACTCTGAAGCTGTAGTTCGATAGGCCTATAGAACTGTAGAAGTCTCTAATCAGCTGGAATAGCTCTACGTCCGCGTAGATCCTCGGCTCACCGACGTACTCAACACCGACTTGGTAGAACTCTCTGTACCTACCGAACTGAGGTTCATCGTACCTAAAGACCTGCCCGTAGTAGTAGAGCTTAATAGGTTTCGGTCTGGCCGTTAGGTGCTTCAAGTAGGCTCTGACAATACTAGCCGTAAACTCAGGTCTTAAGCACACGGTCCTACCGGCCTTATCTTGAAATACGTACATGCTCCTACTTATCCCGGGTCCCGACTTAGCTTCGTAGATCTCGAAGTGCTCTATAGTCGGAATAACTGCGAGTCTGTAGCCGTACAGCTCAGCGACCTCTGAGAATCTGGTTATCAGCTGCTGGTGGTACTCCGATGTCGGTGGTAGTAAGTCCCTAGTGCCTCTAGCTGGTTCCAGGGGAATCTTCACCTAGGTACACCCTACCCAGATCTTCAGCTCTAGCTAAACTCGCTGAGTAGTAGGTTACATCTCCGTGAGCATCAACGACCGCAATCACCGGAGCGCACTCGCGCATTATAGCCGACCTAACCCACTCAACGATCTTCGAAGCCTCTATAACCGTGTTTTCTTCAAGAACTAGGACTAGGACCTTCTCACTGCCCTTAGCGTAGAGCAGTTCTCTGGGCGAGTAGCCCGACCTAGCTTTCCTACCCCTCTCCCTCAGGTCGAGTAGTACCGCGAACTTCGACCAGGCGTAGTCCATCTGGGGGTATAGTGAGTAGAGAAGCGTTAAGTCGGTCGCTCTATCTCCTACGTACACATCGCAGATACCCTTGTAGACTACGTACGTAAGCTCCGCCATATCGAGAAAGTACGTGTTTCCCTCGACGCGCCATCCGAGACCTAGGTCGCTCGATAGGCAGTTCTCGTCCTCGACAAGAAGTCTCCAGTCTTCAGCTCTTAGCACTCGAATTAAGGGCTTTACATACGTGCGTACCCGCACCACCTCTAACTCATTCCTAACTACAGTACAATTTAAGCTGATTCCGCGGTCTGTCGAGCTCCGGACCTCCGCTGAGGATATTTACTCCTAGCTCTGAAAGCTCCGAACCGCGGGCAAAGTTTTTATATTTGAAGTGCGTGTATGTTTAGGTGAGATCTCCTGAGCTCGAAGTTCTCGATTAAGATAGTGGTGGTAATCCTAGTTCTGGTAATCGCTCTAGCTCTAGCGGCTCCGCCGAACGCTGAGTACATGCCTGAAGACAAGAGATTCCCCTACTACACGTTCCCACTGCTCCCGCCGCTGCTAGCCATTACTCTCTGTATTCTAACGGGTCAGGTACTTCCATCTCTATTTCTAGGAGTATGGGTTGGTGCGCTCATGGTATCTGCCTACAACCCGCTGAGCGGTACAATGCTCACACTTAGTTGGTTAGTTGAAAACGCCACCGACTCGTGGAATGCGACTATACTGCTCTTCGACTTCGTTATAGGTGCTCTGGTAGGACTACTCTACGTTTCCGGCTCTCTCCACAGTCTAGCTGAATCCCTAGCTAGGAGGGTTAGAACTGCGCGCGGAGCTGGTATAGCGACTACAGCTCTAGGAACTATAGTGTTCTTCGACGACTACACGAATACCATAATCGTAGGGAACACTATGAGACCTCTCACAGATAGACTCAGAGTCAGTAGAGAGCTACTAAGCTACATAGTGGACTCAACGGCGGCTCCAGTAGCTGGCATAGCCTTAGTATCTACTTGGATAGGCTATGAAGTAGGTCAGATAAAAGCAGCACTCGAAACACTTCAAGAAGAAGTAGCGGCCGGGAAAATCGCAGCGGCTCCTGAGGTAGGCCCATACGCTATGTGGCTGTCGGCCCTCCCGTACCACTTCTACTCAATTCTAGCTCTCCTCATGGTCTACATCGTAATAGTGTCTAGAAAGCACTTCGGCCCCATGCTAGCCGCTGAGCTCAGGTCCACTGCTGAAGGTAAGGTTCTTAGAGACGGGGCTGTCCCTCTAATGCCTACTGAGACGATTCTAGGAGAGCCGGTGAAGGAGAGAAGAGCTCCTCCAGCACTATTCGTTACCTCCATCGCTACTCTAGTAGCTATCACACTCGTAGGTATGTGGTACACCGGGGCTCAAGCAATTATCGAGAGCGGGTCGGTGAGTGAAGTGCCTTGGTGGACTGTGCCGTTCTCAGATGCTCTAATGGAGTCAGACGCAGCTACAGCACTACTCTGGGGTAGTTTCGCTGGTTATCTAGTAGCTCTAGCCGGGGTTCTACTACTTAGAGTACTGAGCTTCACTAAGGCGATGGAGTACACGGTTAAGGGTATGTACACGATGCTCTACGCTAACGCAATACTACTACACGCGTGGAGCATTAAGACAGCCACGGACACTGTAGGAACCGCTGACTACGTCGTTAATCACGCAGTCGCGGTCGGTATTCCAGCGTATGCCGCTCCGCTAATCATATTCCTGGTCTCCATGTTCGTATCCTACACAACCGGTACTAGCTGGGGTACCTTCGGGATCATGATACCCATAGCCGTACCACTGGCTTGGAAGCTAGCCTTAACTCAACTAGGAGATCCTGGACTAGCGCACTTACTCGCTGCCGCGTCAATCGGTGCTGTATTTGGTGGGGGAATATACGGAGACCACGTCTCGCCAATAAGTGATACCACCATAATGTCGTCCATGTTCAGCTCCTCCGACCACATAGACCACGTAAAAACCCAGCTACCCTACGGTACTCTAGCGGCTGCGGTTAGCGTAGTTCTATACGTACTTATTCTAGCTGGACTACTCAACCCGCTAGTTCTCCTCCCACTCGGGGTCGTTCTACTGCTACTACTGCACCTACTGATAACTAGAAGAACTAGACCGATCCCAAACTACAGAGCTTCTTAAGTAAGAACCTAACCGCTACCTTTTTTTCCTTCACTTACTGGTAGAGCTAGTCCGGGGTACTCTTGTAGATAGGCTCTAGTGGACACTTAGGGAATTCTCGAGTGCTTTAAGTAGTCAAACACGTTCACAACTACGAACCTAGGTCCGCACTCGCGGTCTGTCGTAGCGCAAATAAAGGCCACCGTAGCTCCGGTACTCCCTCCCAAGATTTTGAGCTCTACGAGCTCCCCCTCGGCTCTCTCCACTAAGCTCGGTCTGAAGCACTCAATTAAGTAGGGAGCTAGGAGTTCTGGGACTCCCTCCGGGATGGTTTTCACGGCCAGCGCGAGCTCGCTGAGACCTAGAGGTGTTTGAGAACCTGGAATTTCTCTAAGTAGAGTTACTCCACCTAGCTTAAGTAGGAACGCCTTTCTCAGCTCCAAGCCCTCCGGTTTCGTAAAGAGAAGTGCGGACGGGTTCCCCCTCTTCTCGAGAACTACGAGAACTCCGTAAGCTCCTAGAGAGGAAGCTCTACTAGCTAGCTCACCGTACGTTGCTTTACCTCTATTAAGTCTACGTGAGTAAGGTATGGCTAGGTTCAGGTCCTTAGCGAAGCTGCGGGTTCTCCTTGAAGGTTCTCTAGATGTTGTTATTAGCAGTAGCTTCTTCAAGAACTAGACCTTTCCTGAGACTCCACCGCTCTAACTCCAGGTACCACTATTACCCTACCTATCTCAGTGTAGGGCTGGTAAGCTCCTCCAGCAAATACCCTCCCGCACTTAGGGCATCTCCACAGACCTACGGACAGTCTCTTAAACACGGTTTTAGTACCGCAGAGTGGGCATACGTACTCAGTGTACCTACGCTCAACGACCTCCTTCCACCTCTTCCGAAGAGAGGACCCATACCTAGAGCTGAACCTACCGGCTACGCCAACTACTTTAGTTCTACCCACGCTCAGCACCTCAACAACTAGGAAGACACTACTTAAAAGCTTGAGCTGAGAACTCAACAGCTTCCAACTGTAAAGCTTATATTGATAACTCTACGTATGAATAGGGTGTCCAAACGGTGATATACGGAAAGACTCTGTCTAGAAGTATCGTACTGGCCGTGCTAGTTGTCGTGGTATTAGCCGCTGGTATAGGTGTGGGTAGACTAACGGCTCCGGTACTCATAAGCGAGAGGACTGTAACCATAGTGTCAGCGGCGACCGTAACTAGGCCCGTGACCGAGACTGTGACTCAAGTTACGACTAGAGTTGTAACTACGATAACGCCAGTTACTGTAGTACGTGAGATAGTATCTGTAGTAGACTCACTAGGTAGAGTTCTCGTATTCGATAAACCGCCGGGTAGGGTAGTCTCTCTAGCACCGTCAATAACTGAGATACTCTTCGCTCTAGGACTCGGCAATAGGGTTGTCGGCGTTACCAGCTTCTGCAATTACCCACCGGAAGTACTCAAGCTCGTTAACGAGGGGAAGATAGCTGTAATAGGAGGTTTCTGGACTCCAGAACTAGAGAAGATACTAGCGGTAAAGCCGGACCTCGTAATTGGGTCTGCCGGCACTCCTCCCCACCTAAGGCTCAAGGACCAGCTGGAGCAGGCCGGTATTAAGGTTCTCTACATACGCGGGAGTGGTGCTATCGATAAGTACGAAGTTTACTTGGACATCAGAACTGTAGCTAGAATATTCCTAGTTGAGAGTGCCGCGGAAGAGCTGATAGCTAGAATGGAGAGAGAAGTAAGTGCTGTAGAAGCTCAAGTACCTAAAACTGGAAGACCTAAGGTACTTATCCTCCTAGGTCCGCCCAGCTGGGGTCTCTACAGTGCCGGTGGAAACACTTTCATAGGGTGGGTTCTGAGAACGGCTGGTGGTGTGAATATAGCTGGTAGGTTCTCCGGTTGGCCTCAACTAGACTACGAGTTCATAGTTTCCCAGAACCCGGATGTAATAATAGTTAGCGCTCACGGAGTAGACCCCAAGGCGGTGCTGAAAGAAATTGCGGAGAGCCCTCTAGCGGCTACTAACGCATTTAAGAATGGTAGAATATATTTAGTAAACCAGGAAGCCAACGACATACTCATGAGGCCCGGTCCTAGACTGAGCTTAGCGGTTAGAATTGTGGCATCCATTCTATACCCAGAGATCTTCGGGGAGGTCGATATTCCGGTAATCGTTAGACCTACTGCGGATGCACCAGTCGTAATCACGCAGAACGTTCTTCAGCAGCTTGAAGTTACCTCCTAGAAGGATGAGGTCATGGCTCACCGGATAGCTAGAGTAGCTAGGCTCAGGTTTTTTACCTTATCCACTCTACTCGCACTTCTTCTTCTCACACTCGTAGCTGTCTCCGTATCTATCGGAGCTTCGATGATACCCTTAGATAAGGTCCTTCTGTGCCTACTGAGAATTGAGTGCGGTGAGCCGGCTAGACTCATCGTAGAGCTGAGAATTACGAGAACGCTAGCGGCTCTACTCACGGGCTGCATGCTGGCTGTATCGGGCGTTCTAGTTCAAGGCGTATCTAGAAACCCCCTAGCCGACCCATCTATTCTAGGAGTCTCCTCGACAGCTCTAGCCGTTCTCTCAGTATTCCTGCTAGTAGATCCTACTCTAATAGCCTACCGCCAGATATCCATCTTAATAGCCTTCTCCGGAGCCCTCCTAGGATACTTCCTAACGACCTCGATTAGCCTAGTAGCCGGCGGTACGGGTCTCTCGCTAATACTCTCCGGAATAGCCGTTTCAGCGCTTTTCTCGGGTGTTTCCCACATACTCCTCTTTCTAGTGCAGGACAAGCTCAGGCACCCGTACGTATTCCTCCTAATGGGCTCAGCGAGCCGCGTACTATCTCAAGACCTGGTCTACCTAGTGATTACGCTAGCTCTCTCAGTAGCCATAGTGTTCGCGTTCAGAATTCCTAAGGCTCTAAACGCCTACCTATTTGGAGACTCCTACGCAGCTCAGCTAGGGTACAGAGTCAGGGTGGTGACAACGGTATCAGCTTTCGTAGCCAGTCTCCTAGCCGGGTCATCGGTTGCTGTAGTCGGGATAGTGGGGTTCATAGGGCTCGCCGCTCCGCACATCACTAGGATTCTACTGGGAACCTCAGACCACAGAGTTACGATACTACTCTCCCTACTAACAGGCTCCTCACTAGCTATCCTAGCGGATGTAGCTACTAGAGCTATCTCGATAGTATCCACTAGAGGTGAGATTCCGCTGGGTGTTGTAACTAGTGTTATTGGTGCTCCGTTTCTAGCGTACCTAGTTATTAGAGGTAGTAGGAGATGAAGGTAGAGCTCAAGAACGTAGTCTTCAGCTACGATACCGTTAAAGCTGTCGATAGCGTAACCCTGGAGTTCGATAGCGGTAGGATATCCTGTCTAGTAGGACCCAACGGATCCGGTAAGACCACGACCCTAAAGCTAGTGGCATCTCTAATTAAGCCGTCGGAGGGGGTTGTCTACATAGATGGAAAAGATGTTAGAACGTACAGTGCGAGTGAGATAGCTAAGTTAGTCTCCTACTCGGACCCCCACCTACCTAAGACGCTGCCCATGAAGGTCGTAGACTTCATACTAACCTCCAGGTACCCGCACCACAGGGCCCTCCAGTACTTCGAGAGTAGAGAAGATATTGAAGTAGTTGAGGAGGTAGCTAAGGAGCTCGATATAGTCCACATACTAGACAGAAAACTAGAGCAGCTCAGCAGTGGTGAGCTTCAGAGAGTAGTAGTAGCCGCGTCACTAGCTAAAAAACCGAGAGTGCTTCTCCTAGATGAACCATCGGCTTTTCTAGACATACGCTACCGCTTTGAGATCATGGACCTCGTTAAGAAGTACACGGAGAAGCGCGGAGCGGTCACCGTGGTAGCGCTGCACGACCTCCACTTAGCTTCACTATACTGCGATAGAGTATATCTTCTATATAGAGGTAGGATTGTCGCCTCCGGAAGTCCTCTAGAGGTCTTCACGTCTGAGTCAATAGAGAGAGTCTACGGTGTTAAAGTAGAGACCGTACAGATAGGTAGGTCTCAGGTAGTGGCCATCCCGGTACCGGCCGAATCTAGTAAAGAAACTCCAGCTACTCTAAGTTAGCGGTAGCTCGGTAGCGGCGAGTCCTCCGGCAGGATCGCGGCTTTAAATTAATACAGCAACTAGTGTTGTGGGTCGTACATGAGCGTAAGCATTAAGCTAAGGAAGAGCGGCTTCGAGGATAAGGTGCTAGTTGTAGGACTTCCAGGTATGGGTAGGGTTGGGTATATAACAGCTAACTACTTCGTAAACAAGCTGGGTGGGTCTCTAGCTGGAGAAGTTTACTCTGTGTACTTCCCATCGCAGCTCGAGGTCGATGACGGTGGGTTCGGCAATCTGTTCACCGGTAAGATATACGATATAGGGAAGGCACTCGTATTTACAGCCGATGTACAGCCCCAGAACTCCGTGGGTCAGAACTCCATATCTAAGAAAGTGGTGGAGGCTCTATTTAAGAGAGGAGTGAGGTACGTAGTGGCTGCTGCCGCTTACGTAGTACCTAACGTAGAGTTAGTTAGGAAGGTGTACGTAGTAGGAACCGATGCGAGAACCGTGGAGACCTTCACATCTCTCGGAGCTGTGAAGCTTAGAGGAGGTACGATCAGTGGAATGAACGGTATCATAGTTGGGTGGAGCAAGTACTACGGAATTCCCGGAGCCGTTCTCCTGGGGGAGACCTGGGCACCGCTAGTTGAAGTAGATGAAGCTGACTTCAGAGCGGCTAAGCACGTAATTCAGGTAATAGCTAGGTTCCTAGATGTTGAAGTTGATGTGAGTGAACTAGATACCTACGCAGAGCACGTCGAGCAGAGAGTTACAGCAGCGCTATCTAAGATTCTAAGTCGGAAGGAGGTTCCTGAGAGACCTGGATATAAGGACCGCGAGGTAATGTAGGGAAGGGTATTGACTGTAAAGCTAGTTGTCTTCGATCTTGATGGTACTCTAGTCGATACTATCGATATCCACTCCGAAGGCTGGTCTTTCGCAGTAGAGCTTCTCGGGCTGGCTCGAGTAGATAGGAGTGCGTTCACTAGCTTAATAGGACTCCCCGGAGACGCGATAGTTAGAGCAGCTATCGGTAGTGAAGGACTTAAGCACTACGAGAGGATTAGGTGGGTTAAGGACAAGCACTTCCTCAAGCAGCTCGCTAGTGGTAGAGTATCGCCGTTCCCGGACGTACTACCCTGCCTAAATTACCTGAAGAAGCGTGGATACGCTATAGGGCTAGCCTCGTCGTCCCCGAACTACGTACTACTACCCCTGCTAGAGAAACTGGAGTTACTGGAATACTTCAACTACGTAGTTGGTGGTGATGAAGTCGTGAGAGGTAAGCCGGACCCGGAGATCTTCGTTAAGATCGCTAGAAAGGCCGGTGTCGAGAATTGCGAGACAGTAGTTGTTGGCGACACGGTATACGATACCGCACCAGCTAAAGCTGCTGGGATGAAGTCGGTTCTCGTTGCTAGAAATAGAATCGTGAAAGTAGCTAGCGTAAGTGCTGATGTAGTCATCACAACCCTCAAGGATTTAACCTCAATTCTGTAGCTCTCTGGGAAGCTAGATGTCTAGAGAAGGAATACTGCTGGTTCTCGCCGCTATAGTAGCGGTAGAGCTAGCCCTATACTACTGCTATAGAAGTTCTCAAGGATTCAGAGAGAAGCTAGCTAAGTTGAAGACGTTCGTAGAGCCCGGCGCTCTCCTAATCGATGTAGGCAGAGGACTCAGTCCGCGTAGAGCTGGTAGAGCGCTCAGATACGCTCTTCTAGCTATATCGGCTACGAGTCTCGCCGTTTCAGCATACCTATTCTACAGCATTGTCCTCAACTACGTAATCGACCTAGTTACCTCGATCGGAAGAGGGGAGCCAGCACCCCAATCCCCTATAGTCCCCGTAATTCCCGGCATAACGTTCGGTCTCAACATCTTACTTCCACTACTCATCTCGATAGGTATAGGACTAGCGGCTCACGAAGTACTCCACATGGTAGTAGCTCTAGTAAACGGCGTCCCCGTTGAGAGCTGGGGTATAGGTCTCGCACTAATATTTCCCGTAGCTTACGTAAGAGTTAGCGAGGAGAGCTTCTCCAGGTCGAAGCTGGAGGTTAAAGCCTCGGTTCTGTGTGCTGGAATTATGGCTAACGTAGTCGTTGGGCTACTATCACTAGCTCTCGCTGGACTAGCGGCTCAACCCCTAGCTCCCTACTTGGACGGACCCCATCTGATGATAGTCGGAGTAGACCCGGCGATGCCAGCCGGTAGAGCGGGCCTAGTCTACCCATCTATACTCGAGGAAATTAACGGAAGTTCAATAAGGTCTCTAGATGAGCTCAGAGAAACTCTAAATAGGAGCCTAGATAGGGTAGCTGTATTTAGATTTAGAGTGAGGCCTCTAGTAGATACTGGCGTGTGCGGTTTCTACAGAGCTTCAGAACTCAGTGAAGAGTACCTGGTAACCAGAAGTCTGGGCGACGTCGAGAAGTACGGGTATAGAGTTGGAATCGTAGTAGCTCCAAGTAGCTACACATTCTCGAGCGCTACCCCCAGCTACCTACTGTACGCGAACTGCCAACTCCAACTTCTCTACATAGTTAACATATCTCTAGCGATCTTCAACTCAGCCCCTCTAATCATAACCGACGGCGGTAAGCTCCTATCTGAAGTCTTGAAGAAGGTGGGCGCTCAGAAACTAGATAGGGTAGTTCAGTGGTCTACCGTGGCACTAACCGCTATAACCATCTCCATAGGACTAGCGCAAGCTCTCTAAGCTAGCTACCGCTCCCCTTCCTTAGTCTGTAGTACACCTTACCTTCCTTCTTAACCTGCTCTACGTAACCCATAGAAATGAGTCTCTTAATCCTTCTGTAGAAAGTTGCTTTAGATATATCCGTAAGCTCTATGAGTTCCTGCGGCGTCATAGGACCCGACTTTAGCGCGCTAATTATTGCTCTATCTCTGTCGTCTAGAACTTCGAGCCTCCTGATCTCTCTTCTTCGCTTAACTAAGACATAGTAAGCTAGAGCACCGCCAGCAGCTGCGGCTCCAGTACCGACAGCTATCCAAATCCAGCTAAACCCGGCTACCTCACTAACTCCCGGTTCTACTGAGAGATAAACCAGCCTTACGCGACCTTCCGAAAAGACCAGCTCGTAGTACTCTCCAGTTTTTCGGAAGTGGGTTAAATTCGAGACTTCTACTACCACGGAGTTTAGTGGTAGGTACACCGCGAGAGTTCTGTAGGGATTGTAGAACTCAGTATAGTACTCACCGTCCCGATACTCAAATAGCTCCGTTAGGTACGTGACCGATATATTTGCTGGGGGATTAAGTACTAGCACCTCTAAGTAGTTACTCTGGTAGCTAACGAAGGTGTTCCTTGATGCGTTCACTATAGCTAGAACCCTACCTATAGCCGGTATGGTGATGTACTCGGACTCTACGTAGAGTCTAGTGGATACTGTAGCTAGAGAACCCTGAACGTAGCATGTAGCCGCAGCCTCTACACTAAAGTTCTGCGCTACAACTGCGAGAACTACTAGGAGTGCCGCGTGCTGATGTGTGAAAACCGACTTAACCACCCCCGCAGGCTGAGACTTATACTTCTAGGTGAGACCCGGTACTCTCAGCAGACTTTTGCTCCAGGGCGCACTGGTTCTGAAGTAGTTATTAGAACCGGTTTGGAGTTCTCGTCGCAGGTGGCTAGAACCATTCCATGAGATACGTAGCCCATGATCTTCTTTGGTTTTAGATTAGCTACTACAACAACCTGCTTACCTACTAGTTCGTCGGGGTTGTACCACTCAGCTATTCCAGCCAGTAGCTGCCTCTCCTCACTCCCCAGGTCTACTAGGAGCTTCAGTAACTTCCTGGAGCCAGGGATCTTCTCAGCTTTCTTAACTACACCTACTCTAAGGTCTACTCTGGAGAACTCCTCTATTCCGATCTCCCTACTTTCACTCACTTGATGACCCTCCTGGATATCGATAGAGCCCACTCCGAAGTTATCTTCGAGGAGAAGAGTGCCGCTAGCTTAGAGGCGTTCACCAGGTCGCCTAGGTGCACGATCTCGACTGGTGAGTGTATGTACCTAGAAGGTATTGATACTGTCGCTGCTGGAACCCCCTCCTTGTTTAGTGCTATAATTGAGGCATCCGTAGTACCGCCGGGAGCTACCTCAACTTGGTGAGGTATGTTGTACTGCCTAGCGATCTCTATTAGCTTATCTCGAACTACTGGGTGGGCTATGAGTCCAGTGGCGGCCCTCCCGTCGACTACCTTTATCGCCGGTCCCTTCCCTAGTTGAGTAATCCACTCCTGCTCCGGGACACCGGCTACGTCGCTAGCTATAGTAACGTCTAGTGCTAGAGCTACGTCGGGAGTTATCGAGTAGGCAGCTACTCTAGCGCCCTTAAGACCTACCTCCTCCTGAACTGTTGCTACAGCGTAGACATCCACTTCATTCCCGTCAACGGCTTTAAACGCTTCAACCATAGCTGCGAGACCTACTCTATCGTCTAGGGCCTTCCCGGTAACTACGTCCGAGGACCCTCCTACGAAGGATAGGTCTCTCTCAAATACAGCTATAGAGCCGACTAGAACCCCCATCTTCTCCACTTCTTCTCTACTCGAAGCACCAACATCTACGTACATATCCTTAATTTCGGGGATTTGCTTGAGTTCCTCCGGCTTCATTATGTGCGGAGGCCTACTCCCGATGACACCCCTCACAACTCTTCCTTCACGTGTTCTGATGACTACTCTCTGACCTAGTAGAACTCTCTCCGATATCCCGCCTATGGGCTGGAATCTCAGGAACCCCTTCTGGTCTACGTGGCTCACTATGAGGCCTATCTCGTCCATGTGCCCAGCGAGCATTAACCTACCGCTACCCCTAGAACCCTTCTTAACGGCAATCACGTTACCTAGGGAGTCGACCCACATAGAGTCAGCGTAGGGCTTCAACTCCTCGATAACTATCTCGCGGATCGGGTCTTCGAATCCGGAGGGGCCTATAGCCTCCGAGAGCTTCTTAAGCAGCTGGAAAACTCCTTCCTTAGTTATCTCGTACATAGACTTAACCCTCTGCACATATACCCCGGAGTTAATAATTTTACCACGTAGTAGTTTCTGTGAGAAAATCGAGGTAGTTCCGGTAGCCTTCGATAGTCTCGGAGTTAGGTCTATGGCTACGGTAGTGTCTACTAGAAGTGTGAGAATATTCATAGACCCCTCGGCGGCTCTAGCACCAGTCAGGTACGGTCTCCCACCTCACGAACTAGAGCTGAGGCAGTTGGAGAGCTCCGTCTCTAGGATAGAGAGTTTGTTGGCGGACGTAGATGTGATCATAGTGACACACTACCACTACGACCACCACGACCCCGGGTACAGAATTCCCGCTGAGAGGTATTCTTCGAAGACCCTGCTAATCAAAGACCCCGTAGAGAACATAAACATCTCCCAGAGGATTAGAGCTTCCAAGTTTCTGAAGATGGTGAGGAGCGCTGGAGCCAGAGTTCAGGTAGCTGATGGCAGAACGTTTGAACTCGGTACTACCAGGATAGTCTTCTCGAACCCGGTGCCCCACGGAAGCAGCGCTAGACTCGGATACGTAGTTATGGCTAGAATTGAAGACGGCGGGGATGCGCTCAGTTTCTCGTCTGATGTAGAGGGACCTCTGGAAGATTACGTAGTTGAGTTCGCGTGCGGTTCTAGGGTATCAATAATTGACGGTCCCCCGACTTACCTAGTTGGAAGAGCCTACACTCCGAGAGAGGTTCGAATAGCTAGAGAAAACTTAGCTAAGCTATCTAAATGCGTTGAAACCCTCATCGTGGACCACCACCTGATGAGAGATCTAAACTACGTCAAGCTATTTAGAGAGATCTCCGAGCTCTCGAGTAGGAAGCCAATATCGGCGGCTGAGTTTCTGGGATTAGAACCGAATCTACTCGAAGCTAGGAGAGGTGAGCTTTACAGGACTTCTAGAGAGGAGTGACCGCAGAGCGCCAATCCCCTTCGCAGTTTTTGCTTACTCGATGACGTCGAGGTGGTGCGGTCGGGATATCGACTAGGAATGCCACTACCTCTGCAGATATCGAGGTAGTTAATAGCTCGGAAAGACAGTAGTACTAGGATGAAGACAGTCTGCCGTCTGAGTGTTGATGTAGGCTCGTGTTTCTGACCCTACATGAAGATCACCGATCTCCGAAGCGTGGAGGTCTGCGTAGCTCGTTCAGCAGCTCAACTTCCTAGCGATTTTAGCTATGAAATATCCCGGGGTATCGTGTACGTGTGGGTGAAAGCGGGTGAAGACATCTTTAAACTTCCCGTAGGCACTCCTGGAGGCTCTCTCAACGCGGACTTCATTGACATCTAGACAAGGCTCCTCATTCAGTAGTTCCTCGACGACTTCCTCGTTTTCCTCTAAAGTGACCGTGCAGGTTGAGTAGACTATAGATCCTCCGGGCTTAACGATCCTCGAAGCCGCTTTCAGAAACTGGAGCTGGTACTTCTTAAGTGCTAGAACCTCCTCATACTTCTTTCTATCCTCTAGCTTGGGTCTCACTCCTAGAGCGGAGCACGGCGGGTCTACGATTACTTCATCAGCCCTTAGCCACGGGTAGTCTAAGTGGACGTACCTCGAGTCGGCTACCCAAGCTTGTACGTACCGTGCGTGACCTAACCTCGAGAGTTCCTCCCTCATTCTATCTACCTTACTCCTAGATCTATCGAAAGCTACCACCGCGACCCTCCCGCGCGATAGCTCTACCACGTGCCCGGTCTTTCCGCCGGGAGATGCGCAGAGATCTACCACGACTTCACCAGGCTTCAGCTCTAGCTGTCTAGCTACGTACATAGCTGGAAGACTCTGCGGGTATATCAACCCCTCAGCGAACTCCGGGAGTTCCCTAATTCTAGTGGCTCTGTAGAGAGATCTGTGCACTTCGACGACTAAGCCGCGACCGCTGCTCTTAGCTTCGTGGCAGTCCCTCACAACAACACCCTCAGCTACCGGGATCCCGGATTTCGTAACTACCGTTACCTCATCACCCTTCTTTACGTTGTAGCACTTCAGAACGCCCGGTGCGTATAGGTTAGCTCCGAGAGCTACTGACTCGGCAGCTTCCTTCACCGCCACGACGACTCTATCTCTAGTGGATACCGTGAACGGTCCTTCAACTCTGAAGTATACGGCTTCAGCTAGTTCCTCATCCCGAAAGACCTCGATACCTCTTTCTCGAAGTCTATCTACGAGAGCGCCCGGCTCTGTCTTCATGGTGTTTACTCTAACGTACATCCTACTCCCGGGGTACTTCAAGCTCTCTAGAAGCAGCTCGAGGCTCTGCCCATACACTCTCCGCAGTGACTCGAGTAGCTGAGTATCGTAGTTGAGATAGCCCATCGGTCTCTACGGTACGAGCTCTATCTAGCAATATTACTCTGATCCATCAAATACCCGCGGTACACCTACGCGAAGCCGTGAGTGACTCTAATACGGCAGTTCTCGAGCGAGCTTCTCCAAAGTTTTTTAGTGTACGTAAGAACGTAGATAAGGGTAGGTGTGAGCGAAGTTCAACGAGTACTTAAGACGTGCGATAACAGATTCGACGCTCTTCTATCCGTTCTTCTAGGTGGGAGAAGATTCTATATGATAGTATCTGGACTCGCTAGAGCTCCCAAGGAGGTTAAGATTGTTGAAGTCGAGAGCTCGGTTAAGCTAGAGCTACTCGACCAGTTCGGTCATGGATTTCTTACGTGCGTACTAAACCGCGAGTTCTTCGAGAGCGAGTTCGCTAGTGTTAAATGTAGCCCGGGTAACGTGTGGATTATCAGTGAGGACACTATCGCTAGGCATAGAAGCAAGACGTAGGACTTCCTTAAGCCCCTACCTCTATGTAGGGGTAGTTTAGATGAGGTTCGCTAGCTGGAAGCTCGTTAGAGAACTCGTGGAGCTATCTCACGTAGTGCTAGAGCTCACAGATTCTCGAGACCCTCTCAATACTAGAAGTACGAAGTTCGAGAAGATAGTTTCCAGTCTCGGCAAGCCTCTCGTAGTAGTCATCAACAAGGCCGACCTAGTTCCGAAGGAGGTATGCGAAGAGTGGAAGGAGTACTTTAAGAAGGTGCTCGGGTACGAAGCTGTTTACGTATCAGCTCGCAGTAGACTGGGTACGCGCATCCTGAGAGAAACTATAAAGAGAGTAGCCGGAAAGCCAGGCGAGAAGAGAAGTAGGGTCGTAGTATCCGTATTCGGACTACCCAAGGTAGGTAAGTCTACTCTAGTAAACGTTCTTAAGGGAAGGCACTCCACACCTACGTCACCCTACCCAGGGTCCCCCGGCTACACCTTTAGAGCTAAGCTATTCAAAATCGGGGAGGGGATCTACCTAATCGACACTCCTGGTATAGTCCCTCCCGAGGGTGGCGATGTGGAGTCTGTCATAAGGTCTAAGCCTATAGACGAGCTCGAGAACCCGGAGAAGGTGGCTGTGGACCTAATACTAAAGGTCTTGAAGTACAATAGGAGAGCGTTTCTAGAAGCATACGGTGTAGAGTCCGAGGATCCGCACGAAATCATAGCTGGAGTTGCTAGGTTGAGGGGGTGGATTAGAGGAGGGGGGCTGGACCTATTCGAAGCTTCTAAGAAGGTCATTAGAGACTATCTGGATGGAGAGATAGTCTACTACTACAGTCCGCTGGATATGGGTTTAGCGCAGTAGTTCCACGTTTCTGTGTAGCTCTAACTACCTCCTGTACGATACTACCTCTACTCTACCGCTGAGTCTACCGATAACTAGGATATCTACGTAGTTCACGAAAATTCCGTGCTCGATTACGCCGGGTACGCTCTCCAGGAACTTCGCAATGTCTTCCGGTTCCCATTGTTTAGGTGGTTCTACATCGACTATAGCCCCACCTATGTCGGTAATCACCGGGGTTCTCTTACCTCCGGGAACTCTGAGGCGGCACATAAATCCGGCGCTCTCAATCTTCTTTCTAACTATGCTAATTGCTTGAGGAACTACCTCCACCGGTACGGGACTTCTATGGGGGATCCTAGGAACTAACTTCAGCTCGTCAACTATGAATACCCTGAGCTTAGCTGCGGAAGCGAGTACCTTCTCCATAGTCATAGCACCCCCACCCCCCTTCACCATTCTTCCGAGAGGGTCTACCTCGTCTGCCGAATCTACGTACAGGTCTAGACTATCGACTGCGAGAGGTTCTACGAGCTTTAAGCCGAGGGACCTGGCCGTTAGAACCGTGTCTATTGATGAAGCGACGAGTGTTTTTCTAGCTAGCTTATCGTAAGCGGTTTTTAGAAATACCCCGATTGTCGAGCCAGTTCCCAGCCCAACTACTTCAGCAGCATCTAGGTACTCCAGTACTCTAGTAGACGCAGACCTTCTAGCAACATCAACTTCCTCACTCAACCATATTCCCATAACCGGAGATCTGCTGAGAATAAATTGAGTTGACGTCATTGAGGGGGTACACTGGATGTGTAAACGTTTATTACTTCTTCAAAAGAATTCGTCTTAGATGGGCGCAGGTTCGGTCTCTAGAAGAGTGAGGGATATACTGAGAGAAGTAGCTGGTAGCGTAGTTGAGCTGGACTACCCGATTAACTACAGAGAGAGGTCTATAGATTTCGTAGCGACTATTGGAGAGCGCACTAGAGATAGAGAGGCGCAGCAGTTCGGTAGTAGAGAGAGCTTAGTAGTTAGAGTTGGTTCCAGTAGGGGCTTTAGTATTAGTGATGAAGTGGAGAACGACTTAGCTAAGTTTGCTGATGCCGTAGACGGCGTTCCGGTAGCTATAGACGACGAGCTGTATGATAACATAGTCTTCGACTACGGAAAGATCTTCGTAAGTAACGAGAGGACCTTGGAGAATGTCGTGAAGGAGCGCGAGCTCATTACGATCTATAGACGCAACGAGCTTTACGTAGCTCTAAACTCTAAGCTCATTGAGAGAGAGATTAGTCAAGGTAGTCTGAGAGTATCGGATGTATCTAACGCGCTGGGGCTCAGTAAGAAGAGTGTTGAGAGCTGCTTGAAGGGCCTTGGACTCGTAAGTATCGACAGAGCGGAGAGACTCGTATCTGAGTACGGTCCCGAAATGATTCTCTCCATAAACTACGGTCACCTAAGAGAGATATTTAGGAGGAAGAACCCACCACAGTCTCTAGTAAGAGAGATGGATACAGGAACTCTAGTCTACAGTCTAAATAAGACCGCTGTAGATGTGGTTATAAGGGAAGCGTCGTTCGAAGGAGTTCGCTCTCTCAGATTCTACGTAGACTTCAGTAGAACCCGGTCTATAAAGTATGTTAAAACTAAAATAGAGAACGCTCTACGTCTAGCTAGAGAATTCGGTGCTTCCGTGGAGGTGGTAGTTCCAGACCAGCCATCTCTCGAACTACTGAAAAAAGAAATTGTAAGTGATATCGGAGAAGAGGTAAGTCGCCACGTTAAGTTCTCTTCGCGTAGCCAAGTACGTACCTTTCAACATAGCTCAACATAACATAGACAGCTACTAGAGATAGCGAGATTACGGCAACTACGTTAATTACTTTCAAGTCGTAGAGTATCGCTAAGATATCTAGCTCCGGGTAGTTCATTACGATATCTACGACATTGTTTACGTAGAGAGATACCGCTACGATGAACAATACCGCAACAACATCACGCCAAGCTCTCAAGCTTCTTCTAAGCAGTCTACTCGTTAACCTACCGGTGTGGAGTACTACTAGTGAAAGGGTTAGAAACGGTAGAAACGTCTTTACGTAAGTGCTGATAGACCTCAGGTCGGCTGAGAAGTTTCTAGCTACTAGAGCTCCAACGAGGAAGGCCGTTCCGATAGATATCGATGCTAGTGATAGAACTGCGGTTACTCTATATATAGAAGAGGAGTACCACTTCTTCGATATGAACTCCGGAACGTGAAATCCTTTCAATATCATGAAGATTCCGAGAAATACCAGCGTGATCTCCCACGCATACTTAGCATAGGGTGAAGCACTTATTAGAGCGTATACTAGGAAGAGAAGACCGGGTAGACCGAAGAAGATCTTCGAATACTTCGGGTCTTCGATAGCTTTCCTCAAGTACTTCCCTATGAGAACGTAGGTTTCTTCAATACCTCTAAGCTGCTCCACTACAACTCTCTCAATGGCTATTAGATTAGCCTGATTCTGAACCACCGGAATGACCAGCTCATCTTCAACGCTATCTAGAACGAGAACTACGTCACCTACGTTCACTTGCTTAAGTACGAAAGAAAGCTGGTCCCGGAGTTTTCTACCGGCTTCAACATGACTCTCACTACTACCCGAGATTAGAGCTACCTCAGGTTCGTATTCTCCTTCTTTAAGCTCTTTGTACAAGTGGAGAGCGTGGAAGAGAACGTTGAGGTCTGAGTCGTCCGGAAAGACACTTCCGAATTTAAGAGCGGCGTCGACTAGATTCGAGTAGCCAACTACCGGTGTTGTAACCCCTGCTTTAGAGATATCGTCGTCGTAGTCAACCGCTAGAACCAGGACCTTTCTCATTTTCCTCTTCAACTATATCTTCGTACGAGCTATATAATATCTGAGCTTCTATGAAGTTCAGCCTCCTACTTCTCCTAGCCTTCTCCTCCACCTCCCTCTTCTTTCTGCTGAATACTTCGAGCGCCTTCTGCTGCGATCTAGCCGTTCTCAGCTTTCTCAGCTCTTCGTAGCTCTCTCTAAGTGCTTCACTCAGAGTCTTCAGCTCCTCTTTTACTTGGAGAAGTCTGCCTACCGATGAGTTCAGGCTACTCACTAGTTCCTCAAGATTCTTCCTGTTCTTGTCGATCTCCGACCTAACGGACTGCTCTCTAGAGCTCAGATTCGCTACTTCCTGAGTCAGCTGCTCAATTTTTCTTCCTAGATCTCCTATACCTATCTTAGTACTCGCAATCTCAGCTCTAAGCTCAATAACTTCGTTGGACTTCTTAACGTTTTCATACATCTTCTCGAGCTCAGCCTCTAGTTTAGCGATTTCTCTTACAAGCCTATTCTCTTCTTCTAGACTCAGAGACTCCGTGATTATTCTCCACTCTAATCTCTCTATACGAGATTTTAGAGTTCCTATAGTTGACCTCAGCCTACTCCCATCTCTTACATCAATCTTCGAGAGTATATCGTAGAGCTTCTCTCTCTTCTTCCTGAGTTCAGCTACTAGATTTCTTCTTTCTTCAACAAGCTTTCTACGCTCTTCGATAACCGACCTCAAGGTACTTCTAATAGCGTTGTACTCGTTCTTCAAGTCCCTGATCCTGCTCTTAGCTGATGCGATACTACTCTTCAAGTCCCTGATCGTGTCTATCAACCTATCTTTCTCGAACTTAAGCTCCGCTAACCTACTCCTGGTCTCCTCGATCTTCCTAAGCAGTGCTTCTTCAGTAGAATCTAGAGACAAAAATCACACTCTCCTAACTAGGATTCTTGCGTCAGCTATTTTAGCTCCCATACCTTCGGGAAACACCATTACTGGATTTAAGTCCACATCGGTTACTTCAGGAACCTCCTCCATCAACCTACCTACTTTGAGTATTATGTCTACGATTGCCTTCCTATCTCTCGGGGGTGATCCTCTATACCCTTGAAGTATTTGAGCGGCTTTAATTTCTCTAAGCATTTCTTCAGCATCGTACTCCGTTATAGGTGTTATTCTGATGGAGACGTCTCTAAGTACCTCGACGAATATACCGCCCAGTCCGAACATAACTACGGGACCGAAGACCGCGTCCCTGGTAGCACCAACAATTACCTCCAGGTCCTGAGGCACCATCTCCTGGACGAGTATTCCGGAGACTCTGGCAGCTGGAGCCCTCGACCTAACGTTGCTCATTATTACCTCAAACCACTTACGTACCTCCTGCTCTGAAGATATGTTTACCTTAACACCACCGACGTCGGATTTGTGAACTATGTCTGGACTAACGATTTTTAGAACGACTGGGTAGCCTATCTTCTCAGCTATCTCGGCGGCTTCTTCCTTAGTAGTAGCTAGACCGAACTTAGGAACCGGTAGTTCGTAAACCTTCAGAAATTCGTACGCTTCGTGCTCCAGTAGCTTGTTCCTACCTTCATCCAGAGCTCTATACACTACCTCTCTAACTACTACCAAGTTACGCACCAGAGTAGTGCTGAAACCTATGCTTAATAGCTTTACTGAACTCGCTCAGAGCTACCAAGCCTGCTGGTATTCACCCCCTCGCCTACTGATCACGAACTCGTAAACTGAGTAAGCAGCTATAGCTCCCTCGGCGGCGGCAGTCACTATCTGATCGAACTTCTTCTTGTACGGTCCGCCAGTGCAGTCACCAGCGGCGAACACTCCCTCGATATTCGTCTTCTGACCGGGGTATACGACGACGTAGCCGTACTCATCTAGCTCCAACCCCATGCTCCTCAGAAACTCTCTAGGTGGTTCCGAACCTATCTCAACTACTACACCGGATACTCTGAGCTCCCTCTCCTCACCACTAACAACGTTTCTCACTCTGACCCACTCAACCCTCTCCCCACCACCAATCTCCTCCACCACGGAGTTGAGGACTAGCTCTATCTTCGAGTTCTTCTTCACTAAATCAACGTACTGCGGGAAAGCTCTGAAGCTGTCCCTCCTATGGATTAAGTAAACTTTCGACGCGTAGGAAGCGGTTAGTAGAGCTCCTTGAAGTGCTGCGTTGCCCCCGCCAACAACCGCCACGACCCTGTCTTTAAACATCGGTGCGTCGCACGGTGCGCAGTAGGTCACACCCCTACCTCTAAGCCTATCCTCTCCCGGAACCCCCAGCTTCCTCCTAACACTACCAACCGCAACTATAACTGAAATACACCTGATAACTCCGGAGTTCTGGAGGTGGACCTCGAAGTGCTCACCCGACTTCGCAACTCCAACTACCCTATCTACGACTACCGGAACTCCGTACTTCACCACGTGCGCCTCGAACTTCTTAGCGAGGTCCGGTCCGAGAATATCTGGGATACCTATGTAGTCATCTACAACCCCGGCATCGTTGAGCGTCCCACCTACCGAATCCGCTACTAGTACGGCTCTGAGAGAGAATCTAGCGGCATACAGCGCAGCTGAGAGACCTGCCGGACCTCCACCGATGATCACTACGTCGAATAGCTCGCCAGGCCTTACCTTAGGAGGTAGCCTCAGCCTGAAGCTCACTCATATCGCCTAGGTAGTTAGAGCTCGCTGCTTAATATTCTGTCTCCGAGCAGCTAGGCTAATGCTTAAATATTTACAAGAAGAGTAGGCACTGGCGCACGTCTATTAGGTGGTAATAGCTTGGCGCAGAGCTCGCAGGAAAAGCCTAAACAAACGACGACGATCTACGCGGGACTTACGTGGGACGATATAGTTGGTGCCGCCTTACTTTCCGCCGGTCTCAGTAAGAGGGGGTACAGAGTGTTCATAGACCTACCGGTTAGAGAAGACTTCAGCAACTTGAGAATCACGAAGTCCTACGCGGTGGGAATACAGCCGAAGGGCGGTGTCAGCATAGTTAACTCGATAGCGATGATATACAGTAGAAGTAAGGGGGTCGGCTACGTCTTTAAGTACGATGACGCTGGGCGAAGCGAGATCTTGATGAAGCTAAGCACCGTGAGTTCGGCAACGGAAGTAGTTAGGGAGTACCTAGCTACTATCAGTGCCGATGTGGAGGTGCCTCAGCAGTTAGTCGACGACGTTATAGCTATGAACAACGGCGGTATCAGTAAGCTCAGTAAGATTGGGAGAGTAATCTACGGAGTTCACAAACTCAAAATGAACGATAGAAACACTAGGCTAGTGCTCTACAACTACGCCTACAACTCTATTGTGACTAAGAACCTGAAGCTTCCCGAGGAACTCCTAGCACTCTACAACGAGTACACGAAGTCGGTCAGTCTAGTTGACGAGTTGATTAGAAAAGATAGGTTCATTACGATGGGTCCATACAAGGTAGCTCTCATATCTTCCAGACATAGCGATGAGTTCATAGCTCGGAACGTAAGCTACCTGAAGCCTTTCGCATTCGAACTTCTCACGTACGTATGCCGCCAGAGCAGCCCGGCGTTCCTAGTTTACGAAGAGCATCCGAACGTTCACGAAGTTAGAGCGTGCGTTAGGTACAACATAAGCATAGTTAAGATCGTTGATTCGATACCGAAGGAGTTCCTAGGTAGAGTGAGGATCTCGACTACAGCGAACTCGGTAACTATAGAGTTCAACGATTCGGCTGACGCTACTCTAGAAAACGCGCTGGACTTAGTTACTCAGATAATATCTAGGCTACCAAAACCTTGAGCTGCTCTCTATGAGTGGAGCTCTAGCCGTTGTAGCTAGGAGGATCTACACCAGCTTCGAACCCCTGAAGACGGTTCAGGCAATCACGATACACGGTGGGAGAGTTATCTACGCAGGAAGTAGAGATAGAGCGGTTAAGATAGCTGCGGAGCTCGGTGGCGACGTCCTAGAGTTCCGGGATGAAGTAGTCATTCCCGGGTTAGTGGATGCGCACACTCACCTAGAGTCTCTAGGTCTTGCCCTAAACTCTCTCGACTTAAGGGGCACTAGCTCTATTGAGGAGCTCAAAGCGCTGGTGAGAGCGGAGCTAGCTAGAAAAACTGGCTGGGTATTCGGCCGCGGCTGGGACCAGGAGAAGTTTAGGGAGAAGAGGTTCCCAACTCGCTGGGACGTAGATGAGGTCTCCAAGGAGAGACCGGTACTACTAGTTAGAGTGTGCGGTCACATGGCTCTTCTAAACACTGCCGCCGCGAGAGAGCTAGCTATCGAGGAGATAGCTCCTCGAGGGGTTATTAGAGATGAGTCCGGCGCGTTCACCGGTCTCGTGGTAGAGGAGGGCGTTGAGGTAGCTATGAGGAGGTTCTGGAGTGGTGTAGATAGTGAAACGCTGGAGAAGTACCTCCTAGATTCCGTAGAGCACGCCGTTAGCTACGGTATAACAACGCTAGGGCTCGCCGGCGCTTCCACCAGGGTCGCAACGTCTCTAGCTAAGCTCTCCGCGGAAGAGCGGCTACCGGCTAAGGTATCTATATACCTCACTCTCGAAGCGTTTAAAGCTACCGCGGAGCTGGGTCTGAGAGCTCCGGCATCCTTCGGTAGAGCGAGACTCGTTGGTGTCAAGCTGTTCGCTGACGGGTCTCTGGGGGCTAGAACTGCCTACCTATCGGAACCGTACGAGGATGCTGCCGATACTAGAGGCATCAAGCTCCTCGGTAGGGAAGAGATAGCTATGCTATCCTCTCTCGCACGCAGACTCGGCTACCAGGTAGCTATTCACGCTATAGGAGATGCCGCTCTAGACGAGGTCATTGAAGGACTTAGAGGAGTAGGTGGGAGGAGTAGAGTAGAGCACCTATCGGTAGTTAGAGACGACCAGCTAGCTAAGCTGGGTGAGCTCGGTGTTGTAGGTGTTGTTCAGCCACACTTCATTATTACCGATTGGTGGGTGCTCAGAAGGGTTGGTGCTAGGAGGGCTAGCTGGGTATACAGATTCAAGGACCTCGGTAAGTTCATTCAGATAGCTCTATCCACAGACAGCCCCGTAGAGCCTATAGACCCCTGGGAAAACATATACGCAGCCGTGTCGAGAGGTGAGGCGGAGGGAATAGAGCTAGCTAGGTACTCCGAGAGTCAGAAGCTGAGCGTACCTGAAGCACTCCACTACTACACCTACGGCTCAGCATACGCACTCGGACTAGAGAACGAGGTAGGAAGACTGGAGCCTGGATACAGCGCAGACTTCACCGTACTGGATAGAAATCCTCTAGAGGTAGGCGTAGAAGAACTCAGAAAGACCAAGGTCCTCGGGGTCTTCGTAGATGGGGAGAGAGTCTATCCTCGAGAGGTACTCTAGGCAGCTTCCCCTCGTTGGTGTAGAAGGTCAGGAGAAGCTTCGGAGGTCAGCGGTTCTCGTAGTCGGTGCTGGAGGTCTCGGAAGTTCCGTTCTCCTGTATCTAGCTGCCGCCGGTGTTGGAAGATTGATGGTCATCGATAGAGGTTACGTAGACCCCCCGGACTTAAATAGGCAGATACTATACTCAGAGAGAGACGTTGGGAAAGCTAAGGCTCGTAGAGCTGTCGAGAGACTGAGGGAGCTCGATAGCTCTATAGAGATATCGGGGTACTCCATGGACGTCTCAGATCCTCAATTCGAGAAACTCGTAGAAGTAGCTGATGTAGTTGTAGACTGCCTAGATAACTGGAGGTCTAGATTCGTAGTTAACGACCTAGCTATAAAGTACTCAAAGCCGCTAGTTCACGCAGGCGTTCAGGAGTTCTACGGCCAAGCAACTACCGTAATCCCTGGGCAGACTCCGTGCCTTAGGTGCCTAATGCCCAAGGCGACCGATACGCCCGGGACCTTCTCGGTGCTGGGGTTCACCCCGGCCGTGCTCGGGGCTATAGAAGCGTCTGAAGTGATCAAGCTAATAGTGTGGGGTAGGCCGTCGCTAGCCGGCCAGCTCCTAGTCGTCGACTTAAAGAACCTGGAGTTCAGCAAGATTAAGATATCTAGGAGACCCGACTGCCCCGCCTGTGGAGGCATCGGTAAGGAGGGTACCTCCTAGAACCACCAGAACCTCTTATTGGGAACGTACCTACCTCTCAGCGGTATCTCCCTACCGCATCTAGGGCATCTGCACCTATCCCCGCTTCTCTCTAGATTGAAGTACGTTACTCTGTACTCAGACCTCTCTACCAGCACCTTACCGCACTTAGGGCACCTAGTGCTCTCGAACTCGGCTATGCCGGTGTTTCCTACGTAGATGAACTCAATTCCGGACTTAGCGGCTTCATCTCTAATCTTTAGTAACTTCTCGAGTGGTGTCGGTGGTTCGCGCCATCTATGCGCCGGGTAGTACTTGTTTACGTGTAGAGGCACAGAGCCCCCGAGGTACTTCAGGTGGCTATCCACTATCCACTCGCAGCACTCGTCGAAGTCGTTGGTATTGGTTACAACTAGGTAGACCATCTCCACGTGCGCACCCAGGTCTAGAGCTAGTCTGGCGTTTCGAAACACCTTGGCGTGGTCTACCCCGACTAGAGCTCTTCTCATAGATGGGCAACCCTTTATATCGGCTGAGAACCCGTCGACGCCGGACTCTACCAGAAGTCGCAGAGCTCTCTCCGTGAAGTAGGTGTTGGTTACGACCATGGAGTAGAGCCCGCGCTTTCTAGCCAGCTCGGAGGCATCCACCACGTAGTCGAAGTTCACCGTAGGTTCGTTAAAACTAGCGGATAGTCCTTCATCACCTCTTCGAATAGCTATCTCAACCAGTTTCTCGGGTGCTACTACAGGTTCACTACCGCTGGGATGTGTGAAACTTAAGTGGTAGTTCTGACACCACGGGCAGTAGAAGTTGCAGCCCCAGGTTGAGTAAGTTAATGCCGTACTATTAGGCCAGTAGTGAAAGAGGGGCTTTATCTCTATCGGCCTACTCTCGATAGCACTAAGCTTACCGTAACCCAGGTGTGTTAATCTGCCATCGATATTGTAGTAGTTACCACAGCTTCCCCTCCTCCCTGGGAGAATTAAGCAGGTTTTCTCACATGTTAAGCACTTAACTAAACCGTCACCAGCTATTTCGTAAAGCCTAGCTTCCTTCACATAGCTAACTAGTTCTCGGAAGTCTTAAGTAAAACTACCTGTAGCTTACCGGACTTTCCTCAGCCCGCTCCTTTCTCTTTAGATATTTCCTTAATGTTTTGACACTTGAGTTTCTTGAGGAAGTCTTCGAGCTGGTCTAGAGGGATTTTGATAGTGTATAGATACCTCTTCGTTCTAGCTTTAACTTTAGCTATGTTCTCTCTCGGTTTTCTCACTACTCTACACTCAATAGCTCTCTCAGATATCTTAATGAATTCTTCAGCATTCTTAATTTCGATAGGCATATGCCTACACCTAGAGGTTTTGTTTCGAATATTTTTTAACTAGAAGCTTAAAAGCTTTGAGTGTTGCGATTGTGTTCATCTAGCACTCAAAGCTGTAGCTCTAGCTTGTTGCTCTACGGCTTACAGACCTTAAACACTCTATTCAAGGTAGATCAGCAGTACTTCGTAGTTTAAGTATCTGAAGACATGTTAACACTACTCACTGTATATAGGTGCGTTACTAGAAGAATTACTGGCTGAATAACTCGAAAACATGGGTCTAGGTGTTAAATATGTCTATCGAGAAGTGTGGAGTAGTTAGTCAAGAGTTTCTAGATCTAGTTATATATTCCATATATAGAGCAGTCAACTAGGTCTTAGGGGAGAAGACATGGGATATAGTTTTGAAGTCTGGTGAAGTACTATATGAAAAACTTGAGGAGCTCCTTAGACTTCACATAGTGGAAGACTATGTAGAAG
>JAOAKQ010000029.1:1242-2186 GCA_026419835.1 Sulfolobales archaeon | reverse complement strand
ACAATAACGATATAGAAGAATCTGAACGATAGAGATGGAAAAGCGGAACACGGAATCTGAACGATAGAATTGAAAGCGAAGTCATCAGGATCTTTAATTTTCATGATTTTTTCATATAATTGAATCTGAACGATAGAATTGAAAGAGAAAACCAAGTATTAGTATTATACGAAGATGAAAGAAGAGGAATCTGAACGATAGAATTGAAAGCCATACTCTGTCACTCCAGTCCCTCCCCAGCTATCGCGGCGCAGAATCTGAACGATAGAATTGAAAGGTCTTTTATGCAGTTTATCGTTACTTTCTTAAGCTCTCTCAGGACTGAATCTGAACGATAGAATTGAAAGTTGTATGTTATGCGTTCAACCCTCCTTGGTCCTGTGTTATGAGAATCTGAACGATAGAATTGAAAGTTGGTTCAGTGGACGCGCCGAAGAACCAACTCCAGATTGGAAGAATCTGAACGATAGAATTGAAAGTACTACTGCAATAAACTATCTAAAATCATAACATTAGATAAGGAATCTGAACGATAGAATTGAAAGTTCATGAATATTGTTTCTAACAAACATCATGTAGATGTTATTGTTTTTCGAGAATCTGAACGATAGAATTGAAAGTTAACTGTACTGCGCCAAGATCAGTTGTTCCACTTCCACCCCAGAATCTGAACGATAGAATTGAAAGTTATAGTAGTTAAGTTTATGGAAGAAGAGCTGAAAGAACTTGATGAATCTGAACGATAGAATTGAAAGAGCAGCATGACGGCGCGACAACACGGATGTCCTGGAAACCGGCCGAATCTGAACGATAGAATTGAAAGTGAATGAGTAGCTCAGCCATCGTCTCGAAGTCTACTCCTTTGTCCGAATCTGAACGATAGAATTGAAAGTTCTTATTTTTCACGGTGTGAATGCACACGATGTCGTCGAACGACCTGAATC
>JAOAKQ010000029.1:0-1232 GCA_026419835.1 Sulfolobales archaeon | reverse complement strand
ACATCATGTAGATGTTATTGTTTTTCGAGAATCTGAACGATAGAATTGAAAGGTTCACAACTCTACTGTGCTGTACTCTTGTGCAGAACTCTCCAGAATCTGAACGATAGAATTGAAAGTCTCTATGAAAATGTGAACTATGTAGAGAACAATGATTGAATCTGAACGATAGAATTGAAAGCTATAGTAGATCGATATCTAAATTCATCAGAGGAGCGCATCTGAAGAATCTGAACGATAGAATTGAAAGATCATGTTCTCACCGTTGAGAATCCGATGACCGAAAAGCTTAGAATCTGAACGATAGAATTGAAAGATTCGGCGCTCGATTTTCCTCGGCCCGATATCATATACTATATGAATCTGAACGATAGAATTGAAAGATTTTTTGTGAGCGATAAGGCATGATCGAAGAGATACACATCAGGAATCTGAACGATAGAATTGAAAGTCTAAAGCTCTACGAATCGCTGGAATCGAAAGCTAACACTATAGAGAATCTGAACGATAGAATTGAAAGCCGGAGAGAAATATCTGCAGACAACAGCTGGGTCGTTTTCATGAATCTGAACGATAGAATTGAAAGTCAACGAAGCCCGATGGTAACCTGATGGTATACCATCGCGTTGAATCTGAACGATAGAATTGAAAGTTGTCCCACGGCATTATGTCACCTTACTTCATGAAATGTTACAGAATCTGAACGATAGAATTGAAAGTACGCGACGAAATAGGATTGATCTTCGAAGCGTATTCGTATCAGAATCTGAACGATAGAATTGAAAGAACATCACACATGCTGTCTGGTCCGCATCGGAATCTGAACGATAGAATTGAAAGTATGAAACCGCTGAGGCTCCTCCCTCTTCTAGCCCTTCTCCTCAGGAATCTGAACGATAGAATTGAAAGTATAACGGAATATATGCGCCGCAAAAGCACGCATATGCGAAGAATCTGAACGATAGAATTGAAAGAGTAAAGATATTATCAGCTTACTCGATAATCCGGTCGCATCACGTGGGAATCTGAACGATAGAATTGAAAGGTGCTTGGAGGCGTTGGTGTGGGCTTCGCTTCAGTCACTCGGAATCTGAACGATAGAATTGAAAGGCGATATTCCGAAGCGCATTGGCAATCATTTGTAGCGATACCTGCGAATCTGAACGATAGAATTGAAAGAGACGGTAGAGTCGAAGGCAGCTGCGGGGTTCAGGCTGTGGAGTTGGGGGAGC
>JAOAKQ010000028.1 GCA_026419835.1 Sulfolobales archaeon | reverse complement strand
GACAATAACGATATAGAAGAATCTGAACGATAGAGATGGAAAAGCGGAACACGGAATCTGAACGATAGAATTGAAAGGAGAAACGATGGTAACCTTCATGGTTACCATCAATGGAAGCTGATGAATCTGAACGATAGAATTGAAAGGATATTGATTTTATGGTGGTGGGTCAATTGACCCCCCCCGTTCTCCCTAGAATCTGAACGATAGAATTGAAAGCATAGCAAGAAGAAGTTGGAGAGATTGGAGACATGAACTATAGAATCTGAACGATAGAATTGAAAGGAAAGCGATTTGATCGATTATTATGAGTACTACGTAGAGAAGAATCTGAACGATAGAATTGAAAGCATACTTGCCGTCATCGTCGTTCTGTCCAGTTTCAAATGCGTTAGAATCTGAACGATAGAATTGAAAGACCATTTGTTAGTCTTCGATTCGAAGACTCTTAGTATTACTGTGTAGAATCTGAACGATAGAATTGAAAGTCGCGCCCCAAATCAACGTAATAGAATTTAGTTGAACCGTCTTAGAATCTGAACGATAGAATTGAAAGGATTTCAATGCCAGCGCCACCCCGATAGCCGCTTTCTACGAAGAATCTGAACGATAGAATTGAAAGATTCTTCCTCTCCTCCTCCATCTCTATCATCCTTGTTTCTTTGTTTAGAATCTGAACGATAGAATTGAAAGTTTGAATATATACTACGTTCTGGGTGACGGTTATCAAGCGTCTTTCAAGAATCTGAACGATAGAATTGAAAGTTCTATATATTTTATTAAACTCACTTTCGCTAAGCCTAATCGTGCCATACTCTCTTTTTCCGGAATCTGAACGATAGAATTGAAAGAAAACTGTTCAGTACGCTAGGAACGCCAGGCTAATTATTTCATCCGGCGTCGCGAATCTGAACGATAGAATTGAAAGTCGTACTCACTGAAATAAAAAACCTCAGCGTTCGTCGGCCTCTCAAGAATCTGAACGATAGAATTGAAAGGTTTTTCTTTTCTTCTTCCATCTCAACACTCCGCGTCTTTTTATGAATCTGAACGATAGAATTGAAAGAAGGCGTTGAACGCGCTGTCTAAACTTAACCAGCAGACAAATAGAATCTGAACGATAGAATTGAAAGTTTCACGAGCTTGTATGTGGTGGTTTTGTCAACACCCAACATGAATCTGAACGATAGAATTGAAAGGTCTCGGTTGCTCTGCCTCTCAACGTCCTCTCTCATGAATGAATCTGAACGATAGAATTGAAAGGTCTCGGTCCGACGTTGTAGACCATTTCGAGACGTTCCCATCGGAATCTGAACGATAGAATTGAAAGTAGAGACATTGTTTTTATGGTGGGCCTGGTTTATGTATTACGTTTGTGGAATCTGAACGATAGAATTGAAAGTTTCGATGGTCAACATTTTTTTATTTAACGATATACTAGTTGGAATCTGAACGATAGAATTGAAAGTGTCTTCTTGTCCAGCTTTACATAAGTTTTAATAGAATTGTTATGAATCTGAACGATAGAATTGAAAGATCAAAGCGAAGTTGGATATCGAGATTTTCTTAAAATACCCAGAATCTGAACGATAGAATTGAAAGTGAATAGTGTCTTTATCTCATCTAGTGTGAATAGTGTTTCTACGAATCTGAACGATAGAATTGAAAGATCGAGGTTTGGGTAACTGGAGAAGCAGTAGTTTATAACTGCGGGAATCTGAACGATAGAATTGAAAGAACGGCAGAACTGAAAGTGTAATCTTAGGGCCATAAGATTACCGAATCTGAACGATAGAATTGAAAGTAACTCTATTTATCAATTTGTTGATGTCTTCATCGATAAAGTCGAATCTGAACGATAGAATTGAAAGCTATCGTTGTTAACACATTGCTTGTTTGAGGTCTTTTTTCTTCAAGAATCTGAACGATAGAATTGAAAGTTCCAGCATTTTTTCGAAAATTTCTGTGATTTCTTCGAAATCATGAATCTGAACGATAGAATTGAAAGTTTCTACTGTTTCTGCTGTTATAATTTTATAAAAATATTATATCGAATCTGAACGATAGAATTGAAAGAAGGTCGTAGTCACCAACTTGACTGCTGCATCATCAATATCAAGAATCTGAACGATAGAATTGAAGGTGGTGCGTTTAAGAGATTGTTGTCTTTTAAGGGGTTGGTGTTGTGTAGTAC
>JAOAKQ010000027.1 GCA_026419835.1 Sulfolobales archaeon | reverse complement strand
ATAGAATTGAAAGTGTAGTTCTCTACATAGTACTCGTAGTAGTCGACCAAGTCCGGAATCTGAACGATAGAATTGAAAGATAATAATCGATTAAATCGCTTTCAGGAAAGATCTCTTTCAAAGAATCTGAACGATAGAATTGAAAGCAATCTATTTCTCTATTCCAGTGTTCGGCCCAGTCTTTGAAGAATCTGAACGATAGAATTGAAAGATATACCCCTACCGCAATAAGGTCTCAACGTACATTAGATTAGAGAATCTGAACGATAGAATTGAAAGAAAACACGATTAATTTATATAATCTGTACTTCAGCTCGTCTCGAATCTGAACGATAGAATTGAAAGTGAGATTGACTGTAAGCAATTTTTCTCTCCATAGATTTATAAGAATCTGAACGATAGAATTGAAAGGGTGACGGTTATCAAGCGTCTTTCAACATACCAATCTGGAGTTGGTGAATCTGAACGATAGAATTGAAAGGCACGCCGCTCCGCTCGCGCATCGTCGACGTAACTCTCTCCAGAATCTGAACGATAGAATTGAAAGCAGCAAAGAGAAAGCCCGCAAGACTAATCTTAATTACGCCCTTCAGAATCTGAACGATAGAGAATCTGAACGATAGAATTGAAAGTTAACAACGTTACCTCCGTCAGCTATTTCTCTTTCCACCCGCCTCGGTCCGACGTTATAGAATCTGAACGATAGAATTGAAAGTGTAGAGAATCCACAGCTGCGATATTGTAGAATAATGTAGCGTATGAATCTGAACGATAGAATTGAAAGTGACAAGGTAAAGCTCGAGAAATCTTTCACGTTTATACAGTTTGAATCTGAACGATAGAATTGAAAGGAGAGCTACATTGTTGTCTCAAGCAACGGCGTCTCAGTTGCTTGAATCTGAACGATAGAATTGAAAGACGACGCCTCAAGCTCCTCCACCAGTAACGATACCACAACCTGAATCTGAACGATAGAATTGAAAGCAATATCTTTCGCGTTCATGATCTTTTCATGTAATTTATTGGAATCTGAACGATAGAATTGAAAGAAAAAAATAGTAAGGAACTGCATCGAGAAGTGGCTAGCATAAAAGAATCTGAACGATAGAATTGAAAGCTGTGTAATAATTCAAATTCTTTTTCATCAAGCCTAACAACGCCGAGAATCTGAACGATAGAATTGAAAGGTTTGATAGGCAGGAAAGAGGAAGCCCCATACACAATACCGGATAGAATCTGAACGATAGAATTGAAAGTCGAGCGAAGAGGTCATTGACAAACTTCTTGAATCTCTCTATAAGAATCTGAACGATAGAATTGAAAGTTTCAGCCTCTATTTTTCGACTTAGCTCTTCTGGGTCTAACTCATTTGAATCTGAACGATAGAATTGAAAGATGTAGTCTGACGACTACGTCGTTAGTCTCATACACAATCTCTCTATGAATCTGAACGATAGAATTGAAAGGCGCAGTTCACAATCTCCGACGACATACTGATGCTTGTAATCGGAATCTGAACGATAGAATTGAAAGTCTATCATCGCGAAAATCACGAAACACAGTAAACTAGACTTCATAATCACGGAATCTGAACGATAGAATTGAAAGTGCGATCGCAGTGTACCTGCTTCATGAATTAACGAAACCAAAGAATCTGAACGATAGAATTGAAAGTCATAGCATTCACGCCTGGTGTACCTGTGTTTTGTACTGTTATGAATCTGAACGATAGAATTGAAAGATAGAGACCAATGACCCCATCGAGGTCGTCGAGAGATATAAAAGTTACAGGAATCTGAACGATAGAATTGAAAGACATCTGGTCTATATCTATCCGCGTGAGAAGTTGGTGGTGGGAATCTGAACGATAGAATTGAAAGACATTCGAAAGCTGCAGAAGATGAAGTAGTCGAGGAGGTCAAGAATCTGAACGATAGAATTGAAAGCATACATCGACTGGGTCGTTTTCGTCTTCGTCTGTATTACTCGGAATCTGAACGATAGAATTGAAAGGCATAGAAATTGAGAGGCCGACAAACGCTGAAGTTTATTATTGAATCTGAACGATAGAATTGAAAGAGGGTTTTTTACTTTCATAAGTTCTCTGTACAGTAGATCGAGAATCTGAACGATAGAATTGAAAGTATAAGCGGCCGTTGCGGCGCCACTTGTAGACCAGTTTTTGAATCTGAACGATAGAATTGAAAGCTATACAGCTTTTCAGAAATTCTTTTAGTTTTTCTTTGTCTGAATCTGAACGATAGAATTGAAAGATTATTGCTATAGATAGTTTCTCCCACAGTGTGTTACACCGGTAACTTGATGA
>JAOAKQ010000026.1 GCA_026419835.1 Sulfolobales archaeon | reverse complement strand
CAGTTCGAGATTTCGTGGCACTTGTCTGGGGGAATCTGAACGATAGAATTGAAAGAGCGGCTGCCGATGAACTTAACACTACAATCGTTTCTACACGCGAATCTGAACGATAGAATTGAAAGAATATAGTTGCTGTCTGGCTTAAGTATCAGCGTTCCTCTTTCGGTTCTAATTATGAATCTGAACGATAGAATTGAAAGACGAATAGGGAATTCAATGAATTCGCCATCTTCGCTTTTCTGCACGAATCTGAACGATAGAATTGAAAGACAGTACTAGCGTACTCCATTCCAATCTTACTCATAGTAGGTTTGAATCTGAACGATAGAATTGAAAGCGAGTGATAGTGCATTATCATAGATGTACGCGTCAACGAATTTCGCGAATCTGAACGATAGAATTGAAAGCACAATTTTATCAACGATACTGTCAAACTTCTCCTTTCTTTCGTTGAATCTGAACGATAGAATTGAAAGCTAATCGTAGGCCCAGCATTACTTGAAGAAATCGCAGATAGGTTGAGAATCTGAACGATAGAATTGAAAGAGATGAAGAGGACGATGCCGGCGGCGTACCCCAGCAAGCTGATGATTGAATCTGAACGATAGAATTGAAAGTCTTCAGACGGCTTGTACTTTACATAAACCCGCATCTGCACCGAATCTGAACGATAGAATTGAAAGCTCATCTATTGTTAGATAAAAAAACATCAACGATTAGCATGTGAATCTGAACGATAGAATTGAAAGTTTTTCTTTCCATTATTTTTTCGAAAATTTCACTAATCTCCAGAATCTGAACGATAGAATTGAAAGGCGAATGTGGAGTAGCAGTATAAGATTCGTAGAGCTTTAGGAATCTGAACGATAGAATTGAAAGTTGCAAATGTCAACGCATTTTCGTACGTACTAACATCAGCGAGAATCTGAACGATAGAATTGAAAGCATAATCATTGGTTTCATACACAATTCCTTCGTCGAGACCGAGAATCTGAACGATAGAATTGAAAGCATGTTTAATGTCCACTATAGTAGGTCGATTTCTAAATTCATTAGAATCTGAACGATAGAATTGAAAGTTACACCCTCACTTTTCTTTTTAGTTTCGCGGTTTAAAAGTTTGAATCTGAACGATAGAATTGAAAGCTTCGTTTTTTGCGATTGATAAACCGAATTCGTACGTATATAACTCAAGAATCTGAACGATAGAATTGAAAGTGTACACCCATACCCCCGAAACCTCCCAAGTTCAAACCCCGGAATCTGAACGATAGAATTGAAAGCACACGCCTGAATCCCTGAATCTGAACGATAGAATTGAAGAATCTGAACGATAGAATTGAAAGTCGATCGCGTTTTTTCCAGTGCCATACCAATTGTCTCTTACAAGAGAATCTGAACGATAGAATTGAAAGTTCACGAGCTTGTATGTGGTGGTTTTGTCAACACCCAACATTCGCGAATCTGAACGATAGAATTGAAAGGTGAAAACGATTTTGATGATTTCTCCTCCTTTATAATGTATTCGTGAATCTGAACGATAGAATTGAAAGTAGTAGCAAGCTAACTTTAGGCAACGCCTCCTCTTCACTTTCATCGCGAATCTGAACGATAGAATTGAAAGCGAAATCGTCTGGACTTTTTATATTCATCACTTTTTTGTGCAGAATCTGAACGATAGAATTGAAAGGATTTTGGCTTGCCGTATAATCTCCCATTTCTCCACCACTTATAGAATCTGAACGATAGAATTGAAAGAGGTTATTGACCTGCTCCTAAAAACATATGAAGAAGTTGGAGTGAATCTGAACGATAGAATTGAAAGACACCTCCACAACCAACATGTCGCCCTGCAGCACCGTCACTCTCGGGAATCTGAACGATAGAATTGAAAGAGAAGAAGCTTGAGCGTCTCGAGACATGATTGACTATTCTATTTTGAATCTGAACGATAGAATTGAAAGTGAATTTTTCCAGCCTATATCTCTTTATGAAGAATGTGATGAATCTGAACGATAGAATTGAAAGTAAAGCCGTCCAGTACGACGCCATCTGTAGACTAGTCGCTCACCTCTGAATCTGAACGATAGAATTGAAAGTATTCAAACAACTGACTGGTGAGGACTTAGTACGTTTTGAAGAATCTGAACGATAGAATTGAAAGGTTGGGATAGTTGAGGTATACGAAACACTGAAGACAATGATTGAGAATCTGAACGATAGAATTGAAAGAACGAATATGACTTCAATAACGTTCTCGTCAGCGTAAAGCTCAATCTTCCTTGGTCCAAGAATCTGAACGATAGAATTGAAAGTATGAAGATGAAAGAAGGGTGTTAACGCTATTCGACGACGAAGAATCTGAACGATAGAATTGAAAGAGACGGTAGAGTCGAAGGCAGCTGCGGGGTTCAGGCTGTGGAGTTGGGGGA
>JAOAKQ010000025.1 GCA_026419835.1 Sulfolobales archaeon | reverse complement strand
GTTATATCAAGCAGCGGCATCTCCGTTGCTTCAACGATACCCCAGGGTGGGACTGGACTGTCAAGCAGATTAATCATCAGCTTGCTGGGGTACGCCGCCGGCATTGTCCTCTTCATCTCAGCGCTGAGAAGGCTTGGTGTAACTCTATAGAATTCTATATATCTGTAAGTGTAACACGTTTTTTACATATATATTTATTTCACATATATTATTTCTGGTGGTGTGTGTATGAGAAAGGTATTTGTCGTGGGTCTGGTCGCGTTAGCCGTCCTAGCTATAATTCTACCCGTGTTATCTACTACTACATCTACTGTTAGAGGAGGCAGGGTCTTCAAGTACACCGCGATAATGAATATTCAGAAAGACCCGGCGGACGACCCGTGGGCCAGCGACGCATGGAATATGTTGGTTCATCATGGGTCGGCATCTCCCTCCACCGGAGCAAAGTTTCTGCAGACAACAGCTGGGTCGTTTTCGTCCTCGTCTGTACTACTCGTATCTGCGCTAGCACCAGGACCTGAGCCGTGGATCCGCTTCGTTCGGTTCGTCAACTCCTTCTCGTTTGCTACGACGACGACGGCTGAAATTCGCATGCGGGCGGACTATACGCCTAGTCTTGCTTCTCTAATGTACATACCGAGTCGGACGTACAGCGCGGGCGTTACCTACAGGTGGGTCATACAGATAAACATGTACAACACGTCGACGCTGAATCTGAACGATAGAATTGAAAGTTATAGTAGTTAAGTTTTATGGAAGAAGAGCTGAAAGAACTTGATTGAAGAATCTGAACGATAGAATTGAAAGAGTTGTAGAAAATTTAGACATTATTGAAGACTTCTTGGTGAGAATCTGAACGATAGAATTGAAAGGTTTTACTAATAGGAGTGCTTGTTTGCCATCGTACACTACAACTTTAAGAATCTGAACGATAGAATTGAAAGTTCACAAATCTCCTTAGTTTTTCAGTTATTTCTTTGTCTTCTGCAGAATCTGAACGATAGAATTGAAAGTATATTTTATTAAACTCACTTTCGCTAAGCCTAATCGTGCCATGAATCTGAACGATAGAATTGAAAGAACATCTATACTGCCCGAGAACTACATAGTTATATCTGATAGGAATCTGAACGATAGAATTGAAAGTCTTGTAAGAGACAATTGGTATGGCACTGGAAAAAACGCGAGAATCTGAACGATAGAATTGAAAGAAAGTCCGGATTGGTCGGGACACCTAGAGATTCGGCGATCATCATGAATCTGAACGATAGAATTGAAAGCACATTTTCACACGCCTCCCTACTTGTGAACGTGTACCAGTACTGAATCTGAACGATAGAATTGAAAGTGGAAATAGCATCATTGATATAGTGTTTGTGGTGTATCCGATTGAATCTGAACGATAGAATTGAAAGATGTACTGTTAGACAAAAAAACAAAAACGTTAAGATGTTGGGGAATCTGAACGATAGAATTGAAAGTCATGGTTACCATCAATGAATCGCGATGGTAACCTGATTACATGAATCTGAACGATAGAATTGAAAGTGCAAGCGATAACGCATGATCGAATAGATATAGCTCGGCGAATTTGAATCTGAACGATAGAATTGAAAGTCACTTTTCTTTTAGTTTCGCTGTTAATAAATCTTTGTTCTTTTTGAATCTGAACGATAGAATTGAAAGTTTCAATGGTTAGCGTCTTCTTGTTTAATGATATGCTAGTTGCAACTCGAATCTGAACGATAGAATTGAAAGAATCACTTTTTCGCGCTTGTACAGTTTGATTACTCTATAGATGCTGTGAATCTGAACGATAGAATTGAAAGTCGATCCTCCGTGCTCCAATGTTATAAACCACTTCGATGAATTCTGAATCTGAACGATAGAATTGAAAGACTGAGATCCCGAGTGAGCCTTGCGGACTCTTGTACTCGGGAATCTGAACGATAGAATTGAAAGTAAAAACGAGGTTTCTAGAAACTCGTGGTTCCGGGAGTAGACATTTGAATCTGAACGATAGAATTGAAAGATATTAGTAGATTTCTAACTACTCTCTTCATTGAAACCACCAGTGCATGAATCTGAACGATAGAATTGAAAGGACTATCCAGCCTATCGCATTTCAACGCATATAAAACTAGATGTAGAATCTGAACGATAGAATTGAAAGATAAAGACAAAGAGCTTTGACGCCACCCTGTTTAAGCAACTCACGAATCTGAACGATAGAATTGAAAGGTCAGCGTAACGCTCAATCTTCCTTGGTCCAACATCGTATACGAATCTGAACGATAGAATTGAAAGTCATTTATGAGTGACAGAGCGTGATCGTATGTATATGCATCAGAATCTGAACGATAGAATTGAAAGTTTGTTGATTTACACAGTAATGTCGTATCTTGAAAAAATTATGTAAGAATCTGAACGATAGAATTGAAGGTGGTGCGTTTAAGAGATTGTTGTCTTTTAAGGGGTTGGTGTTGTGTAGTACGTTTTTGAG
>JAOAKQ010000024.1 GCA_026419835.1 Sulfolobales archaeon | reverse complement strand
TTCAGATTCCTGAGCGAAGGTGATTTCATTATAATCTGGCTGCACCTAACGACCTTTCAATTCTATCGTTCAGATTCATCATACTATGTGCTCTACACGCATTTAGACTTGTGTTAGAGAGAACTTTCAATTCTATCGTTCAGATTCATACGTTGAAGACGTTCATAGAATCAATAGTAGACACGATTCTGCTTTCAATTCTATCGTTCAGATTCGCAACGTAATACACGAAAGGCCCACCATAAAAACAATCTTCTCTTTCAATTCTATCGTTCAGATTCAAAAACACTGATGAAAGAGTTAAGAAAAGTCGTAAAACGATGTATCGACTTTCAATTCTATCGTTCAGATTCCAGCGAAGCAGTGACAGTAGCGTTCCGGGCGTTATAAAATTATAATCTTTCAATTCTATCGTTCAGATTCTTTAATTTAAAATAATTTTTTAACAATTTTCACGTATCAACCTTTCAATTCTATCGTTCAGATTCGTATTTTTCATGGAAGTGCAACTACTGCGAAAAAATCATAACCTTTCAATTCTATCGTTCAGATTCAGAGGCTTGACGAAATTTCAACGATCGCGGTCAGAAAGGATCAACCTTTCAATTCTATCGTTCAGATTCTGAAGACAAAGAATAATATGGTTGAGGTTGAGGTCTCGAAAAAGAAGACTTTCAATTCTATCGTTCAGATTCACTATGTAGAGAACAATGATTGCTGTGAATAGTGTGAACAACATCTTTCAATTCTATCGTTCAGATTCTTCAATGAAGCTCACTAAGTACCACGTTTGAGGTTGAGGTGCCTTTCAATTCTATCGTTCAGATTCTTGACATTTACGAAAAATGCAGAGACGTTAAGAGAGCTGAAACTTTCAATTCTATCGTTCAGATTCCTGCAATAAAGTTGCAACTAGTATATCGTTAAACAAAAAAATGTCTTTCAATTCTATCGTTCAGATTCCTCCTACGAGGAACTAGTGATTAACGTAAAGAGACACTTGAAGAAGCACTCGATTGCTTTCAATTCTATCGTTCAGATTCATACCCGGTTTGATAGGTAAGAAAGAGGAAGCCCCATACATACCTTTCAATTCTATCGTTCAGATTCTTACATGTATATTAACACGTATATACATCGTTATGTAATCTTCTTTCAATTCTATCGTTCAGATTCGCAGTGGAACAGGTTGGACAGGGTCCCCCTCACGTACAACATACTTTCAATTCTATCGTTCAGATTCATGAGTGGTAATCTTACGGCCCTAAGATTACACTTTCAATTCCATCGTTCCTTTCAATTCTATCGTTCAGATTCTTTCTGTGTTCTCGCGGTTTAAAAGTTTGATGTTCTTTTTTTACTTTCAATTCTATCGTTCAGATTCTGTGTAATATATCGCTGAAGAGCTTGGCTGAGCGAATGGGTTCTTTCAATTCTATCGTTCAGATTCGCGAGGTAGAGCTAGCGGAGGAGGAGGAGCTGAAAGAACTACTTGATACGTGAAAACCTTTCAATTCTATCGTTCAGATTCAGAAAGGGACATTAGTGTTGAAACCTGATCCCAACTATCTCACCTTTCAATTCTATCGTTCAGATTCCGCTAAGAGAGCTTAAGAAAGTAACGATAAAGTGTGTTAAGGAGCTTTCAATTCTATCGTTCAGATTCAGAAAAAATAACAGAAGAGGAGAGAGAGACGGAGGGAGAAAACTTTCAATTCTATCGTTCAGATTCAAAGATGAGCGACTCATCTACAAATGGTGGAGAAATGGAAAGCTTTCTTTCAATTCTATCGTTCAGATTCAAGATGCCGGCAATGAATGACAGAATCTTACTATAATAATATATACTTTCAATTCTATCGTTCAGATTCTACGATTATACCGTGTCAATCGTGAAAACTGAGGAAGCGCTGACTTTCAATTCTATCGTTCAGATTCTGGAGGAAGAGAGGAAGAATTGGAATGGAAGCGGGAAAACAGATCTCTTTCAATTCTATCGTTCAGATTCTTCGGTATAATCAGACTATCTGAGAACGAATTCGATACGCTGTACCTTTCAATTCTATCGTTCAGATTCCTAGCCCTTCTCCTCCTCCATCTATACGCCATAGTTCTCCTTTCAATTCTATCGTTCAGATTCTATCACTTTCCTCGGCCCGATATCATAGATTACTTGATTTTCTTTCAATTCTATCGTTCAGATTCCTCTACAACGTTGGGCCAAGGAGGATAGAAAGGGAAATGGCTGATGACTTTCAATTCTATCGTTCAGATTCCGAAAATAGTAGAGCATGGCATGATTAAAGTTGACGAAAATCTTTCAATTCTATCGTTCAGATTCTTGAGGATTTCGTTGAAATCACTGAGTTTTTCGAGGAGATAACTTTCAATTCTATCGTTCAGATTCTTCTCTATTAAGAGAATTGCGTATTTATAAAGTTTATAAACCTTTCAATTCTATCGTTCAGATTCCGTGTTCCGCTTTTCCATCTCTATCGTTCAGATTCTTCTATATCGTTATTG
>JAOAKQ010000023.1 GCA_026419835.1 Sulfolobales archaeon | reverse complement strand
GTTCAGATTCGTTATCAAGCGTCTTTCAACCTCCCGTTGTGGAGCTGGTTCTTCTTTCAATTCTATCGTTCAGATTCCTATATCTCTTCACAAAAAACATGGTGTACGCGCGTAACTCCTTTCAATTCTATCGTTCAGATTCAACAATAAGATAAACACAGTGAAATATGAGATTAGAGAGGTTGATACTTTCAATTCTATCGTTCAGATTCAAGAAAAAAGACCTCAAACCAGCAATGTGACGACAATAGCAATCAGACTTTCAATTCTATCGTTCAGATTCTTAAACATAGTAGATGCGGTTCTCACGAAGATTGGTCTCGATAACTTTCAATTCTATCGTTCAGATTCATTCTTTCCAATAGCATATTTAATCTCTGCAATGAGAGATTTCTTTCAATTCTATCGTTCAGATTCTTAACATTCATGGAAAACTTAAGAAACATAGGGTCGATTGGTATGAATATCTTTCAATTCTATCGTTCAGATTCTGAGACTGAAGAAGTAGTAGTCAAGTTGGAGACTACAACCTTCTTTCAATTCTATCGTTCAGATTCAGAACGTACGTCCTGTACCCACAGTAGTAATGCTCCTGGCAGATTGTCTTTCAATTCTATCGTTCAGATTCAAACGCACATAGTAAGGGTGAAGTAGATGTCTTCTCAATATAGCTTTCAATTCTATCGTTCAGATTCTCTCTATTCCACCGCTCGGCCCAGTCTTTGTACTTCTCCTTTCAATTCTATCGTTCAGATTCCCAGTCTATCTAAACAGCATTTCAACCCACATAAAAATAGACTTTCAATTCTATCGTTCAGATTCAAAGATTTTGTGAAGAGCTGCATCGAGGAGTGGTTAACAGCACCATAATTTTTCTTTCAATTCTATCGTTCAGATTCATAAAAAAAAAGATGAGGATTTATTAACCGCGAAACTAAAAGAACTTTCAATTCTATCGTTCAGATTCTAGAGAGTTTACAGTAAGGGGGGAGACATTTAAGTTTATGGTGCTTTCAATTCTATCGTTCAGATTCACACACACATACACAATAACAGTACAAAACACAGGTACACCCTTTCAATTCTATCGTTCAGATTCTGGATACAATGTGTAGCCAATGATTTCCAATAGCAGCACTACTTTCTTTCAATTCTATCGTTCAGATTCTCTGCGTGTAACAATACGTCTATATTGTTACAGTTTGTATACTTTCAATTCTATCGTTCAGATTCCCGGATCCCAATTTCGTGACACACTATCTGTTCATTAAATGCTTTCAATTCTATCGTTCAGATTCTTTATGGTGGTGGGCAAATTGACCCCCCCGCACTCCCTGGAATCTGACTTTCAATTCTATCGTTCAGATTCGTGAGAAATTGTATCGAGGAGTGGCTAGCATCATAATTTTTAATTAATTTTTAATTTCTTTCAATTCTATCGTTCAGATTCCAGAAACGATGGTAACCACGATGGTAACCGTCAATGGAAATTTACTTTCAATTCTATCGTTCAGATTCTTAACTGTAGAGATGTTTGAAAAAAGGGACAATTGGGGCTTTCAATTCTATCGTTCAGATTCGTAGATGTCTTTGTCGACAGCAACCGGAGTATGTTCAGGATACCTTTCAATTCTATCGTTCAGATTCGATGGTATACCATGCGGTATACCATTAAGTGAAATTGACTTTCAATTCTATCGTTCAGATTCGAGACGCACATAATAAGGGTGAAGTAGATGTCTTCTCATTCTCAATATAGCTTTCAATTCTATCGTTCAGATTCTAAATCCGCATTTAACGAACAGATAGTGTGTCACGAAATTCTTTCAATTCTATCGTTCAGATTCATCGAACAAATACATGTCTGCGAATTTCGTCATAATTTGTTCCTTTCAATTCTATCGTTCAGATTCCTAGGAACTCCAGTACTGGGCTCTGGGAGGATGTTGAAGAATACGACAGAACTTTCAATTCTATCGTTCAGATTCACGAATACATTATAAAGGAGGAGAAATCATCAAAGTCGTTTTCACTTTCAATTCTATCGTTCAGATTCGTTCTGTCCAATAATATGTGGGTCGAAACAGAATTCAGATACTTTCAATTCTATCGTTCAGATTCTCTTCTTCGTTTTTTGCGATTGATAAACCGAATTCGTACGTATACTTTCAATTCTATCGTTCAGATTCCTAAAGGAGCTTAAGAAAGTGGCGATAAACTGCATAAAAGACCTTTCAATTCTATCGTTCAGATTCACGCATTTGAAACTGGACAGAACGACAATGACGGCAAGTATGCTTTCAATTCTATCGTTCAGATTCTTAAATACCCCTCTATTTCCCTTTCTTCTGAAAAGCCAATCAAAGCGAAGTCTTTCAATTCTATCGTTCAGATTCACGAAAATGCGTTGACATTTGCAAAAGACGAAGTATCTCTAAAGCTTTCAATTCTATCGTTCAGATTCTATAATATCGGACCGAGGAGGATTGAAAGGGAAACAGCCGACTTTCAATTCTATCGTTCAGATTCTGCAGACAGTGAAGGCCGTGAGGGAGCTGATGATGACCGCCGAAAAACTCTTTCAATT
>JAOAKQ010000022.1 GCA_026419835.1 Sulfolobales archaeon | reverse complement strand
CGGTGGCGTCGAGGTCGAAGGAATCTGAACGATAGAATTGAAAGAATGTAATTAAACCAGGCCCACCATAAAAACAATGTTTCTAGGAATCTGAACGATAGAATTGAAAGCATTCACTCTCCTCCTTATTTCTTCAACAATTTTTTCAAGACCACCGAATCTGAACGATAGAATTGAAAGTCAATGTCGCTCACTAAGTACCATTGGGGTTGAGGTGCAGGTGAATCTGAACGATAGAATTGAAAGTCAACGATATCGGCTATCATAGGGGGGGTAGCCGGGTACGAGATGAATCTGAACGATAGAATTGAAAGGGTAATTATCGGGGCTCTAGCGAGTGTGCTGTCCTTAGCTAGGAATCTGAACGATAGAATTGAAAGCTATCGCAGCAAACAGAACCACGAAAAAACAGTAGTTTATACGTGAATCTGAACGATAGAATTGAAAGGGGTGTTGAAGTAACGTAGATACTGTTGTCCGAGACAACTATGTGAATCTGAACGATAGAATTGAAAGAGTCTCCGCAGCGCTGAGACAAATAAGATTATGCCGGCGGCGTACCCCAGGAATCTGAACGATAGAATTGAAAGATAAAATCACGTGTTGTTCCACTTCGAACAGTCGATCTCTCTATTGAATCTGAACGATAGAATTGAAAGCATTTACTACCCCCAAACTGAAACCTTATCGCATAAAATGTTGAATCTGAACGATAGAATTGAAAGGCAGTAGTAGTCCCTGCCTATGTAGTGAAATTACATAGGCGTTAGGAATCTGAACGATAGAATTGAAAGGGAAATAATGAAGTCGCACAACGTCACCGCGATTTTATCAACTGGAATCTGAACGATAGAATTGAAAGTAGTCATAGAGATATGCATCGAAGAATCTCCTCATAATCTTATGAATCTGAACGATAGAATTGAAAGTTAGGTTACCGATGGTATACCATCGTGATTCGCGATGGTATGAATCTGAACGATAGAATTGAAAGCTCAAAGAGATAATGTGTAATATAGTTGCTGTCTGGCTTAAGAATCTGAACGATAGAATTGAAAGTATAACTTTTATCAGTTTGTCGTCCCTCCATACTTCAACTATCCATGAATCTGAACGATAGAATTGAAAGCTTCTGTCATTTTCTACACCTTCACTTTTTTTCTAGTTTCGAATCTGAACGATAGAATTGAAAGTTTCTGTAGTTGAAGTTGAGGAAGTTAGAAGATTCCAGTCGGCTGTGAATCTGAACGATAGAATTGAAAGACCATAAACTTAAATGTTATCTAGGGGCTGGCGAACTATCTAGGAATCTGAACGATAGAATTGAAAGAATGTGTGTCGAAATTTTGTTGCAGTACGGATAGATGGGGTACACGAATCTGAACGATAGAATTGAAAGAGATAGAATACTGTACAAAGATGAGAGAAGAGAGTTGACTTTGAATCTGAACGATAGAATTGAAAGCGCCATCCTGTTGCTGGGAGGGGCCGTTCACACGATTTCAGGAATCTGAACGATAGAATTGAAAGTTCTCTTTCTTGGGAAAGACCTCTTCCCAAATTTCTCTAAAGAATCTGAACGATAGAATTGAAAGTAAAAGAAGATTTAGCGAATAAACGAGATAAGGACACCGAGTCCCAGAATCTGAACGATAGAATTGAAAGATGAAGTAGTTGAGGTCAAAACATTCCAGTCGGCGGTAATGCCGCAAGAATCTGAACGATAGAATTGAAAGTTTTTTGTCTTCAGAAATTCGATATACGCCCTTACGGCCTCTGAAATTCTCGAAGAATCTGAACGATAGAATTGAAAGAGCGAATCTCGTCACAATTTTGTCAAGAATTTCGTCAAATTTTCTTGAATCTGAACGATAGAATTGAAAGCGATGGTTACCGTCAACGGGAGCTGATGGTAACCTGATTACATGAATCTGAACGATAGAATTGAAAGGATATTCAATAAACACCACCTCGATGCTGTTCTCGTCAGCGTAAAACGAATCTGAACGATAGAATTGAAAGTAAAGTCGTTTGGATCTTTCGCGTTCATGATTTTTTCATATAATTTATGAATCTGAACGATAGAATTGAAAGCAAACGGAACGATGGCCGACCGTGGGTCTCTCTACCTAGCTCTAGAATCTGAACGATAGAATTGAAAGTTTTCGTCTTTTTTCACCAGCCTTGAAGATATCCACAGCCTGGAATCTGAACGATAGAATTGAAAGGCCACGTGGTGGCTTTGAATAGGGGAATGACTACGTGGGGAATCTGAACGATAGAATTGAAAGTGATGTGTAACTCCAGTCCCTCCCCAGCTGTCGCGGTTCATCCACATCTCAGGAATCTGAACGATAGAATTGAAAGACTGTCTAAACCAACGAGTTGGCGGGGTTACTCACTACTGTGGAATCTGAACGATAGAATTGAAAGAGCTTCTCGACAACATACTCAAGTAATTTCCTCAATTTTGTGGGAATCTGAACGATAGAATTGAAAGTTCGCGTTCATGATTTTCTTGTACAATAAATCGAATTCTTTTTCAGAATCTGAACGATAGAATTGAAAGAAGAACCAGCTCCACAACGGGAGGTTGAAAGACGCTTGATAACGAATCTGAACGATAGAATTGAAATGGATGATTAAAAGAACTCTATTTGGGTGGAGCGGGGCCGAGGCCCCGCTCGAGCTTAGCGCCGG
>JAOAKQ010000021.1 GCA_026419835.1 Sulfolobales archaeon | reverse complement strand
ATAATAGTAGCGTAGAAGAATCTGAACGATAGAGATGGAAAAGCGGAACACGGAATCTGAACGATAGAATTGAAAGTCGATTCCAGCGAATGTGGAGTAGTATAAGATTCGTAGAGCGAATCTGAACGATAGAATTGAAAGGTATATTTTATTGAATTCATTTTCGTCAAGCCTAATCATACCATGAATCTGAACGATAGAATTGAAAGGCCTCTGAGCAAGAGGTAGAACCTGGTAGTAGACATTGTAACGAATCTGAACGATAGAATTGAAAGTTACATAGTCAATGTTTAATACAGTTTTGATAATGCTACCGCGAATCTGAACGATAGAATTGAAAGTACAACTTTATCAACGATTCTGTCAAACTTCTCCTTTCTTTCGTGAATCTGAACGATAGAATTGAAAGCTTAATGCTCACTCCCACCACCCTCCTCTTCTGCGCACGTCTCAGCCAGAATCTGAACGATAGAATTGAAAGGCTTACGTCCACTTTTCTATCGTATTCTTCCACGTCCTCCCAGAGCCCAGTGAATCTGAACGATAGAATTGAAAGTAGATAGTTCGCCAGCCCCTAGATAACATTTAAGTTTATGGTGGTGGGTGAATCTGAACGATAGAATTGAAAGGCAGTGTCATCAAGACTCTTCCACCTCGATCGAGTGCTTCTTGAATCTGAACGATAGAATTGAAAGAGAATATTTGTTTTTATGGTGGACCTGTTGTTGTATTACGTTGCGGAATCTGAACGATAGAATTGAAAGATAAGGCATATGAAGAGCTTTCGAAGCTAGCGCAGCAGTTCGGGAATCTGAACGATAGAATTGAAAGTCTTCCTCTCTTTCCATCGTCTCCTCTCTTTCTTCCTCTCTTTCGAATCTGAACGATAGAATTGAAAGTATAATGTTTCTCCTCTTTTTTCTATCTTCGATGCTGTCCAGCAGGAATCTGAACGATAGAATTGAAAGGAAGACTTCATGAAAGTCGCTGAAATCTTTGAAAAGATGTTGGAGAATCTGAACGATAGAATTGAAAGTCAGCGTCTTCTTGTTTAATGATATGCTAGTTGCAACTCTGTTACAATAGAATCTGAACGATAGAATTGAAAGCATCTTCTACTTCGTTATACTGATACCGCTGGCGCCGACATTCGAATCTGAACGATAGAATTGAAAGGTTTCTTTGTGTAACTTAATGTGAGTCGAAACAGAATTCAGAATCTGAACGATAGAATTGAAAGTTCACAATTCTGTATTGCTGTACAAGAGTACAGAACTCTCTATGAATCTGAACGATAGAATTGAAAGGCAGTCGATTTCGCGGTTCCACCGCTCAGCCCACTTCCTGAGAATCTGAACGATAGAATTGAAAGTATTTCAATTACCCATCTACCCATCGTAAATCACCTATAGGGGAATCTGAACGATAGAATTGAAAGTCTCTATGAAGACATGAATCACATAAAGTGTGATAACAGCGGAAAACAATGTGAACAACATTAGTAGAAACGAAGTATTGACAAGGAACGACAGAGCTACTCCAACAAGTGTCAACATACCCCAGACGAGACTAATGAAATCCATAATGGGCTGCGGGATTATTGACGCTAGAGCGGACGATAGCCACCTGAAGACGTCCCAGAGCGCGCAGCTGAACATGCTGTGCCAGGCACCACGCCATGGACAGAGTTCAGCAAGACCTCCTTTACCACAGTTGAAGACATCTACGTTTCCAGTTACCCAAACCTCCACTGGGTACGGAGACTTTGGTTCAGTGGACGCGCCGAAAAACCAGCTCCAGATTGGAATGTTGAAAGACGCTTGATAACCGTCGCTCATCTTATAATATATATTCAAATAGTAGACAACGAATCCGCTACCGAAAACGCTCTCTATCTTATTAGATACAGAAATAGAGAACTGAGCTAGATCTGCATATGTTGCAGTCCACGAGTAGCTGTTTGGTGCGTTTACGCTTAACGCGCATGTCCTCAGCCCGCAGGAGATGAGAACGTACGTCCTGTACCCACAGTAGTAATGCTCCTGGCAGATTGTTGGAAACCTACCCCAGACCTCACTCGACGGTATGATTGAGACTGATGATGTTGTAGTCAAGTTAGAACTATAATTTTCGGGTCTCCGTCAATGTCGAATACTCTTATCCCGTTCACAACTCTACTGTGCTGTATTCTAGTGCAGAACTCCCTATCCCTAAAGATGGTCGGAATAGTAGCGTTCGTTAAATTTCGCGGCGGTACCGGCGGTGGTGGTGGCGGCGGGGTCGGTGTCGGAGTGGGGATAGATATGTTGTACGTTAACGATTCATACACGTGCAATACCGCGCGTTTCCCGAGCTCACGTATACTTATTTCTTCAGTAACGGCGACGATTGCGGCGGTTTTTCTCTCCATTGTAGTTGACAGTGTTTCTGAAACTGATATCGTGACGTGACGCACAGGCAGTGATGTTGACAGTGTTTCGGAAACGGATACCGTGACGTGATGTGTCAACGTTACTGTTGACAGTGTTTCAGTAACGTAGATGTTCGCGTGCCGTGGTGTCGGTTCATGTGATAACGACTCGAACGCGGATATTGTTACGTGACGCACAGGCAGTGATGATGTGAGCGATTCGCTGATTCTGTTAACAGCTACTGTAGATATCGTTGACGTTCTCAGCGATTCGCTGATATAATTCTTTCAATTCTATCGTTCAGATTCCTCTCCGTCAGTGGAACGTACCATAACATTACGCATATCCGCCTTTCAATTCTATCGTTCAGATTCATCGAGGTATGGGTCATTGGAAACGTAGATGTCTTCAACTGCTTTCAATTCTATCGTTCAGATTCCTAGAAACAGCAATCCAACCATCCTCGCTCTTATGAAACCGCTGCTTTCAATTCTATCGTTCAGATT
>JAOAKQ010000020.1 GCA_026419835.1 Sulfolobales archaeon | reverse complement strand
AGAATTGAAAGGTCTTTAATACATTGTTTTGCGACCTTTTTGAGCTCTTTTAAGAATCTGAACGATAGAATTGAAAGTATGGAAACAGCATAATTGACATTGTGTTCGTTGAGTATCCAAGAATCTGAACGATAGAATTGAAAGTTGATTATGTTGTTAGCCTGTTGATAGCCACTCTTCAATACAACTTTTGAATCTGAACGATAGAATTGAAAGTTATAGTAGTTAAGTTTTATGGAAGAAGAGCTGAAAGAACTTGAGAATCTGAACGATAGAATTGAAAGATTCTCCCTCTTCTCGAAGACCTCCACAGTTAATGTTTTTTTAGAATCTGAACGATAGAATTGAAAGCGAAACTAAAAGTAGATGAAGGTGAAAAAAAGTGACAGAAACAGAATCTGAACGATAGAATTGAAAGATAATGACCTTTTCACAATAGTTGCATTTCCACGACCAATATTCATACCAAGAATCTGAACGATAGAATTGAAAGATAACCACCCCGTTTCAAAGAATAACGATAGTCAACACCACGAGAATCTGAACGATAGAATTGAAAGGACGTACCGAATCCACGGCTCGGGTGATGGTGCTAGCGCAGAGAATCTGAACGATAGAATTGAAAGAAAGATTTCTGTGATTTTTCGAACGTCTTCTGGACTTTTTACTTTGAATCTGAACGATAGAATTGAAAGTTCAAAATCATCGGGATCTTTCACGTCCATTACTTTTCTATGGAATCTGAACGATAGAATTGAAAGTGAATTAACGAAACCAAAAATACATGTGATAAAAAGAAAAGAAGGAATCTGAACGATAGAATTGAAAGTATAGAGAGGATGGTATACCATGCGGTATACCATCGGGTTACGAATCTGAACGATAGAATTGAAAGTTGCAAATACTAGAAACAGTAGTCCAACCATCCTCGCTCTTATGAATCTGAACGATAGAATTGAAAGATCTTCGTGAGAATCGCATCCATTGTATTTAGTATTGATAATAAGAATCTGAACGATAGAATTGAAAGTTTATAAATCAATGTTTCACCCTTCGGAACCACTACTAATGCCCCGGAATCTGAACGATAGAATTGAAAGTTCGCTAATTGTGTCAACAAAACAGCATAGTAGCACTTCCGCGAATCTGAACGATAGAATTGAAAGTTATTATGTGCGTCTCATTGAGAATAATTATCATTTCCTTTGTTTTTGGAGAATCTGAACGATAGAATTGAAAGTTAGTATCTCGAAAATCGATACCGTCATTCTTCCACCTCAGAATCTGAACGATAGAATTGAAAGCCACCGAGAAAAGAGCAGTAGGCGTTGATCGGCGCAAGCGAGAATCTGAACGATAGAATTGAAAGTCACTGCTTCGGAGATTCTTGAGCCGTTACGCAATTGTATCAGGAATCTGAACGATAGAATTGAAAGTAGTATGGATATATTGGATATCTGGTGAAAACGATTTTGATGATTTCTCCTTCTGAATCTGAACGATAGAATTGAAAGTACATCAACCACGGCGACGTGATAAACGCGATCAACACATTACATGAATCTGAACGATAGAATTGAAAGGCAGCTTCAGTAACAGTGCTTTGTCCCAAAAGTCCGGATTGGTCGGGAATCTGAACGATAGAATTGAAAGTCTGATAGTTGGATCACACCATACTCTGTCATTCCTGTCCCCCCGAATCTGAACGATAGAATTGAAAGGCTATTTTTTCAGTTCTCTCAGTATTTCTTCATTTTTCGTAAAGAATCTGAACGATAGAATTGAAAGAAATTAAATTTATGATGCTAGCCACTCCTCGATGCAGCTTTTGAATCTGAACGATAGAATTGAAAGTTTGTTTGACGCTGGAATTATTGGCATGACGCGCAGTTTATCCGTGTGAATCTGAACGATAGAATTGAAAGGCCAGATTGGGTTATGTTGTAAGTATGTCGACGTTTCCCGTACTAGAATCTGAACGATAGAATTGAAAGGAAGTATAGGAAAGAGAGCGGTAGCATTATCAAAACTATAGTAAAGAATCTGAACGATAGAATTGAAAGTTCGCAAAATCATCAGGATTTTTCGCGTTCATGATTTCTCTGTACAGTGAATTGAATGAATCTGAACGATAGAATTGAAAGACGTCAATGTAGTAGAACTTCGTTTTGTTGTCCTCAGATAACTTGTGTTTCGAATCTGAACGATAGAATTGAAAGGCGATGATTTTTTCACAGTAGTTGCATTTCCACGAAAAATACTCGTGAATCTGAACGATAGAATTGAAAGTGCTGCCCGAAAGCTACATAGTTGTCTCGGACAGAGGCATCTACGAATCTGAACGATAGAATTGAAAGATCAACCTCACGTCACTAGAGTAATCTACTTCTACAACCGTTGGTGAATCTGAACGATAGAATTGAAAGGTAACCTTACTTATTGTTGAACGCCTTCTCCAATTGTTACCCAGAATCTGAACGATAGAATTGAAAGGGAAAACCAACCCACACCCATATCACTGCAGTAGCCCACCTCCCTGAATCTGAACGATAGAATTGAAAGGTTTTCCAATTTAACCGCATCAAGTTTTTCTTTCTGATCTTTTCTGAATCTGAACGATAGAATTGAAAGCAATACAATGTTTCACGAAATTCTTTAGTTTTTTAATTATTTCTTGAATCTGAACGATAGAATTGAAAGGGACACTGTCACTGACACTTCGCTGTAACCTTATCTCCAAGAATCTGAACGATAGAATTGAAAGTTCCTTATTTCCTCAACAATACCACCAACCAAATTTTTCTCCATGTTTCCACCAAGAATCTGAACGATAGAATTGAAAGCCCACCATAAAGTGATTAGGAATCTAGGGAGAACTTAACGCTCTAGAATCTGAACTATAGAATTGAAATGGATGATTAAAAGAACTCTATTTGGGTGGAGCGGGGCCGAGGCCCCGCT
>JAOAKQ010000001.1 GCA_026419835.1 Sulfolobales archaeon | reverse complement strand
AAGCCGGCCTGACCGGACCCTCGACAGTAAGGGGTCCGGCCGGGAAACCGCGGCCTAGCGAACGCTCGTGCCCTCCTTGGTGGGGGCCGGGCATGACAGAAAAGTTACCCCAAGGATAACAGGGTCGTCGCGGGCGAGAGTCCCCATCGACCCCGCGGTTTGCTACATCGACGTCGGCTCTTCCCATCCTGGGGGTGCAGTCGTCCCCAAGGGTGGGGCTGCCCGCCCATTAAAGGGGAACGTGAGCTGGGTTTAGACCGTCGTGAGACAGGTCGGACTCTACCCACGGGGGGTGCGGGCCGCCTGAGGGGAAGGCGCCCCAAGTACGAAAGGAACGGGGCGTCGCGGCCTCTGGTCTACCGGCTGTTCGGCAGGGCACTGCCGGGCAGCTACGCCGTGGGGGGTAACCGCTGAAAGCATCTAAGCGGGAAACCCTCCCCGAAAAGAGGCGGCCACCTCCCCCCGGGTTTCCGGGGGGAGCGAGGGCACCCGTAGAAGACGGGTTCGATGGAGCGGGGGTATGCGCCTGCCGCTCCCAATAGCCCGAGGCTAGCTACCCCTGGAGTGGGTAGTGCTGCGTTCTAGGGTCTGTGCGCGGTGCTGTGCTTAAATTTTCTTCCACAACTTCTCGAAGGGATATTTGAAGGTATTTAGAAGAGCGTACCACTCCTTAGTTAAGTACTTGGAGGCCGCCTCCGACTTCATATCTGAGTCCGAGCTGGAGTACTTTGTGAAGACCCTCGAATCTGTCTACAGGGAGAATAAGCGGGCGTTCATTGTTGGTGTGGGTAGGTCCGGTCTAGTTGGTAGGGCTTTCGCTATGAGGCTCATGCACCTGGGGTTCTCAGCGTACGTAGTAGGTGAGACTGTGACGCCGGCTGCTAGAGCTGGGGACCTACTGATAGCTATCTCAGGCTCCGGAAGGTCCGCAGCCGTAGTAGCGGCTGCGGAGGTAGCTAAGAGCCTGAACATGATGGTAGTAGCGCTGACGTCCTACGCAGACTCACCCCTAGCTAAGAAGGCAGACCTAGTCGTAATCATACCGGGGAGAACTAAGGTAAGTCGCGAAGATAGGTGGGAGGTTAGGCAGCTCCTCGGACTTCACGAACCCCTAGCACCCCTGGGTACCCAGTTCGAGATAGTGGCTCAGGTAGTTCTCGACTCCGTAATATCGGAGCTAATGCACAGACTCGGAGTAGAGGAGGAGGAAATGAAGGAGTACCACGCAAATGTCGAGGTCTGACCTCCTCCAGTACCTCTGCTACCCAAGCTACAACCGCGAGTGCGTAGAGAGGAGAGTACTGGAGCTCGAGGGCGCCGGCGTTGCCGAGGTAGCTGGGCTAGTGGGTAGGGGGCACTCATCGGTAGTCCTGGAAGTAGTGCTAGCTAGTGGAGAAAGAGCGGCACTCAAAGTCCTGAGGACCGACTCGAAGAGAGCGGACCTACTCACGGAGTGCGAGATCGCGAGAAGAGCCTACCCAATATCTCCCAGAGTCCTGAAGTGCGGAAGGCACTACATACTGATGGAGCTAGTTAGAGGGGTCCCGGTAGCGGAAGCACTGCGCGAACCGGAGAGGAGACTACCGCTCGTACTGAAAACACTATCAGCCGGTAGAGGACTGGACGTACTCAAAGTAGACCACAGAGAGCTCGGTAGAGCGCATAAGCACGTAATACTCGCACACGGCGGGAAGATCAAGATAGTAGACTACGAGAGCGCCACGACCTCGGAATACCCGAGAAACCTGTGCAGACTTACCTCATGGATATACAACACGCTACCAAACCTCAAGCCCCAGAGCGAAGTTCTCGAACTATTGAGAGAGTACAAGAAGGCTGGAGAGGACCTAAGAAGGGAGGTCTTCCGCGAAATAGTGCGCCACATCGCGCCGGTTCTTGAAAAAAGCGCCTAGCTCTTCACTCACTCTAAGCCTCCCCCGGATAGGTAGACTGGGAGGTCCCCGGGGGGCGCGAGGTAGCTTAATGAAGAGTTAAAGCTTTAAAACCAGAGAAGACCTGCACGTAGCGGTGGGCCGGTAGCTCAGCCTGGAAGAGCGCCGCCCTCGCACGGCGGAGGTCCCGGGTTCAAGTCCCGGCCGGTCCACCACTTCCTCTAGGAGAGGCAGAGAGCTCACTTCGCACGCCCCTACCGGTGGGGCAGCGCTCACGACGTCCTCGTAGTGGCTAACTGGAGGCAGTCCGCACAGTTCTAGGCTATGCCGTGGGCGCCATTAAGCGATGCCGGTGCTTCTCGGTGCGGAGTCTGAGTTTTAGATCGCGCTGGAACTCTACGGTATAGCTGGGAGAGCGAGCACTCTACAAGATGCGCTAGGCGGTCTAGGCTCTTGATAGACGTGCTGCCGCAAGTACTTACGATTGAAGATGGAGTGTAAGTAGGGGTCCTCGACTTAGCTCTAGAGCCACCTTCGCAGATCGCGGTAGGTTCAGCGTAGCCGGGAAGTCCGATCAGCATAATAGGCTTAGGGAAGTAGGAGTGGGTGCCTGTAGGGTGGGTGCTTACTACAGAGAGTACGTGGTGCGCGATTTCCTTAAGGTAGTGGTAGTGTGCTCCGAGGAACCTCACGCAATTGGAGACCTACCGGCACTTCCGTACTGCTTTAAGTGCGAGAAGAGCATCTCCGCGGGTGGTTTTAGACTGTGCTACTCAGAGGAGGTCGCGCTACCATCTGGAAGGAGAGTCGTAGTTGAGGGTGCCGAGGTTTTGGGTGAGATGAGGTCCGTATCCTACGTAATTAGGGGGGTCGACTGCTCCGTAGACCCTGAGGAACTGTATGAGGAGGTCTCGGCACTGGTGGAGAGAGTGTGCGGAGAGCTGGGCACTTACCGGTCTAGGACCTCAGAGTAACACTGATAAGGCACCGCTACCTACTTGCCGGGTACACATCATCGGTCTAGCTAGAACTCCGTCTCAGTGCTTTTATTTCAGTCAATAACGTAGAGTAGGGTGCGCATGCTTAAAGCTACTAGGGAAGCCGTGTACAGGTATAGGAAGAGGGGAGTGGAAGAAATTTGCGAAATCGTGGCTACTCCCATAGGGAGGTTCGTGGTAGTGCACAGAGCGCTCAAAGGTAGGTACTCGGCCGGCGATAGGGAAGAGGAATGGGACTTGCTGAACCACAAATCCTTCCAGGACGTGAAGAATGTAGTGCTGGAGTACGAAGACCTGCCAGCTGATGTTAGAAGAGCTCTATCTAGAGCGGGGTAGCCCCATACTTAGGCTAGTAATACCTAGGCACCTAGTTGAGTTGGTGTGTGATATATCGAGAGCGTACGGAAAGGAACTAGCTGGACTAGCCGTAGGGTCTGCGGTAGGTGGAACCGTATACATCGAAGACGTAGTTCTAGGCGAGAACCTATCTGAGGAAGAGCGCAGGTTTCTCCTAGACCCGAGAGCCGTAGTTGAAGCATTTAGATTCTCGGAAACAATCGGACGCGAGGTAGTCGCACTACTACACACCCACAGGTGCGGAGCGCTACCGAGCTCACTCGACGTCGACGGCATGAAGCTTTGGCCAATACCCTGGGTAGTTGTAGATGAAAGTAGGTGCCTAGCTAGAGCCTGGGTTCTGGAGGAGGGGAGCCTAAGAGAGGTGCCCGTAGAGGTCTCACTTACTAAACCCCGGTGAGCGCAGGTTCACTACGTCTCTATTTACTAGGTTTGGCGGCACCCTACCTTCGTAGAAAGCTATCAAGTTATCGGCTACAGCATCAGCCATAGCGCGTCTCGCTTCGTACGTAGCGCTCCCTATGTGCGGTACTAGCACTAAGTTCTTCAGCGCCGTTAGTGGGTGGTTAGGACTTAGAGGTTCCTCCTCGAATACGTCTAGCCCAGCTCCAGCTATCCACCCCTCTCTCAGCGCCTTCACTAGCGCGCCGGTATCTACCACGGCACCCCTAGCTGTGTTTATCAAGATGGCGGTCTTCTTCATTAACCTCAAAGCGCTCTCATCAATCAAGTACCTAGTTTGAGGAGTGAGGGGCACGTGTATGGTTACTACATCTGCCTCCCTAAGCAGCTCCCGCAGTTCTCTGAACTCGGCACCGATCTCCTTCTCGGCTTCGTAGTTCCTCACCACGTCGTAGTATATTATCTTCATACCGAAGCCTCTAGCACCTATTTCAGCTACCCGCCTACCTATCCTACCCAGCCCAACGACTCCGAGAACCTTTCCCATAAGCTCGAAGCCGAGCATCATCTTGGGGTGCCAGGCAGTACCGGACCTATACCACTCACCCCACCTAACGAATACATCGGACTCGACGATCCTTCTACTCACAGCAAGTATTAGAGCCCAGGTAAGTTCAGCCGTTGCCTCAGTTAGGACCCCGGGTGTGTTCGTAACGTACACTCCCAGCCTAGTAGCACAGTCTACATCGATGTTATCGAACCCTACAGCGTACTGAGCGACCATTCGAAGCCTCGGGGAGTTTCGAAGTAGGTTGCAGTCTATTCTATCTGTAAGTAGAGATACCAGGGCATCCGCCTCTCTAGCTTTACGTAGAAGAACCTCGTAAGGCGGCTGGTGGTACCTATCCCAAACGTCGACTTCGTAGTACTGAGATATCCTGTCCACCGACTCCCCAAATAGCTCCCTAGTTATGAAGACCTTCGGCTTCAACACCACCCCCACCACACCGTTCCAGCTATCTAAAATAAGCGGTAAGGACCTGAGCTACACGCCTCGACGGGCTTGCGGCTTAAAAATTGGTGGGTGTAGTGTAGTGGGGTAGCACTTGAAGCCTCCCACGCTAAGTATGAAACCTATAGTAGCCGAGCTCCTCGGTGAAGTAGCTTTCGTGTACATAGCTAAAGCCCGCGAACTGGAGAGAGCGGGCCATAGGGTAATAAGTTTTGGAGTAGGCCAGCCGGACATCCCGACATTTCAGCACATTATCGATGAAGCGAAGAAGTCCCTGGATTTGAAGTTTACTGGCTATACGGAGACTCCCGGAATTAGAGAGCTTCGTGAAGCTATAGCTAGCTACCTAAACGAGATGTACGGATCTAACGTAAAGTTTTCTGAAGTAATAGTGACTCCGGGAGCTAAGGGAGCTATATTCCTAGCGCTCTCAGCCTACGTAAGCCCTGGCGATGAGGTTATCGTACCGGAGCCATCCTACCCAGCCTACCCGGAGGTGGCTAGGTTCCTAGGCGCTCGACCGGTCTTCATTCCGCTAAGGTGGCTCGGACCTACCGATGGGTTCGCGCTAGATGTTGAAGCTATTGAAGCCGCTATAACCCCCAGAACCAAGGCCATCGTAGTCAACAACCCGCACAACCCGACGGGCACTCTCTTCACGCCGGCGCAGATTGAGAGAATCTACGAGATAGCGAGAGAGCGCAACGTCATGGTATTGGTAGATGAGATATACGATAACTTCGTATACGACGACCAGCCGTTCAGGTCCTTCATGACCTTCAGCGACTGGAGAGACTACGTACTGTACGTAAACGGCTTCTCCAAGACGTTCTCGATGACCGGGTGGAGGCTGGGCTACCTGGTCGTTAGAGAGGAGGTAGCATCGAAGCTAACTAGGCTGGCGGTGAACATATGGTCGTGCCCAGTCTCGTTCGCTCAGAAGGCGGCCGTAGCGGCTCTTAGAGGTCCCTGGGAACCAGTTAGAGAAATGATCAAGCTGTTCCAGTACCGGAGGGATGTTATAGCCAGGAAGCTGCGCGAAGTGAAAGGTTTCGAGGTGTGGCCTAGTACTGGGGCGTTCTACATATTCCCGAGGATCAAGAAAGTTCTTGATGCGGCTAGGCTATCGGTAGAGGAGTTCGTCGAGAAACTCCTCTACAGTAAGTACGTGGTGACCCTGCCAGGAACGGCCTTCCCGGATAAAGCCGGTAGGGACTACATAAGACTCAGCTTCGCAGTAGATGCTAAGCTCATCGAAGAAGGAGTTGAGAGAATAAAAGAATTTGTTGAATCTCTAGGAGTGTGACCTATCTTAGGTACTTGTTTTATTTAAAAGAAGGCATCCGGGATGATGGTGAGTCGAGACGACCTGGTGAAAGAGTTACCCTTATCTGACCGCGAGTATCTATCCGAGGACTGGGCTCCGTGAGCATCCAGCTACTGGAAGGTGACGTAGTAAAGCTGAAGGACGGAAGTATTTGGATTGTGAAAGGCTGCGTACACCCCCCGGAGGGATTCGTAGCTCTACCTAGGGTTGTCGATGGTAGGAAGCTCAAGAGATTTTCAGAGTCTATGGAGGTGGTTCGTAGATACTACACTCACTACCTAAGGGATTTAGTAGAAATCGGTAGAAAGGTCCCCGTAGTTCCAGGGCGAGATGTGGTTGAAGTACGTAGGTGGGTTTCGGATGGACTGAGAGTCGGGGATGATGTAGCTCAAAGGCTTCTCCAGCTATTCGCATCGCGCGGACTTACCTGCGGTATTGCGGGATCCCACCTGGGAGGTTACAGTGGGAGCGGCTCGGATATAGACGTTCACTGCCTCGACGGACCGAGTGCTTATAGCGAAGTGCGTTCTCTCTATGAAGAGAAATTGCTGGAGCACCTAGATGTAGGTGAAGCCGCCGTAGAGCTGTCTGAAGTCTCGGAATCTATAGACATTAAAGTACACGCGGACTTCATCGCAAAGAGATATCTTCAGGGTAGGTATCGAGGTAGGAGGGTAACTATAAGAGTAGTGAATTGCGATAGAGTGAGGGACTTCCTCGGACCTTACGTAGATGTGAGGAACTCCGAGCTAGTCGTTAAGATATCTGAAAGTGACTACAGAACCCCGGCACTACTTAGAGCTGAAGTAGTTAGGTCCCCGTCTCCAGCATATAGCGGCACCTACCTTATTAGTCACCGCTTGAGGTTCGCAGAAATACCTGCGGGTTCTCTTCTAAGTATTCGAGGGACCGTATCGACTAACTACCTAGGCTACAGCGTTCTGAACCTCGATGTAGCTGATATAGACTGGATTTCCCTCGCGTAGCCACTGCTACCTGGAACTCGATGATTTAATTAAATCAGCTGGTAGCTACCTAGTGGCTCTCAGCAGTATGTATGCTAAAGCTATAGCTGGTAGAAAACCTAGTCCGGAAGCTAGGTAGTAGCCGTTAACTAGCGCGGCCAATCCTAGACAGAACGACACCGCTGAGGATACGTACTCCTCGATATACTCACCAAACTTTTCACGGTCTTCGAGTCCCTTAGGTGTGACAGGTGCTTTCGGCTTAATTTTCAGAACCCCCATAAGCAGTCCTTTAATAACTACGGGTGCTACCGCTAGACCTATAGCTGAGGTACTTCCCAGCATTCTGATGACTTTAAGTGGCCTATAACCTAGCTTCACGAAATCTGTAAGAACGACCGCTACGTATAGAGAGGTAGGTAGACCTGCGACTAGAACGGCATGCGGGCTCAAGTCGGTTCTCGCAGCTAGTGCTAAGCTAGGTATAACTACTGAAGCAACTAGAACCGTGAGACCGGGTAGGTACTGAAGCGTGTAGAGCCTGGCTTCAAAAGACTTCAGGAGACCTACGTTTTTGTTTAAGTACTTAAAGCTGTACCTCAAGCTCTCCAAAGAGCCGTAAGCCCACTTAAGCTGCTGAATTCTGAAAGCTCTGTAGGAGGACGGCACTAAAACCTTAACTACGGCCCTGGGGGAGTACTCAACTCTGTAGCCAAATCCGTGGAGCTTCATACCGATTATAACATCGTCCTGCATTGTTCCCTCTACCCACCCTCCAATAGATTTCAGGGAACGCACATTGAAAAGAGTTCCCGAGCCGAGGGGGAAGACGAGTAGTCTGAGAGCCCGCCTACCTTTATAGAGAGCCGTCGCCACCAGCTCGGTAGAGAAAGCTAGAGCTTCCGCTATTCGAGTACTTCTAATCCAGTACCCGACCCAGTGACCTACGCACGTATCGTGAGTTTGAGCGCACTTCAGTAACTCGGCGAAGAACTCTTCACTAGGCCGAGCGTCGACATCTAAAACAACTAGCGTATCACTCTTAACCACTTCTCTAAGAGCGAAGTTTAGTGACCCAACCCGCCCTCCCCTACCTTCGTGTCTTACTACCTCAGCAGCCACTGGTGTATCTACGTTCTTCAGTTCGTTCTTCAGTAACTCAACGTATTCTTCACTGTCGTCGGATACTACGTATATGCGCGATCTATGGCTAATGTTCTTCATAGACGCACTTAGGTGTTTAACACAGTCTAGAACTAGGTCCAGAGGTTCGTTCTTTATAGGAACCACGACGCTCACAGTCTTCTCTGAAGTAGGCTTGGAGTCTCTTTCTGCGCTCACTCTACTACCAGCTACGATGTATACCGAGTGTAGGGATAGTGTTAGCGCTAGTGGCAGCAGTAGTGTAATTAACGCTACGTCCACCGCACTCAAGAAGACACCCTACTCTACAGCTAGAACGACTAGGTCATTTACGTTAGTTCCGGTAGGTCCCGTTACTATAGCTCTACCGAGCGTGCTGAGGAGCACGTAGGTGTTGTTGTCGCTCAGATACTTATGCGGATCTAACCCCGCTCTTAGAGCTTCATCTACTAGGTACCCATCGCATATACCGCCAGCCGCCGGGCTGTTTCCATCGACCCCGTCGGAACCCGCAGACACTAGAACTACGTTGGCAAGACCCCTTACGGATACGGCGAATCCTACGCAGAGCTCCTGGTTCCTCCCACCGATACCGCGACCTCTAACGGTAACGGTGGTTTCCCCGCCTAGAAGTAGCATTATCTTCTCACCCGGTTTCTTATACTTAGCTACATGCCTTGCTATACCCCCTAGAAACCTACCTACTTCTCTAGCCTCCCCCACCATCATCGAGGTTAGCACTGTAGCTTTATAGCCGAGCTCCCTAGCTTTTTTCTCCATCTCGAGTAGGGATATAGCGTTACTGGAGACTACTACGTTCGTAACTCTAGATAGTATGGGGTGTCCAGGCTTGGGGGTATCCGGGATCTTACCGCTCAAGCCGCTCAGTATGAGCTCTCTAACACTACTCGGAGTGGAGTTCCACACATCCCTTCTCTGAAGAACTTCGTAAGCATCTCGATAGGTTGTTGAATCGGCTTCGGTGGGTCCTGAAGCAATGAACTCGACCGGGTCGCCGACTACATCAGATATTATCAAAGAGAAGACTCTGTGAGACCTTCCGAGAAACTCCAGTAGTCTCCCACCCTTAACTAGGCTGAGGTGCTTACGCACCGTATTGAGCTCGATAATATCGGCACCGGCCTTCATGAGAAGGTTCGTAGTAGCGGCTACTTCATCTAGTGTTAGAGGGGGGTACGGTATTTCAAAGAGGGCCGACCCGCCGCCCGAGATCAAGACTATAACTACGTCCCCGTCACCTACGTTTTCTTCTACGTAGCTAATTAGTCTGCGGCTAGCTGTCAGAGTCTTTTCTCCAGGAATAGGGTGGTTTCCTTCAACTAGCTCTATTCTTCTCGGAACCCTAGCTGGGTCTATCGATGGAACTATAACTACACCCCCGCTAATCAAGTCTTCGAGCGCGCTTTCACATCCGAGAGACATTCCCTGACCGGCCTTACCGAATCCAACTACGTGAACTCGGCGGTCTTGAACTGCGAAGCACTCGTCAGATATGCACACTCTACTACCACTTCTAGCAATAGCTTTCCGAACGGAGAATTCGGGGTCGGCAGCTCTAAGTCCAGACTCCAGTACCTCCAGAGCGTCTGCGTGAAGCCTGGTTCTAGCTAGAGTCTTGCGGTACGCTACTAGCTTAGATATAGCACTCTCAGACACAGACGCACCAACCGAAATATAGACCTGAAACTAAAAACACGTACGTAGAGTAGTGCTCGAACTCCTCTACGGTGCTGCGAAGAGCTTCTACGCAAGTAGGACTGGGTAGAGCAAATAAACTTACTGCGCCCTAGCTCTCGAGTAGCTAGGCTACGTAACTGAGTAACTAGCCACTTACGTACCCTATTTTCTTTAATATTTCAATCGCTTTCTCTATACCTTCGTTGATATCGTCGGCTCTAACGTTTACTATTAGGTTAGTTCCTCTTACTCTAAATCTGAACCTATTCTCACCCTTATACACGTACTCTTCAACTAGGTCCAGCTCTATAACCTTCTTAGCGCTCAGGTACTTCACCAAGTGCACTTAAGATACGCTAGCTATTATTCCTCCTTCACGCACCGCCACCCCGGTTCTAGCCGGTGGAGTACCTCCGGTGGGAGGCCGCAGTGATGGTGCTGTTGTTGAAGTGTGACTAAGTGTTTCAGAGTTTCCTAACCTAGCGGAATCGTTCAGGCAGTTACTTAAGCTAAGATACTGTATCTTAGAGTAGGTCGTAGTCGGCTGGTGTACTTGAAGCTGGCTAGGGTGTGTAAGCACGTAAGTGAGGAAGGCCTGTCGATACTCACACTCCTAGATAGGTACACAGGTATGTACGAGTATGTACCCGAAGATCTCTTGCTCAGAAAAGCGCAGCTCTACGAAAAAGCTCTCGCGAGAGAAATCGAAACTTTAAAGAAGCTTAAGCTAGTTGAGGTTCACCCAACTAGAGCCGCTTACCGCATCACGTTTCTCGGTCTGGACTGCCTGGCACTGCTGGACTTAGTTAAGAGAGATGTACTATCCCACATGGGCCCCCCTATAGGCACGGGTAAGGAGAGCGTGCTCTACCTAGCTAAAACACCGCTAGGCAGTGTAGTTACAGTTAAGTTCTACAAAATAGGGAGAGTGAGCTTCAAGAAAGTGGTGAGAACTAGAGATTACTTAGTGGACCAGTCCTCGTGGCTCGAAGCCTCTAAAACTTCCGCTGAGAGAGAGTATAGAGCTCTCTCAGTACTATCCAAGCAAACCGGGCTAGTTCCAAAAGTATTTGGCTGGAGCAGGCACGCGGTAGTTATGGAGTACGTAGAGGGTGTAGACCTGTGCGACTACAGAAGCGCCGAAGACCCGGAGGGCATATTAAAGCGGATACTGTTGACTTTGAGAGTGGCCTACTTAGGTGCTGGAATAGTTCACGCGGATCTAAGTGAGTACAACGTAGTTATCTCGATAAGAGATTCCACCGAGACACCGTACATCATAGACTGGCCCCAGTATCTCAGTAGAGAAGACCCTAGAGCTGGGGAGCGTTTAAAAATCGATGTAGCTACGCTCCTGAAGTTTTTTAAGCGTAGATACGGAGTTCTGCTTGACTTAGAGAGCGCTGTGAAGTACGTTAAGGGGCTACTTGATGGAATATAGCGCTGATTCCTACCTCGGTGTAGACGTAGTTAAGTCCGGTAGTAGACTAAGCGACTTCACCTACTCTATAGCACTAATACGTGGTGGTAGTCTAGTCAAGGTGGACGAGGTATCCGCCAGTAGGTTGATCAGATTGCTGTGGGAGCTTAAACCGAGCGTGCTTGCTGTAGATAACCTACTAGAACTCGGCGGCTCCATCAGGAACGTCTCGATCTTCGTAAAGCTAGTACCTCCAGGAGTTAAAGTAGTTCAGGTAAACGTAGACGAGAAGAGTTTGAGGGACCTCCGCCTAGTTGCTAGAGAAGTCGGCATCGAGCTACCTCACGGAAAGCTCGACTCGAAGCTCTCAGCCGTGGTAATAGCCTTTCTAGCTAGTAGAGGTTTCGGAAGAGAGGTAGAGGTATTCAGCAAGAAGGTCAAGATATACGTTCACCGGGGGAGGTCCGGTAGAGCTGGTGGTTCTAGTGCTAACAGATTTAAGCGAAATCTCAGAGCGTCGGTAGCTCAGGTAGTTAAAAAGATCGAGGAGTTGCTTAGGTCTAGGTCTATCGAGTACGACGTAGCTATAAGGAGAAGTAGGGGTGGGGTAGAATCTGCGGTATTTACAGTATACTGCGATAGGGAGAAGCTCTACGGACTTGTAAAGAACGCCGCTGGGCGCGACGTAGTTGTGAGAGTTAGACCTGTAGTAAATTTAGCGTCTATAAGACACCTAGTTCTATCTCAAGAACACGAGCAGAAGCCCCTAATAGTGGGGCTGGACCCGGGTATTGAAGTGGGTCTAGCGGTACTCGATTTCAGTGGGCGCATAGTAATGCTGAAATCTTCTAGAGGACTAGATAGAGAAGACGTCATCTCCATACTGCGCAACCTAGGTAGGGTTGTGCTGGTCGCTACAGATAAGCAGCAGCCTCCCGAGTTCGTGAGGAAGGTTGCAGCAGCTCTAGGAGCTAGGGTCTACGCTCCAGACCGCGATCTACAGGCCCACGAGAAGGAGTCTGTAGTTAGAGAGTACTCGGAAGTCTACGGCGTAGAGGTTAAGAATAACCATATGAGAGATTCTCTAGCCGCAGCAATAGAAGCCTACAGATCTATTGAGGGGAAGATTAGGGAGCTCGAGGAGAGACTGACTGAGATGGGGCTGGATAGAGTCTCGATCAACTTAGATAAGTACAAAGTGAAGGTAGTTGAATGTCTTCCCATAGCGGCTATAGTTGAAGAGATAATAACTGAGAGCCTAAGTGGTGAGGAGTCGGCTGATAGAGTTCTCGAAATAATGCGTGAAGCTAGAGCCCTCGTCGAGGTGAACGAAGCAATGAAGAGAAGAATTAGGGAACTAGAGAGACTAGTCGAATCTCTAAGTACGGAGAAGCAGCAGCTGCTAGCTAAGATAAGAAGTCTTGAAAACGAGCTATCTAGGTTGAAGTCAATAGTGGACTCGGAGCTATCTAACATATCTAGAAGTGTTATGAGGGACCGCAAAGTCTACGAACTAACCCAGAGATTAATCAACGTCATAAAGGACCTCGACAATCTTAGAGCGGAGCACGAAAAGATAAGAGAGCAGTACCTTAAACTTGCGAACGCTCTACCGGGTATTGCTAGTGATAAGCTACTCGCGGTGAGGAAGGTATCTACAGTTGAGCAGATAGAGAACTTGACTGATCTAAGGCAAGGCGATATAGTGTTCGTGGAGAACCCGACTCTAGACGGCATCGAAAAAACCGCGCATCTCATAGAGAAACTAGACGTCAGATTGGTACTACCAGAAAGTTTTCCCGAAGAATCTTTACTCAAGGTAGTCAACGAAATGGCCGTTCCAGCCGTTAGAGAAGTAGGCTATGTTGCGGTAGATAGCGTAGCTATAGTGAGCTCGGAGATTCGCAATAAGCTATCTGAGGTAGTTGAGAAAGTTAAGGAGATAAGAAGAATGAGGGAAGTAAGTAAGAGAGGACTATCAATTCGCGATCTTGAAAACATTATCAGAGAGTACAGAGAGCTTAGAAAAGAGCTGAGCTCAGAGTAGGGAGCTCTCAGCGCACCTACTCTTCTATAGCATATCTATCGATACTACCTCCTACACTCTCTACCGGACTACGAACTTCAGCGTCACCAGTTTGAAGGGGCCAAGTTCTACTTCCAGAGTGCCTTCTCGAAGCTCGAGCTCTCTAAGCACGTTCACTTCTAGTAAGTCTACTTCGAGTACCCTAGAGATATTAACTACCGGACCGACCTTCACTCTAGCCTTGAAGGACCTTCCATAGGGGTTGAACAGCCTCACGATATACCCGTCCGAATCCTCAGATAGTTTAAGTGAACCGAATACTAGTGGCGGCTCTACTTCGAGTAGAGATACCTCTCCGGTATCTGCGCCTATCGTAGCGGTCCTAACTACATGAAGTAGTTCCTGGGAGACTCTCGGCACTTCAGCATCTTCGTAGTTACCTACGTGCGGGTATAGGTAGTAGGTAGTTTCAAAAACACCTAGGTCACTCCACGGGTTGGGAAATGTGGGCGATCTGAGTAAGCTAAGCCCCACCCTATCTTCGCGCACTGAGTAGCCGTGTCTCGATGGAGCTATTATCGCTAAGCTAGCGTCTTCACCAACCAGGTCAACCCAGCGAAGAGACGGTACCTCGTACCTGGCTCTATCCCACGTAGATTCGGCTTTAGTAGACATCTCAACTACGCCGTAGGGTATGTCGAAGAACGCCCTCACGTTCCCACCCTTCAACGTGAACCAGGCCTTGACTAATACGCCCTTAGAGTTCCACGAGAACCTGCTTTTCACGCTAACAACCGGCGAGTTCTTGTGTAGGCATATCTCCTGGTGTATGGTTGAGTTCTCAAAGCCTTTAACGAAGTTCACGCAGGATACGAGTGGTCCGCGAACTGTGATTCGAGGTTCGCTGATGGTTTCCAGCTCCACTCCCCCGTAGAGGAAGTCCTCTCGTATGTCCCACGCATCCCAAGTGCCAGGCTTATCTACATGAGCTACTAACCTATTAGAAGGTTCTCTAAAGACATCTCCAGCGTTTTTAAGCTTCATGAACGCTATGTTACCTTTCCTATCGATTTCGAGGAGCACGCTTTCGTTCTCTAGTACAACTCCGTTTCCGCGATCGTATACCGAAACACCGTGGTTACTAGTGCAGGGAGCTTCAATAAACTCCATAACGCGGTACCCTAGTGGAGGCAGTTCTACAGTTACGTAGAGTCTCTCCCCCATATCCTGGCACTCCACGGCACTGCCACTACTATACGGTACGCCAACGCTCTTCTCTATTTCGATAAGAGCTCTTCTACGCCATGGGAGAGTATTGAAGACTACGAGGTTCTTCCTCGATAGGCCGTGCCTATCCATAGCCTCAAGAGTGCGTCTGGTAATGAGCTTCGAGCTCTCTATCACGTACTCCAAGTCCTTGGTGGAATCGTCGTATACTTCCCTAATAGAGCTGCCGGACACGATATCGTGGAACTGATTGAATAGCAGCAGCTTCCATAGAGCACTTAGAGTACTTCCATCAGCTTTACGGAGCTTGAGAACGTCAGCAACCGCTGATATTGTTTCCGCCTGCAGTAGCTCTATCTCGGCTTTAGCCATGAGCTCCTTGATCTTGAGGTTAGTGGTGTACGTTCCTCTATGTACTTCAACATATATCTCCCCACTCCAGACCGGCAGCCTATCCCTAGCTTCTCTCAAAGCTTCAACGTACTCAACTTCATTGAAGTGCTTAACCCCCGGTATATCGGGGACTGCGTTGCTTAGTTCTACTAACTCCAGCATTTCTCTCGTAGGACCGCCACCTCCGTTACTAAAGCCATACGCGTAGATTAGGAACGGTGCTAGGTCTTTATTCCTATACCTCTCCCAGTACTTACGTAGAGATACTGGTGTTAGCGGCTCACCGTAGGAGAGAACTATGACTTGAGTCGGTATCTCGGTTCCGTCAATACCCCGCCACACGAAGGAGTGGTACGGGAACTCGTTCGTGTCGTTCCACACTACTTTATGTGTTACGAAAACCTCTATACCACTAAGTTTCATTAACTGCGGTAGGTTTCCCGAAAAGCCGAAGCTATCCGGTAGCCAGCCTACCCTAGCTATTCGATTGAATTTACTCATGAAGTAGCGCTGACCGTATAGAAACTGCCTTACTAGAGACTCGCCATCAACTAGCTGAGTATCGCTCTCAACCCACATACCACCTGCGATAATCCACCTGCCTAGCTCAACGAACTTCCTTATCTTCTCAAGGACTTCCGGCGCTCTTTCTTCTACCCACTCGTAGTACTGCGCCGAGCTCTGGACGTACGTGAACTCGTAATCGCTCAGCAAGTTGAGGACCGTCGAGAACGTTCTAAGTACTTTCAGTATTGTCTCACTCCGCGGCCAGAGCCACGCCGCATCTATATGGCTGTGACCTACAGCATACGCAACACCCGGCTTCCCGTACTTCTTCGCTATCTCGTAGAGGCGACTGCGCAGTTCCTTCTCAAGGTACCTGGAGAGCTCTATAGATCTGCTTACGTCCTCACTCTCCACATCGGGCACGGCACTACTTAAAGCGCCAACACCGTAAACTCCCGTAATCCACAGGTAGTCTTCGTAAGGTTTCGGCACGTCGTCTCTCTTGAAGTACGGTGCTGGTACCGAGCTATAGAGCAGTATGTTAGCTAGAGCTATCTGCCTGAGACTTGGATTAAGCCGAACCTCTCTGAGTAATGAGTAGAGAAGCTTCTCCAGGTCCGCCCTCAACCGGCTGCCACTGCGTAGGTTCTCAACAAATTCCAGCAGCTTGAGAGCGCGTAGAGAGAATCCCAGTACTTGCCACGCAATCTCGATTAGGTAAGCATCCTCAAAGAAGAAACTCCACTTGTGGTACCCGAAGAGACTCCTCGGAGAGAACGCCACCTCCACGCTGCGCTCGCCGGGCTCTATAGCCATGTAGGTATGTGCTTCATCTAGTCCAGCGCGTAGCTCACCATCCACCCTAATTATCGCATTACCGCTAGCAACGAGCTTCAGAACCCACTTTAGGTCTGGGTTTGATGACGGTACATTAATTCTCGTTTTAAATATGTGAGAAGTATCGGGGCCGGTCTCGATTACGAGAGGTAGTCTAGTAGCTCTACCTAAGTAAACCCACTCACGAACCCTCACATACCTTCCAATAGATGAAGCTAGTAGATCAAACAATCTTCTCCTAACATCACCTAAGTTCACGGCAACCACGCTTCAAATAAGTTAACAAGCTAATTCACTTAAGCTTATAAAGACATCGGAATCTTCATTAATCCCCCACCTAGACATTAGGGCGCCGTGTAGTACCACCATCATTCACTCGAAGGTACTCCAATAGACCTCAAAACATACTCCAAAGCCTAGTTTATACCGAACTACTATAAGTAGGCCGAAACGGCGCTCAAGTAACTGTGGAAACCGCTACGAGATTTGAAGAAAATTCTACGTAGAAGCAGAGCCGCCGGCGGGATTTGAACCCGCGACCACCGGCTTACAAGGCCGGCGCTCTACCGTGCTGAGCTACGGCGGCTCCGTAGGGTTTTCCTGTCAGTACTCTTATAAACTTCGAGTTAGCGGAGGTTCTTGTTGACATGTCGAAGTAGTTAGAAACTAATATTAGTTCACGTACTTGGTTAGTGTTTGGTGGTGGCGATAGAGCGAAGTAGCGTAGTGAACTTAATTGAAAGGATGTGGGGCACTCCAGAGTCTCTATCTGAGTATAGGGAAGTTGACCCTAGCTGCCCTCACGGTCTTTACGTGTACGATAGCGAAAAAGATGTCTGGGTTCTCTTCTCTTCTAAGACTGGAGAAGTATTTCTTCCAAAACTCGACGGATACTACGTCATCTACTTCGATAACACTCGCTGTTCAGCGTGTAGGAAGTACGATCTCCACTGGTTTCCTTATGTGAGGCAGAACTTCCATAAATTCCCAGACCACTACTTCATAATAGTGCTCTGCGACTGGTTCGCTCGTGAATGTAAGTCGCCGGTAGCTAGTAATACGTTTACTTACTACGCGGTTCATTCATCACCTACGACAGTCCTTCTCTATATTAAGAACAGGAGGGAAGTGTACAGAGAGTCGTACGATGGGTACCTCAAGATGGACGAGCTCGAGAAAGTAGTTGGTGGCTTTAAGTCTAGAGCTGAAGCCTACGAGAAGGGTATGAAGGTTAGTAAACCAATAGACGAAGCACAAGACATTATTAAGCTACTTAAGCGAATTCTATCGGGTGCTTGAGGAAGTGTTTAATCCTTATGAAATCAGAAGGGACTTTCCAATACTGAGCAGGGTTATCAGAGGTAGAAAGCTGGTCTATCTAGATAACGCAGCTACATCCCAGAAACCTAAGCAAGTCGTAGCGGCAATAGCCAAGTATTACCTATGGCATAATGCGAACGTTCATAGAGGACTTCACACACTATCTCAAGAAGCGAGCCAGATGTATGAAGAAGCTCATGAGTACGTAGCTAAGTTCGTTAACGCCAGGAGTTGGGATGAGGTAGTATTTACCCACAACGTAACTGAAGCCATAAACCTAGTTGCTTTCACGTGGGGGCTGTCCAACGTAGGTCCCGGGGATGAGATAGTCGTTACGGTAATGGAGCATCACTCAAACATGCTTCCCTGGAGAAAGCTAGCTAAGATTAGAGGTGCTAGAGTTGTTTACGTAGACATAACTGACGGCGGGGAGCTTACTTACGAAAGCTTTGAGAAGCTCTTAAATAAGAGAACTAAAGTCGTAGCGGTTACGTTAATGAGCAACGTTCTCGGAACTATTACTGCGGACGTTGTAAAAAGGGTAGCTAAGCTAGCTCACGAGTACGGCGCTGTAGTTGTAGCTGATGGAGCTCAGTACGTACCTCACGCACCTACAGACGTCCGCGAATTAGGAGTGGACTTCCTAGGCTTTAGCGGTCATAAAATGCTCGGTCCTATGGGAATAGGAGTTCTATGGGGGAGGAGGGAGATACTGGAGGAGTTGGAGCCATTTAAAACGGGTGGAGACACAATTAAGGAGGTAACGCTAGAGGACGTAGTCTGGCATGACATCCCCTGGAGATTTGAAGCTGGGACACCCAACGTTGGCGGTGCCGTGGGACTTAAGGCCGCTGTAGAGTACTTGATGAAGCTCGGTATGGACTCCGTTAGAGAACACGAGAAGGAATTGGTCAGGTACACCTTCAAGAGATTTAATGAAGAACTTGGAGATGAAGTCGAGATCTACGGTCATAAAGACCCTGAAGTTAGGGGTGGCGTTATCGCATTTAACGTTAAGGGACTTAACCACCACACGGTGGGCATGGCACTCGATATGTTCGGAATTGCCGTTAGAACCGGTATGCACTGCGCTCACCCACTACACCGTAGACTAGGTCTATCGGGTAGTGTTAGAGCGAGTTACTACGTGTACAACATAAAGGAAGAGGTTGATGAGCTGACGACCAGTCTTAAGACTATAATTACCTTGAGAGATAAGTTAAAAACTGGAGAGGTAGATGAGAGAATATGCACAGGAACGTAGTGGTAGTTTAGACGCACAATCGAAAGAGGAGGTTATCGAGAAACTGGTGGAAGACCTACTGAGAATTCTGGGGGAGGACCCTCATCGAGAAGGACTTAGAGAAACACCTAGAAGAGTTTCACGAATGTGGGTTGAAGAGCTGGCAATGGGGTACTCTATAGATCCGCTTACGTACGTTAAGACCTTTGAAGTAGAGGAGTACGAGGGGCGTGAGGGGTTTGTTGCTGTAACGAACATTCCGACGAGGTCTATCTGCGAGCACCATCTTCTTCCTTTCTTTGGGTATACGCACGTAGTCTACGTACCTTCGGGCAAGGTTCTCGGTTTCAGTAAGTTTGCTAGAGTTATAAAGGTTCTCTCGAGTAAGCTGCAGATACAGGAGAGATTAACTGAGCAGATAGCGGATTTTCTAGATGAGGTTCTCAATCCCAAGGGGCTTCTAGTTCTTCAAGAAGCTCTACACACTTGTGCTTTAATAAGGGGGGTTGAAGAATCTATGACTATGACTACTATGGCTCTTAGGGGAGTGTTTAGAGAGCAGAAGGATATGGTGAGTCTAGCTCTACAGCTAGTGAACTCAAGCAAGTTACCACTACCTAAGTTCGAGGGATTCTAAGAGCGCAGCCGCGTATCTCAGTATTTTAAGGTTACGTAGAGGACTTCCCTTGGAGTAAAGCTTTTTAGACGAAGTCTTTCGAGTAGTGTGGACCGATAGGTGAATAGTGTGGAGTTCTTCTTCTCTCCTAAAGCGGTCGCAGTCGTTGGGGCTTCGAGAAGGCCCGGTAAGGTCGGGTACGAACTTCTCAGAAATCTCAAGGAGATGTATAGAGGGAATCTATACGCCGTAAATCCTGAAGCTAGGGAAATACTCGGAGTTCCATGCTATCCATCGCTTCACGCCGTTCCCGGCGAGGTGGATGTGGCTGTAGTATCGGTACCGGCGGAGAGAGTTATCGAAGTAGCTGAAGAAGCTGGTAGAAAGGGTGTTAAAGGCCTCATAGTCATCTCCGGGGGCTTTAAGGAGATAGGTCCTGAAGGCGCTGAAAGAGAGAGAAAACTGGTTGAGGTAACTAGGAAGTACGGAATGAGGTTAATAGGGCCTAACTGCGTTGGTGTGTACGTTCCCAAGACCGGTATGAATACTCTCTTCCTTTCGAAGGATAGGCAGGGCTACCCAGCTCACGGCTTCATAGCTTTCGCATCTCAATCAGGTGCTTTTGGTTCAGCCGTCCTCGATTGGGCTGCGATGAGGGGAATAGGTATGAGTAAGTTCGTAAGCTACGGTAATAAGGCTGACGTAGATGAAGTAGATGTACTGCTCTACCTCAAAGACGATGAGGATACTCGAGTAATAACGCTGTACGTGGAGGGTGTGGAGAGAGGTAGGGAGTTCTTTAGAGTTCTCAGAGAAGTCACCAAGTACAAACCGGTCGTCGTACTCAAATCTGGTAGAACTGAAGCTGGTGCTAGAGCCGCATCATCGCACACAGGATCACTAGCTGGTTCAGACACTATCTACGACTCGATGTTTAAGCAATCGGGAGCTGTCAGAGCCTACAGTATGGAGGAGCTATTCGACTTAGCTATGGGTTTAGCTATGCAGCCTCCGGCAGCGGGAGATAGAGTGGTCGTTCTAACCGTTGGCGGGGGGTCTGGAGTTATGGCAACAGACTCTCTCTCGGAACTAGGATTGAGCGTTCCGAGACTCTCCGAGTCGACTACTAGGAAATTGAGGGAGGTTTTACTACCATTCGCATCTCCATACAACCCCGTCGATGTTACGGGCTCGGCTACGGATGAACACTTAGTTGAAGCAATCGAGATAGTACTCAGTTCTGAAGATAAGGTAGATGCCGTTATGTGGTTGCCTTACTACATGGTTCCAGGCATAACTCCAGAGCTCAACAAGAAGTTCCTAGAGAGAGTTAAGAAAGTTTATAGAGAAACCGGTAGGGTAGTTCCCATAGTTGGCGTGGCTACTGGAGGTTCCTACACAGCTACGTACGCTAAAGAAGCCGAGTCTATGGGTATCCCCATGTACGTATCTCCAGAGAGAGCGGCTAGAGTAATTAAGGCGCTAGTCGACTATGGAAGGTGGTTGAGGAGGGTCGGGTATTTCGACTACCACATCGAGAGATTCCGCCGGATATTCTCTATATAGATGCGTGCGGTGAAGACCTCTAAGCATGTAGCCAGCGAGCGCTACCTGAAGTCCAACAACGTTCTACCGGTTCTCGAGGCTGTCTCGAGTTGCTTCTCCGATATACCGAAGTACTCCAGTATCCTCAAAGCTGCGGGCACTATCTGGTGTTTAACGTAGTAGTCCACGTCTACATCGCTAAGCTTAGCGATGAAGTACGGTAAGGCTCTCGACGATATCTGGTCCTGACCTTTCACGATAACGTACCCTACCTTACTACCTTTCTCTACTTTAAAGCCTAGACTCACCATCTTCCTAGCGGCCGTAACGTGCGGTGCGCTAACTTCGTACTCGTCCAGAGACTTAGTTAGAGTCTTCCAGATAACTAGCTTTTCGAGAGGTATCTTCTGCTGCTTCAACTCCAGTACGACGTTTCTAACGTAATCAACAGCTCTTCTAGCGTCACCCGTCTCTAGTACTATCCTAGCTACGTTTTCCTGGACTTCCTTCGCGATCTCAGACCAGTCGCCTCTAACAGCTTCAAAACCTACTATGTCTATCCTACCGTCATCTAGTATCCCAATGTACCTCTTCTTAGCTTCAGTGAAGAAAACCCTCCTGTACACCTTATCGACCTTGATCTCAAGCTCTAGTTCCTTCATAACCTCCTCCACGAACTTAGCTACTTCAGGTCTGTTCGAAACGAATATCGAGTCCGTGTCTCCGTATATTACTTCGAGACCTAGGTTCTTCGCTATTGAAATCGCCTTCTCTATGACGCTCCGCCCTACAGCCGTAACGGCTTCAGCACCCGGTTTAAAGTACCAGCGAGCGCCGACCCAGCCCATGTAGCCGTAGGACGCGTTCGCCAGTATCTTTAGAGCTCTCTGCCTCTCATCCAAGATTACGTACTCTGATGAGTTGGGTGGGTACTTACGCATTTCTTCTCTAACGGCTTTTCTTAGCTTAAGTAGCGTGGTGAGAACGCTCTTGTAGAAACCTGGAGGTTCTTTTCTAAAGCAGTAGCTAGTTCCGGGAATTCTGTAGCAGTTCTCAGTGGCTTCCTCGGCGTAGGTATCGGGACCTATGTTGAACTTAATCATGATGTTCGGATACATCGATGTGAAGTCGAGGACAGCTATATTTTCGTGAACTCCCTTCTTAGGCTCTAGAACTATAGCTCCTCTATACGGCTCGTACTCTCTCTCAGTTCTATTAGGTATGAGCTCACCCATCTCTACCGCAGACCTCATTAAGTACCACTCAAGTCTGTAGCCTACTGATGCCGCCCCCACCTGGTCCAGAGGCAGGCCCGTTAGCGAGGATAGCTGTATTGCGAATGGTAGGAATTTCTCAGATAGTTTTAGAGTAGACACTACGTCATCTCTCGCATATCTCAGCAGTAGTTCTCTCCTACTCCTATCGTCCCAGTACTTGAAGATTTCGTGACCCGGTATTAGAGTTCTCTCACTCCTCTTCACAACTCCCAGGTAGTCCGCTACTACGTCTAGAGACTTCACCTTAACTTCCGGTATTTCTTCAGCGAAGTCGTAGAGGTCTACGTGGAGTCTTCCAGGTATGGAGTAGTGCCCGTGAACTGAAGGTCTCGGAGTGCTTCCCTTAACTCTACCTATATCTAGAGATAGTCCGAGCTTATCGGCTCTCTCAACTAGGTACGGAAGATCGAACCTACTCGAGTTGTATCCAACGATCACATCTGGATCGTATGCGAGAACGTAGTTTACGAATTCCCTAATGACCTCTCTATCTTGAGGTTGCGGTCCATCTGAAGCTGTGAGTAGCTTTAGGTCTCCACCGGATGTAGCTACAGATATCACGATTACCGGATCGCGAGAGGGGTCTACAGCACCCCTCGGATTGTACACCTCGATATCTAGCGCTAGAACCTTAAGCTTCGGCGGGACTGCTACATCTAGAGGTCTCAGCTTGCCCACTAACCCGTACAGAGAGCTAGCTCTATATCTGGTAATACCCTCCACGAGCTCGACATCAGCTTCGTACCACTGGCACGGGGGTGTGTTGTTGTCTAGTATGTACCTCATACTGAACCTAATATCGGCTTCAACAACATCTACAATACCTCTAACTTTTCTAACAAGCTCTCTATACTCTCTAACCGCTTCAGGTTTTACGGTGACTACCTTAACTACCTTAACCGGCTTTCCAAAGTACTTCTTCTGCGTAGCTTCAGCTGAGACTATTGGTGAGTCTCCTCTAGATAGAAGCTTAATTCTACTAACGACATCGCTTTCTCTAACTCCTTCTTCTAGAACGGTGTAGAAGTACGGTCTAAAGCTTCTATCCAGTACTAGAACTCTCCTACCGTCGTCAGACACCCCCCACATGAGTATTACTGGAATGCCGCCGTGAATTTCGTAGCTCACATCGAGTAGGTAGAATCTGAGCTTCACTTCTAGCTCCATAAAGCACTGGGTTAAATGACTAATAAACATGAGAATCGAGCTAGACCTGCGAATACCGAGAAAACCTATAGCTTGCCACACTACCCGTGGGCCGTAGCTGATACTATCTTAACTACATCTCCACTAGATAGTCTGTAGTCTGCACCAGTTTTCTTATTTCTATTCACTACGTAAGCCGCTATAAATCCCTTAGCTAGTTCTGTGTGAACCATTTCAGCTAGCTCTAGAGCCGTAGTTCCCCACTTAACTAGGTATGCATCCGGGAGTACATTGCCATCTCTATCACTTAGCCTAGAAGTATTCTCAACTGGGTAGACGACGATCATCTTCAACACATTGAAAATAGCTGTGTCTAGAGTTCTCTGAACGCCGGTACCTCCATACTTCTTCATGAAATCCGATATTCTCTCCAACGCTATCTTCTGCTTAGCGGTTAGCTTAGATTCATCTACTACTTGAAAGCTCGCATCTCCCGGAACGTACTTTACTAAACCCAATCTAGCGGCTTTTCTTAGAGCTAGTTCAAATAGAGAACTTACCGGTATCACTACCTTCCTATTCTTTAAAACATCGAGCACTCTCTTGAAGTTGCTTTCAGCCTCCGGAATATCCATCTTGTTCGCTACTACAACTATCGGCTTAGCAAGTTCTCTCAGCTTCTGAGTAAGTAGTCTGAGCTCTTCCTCTCTCCACGACCCCGGCTTAGTGTTTTCTAGCTTACTCTCTCTAAGTGCTTCCACTACGTGCTCTCTCCTTATGGATAAGCCCGAGACCTTCTTAGCTATTCTAGACACCACCTCATCCCAGGGCAGCGTATCTAGACCTCTAGAGAACCTATCCCAATCTCTAGCTATTACCCCGTGGAACCACTCATTTATTTCATACTCTATGGACTCGATCTCCTCGAGTGGGTCGTAGTAGCCGGGTTTAACGGGGTTTCCCTCCTCATCCGTCTCACCAGACATATCGACTACGTGGAGAAGAACGTCCGCCTGCCTAAGGTCGTCCATGAACTTATTTCCCAGACCCCTCCCTCTATGAGCTCCCTTTATGAGACCCGCTACATCGTATAGCTTAACTGGTATGAATCTGTAGCCACTCAAGCAAACGGAGTTCTTAGGATTGCAGGCGGAGAGCCCTAGCTCTACGTGAGCGCAGAGTTTTCTAACGTAAGCTATACCTACGTTGGGTTCTATAGTTACGAAGGGCCTATTCTCTATCTTAGCTTCAATAAGCGTAGCGGCTGAGAAAAACGTCGTCTTACCGACGTTCGTCTTACCTACTATTCCGATGGTTACTGTTTGCGGAGGCAACCTACTCATCCAGAAAGAATATGTTACTGAAACTTAAGATTGGAGTGCTACTCACAGCATATTTTACTATTCTCGAAGAGCTGCTGGGTCGATGTATTGGGTGGGTTTGTACTGGCTAAGTCGACCAAGGACATCGACGTGCTTCCACTCACCATACTCGCACTACGTAGGATGGAGTTCCGAGGAAAGGACTGCAGTGGAATTGCGTGGGTAGAGAGTGGTGAGATGAGAGTAGTGAAAGACTCATTCCCCATCGCTGAGCTTTCGAGTAAGTACGCACTCAATCGCGTAAGCACTAGCCTAGCTCTCGGACACACTAGGTATTCAACACATGGAAAAGCTGATCCTAGAAACGCACACCCGCACTTAGACTGCGAACGTATTGTTGCGGTAGCTGGTGATGGAGCCCTTAGAAACTACGAAGAACTGTACGCCGAGTTGGTGGAGAGGAGTCATAGAGTAGTTTCGAAATCCGATTTCGAGCTCGTAGCTCACTTAATAGAAAACTACGTAAGAAAGGGATTGAATTACACTAAAGCTTTTGCTGAAGCGGTAGTGAGACTCGAAGGTATAGTAGCCGCAGCAGCTCTATTTAGAGATGGTTCAGCGGCTATCTACACATCCCACCAGCCGGTGTACGTAGGTTTGGGAAGAGATGTAGTGGTGGCATCGTCAACTCTCTCAAGTCTGTACGGTACGGTACTGGGGTACGCCGTGGTTGAAGGTGGTGAACTTGTCTTTATATCGAGTGGGGGGAGAGTAGAGTTCGCGGACCTTAGTGGAAGAAGCGTTGCTAAGAAGTTCCTAGCTTACGACCTCGGGGAATCTCTGGTAAGTACCGACGGGTACCCCAACCACATGCTGCGTGAAATATATGAAGTTCCCTACAGTCTTCTGAGAACCGTTTCCGCGGTGCAGTCAAGATACCTGGAACTAGCTTCTAAAGTAGCTCTAAGGAGTAGCAGGCTCTTCGTAATAGCTAACGGTACGAGTCTTCACGCTGGGCATATATTCTCGTACTACCTCTCTGAGCTAGCCGGTAGAATACCCATAGTAGTTAGCGCTTCGGAGTTTCCGCTCTACTACCTAGATAGCGTAGGTGTTGGTGATGCTGTGTTAGCTATAAGTCAATCGGGGGAGACTTCCGAGGTAGTTAGGTCCGTATATGAAGCTAGACTTAGAGGTGCTACGGTAATAGGAGTTACTAATAATATAAACTCGAGACTAACTAGGTTCTCAAACCTATACCTACCGATAGCCGCTGGACCTGAGCTAGCCGTTCCAGCCACTAAGACGTTTACTTCAACTCTAGTACTACTGTACATACTAGCGAAGTCTGTATCGGAGGTTTCTTCCAAACCCGTCTCCAAGATTCTCTCAGAAGCGTGGAGGGAGGTCGGTGAAGTCTATCGAGTCATTCTAAGTAGTTTAGATAGAGTCCGCTTAGAAGCTGAAGAAGCCTCTAAATCGATCTCTAACTGCTCGAGCGGTTACGTAGTATCGAGAGGAATAACCTACCCACTAGCTCTAGAGGGAGCTCTAAAGATCAAGGAGGCGGCGTACCTGCACGCCGAAGGAGTTGAAGGAGGTGAACTTAGGCACGGTCCCATAGCTATACTAGACAGAAACATGTTCACGGTATTCATAGAGCCGCTAGAACCGGCAGCGGCCAGCGATTTGATGAATGTTGCGGAAGATGTTTTAAAATACGGAAGCCCTGTAGTTCTAGTATCTCACATAGATGAAGGTAAGGAAAGACCTCTCGCTAAGATAAGGGTACCTAGTTTGAAGAGACACTTCATGCCTATCGGCATAGCAGTGGCTCTACAGCTTCTAGCATACAGCTTAGCTAGGTATAGAGGTATAGATGTGGATAAACCAAGAAGACTATCTAAAGTTGTAAGTACTCAGTGAAGTAGGCACCAGTACCTAGTTAAGACTCCAGGTGTTGGTGGGATTTTTATACGGTATATTGGATTAGAAGTAGGTGAGCGGTATGGTAATCTCTGCGGGTAGCTTGCTTAGAGTTGCCGTAGTGCTGCTACTAATTGCCGCCGCAGCTGGGACTGCCGGAATTATTGAATCAGCTTCCGGGAGACCCAACCCTTCTGCGGTAAGTTATGAAGATCCCGAGGGAGACCAATACGGTCCCGGTACTTACGAATACCGCGCCGCTTCCGACGTGTACAGAGCTGAGTACTTCGATTTGAGGAACTTCTCGATTAAAATTGAGGGGGACTTCTTTAAGATACTCCTAGGCTTCACCAGAATCGCTAATCCTCTTAAATCACCTCTAGGTTTCTCCCCTCAAGTAGTGCACGTATACATAGTCGGAAGTTGTAGAAGCAATAGAACTGAAACCCTAGGTCTTAACGTAAGGCTTAGAGCTGTAGATGCGTGGTGTGCTTGTGTAGTAGTAGCACCGAATCTCGGTAACTACGTATCTAGACTAGTATTCGCTGGTGGGGAATCTCTAGTTCTAGATAAGCTGTACGCTGTAAACAACACTATAGTGGCTGAAGTTCCCGCTAGGCGAGTTCTTGAAGTGGTGGGTGGTGATGTAGCTACGTGGAGATACCTAGTAGCTGTATCTGCGTACGATCCAGCATCACCAGATGAACTAATTAGAATTGGAGTTGAGAAATCCGATACACCAGTAGTTCACGCTGGTGCTAATGAAGAGAGTGTGAGATTTCTACCTAGAGTACTCGATATTCTAGCTAAAACAACTGAAGACCAGTACCGCATGCTGAGTACCTTCTCGCCAAGGCATGGCGATATAGCTACTGTCGGTGCCTACCCGTACGCTGAAAACATCCTACTACCGGCAGAACCCCTAGTTGAGACCTTAACGGTTGTGACTACGAGCATCGCCACTGAGACGTACGTAAGAGCTTACTACCTACCAGGAGTCACAACCACGGTCACGGACTACGTTCAGGTACCTAAATACGGGCTGGAGCCCTATCTCCTAGCCGCAATTTCAGTTACACTCCTAGTCATTCTCGCATTCGTTCTAAGAAAGAAGGAGTTCAGCGGTAAGTGAGCTTAAAACGCTGCTCTTTATCTGCGTAAACGCCGTTGAAGCTATATATTACGTTTTCGCAGTATCTCTCGCAGGGGTTTACTGGCAGCTAAGGTGTTCCACAAGTTAGTTACCTTAGACGAAGCTTTGAGAGAGTTGTGGAGCTACCTAAGTTCTAGGAGTCTCGACGCTGAGGAAGTAGATATTCGTCAAGCACTAGGTCGCGTACTCGCAGAAGATGTCGTAGCTCAGAGCGACTACCCGCCGTTCGATAGGTCTGAGGTAGATGGATTCGCCGTCCGCTCCTCAGACCTCGAAGGAGTGGAAGAAGACAGTCCAGCTAAGCTAAGAGTTGTAGGTTCCGTTGGTGTGGGTGAGGTACCTAGCTACTCCGTAGAGCCCGGTACGTGCGTTGAAGTGGCTACAGGGTCCATGCTTCCTCGAGGTGCTGATGCTGTCATTCCAGTGGAGTACGCGAGAAGAGTTGGCGACGTGGTGTACGCTTACCGCAGTATAGCTCCCGGTGAGAACGTAGCTTACGGTGGAAGTGAGATATTTTCTGGAGATGTTGTGGCTTCCGGGGGAATTCCCCTAGGTTCTGCCGACCTGGTAGTGCTGGCTGCTGCTGGTGTGTCTAGAGTTAGAGTGTACAGAAGAATTAGAGTTGGAGTAGTGTCCATAGGTGACGAACTTGTTAAAGTCGGTGATAGCCTAAAGCCGGGAGCGGTCTACGACGTTAACTCCCACTATCTCGAAGCGGCTCTCAGAGAGCTCGGTGCTGAAGCAGTTTTCTACGGTATCGTGAGAGATAGAGAGGAAGAACTTCAGGAGGTTCTGCGAAAAGCCGTAGGCGAGTGCGATATTGTAATTACTAGTGGAGGCACTTCAGCTGGTGTTGGTGATGTAGCTTACAGAGTTGTAGAGAAACTCAGCGGTTCCGGTATGCTATTCCACGGGCTGAAGGTAAGACCGGGGAAACCCGCTTTCGCATCCGTTGTCAGCGGTAGACTCGTAATCGGTCTTCCAGGCTTCCCGCTATCTGCGATGATGGTTTTCAACATACTCGTAAAGCCTCTAATCGCTAAGCTACTAGGTCTTAGAGAAAGCTACATAGAGCAGCTGGATGAAGCCGTACTAGGTGAGAAAGTAATTGGGTACCTGGGTATTGATAGACTCGTTCCGGTAGTACTAAGGAGAAAACTGGGGAAGCTTGTCGCCTACCCTATAGGCTACAGGTCTGGGTCTGTAAATATTCTCCAGCTAGCTGATGGCTTTGTAAGAATTAGAGCCGGGGTACCTTACGTAGATGCTGGCGCGGTCGTCACGGTATACAGGTTCGATAATCGCAGATCCGCGGACGTTCTTGGATTAGGAAGTCACGACTACCTCCTCTCAGATGTTCTAAGAGTTCTAAGTAGGAAATTCGTAGTTAAGTACGTATCAGCTGGTTCACTAGCAGGTTTAAACGCCGTTGCTAGAGGAGTAGCTGATATAGCCGGTACGCACGTACTCGATAGGGAAACTGGGAAGTACAACGAGACCTACATTAGAAAGCTCGGCTACGGAAATAGAGTAGCGCTCGCAGTAGGCTACCTTAGAGAGGTTGGTTTCGTAGTTGCTCGAGGTAATCCGAAGAACATTAGGGACTTCAGAGACCTGCTAAGAGACGACGTCGTGTTCGTAAATAGGAGCAGGTATAGTGGTGTGAGAGTACTGGTTGACTCCTTCCTGGAGAACCTCGCTGGTGAGCTGGGAACTTCCTTCGAGGAATTGGTGAGCAAGATCAAGGGCTACTACACGGAAGCAAAGACGCATAATGGAGTAGCACTCAGCGTACTAACCGGTAGAGCTGATGTCGGTGTTGCCGTAAGGTACGTAGCATCTAAGTACGGACTAGGTTTCATACCTCTAGCTCGCGAGAGATTCGATATAGCCATAGGCGTGGAGTCGCTTAAAACTCCGGGAGTTGAGAGCTTGGTGAACTACCTAAGATCTAGGGACTTTAAAGAGCTAGTATTGAAGTACCCGGGCTACGAAGTTCTCGATAACACCGGAGAGATAATCTTCCTTGAGTAGACTCCGGTCTAGGTGCGCTAAGCATTTAATTTCCTAGGTAAAACTAAGTAAGAACTGTGCTTAGTGGAGGTAGCCTAATATGTCTGCGAACTTAAGATTCGGCGAACGCGGTGCTCTTCCTCTAGATTCAGAAGTCTGCGGAGTAGATTAGGTGATACTTTTGGCTAAGCGGTCTAAGAGCGGAGAATGGAAGTCGAGTAGATTAGGCAGTAAGCTATCGGCATACGTAGAGCTAGTTAGACCTCACAACGTTCTTGCCGCAATTCTGTGCGTTATCCTAGGAGTTCTTTCAGCCTCTCGAGCGGTAGAATACTCTCTAAGTATTCTAGATGCGGTTATCGCTTGTGCCGTTGTTGCCTTAGTATCTGCCAGTGGGTACGCAATCAACGACTACTTCGACTACAAAGTTGACGCTGTAAATAAGCCCTACAGACCTATACCATCTGGGAGAGTAAGTCTTGGAGAAGTTCTCTACTTCTCCTTAGTCCTAGGTATTGTGGGTGTAGCTATTTCAGCTTGGTTTAACTACATTTCCCTTATTTTCGTAGCTCTGAACGCGGTCCTCGTATACAGCTACTCGGCTAGAATTAAGGAGCGGGGACTACTCGGAAATCTAGTAGTTAGTTTCGAGGGGAGTGCTTCGATACTGTACGGGTCTCTGGTCGTCTACACTAGAACTGGGGTACTTGACGCTCTAAGTTCCGCACTGGTGCCAGCATCAATAGCTTTCACACTACTTCTAGGGAGAGAAATAGTTAAAACGATTGAAGACTACTACGCAGATTCCGTACGTAACGTTAGGTCTCTCCCTAGAGTCGTAGGTTTAAGAGTTTCCGCCGTAGTTGCTTCAGCCGTTCTACTACTAGTTCCAGCCCTAGCCGTACTACCTCTCTACACGAAGCTATACAACACCTCAGTATACCTTCCTCTAGCTACAGTAACTGTAGTCATAGTAGTCTTCTCGGTAGTAAAGCTTCTTAGAAGTCCTAACCTAGTTCTAGCTGCGATTAAGGTTAGGTCTATCTTAAAGATAGCCATGGTAACTGGAATACTCGCACTAACACTATCTCTGCTTATCACCTAGAACTAGCTACTCTATATAGGACCTATCGGTAACTGTGTACTCGAAGCGCTTCGGGCTGAGGACCTGAACTATGTACTTAAAAGCTTCCTCGGGTTTTGAGTGCTTTCCGCAGGAGTATACATCCACCGTGGCGAACTCGTACTCGGGCCACGTGTGTATAGCTATGTGAGACTCCAGTATTATCGCTACTACGCTTACTCCAGGACTTATATGCCAAGCCCTAACCTCGAGTAGAGTCATGTTTCCCACGCTAGCGGCTTCAACAGCAACTCTCTTAAGAAACTCCGGGTCGGCTAGTAGCTCGTACTTACATCCGTAGAGACTGCCGTACACGTGCTTTCCGTAAACTAAGTACTTGACTTCTCTCATCTCCCATAGTACCCCCTCATAACTGTAAATTTAAGTGTATCCCCCCATACCCATACCCCTAATAACCTACTTATTTGTTTTCACTCAGTCCCGGTTTTCACCTTAAAGAAAACTTAAGAAATCTATTTAACTTTATTTCAAAATAAAGACCTTGGTAACTGAGAATGCGCAACAATAAAGTGCGGCTGGTTCTCAGCTGCCTAGGGAGTAGTTTAAGAACTACCTATAGTGTTGAAGCGCCGCGGCCGGGATTTGAACCCGGGTCACGGGCTCGACAGGCCCGCATACTAGGCCGGGCTATACTACCGCGGCGCCGTGTACTATAGATTCAGCGAGACTTTTAAAGTTTTAAAGAGCTGCATAGTTGAGGTGATTTAGCTGAGTGTTGAGTACGCTGAACTGGGGGAGCTTAGAGAGGGGAGCTACATAGTCATCGATGGAGAGCCCTGTAGAATAGTTGAAATTACGAAGGCTAAGACGGGTAAGCACGGTAGTGCTAAAGCTCACGTAGTTGCTATAGGTATATTCAGTGGTTCTCGAAAAACTCTCGTAGCACCGGTAGATCAGAGAGTTGAAGTTCCAATAGTTGTGAAGAAGGCAGCTCAGGTTATAGCTACTCTCGGTGGCAGAGTTCAGCTAATGGATTTAGAGACCTACGAGACTTTCGAGGTAGAGCTTCCTAGTGAGGGGAGTATAGCTAGTAGGATTAGAAACGGGAGTGAAGTTGAGTACTGGGAGGTTATGGGTACTAGAAAAATAATGCGAGTACTTAAATCCTGAGAACTTAAGGAAGAGTCATGTCCACGGTCTTCAGTAAGATTAGAGACTTGGTTTCCTCGTTTCTAAGGTCTTCGGAGAGTTACGAAGAAGCTGTGGGTATCTTCGTAAAGGAACTACAGAAGGAAATGATTAGAGCTGACGTTAACGTAAGAGTAGTTTCAGAGCTTACCTCTAGAATTAAGGAGAGAGCGCTTAAGGAAGAACCTCCCCCCGGAGTTCTGAGAAAAGAGTGGTTCATCAAGATAGTGTACGATGAGCTCTCAAAGCTACTCGGGGGTGATACCTCTCCGGAACCTTTTCCAAAGAGCTTTCCGTGGATAGTACTGCTGGTCGGTATTCAGGGTAGTGGAAAAACTACTACGGCCGGTAAGCTAGCTCTCTTCTATAAGAAGCGGGGGTATAGAGTAGGTCTCGCAACGACGGACGTCTATAGACCGGCCGCTTACGACCAGCTTAAGCAGATTGCTGACTCGATCGGTGTTCCGTTCTATGGAGAGAGAAGTGGGGACCCTATTGAGATAGCGAAAAAATCGATAAAGACTCTACTGAATGAGTACTTCTGCGACGTAGTTATAGTCGATACTGCCGGTAGGCATGGCTATGGGAAGGAGGAGGACCTACTGAAGGAGATGAAGTACATTGCTGAATCTATAAAGCCTTCGGAAGTAGTGCTCGTAGTAGACGCATCGATAGGTCAGAAAGCTTTCGACTTAGCCAAGAAGTTCCACGAGTGGACTCCCATAGGTTCTATAGTTATCACTAAGCTGGATGGTACAGCTAGAGGTGGTGGAGCTCTCTCCGCTGTAACCGCCACTGGCGCTAAGATAAAGTTCATAGGTGATGGCGAGAAGCTCGAAGACTTCGAGGTATTCAATTCCAGGAAGTTCGTTGCTAGAATACTTGGGTTGGGGGATATTGAGAGTCTTCTAGAGAAGTTTAGAGCTATTGAAGAAAGTGATGAGATTAGGAGAAGGCTCGAGAAGGCGGTAGCTATCGGTAGGATGAGTATGCGGGACATATACCACCAGCTTAAGTCTATTAAGAAACTAGGTCCTCTGAGGAAGATCCTCGACTTAGTACCCGGATTCTCCATGCTGAAGATAGGTGATGAGGTGCTTAGAGGAGGTGAGAAGAAGATGGATGTGTGGGTAAGTATAATCGACTCTATGACGTACAGAGAGCTAGATAACCCAGAGCTAGTAGATAAGAGTAGAGCTAGGAGAATCGCCGTAGGGTCCGGTAGGTCTATTAGTGAAGTTAGAGAACTTCTCAACTACTACGAGCTAGTGAATAAAATGTTGAGAGACTTGAAGAGGGGGAAGATCAGGCTCAAGGGGTTAGACCTGAGTAAACTAGGTGGAGGTTCTGGAGAGTAAGTGGAAAAGCTGCGGTAGCGTTCTTGAAGCATCCGTAAGGGTTCTACTTAAGTTCCCACTGTGCGACCGCTGCTTAGGCAGGCTCTTCGCTAGGTTGGGTAGAGGTCTAGATAACTCGGAGAGAGGTAGAGCCATTAAGACGTTACTGGCTATGCTTCTTAGTGAAGAATTGTTGAGCAAAGAAGAACTCGAAGTTCTAGCAGTAAATGGTGGACTACCGGTACATGCCCCACCCGGGGGTGAGGTGAGGCAGTGCTATGTGTGCAGGTCCGAGCTAGATAGGGTTATAGTTGAACTAGGGGAGAAAGCCGTTAGACGACTTAGAGAAGTAGGTTTTGAAGTAACTGGTTTTCTCGTAGGAGTTAAGACTGGCTCGGAGTTTGAAAAGAGAGAGCGGGAGGTTATTGGATTACTAGGTCTCGATACTTGGGAGAGCGTGCGTAGAGAAGTTAAGAGAGTTGTTGGCAAGTACATCTCTAAGGAACTATCGATACCACCCGACTTCATAAACCCGGACGTTCTAGTTATCGTAGACCTAGTGAGTAGGGATGTTTATCTAAAACCCCTACCCCTCCTACTAAGAGGAAGATACGTAAAGATCGGGAGATACGTATCTCAATTACCCTGGTATAGGAGGAACGGGTCTCGGAAGTACAAGCTATCTATACACGACATCTGCGCGGAGTTCTCGAAGATCTTCGGTGGTGAAGATTTCGTGCTGCACGCTGCCGGTCGTGAAGATGCTGATGCTAGAATGCTTGGAGATGGAAGACCGGTGGCTATTGAAATAAAGAACCCTACCCGGCGCAGTTTTTCGAGCGCCCGCTCTCAGAGCGTAGAGCTACCGCCGTGGATTCGAGTTGAAGTTAGCGGTAGAACTACGAGAGAGTACGTAAGAGAGATCAAGTCGAGGAGTGCTAGGAAGACCTATAGAGTAGTGGTCTTCGTAGCTGAAGGACTTACTGAAAAAGATATCTCGAAGATCTCGAGTTTGAGTAATACGGTAGTTCACCAAAGAACTCCTACGAGAGTGTTGAGAAGAAGAAGGAAGGACGTAGCTCGCCGCAGGAGAGTCTACGACATTGCTTTAAACGTTCTATCTAAGTACCTTCTAGAGGTACTCGTAAGTACGGATGGGGGACTCTATGTTAAAGAGTTTATCAGCGGGGATGGGGGGAGGACAACGCCTAGCTTCTCAGAAGTTATTGGTAAGAGTGCTGAAGCGGTTCTACTCGATGTCGTGAAAGTCGAGTCGATGCTGTAGAACCAGCTACTTCACTACCTAAGTACGCCCTAATCCATCGCTTTGAAATCTTCAGGTCTTGAACTCATTCACTGTAGTGGTTTTAGTACCCTGCCTAAAATTTGAGCGTGGAAACTCGCGAGCTCGCGCTGAGACTTCGTTAAGCTATTTAAGTTTTTTAGAGCTAAATCTATGGAGTGCCGCCGTAGCTTAGCCTGGTTAAAGCGCCGGACTCATACGGTCGCCTGAGAGATCCGGAGATCCGGGGTTCGAATCCCCGCGGCGGCACTCGGGATGATTGAAGACTCCAATAGCGACCTGGTGAAGAAGCTCCATCCCTAAATGACCGTTGGTGGAGTTAAAAGTGTAGCTGCTCCTATATACGTGGTGCAGGTCGTGAGTGGAAGCAGTGAAATAGCCTCATACTTAATCGTGCTGCTCTTCTTAGTGTCACTGCTCATGAACTTCACCGACATACCTCAGAGAATACAGCTGCAGAGATTCTCCTCGTTCGTTAGAAGAAAGCTGTACGCTCTAGAGGAGATGGAGGTAGATGCGAGAAGGAAGTCCGTAGCCTACATGAGCAGTGTTGGAATTAGAGAGCCGTCCAAGATTCTCGAAGGCTTCATAGACAACTTCTTCCTCATTAGACCCGTGGAGATCGAACCTACGGATATAATAAGGAGGTTCAAGCACCTCATTAGAGTAAGAGAAAGCTCTGTTAGAGAGTACGTGCGGAGAGTTCTCGGCGGTGCTGATAGAAGTGTTCAGTACTCAGTTGAAACAGTTCTAGAAGTTGTTAGCGTGCTTAGATTACTGAACAAGTTAGTTAGGCACTACCTGGAGCTAGGGCTTAAGTACAACAACTGGATACTCGTAATGCAGTTAGCTATTCAAATGCCGGAGCTTGTGGAGATAGCTAGAGCCTACGCGAACTCTATAGATGCTTTCACGGCTGGGATACCCATAGGCGATAGTGCCGGTCCTCTAGTAGCTAAAATGCTCGTAAACTGGCGGGAGACGTCGCGAGAGATATCTGATGGAACCAACCTATACGAAACTGAGGTCGATGGAAGGAGGATATACGTTATTAAAGCATTGGGTCCGGGATCTAACGTCGGCTGGCCGGGGGAGGCTCTAGAAAAGCTAGTCGAAGAGCTGGGAGGAGCTGTCGACAGGATAATCACCGTTGACGCCGCTCTGAAACTTGAGAGTGAAGAATCCGGTGAAGTAGCTTACGGCACTGGAGCCGCTATAGGTGACATAGGCCCGGAGAAGATTGCTATGGAGAGAGTTGCCAGCAAGTACTCGATACCTATCGATGCGGTAGTAGTTAAGATGAGCGAAGTGGAAGCTCTCAGCCCGATCTCTAAGAAGATATACGAAGGCGTAGTTAAATCCTACGAACTCGTGAAGAAAGTCATTAGGGAGAAAGTCAGGGAGGGAGGTACTGTAGTAGTTGTAGGTGTAGGAAATACTGTGGGTGTTAGATGATGCTACTCCAACAGTTCGACACGCTGATAATGGCACTAATAATAGCTTTCGCACTACTCCTACTGACGGCTCTACTACCCTGGCTTATCTCAGCGGCTAGCTCTAGGTCCAGAGCGGTGAGGGAGGAGCTGGTTGAAGTAGTTGGATGCCTTAGATGCGATTACGAGTCCTCGAAAAAGCATGAGAAAGGTGATTACGTAGGCAAGGTCGTCGGGACCTGCCCGAAAGACGGCGCGTTTCTAGTAGTTAAGGCAATATACGTAGAAAGACGTGCTCAAGGTAGAGCGGGTTACTAGAACGGGGTATATTGGTAGCCGGGCGGGGATTCGAACCCCGGTCACGGGGGATCTCCCGCTCGGCCGCTGCCCCTTGTTTGTGTTAGTTAATCAGCTTATAAATTTATAGAAGACCTCAACCGCCTCTAGTAGGTGCTTATATGTCCTAGCGAGTTTATCTATCTAGTGTCGAGAAGCTATGGTAGCTCATGAGAAGTCGCTGGAAGAGGCTGGAGTCCGCTCGGAAGGCACTGGTTTTCAAACTCGGGGATTTCTAGAAGTTAGGTGTAGAGTAGTTGAGGTAGCGAAGTCGTACATACCGGAGGTAGTGCTGTATACGGTTGATTGCGGTGATGTAAAGATGAAGTTCGATATTCACAGTAAGTTACTGAAGCTTAAGCGTGACGATGAGGTTACCGTATCTATAAGTAGAGACGCGCCAGAGTTTAGAAAGGGGGTGGACCTACTTGCTTGGGGCTATGTGATGAGCTTAAAGCGCGGCGAGTCAAGCTATAAAATGGTTCTCTCACTCTGGGGCTACGTAGTGGTAGTAGAAACTGTGAGGCAAGAAGCTCTCTCGGGCTTCAACTTTATGGATAAGGTGTACTTTAAGGTAGCTAAGTCAAGTACTTCAGTAGGTACCTAGCTATAGTACTTGAAAGAACTGGAGGTACGGACTCGCCGACCTGATTGTACTGCTCGTCTCTACCTCCAAAAAAGACGTGGTCGTCTGGATAACTCATCAACCTAGCCTGCTCTCTTACGGTTAGTAGTCTTAATTCGTATGGGTGTATGAACCTGGATGAGCCTAGAACCGTTGGAGCGGTTTTCATAGGGTCTAGCCTTATTAAGTTTGGGTAGAGCTTACCTCTATAACCTCTATACATCACCAGAGCTCTCCCAAATCCTAGCTTAGCTGCCTTCTTGAGCTTCTTAGTGCTTAGAGATGGAGGGTTTTCGTGATTCGGTACCTCCGGGTCTTGGGAAGGTGTTGGTAGGTCTCCAATAGCATCCCACACTGTCCTCCTAACGCCTACCTTAGGTGGATCTATCCTGACGTTAGATACGAATACGCGAGTTCTCCTCGAAGGCGATCCGTAGTTTTCAGCTTTCAGGATATTGTAGTGTATAGAGGTGTATCCAGCTTTAGCGAACTCTACTTTAATAGCCTTCCTTAGCTCACCCTCCAGTATGCCCAGCACGTTCTCCATAACGAAAACTCTAGGCTTTACGCATTCAATTACTCTAATGAACTCTAGAACTAGAGTGCCGACCGGATCTGAGTACAGCCTATCTAGAGGGTTGCCCTGCCTACGCGGATTTGCGGCTGTAAAAGGTTCGCAGGGGGGTGACCCTATTACAACGTCTACCGGTATTCTACCAATTGCGTATCTAAAGTCGTCACAGGATATCTTCCTAACGTCTTCATTAACAACTAGGGATCCGGGGAAGTTAGCTGAGTAAGTCTTAGCTGCGGATTTATCGTTATCTACCGCGAGAAGGACCTCGTAGCCTAGATCTCTGAAACCCCGGGAAAACCCGCCAGCACCTGAGAATAGGTCAAGAAGACGTGGACTTCCGCTCATCTTCAATTTCTTTACTTAGTTTTTCAACTAGTTTTCTCAGAGAGTCTACGTAGGGATTACTATCTTCCTGTACTAGTAGTGAAGAACACTTAGGGCACTTAAAGTCTAGTTCTACAGCTTCGTCGAAGGATAGTCTAATTCCGTCGTTCGGGCAGAGAAAGAATACGGTTTTAGCTTCATGATCTAGTCTCGCTCTTAGCTTCTCCAAAGCCATTCTCTTCCTGTTTAGAAGCGCTTGATTCAATCCGTAGGAATTTATAAACCAGTAGTAGATGAATTTTCCATCTTCCGGGGACTGGAACCTCCTGTAAACAACTAGACCTAAGTCGTTGAGTTCGTAGAGCACTCTCCTCACTGTCTGCTCGTCTAAACCTGTCATAGCGATAATATCGCTATAACCGAGTTCTTTATCGCTACTGAATAGTGCTTGAAACACCTTCACACCTTCAGGACCTAGGTAACCTTCAATAAACTTCAATAGACCTTCAATTCGACCGCTCACACATCACCACCTTCTTTCCGCGCAAACTCGGCTCTATACGTAACTTCGCATCTGAGTAGATAAGTTTTAGTTCTCTACCGCCATACAGTCTATCTAAGAATACGGCTAGAGCCGCTACTTCAGAATGAGGTTGGTGACCTATAGCTACGTTGTAGTCCGCTAGTTCGTAGTACGCTCTAGGCACTTTGGAAGCTCCGACTATAACCAGCATGTCTCTATTGAGAGACCTGATCTCGCTGATTACGTCGTCAATGTGAATACCGTACATCGTTAAGTGAACGACCACTCCACCACGCTTCCTCCACTCCTCGACGTACTCTAGGGAGTTAACACCATCGGTAACTAGGAAGTCCTTACCACCCCAAACTTCGCAGACCTTTCTCAAATTCCTAACTACGAGCTCATCGCTAACATCAGCAATAACTATGCCTGAAGCTCCGAAAGCTCTAGCTACTAAACCTACGTGAGTTGTTATTCTCTTATCTCTACCGGGTCTATGGCCTAGTCTCAGTACTACCACTCGGGTCATTCTACGAAGATACTCACTAGAAGCCTTATCTAGGTATACGAATGTACCGCGGAGCTCTAGGGCTTGAACCACTTCAATACTACGTAGCTGACTTCATTCTTATCCGGAACGGCTATGAGTAGAGTTTTTCTAACGCTATGCGAGATCCTGCCCCAGCCAACTATATCGCCGGGGTCCAGCAGCTGGTTCTTGGATACCACCTTCACTAAGTATGGTGCGTGCTCTAGACCCGGCCTAGTTCTGTATATGGCGAAGTCGGCTCCGTACTTAAGTGCCGACCTAACGGTGAATCCTTGGGATTTCATATCTTCGTAAACTACGTACAGCTCCTCGAAGTTGTTGAAGGCTCTGCGCACAATGCTCTGGAGCTCTTCTACACCGACTTCCCTACTTCCCGAAAATACCTTCAAAACCCCTTCTCTGCATAGAAATAGGGCTTCAATCAGAGAGAGTTCCAGGGGTAGCTCTATATCGACCTCCCTAGGCTTTCTCACACCTACGGGCTTACCGTAGAATCCGTGAGAGAACAGGCACCTGGCCTTCTCTACGTCGAAGACTACTACCTTAGAACCTATTAAGTAGCCGAAAACTTGGCCGCAATTCTTTAGCTTATTTAAATGATGAGAGGAACCAGATATAGGTTGCCACCCTCTTAGCTATATCGGCGGAGTCTTCGAGTTTATCTAGAGCTTCTTTAAGTATTGAAGCTCCAACGAAATCACTAGAGATCTTCAAGCACTCAAGACCCCCCTCTCTGTATAGCTCGTCGATAGAGTCCTCGATCTTTACTATGTCGGAGAACATCTCTCTAATGACTTTGTTGTTCCCAATATTTCTAACCATGTCACTCAGCAGGTCTACTAACGAAATTATCTTCCTAGATACTTCGCTGAGTATGACGTATATCTTGTCGGGTATTCTACCTCCGAGCTTGTTCACTAAGTACAGTCTGTAGGCAGCCGCTTCAAGATCTTCAGCTATCCTTATGGTCTCGTCTACAACCATAACGTACAACTCTCTCGACGATACGTACTCAGCAACCTTGATGAAGTACTCCATTAAACCCATTGAAGCGCTTTCGACATCATTTTTTAGCTTTCTAACCTTATCGTACCTCTTCTCGACGAGAATACTCTGAGTAAGGTCCGCTTCTCTGACCATACTATTTAGTTCTCGTATTTCGTCAGACATCAGCCTGTAGATGTGAATAAGCTGCTCCATCATACTGGACTCAGCTAAGCTTATCTCAGCACTCGAGTAGCTCATTCCCCGTTCCCAAGAGTGTGTAGTACGAGGTATTTAAATAGACCTCGCACCTCATGAACTTAGAGCTCTCGAAGTAGGTTCACGCTACCTAGACAACCTCAGTCTCGTAAAAGCTGAAAAGTGTTTAGAAGTTAAGTACGGAAATTGGTGTAACTGCGATCCATGCCTCAGTGCACAAGTTTTCAGAAATTTTATAGTTAGCTAGAATCGTTCGGGAGTGAGATAGTGGAACTTCCGGAGAGTGTAATAAGTTTCGCGAACGCCGTCAGTAGCTTAACCTATAGAAGAATTGTGGAGTTGGTCGGCGGCAAGCCGGTAGAGCTCTACGATGCCTCGATTCACTTAATTAGAGCCGGTGGTAAGAGACTCCGACCACTACTAGTTGTTTTATCATCTAAGATGTACGGTCTCTCCCCGGAGATATCTTCTTGGGCAGCGGCAGCCGTAGAGATCTTCCATAACTTCACTCTAGTTCACGACGATATAATAGATAGAGATGAGTTTAGAAGAGGCGTTCCGACCGTCCACAAAATCTGGGGCGAAGCTCTAGCTATAGTCGCTGGCGATCTTCTGTTTGCGAAGTCCTACGAAGCTCTACTTAAGCTCGTCGACTACGGTTTAAGCTACGAGAGAGTTGTTTCGGCTATTAGAGAGCTTACCTGGGCAGCCGTTACGGTAGCTGAAGGACAGGCCATGGACCTACTGCTCGCTTCTAGAGATAGAGTTAGTGTTGAGGAGTACATCGAGATGGTCGGTAAGAAGACGGCGGCACTCTTTAGGTCCTCGGTTCTAATAGGTGCCGCGATCGCTGGCGCTCAAGAAGACGACCTAGCTAGATTGAGGGAGTTCGCGATGAACGTAGGCATAGCTTTTCAGATAAGAGACGACGAACTTGGGTTAGTAGCTGATGAGAGAACCTTGGGGAAGCCTAAGTACAGCGACCTCAGGGAGGGTAAGAAGACTATTCTCGTACTCTACGCTCTGGAGAGAGCTAGTGATAGTCAGAGAAAGACCATACTGAGCGCTCTCGGAAGGCCTGGTGCTACTAGAGATGAACTTGAGAAAGCCGCTAGCACTATAATAGAGCTCGGAGCGCTAGAGTTTAGCAATAGGCTGGCTGAAGATTTCGTAAGAAGAAGTGTCGAATCTCTATACCTAACTAACCCAACTGACGTAGAAGCTAGAGATATGCTTAGAGAACTAGCTTACTACGTAACTAGAAGATCTTACTAGTGGTAAGACCTTGCCTCAGAAACTCGGCGAGATCTCGGCTAGGGTCTTGAAGGAGTTGGAGGAGTTGATGAAGTACTACAAGCCAGTCGAGTGTTTTAGAGATGGCGTGAAGGTGGAGTGCTACGAAGTAGCTCTCGAACTACTGAGCAGGAGGTTTAGTGAAGCTAACTTGAGAATATGCAATAGAAGAAAGGACCTCTGCTTGAGTCTCGCGAAAAACTCGAACGTGTCTGTAGTCGAGGTATCTGGTACCGAAGTATATCCTCGGGTAGACGTAGGTGATTACGTGAAAAGCGGTGACTTGCTGACCTACGTAGTAACGGGTAAGGGTGAGGTTAGAAGCGCTAGATCGAGCTTAGAAGGCTACGTAATTCTCGTGCACGAAGACTCCCTATCTAGACCGTTAAAGTACTTCATAATAGTAGCTAGAGAAGGTGTTACAGCTGGTGGAGGCTGAGAAAATTAGAGAGTTAGCACTGAAGCACGCTCTAAAAAACGCCGTGCAGTACGGTGGTAGAGCTCTAGAGAGTGCTGTAGTCAGTAAGGTACTGGGGGAATCGCAGGAGTTAAAGAAGTTCGCTAGGCAGGTAGTAGAGATTGTTAGAGAAGTTGTAGCTTACGTGAACGCTCTCACTCTCGAAGAGCAGCATAAGCTAGTACGCGAGAAGTTTCCCGAACTTCTTGAAGAAGTTAGGCAGCTAAAGCATAGAGAAGAGAAGGCCCTACCTCCACTACCCAATGTAAGTAAGTACAGAGTAGTTAGAACGCGGTTCGCACCTAACCCGGACTTCTACATACACCTGGGAAACGCTCGACCGGCTCTACTTAGCTACGAGTACGCTAGGGAGTACAGGGGTGCGTTCATACTTAGATTTGAAGATACCGACCCCAGAATCAAGAAACCGCTACCGGAAGCTTACAGAGCTATTAGAGAGGACTTGAAGTGGCTCGGAATCTCGTGGAGCGAGGAGTACGTTCAGTCTATGAGAATGGAGCTCTACTACGGAATCGCTAGAGAGTTGATCTCTAGAGGAGGTGCTTACGTAGATCTGTGTAAGCGCGATGAGTTTAGGAAATTTAAACTCGAGAGAAGAGCCTGCCCACACAGATCTCAGAGTCCTAGCGAAGCTCTAGAGCTATTCGATAGAATGCTCTCCAACTACTACGGGGAGGGTGAGGCCGTTGTTAGAGTTAAGACCGACCTGACCAGTGAAGATCCTTCACTAATAGATTGGGTAGCTCTTAGAGTAATCGATACTTCGAAGTATCCGCACCCACTTACCGGGGATAGATACGTAGTGTGGCCTACGTACAACTTCGCCGCCGGGGTCGACGACAAGCTCATGGAGGTTACTCACATACTTAGAGGAAAAGAGCACGCGCTGAACACCGTTAAGCAGCTGTACGTTTACAGAGCTCTGGGGTGGGAGTACCCGGAGGTAATAAACCTCGGGAGGTTGAAGTTAGAGGGAGTGATTCTCAGTAAGAGCAGGATTAAAGAAGTTCTCAAAAGTAGCGGCGGGGCTATCGAAGTAGACGACCCCAGGTTCGGAACCCTAAGGTCTCTCAGAAGGCGGGGAATAAGCCCAGAGGTTATTAGAGAGATAATAATGGAGGTTGGAGTCAAGGGAACGGATGCGACAATTAGTTGGGAAAATATTGCCTCACTAAATAGGAAGAGGATAGACCTATCGACTCCTAGAGTAATGGCGGTATTCAATCCTGTGAGAGTTGTAGTTAGGGGAGTTCCTAAGGAATCTAGCTACAGGTCTCTGAAGCTAGGCTACCACCCATCGAACGCGTCCCTGGGGTTTAGAGTTGTGAACCTAGGTGCGAGTGACGACGTCGAGGTCTTCATATCTAGAGAAGACCTCGACTACCTACTTAAAGATGGGTCCATAAGGTTAATGGAGTTCTGCAACATAGCTCTCGAAGGAAGATCTAGAGATCACGTAGAAGCTAGGTACGCTGGAACCGACTTGGAGGTAGCGAGAAGAGAGGGGTTTAAGATAGTTCAGTGGGTTCCGGTAAGCGGTTACACCGTAATCGAGCTAGTTAAGCCGGAGAATCTCAAACTCAGAGTTCTTAGAGGAGTTGTTGAAGAATCTATTATGGAGTTCGGAGTGGGGAGAGTTCTTCAACTAGTGCGCGTAGGGTTCATCAAGCTAGAACGCCTCTACAAAGAGAAGGGGAGAGTGAGAGCGATATATATCCACGACTAGAGCGAGTTCGAGACCTAGCTGTACTAGATGGTGGGGAGCGCGCTCGAATTGAAAGCCTTCGAGTACCTAAGTACTCGGTAGGACTCTAGGCAACCGTTTTTAAACCGCGCTTGTATTGGGGGCTATGGTCTGCGAGCACCTGTGGTTACTGACTAAGAAACAAACCGATGTCAGAGCTCTAGACCTAGTAAAAGCCGCTGTAGTTGCTTGCGATTCAAGTAGAGTTAGAGTTGTAGAAGAGTACTCCGGTGGTAGCATTAAAGTCTATATCGAGATAGTTTCGAAAAAACCGTGCGCAGACTACCTTACACCTCTACTAAAGTACGTTTTAGGGGACGGCGTTAGGATAGTATCGTCTAGCTGCGATAGCACCCCTTTATAGTAGGTCTTCACCGATCTACTACTGCGGAAGTCGTCTACTCCGTGCGAAGCGATGCGGGTAGTGGACCTAACGAGGGGATACTGGTGGGGAGAACCAGCTCAACGCCAAAGCTACCAGTTTACGTAGAACCGGGGGACTTCCTGAGGCACTGCCTAATCGTCGGCTCGACTGGGTCTGGTAAGACAAGGTTCGCTACGAGACTATCGCGGGAGTTGAAGCGTTATGGAGCTGTAGTCGTTCTAGATTGGTATGGTGAGTACCTAGATACCGCTGATCGAGTTATTCACGTAGGAGTTAGCGACCCAGTCGCGATACCGATTGAAGACCCTCTAGACGCTGTATTCCTTCTCGAAGAAGTCCTAGACCTAAGCTCTCCCCAGTCCTACCTACTAGCAAAAGTATTGAAGAGGTCTAGAGACCTTGAGCACGTTGTTGACCTAGTTGAAGCTTACGAACCTGAAGCTAGGTGGGAGGTGGAGACCAGAGCGTCTCTAGCTAGAAAGCTTTCGCTCCTACTCAAATACGGAAGAGTCTTCAAGGTAGTTCCACCGAGCGATATTGGAAAGGTAGACGTACTCCGCGGAGACAGGTTGACAGTGTTCAACTTAAGCAACCTAAAGACCTTGGAGCTCAAGCGCTTAGTAGCTCTAGGAACGCTTAACGCAGTTAAGTACGTAAAAGAGCGGGGTATTCTGGAAGATAGAGTGTTCGTAGTTGTTGAGGAAGCACACAACGTTATGGCTAGAAGTAAACTACTGCAGAGATATCTAGCGGAAGTAAGAAAACTCGGCATAGGTTTAATCGTAATAACCCAGTCGCCAGCCAGCCTGGACTACGAAGTCATGAACAACACCAACATTAAGATAGTGAAAACCTTGAAGTCAGCTGAAGATATAGCCGCTATCTCTAGGTCTATGAATCTCGGTACTAATACCGCCTCCACGCTGAGTAAACTCGAACTAAACGAAGCACTAGTAGAGGCACCATCTCTAAGTGAACCGATAGTAGTAGAAGTAGATTAAGTTGGAGTTGTGGAGAAGGGGCCCCTTCTCGCTTAAATTCTTAGTAGTGAACGCATCCACGCAGGTCGTAGAACGTGGCGGTAGACACGCGGACTACTCTCCTAGTTCCTAGAGCTGCGCTTGCTCTTCCATCGAGAATAACCACGGGTTTGTAGTTTATAATCCTACCCACGAAATCTCCGCGAATACTTCTATGTGTTACGAGTACGCTAGCTAGAGAACCTACGTACTCTCGATTAATACGTAAGCCCACTTCCTCGACAACCCTACCAAGGGTTGTTGACCTCGCCTTCTTCACGTGCTCGGGTATTTGCCGCATAGCCGCTGACTCCGTTCGAGGTCTTACGGTGTACTGAGCTACGTGTACTTTATCAAACTGAAGCTCCACTACGGCTTCCACCGTTTTCTGAAATGCCTCGTCGTCTTCCCCAGGATGACCTACGATCACATCCGTAGCTATAGTTACTTCAGGAATCTTTCTTCTAATCTCGATCACCAGCTCACGGTAGTCGTCGTACGTATACCTACGCTTCATGATCTTCAAGACCCCGTCGTCAGCTGATTGAAGAGGTATGTGGAGGTACTTGTAGACGCGCGGTTCTTTAAGTACCTCCACTACGCCGTCTAGAACTCTAGCTAGAGTATCTGGATTCGCCATTCCTATTCTCAGCATGTACTCACCTTGAACACTATCTATAACATCTCGAACTAGGTCTGGGAGGCTGGTAAACCCGAGGTCGAGACCGTACGAGCCCGTGTCCTGAGCTGTGAGTTCTATTTCAATAGCTCCTCTTGAAACAGCTTCTTCAACCGCTCTAACAACTTCTCTAGGACTATACGACCGCAATCTTCTTCTAGCTAGTTTAGTTACGCAGAAAGCGCAGTCTCCAATACATCCTTCAGCTACCGGTACGGCGGCTGCGGCCCCATCGACGTATGGTTTGAGGTACAGTACGTCTCTCTCACCTAAAATCATGTCGGTACCGCTTTCAATAGCTTCAATTAACCTAGTTACGTTTTGAGGAGATAGCAGTACAGCTCTAGGAGCTACTTTCTTAGCTGTGTAGGGCTGCGCTGCCGCCATACACCCGGAGACAACTATCTTCTTACTACTCCCGTATTTTCTATGTAGCTCGGAGAGTCTTCTGAGAACTCTCAGCTCAGTATCTAAGCGCACCGTGCAGGTATTTACGACCACTACATCAGCTTTCTCTACGTCGTTAGTTATTTCGTAGCCTCTCTCAACTACTATAGACTTCATTAAAGCGGTATCCGCTCTATTTAGCGCACATCCATAGGTTTCGAAGTACACCAGCATCTACTGTCCGAAATGCAGGTCTTAGCGAAACATATTTACTTACTCGAAGAAACTGCGCGTATTCAACTTAGCCGCACTACCTACAGAAACCGCTATCTACCGACGCGACTAGGTTGCGAAGCGCGGGCTTTTCCGCGGGGAATTTCACTACTTAAAGCTTAAAAGACTGCGCTACTAACTAGAAGTGCGACGAAGGTGAATGAGGATGAGCAGGAAGCCACCTCACGTAAGATTCGACACGCCCCCGGCTGTATCTGAAAAAGCTTACGAAGCCGTTAAGAAGGCTAGAGAATCTGGGGGTAAGATTAAGAAGGGAACTAATGAAACTACCAAAGCTGTTGAAAGAGGTCAAGCTAAGCTCGTGGTGATTGCTGCCGACGTAGACCCACCTGAAGTCGTTCTCCACTTACCGTACCTCTGCGACGAGAAGAAAGTTCCCTACGTGTACGTACCGAGCAAGAAGAGGCTTGGTGAGGTTGTTGGAATTCAAGTAGCTGCCGCTTCAGTAGCTATAGTAGATCCAGGAGCCGCTAAGGACTTAGTTGAAGAACTCAGTAGAGCGTTTCAAGAACTTAGAGCGAAATCCGCTTAGAGAAGTACGACGGTGCTTAGTAGCTAGAAGAACTACGCGCACGAGCTTTTCTCTATAGAGCTGTAGGAGCGGGGTTAAACACTCCTAACTAAAATATGTGATTAGAAACACTCGGAGTTGGGAGGTGCTTACTGGTGAGCATGTCCGCTAGAGAACCTCTAACTAAGGAAGGACTTCTCTACCACATACACTTAAAGCCGGGGGATGTACCCAGATACATTCTACTCCCAGGAGATCCGGGGAGGGTCCCGCTAATAGCTAGGTTCTGGGATGAGAGTAGACTAGTGGCTGAGCACAGAGGCTTCGTTACGTACGTCGGTAGGTACAGGGGTGTTTCACTCGCAGCTACATCCACTGGAATTGGCGGTCCATCTACCGCCATAGTTCTAGAGGAGCTACTTAGAGCTGGAGCTGATACCTTCATAAGAGTTGGCACTACCGGGGCTCTTCAAAACTACATAAAGTTGGGTGACCTGATCATATCTTCAGCGGCCGTTAGACTCGACGGTACCAGCAAGATCTACGTCGACCCGGAGTACCCAGCCGTTGCGAGCTACGACGTTCTTCTAGCTCTCGTAGAGGCAGCTGAAACTCTGGGTGTGAGGTATCACGTAGGTATAACGGCAAGCAACGACAGCTTCTACGTAGGTCAGGGAAGGCCAGGCTACAGAGGCTATCTACCGGATAGGTGGAGAGGTATTGAGAGAAAGCTCGGAGAGTTAAACGTTCTGAACTTCGAAATGGAGGCATCGACGATATTCACTCTATCCAGTATATACGGAGCTAGAGCTGGTACTTTGTGCGCAGCAATAGCTAATAGGGTAACGGATGAGTTCGACCCTGGGGCTGGATTGGTTGACTTAGTTAGAGTAGCTAATGAAGCGGTTAGAATACTCTACGAGTGGGACTCTCTAAGGGAATCTAGGAAGAAGAAGTACCTATCTATGAGGTTACTCCTAGAGGCCGCTCGGGAGAGCGGCGAGAGAGGTCCGTAGTGGTGCTTTAGTATTGGTTAAGATACTCATAGAGAGTGCTTCAATTCTGGTCGTCGGTAGGGATGTTGAGTACGTAGATAGGGGGTACCTCTACATAGAAAACGGGGTGGTTAAGCTTCTGAAGCGAGGGGGGATACTTGAAGAAGAGCTATACCCGGAGCTTCTACTAAGCGGTGTGAATAGGCTTGTTACGAAGGGGTTTGCTTCAGGTTTTACAGTTCTTAGTCTCTACCCTCTGAGATATGGTTTAGAAGACCTGGACTGGTATCTCTTAAGAGAGATGTACAAAGCCATTAAGAGAGCCGATATGTACTTCATCTCAGTACTATCCCTAGCTGAATTAGCTAGTAAGGGCGTTACTGAAGTACTTGTCGCTGACGTGTATCTAGATGAAGTAGCTAGGGCCGCTAGAGATGTGGGTGTGAACGTAACTCTAGCACCTCTACTTAACTGCGGTCTAGATGACGACCAGCAGCTGAGTGAGCTAAAGCTCCTCCTCGGAAGATGGCATGGGAGAGTAGAGGGTGTTAAGGTAGGAATCGCAGTATGTAGAGAACTAGGAGGTAACTACCTAGCTATTGCGAGAGAAAGCGGTATACCGGTATTCCTACTCGAGCCGGAGAAAGAACTTCAGCGCGACCTTAAGGACGTTAAAGCCGTAGCTATAAATCCTCTAGTGGATATCGAACTCCCAACTATATACTTCGGTAGAATGCTTCAAAAACGAAGAAAGTTCGGTGGAGTAGGTATTGGTGTCAGACCTTCCTACAGCATTCGAGAAGTACTGAAGGAGGTGCTCTGGTCTCGAAGTACCGACCTTCTCGATGTCTTTCTCTCCGGAACTAGAATTACTTCAGAGCTGATAGACCAGCACGAAAGCTCATCTCTTAGAGAAGGAAGTAGGAGTAGCGTAGTGGTTTATAACCTCTCAGAACCACCCGGTTGGCCCGTACCACGCACTCTCAACTCAGCTATGAGAGCGGTGACGGAGGGAGATCTACCTATCGAAGCCGTTATCATAGGAGATGATGTAGTTGTCGATAGAGAAGGAATCCTAACGGTTGGTTACGAGGTATTTAAAAAAGCAATTAAGAGATTTGAAGATCTATACCCTACTCTTCCTCCCTTACTGCTTCGACAACAGCTGTAGGAATAACTCTTCTTTTAATCGATTCGTACAGTCTTCGAGCTTCTTCATCACCAACATACTTAGCTGCTGTGGTTAGTACGCTTACACTACTTTTCATAGCTTCTTCAACCGTCTTTCCATTTAGCGGTATTCTCTGCTTTTCAACGATTAGGGGCGAGGGCTCCATGACCGCGGCTCTCTTAAGATAAGCAAACTCCTGGTTAATCGGTGTGAGAACTGCCGCTCCAACTTCTCTCCCCCCCAGCTTTACCGCTAGAACTACGTCACCGTCATCAGTCTCCCCGATCTTCTCTATGGAGTACTCGACGATGCCCGTCATTATTGCTTCAGCAATAGCTAGCTTAGATTCAACAACTTTTCTTACATCTTCATCGGGGAATCTCTTGAATACCTCTATTTTGAGCGTATCGAGCTTCCAGTTTATTTTACCGGGAGTCAGCTCGTAGTCTACCACAATTCTAACGACATCACCCTTATCTACCCTAAGGCTTTCTACGAGTATGCTGTACAGAAGTCTGTTGAGTTGAGCAACTGCGTATGCTACGTCTCCGCTTCTTATAGTGCCTTCTTTCACAGCATTCCTCAATTGAGCGAACGCCGTTCTCCTTATCTTATAGGCGTACGCTCCAGCTATTACGAGTCCAGAACTAAGTCTAGGCACTTTTCCACCAATAGAATAAGTAGTTTAGAAAACTATTAAACTTGAGTAGGCGGCATCACTCACTTCAGCGCGATACCAGAACTAAGAAACTTACTGAACTCTCTAGTAAAAATGATTGGAGAAATTGAGTAGTACGGGATCTTCAAGTAGTGGTGTAGGAAGTGAGGAGCTTGGGCAGGTCTCTGGTTCGAGAAATAGCTAGAGAGGTAGTTGGAGAACCTCTAGCTAGCAAGATCTGGAAGAGACTGGAGGTCATAGGCGATATCGCCGTTCTTAGAAAACCCGTTGATTTTGAGCTAGGTCTAGAAGTTTACAGAAAACTCGCAGTAGAGGTTATGAAGAGACTTCCCTACGTTAAGTCCGTCTGGTTAGCTACATCTCCAGTAAGCGGTAGCTACAGAGTTAGAGAACTCGTTCACTTAGCTGGAGAAGTGAGGAGTGAAACAGTATACAGAGAGCACGGGTGCTTGTTTAGAGTAGACATAGCTAGAGTGTACGTATCACCAGCACTAAACTACGAACACATTAGAATAGCGAAGCTGGTTAGACCGGGCGAGGAGATTTTCAATATGTTCGCCGGCGCCGGGCTGTTCTCGGTTATAATAGCTAAGCATTCTAAGCCTAGAAGAGTTGTTTCAGTAGACATAAATCCGGATGCCTACAGGTACATGGTTGAAAACATCAAGTTGAATAGAGTATCCGATATCGTAGTTCCAGTACTCGCAGATTCTCGAGAGATAGCGAGGTCGTACACGAACCACTTCGATAGGGTTATAATGCCACTCCCAGAACTCGCGTACGAGTATTTTGAGGACGCCGTAGTGTCTTTAAAGAATGCCGGAGTAGTTCACGTCTACGACTTCGTGACAGCTAGCTCTAAGAACGAGGCCATTCTAAGAGCTCGGAATCCGTATATGGGGAAGTGTGAATCCATGGGTGTTAGAGCTAGAGTTCTCGGATCGCGAGTGGTTAGGTCTGTCGGCCCCCGCTACTACCAGGTCGTTCTCGATCTCCACCTTGAGAAGAAGACCTCCTAGGTCTCTTCTTCGACTTCTCCACCTCCTCCCTCTCCGAGGTCGGTATAACGCGGACGCCTAAACCCATTAGTTTCATAGTTACTTCCTCCAGGAACCTTATGTAGGACCCTCTCTGACCTATTAGCGGACCTAGGTTGTCTGCCTCTATCTTTATTGCTAAGTAGGGACCTACTAGGTCCACTCTAGTTCTCTTCCATATCCAAGAAACTGGGTGGACCGATCTTATGTAGTTCGTTAGGTCTAGGTCCAGCTCTATTCCCCTGACTCTACCGCCCAGCTCCTTCTCTATCGCCGAGATCCTCTCGCCGCCCTTTCCAACTAAGCGACCTAGGTGACCCGGTTTAACTACAACTAAGTACTTGGGAACGTGGTCTAGCGATACTCCGTACTTCTTAGCTACGTCCTCTACCTCCACTACCGTAACTACGTCCGCATCTGGTGAGTGTAGCTTTATAGTCTGAATAGCCCTAGCTTCCGCTTCTTGAAGTTTCCTGGACCTCAGGGCGTACTCGAGTAGTAGCCTCACACCGGTTTTCGCTCCTTCCCTCACGATGTCCTCTATTCCCAGGTCCACTACTTGAGCGTTTGCTTCGCTTAGAAGAATCTCTCTGAGCGTGGTTATGTGGTCGTACTGAATACCTCTCAAGGTCTGGAATATGGGGTCCGCAGCTATTATCAGCCTGCTCCTACTACCTATTCTAACAATAACTTCGAGAAGTATTTCGAGGTGGACGTGCTGTGCGTCGTCTATAAATACGAGTGTTTCGTCGAAAGTCCTACCCTTCAAGTAGTGTCCATCTATAAGCATTAGCTTCCCCGAGCTTATGAGTTCCGATAGCTCCGCCTGCTCGACGAAGACCCCCAGCACGTCAACTAAGTATTCTCCAGCTAGCTTAGAGTACTCTTCACCAGCTTCCGCTAGGGTCAGCTCTCTTCCAGTAACAACATCTATTATAGGCTTAACCACTACGAACCTCTTGAACTTACCGGCCGCCACGGACTCTATTCCGTAGGCTAGAGAAAGCAGGGACTTACCGCTACCGGTAGGTCCGAACACTCCTACTATAGTGTACGACTCGTTTTGAAGGACTTCGAGCAGTCTTCGCTGTCCATCACTCTGGGGCTTGATGTTCTCCAGTAGCTTCACACTGCCACCTAAAACTCATGGTTACCTACACCTTAAAAATTCTCAAGAGTTCTTTACCTACCCTAGACTCTATTTGTGGGCTATCTGTGGGTATAGTAGATAGAGCTCTGTGGGTGAAGACTAGAGATGCTATGCAGAAGAGAATGCTCGAAGACCTCGACGTAGGCTACCTCGACCCCGACATATACCACGTTCTTCAAGCTCTCTTCAGAAGGGGGGAGTCGTTCCCGATCAGCTCCTGCAGCGGTAGGATAACGATAGTTGACGCGCGCATGCCGTGGCATAGGAAGGCATCCACCGTGATATTCAAGAAGCACACCGCAGTTGAAGAAGGCGAGGTCTACACCGTACTACGCAGCTCCCCACCTACCACCAGGCTCTGGCTAGTAGCTACGGGACCCATATTCCACATATCAACACTAACTCTTCGAGAAGCGGCGGCTATACTTAGAATAGCTCGCGAGGCGGGAATGAAGCACAGCGGCATACTATCGATTAGTAGGCGGGGAATATTCGTAGAGCTTAAAACCGGTATTAGAGTTACGAACCTACTGAGAGCTGAGAACTTCACCATTGAAGACATCCGCGAGCTAGTTAGGGTAGCAAATGAGGCGCTAGCTGAAGGTAAGAGTAGGTTAGCGAAGTTCTACGACCTACTCACAGCCTCCGAGAAGCTGACGTGAGCTTCAGAGACTCGCGGAGCTTAGAGTGACTAGTAGAGCTAGCTGTAGAGCTAGCCACGCGGCGGCAGCTGTTTTAGCTACTTTAAGCGCTACCTTCACATCTCTCCAGCCGGGAGCTCTACCTTCGCTATTTATAGTGTAGTGACCTACCTTCTCCAGCCAGACGCCTAGAACCCCCGCTATAGCTGAGATAGGGTAGCCAGCATTGACACTCTCAGTTCTACGGCAGTCTCTAGCTAGAACTGATAGAGCTCTGCGTAGATCTCCGCCTGCGACCGGTGCTGCTAGAGCTATCAGTAGGGCTGTTAGTCTAGCTGGAATAAAGTTCACGACGGTATCTAGCTTAGCTGAGAACCACCCAACGTCTCTAAACCTAGGTTCCTTATACCCGAAAGCGCTATCTAAGGTGTTGGCTAGTCTTTGGAGTAGCGCTCCCAGAGGTCCGAGAAGTGTGTAGTAGAGTAGTGGCGATACGTACCCGTCAACGAGGCTCTCAGCTAGGGACTCGATAGATGCGGAAGCTATGTGGGGCTCGCCTAGGTCGTCCAGGCTTCTTCTAACGATCTGCTTAGTCCAATACCTAGCTCTACCTACGTCACCATCTCTCAGAGACTCGCACGACCTTCTAACTACATCTAGCAGTAGCCTAATCGAGAACGAGGTCTTCAAGACGTAGGCCGATAGTAGTAGGTAGAGAAATCTACTAACGGCTAGTGCTAGCTGGAGAAGTAGCCAGTAGATCGCTATGTGGGATAGTACGACGGCTAGCCAAACAAGCACACCCCTAGCTCTCGACGAGTACGGCTTCCCTAACTTGATGGCTATAGTGTAGGATGTGTGCACTGGGTGCGTAAGTAGTAGCACACCACTATGATATGGGTAGATAAAGTCCATTACGTGTGCTAGTACTAGAACGGCTAGAGCTTCGGGAAGGCTGAGAAAGCTTAGTAGAGGAACCACAGTACCCGACCTCAAGCTACTAGAGCCGCTAGTACTAGAGCTGAAACTCTACTAGTTTCGTATGAGAATCCCAAGACATCCCCATTTACGAACCCTATCCTCTCGTTAGCATCTCTAGAAGTAATCAGAGATGTTGCTACAGGTAGTAGAGCGAAGATAGCTAGGATGTGGGAGTGCCAGAGCACCTGTAGGGCTAGCAAGGTGAGCGCGTATATAGCCAGGTTCTTCACTAAGCTCTCGCTCTTCTTAGAGTACCTAGAGAAAGACTTCGCTAAGCCTTCATAAGGTTCTTCCCGACCTAGAAAACACGTTAAGAACATAGACTCCGAGGAAGCTAAGTACGCGCAGACTAGGTAAAGCGCTAAGTCAGTGCTACTCTCGAGGCTTTCTAATAGCACGCTCACACTCACTGCGCTAACAAGAAAGTTAACTACTACGGCTAGTATCGAGAAAGTTCCTCTCCTCGGGTCCTTTAGAATGGGGATTGCGCTAGCACCGCGTTTTTGAGACCCTACTACATCGAAGTAGTCTGCGAAACCATCTAGATGCATACCCCCAACAACGGCTAGGTGAGCTACTAGATATAGAGACGAGGCCATCAAGCTGTTCTCACAGATAGCCCTCAGCACTACTATAGCTAGAGAGATCGCAAGACCTTCAACTAACCCGATGAGTGGAACTAGGTAGAAGTACTGAGCGGCCTCCTCGACGTCTTGGGAACCTACCGGTATTCTAGTTAGTAGCGATATCAGAGACCTAAGACTCCGAAGGAGTGGCATTTTCAACAACTCTTCTATACGCACCTAGGAGGACCTCGTTCTCGCTTCTAAGTCTTACTGACACTCTAGCATGGTATTGAGTTAGGTAGGGGTAGGTTGAAGCATCTCTAACTACGACTCTAAGTTCGCGCAGTTTCTTCGAGATTTCACTAGTTGGAGTACTGTGCTTTACGAGTAGGAACGGCGCCGTTGAGGAATATACGCGTATTCCGAGAAGTCTAAGACCTCTCTCTAGGTAGGTGCTCTCCTTTCTAATTACCGCTTTCGACTTCTCCGCAAACGACCTCAGCTCACTCGAGTACTTCTCTAGTGCTTCACTAATAACTGCTTCAGCTATTGAGTTAACGTTCCACGGAGCTCTAGAAGACTCCACTGCGTTCAGTAAATCCCCGTTCTCGGTGTACAGAAAGCCTATTCTCAGACCTGGGATAGAGTAAGTCTTCGTGAGGCTTCTAACAACTACTAGGTTCTCGTAGCTCTTAGCTAGCTTAAGTGCGCTGACTTCGTCACATAGATAGCAGAGCTCGAAGAAAGCTTCATCAACTACAACTACGAATTCGCTGAGCGCATTAAGTAGCCTCACAACTTGCTTCGCAGATAGAGCGGTGCCGGTGGGGTTATTCGGGTTTGAGAGTATGAATAGGGAGTTCCGGTCGGCGGTTTTCCTCAGTTCATCTACGCGGTCTATAGGGAATTCGTAGCGTTCTCCACTCTCTATGTAGGGTACGGACACTATTTTTAGGTTTAGTGATTCCGCTAGGCATCTATGGTCACCGAACGTTGGTTCAAATACTACCAGGCTAGTGGGTCTTAGAGAGAGCACTAGAATGTAGAGTGCCTCGCTCCCCCCATTGAGTGGAACTACGGACTCGTAGTCTAGCTTGTAGAAGCTGGCTATAGCTTCTCTCAGTCTACGATACGTGTAGTCCGGGTACCTCGAGTAGTCCTCTCTAGCTACGGATTCTCTAACTAGCTCTCTAATGATTTCTGGAGTACCTAGAGGATTTTGAGGTGCTGAGAAATCCAGGAGATCTCTAGAGGAAGTACCACCATGGTGGCGGCAGCTACCCACAGAATCTCCCCGCTTTCTCGAGATCTTCTTCCGTATCGACATCTACAACATCACCTGCGTCTAGGACTACGGTATCCCAAGACCCCTCCTCGCGGTTGAAGAGCGCTAGTCCTACTGGGTTCTGCCACCCGGGACTGTCCTCCACCACCGCCGTAACTACGTCTACGCTTCTTAGCAGAGCATTCTCGAGGAAGTTCCTGATGACGCTGTCTCTAGCTACCACATCCGCAGCTACGGTTAGTACGGGCTTGGGAAGGGATCTTAGAGCTAGACTGAGGTCATCGACGTAGCCCGACCCGGGGAGTTCTACGCAGAGCGCTCGCGGGTTCTCGCATAGTGCTCTAGCTCTATCGATAGTGCGATGGGAGAGTGCTATGACTACGTACTCACACAACTCCTCTAACTGGCGGATGAGTCTGCTAGCTATGGACTCACCGCATAGGTCTCTAAGAAACTTAGCGGGATCGCCGAATCTAGTTCCAGCACCACCAGCTAGAAGTAGGCACGTAACTCTACGCTCTCTCATTGCCGAGCTCCCTGATGACGCTGACTACCATGAACGCTAGTAGTGCCGATACTACGTCGTCTTCGAAAGCACCGAGTCTGCAGTACTTGAGTGAACCTCCCTCCTTAAGTCTCTCGATCCAGTACATAGTTAGGACTCCGTTAATACCCACTAGGTAATCCGCTAGAGCCATACCTAGAACCTCGTCAGCCACCAATCTCTTGCTATCTGCTAGAAACTCACTTCTACTAAGACCCGGTATACTGCCGGAAGCTCCGTGTAGATCCAGTTCTCTAGCAGCTATGAGCAGGCTCCACACGTTGGGGTCGGATAGAGCTCTTCTAAGTCTTTCGAGCGCGCGAGAGGTGGCCTCGGAGGTGCTAACTCCCTCTATAGGGTACATCTCGTAGACTTTAGAGAACAAGTTTTCTAAGGTATCTAAGTCTACCCCGATAACGTTCTTCAACTTCTCGCTTAGGTCTCTACTTATCGACTCACTAACTATGTGTTCGTGAACTACTCTAGCTACAGTATTTCCGAAATCCGTTGAGATCCCTGCGAAAAGCACCGCACCCTCCAGATCTGCCGGGCGCAGAACCGATACTGAATCTGATACCGTGCCCGAGGCTCTACTCCCGCAGTAAAGCATTGACTCCACTGAAGCCAGTGTCTTAGCCTCTGTCAGTGTCTTCAGTAGGTCGACCATAGCGCTATACACAAGGGGTGCGCCGGTCGCAACTACCACATTTATAGTTCCAATAGATATCGGCTTATAGACTCTCGATTCTAAGCACGAAGCTGGAGATAGGCTGACGGTCATGTAGATATCGGTATTCCCTTCCTCGATGTGGAACTGTCTGAACTTTTGGTTTAGTGATGCGGATGTTAGAACTACTAGAGCTTTCTCAGCACCAACCTCGTCGATGGTCCTTCTGTAGTAGTCCACTAAATTTCGATACACTTCTTCCTCGCGCACCTCCCTGAAGACGACCGAGTCCACAGGTCCAGTGCTCAGTCCACTCCTAGAGACTACTGGAAGCGTTGATACTACGGCCATTGGTTCTTCGAACAAGATAACGACGGTCCTATCGTCAACACGCTCAGCTTTCCCGACCATTTCCAACGATCCTCCCATACTCTTCGTATACAGCTTCGAGAAGTTCGTCCTCGCTTAGGTCTCTGGTTAGTACACTAATCAAGATAGTTCCACCAGCACCAACCCCCTCTTTGACGAATCCTTCTTCATATGCTCGAAGACCTGAGTAGGGAGCTTTTGAAAGCTCAACGTCCACATAGACTACCGGTACTTCGGGTGCTATGTCCCTGACTAAGCCTAGAATGTCGGAGCTCGCATCCTTTACTACCCACCTAGTGGTACCTATAGCCACCCTCCCCCTCAGATCTACCTCCATGGACCTAGCTATAGCTAGAACAGAGCACATCTGAGTTCCCCCAGCTAGGAGAACTCTAGACCCAGCTTCTAGAGCACCAGCTAAGAAACCTGCGAGAGATACGTGTAGAGGGTCTCCGAAGTGAGTAACAGCCTCGAAGACGTCGCGGAGCGGTAGGCTCTTCCCAACTCTAGCTACGGCCTTCTCCAGAACAGCCTTCTTCAGTTCGTGGGGATTTCTCGGGAACGCACTACTAACCCTACCGGTAGCTCTATACCCCAGTGACTCCATAATAGCCATAGCTGTCGTAGTTCCCCCAGGCATTGACTCACCAAGGACTAAAAGCAGGTCCTCGGAGCCCAGCATCCTTCCCAGAGTGCGGGAGTTCTCGAAGAGCTCCGGAGCCGCTCCCTCCGGGAGGGCGTCCTCCACATCTATCCTACCCCCAACAACCCTACCACCGATATCTACGTGCGGTATGAGGGGGTCTACGTAGCTCCCGCAATCAACTACCACGTAGGGTATCTTAGCTAGACCTAGAGCTACGCGCGTGAGCAGTGCCGGCGTAGGTATTCCTTCCGGTGTCGTTGGAACCACATTCATTCTCCTGGGTTTACCGAGAACTAGGTACTCCACATCTAGAGCTGGAGTGTAGAGTGTGAGCTCTGGGGTAGCCCCCGCGAGACTCATTCCCGGTATGGTGGACACCTTAGTTGACGCTATGAAGTATGCGGCTACGACCTTACCTAAACCTCGCTCAACGAACCTTTCCCACGAACTTCTCTCGCCTAAAACTACAAGTGGAGCTCGCTTCAACGCGGATCCAGCCGTATGTATAGGCTATCCAAATATATAGAACATACTCGATTTGAAGTCTAGCTTCTCTACCCGGCCACCAGGATCTCGTAATCGCCGTACTCTAGAGCGCCAACTACTTTAACTGAAAGCTTCGACCTATGGAGAGAGCTGCTGAGTACGAGTGTGTGGTACTCGCCTCGCTCCCCCAGCAGGTCTAACTCCAACTTCTTCATGGAATTGATGAAGAGGTCCACATTTTTCGCGAGATATAGCGCTACCTGACTACTCTCTAATAGATTTTAGAGAACCTATTAAGAGAAGTTCAACTCTGGATGTTACTTCTTCGCATAATTCACATAATAGGTCCGTAGGGTCCCGCCTCCATAAAGGTTCGACGAGTTTAGTACCGACTCTACCGACTATTCTCTCCATTTACTTCAGGTGGCCTTCTATGTAGACTACTCCCAAGATAAAACTTATAAATCCTCAGATAATAAAACATAGAAGAATCTAAACGATAGAACTGAAAGCTAAGTATCGTATATGGACCTACAGAAGGACTTCGTTCCAGAACCTTCCTCTGCCGGTGTCTTGGGTCTGGTGGCTACTGGGTAGAAGCCTAGTTCCTCTAGTGCAGCTCTAAGAACCTCCTTTCCGAGCATCTGCGTAGTTCTTAGACAGTCCACCGGGATTCTTAGGGCTACTTCAACGACCTTTGGGTCTAGGTAGGGAGCTACAACCACTAGGCCGAGGCATCTAGCTATCTGAACTTCCGGGAACCTTCCGTCGATCATTCTACGTATAGCTCTATCTAGCTCTGAGCTAGGTAATTTGAGCATGAAGCCGTAGCCGGCGAAAGCCTCGTCACCCCCGGATCCAACAACTGTACGCAAGCACCCGTCTCGCTGAGCTTCCTGGAGGACACTGTAGAACACTACGTCGTTTCTTATTTCAACACAACCTCCATCACTGTAGGTGTTAATGCTCTCAGTTCCTAGGCACTCCACTACTTTACTAGCTGCGTACTCAGCTGCTCCTCGGTCTAGGAGTACGTATCTCAGCTCTAGCCCCAGCTTCCTGGCTACGAACTCTGCGTACGGTAGGTCTTTCGGAATACCTTCTCTGTATACGGCTGTGTAGGCTCTAAGCTTAACACCGATCGCCGTAGCTACGGCAGCTAGTAAGCTGGTGTCTACTCCACCGCTTAGCGCTATGCAGTCGGGCTTTTCTCTATAGAGAACTTCCGCAACCGCATCAACTACTTTCCGAACGTAGTAAAAACACTGAACTTTTTCTCTCTCTAGCCGGTTCCCGCTGGCGCTGTAATTCAGTTGCGAGCACCCTAGCTTAGCTCTCCCAATTAGAAGACTCCACCTAGGCGAAGCGTGGTTAAGGACCTGGGGTTACTAAACAGCGGGTTCTAGCGGCTGCTTGCAGTAGGGGCATCTGTGGTGAAGCACTTTAGTGTCGCTCGAGCAGAAGTAGGCACCGTACTTAGTGGAGCAGTTGGAGCACTGGTATACAGTGTCTTCACCAACTACTAGACTCTTAGAGCATATCCTGCACCTCTTAGTAGCCCACCCTACGTGCCCGCCTGCGTTAGCTCCAACTAGCTTAACCAGCGGCAGCACCCTCGAGGACTTTACGCACTGTTTTTAAGCTTTACACTGCTTATGAAGAGGGAGCATGGCTTCAATAGCGAGGTTACTGGCTTTCGGAGATGTTCACGGAGTTCAGCATCTCGGTATTCTAAGAGCTTCTCTAAGAACTGTTCCACCAGACGATATTCACGCAATTCTCCTAGCTGGCGATATTATTGATAGAGGGGATGTCAGCGGTATGGAGCTGGTGTTGAGAGAGGTAACATCGAGATTTAAGGACGTCCCAGTAGTCTCGGTTTTCGGTAACGACGAGTACCACGAAGTAGAGGACTACCTAATTAAGAACTTCAACTACGTAGTATGGTTGAACGATTCGGTAACGGTTCTGAAGGCGGGGAGCATCCCCATAGGAATTGTTGGTAGTAGGGGATCTCTCGATAAACTAACCTACTGGCAGAGTAAGAACATGCCCCAGCTCGAGAGTGTGTACAGGAGGAGAGTTGGAGTTCTGAGAAAGCTCATCGAGGAAGTTAATAGGGTGGCCGACGTAACAGTGCTCCTAACCCACTACGCTCCAACGTACCAGACGATTAGAGGTGAGCCTGAGAAGATATACCCGTACATGGGCTGCAGGCATCTGGAGGAGGTGATACGGGAGACTAAGCCCGATCTAGCTATTCACGCACACGCGCACAACGCTACGGTAACCGAGACCACGATAGGTTTAACTAGGGTGTACAACGTATCCCTACCGGCTAGAAAGAGTGTAACCTACTTAACCGTAGCTCCCAGGGCTAGACTGCTTCGAGCTAGCGGGGACTCTAAGCGATGAGCCTACTGAGTAAGTTGAAGAAGGTTTCCGAGCCAGTTGGTGGTGTTAGACCTTCATTCGAGGTCTACCACGTGTACGCGGCTTTAGTGAGCCTCTACCTAGAGGCACCTATCGGTAGGTTAGCGCTCGCAAAACGCCTCTCACTGGGTGAGGCATCGGTGAAAACTCTAGTTAGGAGAATGAAGCTGGGAGGGCTCGTAGATGTGGATAGAGCTGCCGGAGTACTTCTAACTGAAGAAGGTAGGGAGGTGGTTGAGTATCTAAAGCAGGTAGTAGACCTCCTCGGCCCGGTAGACGTAGGGTCTCTATGCGGTAGCTGTGAAGCCTACGGAGCGGTATTGAGGAAGTTTAGAGAGCTTAGCGAGAAGATAGGTTACCTAAAACTGAGAGACCAGGTAGTTAGAGAGGGGGCTGAGGGAGCTATCATAATATACTGCGGCGAAACTCCAGTAATGCCTGTAAGTGGTGGCTTGGAGAAAGCTGAGGGAGTTCTTAGAGATATAGCTGTTAGAAGCTGTAGTGAGGATGACGTACTGGTGCTCTCAATATGCTACAGAAACGGGGGAACCTGCGCTAAAGCTCTAGTAAACGCAGTGCTGAAGATTCTGGACCCCTAGTCAAGCTCTCTTCGAAGCTGCGATAGTGGACGGATTTTCTACATCAAAACTTATTACGCGCGAGACTTCTGCTAGTGTGGGATTTAGTGTGATTAGAATAGAGCACGGAGCTGGAGGTTTGGAGATGTCTGAGTTCATAGCTAAGTACATAGCCGCTAAGATACCGCCGAGCGTGCGAAGCACTCCCGGAGGCTACGGACTGGACTACATGGACGATGGTGCCGCTATAGACATAGGTGGAGGTACGTACCTAGTTTTCACGATAGACTCATACACGGTGAAACCCCCGAAGTTCCCCGGGGGTGATATAGGGAAGCTAGCGGCCTCCGGAACCATAAACGACCTCTTAATGATGGGTGCGAAGCCCCTAGCACTTGTCGATGCTATAGTGGTTGAAGAGGGGGTTAGCGAGAGCCTAGTTGAGGAGGTGGTCGAGTCGTTCGCATCTACGGCCGCCCTAGCGGGTGCCTACGTAGTCGGGGGGGACTTTAAGGTGATGCCCAAGGGCTCTATAGACGGCATCGTAGTTACATCATCCGGTATAGGGCTAACTAGGAACCCCCTAATAGACCGTAGGATAAGAGCTGGCGACGTGGTGATAGTTTCAGGACCTATAGCGGACCACGGAGCTGTTATAGCGGCCGCTCAGCTAGGTCTACTAGATAAGGTCGTCGGTCTTGCTAGCGATGCGAGGCCTCTACACGACCTAATGCTCCCGCTGATAGGCAAGTTCGGGGAGCTTATTCACGCAGCGAGAGACCCTACTCGAGGAGGTCTCGCATCGGTTCTGTACGAGTGGGTTAGAGGAACCGACCTAGCTGTGGTGGTGGATAGAGACTCCATACCGGTTCGCGAACCCACGAGAAAGTTCCTGGAGCTACTCGGGGTAGACCCAATTAACTCAGCATCTGAAGGAGTAGCCGTTCTCGCCGTGCCGAGAGAGGTCTACCCGGAGGTTCTGGAACTCGTGCGCAGTCTCGGGTATCCCGATGCTTCCGTGGTTGGAGAAGTCGTCGAGCCATCGATAGAGTTCCTGAGGGGTAGGGTCGTAGCTAGAACTGAGATAGGTGGCTACACTCTAGTTGAGCCATCCCCGCTACTCACACCTAGAATTTGCTGAACTAGTTTACTCACATCTGGTCTAACGATTCCCATTGAACGCTCAACTTCACGTTGCGGTATCCTCCTCCTACCACCAACCCGTCTCCGGAGTTCTACCGGTATCAGCAACATCATCTACTACCAGGACGTCCTTACTTCTAGCGTCGTGAACTACCGGAACGGTTATCACGGGCTTCTCACCTCCTCGCCAACGCCCTTATAGAATCTAACTCCGATTACAGCTAGCTCCTCTATATCCAAGAAGTCGGAGAGCAGTCTAGCAACAACATACCCACCCCTAAGAGCTCCGACGATAACCTGTGGGATGTAGTTCCTGTTTACAGCTAGAGCTAGCTTAGCTACTAGGCTGTGGAGTGTTCCCCAATCTACGTAGCTGTACTTCGAAGACACGGAGCCCCCTCCTTTAGTTTCAGCTACCTACAAAATTCCGCAGTCTATTCAAGGAAAGTGAGCCGGGGGTACCGAGATTATCTCGAAGTTCTTACTATAACGAGACTGCCCGTCGCCGAGATCCTGAGAGAGCTTCCCCTGGCTAAACCTACGAGAAATCGCCTCAGAATTTCCTTCGGTCCCGATGAGGGGATGAGAATTACGGTGTTTTCTTGGAGTACGCCTATCCCATTGCTTAGGGATATCTTCTCGATCACCTCTTCGCAGTTGATGCCTAGTTCGCTAATCACCGTAGCTAGCTTCACTCCTAGAGCTTCTGCGTACTCTGGTGTGAGCGATTGAGCGTCTAGCAGCTCTAGAGGTACGTAGGAGAACCCGAGTTTTGTGAGCGCCAACTCCACCCTCTTCTCTCTTAGAACTCCCGGAGCGAAGTAGCCGCTTCTCTCCGTATTAATGACCTCTTCGAATAGCATCCTCAAGTAGCTGGCTAGACTCATACCTCTAGACCTAGCTATCTTCTTTAGCTCTTCAGCTAGCTCTAGATCAACACCTAGAGTCCTCCTACTCCTCACTTAAACCACCTACCCTCAGAACTAGGACCGAGGGCTCTGCGTGGAGCTCGTAGCTATCTAAACCGTAGCCTCTGACCAGTCCCTCGGCTATACACCTAGAAAGCTCTAGTAGTTCCTCGGTGAAGTTAACTGAACTAACGACGAACTTATAGCTGTCCTCCCCCTCTCTAACGACATCCACGTTAACTCCGGGAATCCAGAGCGTGAGGGAAGTACCTATCTCGGTGGGATTTACTGACCTCTTGACCTTACCTAGCTCAGCGTACCAAGAGGCCATTCTATCTAGTTCTCGACATACTCTAGACAGCTTCTCGCGGTCCAACTCCTTCAGTAACTCCTTCGCGACGCTCACTGGTAGAACCATACCACTCAATCTCCTAATATCGTCGAAAGCGTCTATCGCAGACAGAGACTCGAGCAGATTCTTCTTGTGTTTAAGTACCTTAAGTACTTCAGATAGAATTTTCTCAATTAGCGCTGTATACGGAATGCCGATCTTCTCAGCGATCTTAACGGCTTCAGATAGAAGCTTCTCAGGTAGAGCTACAAATCTCCTACTAGACACTAAACCACCTAGCTGGCTTTACGCATAAGTATATATGTGTACACAGAATAATACACAAGTACTCACTCCAGCACTCTAGAATAGGCCTGTTCTTCGAACTCTTTATATAGTCCTAGAATTCTTGGGTTGAGAGTATTAGAGGTACATCGAGTCTGTACGTAGAACTCGCTCTCCTAGTAGTCGTTCTAAGTATTGGTAGTACCTTACTGAGCGTAGCTAACTCAGCCACAACGTCTATTAAGCTAGAAGCACCTCCTAGAGTATCCGCCTACTTAGTCTACAACAGAACTGTTATTGCGAGCTGGGACGATAGAGTTCTCGAAGTAGACCTCGTGTGCCCCGGTCTAGGCATCGTCGAGAGGCTGAAGATAGCGCGTGGAGTGGTTGTGGTTGGAGCTATCTGCGAAGACATGGTGGTAGTGTTTTCGAGCTACGTTATCAGACCGGTTAGGGTGATTCGTTGAGGGGGTCCGCTTCAGCGGCAGCGGCCGCTGTGTTAATTGCCGCTGTATCTCTACTACTTCTATCAGCACACCTAAGGTTTTCTCGAGAAAGCATTGAAGTATTTGAAAAAGTGCGAAGCGAGCTACTTAGAGCGCATTCAGCTGATATTCGGTGGATTTTTGGAGGAGGAGCGGTAGTTCTCCGAAGTTCTTCGCCAGTAAGAGTTCTAGCGGTTCTCTCGGTGAGTAGAGAGAATGTGAGAATATTGAGTGGTGAGTTCGTCGTAGACGGAGAATTCTCCGTAGACGTGTGGAATGAAAGCAAGATACTGGTCCTACTGGAGGGAGGTAGGTACCTCCTCGTAGACTTGGAGAACGACTTAAGTGATGAGCGGCTCAATACAGCACTCTACGAAGCGCAGATATCGAGTAAGCTTCTACCACTACTTGCTAGATACCTAGACCCAGAAGACTACCTAGCGGTAGTGGAGAGCGGCATTCCTCTAAACATATCTCAGTACCAGCTCAATCCGCACTATAGACCTGCGGTAACTTGGAGAACCGGGTCTTTGACTAGGTACTGCTACGATAACCTGTTGTACGTAAGCCTTTCATGGAACTCAACTCACTGGGTAGCTACGTACAGAATGTGCGCTTCCGATGGACCCGTACTAGATGTCCTCCCGGTAGGTAGGTCTGCTAGTGAAGTGCCCTATAGAGAGTATCTCTACTACCGCGAGTGTATGAGCGGAGGTGGCGTTAAGTACTGCTTCAATGCGTACGCTACGGCTAGAGGTAAGTGTGTTTTCTGGTGCGATGATCCGCCGAACTCCAGGTGGTTTTTTGAAGTAGGTATGAGGGTTGAGTACAGGCTCGAACCTCTCGAACGCAGTAGGAATGTGCTGGTGGTTATAAATAGAACGCTCTTTGAGAACGCTCTAATGAAGACTTGCGTAACCTGCGTGCGCTATCTCTCCAGCGCTGGTTTGTGGTGCTGGCGCTGCAGTAACAACCAGTACGCGGAGGTCTGCGATCCAAAAGCGTTGATTTCCTACGCTCAGGGACCTAGACCGGCATTCGTGTGGGACATCATGTATAGCGAGAACCATGAAACCCACTACAACTACGACGATGGGTACGCTATGGGGGCTTGGCACCCTCGTGTGGAGGTGAAGCCGTCCCCCAGTAGCTGGAGGATTTTCGATAGGTATGCTTACGCTATGGGGAACTCCGTAGTAGTGACGCTCTACCTATCGAGTGCGGACTCAGAGGATTTTCTAGCTAGAGCGGGTACCCACCAGTACGGCTACTACAGGGTTTCCTTCGACCTAGTTCTAGATGAGGGAGGTGCGGGAAGAGATTCCCGCGCGTGGGACTATAGAGTACTCGTATTCCTACTGAAAACCCCGAGTAGCTAGGCGGCCCGCACGAGATGTGTTTTTAAGCTCTATCGTGAAGCTATGGAGGGCCCGTCGTCTAGCTGGCTAGGACGCCGCCCTTACGAGCTCTAGTAGCCTGCGGGAGGCGGAGGTCCGGGGTTCGAATCCCCGCGGGCCCACTAACACGTTAATACCCAGGTACCTATCCCCACACTCTAGTTGGTTCTGACAGTGCGCAACTGTATATAGAAACGTGTACATAAGTACACACATCCCTTAAATAGGTTACTGAAGAGACTAGTGGTGAAGGTGTAGTTAGATATGTCTAAGCACGTAAAGACCGTAGCCTCGTACCTAATCCTAACTTTAGTACTAGTATCAACACTAACCGTAGCACCTCTAGTACTACCGGTAGCGGAAGCGCAAGCACCGTCAATAACGATACCGGATAAGCGCTTCAACCCAGAAAAAGCAATAATGGTGGAAGTCCGGGGAGAGTTTGGACCTTACATAGTCGTCAGGATAACTGATGATAGGACCGGAGCCCTACTAGCTGAAGATGAAGTACCTAGAGTAGCTCCAGCATACTACGTATTCTACCTCGGAGGACCGGACTCCTACGTCGAGTACCCAGTAGGTGGAGCTCCTCTAATAACCGTTAGCGCAGCCAGGGGGACTCCGGTAAGAATTGAAGTACTTGGTACGGGTCTAACCGACGTCGTGCTCTACGACGTAGTAGCACCTACGGTAACTCTAGATAGGAAGGAGTACCCGTACAGAAGGGATGCCGTAGTTAGGATAGACTACACGGACACCGACGCAGACTACGACCCGACGAAGAGGGATACCCTACCCGCCACCTGCGTCCTCGTAGACATAACGCTGATCAAGGCCGACGGAAGAACGTTCTCTACATCAACACACCTAGGAGCTCTAGGAGCGGCGAGCTCCACAGAGCCAACTGTGAGAGGCGGTAGGTTCTCGTATAGCGTATTAGTAAGCAAGATCGGCGATGCCCTCGGCCAGCCCATAGGTAAGGACGACAGAGTACTCCTATCCTTCAGAACATCCGACCTATGCCAGGGAGGAGTAGGCTGGGCGGACCCAGCTACGGTTGCCGAGTTTAAAGCCGTCTACAGGTACCCGAAGGTATCAGTGACTAGGTTCGACCAGCAGCTCTTAGTGGTCGACATCGAGTCTCCGGACGATAACGTGAACACCGCCGTAGCCGATACTCTCGATCCAGGCGCTACCGTCACGATAGCCGTTGCTCCAGGTGTTGGCTCCGTAACGATTGGAGGTGGCACCGTTAGGGAGACCGGTCCGAACACCAACATATTCAGAGTTACGATTCCGGTAACGTGGGGCGTGACGGGTTCCATAACCCCAACACTGATCACCCTACCTAGAAGCACTGCCGGACCGTTCACGGCCACCATAAGGTATTACAGAGAAGATCCGAGACCTGGGTACAGCATCGACGTCTCTGGCTCTGGGAGCTACGCGCCCAGACTACCGACCATAACCGTAGATAAGGCCAGCGTCAAGGTAATCATCGCGACCGTAACCAAGCCCGACCTAAACAACCTGCCGGGCTCTATAGAGGTACTTAGAGGAACTGCCATAATCACCGCCGGGAAGTTTGACGTTAGACTGGACCGGGATGGTGTGTACCTCGCTAGGCTTAGGATATTCGACAAGACCGGCGCTCTAGTTGACATAAAGCCGGGCTTCGCCGTTGGCGACGTCACTATGGTCGAGACCGACTTCAATACGGGAGTCTTCGTACTTAGAATACCCGCTGAGTACGTCGATATAGTGGCTGGTGAAACCTACACACTAGACTACTGCGACTTCGCGGGCTTCGTATGTGGTATCGTTAGAGTTACGTTCAGAGTGGACGTTATATCTCTAACGATAGACAGAGCTGAGTACCCGGCCGCCTTCGGTGCTGCGATAACCGTTCACGTCGACTACTCCAACGACCTATACAACAGAGACCCGACTCGCAGAGAGACAGTTAGCGTAAGCTACAGGCTAGTAGCTTCGGACGGCACGACGGTTCTCGGAACCGGAGCTATAACTCTGACTGAAACCGACGTTGATACAGGTCTCTTCAGGGTCACCGCATCTATAACAATACCCGATAGAGATGAGATAATCGAAGGCAAGCTGGAGGTATTCGACCCAGCCAGACCCGAGGCTAAGGCCGAAGCCAAGTTCAGGCTGTACGACGGCAGGCTATCTGTATCCCCAGCTAGAATTAGGATGGCCACGCCGTTCACCATCACCATCGAGGACGCCGACCTCAACAGGAACTCGCGCGCTGTGGAAGAATTCACGCTGACTATCAGGTCTGACAGATGCCCGACGATCTCCGTAACCATGAGGGAGACCGGTGTGAACACAGGAGTGTTCACCGGCTCGGTAACCTACCACAGAGGTGTGTGCGGCACGGCCGCGGCTCCGGATAGGATATACGTCAGCTACACAGACGTCAGGCAGAGGCCTCTAGTAGTAGGGTATGCGAGGTACACGGTAACCCTATCGGCGACGATCCCCGTGGATAGCGTCTCGGGCACTCTGGATGTGAAAACTGCCGAGCCAGATAAGATATCTATCATAGAGGAGTTCACTATAACGGTCACAGACCCAGATATGAACGTACACACCGGAGTAGTAAACACTCTAACGATATACGTAATTGTAGAAGGAGTGCACACAGTAACTCCAGCTACTCTAGACCTAACCGAAACTGGAGTTAACACCGGAGTATTCACTAGAAAGCTTAAGTTAAGTGACATTCCCGGAGTTCTGCCAGGTATCAAAGAACTAGCTAAGCTAATAGGTAGGAAGGTCATAGTAATGTACACAGATGAAGCGGACGCTACCGGAACTAGGGCTGTAGTATCGAGAACTCTAACGGTAGTTGCTTACGACCCAGTGCTATCTATCTCACCACCAACGGCCGTTAACATAGGCGAGGAGCTCACGATAACCGTAGTAGATAGGAACAGAGTTGGTGCTGGAAGAGTTGACGTAATGGTTAAGTCGACGATATATCCGATACCTATATCATTCCCAGCTACGGAGGTATCTCCAGGTACCTTCGTGTACAAAGTTAGAGTTGTTGAACCAGCTGTGTGGTCTCCCGGAGCTCCGGAAGTACCCGCTAGACTCGGAGACACGATCGAGGTAATATACATAGCACCAGTAAACGCTAAAGGCGAGACAGACGTAGTACTCACTAAGTCGGTACCTGTCGGTAGACCCGTCGAGAGACCTGGTAGAGTTGTTAGAACGGACTTCCTAGATGAGACCGGCGCAGTGGTAACGCCTAGGGTCGGTAAGCTAACCTTCATAACGATAACGGTTAGAAACGACGACATAGTCACCAGGACCATGACACTGCTGGTAGTTGTGAGAGACCCGGCTGGTGTTGCTGTAGCTATGTATTACGCTGTGGTGACTCTAGCGCCCGGAGCGTCCCAGCCCGTCGGATTCGGCTGGACGCCGATAACTCACGGCGCTCACAGAGTGGAGATCTACATAGTAGTATCGCTAGCTGATAGAACCCCGCTTGGTGACCCAGCAACGGTAACGGTAACGGTCGTGAAGTAAGGTGGCTGAAATGAAGAGAGCTAGCTTAGTGATCTTTTCACTCACATTACTAGCCCTAGCGCTAGTAGCCGCTCCAGCGGTAGCTCAAGCACTCACAGTGAGAACGGATAAGCCGACCTACATACCGGGCGAGACTGTAGTAGTCACTGGTACGGCACCAGCGGGTTCGTTCGTCGGGATATCGATAATAAACCCGGACGGTAAGGAAGTGGACTTCAAGATGGTTCAGGCAGGGCCCGACAACACCTACAGAGCGGAGTTCCCGCTGCCCAAAACGATACCCTACGCAGACTGGAAGGCAGGTACCTACAGAGTTAGAGCCTATCTAGGAGCGATAACCGCTGAAGCAACGTTCACTCTCACTCTAGGTGCTAAGGTAGTAGGTAGAGTAGTTGACACCAAGGACAGGCCGATAGCTGAAGCCGAGGTACTAGTAGTAGAGACCGGAGATAGAGCTGTAACCGGCGCGGATGGCTCCTTCACGCTGTACACATCACCAGGTACGTACACGGTTAGAGTATCGAAAGCCGGCTACAGAGTAGTTGAAGTAAGAGCGACTTTCGTACTGGGCGATAACGACTTAGGAGTAATCAAGCTAGTTAGCTTCGAAGAGATAGTAGTATCTCTAGAAGCTAGAGTGAGGGACCTGGAGGCTAAGATATCCGCTCTAGAAGCAACGATCGTCGCTGGATTAGAGGACATAAAGAGAATTCTGGGCGGTATAAGCACTAAGATAGACACAGTCTCAGGAAAGGTAGACACCGTATCGGGTAAGGTAGATACCGCAGTTACAACGATAACTACGGCGATCGATGGGTTGAGGAGAGACCTACTGGCCAGGATCGATGCGGTATCGGGTAAGGTAGATGCTGTATCGGCTAAGATAGACACGGTATCCAGAGATCTATCGGCTAAGATAGATACCGCAGTCACTACAATAACCACGGCAATCTCGGGAGCTGCCGATACTCTGAGAAAAGATATAACGGCTAAGATAGATGCTGTATCAGCAGACCTAAGTAGGTCCATAGCGGCAGTCTCCGGTAAGGTAGACACCGTATCGGGTAAGGTAGATACCGCACTAGCTAGAGTAGATGCGCTAACTAGAACGCTCTCGGATGTGAAGAGCGGTGTAGATGCTGTATCCGGAACTCTAGCTGCGGTCTCAAGAACGGTATCCGACATTAAGACGGGTGTGGACGGTCTATCGGCATCAGTTAAAGCTGTGTCAGACGTAGTTAACAGACTAGCCCCGACGGTAGAAGCACTAAGAACCGATATAACCGGTCTCAGAACCGACGTGGCTGGAGTGAGAACCTCCGTAGACGCGACTAAAACCTCTGTAGACACTCTAAGGTCGGAGCAGGCGAAATCCTTCGACACCGTGAGGACGGAGCTCTCAGGAAAGATCGATGGCGCGGCTACAGCTACGTACATCGCAGTAGTATTCGCACTACTAGCCTTCGTAATGTCCACGCTAGCCTTCATAACTATAAGAAAGGTAACTACGGCTCCAAAGTAAGAACTTTCTCTAAATCTCTTTTTAGTTTTCACCAAACCGTTCTTCTACCTAGATCTCGCATAAGCTTTTTATTCTCGTTTAAAATTTTCTTGTTGAGGTGTACTCGCTTGTACTTAAAGCAGGTAGCTAAGTTCGCAGCATCTGCGGTAGTTCTATTCGCTGTACTGGTATCAATAGCCGCACCGGCTGTACCCGTAGAAGCTGGGTTAGAGCGGAGTAGACTTAGGCTAGCCTACGTAAGCCCGATACTCTACGACGATAACTACTGGGAGTACGGTGCTTACGTAGAGGACCCCACCTACCTATCGTTCGATAACCCAGCGGAGGGATTCCCCGAGGGGTTCGAAATTCTGAACAAGGACGTCACCGCAGCTAGAGCTATAGTGGTCCTCGAGAAGAAGGCACCGGCCTCAGTACTTAGAGGTAGAGTGAGGGGTTTCCTGGGAATCTACCCAACGTCCTTCTACAAGATAGTTAACGCCATAATATCGCGCGAAGACGTTGAGAAGCTGGCTACAACGCCCGGCGTTGTAGCCGTGCTACCGGATGTAAGATTAGACGTAGTTTTCGGTAGGAACAGGGAGAGAGCGAGGGAGCTACTCGAAAGACAGGAAAGCGGGGTAACTCAGACAGGTAGCTCTAGTGGTAGTGGACCTTACCACTATACAGTGAACATTACTAGAGCTATCGATGTGTGGATGAAGTATGGAATAATGGGGGAGAATGCGACTATAGCTATAATAGACACGGGAGTAGACTACGGAACCCCAGCACTAGGTCTCGGAGCCATAGCTAGAGATAGAGATGGAGTACCCCTAGTATTCGATGTAAGCAGTCTAGGACTAGTACTAACACCCATAAAAGCCGAGGTAGTCGAAGGCTACATAACTGTAGACCCCGGAAAGCTCTACGTCTTCTACCCACCGTACTACGTGTATAAGTGGTCTCTAGGACTCTGGATATCTATCTCGGGCTGTAGGTCGGCTGAAATATACGTATCCTGGCCCACCGGTAATAGGTGGCACGTCGGGGGCATACTGACCGTTGGCACTGTGAGATTCGGCCTCATGATGTACTACGTAACGACTTCAGTAGGAGGAATCTCAACGACCATGAGGTTCACAGTGCCGACGATCGTGGTAGATAGCGATGGAGATAGACGCTACGATACCGCCTACCTAGACACCACGACCACCCTGTACCTGCTCAGGCTAGCCCTAACACCAGCTCCGTGCAGTGTGACTATACCTGGAGCACCTACATCGCCGGACTACTCCTTCGCGGACGAGAAGCCGGTGAAGTACGGAGACGAGGTAGTGGCGAGAGACCTAACGGGAGACCGCATCGCCGACTTCTCCCTGGGAGCTCTAGCCGGCTACGTGTACGACGCCGCTTACGCAATAATCTTCGATAAGCTAGGCTACTGGAGAGACGAAGTTACGCCACTACCCCACGGACATGGGTATAGAACCGATACAGCCCTTCTACGTGAAGTGTGGAGCTACGAACCGGTAGCCTACGTGTGGCCGGGTCTAGACCCTCACGGAGACTACGTAGTGATTCAGTACGACTACGGAAACCACGGAACTTTCTGCGCCACCACCGCAGCCGGTAGGGACTACTACGCAGACACAGGGTACGGAGTTAGGAGCATCGCCGGCCAGGCCCCGAGGGCTAAGATAGCCTCAGCACCGGCACTGTACTTCGGCACGACGATCACCTCGATATACTTCTTCACGGGCTTCGACATCAAGACACCCTACGGAGACGGGTCCAAGTACCTGTGGCCAGCGCTGGGGGTCAATCCGTGGATCGCCTTCGAGGGCTACTCCTGGGAGTGGACCTACACAGGGTACCGCAGGGTAGATATGACCAGCAACTCCTACGGGATTAGTGGCTGGGCTCTCTGGGGCTGGGCCTCCGGAATGGACCCGGAGAGCGCAGTATTCGACTACACGACGCTGGTATCTGGAGTACCGCACTTCATAGCTGTAGGAAACGGAGGACCCGGCTGGGGTACTATAGCTTCACCAGCATCGTCAACTCTCTCGATAGGCGTCGGTGCGGCTACTGAGTTCACCTACAGACCCCGCTACGGCTACACGGTCCCGGGTAGTAGTAGGCAGGTGATTTCCTGGAGTAACAGAGGCCCTACGGAACTGGGCGCGGTTAAACCAGATTTGGTTGCTGTTGGTTCCTTCGCCTGGGCCGTTGGTAGGACCTGGGAAGCACTAGCCCTGAGAACATTCGATGGAAGAAGACTCGAAGGACTGTTTAGCGGTACGAGCCAGGCAACACCTATGGCCGCTGGCGTCGGCGCTCTCGTGGTTTCAGCGTATAAGAAAGTTCACGGCGTGGAGATGCAGGCCTACCTACTGAAGACGTTGATGATGAACTTCGCCTACGACATGAGGTTCGACGAGCTATCTCAGGGAACCGGCTTCGTAGATGCCTACGGAGCCGTTACCGCGGTGCTAGACCCATCCATACCCAGGGTATACTCTACCGACATACTGAGGGATCTCCTAGCTGAGCTAGACTCGAGCTACGAAGCATTTACTCACGGCTACAGACCCACGGGTACCTGGTACGAGCCCAAGATATTCATACCGGTAGTTGAGGAAGGAGGCACCGCGCACAGAACGCTCGTAGTCGAGGGTACCGGTAGGTTTAGAGCCTACTCTATGAGACTAACTAGAAGAGACGCCATACCGCTCTGCGACCTGGTCACGACGATCTTCGAGCCGACAGTAATAACCTCCTGCGTTCGTGAATCGATAGCATTCAGCGTCACAGCGGCGACTCTCTACGGCCACCTAGCGATTAGACCGGAGCCGCTCCTAGCCACGGACTTCTTCGAAATAGAGATGGTGTATCCGTTCGAGTATTTCGAGGAGGGCGGTAGAACTCGCGCGTTCAGACTACTAATACCGACAACCGTTATAGAGATAGCCTACTGGATAGACACTAATAGAGACGGTAGGTTCGCCTGGTCCGAGACCGCTAGGATATACTACGACATCAGGAGAGCCAATAGCGTGAGGATCCAGATAGGGAACCTAGCTAAGCAAATAGAGGAGATAGAGTACCTGGCGACTAAGGTCATGGGCTATAGACTAGAGGGTATGACTAGAGCTCTAGTAGTTAGAATAGGTGTTTCCGGTGCTACGTATAGAGGGATTCTACCAATTAAAGTAAGAGTAGTCAGGTACTCCGCAGCTACGTGGGAGGATGTCAGGGTATCTCCATCCACGGCAACATCGAGAGGTAGGCTAACGCTTAGCGTGTTTGCGGTGGGCGCTCAACCAGGTTTCCACAGCGGCTACGTCGTAGTTGAAGAGATTACTAGAGGACTTAGATACCTCGTACCGGTTTCGTACTTCGTACCGATAGACCTAACTCTACACGGACCTACCTACAGGCTAGCACCTAGAACTGAGGGAGCGATCTACAGGAACACCTACCTTAGGGGAGCCTTCGACTACACCTGGAGGTACGAATCAGGAGACTGGAGAGTATTCAAGGTCTACGTACCATCAACAACTAGAGTACTTGGAGTTAGAGTTACCTGGCCAACGCACGGAAAACCCGCGTACGCCAGCAACATAGACGTAATGGTCTACGGTCCGTGGACTTACTACATGGTGGATGAGGAAACGCAGAAAGTGCTTACACAAAGAGTTATGGGGGCTCAGCTAGCCGCTGAGCTAACTAGAGATCCGAGAGGTGGCGGAGGCTATAACCCAACGAGATTCTGGGACACCGTAGGACCGGGCACATCGCTAATAGTATCACCAGCAGCTTCAGGTGGGATCTACAGAGTAGTTGTTAGAAACATACAGTTCTTAGGCGCGGAGTACGAAGAGCCGTTTACGCTGGAGCTCGTATCAGTCTACGTGCGCATATCCGTACCAAGAACTATCGACGTATCGTACGGAGCGAGAGGGTGGATAGCCTTCTACGGGCCCGACTACCTGTGGCCAGCGGAGCTCCGAGCCCCGGTAGAAGCAGTATTCAAGCCTCTAGGGACTACGGAAATGCGGTATGTACATGACATATCGACCCTCGGGGTAACGATAAGCGTCGGCACTCCGGAGACGACCGGTACCTACTACAGAGTTAGAGCCGAAGTACGCACAGGCCCGCCCACCAGCATCGGCCACTACGTAGTGGCCTTCGAATACAGAGCGCGGGCGCCGGTAACTACGGTCGGGTGGATAGATGGGGGCTCTCCCAGAGTGTTCTTCCAGCACTTCAGCTTACCGATATACTTCACGTTTAGAGCTACCGTAATGTAGGCAATATAAACACTGCCGAGGCTTCACGCGAGGTTTTTTCTTTTAATCTCTTCACATTTTCTGGTGCTTGAAGTGGTTAGAGTCTACGCGTTCAGAGCCTTCTCCGCCGGGAAGGAGCTCGACCTGAGCTTAGTGAAGAAGGCCGTTGAACTCGGCGCGGACGGTGTCGTGCTGGACGTATTTCTAAGTAGAGATGGTGTGCCCGTAGCTAGCACTCGAGAGGAGGTCGGTGGAAGAAGGCTGTCCGAGCTGGACTTCAAGTTCCTCACTGGTGCCGTTGAGCTGGGTACTCTGCTGAGCTACTCGGACGTAGAGCTGCTGCTGTGGATTAGAGATGCGGGAGCACTAGACGTAGCCGCCAGGGCCGTGCGCGAGGGGGGGTCCCTGGAGAGGCACTGTCTAGTAGTCGACGACGTCCTCCAGGTAAGGGTCGTTAGGAGCGTAAGTAGGGAGGTTTGCGTGGTTACTATGGTTAGGAATCCCTTCCCAAACCTCCAGCTAATATCTAGAGAGGGGTCTAGCGCTATTGCGGTGCCAGCCAGCGTCCTCAGACCGAGACTCGTAAGGGAGAGCTCGGCCAGGAGGCTGAAGGTCTTTGCTTGGCTAGTAAACGACGTATCGCTAGCGGCTAGGGTCGTAAGGTACGGAGTCGAGCTCCTGGTTACTTCAAGACCGACGCTTAAGAAGGAGCTATCCCAGTACCTGCAGACGTAGACCTAAAACACGCACTCACCTAGAGCTAGATGCTCGGTACTTAAGGAAACATCAGGTCGCGCACTTCTCGAGAAGCCTCCTCAACGTCTTTAACTGTATCTATGGACCTCCAGTACCGGTCTAGGTAGACCCTCCCGAAGAGCCTTCCCTCGCTAGCTAGCTTCGGGAACGTCTCCTTCTCTATATCCCCCCTCTCGGGGAGGTACTGGAATATCTCGGGTCTCATGGCGTAGACCCCGGCGTTGATGTAGTGGTCCCTAATGACGGGCTTCTCCCTGAACGACCTAATGACGCCGGACCTGTCTACCTCCACGATACCGTAGGGAGATTTGAGAGGTACTAGAGCTACTACCGCAACGGCTTCTGCTGAATCCTCTAAGTACTTAACAAGATCTCTCGCAGGTATGTTGGTTATTATATCACCGTTTACAGCTATGAAGTTCTCCCGACCTACGATCTTCTCAGCGTTCTTAATAGCCCCGCCGGTGCCGAGAGGTTCGTCCTCGACTACGTAAGCTACCGAAACACCGAACCTAGCCCCAGAGCCAAGAAACTCCACTAGCTTATCTCTATGGTGGCCGGCTAGGATTATGACGGTGTCCACGCCGTTGCTCCTCAACCACTCGATCTGCCACTCTACGATAGGCTTTCCGCCGACCTCGACCAAGCACTTAGGTCTGTCCTCGGTCAGGGGCCTCAAGCGCTTTCCCAGACCTCCAGCAATAACTACAGCCTTCACTACCGCACCCAAAGAAGCTCGCTCTAAGCTATAAATACCTGGAGTGAAGTAGCTCAACCCTATTTAAGCTGGGAACGCATAGTTCAAGGGGGTCCGTGCGCTCTGTAAACTCCGTCTCCCTAGCGCTAACTCTCTCAGTGTTCTTCACAGCGGTGTTCGCGGGGTTAGTAGCCCCGGCACCCTTCGAAAGTGTTGAGGAGCAGATATCGACTCTAGTAAAGCCGGTGGAAAGATCGGAGGACCCCGCCAGTAGGCTAGCCGGCTTGGTGAGCATAATACTCTACAACAACGTGGGCGTAGCTATTAGGTGCGTAGCACTGGGCTTCACTCTCATCTTCCCCCTCTACGTGCTCTACGCGAACGGATACATAATAGGCTCCGTAGTGAGCTTCGTAGGGTACGGTTCGATAGCTCTAGTACCTCACGGAGTCTTCGAGCTCCCCGCGATCGTGTACTCCAGCTATCTCGGAGTTAGGATCGGGGTGCTAGTTCTGATATCCCTCGTACTCCGCATTAAGAGTAGGGAACCTCCAGCGAGCCTCCTCCGAGAGTACGTAGCGTCTCTAGCCAGACTTAGCTACGCACTCCTATTCCTAGCTATAGCGGCTTTCGTAGAGGTCTTCGTATCCCTACCGATAGGCTATATACTGAGGTAGTGCGCGTTGGTGGAGTGCTCTAGGGCTATCGAGAAAATAGCGACCGCTCTGAGCGAGTACTTCAAGAAGAGAGCCCCCCAAGCGGCGGAGTACATCGAGATAACGGGCCAGCCCGAGGTCAAGGTAGCGCTTAGAGCGATAGCCCTCTACTACGAGAGGGACGAAGAAGCACTCTACCTGGAGGACCTGATCGAAGCTCTCGGCTCGAGGAAGGTCTTCGAGTACCTGAGGGATAACGTGGGGTGGAGACTAGTGGAGATAGAGGGAGAGAAGTACGTAGCCATACCATCGGTGGATTACCTGAGGTACATAAACATGCCTCCGGAGCTCTTCAAAAACCTACTGGAGAAGTACTGCTCCCAGTAAGCATCCTTATAAACTACATCACGAGTGCTGCATGGCTGCGAGCAAGCTGAGCGTGCTGAACCTCATGGGGAGAGTCATGCCCACTGATAGATGATGTTGTTTGGGGTAACCGACCGGCACCCCAGTGAAACGGCTCCGCACGCTCTTAGGTGGACAGGTATACGTGCATGTACTTCGTCGCTGCGTACGTGTTGAAGTGAAATCTCCTAGCTTCACTCTCCAGGAACTCCCTATCTCTGTACCTGGAGGATACGTGGTACAGGAAGAGCAGTCTAGCCCCCAGCTTACTAGCTAAGGCACCGGCTTCGAGTGCTGTGCTGTGCTTGAACTCTATGGCTTTATCTAGGTCCACCCAGGAGAAGGTCGAGTCGTGTATGAGTACCGAGCACCTAAGATCCTCTCTAAGTACGGGTCTAGTATCGGTTAGATAGCACAGACTGAAACCAGCACCAACGCTGATCGAGTACCCCAGCGTAACTACGGTGTGGTCTAGCGGCTCAGTCCTAGCAACTACCTCCCCTAGCTTCACCTCCTCACCTCCCCCCAGTTCCTGAACTTCGACGGCACCACCGGGGTCGAAATGCAGCGAGCTAAAGCACTCATCTAGAAACCTCCTAACTCCCGGAGGGCCGAGTACCGATAGAGACTTTGCGGACTTGAACATAAGGGTTCTCGTCTGCACCAGGGGGACCAAGCCTATTACGTGGTCGCTGTGTAGGTGAGTTAGTAGCACGGCATCCACCTTATTCAGCCCTAGACCTACCTTAACTAGCTTGTGCTGAACTCCCTCGCCGGAGTCTAGTAGAAGCAGGCTAGAGCCAACTCTAAGAGCCGTTGCCGGCATATCGTCGAGGCCGGCGTCCGGAGCTCCAGTTCCGAGAAATACTAGGGAGATCCTCACTCAGTGCCCACACTACTCTTCCCAGAGCTATTAAGACACTCCACGGCATCGGCACGCGGTAGCGAGGTTCCGCTAGTCCGCTGAGATATATTTCCTTCAGTAAGCTATGTAGGGGGTTGGAAATACTGAAACTAGGTTACGACGAACTACTGGAGCGCCTATACTCTAAGCTACCTCTGAGGAGGACTGAGGTAGCCGTTGAGATACCTAGACTCGAGACCGAGGTAGCTGGTATTCACACTAGGGTTAAGAACTTCAAGTTGGTTTGCGAGATCATCAACAGAGACCCGAGGCTCGTCTTGAGGTACCTACTGAAGAGCATGGGTGCTAAGGGGAGTTTAGATAGAGATGGGAACGCCGTAGTGCACCAGAACGTAAGTAAGGCATCTCTCAACAAGCTATTCGAGAAGTTCATCGAGCTGTACGTTAAGTGCCCCACCTGCCACTCCTACCAGTCAGAGCTGAGGAGAGAGGGGAAGATCTGGGTTTTGAAGTGCCTAGCCTGCGGTGCTGAAACAACTGTAAGACCTGCGTGGTGAGCTTGAGAGTATACGTTAAAGTCGTGGAGGTGAGCGAGGGGGGTGTAGTGAGGAGAATTGCCGGTATGTGCGATGAGGAGCTACTGGGGAAGGTATTTCGCGATGGAGACCTCGTACTGGAGGTTAACGAAGAGTTCTTCGGCGGCAGCCTGGTTGAGCTAGATGAAGCTGTAGCTATAGCTGAGTCCTCGGAGAGTGTTATGGCCGTTGGGGAGCGCATAGTTAGCAAGCTTGTGGGTGCTGAGCTAGTGCACCCCCTAGCGGTAGGTAGAATCGCTGGAGTACCGTACTCACTCATACTCAGGTACTGACCTTGAGGAAGTTCTGCGCTAAGTGCGGGCGCAGCGAGTCTCCGGGTACTCCTCTAGTCCAGGGGCTCTGCGCCGAGTGCTTTGTGACCACTAGAAAGCTGGTTCAGCTTCCCGATAGAGTGCACGTCGTTAGGTGTAGGTCGTGCGGCGCTATAAGAGTTCGCGGAGGTAGGTTCTCGAGAACCAGCTTGAGCAACTACGTGAGGGACCTAGTAGAGGAGTACCTAACTAAGGGAAGAATTACTGAGGGAGTAGATAGAGTATCCGTACTCGAAGTAGAGACCGGGGAGAGCGAAGCTGTAGTTACTCTCGGTGGGTTCATCGGCAGCTTTTTCCTAAGTCAAACACTGAAGTTGGGGATATCAACTAGGAACACCACGTGCCCCGAGTGCCTGAAGCACAAAGCAAGGAGTTTCGAAGCCGTTATTCAGCTAAGACCCGGTAACCAGCGAGCGATAGAGCTGGTCTCGAAAATAGCTAGCAAACTCGCCGAGCGTCCAGGCGTAGTGGAAATTGAGGAATCCAAGAACGGCGTGGACCTACGAATCTCCGAGAAGTCTATCGCTGTAAAGATCGTGGTGGAACTACAATCCAGCTACATCGCTAAGGTAACCTCAACGTGGGAGGGGTCCAAGTACGGACGTAGGAAACCTAGGGCGGTGCTCTCCGCTAAAGTATATTCCATTGGTAGAGGAGATGCGGTCGTCATTCAAGGAAGTAGGTACGAAGTTGTTGAAGCTAACACGCGCTTCATCGTTCTCGCTGAACCCGGAACTGGAAGAGTGTTCAGCCTAGCTTTAAGCGACTTCTGGAGGCAGAACCCGGTCTTTCTAGAAGAAACTCAATGAATCGAGGACACCTCTAAGTAGAGGTAAAGGCGATTAGTGATGAAGTGGGGGGTTCAGCTGGACTGAGGCGTGGGCGTGTGCCTAACTATGAACTTCACGACCCTAGTGTATACCGTTACCTTATTTCGCACTCTAGCTACTCCATGTCCCTCGTCGGTAATTCTGATGAACTCTACTTCTCTACCGAGCTTCCTCGAAGCATCTACGAGCTGCTCCGCTTCACTTATAGGTACTCTGGGGTCGTTCTCTCCGTGAACTACCATTAGAGGCGCTCTTATCTTCTCGATGTGAGATATCGGGCTCAACTCCATCATCAAGTCCGCCATGGTCTCGGGGTCTCCGTACTCGAACGCTCTGTACTTTCTCCTCCATGGACCCGTATTCTTAATGAAGGTAACTAGGTTAACTATCCCAACCCTCTCAACACCGCAACTCCAGAACTCGGGGAAGAGTGCCATACTCATCAAAGTTGCGTAGCCACCGTAAGAAGCTCCGGTTATTGCTATACGACCCTTAACCACCAAACCCTCTCTCTCAGCCCAATCAACGAGAGCTCCGATGTCTCTTATAGAATCAAGCCTCTTCTCCCTATCGTCGAGGTGGACAAAAGTCTTGCCGTAGCCTGCGGAACCTCTGAAGTTTGGTGCGAGTACCAGGTACCCGAGTCTAGCTAAGAGCTGGGTGAGGGGGTCGAAGGAAGGTCTAGCTTGACCCTCCGGACCTCCGTGAACTACCACTACCGCTGGATATGGTGGTTTCCCGGTTTTCGGTTTGTAGACTAGCGCAGGAATCTTCAGGCCGTCCCAGCTTTCGTAATAAACGGATTCCGGTAGAATGCATTCTTCAACTCTAGCACCGAACTTGGGGGAGTTCGTTACTTTTCTAGCGGACTTCTCCAGTACTGCGAAGACTTCATGCCCTACTCTCGGCCCGGAAACGTCGTAGAATATTCCGGTAGCACCCCACGATACCCTACCAACAACTCCTTCGGGCTCGTCGATAAGTTCTACCTTACTGAAATCATTACTTGCCGTATAGACCTTAGAGTAACCGTCTTGGTTCTCGATGAACACTACTCCGTCAGCTCTCGGTGACAAGTCCATGTCCTCTACATCATACTTCGATCTGTAAACATACTTCCACTTCATCGCGCCCAGGTCGTAGAGAGCTATACCAACGTACTCCCGGTCGTAGTTAGATAGAAAGAGGAACCGCTCACTATCTAACACTAGCGGCTTGAAATTTTGAGCTTCACCGTCATGCTTAGTTAAATTCACTAGCTTACCGCTAAATACGTCAACTAGGTAGATGTCGCTATCTAGATTAGTGTTCATGTGGACTAGGAGAACCCTACCTTCCCCAATCCAGGCGTGAGCGGTATTCGTACCCTCGAGCTCCACCACCAATCTTACTCCAAGACCCCTACTATACTCGTAGAGATCGAAGTCAACTCCGTTTCTTGATGTCGAAGTGAAGTATAGGCGTCCGCACTCGCTGTCCCACACACCTAGCTGAGTAACGACCCTCTTTCCATCGCCATGCACGCGCTCTATGCTACCTCTCTCTATAGAATACACGTCTAGAACCCATCTCTCATTGCCACCTATATCCCATAGAAACGCCACGCTATCTCTACAACCTATAGAAGCACCACCAATTCTCTCGTTGAATGGAAAGAGGGGTTCCGCATATCCACTACTCCAAACCCACAACTGGTCTACTCCAGTTACATCAGATAGGAAAAGCGTGAGGTCGCGGTGCTTAAAGGAGTGAGGAGATTTGGCGGATCTGATACTTAGGAAGCGTCTTACTTCAAGCCACAGTGGGTCGTATTCCTCTAGTGAAATTAAGTTCAACTGGTTTTGCCAAGTTTACAGAGCTCTACGCTTTATAGATTAAATCTCGTTTTCTACGCCTAGAATATTTCCCGCAGATATAGGTACACCAACGAAAACTTAGGTGGTGAGGAAACTGGGTCAAGCAAAACCAGCGGACATCCCGGTCCCTGAGAAGGGTACCCAAGTTATCTGCGTAGTTAGTCAGCTAGTTGGAGCTAACTACGTTAAAGTAGTGTGCGCCGACGAGCAGTCGCGCGTTGCTAGAATACCGGGAAAGCTCAGAAAGAAGGTGTGGATCTCCCCGCTAGACGTAGTTTTAGTGGAGTTGTGGGCTGAAGTTAGTGATAGGGGTGACGTGATCTACAAGTACTCCAAGGACGAGCGGAAGAAGCTCGTAGAGTACGGGTACCTGGACCCCAAGCTCATAGAGTATGCTGGTGGTACTCTATAAGGCGAAGCGACCTAGATAGAATAATCGATGAGTACTTCAGGCTCACCTCAAAGGAACCTAGGAGAGTAGATGAAGATATCTTTAAAGTAGTTGAAGAAGTGTTCGACACAGCGACAGTTAGAGCTCTGCTAGAGCTCGTTCGGAGGGGAGTTGTGTACGAAGTAAAGGGGGTCGTTAGCGCTGGAAAAGAGGCCAGGGTCTACTGGGGTAAGGACTTCGATAGAAAAGACCTAGCTATAAAGATATACCTAACCTCGTCGGCGGAGTTTAGAAAAGGCATACACAAATACCTGCGAGCGGACCCCAGGTTCTCGGGGAAGGTACCTACCTCAACGAGGAAGCTGTACTCCCTCTGGGCTAGAAAGGAGTTCAGTAACTACGTAAAGATGTTTGAAGCCGGTGTTTCGGTGCCTAGACCGATAGCTGTACACGAAAACATCCTCGTAATGGAGTTTATAGGGACCGAGGGAAAGCCAGCACCCCTACTAAAAGACCTAGAACTCGGTCTAGAGGAGCTGGAGGAGATGTTCAACCACATAGTAGAGGACCTGAAGAAGATGGTCTTGAAGGCTAGGCTAGTTCACGGAGACCTAAGCGAGTACAACGTGATGGTCTGGGAGGGGAGGCACTACATAATAGACGTAAGTCAGGCGGTATCGCTAGACCACCCAAACGCGCTAGAGTACCTACGCCGAGACCTAGTAAATCTCGTTAAGTTCTTCAGTAAGCGGGGTCTGCCCATTCCATCACCTGCGGAGCTACTAAGCTCTATAAGACTACCAGATTAGCTCAACCAATCAGCCGAAAGCGGAATTCTCCCGGATTAACGCTAATACCCCGAGGATTTCGTAAACTATTGTAAGTTGACTTAGTTACTTAGTTCCTTGTGAATAAACATAAGACGATGTGCTACATATAGTGGGGCTGGTAGTTGAAGGAACTGAGCGTAGTGGTGGTAGTTGCGGACGGTCTAGGGGATAGACCCGTACCGTCTCTAGGAATGAAAACACCCCTCGAGGTAGTGGACTTCAGTCCGATAGCCGATATTCTCTCTAAATCCTCAATAGGCTTGTGGGACCCTATACAACCGGGTACTAGACCGGGTAGTGATACAGCTCACCTAGCTCTCTTCGGAATAAACCCACTCAGTAACTACCCAGGTAGAGGACCGTTTGAAGCTATAGGTGCTGGAGCCACCTTAAGACCGGGAGACGTAGCGTTTAGAGGAAACTTCGCCACCGTCAGCGAAGACCTCGTCGTAGTGGATAGAAGAGCCGGTAGGAAGATACTGGAAGCTAAGCAACTGGTTGAGTACCTAAACAAAAACATCGGCGAGATAGACGGTGCGAGGGTCGAGATCTACCACGCAACGGAGCATAGAGTAGCGGTGGTCTTCAGAGGGGGAAACCTGTCGGATGCTGTGAGCGATACAGACCCTCACGTAGAGGGTGTCAGAGTTCCGGAAGTAGCGCCTCTAACTAGTAGCGAACCAGCCGCTAGGATGGCTAGGATAGTCAACGTCTTCACTAGGAGAGTGCACGAGCTACTTAAAGAACACCCAGCGAATGTTAGGAGATCTGAAAGCGGTCTACCCCCAGCTAACATAATTCTACTAAGAGGTGCCGGCATGATGGTGAAGTACCCGAAGCTTCAAGAGCGGAGAGAGCTTAAGCTAGAGAAGGCCGTGGCCATCTCAGCTACAGCGCTAGTGAAGGGTGTGTGCGCTCTCCTAGGCTTCGAAACGGTAACCCCCGAGGGAGCTACTGGTGGTGTAGATAGTGACTTGATGGCTAAGGCTCGAGCTGCTGTGGAGTACTATAGGAGAGGCTACGACCTGATCTACGTACACGTAAAGGGGACCGATGCGGCATCACACGATGGGAATCCCGAGGCTAAGGTCGCGGTCATTGAGAGAGTTCTGAAGGCCGTCTCCTACGTGGTGGATAGAGTTGACTTAGGAAAGACCGTGGTAGCGTTTCTCGGAGACCACACAACACCGGTAACGATTAGAGACCACACCTCAGACCCCGTGCCGGTGATGCTGTACGCTCCCGGGGTAATGGCCGATGGGTTCACTAAGCTGAGTGAGAGGGATGCTAGAAGAGGTTCTCTCGGTAGACTCAGGAACGCGGAGCTCTTCGGGGTTCTCATGGACTACTCGAGTAGGGTGGAGAAGTTTGGTGCTTAACTCCAGCAAGCCTTTCTCTAGAATAAGAGAGGAGCTTAGAGAACTCGCCGTAGGTGATTACCGCAAGTTTCTTTACGTATTTAAGGAGAGTGTGAAGAGAGCCAGAAACCTGAATCAGAGAAGAGTCTTTGTGCTATGTGGAAGAGACGGAGTTAAGCTAGTCGGCCTAGCTGTGGAGCTGGTACTGAGGTATCTTAAGGTAGTCAGGAGCTCCATCTCGAAGGGAAGCGTCGTTAATATTCTCTACTTCTACCACGACGAGTTTTCAGAAGCCCAGGAGAGAGCGGAGATCGCTAGAAAGGCTTTAAAACACTTCACGAAGACTCCCGACATGCCGAGGGTAAAGCTAGAGTTCTCGGTGTATGAGAAGAGCGCTAGGTACCTAGGAACTACGGTGCAGGTTCTAGTAATGGACTTACTGAACGACCTAAGACCGAACGATATCGGGAGGCTCATAGGGATCGTTGAGGGAGGTGGCATCATAGTTCTTCTAACACCACCACATGAGGTCTGGCCTAAGCAACTAACTCTATTTAAGCAGAGCTTGACGGTTCCCAACCACCCGGAGCCAAGGCATATCTTCATATCTTGGTTCATACGCCATCTCTACAGTCACAGCGGAATCTTAATTTACGATGTAGATAGCGGTAGGTTGTTGAAGAGAGAACCTAGTGGAGAGATCGCTGAGGGAGTCCGCGGGAAGAGGGAGCTAATAATACCCAGGGAGAGGCTGTTCCCAGAAGAACTCTACAAGCTCGCTCTAACTCAAGACCAGGTAGAGGTTATCGAAGCTGTAGAGAAGAATATGGTGGAGAGATTTAAAGACTTCAAACACCAGGTACTGGTAGTTGTTGCTGATAGAGGTAGGGGGAAGTCTTCCGCAGTAGGAATAGCTGTCGTCGGTCTCATAAGGGAGCTTCTGAAGTACAAGAATAGAGTTAGGGTGGCCGTAACCGCTAACGAACCTAGCTCTATTCAGTCAATGATGAATCTCGCTACTAAAGCTCTCGAAGCACTTAAAGAGAGGTACAGGGTCATAGAGAAGAAGGGTTTCCTAATAGAGATTAAGGGTGATAGATTCAGCTTAGAGTACTGGCCACCGCTCGACATTCTTAAGCTAGATGTAGATATAGTCGTTGTCGATGAGGCAGCTGGTATACCGGTCCCCCTACTCCACAAGATATGGGGGAAGTTCCGGCGCACCATATTCTCTACGACAATACATGGCTACGAAGGTGCCGGCCGAGGCTTCTCGGTGCGCTTTCTCAAGAGAATTAAAGAAGACAGAAAGACTAAGCTATCGATAGTAGAGATGAGTGAGCCGATAAGATACTCTATAGACGACCCGATCGAGAAGTTCCAGTTCGACGTACTACTCCTAAACGCAGAGCCGGCGGAGCTATCTAGCGAAGACTTCGAGCTAGTAAAGAGAGGTGAGTACTCCTATGTAGCTTACGAGCCGGCGGAGCTATTCAAACCGGAAAACGAAGAGATCCTCAGGCAGCTCTTCGGAATCTACGTTCTAGCTCACTATAGAAACGAGCCCGACGACCTGGGTATGATAGCTGACGCACCGCACCACGCGGTTAGAGCTATGGTACTAAAGAATGGGAAGGTCGTAGCGGCTGCTCAGCTAGCTGAGGAGGGCGGTCTAGCCGATGAGCACGTAGAAGAACTGCTTAGAGGGGAAAAGATCTCTGGAAATATAATACCCGATAGACTACTCAAGCACCTGAGAAAGAAGGTGTATGGGAAGGGAGTTGGGTGGAGAGTTGTTAGAATAGCTGTGCACATAGACGCTCAGGGAATGGGTATAGGTTCCGAGTTCATCAAGAGAATAGTCGGTGAAGCGGCATCCAGAGGTTACGATTGGGTTGGTGCTGGTTTCGGAGTTACCTACGAACTCCTCAACTACTGGCTTAAGAACGGCTTTAAGGTAGTTCATCTATCCCCAGAGAGAAACCCGGTGAGTGGAGAGTATACGGCTCTGGTAGTGTACCCACTCACTGAGCTGTGGGTAAAGGAAATCGAGGACTCTCTGGAGGACTTCATAGTGAAGTTTGTTGAGTCTCTACCGGTGGTTTACAGAGATTTTGAAACTGATGCGGCGTACCTAATAATTAGATCCGTCGAGAGACCTCTTAAAGCATTTGAACTAGTTAAACTCAAAGAGACTCAGCTCGAGAGGCTCTCGCTCTACTCAACGGCGGTGTTCACACTTGAAGCAGTGTTCGACGCAGCAGTACTAGCTGTGAAGAAGCTGGTGTTTGGGGGGAAGCTTAGGTACCTAGACCAGAAGAGCTGTCGGGCACTAATAGCTAAAATACTGCAGGGTAAACCCTGGGAGGTTGTTAGCGAGGAATTCGGCGTTAGTAGGGCGTCAGCAGCTAACATTGTTAGGAGTTCACTCGTTAAGGCTCTAAACCTACTCCTAGGAGAGCCTTTTACCGCTAGCTAAACTTTAAAAACTACCTCGGATATATGCGGGGAGCTACGTGAAGATTAGGTGGCTCGGTCACTCGGCATTCTACCTAGAAATCGGTGGGTTGAAGTTTCTAGTGGACCCGTGGCTCAGCAACCCGGTTCACCGGAGCAGGCCCGAGGACTTCGTAGACGTAGATTTCGTCGTAGTTACGCACGACCACGGAGACCACATAGGGGACGCTATTGAAGTACTGAAGGTATCTCAGAAAGCTAAGGTCTTCTCGATATACGAGATAGCTTCGTACATAGGTGAGAGAGTGGGTGCGAATAAAGCTATAGGAGCTAACATCGGCGGACCGGTGAAACTCAGTGCTGAACTCACAGCAGTTCTTACACCAGCTCTCCACTCATCAACTCGAGGAGCTCCAACGGGAGTAGTTATAGCGTCTGGAGAGGAATCTCTGTACCATGCTGGTGATACCGGAGTGTTCTACGATATGAAGATCGTGGGGGAACTCTACAGACCTAAAGTAGCTCTAGTACCTATCGGAGGCCACTTCACTATGGGCCCGAGGGAAGCCGCACTAGCGGTGGACCTTATCAGACCTAGGTACGCGATTCCAATGCACTACGGAACCTTCCCCGTCTTGTGGGGAACGCCCCAGGAGTTCATAGAGGAAGTTAAGAAGAGAGGAGTTAACGTTGAAGTAGTAGTTCTTAAACCTGGTGAAGAGATCTCGCTGTAGTTGAGGAAAGCCTCCAGAACTACCCACCTACCCGAATGATTCGCGAATAGCTCGCAGTGCTACAGCCTAGGTATACGGGGGAAAGTTCACCAACTTTTTAAGCTTCTGAGTTAAGCACTGGGGGTGCTGAAGTAAGTATGAATAAGAAGAAAAAGAAGGGTCAGTCGCACTCTACTAGACCGTCTTCCGGTATAGCTCCTAGGTGGATTCAGTTCACACCTGAAGAAGCGGAGGCTATCGTTGTGGAGCTAGCTAGGAAGGGCTACCCACCATCTATGATAGGTGTGATACTGAGAGATCAGTATGGCGTACCTCTAGCTAAGACCGTTGCTGGGCAGAAGATCGGTGAGATCCTTGAGAAGCACGGTATCAAGTTGACCGTACCCGAGGACCTCTATAACTTAATGAAGAGAGCGGTGAACCTACGCAATCATCTAGCCGTCAACCCCAAAGACACCCACAGCCTGGACGGCCTCGTAGAGATAGAGTCTAAGATACATAGACTAGTTAAGTACTACAAGAGAATCGGGAAGCTCCCGGAAGACTGGAGCTACAAACCTGAAGAAGCTTCCGTACTTGTTTCTCAGCCCTTATATAGGTTAGAGAGCAGTAAGTAGGGAGTTTTTTGGGACTTGCTGTACAGCAAAAGAAAGACCAGTACCAGCTCAAAAACTTATTGGAGCGCATTCGTAGGGGAGAGTTTCAAGTAGTGGTCGGAGATGTCGGTGCTGAGGCCCTGGTATCTAGTGGCATACTCCTCAGAGCGCTTAAAACTCTCGGAGTAAGCTTCGAGTTCTACACTACGGTAGATCCGGTGGACTTCAGTAAGCTGGACAGAGGGGTTCTGGGTGTCGAAGCCTACGTACAGAACTGCGCTAACTGCGTTGAGCTAGCGGACCTCAAACCAAGAAAAACATCTCGACACATATTTCACGTAGTCCTAGAGATAGTTAGAGAGCTAACTACGCTTTTTAAAGAAGAACACACACTACTGCTCTCATCCGCCTTAGCTAAGTACACGCCCAGGTCCCTCGCCGGGTCCCTCGGTCAGGAGGTCCTGGAGTTCATAAGCGACATGGTGAACTCTGGCACTATTAGAGAGGTTGTAGCACCCAAACTAATTGGCTGGGGCTCGGTACCTCTAGAGGAGGTAGTGCGCTACAGTGTAGACTTCTGCGTTTTGAAGTACTTCGGTAAGTCCGTCTCTAAGGTAGCGGAAAGCGACGTGGTCAGGGAACTTAAGATTGAGTCCCTCAAGTCTATAGAGGACAAGACGTACGTACCTAGCTACGATGCCGGCGTTCTCGACCTATACGAAGCTACGTACGTCATAGAGTACGCTATAGATGTTGAGGGACCCGAGTACGCGGCTTTCATGCCCTTAAACTACAGCTACTTTCTCTGGGTTACGAAAGCTTTTAGGGAATCTATAGAGAGGTTGAGCGCTTGTCTAGACTCCGCTCTAGGAAAGCGCCTAGAGCGTGAGGGAGATTTCTACATCTTAGACTGCGAATTGAAGACTTCGGCAACCGTTGCTACGAAGATTTTAAGGGGATTGAAGATAATAGAAGGAGGTGCTTCCGCTGTTTACAGAGCGGAAAGCAAGTACTTCGTGCCACTGCAGATACTTACCCGCACTCAGAGAGCTAAGCTCGCAGGTTCGAAGGTGGTTGGGGGGTACGCTGAAGTTAGTGCCAGCACTCTATCTAAGATCTCGAAGACTTAGTGCGTAGATAGAGAGATCGTCAGCGCCTTCCCACCGCTTCAGCTACTTTCTCCAGGTCCTCCTACTTAAAAACCACTGCGTGCACTGTGTTCTTGGTGTTTCAGTATTGTGGAAGAGCGTGTTGAGGTAGGTCCCTGGGCCGCTGAAGCATTCGTAGACTACGAGAGGTTACTGAAAGTTTTCGGTGCTAAGCCTTTAACGGATCTAGAGGTCGGTAAACTCGAGAGACTTGCTGGAGAGTCTAACGCTATGCTAAGAAGGAGGGTATTCTACTCTCACCGAGATCTGGATGTATACTTAAACATGTACGAAGCTGGACGTAGGTGCGCACTGTATACTGGTAGAGGGCCCTCAGGCTATACTCACCTAGGCCACATCCTACCCTGGGTATTCACTAAGTGGCTTCAAGATAGACTTGGCCTCGAGCTATTCTTTCAGATGACTGACGATGAGAAGTTTCTGCACGAAGAAAGACTAGACCTCCCGGAGAGCAACAGATTCGCATACGAAAATTCTCTCGACCTAGTAGCACTCGGATTCGATCCTAGGAAAACGCACATTATCATAGACTCTGAAGATATAGGCTACCTCTACTCAATAGCGGTGAGAGTAGCGAAGAAAATCACCTACTCAACTCAGAGAGCTACTTTCGGGTTCACAGATTCAACGAACGTTGGGTTGGTATTCTACCCAGTACTTCAGATAGCTGTGTGCTTCCTACCGACGGAGCTATACGGAGAGGAGACGTACGTCCTAATACCGGCAGGTATAGACCAGGATCCGTACTGGAGAATAGCTAGAGATGTAGCTCAGAGCCTCAACTACCCTAAACCTTCTCAAATACACAACAAGCTACTACCGGGACTAGGTCCGGGAGGTAAGATGTCGTCTTCAAAACCTGAAACCGCAGTATACACCACCGACCCTCCTGACGTAGCGGCTCAGAAGATTATGAAAGCCTTTACGGGCGGCCAGCCCACTGTAGAACTTCATAGAAAGCTGGGAGGCAACCCAGACCGCTGCTCTGTCTTTAAGATGTACGAGATGCTGTTTGAAGAAGACGATGTGAAGCTCTCGGAGAGATACTGGAACTGCCGTACCGGTTCTCTACTGTGTGGAGAGTGTAAAGCGGAGCTAGCTTCGAGAGTCTGGAAATTCCTAAGAGATTTTCAGGAAAAGAGAGAGAGGGAAAAGGATAGACTAGACCGGTACCTCATAAGGTCGAAATTCGGTGAGCCCAAGATGAGGCGGTAGCACCGTTCTGAGCTAGGCTAGTGTAAACTCGTAAACTTCCATTACGCTAGCTCTTCCCTCCCCGTATCGCGGGGGCTGCCTGGTCGCTGAGGGCTGCGCCTGTCTGCCATGCCCTCGGCTGGCTGTGCCGGCGGTAGGCGCTTATTCTTTCTGACGTATTCCATTACCCACTTACTGATTCATGTGCAGAGATCTTCCACCCTCTCGAACGTTATACTAGCTCAAAACGATCTCGATAAAATATATAGTCGAGAACGGTAGATCTATCGGTACTCCTGGAACCGCCGGAGATGTTTGATGATGAAGGTTAAAAGCTATGAGAAGTGATTTAAGCTGGGATTCTGATGGCCGTACTCTTGTGATGTGTCTTGCGGATATAAGCTAGCTGCGCTATCTGAAAGTCTGGGGGGAGTAGCGCGATGCCATCCAGAGAAACCTCTTCGAGTGCGAGTGTGCGGGTATGGCTACCCAAGTTAACGAAATTTGAAAAGGCTAGAGTTATTGGGGCTAGAGCTCTTCAGCTAACTATGGGTGCGAGGCCTTTGATAGATGTCAGTAAGCTACCTAGTAAGGACTTTGTTTTTATAGCTAGGCAGGAGCTTTTGAGAGGAGTTCTCCCGTTTACTATAGTCAGAAGACTTCCCAACGGACTTAGGGAGCTGGTACCGGTGTCTCACTTGATAGAGGCTGAAAAAAGAATCTTTGGTGAGGTCTCGCTTTGAGAGAAGAGGTTGAGAGAGTACTCGCAAGGTACGCTAGTGTAGAGATAACTTACGAATCGCATTCCTTCCTAGAGTACGTAGTTACGAGTGGTAGTATCGAGAGGTACTTCGACGAAGTCTTTAGAGAGTTGGTTGGACTTGGGTACCAGCCCCTACTAACCATCAGGTCCGGTCAGGAAATAGTGCGCGTAATTAGAGTGGGCGTAGGAGAGCTTCGAAAGACCGTATACTACGCTCTAGCGGTAGCTACTTTCGCAGCGGTAGCTGCGACAGGCTACTTTAGCAGTATATCATTCTACGAGTGTCTGGGGGGAGATTTGAGCGGAGTTCCAGCATCTGTAGCTACATTTACACTATCAGTACTAGTTCCACTGGCACTTCACGAGCTGGGGCACTCCGTCACATCTACAAGAGCTGGTATTCCAACACCCCTACCGCTCTTTATTCCAGCACCAGTAGTTTCACCTCTGGGGACCTTCGGAGCTGTGATTACGACGAGGTTCTTACCGCGTGATAGAAAGTCTCTCGCTCTTCTCGGTCTTTCAGGACCATCGGTCGGTGTCGCAGTATCGTTCATGGCGCTGCTGATCTCTATGAGGTTATCCCCAGTGGTAAGACTCGGTGAACTAATGTGTGAAGACGTATCTCCAATAGGCTTCGTTCCAATGGCTATGTACCTACTCCTACTCACAGACTTCATTCCTCGAGTAGAGGACGCTATCATACTACTTCACCCAGCCGCTCTTGCTTCAATGCTCCTACTCTTAATACACTTCGCAAACTTAATGCCGGTGGGGCAGCTCGACGGGGGGCACGTAGTTAGGTCTCTAACTACCGTGGAGGTGCACAGAGCTGTGAGCCTAGCTATTCCGGCACTCTTTATAGCTCTCTCAATTTTCTCGCCAGCGTACAGGTGGCTTAGCTTCTTCTCTATACTAGCACTACTAATTAGCGGATTCAGACCCCACATAGGATACTCGAACCAAGTATCGAGACTTTCCGCAAGAGATAGAGTGCTGCTATTATCCGCATATCTACTTCTTCTAGTAGCAACTGTGCCAGTGCCGCTCTGAGGTTCGAGAGCCTGTCTCTACCTAGAAGATACGTTCTAGTAGTAGCTGAAAAACCGAGGGCGGCCGCTAGAATAGCTGAAGTTCTCGAGTCGAGAAATAGGATCGCCATAAGCGGAGTTTCCGTGTGGACCGGGAAGTTCCGTGGGAAGGACGTAGTCGTAGCTTCTACTGCCGGACATCTGTACACGCTCTACACAGATGAAAATGACTACCCGACGTTTAGCTTCTCGTGGGGACATAGGTGGGTCTACGAGAAGAACTCCAAGCACCTAGAGAAGTACTATAGAGTACTTGAAAAGCTGTTTCCCAACGCGGAATACTACGTTAATGCGTGTGACTACGATATCGAGGGCTCCGTCATCGGCTACAACATAATAAAGCACTTGGGGGATACTAGAAGAGCCTACAGGATGAAGTTCTCTACTTTAACAAAGGAGGAGCTATCTAAAGCGCTCAGCAATCTACAACCTCTCGACTGGAGTAATATAGAGTCCGGTCTAGCACGACACATCCTGGACTGGCTGTGGGGTATAAACGTAAGTAGGGCTTTGATGAGCGTCTACGAGCACCTCTTCGGAGAGAAGCTAGTTCTCAGTGCTGGTAGGGTTCAGTCACCAACACTACTGGAACTTCTGAAGAGATACATAGAGCGAGAGACCTTCGTACCGAAGCCCACGTTCACAGTCTCCGTGAGAGTAAGGTACGGTAGTAGAGAGTACTCGCTCACCAACGCGTTTGAACCATTTGAGAAGTTAGATAGTGCCGTTAGACTAGCGCAGTCTCTAAGAAAGACTAGAAAACTAGTTGTCTCGAACGTAGATAAGAAGGTACTGAGTTTAGAGCCGCCACCACCATTCAATCTAACACAGCTCCAGCTCGAGTCAGCTAAGCTCTTCGGCTTCTCACCCGCTGAAACTATGAGGATTGCGGAAGAGCTGTACCTCGACTCACTCATAAGCTACCCTAGAACGAACTCTGAGAAGATCCCCCAGTCCATAGATAACGCCAAGATCTTGAGGAATCTTTCATCACTACCCAATCTAGGAGCTTACGCATCAGAACTTCTAAGTAGAAAACTACTATCCCCTAGAGAAGGTGCTGGCGAGGACCCCGCTCACCCAGCTATACACCCCACCGGCTACATACCCAGGAAGCTCGGCGATGGAGAAGCCGTTCTCTACGAGTTGATCGTTCGAAGGTACCTAGCTTCATTCTATCCAAGCGCTAGAGTAGAGGAAGTTGTTTATACTATGAAGGAGCCGGGCGCGGGAGTTCTCTTCAAGCTCGTAGGTAGGAGAGTGCTATCCCAGGAGTGGCTCAAAGTATACCACTATAGAAAAATCGCCTCAGTTGAGGTACCTACACTACGCGTAGGTGAAGAACTGGAGATATCTTCAGTAAGATCGCTCAAGCTCTACACGCGCCAGCCTCAGCTGCACAGTAAAGCCTCCATATTGAAGTGGATGGAGAGTTCAGGTATCGGGACTGAGTCGACGAGAGCTCAAATCATTGAAACCCTCTTCAAGAGAAAGTACGTTAGAGGAAAGAGCATCGCAGTAACGAATCTAGGTTTAAGAGTAGCTCGCATACTGAGTGCCTTATTCAAGGAAATTACTGAAGTCGAGTTAACTAGGGAGTTCGAGCGGAAGCTCCGCGAAGTAGCACTCGGTAGAGTAAGTAGGAAGGAGGTTGTGGATGAAGCCATAGCGAAACTAGGCTCTAAGCTGGAAGAAGTTAAGAAAGCTCTTTCAAACTCTAGGGGGAGCGAGCTGAAGGTGAAATTCGGTCTCTCGATCGGTTCTCGGTGCTCTGTGTGTGGAGGTGATGCCGTAGGTAGGGAGGGAGGCCTGCACCTCTGCTCTCTGCACCTCGCTGCCTACCAGAACTTAGTGAAAACGTACGAAACGTGGGCGTCTAGAACTAACGCGAGTTTTGATGATTACTCCGCGACACTGCTCAAACTATCTACTACCGGTAGGTTCGTAAAGGACGTAATCAAGTACCTAATGAAGAGAGATAGGTAGCCTATTAGCGGGATCTTAACTACCCTGCCTCCTACCTCGAGTACCCTACCAACAACCACTTGGTAACTTATCGGCGCATCCGGAAGCCAATTGTTGTCTCCCTTAGTAATTAACGTGCTACCCTCTACCTTAATAACTCTGTGTATTATCAGATTCCTACCGCGCCGGTATACTATGACATCACCTACAGAGATTTCTCTCGGAGAAACTCTCTTAACTATGATGACTAGGTCTCCCGGCTGTAGCGTAGGCTCCATCGAGGTTCCTTCAACAACCGCTAGAGCTACGTGGTCTAGCAGTATTAGAGCTACTAGTACCAGTAAAGAAATCACAACTAGTGCTTCTATTGCTAGGGCGGTAGCTTTGTTTATAGCCGCCACCTACTCCTCCATCTCTGAGACTATATTGCTCACATCTACCTCTATTACCTTTCCTTCTCTACTCGAGGTGCCGCCACCTACACGCTTTCTTCTACTCCTCCTCTCCGATTCACCAACTTCTACATCGTGCTCGCCACCGACTTTTAATACGCTAATTCTCCCCCTCCAGCTGTAGCCGCAGTTAGAGCACTTGAAGGACCCCATTATAGTTATGGAGATCCTACCCTCGGAATCTGGGAGTGGGGAGGTTAGGTGCCACGTTTTCGCAGGCTGCGTTTCTTGACCGCACTTAGGGCACTTCACTAAGCCTCCCAGTATAGCTCAGCCAGGCATAAAAAATAGAAGGCGTTTTCACGTAGGCTGGTAGGTCCGCTCTAGGGGATTGAGGCTTAGTACTAGAGAAACTCCCCGGTGCTGACTGTAAGTCGCTAGCTTAGAAGTCTCGGGTAGAGCGTAGATATGTTGAGTAGTAACTACCTCTTGGGGAGAGAAGATTGCGGAGAGCGATAGCTCTCTACAGCGGTGGTAAGGATTCTCACTACTCGGTTTTAGCATCGTACAATCAGGGCATCTCCGTTGAAGCTCTAGTAGTAGCTCTCTCTAGGAGAGAGGATTCCTGGCTATTTCACACCGTGAACGTAGTGTGGAGCAGGCTTCACGGAGACGCCATGGAGATACCGGTTCACATGGTACCAGTTAGCGGTCTTAAAAACTTCGAATACTTTGAACTCAGAAATAGCCTACGCCAGCTACTCGTAGCGCGTCCAGAAGTAGACTACCTGGTGGTCGGTGCCGTTAGGTCTAAGTACCAACTAGAGAGGTTTAAGACTCTATCCGAAGAACTTGGATTGAAGCTGCACGCTCCTCTATGGGGTCAAAACGAGGAGGAACTCCTAAAGAGAGAAGTGGGTGAGTTGAGATTTATTGTAACAGCTATTCAAGCATACTGCCTAAGTCCACGTCTTCTCGGAAACCCCTCTAGCTCAGAAATCGTTTACCTACTAACTAAGGCGCATAGAGAGTGCGGTGTAAGTCTTGTTGGTGAGGGGGGCGAGTTTGAAACGTTCGTAATAGGTTCCCCGCTTTTTAATGGGAGGAGCGTAGCAGTAAGAAAAAGTAGGATAATTCTACACCCACAAATGTTTACAGGGTACTATATTATAGAAGACGCTGACCTGGTGTAGAGGGTCGAGTTTCTCTTCAGCGAGAACCTCTAGCTTCAACTCCTTGAAACACTACGTAGGAAATTGTTGATTTGGGAATTATGAGAGCTCTATCACCAGTTCTAACACCTATCTCGTACTTAGATACCTTCGAGAGCTTTCCATCGATCCTGGTTTTATCGAAGAGAACCACGGTAACGTCACTACCAGACATCTCAGGCGTTATAATAACGTCCTCTAGTTCCTCACTCGAAAAACCGTGGAGGTCTGCCTGGGATACTTCAACGTAAGCTATAGAGTGTCTAAAGACGACTACAGGTCCCTTCGGAGTTCTAACACCTATCTCGTACTTAGATACCTCATCTACCACCCCTTCTATAGGCTCCTCAACACCTACTAAACGAAGTCTAACGGCTTTCCCTTCGAATCTCCTGTCGAGAATATTGTCTCGCACTCAAATCTCCACCTACAGTTCTTTTAAATCCTAATAAGTGGTGCGTGGAGCGCTCGCTCAGACCTTCAGCACCCTCTCAGTCGCTCAGACTCCAGGATGTGGAACTGCGTATTTCGGTGTTACCTATACTTTGCGGACTCTAGCTCTATGACCGCTCTCAGTTAGCGGTCCCGCAGCTAGTGGGAGATGAACGTGAGTATTACCCGTATTTAAGAACGCTCCGGGGAATATTACGCTATCGTGAAGTTAAACGCTGAGAGTATAGGTGGGATAGGAGTTAAGTATGCCGGTTAAGATAGTTAAAGTCAGTAGGGAGACCCTCACATCCCACATCTCAGATATGACTCGGAAGGGATTTAAGTGCGTAGAGATAGGCTCAGGTGAGTACAGCTGTATGAAGAGAATAAACGAAATTCAAGACTACGTTGTGATATTCCTTACTTCTCCAAATTAAATTCTGGAGGACTTCGCGAGGTAGGTCCGCATAGCTAGCCCAATACATCGAAATCATCGGAGAGAACTGGGAAGTATTTGAGAGTATGTTGAGTGGCTGCGCAACTCTAAACATAGGTGAGTGCTTGGATCAGCAAGTAGGACCTCCGCGAGTTCATGGTTATTCAGAGCTTTGGCCCTTCATCAAATATCAGAGTAGAAATCTCATCACATCTTTCTCCAGATATCTACTGATTCCTTTCTTTTTAACTCTCTGAGCGCTCTGTCGAGGAACTTGTAGACGGTTGAGTGCTGTCTTCCTTGAGCTAGCATTTCAACCGCCTGCCTAGCTAGCTCCGCCCTGGTGTAGTCACCTATTATAGCTACGTAGTCTCTACACACACTGATGTAAGTACCGGTCATTTCCTCAAGAGTTTTTCTAGCTCTACCTTCTTCCCCTATTATCCTACCCTTAACTCTCTGTAGGTGGCTTTCACTACTTCCAGCAAAGTCTTTTAAATCTAGCACTAGCAGTACTACATCATCGTCGTAGAGTCTCGAAGCTCTCTCGTATGAGTAGCAGTAGTCTATTGCCTTAATTATCTCCTGGCACTTGATTATGTTTGATGCTGGAGTGTAGGCACTGGCCGGCTCCACTATGACGGAGCTATCGACGGAGTTAACGGTTACTCTAACTCCTAAGCGAGCTTCTAGGTCTCTAACTACTCTACCGCCTTCTCCGATGAGAGCCCCCAGCCTATCTTCGTGAATTCTTAGGTAGACTTTAGTTACTCCTGGAACGGTTCTATGCTCTGACACCGAGTGTCTCCGCCGATCTATAGCTGTAGGCGCAGCTAAATTATATACTTGAAAATGTGCGGGGTTCTGAAACTAGAACCGCACTAGTACTCCTCCAGATCCTCAAACTTCTTTAAGCTATTCGAAGCTACGTAGGTAGCTATGAAGAGCATGGAGGTCGATAGAGTAAATGGTACTAGAGAAGACACGGTTTCGTAGAGTAAACCGCCTAGGTAGGGTGATGGAATACTGACGATGCTTCTAATAGCGTTTATCGATGCAAATGCTTCGCCAACATTTTTGAATACCTTAGCTACATACACGTTGTACCCCGGTATCCAGAAGCTTATGCTAACCCCGATGAACAGCATCGATGCGGTAACTAGAGATGAATTCTCAGGAAATGCTAGAAGTACAGCAGCTAGAGCTGCGGTAGCTTCAGATAGAGCTAGAACGATAGAGCTACCTAATCTATCTACTAGTCTACCCGATAGTGGCGTGCCGACGGCTTCAACGATATTCGAGAGAGATACGAGCATTCCAACACTAATTTCGCTGTAGCCGTGGTTTAGTAGGTATGCACTAAGCATTGGGTGCCAGAGATTCCACGCTGCGCGGTCTAGAGACGCGAAGAGGTACAGTACAGCCAGCTTTCTACTCGGTGCTACGGCTCTCCTATAGGAACTAGATACACTAGCTTCAGTAGGCTTCTTCTCCAGCCTAGGTTCGTGGGAGAGAAGCAGGAATACAAGTGAACCTGTCGAAGCTATGGTGGATAGGGCTAGGAACGCATATGCGTAGTTAAAACTGGTTACCAAGTACCCGCTGAGTACCGGTCCCGCAGCTCTAGATGCTGTAAACGTGGAGGTGGTTAAACCAACTACGGTCCCGAGTCTGTTCTTGTCAATAGTTCTAGAGAGAAACACCATTCTAGCTGGTTGAGCGAAGTATATGGAGAGGTGGAAGAGTGAGTAGCTCAGAGCTAGCATAGGGAGGTCTTCGGAGAAAGCGACTATAGCTAGCGAGATACTAATCATGAAGCCGGTTATGGAAGTGATCAGCTTGCTGCTGCATACTTCCAGGAGGTAGCCCACTAGAGGAGATAAAGCCGCTCCAGCTACGTTCGATAAGGTAGCTACAGCCCCCACCTCGCCCATGGAGTACCCGAGTCTACTCATGTACGCAGCAAACAGTACGTTGAAACCGCTAGTAGCCAGACCTCTAAACAGATTGAATACTGCCGCGCTCACGATATTTCTCGTAGTGAACTTAGACAGCCGCAGCACCGCACCATCAAATTACTCTAAAGACTAATAAGACTTTAGGCAGCATTCTGCGGTAGCATAGCGGTATCGGGCGTACAGAAGTTCTCCGGTTCGAGATGGAGCTAACACTACTTAACAACTACCTTCTTTTAAGATGCTCATAACTATAACTTGGAGTGGAGATTGGGGAGTAGCGTAAACAGCGTAGAAGCATACTACGCGAAAATAAGAGAATTAATAGAATCGGGTAGGATAGAAGAAGCGGGTGAGCTATTCGATTCTCTCGACCCACCGTACGCGCACGCAGTAGTAATAAGACTGAATAGCGATGAGAGGTATAAGCTCTTCACTAAGACAACGCTCGCAAGCTTGGCGGAAGTTCTAGCTAAACTACCAGACGAGATAGTCTACGAAATAGTTATAGTTAAAGGCCTCGACGAGGTTTCTAAGATAATAACTACGCTCCCCCTAGATGAAGCTGCGGACGTTCTCGGAAAGCTTCCGCCCAGGTACAGAAACAAGGTCGTCGAGGTTATGTCTAGAGAGACGGCTGAGGAAGTATCTAAGATACTGAAGTACCATCCGGAAAGTGTTGGAGGCGTTATGACCCCGCAAGTACCAGTATTCAACTGGAATATGAAGGTGGGTGATGCGATATCTACGTACGTATCTAGAGATAGACTGGGTCTATACGATAGACATCACTACATCTACGTAGTAGATGACGACTACAAGCTCGTGGGGTGGATCGATGTGAAGTCTTTTCTAACAAAACCAAAGGACTCCGCTCTTAAGGTCTACGCTCAAAAACCTCCAGTAGTTGTAGAAGCTACAAAAGATAGAGAGCACGCTGCGAAGCTAGCGGTAGACTACGACCTTCTCGAAGTTCCGGTCGTGGACCAGGCCGGTAAGTTTCTAGGTGCGGTTACGCTAGACGACGTTCTCGACGTGCTAGTGACTGAGTACTCCGAGGACCTGCTGAAGTTCGGCGGTTTTATTGAGGCAGTTAGAGGGGGGTACATGACCCTATCCCCACTAAAGCTAGCTCTGAAGAGAGTTCCCATGATCCTCTACCTGTACCTTATGAACTCGATCACCGGGTCTATAGTAGCTTCATTCACGAGCACCATAGAGAGACTGGCAATCCTGGCGGCATTTCTACCAATGCTAGCTGATAACTCCGGCAATATAGGTGCTCAGTCATCGACACTCATCCTCAGGGGTATGGCTCTTGGAGAGATAAGGCTCTCGAAGACGGATGTTTTCCGAGTACTACTCAAGGAGCTGCTGGTAAGCTCGCTGATGATCCTAATCATGGGTCCCGTGGCTTTCGCAATCGCGTTCGGAGTTGTGTGGTTCGCTACTGCGAGCCTCGGCGTATCTCTAAGAGTCGCTCTCATAGTCGTGGCGGCACTCATAACCTCATGCTACGTATCCGACGTGGTAGGTTCCTTCCTTCCAATACTACTAGCTAGACTCGGTGTCGACCCAGCGGTGGCATCGGCACCTCTAATAACTACCGTGGGGGATATAGTAACGGCATTTACGTACTTCTGGATAGCTACAGGACTACTGGCAGTAGTGTAGCTTTCGATTCTATCGTCCAGATCCTTAGCGCTCCTACTGTCTGAGGGTTTACAAACTTTATCTTGGGAGTAACCAAGGCGTCTCTTCTGGGCTACAGTTCTCTAGCCATTAGGTAAGCGTCTTCACCATCCAGGTAGTACCTCTTCAAGACTCTGACCTTCTTAAACCCGAGCTTCTCGTACAGTCTTATAGCCGGTTCGTTACTTACTCTTACCTCTAGGTAGACTTCGTCAGCTCCGTACTTTTTCTTCATAGAGTTCATGGCGCTAGTCATTAGAGCTGTTGCTATACCCCGCTGCCTAAATTCCGGTAGTACAGCTATGCTAACTACGTGTCCCTGCTTTACTATCCCCCTCTTAACGTGGCCTACACCGTACTCTATTCTACACATGTTGTACCCGACGATCCTCTCCCCTGCAAGGGCTACGAGAAATATATCTCTCCAAAGTTCGTAGTGCTCCAGCCAGAAGAAGTACGGGTAGTGCTCCGGGAGAGTAACGGCGTTGATCTCAATAACCTTCTTAAGTTCGTCTTCAGAAGCTATCGGTCTAACTACGTACTCTACTTTCTCCAAGTTTCTCCCCACAGAATAGGTAGAGAAAAATTTAGGGTATAGCTTCAAAGCACCCCAGCGCCTCCTGACTTAGAGGGTCTCAGCCCTACTCCTAGAACTCTCGCTACCTACGGCAACCCTATAAATTAGCCGTGTAGCTGTGTTATTGGGTACCGCTATTGAAGGTACTTAGATGGCATCCTGTAGACGAGATCAGAGGTAAGCTAAGTAAGGTTCTTCTAGGTAAGTCGATAGCTCTGGGTGTTACGTCATCCGTATCTCTGTACAGAAGCGTAGACCTAGCTCGCGAGCTGATTAGACTCGGTGCCGACGTTCACGTAGTTATGAGTCCTGAGGCCGCTAAGTACGTAACACCACGCCTCTTCGAGTGGGCTACGGGAAACAAGGTTTTCGTGAGCTTCTCCGGTGAGGTGGGGCATATAGCTCTAGCTGAAATCTGCGATGGTTTTGTAATTGCTCCGGCTACGGCTAACACCATCGCTAAGATAGCTCTAGGGATCTCCGATACATCCGTGACCGTCTTAGCTCAGTCTTTTCTAGGAATGGGTAAGCCTCTGGTAGTAGTTCCAGCGGCTCACTACAGCTTGCTAACATCTCCACCGATTTCCGATGCGACTAAGAAGCTCGAAGAACTCGGAGTCACGATCGTACCTCCAGTAGTTGAAGAAAGAAGGGCTAAGTACCCCCCGGTAGAAGACATAGTCTCGGCTGTGGAAGCTTCGATTTTACGAGGTAGAGATCTGAGGGGGCTGAAGCTCCTAGTTACAGCCGGTCCCACCAGAGAGTACTTAGATAGCGTTAGATTTCTAACTAACTCGAGTTCTGGCAAGATGGGCGTAGCTATAGCTAGAGAAGCCTACTTTAGAGGTGCTGAAGTAGCTTTAGTTCACGGACCTCTCACAACCGCAGTTCCACACTACGTTAGGTCGGTCAGCGTGAGAACTACTGAAGACATGCTCGAAGAGGTTCTCTCGGAGGTGTCCACTAGAAAATACGATGCCGTAGTTCTAGCGGCTGCGCCGGTGGACTTCAAGTTCTCGTCCGAGGTCGTAGGTAAGATTAGTAGCGAGATCGAGCGCATAGAGGTCGTAATGACTCCAACACCTAAGATATCTCTAGGGCTTAGAAAAGTCTTCAGCGGTTTGGTGGTCGGGTTTGCGGCAGAGTTCGCTGGGGGGAGTATCGACGAACTCACATCTAAAGCTAGAGAGAAGTTAGGTAAGAGGGGCTTCAACATAGTGGTAGCTAACGATATCAGTAGAGCGGACATAGGCTTCTCATCGGAGTATAACGAAGTAGTCATACTTACCGATAGAGGAGATAGCGTAGTAGTTAGTAGGGCAAGAAAAGTCGAAGTTGCTAGAGTTATACTCGACCAGCTACTTAGGTACCTGAAGCTCTCGGAAGGTCCAGGTTGACGACGGTCTTAGTACCTTTAAACATAAGTGGTTTTTGGGTTCCCTACAGAGGAGACTCCTACTTAAATACGGGGTCGGTAGGAGCTAGCTTAACGCTGGAGCCGCCGGTATCTTTTAAGCTTACTAGAAGCTCCTGCCCGCTGTACCTAAACGGTGTCTGCTTCGAGGAGTATCATCCAGTAGCTCGCGAGTTACTGCGCTTAGGTATCTCAGTGCACGGCATGTCTCCAGTACCTCTAGGTGTTGGTTCAGCCGTTAGCGGAGCTATAGCGATAGCTCTTGCGTATGCGTACCTCCACCTCAGCGAGGGTGGTGAACTGGATGCCGGTAGAGTAGGTCTGCTCGCACACAGAATAGAAGTTGAGACTAGCGGAGGACTCGGCGATGTTATATGCCAGCTAGTTGGTGGAGGTCTAGTACTTAGAAAAAAACCGGGTCCTCCGGGCATTGGTGAAGTGGTTTCAATTCCAGTTAGAGATGTTGAGGTTACTCTCGGAGTTCTAGGGGAGAGGATAACTACTAAGGAAATGCTTCTTAAATTCGCAGATAGGTTCGCAGCCGCTGGTTCTAGAGCGTTTACGGAGTTTACCGAAAAGCCGGAGTTGGAGTTCTTTCTGAGACTCTCCAGGGAGTTCTCGATTGAGGTAGGATTCGCTCCTCGCGAAGTCTTTAGGAGGTTGGACGAGGTGCTTAGAAGCCTATCGGGAGCTGTCTTGGGCTACTTCATAAAGAAGTCCCTTCTTGTTGTAGTTCACGAACTCGGTCTCAGCTCAGCCGTTCGTAGTGCTATAAGTAGGTTCTGCCAGTACTCACTTCCACCATTTAAGCCAGCTAAGCGAGGATTTACGGTGGTATCTTGAGGATTGAGATACCTCGCACGCACCCTAGGTACGAGTCTCTCGTAATTAGAGAGAGACTCGTCGAAGGTTTTGAAAAAGGCCTGGCGGTCCCCCAGGGACTCATAGCTCACGGTAGGGGTGAGTGCTTCGACTACCTAATAGGTGAGAAAACGATTGAACCGGCACTTAAAGCTATGAAAGCGGCAGTCGCCGCTCTCCTACTCGCCAGGCACCCAGTCATATCGGTGAACGGTAACGTAGCGGCCCTAGTTCCAGATGGAGTTGTTAAGCTAGCTAGAGCTGTCGGTGCTAAGATAGAAGTAAACCTATTCTATAGGTCGGAAGAACGCGTCAGGAAGATCGCGGAGGAGTTAAGGTCGCACGGTGCTGACGAAGTTCTCGGTGTTGACGATGCTGTAGCTACCATACCTGAGCTATTTAGTGAGAGGCGGAGAGTGAGTCCTAGGGGTATATACGTAGCTGACGTAGTTCTGGTAGCTATTGAAGATGGCGATAGAACCGAAGCTCTAAGAAAAATGGGTAAGACCGTGATTGCGATAGACCTAAACCCCATCTCGAGAACTTCTCTAGCGGCTTCTATAACTATAGTAGATAACGTTACTAGAGCTATACCTAAACTCGCAGAGCTAGCGGAATCTGCGAAGACGGAGCCGAGAGGTAACTTAGAAGAGATTCTCCGCAACTACGACAATAGTGAGGTCCTCTCCGAAGTCCTTAACCACATAAACCGTAGATTAGGGGAACTCTCAGAAAAAATTAGGAGGGAGGTTCGGTCGCCTGGAGAACCCTGAATCACACTGCCGCACTAGCGGCTGTCCTCAGGGTCTGCCAGATCCACCTAGTGTAGAATCTTATAAGGTGGTGTAACTCGGAGAAGAAGACAGTGAGAAGTTTCGTAAACCTGGGTTTGAAGCTCGAGAATATAGATAGAGGTGCCCTACTAGAACTCTCCCAGCTTCTCGGAGACCTCCTACTGCGCCACCTAAACCGCGTAAGTAGAATTGCTGGAGTAGATTTTCACGTATCGATAGAGCTGGAGCTGAGTGAGACTTTGGATGTGGTTGTAGACGTATTTCTCGCGAGTTCAACACCAATAGCACCGGAAGTTCTAGCTCAAATAGATCGAGAAATTGATGAAGCTCTCTCCGAGTTCGAAAAAGTTATTGCGCTTAAGTATAGGTGAGAGATCAAGGAAGGTGGCTGGCGCTCTACTAGAGCTTCACGATTTCACTCTTAATTGGTGTTGGATTTGTGAGATTGTCCTCTACTGGGCACCTCTCTCTAATTCTTCTAAGCCACTCGTTCAGTACCTCTAGATCCGCGTTCGATTTAACAAAGACCTTGACGCTCAGCTCCTTATATCCAGCTCTCTCACCTACTCCGGTCATCAGCTTAGATGGATTATAAACTCCAGCGATCTCCACTTTCAAGTCGGAGATTTTCAACTTCATTTCTTCAGCAACAATCTCGCCAACGATATTGAGACAGCCAGCGTAGGAAGCTAGGAGGTATTCTATAGGTGAAGGAGCTTCACCACCAATCTTATCTAGAGTGATTTCATATGCCCCAGCTTTAACAACCATCTTAGTTGGTTTATCTGGGGAAACTCTGCGTCCAACTAAGGTGACCTGCCTATCTCTATACGTAACTCTACTCACGGTGCCCCACCACGTAGTATACTGCGGGAAGGAATATATCTTTGACCATTTTCTCTACCTACGAGCCGTTTTTTTAGTTATTCGTAATCGTACTGTGGCTGTAGAAAGATGAAGAGCGAGTACGATGTAGTTATAGTTGGGTTGGGAGTTGCTGGAGCTTACGCATCTTACGCACTAGCAAAAGCAGGTCTTGAAGTTCTCGCCGTAGATATAAAGCCATACGAAAAACTCGGAGATAAACCGTGCGGCGACGCTATAGGTAAGCACCACCTAGATTTCCTGAACTTAACGAACCTCCCACCGGACTTAGTCGAAGGTTATGTTAGAGGTATAGACATATACTCACCAAGCGAGAGCGTGAAGTTCAGAGTTACAGGTGATGGCTACTTAGTCGACAGAATAAAGCTCGTTCACTACCTAGTTGAGCGAGCTCTAGACTCAGGACTGGAGCTGATGACTAAGACGGCGGCTGTAAGTCCTATCGTTAAGGATGGGTTCGTTAGAGGGCTGGTTCTCTTAAGGGAAGGTAGGTCAGTAGAGGTTAGTGCTAAGATAACTATAGATGCGTCGGGGAATGCTAGAGCCGTAGCGAGAAGACTACCGAGTGATTGGCCCGTAAGTGAGGAACTGAAGATGGTGGATAGCAATATAGCCTATAGAGAGGTTCGGAAACTCCGAGATGGAGTCGAGGAACCGGAAATTCTCAGAATATACGTGAATAAGACAGCCGCTCCCGGTGGGTACTGGTGGTTATTCCCGTATTCACGTAGAGATGGCTACGTGAACGTAGGACTTGGAATTCAGGGAGGGCGCGGGTACGGAGACCCCAAGACACCGCTATACCGCTACGTTCTCAGTAGGGAGATGTTTAGGAATAGCGAACTTATTGAAGCTGGAGGAGCTCTAGTACCTACGAGAGAAGCTCTCAGCAGTCTCGTCTGGAACGGCGTGGCAGTTGTAGGTGATGCCGCGTACACCGTTAACCCAGTTCATGGAGGTGGTAAGGGCTCTGCCATGATATCAGCTAGCTGCGTCTCCGAGGCTGTAGTAGAGAGCTTAGAGATTGGTAGAGTAGATGCTGAGAGCTTGTGGACAGCTAACATATGCTATATGAACAACTACGGAATTAAGCAAGCCGTTTTAAACGTATTCAGGGTATTCCTTCAAGAACTACCTAACGAAGATATAGACTTCGGTATGAGCAGGGGGGTAATTAGGGAGGAAGACCTCAACGCACTATCACTTAGAGGACATCTAGAGCTATCGGTAGTGGATAAAGCTTACAGACTCGTAGTCGGTTTGAGAAGACCTTCCTTACTTCTTAAGCTCAAGACTGTCTCGGAGTATATGAGCAGAGTGAAAACTCTCTACGAATCGTACCCGCAGACCCCGCGGGATCTTCCGGCGTGGCTCCACAGGGTTAGGAGTGTGTTAAACGAGTACAGAGCGAAGATTCTAGGAGCTAGTTAGTAGGAGTGGAGAGACTACACCCTACTCTTTTTCTCTGCGAGAGACTTGTAGGTTAGGACTACGTTTCTCGGTAGATTACCGTAGACTGTGTCGAGCCTCCCAACTGAAGTATTTTGAGGGGATTTCCTAACTTCAGCTGGATCTGAGTACGCTAAAGCAACGATTTCTCTATATGCTTCCGCTAAGCGGTCTAAGTTCTCTCTAGTCTCACTCTCCGTTACTTCAATCATGTGCGCTTCCGGAACTATAAGCGGGAATAGGATTGTCGGTGCGTGAAGTCCTCTATCTAGCAAGGCCTTCGCTACGTCTTCAGCTCCAACACCGGTTTCCTTATACAGCTTCTCGAAGCTAACGACGAATTCGTGCTTCCTCCACCTCCCGTGCCCGTACACTAGGTCTACTCCGGGTAGTGACGTAAGCTTCTTGAGTAGGTAGTTGGTGTTTAGGGTCGAGACTTCAGCTACTTCTCTTATCTGAGTTCCTAGAGCGGCTATGTAGAGAAAGGACTTTACGGCGGGCACCACGTTACCGTAGAACCAGCTGATCCTACCGATAGTTCTGGGCACGTTGTACTTTAGGAAGTACTTCCTACCGTCGTAGTCTATTACCGGCACCGGCATGTAGTCTACTAAAGCACCTCTAGCACATATAGCTCCAGCACCAGGACCTCCACCACCGTGTGGTGCGGCGAATGTCTTGTGGAGGTTTAAGTGCGCTACGTCAAACCCCATGTCACCGGGTCTAGCGTACCCGACTATACCGTTCAGATTGGCTCCATCGTAGTATAGAAGCCCTCCAGCACCGTGAACTTCTCTCGCTATATCGATTATGTACTCCTCGAAGAGACCGAGAGTGTTGGGGTTAGTAAGCATTATACCGGCGGTTCTCCTACTTAGAGCGGCTCTTAGAGCTTCGAGATCGGTATTTCCTCTAGAATCTGTGGGTATTCTAACTACTTTAAACCCGGCCATAGCCGCACTAGCGGGATTACTTCCGTGAGCGCTATCTGGAACCACCATTTCATCTCTCTGAGTTTCACCGCGATCTACGTGGTATTTCTTAATCATCAACGCACCCGCAAGCTCTCCAGCGGATCCTGCGGGTGTCTGGATGGAGCACACGTCCATTCCAACTAGCTCAGATAGCCACTTCTGAAGTGTGTACAGGACTTCGAGAAGTCCCTGAACCTCATCTTCGTCGAGGTATGGGTGAGCTTCAGCAATTTCCCTGCTCCCAGATAGCTCCTCACAGATCTTGGGGTTGTACTTCATAGTGCAGGACCCCAGAGGAACCGGTCCGAAGTCTACGCCGTAAGACATCTGTGAAAGCCTCATGAAGTGTCTCACAACCTCAACTTCACTTAAAGACGGGATTGGGGGTGGTTCCTTTCTAGCAACTCCCTCCGGTAGCTTACCGAAGAACTTGGCTGAGTACTCTCTAAATTCACTATCAACTAGAGTTCCCTCCTTCCTATCTCGACTTACTTCGTAAACTACGGGTTCGTCCCACCTAGCCTGCCTGAAGTTCTTCACTGAGCACTCACCTGAAGAAACTCCTTCACCGACTCGGAGAGAGACTCTATATCGCGCCTAGAGTGGACCTCCGTAACGCACACTAAGCTACAGTCACTCAACTCGGGATAGAACCTACCGACCAGCGGTCCTATGTAGATCCCTCTCTTCTTCAAGAAGCTGCGGAGCTCACCAATTCTTGAGTGTCTAAAGAGGACTTCGCGAAGGCATACGCTCTTTGGGAAGGCGGGCTCGAGACCCGCGCTAACCAACTTCTCGACTAGGAACTCAGTTCTTCCAGCTATCGCTTCACCGAGCTTCCTTAAGCCTTCAGAACCTAGTAGAGCGATGTATACTGCGGCTTTAATAGCTTCGAGAGCGGAGTTCGTCGTTATGTTCGATGTAGCTCTCTCCCTTCTAATATGCTGTTCTCGAGTTTGTAGAACCATGATGTACCCTTCACCTTCACCGCTGACGGTCTTCGTGTACCCTATTAGTCTTCCCGGTAGCTGCCTAAGGAGTCTTTCTTCAAGACCTCTAATCCCCAGGATTCCCGCAGAAGGACCGCCGAAGTTGAGTCCACTTCCAATAGACGAGGTGTCGCCAACAACTATATCAGCTCCCAATCTTCCCGGAGCTTCTAGAGCGCCGGTGAACACCGGGTCTTCGTATGCGATAGCTAGAGAACCTATTTCGTGAGCTAGGTCGAAGATCTTTCTCAACTCCACCTCAACAACACCGAAGAAGTTGGGTGTTTGAACGACTACGGCGGCAGGTTTGCTCTTTCTCACACTATCTTCAAGCATGCCTAGGTCTACTCTACCCGTTTCTCTATCGTAATCTGCTGAGTGTATGGAGATACCTACGGGTTCAGACCACGTTCTAGCTACTTCAGCTATCTCCGGGTGAATGCTTCTAGGTAGAACTACGCTTCTCCTCCCAGTAACCCTCACAGCCATTCTTATGGCTTCCGCTAGAGCTGTAGATCCGTTATAGAGGGACGCGTTAACTACGTCAACTCCGTATAGGTCCGCGATCAAGCTCTGGTACTCGAAGAGTGCTTGAGTTACTCCTTGATTAACTTCCGGCTGGTACGGAGTGTATGCGGTGTAGAACTCGGACCTACTAGCTATATGCCTTACTACCGACGGGACGTAGTGAAAGCAGACTCCACCACCTAGAAACGGAGGTAGTTTGTAACTATAGCTGTTCTTACTCATTAACTCACCGAAGACTCGGGCTAGCTGGTACTCCGCTAGCGGAGCGCCGTACCCGACTCTAGGACTTTCAGCGAGCAGGAGCTCTCTTGGAACATCCTCGAAGAACTCGAGAATCGAAGAAACACCCACCTCCTTCATTAGCTCACTTTTTATGTAGGAGTTAGGTATCCAAGGATGAGGCACAGAGCCACCAAGAGTAGGTGCGCGGTTCATTAAATAAGCTACTGAAATCCTCCGCAGCCAACTACTTAAACTTCTCTCTCAACTCCATCGCGTACCGTAGGTATGTAAAGGTGTGAGAGTCAGCGGAGACGAGGTATCTGAGGAACTCTACTTACGACCGGCAGCTAAGTGAAGGTGGAGACCGGCCATAAACTCCAGTACCACCTTAGCGGCCAGCATAGAAGTTACCGCTGACGGGTCGTACGGTGGTGTTACTTCAACAACATCTAGGGCTACGAACATATCGCTCAAGATTTCATACAGTACCTCGAAGAATTCCGTGGGTGCCATCCCATCCGGTTCCGGCGTAGCTACTCCTGGTGCGTACGCGGGGTCGAATACGTCCATATCGACTGAGAGATAGATCTTCCTACACGTACCTATGTAGTCCAGTAGGGAGCTTACTGCGTGTTTTATCCCGAGTTTCTTAACGGATCTGGAGGTTAGATAGCGTATCCCGGAGCTCTTCAACTTCTCGTATTCAGATCTACTTACCGCTCTCGTTCCTACTAGGTAGATACCGTCCTTACCTAGAAAGTCAAGCAGTCTACTAACAACACATGCGTGACTATACTTAGTTCCCGAGTACTCCGTTCTCAAATCCGCGTGTGCGTCAAAAACTAAAACACACGTACCCCTACCGAAGATATCCGTAGCGGCTCTAGTAGTTCCCACAGTTAGAGTGTGTTCACCGCCTAGAAAGATCGGTATTCTACTACTCGTAAAGAGGTATTCAGCCACAGTTCTTACTACATCGATAGCTTTCACCACGCTATCTTGAGGCAGCACAACGTCCCCCTCATCTACGTATAGAAAGTCATCTACATCTACATCGAACCTCATTGAGAAGTACTCCAGGTTTTGAGCTGCTACTCTAATACTGAGGGGTGCGTGTCTATACCCAGTTCTAAAGGACGAGGTTATATCTAGAGGAACTCCCAGTATACTGAAGGGAGTCTTATCTCTCCAGCCGCTGACTCCACCAAAAACGTAGGGAGACCTAGATATGAAGAGTTCAGCACCACTATTCAATAGACCACCCGGATGTCGTAGAAGTACGTAGCTTAAAGATTAAGTGAGTGTGAGACAAGTGGTATCCATAGGCGCGTTTACGAATAGGAGGTCGCAGCGTCTCAGTCCTCACACGGTTCTTCACCGCTCAGCTCCGAAGAACTACATCACGCTATCGTTCTTATATTTCTTACCGCTCTTATATAGTCAGGACCCGCTGTATGGAGGAGTATCTGGTTAGCTTTGAGTTTCCGTCTGCGAAAACACTTATCTCCCTACTTGAAACCGTTGGTGAAGTAACTGATGAAGTCCTAGTAAAGCTCAACTCCAGTGGTCTCCGCATTAGAGCTCTCGACCCAGCTAGGCTATCGCTCATAGAGTTAGAAGCTCCTTCAACAGCTTTTACCTTGTACGATGTGAGAACTTCCGAACTTAGTGTAGGTGTGAACCTCAGCGCGCTCTTGAAGATGCTTCCGAGACCTAGGAAAGCCGACGTGCTTAGGTTTTCAGCTGATGAATCGTTCTACAAGATAAACATTGAAGGAACGACATCCAAGTCTTTTAAGTTGAGGTCTATAGAAGTTCAAGCTGAAGAAATTCAGGAGCTAAAACTCGAGTTCAAAGTTAGAGCGATAATTCTCTCAAATGCCTTTAAACAAGCTCTATCATCTCTAGGAGGAGCTGGTGTAATAGAGATTGAAGTTCCATCAGCTGATTACATAGTTCTAAGAGGTGGTGATTCAACGGTGAAGCTCTCTAGAGTAGCTGGCTCCATACTAGATATCGAGTTTAAAGAAAGCGCTAAATCCAGCTACGAAGAATCTTACATATCAAAAATAACTCCCCTACTGGGATTAACGGATAACTTAGAAATCTCTCTCAGTTCTTCAAGTCCTCTCAGTATGGTATTCAGAATACCTGGAGATATTTTAGTAAGATATGTACTGGCTCCCCGAGACTAGTAAAATAATTTATTTAGAAGATATACGTGGGCGACCGCGATGAGTAGCACAGCTCTAGATGAAGTAGACCTAAAACTACTCGAGATACTCCAAGAAAACGCTGATTTAACGTACGCAGAAATAGCGAAAAAAGTTGGTGTTAGCCCTTCAACCGCGTACATGAGGATAAAGAGACTTAAAGAGCGGGGGTTCATAAAGAAGATAGTGGCTGTAGTGAATCCCGAGCTACTGGGTTTTAGACTTAAAGCACTAATCTTCATGTCGATAGACGTAAAGAAGTTCGCTAAGGTTGTTGAAGCACTAAGCGGTATACCTCAAGTTCAAGATATATACGACGTTACCGGTGAGTGGACCCTAGTCTGCTCTCTACTGGTTCAAGACCACACCGAGCTATCCAAGGTACTGGATCAGATAGGCTCGGTAGACGGGGTCCTCAACACATCGACACTCATAGTGTTGAGAACTATAAAAGAAAACAAAGTGGTTCTTCCTTGAAGCCGAGGTACGGGTACGGTTTCTTTAGCGTTGATTCTAGTGGTGAGTTTAGGCAGAAGATACTGTTCTTCTACTGGGACCCTGATGAGGAGCTCTACTACTCGGTTTCGACGCCGCAGGGTAGGAAACTAGAAATCGAGACTATGAGGAAGAACATGCAGACGTTCCTAGACCTGGAGAAGATCTTAGTTAACAAGAAGGAAGTTAAGGCTAGAGTAGCTCACGTAGAGATAGGCTTTCTATCTTCTACGAAGAGACCTTACGTAGAGTTTCTCATATTCTTCAGAGGGAACGTATCTGAAGGCATCAATCTCTACGAAAACCACTACGAGAAAGAGAAGGTCGAGTACGATTACAGGGTTATGTGGGTTTTCCCGGAGAACTTCAAGATAACTAGAGCCGAATTCGGTTTTCCCCACTATTTCGTAGATGAGCGAATCATATACTTCGACGTGAAGAAAGGGTCTGAAGTACCCGGATACGAGTTCATAGAGTTTTTAGTTCTCTAACAGCTCTCCTATAGTACTGAAGTGGAGTTCTAGTACTGCACTCCGCTACGCAGAGACCGAGAGACTTCATTTTCTCACAGCTATACGTTCTATACCTCTTCCCGCTACCTCTAAGACCGGCTAGGTGCTCTACTTGGTACCTAGCTATTTTCTCTTCGAAATCTGGCGAAGTTCGGAAAGCATTGACTACCTCGTCAACGCTGTAACCTACCAAGAGCATGAAGGTTGCTAGAGAAAAGCGTTGGTGGTGGCTCAGGTGTTCTCCTCGAGATAAAGCGTCCTTAAGCCTGGACATGCATGGGGGGAAGGCCTTCTCCACCTTCTTCGGTACTTCTCTCACCTCTCTCTCTAGGACTTTTTTCGGTACGAGCTGCCTAACTACGTCTAAGTAGTCCCCGAGTAGTTCGCCGATAGATCTCTCCGAAAAAATCCTTCCGTACTCAAGTACTCTCCACTTTACCGATTCCTCAGCTAGCCTAGCTAGGTCTTTCCTACTTAGGTATACGTAGCCTTTAAGTACTATTCGATTAACTAACTTCCAACTGGGTTCTGTAAGAAGTTTTTCAGAGTACCTGAGATACCTTGGAACGGTAGTTCTATACGGAAAACACGCTATCGTTTCTCTCGACCCGGACCTACCTAGAACCACTCTATGACCGCACCCATCTAACTCACCAACGTACTCTACTTCAATACCTAGACTTCTAAGTATGTTTACTGCGTCTACATCCCTCTCCTTCATAATTTCCGAGCTAGCCCTCTTCCCCTCGCGGTCCGCTAGTCTCTTCAAAAGCCAGCTGTGAGTGTGCTGCGCAAGTGCTATAGCTAGATAGAAACTCGGGAGCTCCACTAGAGGGTCCTCTACTGGTTCGTAGTGCGAGCCATCCACAGCGTGCTTTATTCTGGCTACAGCTCTATCCACGAAAGTTTTCGCGTACTCAATGAAGTTCTTAACGTCTAGTGCTTCCCCAAGTAGCATTCTAGTTAGCTCTTCTAAACTCATTAAAATAGGGTACCTAGAGTAGATGGAGTAAGCCGTTCTTCTCAAACTACCAAGCCCCCACAACACTCCGTGAGCGCATTAAAGTTTTAGCGCAGAGCTAGTTCGGGTGTGAAGTACGGAAAACTGGATCGTTACATCTGCCTGGCCGTACGTAAACGGAGTACCCCACCTAGGTACTCTAGTAGGTAGTGTACTCTCGGCAGACGTCTTTGCGAGATACCTGAGGATGAGGGGGCATAGAGTAGTCTTTGTTAGTGGAAGTGACGAGCACGGGACGGTCATCGAGATAGAGGCTAGGAAGAAGGGTTTCGAAGCGAGGGTCTTCACAGACCAGGCACATAGCTACATACTGCGCATCTGGAAGCTGTGGAATATCTCCTTCGATAACTACACGAGGACCGAGTCTGAGATACATAAAGACTTCGTCCGAGACTTCCTTCTGGACGTCGAGAGAAACGGGTACGTAGAGACTCGAGAGCAGTTCGTTGCGTGGTGCCCCGTAGACCGGCTCTACCTAGCCGATAGATTCATATCGGGGACCTGCCCTTACTGCGGCTACGAAGACGCTCGCGGGGATCAGTGCGATAAGTGCGGTAGAATACTTGATCCAGACCTCCTGGTCAACCCGAAGTGCGCATTCTGCGGTGGTAGACCGATCTTCGTATCCAGAAAGCACTGGTTCTTCAGACTGGATAGATTAGAGAGCAAGGTCCACGATTGGTTGAAGAACCACGACCTCCTAGGTGAAAACGTTAAGAAGTACTCGATATCGTGGATTGAGTCCGGGCTAGAGCCGAGAGCTCTAACTAGAGATGTTGCGTGGGGTATCCCGGCACCGTTCAGAGGTGCGCAGGACAAGACTATCTACGTGTGGTTCGACGCACTGCTGGGCTACATATCGGCAACTAAGGAGTTCTTCTCGACTACCGAAAACCGCGACGAGTGGCTGGAGCTCTGGTCCAACCCCGGCACTATGACAGCTTACTTCATCGGTAAGGACAACATACCTTTTCACGCAATAATATTTCCAGCACTTATTCTAGCTTCAGGAAGAAGATACAAGCTGCCGGACATAATCTCGGCGACGGAGTACCTTCTGTACGAAGGGGAGAAGTTTAGTAAGAGCAGGAGGGTGGGTGTCTGGTCTGATGAAGCTATTGAAATATTCGGTGATGTAGATAGCTGGAGATTTGCTTTAATGAGGATGAGGCCGGAAGATAAGGACACAAGCTTTAAGTGGAGCGAGTTCGTTAGAGTAGTGAATAGCGAGTTGAACGACGATATAGGCAACTTCATACACAGAACTCTCACACTGATATGGAGGTACTTCGGTGGAGAAGTTCCTGAAGTGGGTAGGGTTGAAGATGTGGATGAAGAGGTTCTCAATGAAATTGAGAGAAGTTGGTCTAGGTACGTACAGTACATGGATAGAGCTGAGATTAGGCGAGCTACGGACGTGGTAGTCGAGCTAGCTAGACTCGGAAATCAGTACATAACTAAGAAAGCTCCGTGGTTTAGAATTAGGGACGACCCGGAGAGCGTTAAGACAACACTAAGTATTTGCTTTAAGCTAAGTCTATACCTAGCGGTAATGCTGCACCCAATAATGCCCACCAACTCGGCAACCCTACTGAACGCTATGGGCGTGGGGAGCTGTGAGAAACTAGTTGTAAAAAGCACTCCGAGCGAGCTCACTAGAGATAGACACAGAATTTTGGAGCCTAAGATAGTATTCACCAAGATTCCGAGGGAGTTAACTGCAGTTCTACTCGATCCCGAGAGGAGAGAAGCTCTTCTAAGTTCTGTGAGAGAAAGAGTGAACACGCAGAGACCTGAAGCACTCAAATTCTAGGTACGGGTCTCTTCGCGCAGTCACGCCCCGCTTAGCGGATCGGCCCTTCGCATAGCTCTAAGATACTCTCAGTTTGAGGTCCAGCAGCTCTAGAAGCTTTTCGTAGAGGTCTCTGACGCTAACACGTATCTGCTGCCTAGTGTCTCTATCTCTAATAGTAACCGTACTGTCGGTCAGCGTCTGGTAGTCTACAGTCACGGCGTACGGAACGCCTATCTCGTCAGCTCTCGCGTATCTCCTCCCGATACTACCGCTTTCGTCGTAGAGTACCGTAAGTCTTAGAGCCGTAAGGTCCGCGTAGATCTTCCTAGCTACCCTCACGAGTTCCTCTCTTTCGAGTAGTGGGAATATAGCTACCTTTACCGGAGCTATTTTCTTGGGTATCTTAAGGACCACCCTGTTCTCTTCCTCAGAATAAGCCTTATCGAGAACTACCAGCACTAGTCTCTCAGCACCAAACGAAGGTTCCGCTACGTGAGGAACGATCTTAGTACCGGAGACCTTCTCTAACTCCTTCATAATTCTTACCGCCGACCGCGGGATGCGGAAGCCCGATATAGCTATAGTTTCTCCAGAGCTCTCCAGAGCTTTCTTCACGTCATCAACGCTCACGTTCTTCAAAACTTCGAGAAACGAAGTTAGGGATGGGCCGAGAACTCTACCTAGAACAGCTTTATCAACAACCACTTTCTCTACTTCAACTACCTTAGGTTCTTTGAAGGGTTTGAACACCTTCATATCTTCACCGGAGAACTCCATGTGTTTCCTCAAGTCGTAGTCCGTTCTATAGGCATGACCGGAGACCTCGATCCACCCCCAGCGACTTACTCTAACTAGCTGGTCGAATGTCTGGGCTGAGTAGTGAGCCCTCTCGTAGGGCATCTTCTCTTCGAAGAACATGTCGCCGTAGTCTATCCCGAGCTCTCTAACGAAGTCTCTAGCAACACACATCCAGTAACCCAACCACCTATTCTTAATAACGCCCTCTTCAATCGCTTCAATCACGTCTATCTCGATGGGCTTCTCCCCACCTCTCTGTCTTAACTCAGCTGGTAGTACTCTCAGCTTTCCCGAGAACCTATCCCACGGAGGGTCGTCGCCCTCGGGGTCGTGGAAGAACTCTACTTCCATAATCGTGAACTCCCTGAGTCTAACCATGCCCTGCCTCGGTGAGATCTCGTTTCGAGCTACCCTACCTATCTGAGCTATTCCCAGCGGTAGCTTCTCCCTCATCGAGATGAAGACTCTCCTAAAGGCTGAGAAGATTCCCTGAGCGGCCTCAGGTCTTAGGTACCCTACGTCAGATGAGTATGGCCCGATAGTAGTTTTAAACAGTAGATTGAACGTTCTTACATCACCCAGCAAACCACCACACTGAGGACACCTCAACCCCCTCTCTTTAACTATCCTATCCAGCTCTTCGACACCGTACCCCTCAACCTTCAGACCAGTGTTTTCTTCGATCAGGTGGTCGGCTCTGTATTTCCTCCCACAGTTAAGACACTCAATTATAGGGTCCGTGAAGTGGTCTAGGTGACCACTAGCTCTAAGCACTACTTCCGGCGCTATGACTGGTGTCTCGATCTCAGTAACTATGTCTTGGTGCTTCAGTACGAAGTACTCTCTCCATAGATTAACTATGTTTATCTTAAGCGCAGTGCCTAGGGGTCCCAGGTCGTAGAAACCGGCAACACCTCCGTAGATCTCGTACGAGGGCCAGAAGAAACCCCTCCTCTTAGCTAAGTCGACTACGCTATCGTACTTATCTCCAGGTACCTCCTTAGCGGACATACTAAGTGACCCTCTAGCTACCCTAAACCAACTCTATAGCTCAACTTAAATAGAGAGAGCTACAAATTCCTAGACGCAGAGGGTCGTGGTGCGTGAGCGGGGAGCTGAGTGCCGCTCTAGAATAGAGCTACAGATTTAACTCCTTCTTTCAGTAACTTCTTCATTTGGTAGTTGAGATACAGAAACGACGTGGTGAAGAAAGCTACCGAGTAGCTGATTCCTATAGCCATAGTTAGTCTTGGGTCTAGTAGAGGGGGTAGAACTCCGAGGGAGTATCTAAGTAGTTCCGCCGGGTAGCTGAATGGAGTTAAGTACGCGACTATTTGAATGGGTTTCGGCATGAATGCTAACGGCGTCACACCTCCAGTAGCTATCGGGAGAATCCACGCAATGAACTCTACTACAGGCCCGGCAGTACCGACGGATAGTACTGTACCGCCCAGTATGAAGGAGTAGGCTAGAAGAACTAGCACTAGAGAGCACGCACCTGCAGTAAATGCGAGAGGGTCTACCACCGCAACGCTCGGCGGTCCAAGGAAAACACTAACCACAACATACGCAACTCCTAGAGCTATCAAGTACCAAGCTATTGATACAGGTACCGTCCCTATGTAGTGAGCGATTATCGGACTACCGGAAGCTATTACGTACTCAAGTACTCCTAGCTGTATTAACCATCTTAAAAGTAGGGCCCAATCCCACGTAGCTACGCTATAGGCTAGAAAAACTGCGATACCTACTAAGATACTGGTTAAAGCTGGGCGCGCAACCTCCTCCCCGATGAACAGAGACGCCGGTACGACGAACATAGATAACCAAACGGCAACCGATAGAAATCCGTATACCAGACCCTTACTTCTAATTAACTCAGCGGTAAAGTAAGCTACTAAAACAGCTCTAGCTGAGCGAACCAGCTTTCTCACACCTTCACACCTTCCCTCAGTTTCTTAAGTTCCCACATAGCTGAAACCCTCAGCATTCCGGGACTGTATAGGATACCTAGGGCCGTAGCTAGAACTAGTGGTACGGTAACCAGTTGTACTTCAACCATACCGACTAAAACCCTCTGGACCACCTCTACGCAGTGAGCTGGTGGTAGTAGAGACGATAAGATGTAGAGAGGTAAGCTCATTAACCACCTCGGGTAGTAAACTCCGATCAATACGAGGAGTAGCGGTCTGAGAAAACTTATAGCTCGCCAGTTCTCGCCACCGGTAACGTAGAGTCCTAGACCTAGGGCTGTAGCTAGAGGAATAAATACAGCTGCGGATAGTATGGACAGTGCGATTACGGCTAGACTTACTAGAAGTCCTTCGAAACCCTTGTATACTATCGATACCGGGAGAAGAGCGGCCGCTCCTAGAGCTACGGAGAGAGTGAACCTAGGTATCGGTATAGACACGTAGTGTAGTACAACGCTAGTCGGACTCGATAGTACGTACGGCAGCACTCCGGAGTTCTCGTCGAATATAGGTCTCCACATAATGTCGTCTACAATAGCCATTATAGAGAAGAGTAGGTAGCTACCAACTACTAGAAAGAGGGGTGCTTCAACACCGACTCTTTCCGCAAAGAACTTCGGTGAGCCAACACTGTATCCAAACACTAGCATAAATGCTGTCGAGATATAAGGCCAGGCTAGGTACATGACCACCAGGCTCTTCCTTCTAAAGAAGTAGGCGTAGACGAGTCTCATCTCAGCTCTAACTAAGCTAGTGAACTTCCCGATCTCTAACACCCCTCTCAGTAAAGTAGATAAAGACGTCCTCGAGTGTGGGTTCCTCCACCTTCATTCTCACAATATCGATACCTCTAGATACCGCGATCTTCATTATGTCACCTACTACTTCGTCAGGTCTTCTAGCCAGTATCTTGAGCACGTACAGACCTTCCTGTACCTGGTTCTGCTCCCGAACTTCGAGACCGAGCTTAGCTACTTCTTCAGCGAGACTTCCAGGTGGCTGCTTTGAGTACACCTCTATAGCTCGCACATCGGGTAGCATGCTCTTAAGTCGCTCGGGAGTTCCTTCCGCTACGATAACGCCTTTATTTATGAGTATAACTCTATCACAAACGAGCTCTACTTCGAACATGTTGTGCGATGTGTATAGTACGGACTTCCCCTCTTTAGAAGCCATTTCCCTCACTAAACTCCTTATCTTCCTAGCTGAAGGTGGGTCGAGGCCTAGAGTAGGTTCGTCGAGTAGCAGTACCGGCGGGTCTTTCAGTAGGGCTCTAGCTAGTGCTAGCCGAGCCTTCATTCCGAGACTGTACTCCTCGTAGAGTCTGTCAGCCCCCCCGAGCTCTTTGAGTCCAACTAAGTCTAGTAGGTGATCGACCCTCCTCTCAAGCTCCCGCCTCTCCATTCCGTAGAGAGAGCCGAAGTAGACTAAGTTCTCCCTCCCGGTGAGTCTCCCGTAGAACCCCTTCTCAACGGTTAGCATGATCCCGATTAGCTTACGCACCTCGGAAGCTTCTCGAACTACGTCGTAACCGTATATGGATGCGTACCCAGAGTCTGGTAGGAGTAGTGTTGAGAGTATCTTAATCGTGGTAGTCTTACCAGCACCATTAGGACCTAGTAAGCCGACAACTTCACCAGCTCCTACATTAAGGGAAACTCCTCTTAGGGCTTCAACAACCTCGCTGTAACTGCGAAGTAGGCCAGTTCTCTTCTTCGTAACGAACCTCTTGACTAACTTCTCCGCTACTACGGCGTCCCCCAAGACCATCCGAGTACCTTACTAGCCTTTAGTAAAATAAGGTTCGAGTGCTTGGCGAATAAGGCGCCGTTAACGCGCACGGTCCACTTTTAGATATTCTTAGTTAAAAATGACTGGAAGATATTAATCTTGGTGTGCGCAATGGACTGCACGGATACTAAGCGCATCTCCCTAGGACCTAGACAGATAGTGAAAGATGTTTACTGGGTCGGCGTAAACGACTGCGTTAAAGACCTCTTTGAGTCTTTGTGGCCTATACCTGACGGTATCTCGTACAACGCCTACGTTGTTGTAGGTTCTGAAGGAGTTGCCGTTATTGATGGAGTAGATAAGCACCTGACCTACGAGTACATCGAGAAGATTAGGGAGGTAATCGGAGACCTAGATAGAGTGAAGTACGTAGTAATCAACCACCTGGAGCCGGACCACCACGCTTCAACCCCAACTCTACTAAGTCTAGCTAGAAACGCGCGCGTCGTTATTTCACCAGTTGGTGCTAAAATTATCCAGACTCTCTACGACATACCTAAGGAGAGAATAGTCGAAGTGGTGGATGGAGAGAAGCTCAGCTTAGGAGATAGGACGCTCAGATTCATATACACACCGTGGCTTCACTGGCCGGAAACCATGATGACGTACCTGGAGGAGGAGGGAGTTCTCTTCAGCTGCGATGCGTTCGGTTCGTACGGAGCTCTCATCGGCAGTATATTTGATGACGAAGTAAACTTAGAGTACTACCTTGGGGAAGCCAGGAGGTACTTCTCTAACATAGTGCTCAAATACTCTAGAAATGCTTTAGACGCTATAAGCAAGATCGAGAAGCTGGGGCTGAAGATATCTGTACTAGCACCATCTCACGGACCTGTGTACAGAAAGCACGTGGATAAGATAGTTTCTCTATATAGGGATATATCACAGCCCAAGCTCTACGCGAAGGCATCCATAATCTACGGCTCTATGTACGGGAGAACTGAGGAGATAGTCGAGAAGGTAGCTGAATCACTAAGAAAAAGCGGAGTTCTAGTCGAGTTAATAGATGCTGCGAGAGTTCACCCATCCTACATACTTCACTTCGTATTGGACTCCGGGGCCGTGGTATTCATCTACCCAACATACGATGCCGCAGTATTTCCACCCGTATGGGAGGCAATGAACTACCTATACATCAAGCAGGTGGGGAGAGGTAGGGCGGCCGCTATCATAAATACCGGTTCTTGGGGGTTCGCAGTTAAGGAAGCTGTGGAGCTATTGAGTAAGGCTGGTTTTCGAATTTTAGGACAAGCGGTAGCGGTAAGAGCTATACCTACCCCAGAGGACGAGAAGAAAATTAGAGAGTTAATTGAAAAACTTGTTGAAGAACTTAAGAAATTCGTCAGTCAACCCTAGACCTCGAAGGTCGCTGAATTCAAGTAGTTCTCTGAGGTCTTTCCGCTCCTTTCTAAAGTTTATTACCTGCTTCAAGCCGTAGTTGAGAGGGAGCGCGGTGTCGTCTGTATACTACAAGTGCTGGACGTGCGGTAAAATCTTTGGAAAGCAGGAACTAGAACCTTTTAGTGAGAAAGCACTTAGAGAAGGCTATGCTTTTATACGATGCCCCGTCTGCGGTTCCAAGCTCGTAGTTAAGGCTAGGAGGAGCAACCCAGCTAAAGTTGAGGCTGTGTAGTGCCGATAGCTGTTGTACGGTAGTTGCAGTTCATCGCCATACCGCTACTTAGTAGTTACCCGTTTTTATTACTCCGCAAGTAGTAGCATTTCGGTGCAGCGATGTTCAAGCTGGTCTATGGAAATGGAGGTAGGTTCAGAAAAATCTTCCAGGGTCTAGCTAAACCTCTGAGTGAAATCCCGATCAGGGTTTCTCGAAACGAGTTGGAGTTCAGGGCGCTAACTCCGGATAGCAACATGATGGTCGAGGTCGTAATTCCGGGTAGCGCCTTCGAGAGTTTTGAGGTACTATCGGATACAACTCTAGCACTATCTAGAGAAGGGTTTTTAAGAAGTATTAGAAGAGCTAGTAAGAGAGACACCATAGTAATGCAGTACGAGAAAGCATCCAGATATCTAAAACTCCTACTAACTAACATAAAGACCGGTGTTGAGAGAGAGTTCTCTGTAGAGATAAGTGAAGCCGTTACGAACCTGGTCGAACCTATCCAAGTTGAACTACCGGTTAAGTTCCAGATACCTCTCGAAGACTTCAAGAAACTGATTAGGGATGTAATGATAGTTGGAGATGAGATGGAGTTCGTGCTTAGAGAGAACGCGGTAGAGGTTTCGTTTTCTTCGGAAGGTAGGTCGTACAGAACTTCTCTAGCTCTAGATAGACCTCTTCTCTCACTAGAATCCGCAGAAGATGAAGTAAGCAGTAAGTACTACGTGGACTACTTGAAGACGGCGGTATCCGCTTTCTCTACGGTGGAACTAGTTAACGTAGAGTTTGGTTCAACACTCCCACTTAAAATATACACTTCACTCGAAGACGGTACTAGAATAGCCACTTGGATAGCTCCAAGAGTTTAGTAAGACCTTTCTACCGAACTACAGAAAGCCTTTTAACTAACTAAAGCCCTAGAGCTGGGTTCAGGAGTTGGTGACCGTTGGAGAAGTGCCGGCGGATGCTCTAATAAGAAGGTTGAGTGAGTACTTAAAAGAGAACGTTAAAGAGATTAGACCTCCTTCTTGGGTAAGCATAGTTAAGCTAGGCGTTCATAAGGAGGGAACTCCCGAAGACTTAGACTGGTGGTATGTGAGAGCTGCGAGTATTTTAAGAAAGCTAGCAGTATCTTCGGAGCCTATAGGAGTGGGTACCTTCAGCGTTATTTACGGAGGTTCGAAGAGAAGAGGTTCCGCACCACCTCACTTTAGAAGAGCTGCCAGAAGCAACTTGAGGAAGATACTTCAGCAACTAGAGAGAGCGGGTCTAGTAGCTAGAACTCCCAGAGGTAGAGTTCTAACTCCCAAGGGGCAGTCTCTAGTTAGCTCAATAGTATTTAAAGTTTACACAGAGCTAGTTAGAGAAAGACCCGAGCTTCAGAAGTACGGATCGTAGGGGGTGTGCGTGAGCTACGGATATACTGACGAAGAGCTAGAGCAGTTGAAGAAGAGGAAGCTAGAGCGAATGTTAGCTGAAGCGGAGGAGAGGCGTAGAGCGGCTGAAGAAGAAGCGGCTAGGGAAGCCCAGAGGCAGGCCATTCTCAGAGTAATTCTAACTCCTGAAGCTAGAGAGAGACTAGCTAACGTTAAGCTAGTTAAGCCGGAGCTCGCTAGAGCCGTCGAGGACTACCTCATCAATATGTACACCTCCGGGCAGCTGAAGGATGTGATAGATGACGATACTCTCAGAGATATTTTAGCTACTCTCGACTCTAAGACGAGGCGCGAACTTAGGATTAGAGTTAGGCGGAAGGGTGAGTAGGTGTGGCTAGAAATAAGCACGTAGCGAGAAAGCTCAGACTAGCTAGAGCCGCTAAATCGAACTCAGCTATACCGATCTGGGTTGTAGTTAAGACCAGAAGAAGAGTTTCTTTCAGACCTAGGCTGAGGCACTGGCGTAGGAGTAAGCTAGGAAACGTGTAGGTGTGGTAGAGTGTCCGAGTCAGTATTCATAATAAGCTTATCTAAGCTGTACAGAACGAGGAGGTATAGAAGAGCTGCGAGAGCTGTAAAGTGTGTGAGAAACTTCATAAAGAGGCACACCAAGGCCGAGAAGGTTCTTCTAGATAGCTCAATAAGTACGTACGTATTCAGTAGAAGATACGATAAACCTCCGAGAAGAATAGCTGTAGCAGTTATGAAGCTAGACCAGGAGGGTAAGGTAGTTAAAGCATCGCTAGCGGTTAGAATAAAACCGCAGCCCGGTTCTGAAGGGTCCACTCAATGAGAGAATCTATAGATAGAGCTAGAGTTCTCGGGAGTCCTCACATAGGTACGTACGTAGTAGCTACAGATGAGGTAGTTCTAGTTCCTAGAGGAGTTGAAAGAGAGTTTAAGGAGAAAGCTAGGGAGGTTCTCTCAGTGGTAGACGTAGTTGAAACAACGATCGCTGGAACATCGCTTATTGGGATATTCTTGACGGCGCGAGGTAGGACTGTCCTAGCTCCGGATATAGTTAGAGATGAGGAGGTTGAGGAGCTTAGAAGTACTGGCTTGAGGGTTGAGGTGCTCGAGGTATCTAGCTTCAACGCTCTAGGTAATATAGTTCTTCACAACTCGAAGTCTATGTACGCTCACCCGGAGTTGAATAGGGAGGTAGCATCTAAGATAGCGTCAATACTCAGAACCTCCTCCTACGTTCTGAAGTCTATAGCTAACATACCCACCGTCGGGTCGGCTGCCGTTGTTACCGATAAGGGCGGGCTTGTACATCCCAACGCATCTGAGGAGGAGCTTAGAAAGCTCTCGGAGTTCTTTGGTGTTGAATTCGATGTCGGAACCGTTAACTTTGGAATAGGTTTTGTTAGATCGGGTCTCGTAGCTAATAACTACGGAGTGCTAGTAGGTGAGCTCACAACGGGACCTGAAATAATTAGGATTACGAAAGCTCTAAGGGTGGGTGAGTAGATGAGTCGGGATGTGAAGATATATAGAATCACTGGTTTAGCTCTAATAAGTCCAGGTAGGCTTAGAAGATGGCAGAAGTTTTCAGTTGAAGTAAGAGCTGTTAGGAAGGAAGATGCTGTTGAGAGAGTACTCTCAGAGTTGGGCAGTAGGCACAAGTTGAAGAGGTCCCACGTAAAGATACTGTCCGTTGAGGAGATAGATGTGAGTGAAGTGAGAAGTAAGTTTGTGAGAGATCTAGAAGCTGTAGATAGGTGGTACATTGAGTAGCGGCAGTGAGAAGGAAGTTAGGCTAGTCGTTCCACTAGAAGCTGTAGTCACTGAACTAGAGCGAGCTAAGAAGCACATCGAGGGAATTCAAGAGAACATTAAGCGCGCGCTGGATAGACTGAATGACCTAGCTATCGCGAGAGAACTGATATCTACCATAAAGCTTTCTAAAGTTGAGGAACTCCTGGTACCTACCGATAGGAGCGGAACTATCTACATCTATGCCAAGATGGATAGAGGAGAGAAGGTAGTCGTTCACGTAGGTCAGGACTACTTCGTAGAGCTTACCCCGGAGAAAGCTATGGAGGTTATCGTTAGCGAGGAGAACGAGATCAGGGAGCTCATAAAGGAGTTCGAGAAGGAGTTTGAAGAAGCTTCTAGATACTTTAGAGGTCTTCAGGAGATACTTCTAGCTGCTAGAGCTCAAGCGAAAACTGGGGGGAGAGCTGAGTAGTGTTTAAGAAGATCAGGTCGGTTTTTCAGAGTATAGCTAATAGGGTAGCTGAGGTAGTTAGTAAGAGAGAGGTAACTGAGGAAGACCTTCGGAGAGTTTTTAGTGAAGTCGAGGTATCTCTCGTAGAAAGCGACGTAGCCTACGACGCTCTACCACTACTATACGAAGAACTTAGGAAGAAGTTGGTGGGAGCTAAGGTGAGTAGATTCGATAGCGAGGAGATCATGGGGTTGGTGAGGAAAGCTCTAGTAGATATACTATCTAGAGTAGAACCCAGGTACGACCTAGTCGAGTACGTCAAGTTGTCCGGCGTGAGACCGTTCGTAATTGTCTTCCTCGGAGTGAACGGTGTTGGTAAGACTACCACTATAGCTAAGGTAGCCAGTAAGTTCTTGAAGGCAGGTATGAAGCCAGTTGTAGTTGCGGCCGATACGTTCAGGGCTGGAGCTCAGGAGCAGCTAGCTATTCACGCTGAGAGACTTGGGGTCCCGTTTTTTAGAGGTAAGTACGGAGCCGACCCGGCGGCTGTAGCGAGAGACGCTCTGGCGTTCTCCGCTAGGAGAGGTCTAGACGTCGTTCTAGTGGATACCGCTGGTAGGATGCACGTAGACGTAGACCTCGTCGAGGAGCTGAGGAAGATAGTTAGAGTAGTCAGACCGCACCTAAAGATTCTCGTACTCGACGCTCTAACGGGGAACGATTCTGTGGAGCAGATCAGGTACTTCGAGAGCGCTGTCGGTTTCGACGCAGTTATCTTAACTAAGATGGATGCCGACGCTCGCGGTGGCTGCGCTCTAACTCTCTCCACTCTACTTCAAAAACCTATAGTCTACGTAGGTGTCGGTCAGTCGTACGAAGACTTGGAGCTTTTTAGAGCTGAAGATATCGTTAAGAAGATACTGGGCTAGCGGATTTCCGTGGGGCTAGCTAACGCTTAAAAATTTGGAAGAAAGTGGTTAGAGGTGGCTAATGATAGAGCTCTCTAGAATGGTAGAGATGTGGCAGAGGATACTAGCGCTATCCGATAGACCGGAGCCTGAGGAATTCAAGATGTTGATTAAGGTTACTCTGGCCGGCCTACTTCTCATTGGAGGTATTGGGATGGTTCTACACATTCTACTGGCTCTTCTTCAAGGTGTAGGAGTTGGCTGGTAGTGAAGCTGGTAGAGGTTCTTCATCTCAATTCGCAGTTCTCAGAACTATCTCAGGTAAGGAGCTTAACGTAGCTCTAGTTCTCGAGTTGAGAGCTGCGAGCGAATCCGGTATCTACGGAATTCTGATACCTCCCGACTTGAAGGGGTACATAATAGTAGAGTCCGACGGTCTCCACTCAGTTCAGAGAATAGTTAAGGGCATGAAGCACGTTAGAGGTAGAGTAGCCGGTTCAGTAGCGTACGAAGAAGTGGAGAGGTTAGTTAAAGTTCGCTCACTTCTAGAAGAACTCAAACCGGGTGATGTTGTGGAGGTAATAGCCGGCCCCTTCAAGGGACTTAAAGCAACCGTAAGAACTGTGAACATACCTAAGAACGAGGTAGAAGTTGAGATACTTGAAGCAGCCTACCCTCTAAAGGTATTTCTTCCAGGTGATAACGTCAAGCCTGTAGGTAAGAGGTGAGGGTTTTGAAGGTAATTAGAATGCAGGTTAAGGCGGGTAAGGCAACTCCATCACCACCGCTAGGACCGACACTTTCTCAGTACGGTCTCCCGGTAGATAGGGTAGTTGAAGAAATAAACAGAGCGACCGAGGGCTACTCAGGTATGGACGTTACCGTAGTTATTAGGGTAGATGATTCGGGAAGGTACTACGTAGACGTTCAATCACCCACCACGACATCCCTCCTTCTGAACTCAGCGGGAGTTCAGGAGTCTTCCGGAGATCCTGCGCACAAGAAGGTAGGTAACGTATCTCTAGAAGACGTCATTAAGGTAGCTTTAGTTAAGAAGAGGGACCTCAACGCCAAGTCTCTGAAGGCAGCTACTAAGTCGGTGGTATCTTCAGCTCGCTCAATAGGACTGACAGTGAACGGTAAGGACCCCAGGGAGGTGCTAGCGGAGATCGACAGGGGGGTCTACGACGATTTATTTAGTAGATACGAGGCTCTGTGGAGAGGTGGTAGTAGTGCCTCTCACTAAGGAAGTGCTCTCGGATGCTATAGGTAAAGCTATTGCTTTAGGAACCGGTAGAAGGTTCAGGCAGTCCGTTGAGCTAGTATTCACATTTCAAGGATTCGATAAGAAGTCGCCCGAGATAAGATTCAGGGACTCCGTTCTACTTCCTAGAGGTATTGGTAGGTCCGCGAAGATCCTGGTCGTAGCTGATGGAGGTATGAAGCTCGCCGCTCAGAAGATAGGTGTAGATACTCTCGGAACGGACCAGTTGAGGAACTTGAGTAAGCGCGATATTAAGAAGATAGCTCGAAGATACGACTGGTTCCTAGTGTCTACTGAGGCTATGTCGCTAGTTGGGAGATTGCTCGGACCGGCTCTAGGACCGAGGGGTAGGGCACCTATTCCAGTTCCACCCCAAGCTAACCTAGACCTATTAGTTAGGCAGTACAACAGCAGTACCTGGCTTAGAAATAGAGAGCAGAACTGGGTTGGCTGTAGAATTGGAACTGAAGATATGTCCGTAGAGGACCTAGTCGAGAACGCTATGTCCGTGATCGAGTTCGTTAAGGGCAAGATTAAGAGGCCTCTAGAGGGGTCTGTGAGAATATACGTTAAGACGACTATGGGACCGCCGGTGGAGGTGCTGTACACGTGAAGTCTAGGACTAGAGCTCAGTTCGAGAGGTTAGTACTCAAAGTAGCGAAAGCGGAGAGGAAGGAGAGGATAAGAGAGTCCATAGCTGTGAAGTCCAGAGTGGTCGACCAGATAAAGGAGTTGCTGAAGCAGTACAGAGTTCTAGCTATTATGGCCGTAGATAGAGCGCCGGCAGCTGAGTCTAGGAGGATATACGGTAGGCTATCTGAGTACGGAGTCGTAAAGCTCTACAAGAACAGCCTAGTTCTAAGAGCTCTACGAGATCTGGGAGCTAAGAACGTAGATAGAGTGTCTGAGTACCTCACGGGTTCCAACATCTTCATGTTCACGAACATGAATCCGTTTAAGTTAGCGAAGGTAGTTGAAGAATTCGTTGAGTATAGGTACGCCAAGCCCGGCGATACCTTAGATTTCGATGTGGAGCTATCTCCGGGTCCCACCGGCGTTAAGCCGGGTCCCTCAATGAGCCTATTCGGTAAGCTGAAGATCCCGACTCAAGTTAGAGAAGGTGTTATATGGATAGCTAAGGAGACTAAAGTTCTTAAGCGCGGCGACGCCATATCCCCGGAGCTCAGCTCCCTCATGAGAAGACTCGGAGTGCGGGTAGTACCAGTTAGAATACAGCTAAAAGCTGTCTACGAAGACGGGCACATCTACCTACCTAAAGACCTTAAGATAGACTTCGAAGCTGTGAAGAAGGACCTAGTTTCAGCTATCAGCATGTCTAGGCTGCTGGCAGTTGAGCTAGCTATACCGGTACCCGAGGTCGTTCCAGACCTACTAACGAAAGCTTACAGAGCGTCCGTGGAGCTCGCAGCGGCAATAGGCTACGTAACTCCGGAAATAGCCCAGAACCTGCTGATGAAAGCCCTAGCTCAGGCTATAGCGGTAGCTCAAGCAATTTCAGGTAGAGTAGACCTAGGAGTAGGTGTCGGCGTAGAGAAGCGGGAAGAACGTAGGGAGGAAGAGAAGAAGGAGGTAGAAGAAGAAAGAGAGAAAGAAGCTGAGGAAGAACTAGCGGAAGGAATTGCGTCACTTTTTGGGTAGTTAAGCTATCGGTAACTAAACGCGCTTTGGACTACTCCCAAGATAAAACTTATAAATCCTCAGGCAATAGCAACTAGAAAGTTCTCTGCCTATTAAGTAGCTCCGCCCGGAGACCTACTTCAAGCAGGTCTCCGATTTCTGAAACGGTGTCGGTTACTGAGGGTGTTGAGAGAGATGGGGGCGCCGTGATATTGTGGAATGTGGTTAGGGGGTCTAGTAGAATAATAGGTTCGTACACTACCACTGATTGGTGTTTGTAGTGGGTTCTGCGGTGAGTGGGCTCCATGGTAGGGCGGTTAGAGTGTATTTTTCAGTGCTCGTAGTGCTCGTAGTGGCTCTATCTATCTCGGTATCAGTTCTCTACCTTCAGCAGAGAGATACTCAAGCTCTTCTGCGGGAGTGCCGCGCGGCACTTTCCACTTCGAGAAGTGAGGTTGAGGCTCTGAGGCAATACACTCAGTGGCTCTACGCGAACTACACGAAGCTCTACGAATACGCTAAGTCTCTGCTAGCGAATTACACAGAACTTAGAGAGAGCTACATAGAACTTGGAGAGAGCTACACGGTTCTTAAGGAGAGGTACGAAGCAGCGTTGAGCATGCTTGAAGCTACCCAAAGACTCTACGAAGAGCTCCACAGTTCGCACACAGAGCTTAAAGCTATGTATAGAAACGCAACCGAGCATCTCAAAGTGCTAGAAGAGGTTTTAGAGCTAGTTAAGAAGTTGAGGCTCTTCTACCTACTATCGCAGATAGTGAGCTTTGAGTACTTCAACGAGTCTCGAGTAGAGATTTATGGTAGCTATAGCCCCCTAGTTAAACCGACTAGAACCTGGACTAGGACCGTAGTTACTAATACAACTCTACGCATACCGACACCGGAACCCGGATTCCTAGTTCTAGACTACAACAACACGTACAGAGACTGCTTGAACATAACCGCAGTCAACGTATACGTGGTCCCGGGGCGCTACTCGGCGAGAACTACATACTACACAGCTAAAACGTGCTCAGCAGAGGGAGTTCTCCTAGTACCGATTCTACCGCATCAGACTACTCTAGAACTCACTATACTACGCACTACTACGAGCCGGCAAGTACCGTCGATTACGCTGAGGTTCCGGTACTTGACGATCGTAGCACAGTAGTAGTGCGAGACTCGCACGGTAAACCAGCCGTTCGAGAGTTAGGGGAGTAAATTCGGGAGGACGGACTTCATAGAGACGACGATTATTGATGAAGCGAGGTACGAAACTGCCGGTACTAGAACTACGGCGTCGTACAATCCGAGACCTCCTATAACTAGGGACTTAGTATTGCTGAGTACTGCCCACTTAATAGTCAGTATATCGCACCCCAGAACCACGGCGGTGAAGTTCATTAGAACGGAGGCTGCGTAGAGGTATCTCTCACCGAGTAGTAGCCAGATAGCTAGGTTCACTAGAGTTGCGTAGGCTACCGAAGACACTACCGGAACCGTGACTCCCATCGTCTTAATGTAGGCCGAGTTCGAGCTGTAGAATAGAGCGGAGATGGAGAGGATGGCTAGCAGTAGCGGTAGCTTAGATAAGTCCAGGCCTCCCGGCGGATTTCCAGCTAGAGATAGGGCCGCTGTCCCCGCGAATACCAAAGTACATAGAGAAATGGAGAGTCTCAGCCCTCCCCCACTACTCAGCCTCACTCTAATGAGAGCTGAGTTGTTCTCCCACTCGATGAAGTCGAACACAGAACCGCTAGCGCTTTTAACGGTTATGGATAGTAGAGGAATTCTGTAGTTGTTCGCGATCTTCATAGCTAGGTAGAGTGCGAAAGACGCGATAGCGGACCACGCACTAGGTCCTCCAGAGACGGCGTTCAGTACCGTGAGTACCCAGTAGTATGTCGAGAACTCCGCTATGATACCGACCACTCTACTCACATCCCTAGTGGGTCCTCAGCTATTCGGAGTACTTAAAAACTCGAGTACTGCCCGAACCACGTACTTCAGTACCTACTCCACCGCGCTACGGACTCAGCTCGCTGGAAGCGGCTTTAAGTAGCTCTCTAGCTATCTTCTCATCGTACCCTACAACTACGCACTCTACTCTAGCTACCTCTCTTATAGTGATGCTAGTAGCGTCCGCACCGCTACAAAGGTACGCACCAGCCCCCAGGCTCTTCGCTATAGCTAGCGACGGAGCTAGGTCGACGTTTCTCAGTCTAGCTCTAGCGTCTACGAACCCCATAGCAATACCAAGCGCTACGTAGACTACGTCCAGAGCCGCACTACCGAGAGACCTCAACCTGGGCTTCAAGCCCGATATCTTGGAGAAGTTCAGGTACGGTTTAAACGACTCTAAGCTCTCGAAGTAGCCTAGGACGATGTTGCTGGGACTGGGCCTCCTCTCAATTCTAGCACCGATAGTCTTGAAACCCGAAGACTTATCGTAGTAGTAGATGACGTCTCTAAAGACTTCAGCTACGGCCGCTGCCTCGATGTCCCCTACCTTCGCATTTTCCCGGTTTCTCGAGATTCCTAGACTTATAGACGCCAGGGGGATGCCCGCCTCAAAATTCGCGCTACCATCGACTGGGTCCAGCACGGCTAGCCAGGACCCCTCCCCAGCGCTCCCAATTTCTTCAGATACCAGCTTCACGTCCCCGAGGTAGTCGCTCAGAGTTCTGTAGACTATCTTCTCCACGACTACGTCGAACTCCCTGGAGACGTCCCCGCCTCGCCCGAGCCCCACCGGCTTCTTACTAACGAACGCGGACTTCAAGTACATGGACGCCCTAGTCAGTGAGGCGACTATAGCTTCCTCCAGTACTTCGTAGGGGACCCCGCTCTCCGCGCTTCGGCTGCGCAGCGACCTAGACATCCCTGCCGTCCCCCAGGCACTTCACACCCCTACCAACACCTACGTAGGTAGTGTCGCAGCACGCGCCCAACTTCAAGACGTCCCTGCCATCGACTATGACTAAGCCCCGAGTCTTTGATAGCTTGGAGAGGTCGCACGGAGTGAGCTCCCTATATACGTCGTGGTCCGTAGCCACTACAACAGCGTCGCAACCTTCTACAGCTTCAGCTATACCGCTAACCAGGTCCGCACCTAGAGAAGAGAGCTGGCGGTCTTCACGTACTAGAGGGTCGTGAACTACGACCGAGAAGCCTAGGTGCAGTAACTCCTCCACTATGCGGTACGTTGGTGAGTTTGTCGATATAGCTACGTTACCTCTGTAGGCTAGGCCTAGAACGGCTACCCTCCCCCTACTCGTGGGCCTCCCACTCAGTAGGGAGAGGAGGAGCCTCACGATGTCCAGAGGCTGTAGTTCGTTGATTAGCCTAGCGTGCTCGACAAGCTCTAGACCAACTCCGCGCAACCTACCGACCCAGCTCAGGAACTTCGGGTAGACCGGTATGCAGTGCCCCCCGACCCCGGCACCGGGTCTGTGAATGTGTGAGTAGGGCTGGGTATTGGCTATCTCGATAACTTCGGTGAAGTCGACTCCGAGAACTCTCGCGAGTCTAGCTAGTTCGTTTGCTAGAGCTATGTTAACGTCTCTATACACGCCCTCAGCTAACTTAGCGAATTCCGCTACGCGAGGACTCGAGGCTCTGACAACACCCGCTCTAGCTATACTACCGTAGAGAGCTTCCGCTAGAGCGAGGGACCTGGGTCCAATACCGGATACGACCTTCGGATACCGGGTCTCTACATCCTCAACAGCTCTGCCAACGAGGACCCTCTCGGGGCTGTATATCAGCGCGAAGTCTACGTCGGCGGTGAGTCCCGAGTACTTCTCCAGCATAGGCTTAACCCTGCTCTCGATTGTTAGAGGTGGTAGGGAGGTCTCGACTACGACCGCGTGTCCCCTCTCCATGTTCTTCCCTATAGTCGCTATAGCGCTATCCAGAGCTCTGAAATCTGGGGTTGTCGAGGTGTAGAGAACTGGGACGACGACTATGGAGATGTTGGACTCTCCAACGGCTACCTCCCCACTAGTTAGAGCTCTAAACCTACCACTACGCACCGCTTCTCGAATTGTCTCTACGACTACGCCCTCGGGGTGGGGAACCTCGCCACTGCTTATCTTCTCTACCTTACCTACATCTACATCGACACCGATAACTCTCGCACCAGCTCTAAGCCAGACAGCCGCTACCGCTAGGCCGACAGCGCCGAGACCGAAAACAGCTGCGGTGAGCTCACCACTCCTGAGTGCCGCCACTACCCGGTCGCTCGTAAGCTCCAGTAGGTTAATCTTACTCAACTCCACTAACCCCGCGCGCTACGGTTCTACCGTGTAGTACACTCTCTTCCTCTTCTTCCCCCGGTTCTCGACTTTAAGTAGCTTAACGAACCCTATTTCAGATGTGCTTCTAACGTGAGGCCCTCCATCGGCTTGAACGTCGACTCCGGGAATTTCAACAATTCTTAGGTAGGGAACTTGAGGAAGAGACCTCTGAGCCAGCTTGGTTATTCCGGGAATTTTAAGAGCTTCATCTCTCGGCAGCCAGTATATCTTCACCTCGAGACCCCACCCAACAACCTCATTTACTTTTCGAAAAGCCTCCTCGAAAACCTCCCTATCGAACTTCTCGAAGTCGAAGTCGTCTCTAGCGTACTCCGGGTACACGTGCCCACCGGTTATTAGCGCAGAGAAGTCTCTGTACATAACCGCTGAGAGTATGTGTGAAGCTGTGTGGAGCCTCATTAACCTGTAGCGCCTACCCCAGTCGATCACTCCCCTAACTACGGCACCAGGGAATAGGCCTGAGGTAGACCTAACTACGTGCTTAACCACGTCACCGCTTTCGATAACCACGTCAACGACCTCGTAGACCGAGTCTCCGCGAACTAGAGACCCGAGGTCCTTATCAACACCCCCGCTAGTGGGGTGGAAGGCCGTTCTATCGAGTACTACGTAGTTATCAGCTACCTCGACAACCACCGCTTCGAACTCCCTTAGGTAGCTATCCTTCAGGTAGAGTAACTCCGTAGTCACCAGCACACCGCTTCTACTCTACTCCCAAGAATTTATGAACTAGGTCCACCAGCTTAAGTAGGCGCGAGCGCTCTCGACGTAGAGTAGAGGTCGCGCACTTCTACGGGAATCGAGTGGTGCTTAGGAACCGAGCTCTCTGCACCTCCTACTCACTAGCCACCTAGCTATCCTAAGCCAGACGTAGAGAGCTCCAGCGAGTACGGACCCTGCGAGAAGTAGTTCGAGTACTGCGGAACCTAGTGCAGTTAGGTACGTCTCTACGAGTTTTCTAACTGCGGTAGCGGCTCTTACTACTAGAGGTACCGAAGCCACGAGAAGTAGTCCGTACAGTACCAGTATCAGCGGGATCTTCATCCCCAACCTCCTCTCTAAACTCTCTTCAGTACGTATATAGTTCTAGTGAGAGAGCCGTGAACCCAGTTCTGGTGCACCTCAACGATTTCGAAGTCGTACCTACCTACAACCCTGTAGACGTCCCTCTCCAGCTCACTACTCTGGGCGAACACTAGGTACGACCCCCTGCGGAGAGAGCTCTCGGAGTTCTCGACTAGGCACTTAACGAGGTCTGCGGCACCGCCTCCGCGGGGCTTCGTCTGCCTACCGTAGGGCATGTCGGTACCTATAGCACCGACCTCGCTGGCCGGCATTCTGCAGACGTCGGCCAAGAACACCTCGGGTAGGCACCCGTAGCTCTCCAAGTTCTTCGCGGCACCCCTAACGCTCCTCTCATCTATATCGCTCCCAGAGTACTTCAACCCCATGTAGCAGGCTTCTAGAAGAAAGCTCCCGACACCGCAGAGCGGGTCGTAGAAGGCGGTGCTTCTCCTCAAGCTAGCTCTACTCAAGTTTACGAATACTCTCGATATGTCGGGGTTTAGAGCTCCCGGTAGGTAGACCGGTCTCCTATTCGTCCACCTACTGAAGAAGTCCTTCAACCTGACCTCGCACTGCCTCAAACCTAAGACGACTACCTCCTGAGAAACTATGGCGTCTAGAACGATGCCGCTATCTCCGCCTAGAACTAGGCCGCTCTCGACCAGGGACCTCCTAACGGCTTCGTAGTTCCTCTCCTTATCGAAGCCCTTCAGGTCTCTGAACTCCAGCTTCACGGACCTAACTCCGCCGCTCCCCAGCTTCTCCGCGACTTCCGCCGCTCCCTCTTCCACGTTCTCGACACGGCCTACCCACAGAACCCTACCGAGCCTGCGGGAGTACGCAGACCTCAGCTTCAGGAACTCCACTAGCTCCGGGCTCGAGTAGAGAACTAGGAGCTGGTCTAGGTCTAGCACCGGCCTGACCTCGATGCCCTCAGCTTCAGCTATGGCCATAACCTCGGCCTTGGGTATGGTCTTGTGCGCTCCCGAGAGGTATACGTAGATTAGGCCGCTGCTGAACATCCTCGAGCTAGCTCCGGGTAGCTACTCCGGGGGAGTATTTAACTACTTAACGATCCCCTCCCTCCTAAGCTCCCTAGCTATGTACGGAACGGGGTTCAGGTAGGTAACGCCGGTCCGCGCCGGGGGCACTGTCTGAAGCGCGTAGACCTCCCTCACTCCGGACTCCACCAACCTCTCGTAAGCGTCTCCCACCAGTAGAGCGTGCGATGCCGCCACAACCACCTCGACGCCCCTGCTGGTTAGGTAAGAAGCTATGCTGGCGACGGTCCCGCCGGTGCTGACTATGTCGTCAACTACTACCGCCAGGTCCCGCGCGGAGTCCAGCGCGCTGAGGTCGTGCTCCACTCTACCCGTAACCCTATCGCGCACCTTGCTGACGACCACGTAGTCCCCGCCTAGGTGCTTCGCCAGCTCTCTAGCTCTATCCGCGGCCCCCCTATCCGGGGCCACCACCGAGATCCCCCTGCCCCCGTACTTCCTGGATATCGCCTCTGCGAATACCTCCCCGGGGACTAGGTTGAGGTACCTACCGCCGGCCATCGCCTCCCTAACGGCGCGCGGGTTGTGCGCGTCCACCGTTACCAGGGTCTCCAGACCGCAGGCCGTCACGGCCCTAACGATGGACCTGAGGCTGGCGGCCTCACCGCTCAGAAACTCCCTATCCTGGCGAGCGTAGGCTAGGTACGTGACCAGCAGGTGCACCCTATTCCCGTACCTACCCAGAGCCTCCAGAGCTAGGAGGACCTCCACCAAGCGATCGCTCTGAGCCGGGTACATGGACTGAACCAGCAGGACCTCACCCCCCTCGACCACATGGGGGAACCTAAGGTAGATCTCGCCGTCGGGAAACCTCCTAGAGAAAACCGGTAGAACCTCCAGACCGAGGTGACTAGCTAGCCCAGCACCGACGCCGGGGTCGCCGGGTAGACTAGCGACCAACACCCAACGCACACCAGATAACGTAAACCACGCAGCAAATAATATCGCAGAACCTCAGCGCGAAGCGGAAACCGCCAGCACACAGACACACCAAGAGCACCACATCAACTGAAGAAAGACTCGAAATCAACTCGGGACCGAAAAGCATATAAACCCCAACCCCTTACCCATCGGGAACCTCCCTACTGATTCCCACGGCAGTCGTGGGATTAGGCTTTCCAGCTAATAAGCTTTACTACCTTGAGCCTCAGGTAGCCACCCGATGGTAACTGCGGCCCCCCGGGAGCGATTCCCAAGATCACCATGGGATTTCTACGCAGAGAGCTACCGGGGCGGGCTAGCTGAACCCATTTAAAAGCAGGACTTAAATACCGGGAAGCGCTCCCAAGGTAAAGCTTAAAAACCCACAGACAATAACGATATAGAAGAATCTGAACGATAGAGATGGAAAAGCGGAACACGGAATCTGAACGATAGAATTGAAAGATTTTTTTCACCATGAAGACATCACCATATGTATTTGCATGTGTGAGAATCTGAACGATAGAATTGAAAGGAAAGCTACATAGTTGTCTCGGACAACAGTATCTACGTTACTTCAAGAATCTGAACGATAGAATTGAAAGGATAGCCGCTTTCTACGAAGATATAGTGAGTGATATAACTGGGGGAATCTGAACGATAGAATTGAAAGTTGTCCCACGGCATTGACTGTCACCTTATCGCATAAAATGTGAATCTGAACGATAGAATTGAAAGAGTTCTCGATTATTAGACGTCTACCGACGAACACGACATTACAGAATCTGAACGATAGAATTGAAAGGATATGGAACTCTTGGTTCAGTAGACGCGCCGAAAAACCAGCTGAATCTGAACGATAGAATTGAAAGTAAAAACGAAGTTTAAGATTTATTAACCACAAAAACATAGAAAAGTGAAGAATCTGAACGATAGAATTGAAAGAGGAAAATCGAGCGCCGAATCGGAAAAAACTATGTTGAAGAATCTGAACGATAGAATTGAAAGTCAGGTTACCATCAGCTCTCATTGACGGTTACCATGCGGTATGAATCTGAACGATAGAATTGAAAGTCAGGTTTGAGGGACGCCGGGGGGGTCAATTGACCCCCCACGAATCTGAACGATAGAATTGAAAGTTCTCCTTGTACCTTCGTTCAATCCTTCGCGGCCCTGTATCGTAAGAATCTGAACGATAGAATTGAAAGTAGTGCTTTGGTCCCGGTTCCCCCCATCCATCGCTGTGGAATCTGAACGATAGAATTGAAAGTCGCTCAGAACGTAGTATATATTCAAATAGTAGACAACGAATCCGCTGAATCTGAACGATAGAATTGAAAGTCGGGAAAGATCAGACAGTACCTTTGTGTAGTGCTTGAAGAACTCTTTCGAATCTGAACGATAGAATTGAAAGCTTTCTGTCCTTACAATCTTTGCATTTATAGGAAACTCGATATATGAATCTGAACGATAGAATTGAAAGGTGTTTAAATACGGATAGATCGGATATTCAACGAATATTATCTCAACGGCATGAATCTGAACGATAGAATTGAAATGGATGATTAAAAGAACTCTATTTGGGTGGAGCGGGGCCGAGGCCCCGCTCGAGCTTAGCGCCGGGGGCGGGATTCGAACCCGCGTGGGCCGCTAGCCCACCGGCTCTCAAGGCCGGCCCCTTGGACCGCTCGGGCACCCCGGCTCCACTACCTTCTCTCCGGTTTCTTCTTAAATTTTGCCTGCGCTAATGCTCTAGCTACCTCTACAGCTACCCTCACGGTTTCTTCCTCGCTCAGTAGCGATGTGTTTATGATTGCGTCGAAGGCCTCTAGGCTGTCTACGTCTATGTCGTAGTACTTCCTGTACCTCCTGGCTTCGGACTCCTCCCTGACCCTGATTTCGCGCAGCGCCTCTTCGACGGGCTTTCCGTCCCGCCTCGCGATCCTCTCGGCTCTAACGGGTAGGGGTGCGTACGTAAGTATCTTGACGTGGGCTAGGTCCTTCAGAATCCAGGCCGCTATGTGCCCATCGACAACGACGCACCCCTCCCTAGCTTCCTTCACGGCGGTGCTGTCTATTAGGTAGTCTACGCTGGGGTCCTCCTCGGCAGCTACGCTCAGCTCCTCAATGCTGACACCTCTCTTCAGAGCGATCTCTCTGAATATCTGCCCCATCGATACGTACCTCAGCCCGAGCTCTCTAGCCAGTCCCCTAGCTACGGTAGTCTTACCACTACCGGGCTTACCGCTAACTGCGATAACGAAGCCCAGGCCGCAGAGATCCCCCAAGCAGCTACCCACCTAGAGACCTCTAATAGAGATCTTGTAGGCGACCGCCAGGCACCTCGAGCAGAGAACCCCTCCGTACGGTCTCTCAGGTCTCTTAAGTGTCTTAGCACCGTACCTGATTACACTGAGATCTCTGGGGACGCCGCCCAGAGGCCTCCCGCACACCGAGCACCGAGCTACGTAAGCGGACCTACTAACGTAGAAAACCCTGGACTCCCCGGAGGGAACTCTCTTCGCAATTCTCTTTCGAGACCTCGACCTGAGAGCCGGTCTAACCACTCACTACACCATAAACCGACGCGAGCGGAACCTAAAAATTTTTCGGCGACCCTCAAGCTTAATAAGCGGTTCGAGTTCTTGTTGTGGGTACCGGTAGGTGACCATATACCAGGGGAACGACTCCAAGAAGATATCCGGTGGTATAAGGAGACCTAGTAGAAAGAAGAGGAAGTACGAGTTGGGAGGGTACCCAACGCAAACTAAGATAGGAAGTAGAGACGTTAGAGTTAAGGAGAGAGTGCGGGGAGGTGGCGTAGTCGTTAGAGCTAGAGTTGTAGCGTACGCAAACATCTACGACCCGGAGGCGAGAACCTATAGAAAGGCGAGAATTCTGAAGGTAGTGGAGAATAGAGCTAATAGAGAGTACGTTAGGTTGGGGATAGTAACGAGAGGAGCTTTAGTAGAGACGGAGCTAGGTCTAGCGCAAATAACCTCCAAGCCTTCGAGAGATGGAGTAGTAAACGCGGTTCTAATTAAAGCCGGTGGGCAGGCGCGGCAGTGAGCTCTGAGAGAGAAGTGAGGATATGGCTAGAGTACTTCGACCAGACACTGAGCCGTAGGTACGGTAGGAGACTCCCTAGGCAGCTCACAGTACCTGAACCTAGGGTAGGTGAAGTTGTTAGAGCATGCGAATCCCTGGGCTACAGATGCGAGGTAGAGGAGAAGAAGTACCCAAGGACTTGGTACAGGCAGTCCGCTCGAATAGTTCTCAAGGTACCGAGCGGGATCAGTAAGTACGAGGTAGTTAAGCAAATAGGGAAGAAGCTAGTGGAAATGAGGGTGAAGCAGCTAACTCAGTGAGGCACATCTACTAGCGCCTAGTTCTGAAATCGTTCACACTTCAGTCGGTCCCTAACTACTCGCAGCGGTGGGCTCCCCTATTTACTTCTCAGTCACCTACTCCGAGAGTGACGTGAGAAGATCGTTGAAAGCTCTCGGTCCGCTCGCACGCTTTTAACCTCTCCCTAATCACACTCCTGGTGAAGCAATTAGAGAAGATTGGAAGAAGTGGACGTGTGGGAGTTGAGTATGAGGTCTGAGTACAGGAGGGTGCTGGAGAAGAGCGGTATTAGAGTGCTCGACGTGTACAGGAGGAAGGATAGGGATTCTGTGAGGTTCCTCTATAGGGGGAAGGTCCACGTAGTAGATCTCAAGGGGTTCTACGATTCCGTGAAGCCCGAGGAACTGCTGAACGTTCTCCTATCTCAAGTTGAGGGTCGGTAGTTCTACTGAGGCTCGAAGCGCTTAAAACCTCTCTAACTACAAGAGCTAGGGGCCCGTAGCTCAGCCAGGCAGAGCGGCGGATGCGGTAGCCGAGGCTCCAGTCCGGGTCTTAGGACCTCGCGGGATGACTTAGAGAGACCCGTAGGTCGGGGGTTCAAGTCCCCCCGGGCCCACCACACGCGGAGAGCTGGGCTCCTAACTACCCTACCTAGACTTCTGGTATGAGGGTTCTACGTGAATAACTAGGTCGGCGTCTACGCCGTGTTCTCTAAGTATCCGCTCGACCTTGTGAGCTACTTCATGTGCTTTCTCTAGGGTAATTTCCGCTGGTACTACGATAACTGCGTCCCCCTGGTACCTTCCCGGAACTACTTCTCTAACTCTAATGCTTCTAATCTCCACGCCGAGCTCTCTAGATGCTTCTCTAACTCTATCTACTAGAAAAGAGGGCGCCTTATCGCTTACTAGGTGAAGTATCTCCCTCACTTCTCTAGCTATCTCTGCGTAGAGATATGAGAGGAGAAGAGCGGCTCCACCGAGGTCTATCAGGTAGCTGAAGACGGCTCCACCCAGAGACGCCAACACAACTACGGCGCACTCAACCACCTCGACTACCGTGTACCTCGCGTACGTTTCGTAGGACCCACCCACTCTTCTAGATATAGCTATGGCGGTTAGGTACGGTACGGCGCCTACGGCGGCGAAAACAACCGCTAGTATGTGGACTTCATAGCTAGCTAAACCACTGTGAAGTAGGTCTACGAGAAGAGAGCCACCGATAGCCGAGTAGAGAACTGTGGAGAACATACTGCCCCCAGCGGAGAGTCTTCCGTGTCCGTAGTGGTGGTCTCTATCCGGAGGCTTCAAGCTGAGGATTTCGTACTTAGCTACGACTAGAGCCGCTACTACGTTAGCTATGCTCGTTAGAGCGTCTACTAGAGCTGCCTTAGATCCGTACACCAAGCCACTGACTATCTTAAAGAAACCTCCCACGGCACTCAAGAGAACTACTAGGTAGAAGCTCCCGAGGTTCCTAGAACTCCGGGGGTCCCCTCTCTCTACATCGGTCGGAGCGCCGGGCGCTGTGCTCATTCACAACACGTAGCAGCCGAAGTGCTTCTCACTACTCCTCCTCAATTCCTTTTCTAGCTTCAGCCGCTGGTGCTGGCTTTACGTGCTTGCTGAGAGTACTCCTCAACTCCTCCAACTGCTTCTTCAAGATGTTCTCCATTTTCTCGAGACTAACTAGCCTGATTTCGAGCTCCTCCTTCTTTCCCTCTAGGTCTCTTATTGCGTCATCCCTGCTCACCTTAACTAGTACGTGCCCGGTGCTTCTGTACACTACTGAGTCGCTAGGTAGTTCTTTAAGTAATCCGAGAGCTCTCTCTATTTCTCTAATGTACGATACCACCGTCCCTTTCTGAGTCATGACCGAAGCTAGCTGTGCTTCAACCTCCTGGTACTTAGCTAGAGCTTTCTCTACTTCGGGAGGTAGCTTCTGCACTTTTACACCGATTTATGAGTAAACTAGGAGTAAATAAGTGCGAAGTACTTCAAACAGCACACAGCGAGCGGCTCGAGACGCACTTAAGTAACATACCGGTACTCTAGAGAAGTACTTCCGTGGAACTAGCTAGTGGGGCCGCGGGGATTTGAACCCCGGACCACGGGGGCCCAAGCCCCGCATTCTACCAAGCTAAACTACGGCCCCAGTTTCTAGGGGAGTAATCACTTTAAAGCGTTAGACCCCCTCACCGGGAAGTGGCGGTAGCCGGTGCCGGCTATAACCCGCCTTCCGTACTACGGTAGCATTAGACTTTGCGGCCTACCCGCACCTCACACGGCAACTCACCGGTGCTGCTCGGCCTTGCTCCCGAAGGGGCGGCCGTTTCAGCGCATCCACCCCCATACTCAGCGGGTTACTGACACTCCGTTACCGGAGTGTCCTCACCGCATCATCGACATCTAGGAGTGGCCGTGTCGTTTCTGTGCCGTTGCCGCGGGTCTCCCCGCGCTCCTTGCGGAGCCTTCGCGCCGTGCGGAGGGCGGTGTTTCCTCAGTTTCCCGTAGCTACCAGCCGGCTCCGGCTACCGCTACTTCTAGAGCTATGAAGTTAATTAACTCCGCAGCTGTAGGTCTCCGAAGAGTCTTAAGCTGCTGCGCTACTTTCTGCGGGTGGTGTTCGCGGCTATCCCACTTTCCTACGTACCCATACCCGGTGCTAGCAATCCCGTAGTGGTCGCTAGAGTTGATGGACTACGTGAGGAGCTCTACGTCAATGTAGCACTAGCTAGAGGTTTAGATAGAGTGGATCTACCGAGCGCTGAGGCTAGGCTTATTGCTGAGTTCAAGAAGCGCTTGGAGAGGGAAGTAGGTCTCGAATTTAGAGTTGTATGCGGTGGTTACTCAGACTACGACGCATTAACCTACGTTCGAGTAACTAACGAAGCACTTCGTTCACTAGCCTCCAGACTAGATGAAGACGTACTCCAAGTAGCTTACGCGATAGACCGAGAATTAGAGCTGCAGGACTACGTACTAGCTCTCAGACTAGTCGACCTACTGAAAACGCACTATGCCTGGAGATGGGGAGAGCCCCCCGTTGAGCTTGAGTGGAAATTAGCGTTCAGAGTTAGAGCCGTTAGAAGAGCCGGTAGTTTCAGAACTCCGTTTCTAGAGGTAGATAGAGAAGCACTTGTGCACTTAGCCGGTAAGTCCTCGATTTACCTCGCTAGAGCGATTATGAATGGAGATGTTGAAGGGGTTGCGAGAGTAGTTGAGTTCGTAAACGGGTTGTGGTACTCTGTCTACGGCTTGAAAACTCCGTGCGGAGGGGGGTTATCAACGTACGTTCCAGGACTAGATGGAGTGTACTGCGTAGAGGTGGAGATTAGTCCCAGAACTGCCTAGTTCTCATATACCTCTTCTCTAGTTCGTAGAGCTTTAGGTAGAACTTCTCTCCATCGTACTGGAGAGCCTCCTTAGCTGTCTTCGGTCCCACTCCGTGAGCTACTAGGGCCTCAACGGCTTTTCTACCGTATTCTAGTACGAGGACGGCAGTATCCATTAGCTTCTCAAAAACCTCCACCTCCTCCTTACTCAGTTTGTACTTGTAGTCCTTCTTCAGCTTAATGGCTCTTCTAACTACTCTAACTACGTCATCTACCTCACTACCCGAGACACTTTTAACAACACCAACCAATCCGTAGCCACACCTACCGCAGTTAACTCTACTCCCCAGATCTCTCACCGCGCTCTCCCAGCTATTACCGCAGTGCAAACATACGAGCAGCACTACGCTCTCCAGTATCCGCTTCTCCACTATTTTAGCAATGGTGCCCGCGGGTATCGAGCTATACCTCACTCTATCGTAGACCATGATGTCCTTAAGCCCCTCCATAGCGAGGGGTGAAGGCTCCGGTAGTACGCTTATCTCAACACGTACTCTCCCAGATCTAATTCCTTCAACGAGCTTCGCGACTACATCTAGGTCTACGTACTTCGTCAGCCCTTCCTTAATTGCTTCAGCAGCTACTACGCTATCTCTTCTAAGCCCTACCAGGATTGCTTTAATTTCTCTCGGATCTGCGCGCTCCGGGATGATTCTCAGTCTACGCGCGACGTTAAGTAGTAAGATATCGAATAGCGCGGACGTTTTCATACCCTCTACTACGGTGCGGCTCGAGATATCCGCTCTGAGAGCTTTCAGCACTAGGCCAACCACAGTCTGCGGAGGTAGGTCGCTGGGTAGAGCTATGATCACCCTGTACGGATCCACCTTGTACGCCGGCTGCACAGCGAAGTTACTCTCAATACTGTGAAGAACTAGGTAGGCGATCCCCCTATTTCCTCTAGTACCTAGACAACTGTGTATAACGAGTAGCGGTACCCTACCAACTACATGCTCGACCACTACTCTCCTATCAGAAGGTATTTTGTAGCCTCTAGATACGTGCTTCTCCAAGACTTTCACTACGTACTCCCCGGCTACATCGTTTACGTACTGAGAGTAGCGGGGAGGCAACCTCCGCTTAAGAGCGGTATCGTTTAGAGCGCCGCACACTTCTCTAGCTACCTTATACTCCACTGGAATTACCTCACCAACCCAGAGCGGAATCTGTGCCACACCTTCAGGTACTTCCTCTACGTAGATCTTGTTTCTCAGTAGGTCGGCCCCAATAACTCTCCACAGCTTACCTCCGAGAACTATGCTACTACCTTCACTAAGGTCGACCACGAACTTCTCATCAAGATTTCCAACGGTCTTCCTTGTTAGGGAGTCTACGACTTCGTACGATGGGCTATCCACGATCGTCGTCGTAGTCATGTAGAACAGCCTACCCTTCTTCGTTGCTTCTATAGTACCGTCGCTCCGTATCTTAACGTACCCAAGCTCGACTGCCTTACTAGCGACCTCGCTTAGCTCATCTCTAGATAGAGTTGAGAAGGAGTAGGACCTGGAGAGGACTTCTAGAGCTCTATCAACGGTGTACCCTCCCTCTAAGCCCATACCTACGAGTGTGTGAATTAGGACATCGTAAGGCTTGTCGTGAGGTCTAGCTTTCTCGAAATCAGCGCTCAGAGCTCTCCTAATGATTACAGCCGACTCCACTATATCGTTTAAATTATCGTCGCAAACTACGTAACCAACAGCCCTCATACCAGGTCCATGCCTAGCTCTCCCAATTCTCTGCACTAGCTTGAGGACCTGCCTAGGAGACGACACCTGAACAACTGAATCTACAGAACCTACATCGATCCCCAGCTCTAAGCTAGATGTAGCAACAACGCAGGAGAGGCGGCCCTCCTTTAGGAGCTTCTCAGCTTCCTCACGCTCTTCTCTAGATAGACTCCCGTGGTGCACTCTCACGTTCAGTCCTAGTTCGCGCAGCTTCACACCTACGAACTCTGCCTCGCTTCTAGTGTTGGTGAAGACTATCGAAGTTCCGTGCTTCTTTATCAGGCTCGCCATGGTCTCGAACTTCTCCGAGGGATTTACTGAGTAGTACCCAGATATGAGGCGCACGTCCGTATCTCTAACTCCAGCAACCTCTACGACCTCAACCCGCCTTCCGTAGGCTAGAAAGTTCTTAGCTACCTCAAAATCTCCAATACTAGCTGAAAGACCTATTCTCTGGAAGTTACCGGCTAGCTCAACTAACCTCTCCAGGTTTGCGGATATCTGGGAACCTCTCTTACTCTCTAGAAGTTCGTGGACTTCATCAATAACAACCCACCTAATGTTTCTTAGAGCTTCTCTAAGCCTGGAATTAACTAGTATGTAGGAGAGCGATTCAGGTGTTGTAATTAGTATGTGGGGCGGCCTCCGGCTAATCAGCCTCCTCCGTGTAGAGGGGGTATCGCCGTGTCTTACCGCAACCTCGATACCTAGCTTAGCCGATATTCTCTCAATTCTCCTCATAATGTCTCTATTTAGAGCTCTGAGAGGAGTTACGTATAGAGAGGATATCCTCTTGAGATAGTTTCTCTTCAACATCTCGGAGAGTATCGGGAATAGAGCCGCTTCAGTTTTTCCGGAACCTGTCGGAGCTACTACTAGTACATGTCTTCCGGAAACGATCTTCGGGATAGCTAGCTCTTGAACTAGGGTTAGGGACCTATACCCCTCACTTAGCGCGATCTCTCTGATCCTCTCATCTAGTAACTCCATAGAACTCGTGAACCCACCTTCTCTTCGATCCTCCGGCAAGCTCTCTCCGGTTATACACACTAACTGCGGAATATTACGCCGCGGTGATTTACGGTACGAGCCTCCTCTTATCTCTTGGAAAAGCTGTGAGTTCTCTAACGTTCCTAGCTCCAGTTAGCATCATACCTAGCCTAGCCAACCCCATACCCCACCCAGCGTGAGGAGGCATTCCGTAGTCAAACCACTTCAAGAAGAAGCTGAAGTTCTCTGGGTTTAGTCCACGTTCCTCCAATCTCTTAACGAGTAGCTCCTTTCTGTGGACTCTCGTACTTCCCGAAGCTATCTCGAGGTAGTTCCAAACGAAGTCGAAGGACTCGCTGAAGACTCCGTCTTCCTTAGGCATCGTGTAGAAGGGTCTCGCTCTATCCGGCCAGTCAACTATGAAGTAGACGTCTTCCTCTATTAGCTCAGATAGCCTTCTTAGGTGGGGTGTTGAGAGGTCCTCACCTACCTCCACCTTCTCACCGCTCTCAGCTAGGATCCTCACAGAATCTGAGTACGTAATTCTTCTTACCGGTAGCTTTATTTCCCGCAGCTCGTGGTTCAGTAACTTGAGCTCCCTACTAGCTACTTCTCTAACCTCCTTAACGGCTCTAGCAACAACACGCTCAAGAACGTTCATAACGGTCTCGTAGTTTGCGAAAGCCATCTCTATATCGACCGATATGAACTCCGATAGGTGGTACGGGGTGTCGGACTCCTCAGCTCTCCAGGCAGGGGCTATCTCAAAAACTCTTTCGAGCGAGCCTGCTAGTAGCTCCTTGTAGAGCTGGGGGCTTTGAGCTAGGTAGGCTTCTCGACCGAAGTAGGCTACTGGGAAGAGAGCTGCCCCACCCTCGGTTGCCGCCGCAACTATTTTCGGTGTGAAGACCTCTACGAAGCCCATGCCGTAGAGCTCTTCTCTTATTGCTCTAAGAGCCACTGAGAGTATCTTAAAGATAGCTCTACTCTCGTCTCTCCTCAAATCTAGAACCCTCTCCCTAAATCTAGTATCTACATCCGCCGGGACCTTACCGCTGACGTCTAGAGGTAGGGGGGTCTTAGCTAGGCTGTGGATTACTATACCGCTCGGCACTATTTCAAATCCTCCGGGCGCTCTGGGGTCGGCTCTCACGGTACCCACTACCGACACGGTAGATTCCTGCGTTAGTGTGTAGAACGCTTCAACTAGGTCCTTCCTATCTCTACCTATAACTACCTGCACGACCCCGTCTTTATCTCTTAAGAGCAGGAACTTCTTACCCCCCAAGTCTCTCTTAGCGTGAACCCAGCCAGCTACTACAACACTAGCACCATCTAGGTTGGGTCCTAGTTCTGACGATAGGTGCGTTCTGTACTTACTCAACCCTCGGTCACCCTAATCCTCACGTTCGCACCAACTATTTGAGATAGTAGGTGCTCTACGTCTTCCTGAGGTGCTGGGAGGTGCTTGAGGTCGGCTCTAGGTATTCTAACGACGTACTCCATCGAGCCGTCGGGTAGCCAGAGAGTGTTTACTCCCAGGACCCTAGCTGGCTGTATTATACTTCTAACCAAGTCCTTAGTGCTGGTACCCTTAGCATCAATTACTCTAACGCGGGTTTTAAAGTGGTTTTCCAAGTGCCTAGATAGCTTAGTAAGAGACCTCATTTCAACGCCCGTAGGTGGAGTGTCGAGCTGTACAACTAGAACCCCTCCGAGATTTACGGACTTAACGTACTCGGAGTCCTTTAAGAACCTGTAGTCCGGAGTCGACTCAGCTTTGAGAAGTACCCTCATTACCTCTAGGTCCAGCTCCGTGACAGCACCACTACTAACTAGCGCTTCACACCTAGGACACAGCACACCAGACTTCACGCATAGCTGGTCCAGAGGTATTCTCAACTTCAACCATCTCTATGCTGCATCCGAAACATATTTCAACCCGAACTTTTAAGTGTGTACTGCCCAGTAGCTGGGGTACCCAATGCCGGTTACAGACCCGACACTCCTAAAAATAGTTGAGAGCAGGCTGCTGGATAGGTTAGTGTGTAGAAAGTGCGGAGCTAGAAATCCTCCCGGGGCGACTAAGTGTAGAAGATGTAGAAGTAGGAATTTAAGACCTAAGAAAAAGCGGATAGGGATAAAGAAGTAGTGCGCACTCGCTAGGATTCTGCAACTCTACTTGACCACTCCAAACCCTCTCTTCTCGACGGATCGCAGCTTGCGAATCACCTTATAAGCTAGTTGAGAAATAAACGCGTAGGTGGACGAGTGTTTTCAAGTAGGGTGCTGAGTAGAGTTATCGACCTATTGAGAAGTACTGGAGTTGATGGAGTTGTAATTGGCAGTACTTCCGTTGAGCTATTTACTGGAAGAGATACTTTCGAAGGAGATATAGATCTCCTAGTTACATCAACCTCGGTACTAGCTAACTACGGTATTCTAGAGCAGCTCGCTAGAGAGCGTGGCTGCGTGCTCGGAGCGACCTGGCTAGGTACCCCGAGCGTAACCTGCTATATTGAAGGTGAGGAGGTGACCGTAGACCTCTTCGAGAATCTCTACGATTTCTACATTCCTAGTGAAATAGTTGAAGACTCCATTACATACGACGTTCTAGGAATTAAGGTAAGAGCTATTAGAGTAGAAGACTACGTAGTTCTAAAAGCCGCTGCCGGGAGAGACGAAGACCTGGAGACCCTAAGGAAGATCGGGGAACTAGTTAGGTCTCGAAAGCTTAGACTAGACCGAAAACTAATTGAATCTAGAGCGGAGCTCTTCAGCGAACCGCACGTAATACTTAGAAGACTTAGTGAAGTGCTGTAGTCCTATCACGGAATGGCTCAGCGCGTTTGCTAGCACTACATCACCTTGAGACCTTGAGCTTTTTCAATAACTAAAGAAACTCGCTCCGAACGGCGATGCGTGCTCAAAGTCCGTCCCGAGTCTACTTTGATATATATCTTCAGATAAGATTTGATATGGAGTTCATGTAGGCCTCGAGCTTCAACCTGAAGTAGTCATGTAAAGTTTAATAGTGCTGTAAGACGTGTAGCGATGGTGAAGTACATGAGCAAGAAGCCCCCTGTTAAGGTGAAGGATCCACACACAGGACAGGAGCTAGAGCTAGTTCCAGAGAAGATCTGGACTCTAGCCCCTAAGGGAAGGAAGGGAGTTAAGATAGGGCTCTTCAAGAGTCCGAGTGGAAAGTACTTCAGAGCTAAAGTACCAGAAGACTACCCAGCTTAGCGCCAACTAGCCCAGAGCACCTCTAAATATACTCAAACTACTTTTTAGTTCAAATCTTCGCAATTTTCGATAGCTTCAGCTTACCGTAGTTTCAGTTCTAGTAGTGGCGCCGGGGGGAGGACTCGAACCTCCGACCACCGGGTTAACAGCCCGGCGCTCTACCTGGCTGAGCTACCCCGGCACCAACAGTCTAAACCGCTGAATCCTTATATCTTTTGTTTCTCGCTCTCGATTCGAGTACTTCTGGGTAGGTACTAGCTGTGCTGTAGTTAACTGCTAGGCTGAAGAGCTAGTTTAATTAAAGTGGCTCTAGGGTCTGGAGCCATTCTTACGAGAGCGTAGCCTCTTCCGAGAGACCTTGCTTTTTCTACTCGCTCACTACTTACTTTAAGTACCTTACCTACCTCTTCCCAGTATTCGGTGCTGGTTGATGGTAGGACTACTAGCAGTCCTAGGCTATCCGCTAGAGGTCCCAGGGTCTTAGTGAAATCTCTTATAGCTTGAGTAGCTAGAGCTACTATAGTACCGAAACTCCTCCCTACTCTAATCAACTCCTCTACGATTTCGAGCGAGTCGTCTTTAAGCGCAATCCAAGCTTCATCAACTACGATCATTTTTTCGTACTTCAACTTTCTAGCCAACACATTCTCAGAGCTTCTTATGGCTATCGAAGCTACTTTTAAGAGTAGGGGCAGGATCGATGTATCTATAGAGAGAGCTGCCGATAGGTCTACTACAGACACTCCGCTAAGTTCTCTCACGAGTTTAACTAGAGTGCTCTCACCTACTGAAACTACCGCTAGTGTAGACAGAACTTTGTTTGTAGTGTACTCCGAGTACTCCTCAGAGCAGTACCTAGTCATTCTCTTCAAGTAGTTCAACAACTTCAGGTCCCCTCCTTCGGGAATTGAGGTAAGGCCGCTGAGAGCTGAGTAGAGGCACGAGAAAACATCCTTCTTACCGAGTTCTCGATGTGCTGATAGCACATCTATTAAGACTTCCACAACATCTCTATATAGAGAGCTGCGCAAAGTCTTTAGAACGTCCACCAACCCTATCGAGAAGTTCTTACCTAACGTAAAGTGGTGGACATTAACACCGCGAGATTCAAAGATCCTTCTGTACTCGTTCTTCGGATCTACGACTAGAACTCCGATACCGAGCCTGCTGAGAGATAGTGATAGTTCAGCTAGAAGGGTAGTCTTACCCATTCCAGAAGGTCCAACCACTAGTACGTGGGGTGATGCTGATTCATTCAGATTCCAGTATACTTCTTCACCACTCTCTAGATCTACCCCAAGCTTCACTCCCGACGATCTGAGAGTGAACTTAGCCTTACCCAGTAGAGGAGTAAATGTGAATAGCAGTACGGAGACTAGGTCGGCTACGATAAATCTCCTTCTAAGCCTATCCAACAGTTTGCTGAAGATAGTCCTTCTCTCGGACCGCAACCCGGCGGCGAGTAGTTTAAAAGACGTCTTCTCAGCATCTACTTCTTCAACATCTATCCCCAGAGAATTCATTACGTTCCTCAAAATTCTGAGCCTTGTCTTGAGTAGCTCCAGAGAATCAGAAAGCTCCTCAGCGCAAGCTGAGGCGGCTACGTGGACCTCTATCTCGAAGGGTTGTATAGATTCTTTGAGAACTCTATTCCTTACCAACCTAGCTCTCTCAGCCTTCATCTTGCTGTCAACTCTAAGTCTATTTACTTCGTATACGATAGCGTTCTCGACAACGACTCTCTCCAAGTTCTTAGCGAACTCAACTCTATCTATAGGCTTAACTACGGTGTAGAACTCTAGGGGGTACCCTAGATTGAGTGAGTTCACGTAGGACTTGATGTACTTTACTGAAGTACTGTCGTCTAAGTCTTGAATAGCTGTACTAACGTTAGCTACTTTGACGAATCCTTTAACACATACTTCCGAGTTCCTTCTAATGACTAGAACGCCATCTCTAAATTCAAGCACCGGGATTCTCAAGAATTACTTCCCTCATGTAGCTACCCACAGCTAGAGCTGATCTAAGTGCTATCTCGACCAAGTCCCTCCACCACAGCCCAACTCTACCGGTACCTAGACTAAGCGAGATTCCGGCTAGTAGGTGAGCTGAGCTGAGCTCTACTTCAGATAGCTTACTTCCGCCTACGTACGTAGCGATCTTATAGCTACCGCTATACTCGATCTTTGCGTAGAGACCTCCACCTAGGGGTACTTCGTACTTAGAGCAATCCGAGTAGAAACCTCCGTCGTGAACTCTGCTAGTGCTAGCTCCGGAGAGGCACTTCCGAGTAGCTTCTCTCAGTACTCTACTAGTACTAAACTCGAATAACTCGCCATTCACATCAACAACTTCAGCTACTTCTAGAAGAGCCGGTTCTTCGCAGTTTTCTACTAAGAGAACGTTCTTACCCTCGAGTATCTTACCGTCCAGGCAGTGCAGTTTTAAGTACCTGCCCACCGCTCTAATAACCGTTCTCGACCCGTCATTAGCAACTTCAACGTCTTCGCAGCAATTTCGGTCTACTAACTTAAACTCCCTAGAATCTATGTAGACAGAAGCTAGTTCATCAGATTCAACGAAGCCCGGTTTCGCTATCAGCTTAACCAGCAAGCCCTTGCCCTCCAGGCACTTCCCGGCGAATCTAGCCGATACACTACTGTACCCTGGGTCTACTGTAGCGCTACTAAGTGATGAGCTAACGTTCTCTACTCCATCGAATCTAACTTCAATTGGGATTTGAACTGGGAGTGGATTTCTTAGTCTAAGTGTGAATCTACCTACACAGTTGCTATCTCTACTTTCAAGAAGTCTGCCGTATCTAGCTACAGCCACGAACTTCTCAGTAAGTTCTTCAACTTCAACACTACCGAATCTAACATGTTCTTCAGTACTCTTACTATAGGTTGGGCACTCTACAACGGCTCTAACGTAGCCCTCCCATCCTAGAACCTTTGAGTACAGCTTAGCGCGAAGCACACCGCTACCCACCTCTTCTTTAAGTACGGCTACGCTTCTCGGGTGTACTAGATATCGGCACGACTCAAACCACGGCTTAGCGATTAACTCAGCTAAGCCGCTCTCGCTATCTAAGCGGATCTCAACTACTACATCAGCAAGAACCTCGGGTTCTAGGAAGATGACCGAGTCCTCGGTAAGACATGCGAGACCGGCCGTTGTTAGCTTGCACGTCTTCAGTGCCGGGGAATCGAGTGTGTACGAGTTCTTCCTACTTAAAACCCTGACCAAGCCCGACCTATTGACTATAGAAACTACGTCTTTATGAGAAGATACCTCTCTAACGACTTCTCCTAGAATCGTCGTGTAGGCTCCGTACCTCACTATCTTAAGTCCTTCTCCACTAGCAACCGCTACTCCATCACCTACACACGCAGCTGAAACGACATCACCCACCTTCCCCACTACGCCTAGAGAACTCTTTCTAACTCTAACTAGAAAACCCTCCCTATCTACTAGGTAGTCTCCAGAAGAACAGCTAGCAACGTACTTGAAGAAACCTGGAAGTACTTCAACACCGTTTACTGATGTAGATACGGTTACCGATCTACCGCTCATCGAGAAACCTCCGTACCCAACGCTAACTACACTTTCTTTACTGAGAGTGCGCAATTCCGGTACATCCAGACTGTAGAGCTTCGTCTCGCCATCAACTAGGTCGATTATACCGGTAACACACCTACTTCTTCTACATACAGCTACGTAGGTAGACGTCTCGTAAGCATCGACGAACCCCCAACCTCTAAATACCTTACCTCTAACGGTGAGCACTACATCGCCATCACCGCGCCTAATAGCTACGTCACCTAGCTCTAGAGGTCTGTCTGCGGTACCCAGAGATATTCTTCTAGAAGTTCCGTCAACGAGACTGTAGATGTAGGTGTAGCCGCTCGCGGAAACTTTAAGAGCTGGCTTTCCCGAAGTACTCCTAGCTAGCTCCACCTTCTCGACGTCGCCGATGTCTTTTAGTAGGCTGCTCAGCTTAATGACCTTGACCGCTACGGGAGTTTTCATGGAGTAACACCTAGTACGTAGAGTTCAATCATAACTAGTCCCAACAGTAGGGTATTCTCAAGACTTCCGAAGACCGCTAGCGTAGCTACAGCACTGTAGAAGAGTGATGACGTGAAGCAGTAGGTGTACAGTACTCCAGTAGCTGAATTCACAGATTCCGCTAGGGATATTGAGTACGCCGAGATTAGAGGTAGGAGGATGGCTGTAGCTAGAACTAGAGCTCTAACGACAGCGCTTTGCTTCAGTAGGGAGAACAGTTCTTCGACCACGTCCTTGAAAGCCATGATTTTCGCTGAATCTATGCCACCCCCCTTAACGGCTTTTAGTAGCATGTAGTAGCAGATTGAAGTAAAGATACTCTTACCGAGAGCTCTACCTAAACTTTCTCTAACCAGTTCAATGGGTTTGTTTGAGTAAGGTAGCTTATCGGCTAGAACGGCTATTTGTGAAGGTAGTGAAACGAGTTCTAGGTAGGCTCTGACGAGCTCCGCGCTCACAACGACTCCAAAGCTTAGAAAGACCAGTCCGGCTATGGCTACCGAGTTCTTCAATCCTAGCACTGGGTACAGTGTGAGAGATAGTGGCAGTAGAGCCGCCACCGTCTTAATCCTCCCGCTCCCCGATGGTAGTCTGAGCACTCTGGGTACAGAGCTCTCTGAGATGGCCATAGCTATAGCTGGTAAGGTCGTTATAGGGTATAGGTAGAGTACTTCCTGACCGCTTACTAGAGCCGTTAGCGCTATGAGTGACGGTGCTAGACCGCTAAATACGACAGTAGTTAAACTTAGAATTGTCTTAAGCTCCAGAGAGTTTCTAGTTGAAACCTTGATCTCGCGGAGAGAGTCTTGGAACTTACCGTATATCCAGTTACCGAAGCCAGCACTCTCGCGAGTAACTACGTACTCAAGCAGCAACTTCTTCATAGGTTTGGGAGCTCTAAGCACGTACTCTCTAATACCTCTAGTACCCGGGAAGAACTTCATGAACAACCTCAGCCTGGAGCTTTCACTACATAGTGCTGGAAGAAATGAGCATATAGTGTCGGAGTCCTCCTCCAGATCTCTAATCAAGTCATCACCGGGGCACACACCATCTACTACCATGAAGTAAGCAATGTCTTCTCTCAAATTCTTCACGTAGCTAGAGTAGCTTAGAAGCTCTAGCACTAGCGGTAATGTAATGAAGAGTAGAAGAGCTAGTGGAATTGCATAGTAGAAGAAAGTGAATTCTCCGCGGTGTACCGATATCGCGTATGAAGATAGCAGTAGTAGGAAGGTAGGTAAAGTAGATATCTTGAGTACGTAGAAAACGAGCTCACCGGCTTCTATCCGAGACCTACCTCTAGCTACTCTCGATTTATTTAGAAGCTCCAGGTAATTGCTTAAGACTCTGAGCGCAGGTAGCTTGAGTAGGCTGACCGAACTTACCATTCCTTAACCCTCAAAAATCTCTTAAAGAGCGTGTCTAGGTCTACGTTCTCACCGTACTTGTATATAGTGTTGAGAAGTAGCATTCCCGCCTTGAGCACAGGTTCATCTACTCTAGTAACAACTCTCTTCAAACCCCCGTTCTCTACGAAGCCGAGGGTTACGAATAGCCATATCATAGATAGCTGCTGCGGTGTTAACTCTATTGGAGGTGAAGTGAGTCTGACAATAGCTTCTTCGGGCGACCCAGCGTGAAATGTAGTATTGTGAGTTAGTATGAGAGAACTTGAGACTGCGTAGAGGTGGGTTCCCGGTACTTCAATATCGTACAGCGGACTATCCTTCTCAACAAAATCTACGCTTCGAACTCTTAGTAGCGCGAGCTCTTCAACTCCCTCCAGATTTTTGCGGACTTCACCACTTACCTCAGAAACCCCTACCTCACCTCTTACTACGATACGTAGGAATCTATCTACATCCCTATCTACGCGAACTACATAGAGTTCCCTACTTTCCGAGCGACGGGGTTTAACGGATGAAGACACTTTAAGAGTTCTAAGAATGAGAGATAGTGATTCAGCTACCTCTCTACTATACGCGCGGATTTCGATCGCACCGTCTTCATCCATACTGTCGTAAAGTCCTACACCATCGCAGTAACCTCTGAGAAAACCTACTCTAAATCCTTCGGGCGACTCAATAAGTAGTCTGAGTGGTACCTTCTTCAAAGAACTGCCAGTACCTCTACCGACGGTACTTAAGAGTACAGATAGTAGTACGCGAGATCTCGCTCTTACTCTAACAACACTATTTCGAGTAGAGTCTGATACTATCTCGATTTTCTCTACTTCAAGCTTTTTTAGTGCTTCAACTACCCTACTGGAGATAGCTCTACCGACACTAAAGTACGCACTCGCTGAGCTACCCAGGGGGTCTTCCTCAATACCACCGGTAGCTACGTACAGTCCGAGCGCGTATCCCAGTTCTTCGCTAAGCTCTAGAAGTTTTGGTGTGGAGAGGTCTAGGCCCTCCACTACGGTTGATTTCACTTCTTGAAAATCTGCGACTGCCGAGTTCTCAGAGTTATTTGAGTATTCACTCAGAATCTCCCGTATGTCTATGAACTTTCTTTCTCTAGCTGGTTTAGGTAGAGACTGGAGAGATAGGAGTAGGTCCCCAGGCTTAAGTTCTCTAGCTTTCTTAAGAGCGAGGCCGGATTCTCCGTCAACAACCACCACGTTATGGTCTTCATGTACTTCATGAACAGCTCCCTCATCTACTTCAATTCTAGCGAATCTGCGACTACCGCTCTTAACGATCGCTGCTGATACAGGCCGCCATATAGGTTCGAGTTTCGGTCCTATAGACACTACCTCAACCCTACCGGGTCCTTCTCTCACAATTTTCTCTACGATAGACCTGATTTCGTAGAGGTCTATTCTTCCATCTACTCTAGCTAGTACGAGCTGGTCAGCGGGTAGGCACAGACCCCCTAAACCCATATTCATTGCCTGTGCGAGTACTCTCGCTTCAGCTCCCCTAGTTTCACCTATTACCAGAAACCTACTAACGGACGCTCTGAGAGCTGCTTTAGCTAGTGACATCTGGTCTATACCTCTCTCAGATCCCCACACATTAGTTGGAACTGTGTACCTAACCCAGCTGGAGTCTTTCGGTATATCGACTTCCGGTGTATCCTCAATTACAGCTATCTTCCAGAACTTAGGTATAGCTGAGTACAGTATTGCTTTGAGTAGAGTTGTCTTACCAGACCCCGGGGGTCCGAGAATTACTACCGACCCATTTCTTCTAATGACAGTCTTTATTAACTCAGCAACATGCTGTGGGACCATGCCGTTTTCTACTAGGGTATCGAGATCTACCTGCGCGTGGTGCAGCTTTTTTCTAATTACGATCTCTCCACTTGAGTATGCTACATCTGGAAGAACTACGTGTACTCTGTGACCTCCATCTTCTTCTGGTAGTGTGAAGTCTATAATTGGGTTTCTTCTATTGACTACCCTACCCGACTTCTCCGCAATTAACTCCATGTAGTTCATGAACTCTTCGTACGTACCTATCACTATGTTGGTCTCGATGTAGTCCGCTACCGGGTCTTTCTCTACTACGTACTTGTGCCTCACCCATACAGGTCCCGGTCCAACTATCGATATATCCTCTACGTAGGGGTCGTCTAGAAGTACTTGAAGTTTCTTATACTTCAACTCCCTGTTAACTACGTACGTAATTAACTCCAGGTCGCAATTTCTTAGATACGCGTGCGCGGTTTTAGCTATATCGTATACACCTACGCTTTTTCGAGGATCTAGGCGCTCCAGCACTCTACCTACCAGCTTAGCGATAGCTTCGTACCTATCCGGCTCTATATCGCTAACTAGGTAGTAGTAGCTTCCGGATGGATTCTTCAGTATGGTTACAGATGAGAGCCCGACATTGTAAGTGAGGAGAACTTCCAACTAAAAACACCTTAAACTAGGAAGTCTTAGAGTTGAGCCTCCTACCCTAGGTTTACTACTACCTCTAGTAGTCTATTCGTAGTTACTTCACTCGTTACTACTACAACTCCTCTTACTCTAGCTGATCCGGTGGTGACTACGATTGTGAGCACTCTATCGCTACCGGGTTTTATCTCTCTATTCGAAATATCGCGTACAGATATTGAGGTTCCACCAACGACCGTTCCATTGTCTAGTATAGCTCTAAAGTCCTGTATCATGTAGGTGGTCTGACCCTGATTTCTCAAGCCAATCGTAATGAATTCCCTACCGTCTGCGTAGCTTCTACTTACGAGGTATCCGCTTAGTGGCTGAACTACATTCACGTTCTCTAAATTCCCGACCCTGCTTGAGAGCCAGCTTTGAAGCATCATTACTATAGGTATTACTATAGCTACTAGAGCTAGTACGATAACTAGCTCGCTAACTCCCTTCCTAACCCTTCTACTAGGCACGTAGGTTCCCAATAGTAGGGCTACTTATAAAGAGTTCGCAGTGCGCGGCTCCAGTAGTTCGAGCTGAGCTGAGTGCTTGCCTACCTATGTGTTTTACTACTTAAAAGATAGACAGTACCCAGCAGAAGTGCGGGTCGTACATGAATAGAGTTAAAAAACTACTAGACGCTATGTACGCAAAACTCTTCACACCCGGAGACATCGTAGTAGCTACTGGCCTGCCTAGGTACGAAGTTCTCGCAGCTCTACACGTTTTTGAAGAACTTGGAATTGTGGAGCCCCTAGTATCGAAGGGAAACTACAGAGTCTATAGATTAACTAAACTCGGTGAGAAGCTCTATAGAGCTCTCGAAGTAAGCGATGGTATAGCGATAGACATAGTCGGGGCCGCTCCTCGAGCTGAGAGTAGCTCAACTAGAGAAGTAGCTGAAAGCAGTAGTTAGAGACCTTAAGCCTACTCATTCACGCAGACTCTACCCCACGATCTCTCCTCTCTAAGTACTCGCAGCTCTCCTAGCTAAGCGGCGTACTCACCAGCATTTCTTCATGTCTGAGTACTTTTAGAGCTACTGAGCTTACTCAAAAGTTCCTGAAGTATCTTAACGTTCCACTCGTAGCAAGTTTTCCGCCTAGTATCTACGTATATCTTCAGAGATTTCGCAGTCTCCGGGTCGAGACCTGCTTTCTCGAGTTCGCATATGCTGAAACCTCTCCCAACCCTCAAGTTCTTTACCAACCCTCTATCTTTTATTAGTGCCGGGGGCTTAACGTACGGTCTTGCCTTCATACCGCACCCTAACCTACGCTTTGAGAACTCAATAAAAGCTTTAGTAAAGCCCTCTTTTTCAAGATAAAAGCTAGCTAGAGAAGTCCTCTACGGGGCACGGTAAGACTTTGCAATGTGTGTGGTAGGGCTAGTGGTAGAGTACTGCAGAGGCATAGTGGTAGAGTACTGTGCGATAAGTGCTTTAGAGAAGACCTAGTCACCAGATTTAGAAACGAGGTAGCTAGGTACGGAATGATTACACCGAGCGATAGAGTACTTCTAGCTCTCTCGGGGGGGAAGGATAGCTTCGTACTCCTAGATATTGTAAAGGATATTCACGACGTGAGTAAGGTAGGTATAGTGACTGTAGTCGAGGGTGTTGAAGGTTACAATAGAGTCGATGACGTAGCTTGGATAGTTGAGGCATCTAGAAACTACGGAATAGACCTCCACCTAACTTCCTTTAAGGAGTTCACAGGGTATAGTCTCGACGAGATAGTTTCTCTAGATAGATTGAGGAAACTAGAAACAAGTCCCTGCACGTACTGCGGTGTACTGAGGAGGAGAATAATAAACTACCACGCGAGAACTCTAGGCTACGATAAGGTAGTGACAGCCCACAATCTAGATGACGAAGTTCAGACCTACCTAATGAACTTACTGCGAGGCGATGAGGGTAGGCTAATACAGAACCACCCACTCAGCTCTACGCTAAGTAGGTACTTTATTAAGAGAGTTAAACCTCTTAGAAAGATATACGAATGGGAGACGTCGGCCTACGCCTTTATGAGAGGCTTCAAGTTTCAGGAAGCTGAGTGTCCCTACATTAGGTTCAGGCCGACTCTGAGGGCTGTACTACGTGACTACCTATACGAAGTGGAGCGCTCCAAGCCCGGTTCCCTCCTTAGAGTACTCGAAGCTATAGATAGCTACATCGAGAAGGAACTACTAAAGAAGGCCTCTAATCTCGTAGAGCTACCTCAGTGCTCCGTATGCGGCTCTCCAACAGCTTACGGTAGGAGTGTGTGCGTACTCTGCGATCTGCTGAGTAAGATTGGAGTAAACTCCAGGCTACCCTTCTGATTACTCCCAAGATAAAACTTGTAGATCCTTAGACAATAAAGACACGGAATCTAAACGATAGAATTGAAAGGAAAGCACCTAGTTAAGCAGCTCCAAGTAGCTAAACACTTTTCACTTAGCGGTAGTGACAGTATAGAAATCAGTGCGAAAACGTCACCTTCAACCATATCTACACTCAGACACTGTTTGCTCCGATTAATGTGGGGGGGCGGAGTAGACTCCTTTCTAAGACTCCTTATCTTCCGCGGGCTTCATGTAGTAGTACTCTCCTATACTCTTGAGGTACCTATCTAGATAGGAATCTGGCTTGTTAACTCTGGGTCTTCCGGTCTTTACGTCCCGCCTAAACGTAACTTCAAGCTCTCTTAGGAGGGCGTTCATACCTCTTCTCACATCTACGGGTCCTATACTCAAGCCTCTAGCTCCAGGTTCACCTGAGAACACTATGAGTCTATCGGATATGTAGTCTATTAACATGATGTCGTGGTCTATGACTAGGCAGGCCGTTTTCCTCCCCTCGATTATCTTTCTTATAGCTCTAGCTACAGCTAGCCTCTCATCTACATCTAGAAAAGCTGATGGCTCGTCGAGTACGTAGAGTTCAGCATCTCTAGCTAAAGCTATGGCTATCGAGAACTTCTGCAGCTCTCCCCCACTTAGTTCTTTAATCTTCTTCTCCTTTAGTTTGTGGAGCTTGAACTTCCTAACTACCTCCTCAGCAAACCACTCACTAGACGCTATTCCCTCCTTAGAGATACTGTCTAGAGCTTCACCAACGTATTCCCACGGAAACTCCTCCCCCTTAATGTACTGCGGTTTGTACGATATTCTCAACCCTCTAAATGGAACGTAGCCTACGTCAGGCTCTATCTCACCTACTATTAAGCGAGCGAACGTAGTTTTTCCAATGCCGTTTGGACCTACAACACCCACTACTTCACCTACGCGTATTTCCCCCTGGTTGACGCTCAGTGTAAATCCGTTTAGCGACTTAGACATCTCCGGCCAAGTCAGGTACACCTGCCTGTGCTCTAGTTCAAGCACTCGCTGCTCGGGTTTCGCGCTGAAGACTACTGGTTCGGACCTTATCCTCATGTTCTCGGCTGGTAGGTAGCCGCCGAGGAAGTGGTTAATGCCTGAACCAACGGAGTATACTTTCGAGTATACTCCGTAAACTCCGGGTTCTCCGTAGACCACCGAGACGAGGTCTGCGATGTAGTCCACCACGGCTAGGTCGTGTTCTACGACTATTGCGTAGGCTCCACTCGGTACGTACCTTCTTATAGCTCTACTTACTCTAAGTCTTTCCCTGACGTCTAGATAGCTAGCTGGTTCATCGAATACGTAGACATCGGCATCTCTAAGTAGAGCCGCCGTTATAGCTACTTTCTGTAGTTCACCACCGCTTAGCGTAGAGATCTTCTTATCTAGCACCAGCTCTAAGTTCAGGAACTTCCCGAGCTCACCTAGAAGACCTCTCTCATCTATCTTCTCTAGAACCTCCCTAACGAAACCTCTAACATACACTCTTACAGCGTCTACGTGCTGTATCTTGTGAACTACCCTGATCTTCTTGTTTACGAGCTTCGAGAAGTAGTTGTAGAGTTCGGAGCCTCTGAAGAACTTCAGAGCCTCGTCCCAGCTCGGACTCGAGTTCAGCGCACCTAGGTTGGGAACTATTTCACCAGCTAGTATTCTAACGGCCGTAGTTTTTCCGATTCCGTTTCTACCGATGACACCGACCACTCTTCCTTCTTGAGGTACCGGAAGTCCGTACAGCTTAAATGCGTTCCGCCCGTACCTGTGGATAACGTACTTCTCTAGCTCGTCAGGTAGGTTCACTACCGCAATAGCTTGAAACGGGCACTTCTTAACGCAAATACCGCACCCTACGCAGACGTCTTCGTATATAACTGCTTTACCAACGTCCTGAGGTACCTCGACGGCCTTCTTCCCAGTTCTATTGATCGGGCAGAACCTAACGCACTCTAGCTGGCACTTCCTCGGATTGCACAGACCTCTATCTATAGACGCAACTCTAACCAAGGAGCACCCCTCTAGAACCTCAGTGAGGTGCTATCATACAGCGTAAATCGAGCTTTAAATGCAAAAACGTTTTACAAAAGAGGAGTGGTGCTATTCCTCCTCTTCCTCCCACTCTTCCTCCTCTTCCCACCACTCCTCCTCTTCCTCCCACCACTCCTCTTCCTCGAATAGCATTTGAGGTCACTCAAATAATTCCTCTACTTCAGTTTTATAAGTTTTAGAGTAGTGTGGCTACGAGAGTATTTTAAATATACCTGACGCTAGTTTTTCAAGTACTTCTTCAGGTACTTTCTGAGGTTCTTCCGGAGTTTTATCGCACTTAGCTAGGGCTTTCGAGAAGGAATCTTCGGATTCAGCAGCCTCCGGTAGGCACGCGTAGATAGCTACGTACTCTCTAGAGCGCTCGTTTTTCAGTAGTTTAAGTACGTTACTTATCTGCCTATCTCCGAAGTAGTACAGTAGAAATTCTAGCGACTTCTTTCTACTTACGCTGAGCCCTAGTCTATGTGAGCGTAGTGCTAGGTAGGCTACTAATGCCGAGTAGTTCTTTCCGTAGTAGTACTTTAAGGGTAGTACTTGAGCTACGCAGGAATCGCTAACACCGTCTACTCTACTGAGTAGCTCTTCGGCTTGCTCCTCATTAACTAAGCATACGGAAACTCTCATCGAGTTTATCTGATTGATGTACTCTTCCAGAGGTTCGATGGACCCGCCGTGACTTACTGGAACTAGCTGTATCACATCGCCATCTCTCACCACGTATTCGTATCCGTTAAGAAGTTCGTAATCCACATCGTTAATAAACAGCATGAAGTACGGTTTGAGACTTCCACCGATCTCCACAGCTTCGCGGAGCTCGGGTATTCGTTCGTAGACTACGGAGAGCACCTTTCTTAGAGTGGAGTTCTCGGGAACCTCAATAAGTACTTCCTTAGAGTTGAGTAAGCTCCTCAAGAAGCCGTAGAGCTCTATCTTAACCTTCATCAGAAACCTCCGCTTCTTGAGGAAGAACCTCCGCTTTCTTAGATAGCTTAACCAACCTAGTTAAGTAACCAGCTATTTGATTTCTAAGCTTTCTCGATTTCACGTCTACGTACTTAGATACCAGTTCCTTGTTTCTCTCGAAGTCTTCCGATACTTCACCCGGATGCATCTCTAGCAGTTTTCTAGCGGTTCTCTTAATCAGCGATGTGTACACCTTACCCACAGTTCGGCTACCCATATAGCCTGCGCAACGAGTTTTTAAGCTAAATACTGCCTTCATTTAAGGATCACGCTCATACCGCGCTGGCTTACGGTACACCGTGGATCCACGGTTAATATGCTCGGCACTCTCTACTTAGCGGTGTGATGCTGAGTGGTTGATGTAAGACCGGGAGACCTAGTTAGAGTAGTTAAAAGAGGGGGTTTAGTGATTGAGGGAGTAGTACTTCCCTCCACGGAGTTTACCTCCGAGAATCACTTAGTAATAAAGCTTTCAAGTGGGTATAACGTAGGTGTATCTCTTGAAGATGCGGTTGTTGAAGTTCTAGTGGAGAAGTATCTCGAGCCAGCTACTTCAGAAGAAACCAGTAAAGTAACTGTATTTAGAGGTGGTGGAAATCTTAAAATAGCTTTCGTTAGTACTGGAGGAACTATTGTCAGTAAGGTGGAGTACGAAACCGGTGCCGTGAGGCCGGCTCTAAACGCCAGCGACCTAGTGGAGTTCGCTCCGGATTTTCAAGAACTATCTAGTGAGCTAGTTGTAGTAGACTTCATGAGAAAGCTTAGTGAAAACATGACTCCGGAGGACTGGTCCCGGATATCTGAAGAAGTCGGCAAGTACCTGAGGTCTGGTGCTGATGGTGTAGTAGTAGCTCACGGTACTGACACGATGTCGTACACAGCTGCCGCACTAGCCTTCTCGCTGAGAAACCTAGGAAACCCGGTGGTGTTAGTCGGTGCTCAAAGAAGTAGCGATAGACCGAGCACAGACGCTCTATACAATCTAAGAGCTTGTCCGATAGTAGTTAGAGACGCTCCGTTTGCTGAAGTAGTGGTAGCCATGCACGGAACTACCGACGACCTCTACACTCTTATACACAGAGGCGTTCGAGTTAGGAAAATGCATTCGAGTAGGAGAGATGCTTTCCAGTCGATCAACGATGTACCTCTAGCCAAAGTCTACGTTAGAGAGAAAAAGTTCGAGCTTCTAAATAGAAGATATCTTCCTAGGACTAGGAGTTCCGATGTGCGCATACTGAGCAGATTCAGCAGTAAGGTATCGATCATTAAGTCCTACCCTGGAATAGACTGCGAGATCTTCGATTACCTAGTAGATAGAGGTTATAGAGGAGTGGTCGTAGAGGGCACAGGACTGGGCCATGTAAGAGAAGAGTGTGTTGAGAGTATTAGAAGAGCTACAGATTCTGGTGTTGTCGTGGCAATGGCAACTCAGACGATCTTCGGCCGCGTAGATTTAGATGTCTACACAACCGGCCGCAAGCTTCTTAAAGCTGGCGTCGTGCCTGTAGACGATATGATTCCGGAGGTAGCTTTCGTTAAGCTATCGTGGCTTCTCGGGAACTTCCCGGAGGATAGTCCGAGCGAGATCAAGTCGAAGCTCGTATCCAACATGGTTAATGAATTAGGGAGTCCTCAGAGTGTAGAGATATTTCCGAGGTGGTACCATGGAGATCGACTACGGGAAGCTGAGGCTTAAGGTTGGGTTAGAAGTACATCAGCAGCTGGATAGTGAGTTTAAGCTATTCTGTAACTGTCCCGCTAAGCTAGCACCTGAAGATGTGAGGTACCGAGAAGTAGTCCGCAATCTGTGGTTGAGTAAGTCTGAGCTGGGTGAAATAGACCCGGCGGCTCTATACGAGATTGCTAGAGGTAGGAAGATAGTTTACAGAGTTCCTGAAGGTCACGTATGCCTAGTGGAGCTAGACGAGGAACCTCCTCACGATATTAATAGAGAAGCCCTAGTGGTTTCCCTATCGATTGCGAGGGCTCTAAACGCTAGACCCGTTGACGAGGTTTACGTAATGAGGAAGATCGTTGTAGACGGATCCAACACAGCCGGATTTCAGAGAACGGCTATCGTAGCTCTCGGTGGTTATGTTGAAGATGAAGACGGGAGGGTTGGAATTCAAACTATCGCCCTAGAAGAAGATGCGGCTAGGAAAGTCGCTGAAGAATCTGACTACGTAGTTTACAATCTCGATAGACTCGGTATTCCGCTAATAGAGGTAAGTACGGCTCCAGATATCAAGACCCCCGAGCAAGCTCTTAGAGTAGCGTATAGGATAGGACTTATAATGAGGTTGAGTGGGAGAGTTAAGAGAGGTATAGGTACTATTAGGCAGGATTTAAATATATCTATAGAGAATGGGGAGAGAATTGAAATTAAGGGAGTCGATAAACTGGAGCTCATACCTAAAGTCGTAGCTTACGAAGTGCTTAGACAGCTTTCACTGCTAGGTATAAGGGAAGAGCTCTGTGCGAGGGGGTTGAAGCCGGACGACGTGCCGGAGTTCTTTACCGACGTGTCCGAGGTTCTGAAGGATTGCGGAAGTAGGCTGATCAGGTCTAGCCTAGATAGGGGTATGAGGGTCTACGCTCTACCGCTTCCAGGTTTTAGGGGTATACTAGGGAGGGATGTCTGCCCTGGTAGGAGGTTCGGTACGGAGCTATCCGACTACGCCAAAGCTTGGGGGGGTGTCGGTGGAATTATTCACAGCGATGAGCTTCCAGCTTACGGAATCTCGGAGAAGGACTTAGAGTCTCTCTATAGGTACATGGGTCTAGGTAGAGATAGAGATGCTTTCATACTAGTAGTAAGTGACTACGAGAGAGCTGAGAGAGCTTTAAAAGCCGTTATCCAGAGGCTGAAGCAAGCTTTCGTAGGCGTACCTAAGGAGACTAGGGCCGCTAACCCAGACGGTACTACCAGGTATCTTCGCCCGCAGCCAGGTGCGGCTAGAATGTACCCAGAAACCGATATACGTCCGCTGAAAATAGATGAGTCCATACTGAAAGATGCTGAGAAGATAGCTGTACCTAAACCTGAAGACGTCCTCAGAATTCTAGTTGAAGAACATAGAGTATCGCGAGAGTTAGCATCTCAACTTGTTAGAGACCCCTCCCTACATCTCTACCTAGACCTAGTCGAAGAGTTGAAGAGCGTCGTTAGCCCCCAGGTGATTGCTTCTACCTTAATGGTTCACATGAAGTCTTTAAGGAGGGATGGTATTGATGTAGATAGAGTGAGCTACTCAGACTTAGTTAAGATTCTGAGCGCCGTAGGTAGGGGTGAGATAGCTAAGGAAGCTATTCCAGAAGCCATTAAAGCCATTGCTTCGGGATCTAGCTTTGAAGACGTTCTGAGGTCCTATAGAGTACTGAGAGTAGAGGAGCTCGAGAAGATAGTGGACGATGTACTGAAGTCCAGCGCGGACTTAATTAAATCTAGAGGTTTCGAAAAATCCGTTAGCTTGGTGATGGGTAGGGTTATGTCCGTAGTTAGAGGTAGAGCTGATGGAGCTCTAGTCAATACCTTGGTTAGAAGAAAACTTCAGGAATTCCTTGCTAGATAGGTAGCTTACTCCAGTAAAAACTGAGCTCCAACTCTATTGAGAAGATACTGCGAGAGTCGCTTGCGATACGCTTCTTACTTCACTTAGAAAACTCTGTGATTCAAGTACTACGCGAAGTAGTCTCGCAATGTGGGTTTTACTGAGACCTAGTTCTTTAGAGAGTTTCGATACGCTTATACTGCCGTTCGTAGTCAGCGTGTACGCTATCGCAGCTATCGCATATTTCGCTCTATCCGTTCTTGAGCACAGCTTCGGGTACTTAATCATAATCGAGACTATCCTCTTTAAGTACTCGTCCTCGGGTACTCTAACTCTCTTTCTTATAACTTTAACTCTCTTCCCCAGCGTTAGGTACTTATTGAAGGAATCGCTATCTATGTAGAAACTTGAGTTGTTCTTCACTTCTCCTAGTATAGTTAGGTACTTTTGAGATACTACATCAAGCTTTCCGAAACTTTCTGTACTAGTCGAAACTTTCCTTCCCGGAGGTTCTACCGCAAATTCTGAAGTTCTTCTGCTATTGACGTATATGAGGTCTACGACCATACCGCACTCGGAGCATACAACGGTACCTCTATTCTCATCCCAAACTAGTGAATTTTCAATTCCGCAGTGCGGGCACTTCAAGACCTATCTCCGCGTAGATGGCGGCAGTGATACTAGCTATTTACTTAGGTAAAAGTGGTACTAACTCTGAGAGAGGTGGTTGAAAGTATTGTGAACTGAAGTCTTGGAAAGTAGGCGCGCTCCCAGATGTGGAAGCAGTGCGGTATCTTAACGCATAATATACCTCGCAATACTATAGGTATTGGATGCTCCTAATGCTTAGAGATAGATTTGGTAGAGCGGCGACACACGTTCGTCTATCTGTAACCAATCGCTGTAACTACTCCTGTATCTACTGCCACAGAGAAGGACTCGACAGCTCGGATGAGGAGCTTTCTCCGGAAGACTGGGATTTCCTGGTGAGCGCGGTGGTCAAGCTCGGGTTTAAGTTCTATAAGATAACTGGAGGTGAGCCACTGCTCTATAGAGGTGTAGTTGAAGTTGTTGAATCAATTAGAAAATACGGAGGTATTCCATCCATAACTACTAATGGCTACCTACTGAAAGAATTCGCAAAACCTCTATCTAGAGCTGGAGTAGACCACGTAAACGTATCTCTACACTCTCTTAGGAGAGATGTTTACACAGCTCTAACGGGCTCCGACGCATTAGATAGAGTTCTAGCTGGAGTTAGAGAAGCTCTGGAGTGCGGAATTAAACTCAAGATAAACTACCTAGTTCTAAAGCCTAATCTAGGTGAAGTGGCGGACCTACTAGATTTTGCTTCAAGTAGTGGATTAGACGTTAACTTAATAGAGCTCATACCACTTGGAGTAAGTAGGGAGGTATACGAAAAGCTGCACGTAAATTTAGATAGTGTAATTGAGTATCTAGAGAATGTAAGCATCGGGAAGAGTGTAGAGCCATTTCAGAATAGAACCGTGTACACTCTTCCATCAGGTAGCAGGATCTACGTAATAAAGGGCTATGGAAACCCCTTAATGTGTGCTGGGTGCTCGAGAATACGCATAGGACCTGATGGGAGAATAAAGCTGTGTCTCTATGGAGATCCCTACATAGACCTAAAACCGCTAATTAAAGCGAGAAACGAGGTAGAGCTCGTAAAAGCAATAGCTAGGGCTGTTGAAGTAAGAGAACCGTACTTCAGGTAGTGTTCGTAGGTGTATTCTAGCTTTTAAAGCGGTTTCACCAGCTTACTTTAAGTGCGTAGAGGTACTGTAACCACGTTACGGTAGATCTACAATGAACCGCCTCCACCCTGATGTGCTAGCCTTCCTTGTACGTAGCCACCACGTTCTCTACTTCAGCTATTAGAGAATCGAGACCCACAGCTTCTCGCGCTGAAATAGGTGTAGGTGGTTTTATAGACTGCCTAAAGATTTCGCATAGCTGTATTGAAATCGATGTGCTTAGAAAACCCTCGCTCGCAATTATTGATGGACACTCGCCGTACTCTGATAGTAGTTTGTAGATCGGCAGTACTTCGTAAAGCTTCTCGTAGAGCTTCCTATCGCTGTACGCGGTAAGGTCTACTACGAGGTCTATCTTATTTACAGCTAGAACCATCGGTAGGTTAAGTCTGTACATAGTAGATAGAGCGAGTAGTAGAAGAGAGTACGCAGAGTACATTTTTGAGACCAGCCTAGCATCTATGAGGAAGATTACCGCAGCATTACTTCCTTCAGCTAGTTCGTGGAGTAGTCTGGGGCCCAGCAATCTGAAGGCTATAACCTCGAGCTGTCCGGGTAGGTCTACTAGAACGTAGTCAGCTCTACAATCCTCTATCTCCGTCTTTATGTCTACAACGTAGTTCAGCAGCTCGTCCATACTAGCTAGTAGAGCGCCGTTAGGTCCCAGCCCTCTCCTAATCATCAGCTCCCTGGCGTTTACGTACCTTCTAGCATCGACATCCGGTACGTAGGGCAGGAGTTCCGAGGCTGGATCCAGGTTTACCTTACACACGGAGTACTCAAATCTCTCGATCCAAGTAGATAGCGTTGAAGTAAGTAGAGATTTTCCTGAACCAGCCGGTCCAGCAATGAACAGCATATTCACCTCCTAAACCCCTCAGAGAGCTTTTAATGAGATTAATATAGGTCGAGATATTCGAAAATAATAGGTGGTTTAGCATCTAGGTGTGGTGCTAGTTTGAGTCTTCGAGTTACCTTCGGAATAGAACCTCTAGATATCGGCGCTCCTGAAGGCGCTCTACGTTCATCAACTCTGCTAGTAGCTGGTGAATCAGGTACTGGTAAGTCTGCGCTAATAGCTCATATAGCGGCTAACTTCATGTTTAGAGGTGAGAGGTGTATCTATATTGCGCTAGACGACTCTCCTGAATCGTTCGTTGAGCAGCTCGAGAGTTTTAGCTGGCCGGGGAGGGATTTCTACTCGAAGGGGCTGCTGTACATCATAGATGGCTATACCTACAGTACCGGTAGACACGTAGTTTCAAACTACTCTAAGAAGAGCATCAACGTACAGAAAATTGATGAGCTGGTGTACTCCATACTGAGCTCTATCGATGAGCTTAGGCTAGAGAACTCCGGAGTTCTAATTATAGACTCTCTAAATGACCTATTCTACTTTCACGACATACCTAAGATAGTTATGCTGGTAAAGTCTATTAGAGCTCACGTATCTAAGCTAAGAAAGATATTCAGCATCATGGTTCTTCACACAGATACCGACGAGATGGTATCTATAGAGAGAAATATAGAGCACCTATTCGATGGAGTTATATACACTAGAATTAACGAAGACTTAAGAAAGATAGGTATACCACTCAAGGAATTACTAATTAAGAAGCTGAGGGGGGCGCCGACGAACCCGTTCTGGATACCGTACGCAGTAACGAGTAGAGGAGTGTTTCCGGTAGATATGGATAAGCTAGTGCGCTTAATTAAGTCTAAGCTCGATGAGCACGGGAGGCTTACGCGAGTTGAAGGTGGAAATTAGGGTTTCCGATGCTTGCTATCTCTGCGGTCTCTGTGTAGAGAACTGTCCAACGGGAGTTTTTCAGATAACCGATAAGCACCTAAAGGTAGATCAAGAAAACTGCATCTACTGTAGAGGTTGTGAGGTACTGTGCCCAGTTAAAGCAATAAGTACACGCCTTCTAGACGAGGGACTCACTATTTCGCGAAGAAGAACATTAATCTCAGTGAAGTAGTTTAACTTAACTGAATTAAAGCTCGGAAGCCTACCCAAGCATTTTCCAATGGTTCGCGGAAAAGTTTTATAAGCTCTGTGTGAATTAGTTTTGGTGTAATACATGGTGAAGTTTAGAGCTGTCTACGCTCTAGTAGTTGCTGCTGCCGTTGTAGCTGGATTAGTAGGGTTTTTCGCAGGTTCTACTCAAGTCGCTAGACCCGGTCCTCCAGTAACGGTTACGGTAGTTAGAACTGTCACAACGCCCATACCGATCTCTATCCCAGAGAAGGTTAGAGCCGCTTGGATATACGTCGGTCCCATCGGCGATCTAGGGTGGTCCTACATGCACGACCTAGGTAGGAGGGTTGTAGAGAATCTCTTTAAGCAGTGGCTTGAAACTACCTACTATGAGTCAGTACGTGAAGCTGAGCTGCTTTCGCGAATTGATGAACTGGTTAGAGCTGGGTACACCGTGATCTTCACAACTTCCTTCGACTTCATGGATAAGACCTACGAAGCGTCCTTGAAGTACCCCAACGTACTGTTCTTCCACTGCAGTGGCTATAAGAGGTGGGATAACATGGGTACCTACTTCGCAGACCTCTACCAGATATACTACTTAAACGGACTAATGGCCGGCGCTCTAACTAAGTCGGGGAAGATAGGGTACGTTGCCGCATTCACAATACCCGAGGTAATTAGGCATATCAACGCTTTCGCTATAGGTGCTAGAGAAGTAGGTGAGCAGCTAGGTAAGAGTGTGGAGGTTTACGTAGTTGAGATAGGTGCGTGGTTCGCGCCAGATAAAGCTGTAGATGCGGCTAGGTACTTAGTTGACGTGTTCGGTGTTGATGTAATTGCGTTTACCGAGGATAGCTCAGCTATAGTTGAGTTCGCTCAGGAACTCCACAGAAAGGGGAAGGCTGTGTATGTTTTCGGGCACTACGCACCTATGTACGAGTACGGACCCGATGCTGTTGTGTCAGGGCAGTTAGTTAGGTGGGAGGTAATATACGCTGACATACTGGTTAAGATTAGAAGTGGAGTACTGAACGCAGCTAACCTTAGGCACGTAGACTACTGGTACCTCCTCAATACTGGAGCTGTTGAGCTGGGAGCGCACGTCTTCGAGAACGGTACCGTGATGATGGTGAATCCGAAGTACGTACCTGAGCTAAAGAACGTCGTAGTTAGAGATAAACTAACTGGTGAGAGAGTATCTGTGTACGACCTCGTTATGAGGAGATATGAGCAGATGAAGAGCGCACCCCTGCTACAGTCACTGCAGTTTTCAGCTATAACTCACGAACTAGAGAACACTACTTACGTAGGTATTGGAGGTAGAGAGAAGAGGTACTTAGTTTCTACGATCTTCGACCCATTCGTAGGTCCTCTAGAAGGTTGGTGTAGGTACACTGGGGACAAGGCCTTCACGGAGTACTGCAGAAAGTCAGATAGAGTGAGCATACCCACTGGTTTGAGACTTGGGCACGCAGATCTCTGGAATATGGATTGGTTCGTATCTTGGGTTAAGTACCTGGGTGTTAGATAAGGAGGTGAGCATGTTTTTTCCTCCTGGTAGGCTTATTCTTCGAGTTGTGGGTTTGACTAAGAGATTCCCCGGAGTTCTAGCTTTAGATAGAGTTTCTCTAGAGCTATACTCGAGTGAAATACACTCAATCCTAGGGGAGAACGGATCTGGGAAGTCTACTCTAGCTAAGATCATCGCGGGTATCTACACACCGGACGAAGGCTACATCGAGATTTTAGGAAAGAGTGTGAAGTTGCTGAATCCGATAGACGCCGTTAGCTACGGTATATACTACATACCTCAGACCCCGAATTTAATTGAGAGACTCACAGTCGTTGAGAACGTTCTAATGGTTATGAGGTCCTACGGAGTTTTCGCGAGGACTAGTAGTATTAGGGACCTAGTAGTAGAGGAATTCCGAAGAATCGGATCTCCGGTAGATCCCGAAGCTAGAGTGAGCGAACTAAGCTACACGCAGAGGCAGGTAGTTGAGTTAGTGAGAGCGTCTCTCCTAAGGGTTAGAGTACTTCTAGTAGATGAGGTAACTACCTACCTACCTACGTCAATTAGGGAGAGATTCTACGGCTATCTAAGAAAAATGAAAAGTGAGGGTAGGACCGTTCTGCTAATAACGCACAAGGTATCTGAGGCAGTTGATGTAGCGGATAGAGTTACGGTTCTACGCTCCGGGAGAGTAGTTAGAACTCTCGAAAGAGCGGAGTTCGATGTGGATTACGTGAGGAGGCTTATGTTCGGAGAAGACTATTCGGCTTCTGAACTACTCAAGAATGCGTTATCGAGTATTTCAATTACTGAAAATAGGAGAGCTGTGGTTAAGTTGGATAGAGTTTGGACCGCTAGCGAGAATGGAGGTCCAGTTCTTAAAGATGTCGAGCTAAGTGTTAAGCCTGGTGAAGTTTTGGGGATTGTTGGTATCTCCGGTAGTGGACAGAGAGAGCTAGCTGAAGTCTTAGTAGGTCTTAGACCCGTTAAGAGTGGTAGGTACTACGTAGATGGACTTGATGTAACTAACAGGGGTCCTGAGGTAATAAGAGCTGCTGGTGTTGGATTTATTTCAGAAGCACCCCTCTACTACAACCTCTCGGGAGACCTTAGCTTAGTAGAGAACCTAGCTCTAGCTATTCGCGGTAGGCTTTTTCTTCCACTAAAACTGCTTACTTCAAAAACTAGGGAGCTTATAGAGAAGTACGGAATTGCTGCCGCATCGCCTAAGACTCCAGTTAAGGTTCTCTCCGGTGGAAATGTGATGAGGTTCGCAATAGCTAGAGAACTTGAATTCGCTAAAAAAGTACTCGTTGTGCTCAATCCATCTAGGTCTCTAGATGAGAGATTCGTTTCTAGTTTCACCAGTGCTATTAGAAAACTATCGCAGTCTTCCAATCTCTCAGTAATATACATCAGCGAGAGCTTAGATGAGGTACTCCGAGTTAGTGACTCCATAGCCGTTATAAGTGGAGGTAGGATCGTGGGTACGTTCACTAGAGAATCTGTAGAGCGGGAAGTTCTGGAGAAGTTGATGGTGATGTAGTTGGTGAAAATCTCGCTAGTAGTTACTAAGCGCTATAAGAAGAGCGTATCCACATCGACACCAGCCATACTATCGCTCTCACTACTACTGGGTCTAGTTATTTCATACGTTTTAATCTGGTTCTTCACGAAGCTGGATCCTGCTAGCTTCTTCAGTACTTTCTACAGTACTCTAGCTTCGTACGCCGGCTTACTGGAACCTCTCCTATTTCTATCTCTCCTAGGTACGGCGATTTCGGTAGCTTTTTACGGGTCTTTCTGGAACGTAGGTGCTGAAGGTCAGTACGTACTAGGTATGCTAGGAGCTATCTACCTAGTGATGTTCTCCCCAGCGAGCAGCATGCTTCTAGGCAGCGACGGTACTACCGCTGGAGTAGCTAAGCTTCTAGCGGTAGCTCTAGGAGGTTTTCTTGGTTCGCTATGGTCTCTACTCCCCGGGGTTCTCAAAGCCTACACTAAGATTGGTGAAGTACCCGTAATGCTCCTAATGAACTACATAGCTTACAGCATATCCGACTACCTAACTGCGGGTCCGTGGAAGGGTAGGTATACCTACGGCTACATAAGGACCGATCTAATACCCGAATCATCGAAACTAACCGTCATTCCTGGCTTCGAAATTTTAAGGTATGAAGTGGTTGCGGCAGTTGCCATCGTTTTTATCGGTGCCTACCTACTGATCGAGCGTACTTGGCTAGGTCTTGAAATAAAGGTTCTGGGTTCGAATCCCGTAGCGTTGAGGTCTTCAGGTCGCGATGAAAAGAAGACGATCGTCCTAGTATCCGCTATAAGTGGCTTCATAGCCGGTCTAGCCGGCGCTCTAAGACTTCTAGGATACGACTACCGCTTAGCGTATAACATAGGTGATGGTAAAACTGGTTTCTACGGGTATACGGCTATTTTGGTTGCCTGGCTCTCGTTTAGAGACCTCAAGTTAGTACTTCCTTCAGCGCTAATAGTTTCTGCTTTAAGTAGTTTCGGCTATCGAATGCAGATGTCCCTCAAAGGACTGCTGCCTCCCGGAGTATCGGCTTTCGCCTTCTCTCAGATATTTATCGGAGTTACTCTAGCGGTTTACACCGTAATCAGGATTACGAAAGAGTACTCCGTGAAGTTGGTGGTTGCTAGATGAAGGAGCTTCTCGAGTGGCTCATTCCGACGCTAGCATCTGCGTACGCTGTCTACACCTTCACAGCTATTGGAAGTACTATCGTGGAGAGGTCAGGTATTCTGAATCTCGCCATCGATGGTTTGTTTGTTTTAAGTTCTTCACTAGCTTATACGTACGCAATATACTTCTCGATAGCTCTCCAACCAGGTACTCTAGCTACATTCCTCTCGGTGGTGTTCACGGCGATAACTACAGCACTTCTCTACTCCGCTTACACAACACTGAACACAGTTCTACCAGTTAGTCAGGGTGCTGTAGGTTTGTCATTTATGTTCGTAGGCTACGGTCTGGGGGCTATCGTAGGAAACCTTGGGAGGGTTTCGTTTAGTCTGTACAGGGTAAGAGTTGAGTACATAGGTGTTGCTCAGAGCGGCGCTATCTTCGTATACCTACTGGTGGTTCTAGTAGTTGCGGTAGTGCACTTAGTTCTCTACAAGCTTAAACTAGGAGTTCTAGTGAGAGCCGTTGGTGAAGACCCGAGGTTGGTGGGCCAGACCGGTATTAGCGTAGTGCGCGCTAGATTTCTCTCCGGTTTAGTGAGTGGCATGCTAATAGGTCTCGGCGGCGCTCTATTTACTCTATGGAGAGTTGGTGGCTGGTCTCAGGGCCAGGGATTGAACCACGGCTGGTTAGGTTACGCGATATCTATTGCTGGGTGGAGATACCCCCCACTAATAGCCATCGTATCGGTATTCTTCTCACTAGCCTACGTTTTACTTCCCTACCTCCAGAGTGCTGGCCTACCAGTTGAAGTATCTACTTCGGCCCCTTACGCTATATCTATAGCGGCTATGGTAGTCGTATCGATTACTCATAGAAAGAGTGTAACCCTCCTAGACCCTAAATCCCTAGGGCGGGCTTTCTTTATAGAGGAGCAGGCGTAGGTAGTGCTCCAGACCCAGCACTCCGCTCGTAGTTTCTGAAAGTTAATTAACTAGCTCTAGTAACTAGTGTCGAAAGCTATGAAGAAAGCGTGCGGCACTATATCGCTCCTCACAGACTTCGGCACTACCGATCCCTACGTAGCGTGTATGAAGGGAGTAGCTCTCAGCATATGCCCTCAAGCTAACTTGGTCGATATATCTCACAGCATCCCATCGTTCGATATCGACTACGGATCTCTACTGCTACTACTAACCTACAGGTACTTCCCGCCGGGAACTGTTTTTGTTGCTGTAGTAGACCCGGGTGTCGGTGGTACTAGAAGACCTGTAGCTATTGCGAGTAGAAACTACTACTTCGTTGGACCTGATAACGGTCTTCTAGTACCAGCCGCTGAGGACGACGGTGTAGAGCTCGCCGTAGTTCTAGATAGGGAGGAGTTCTTTAGGAAACCTGTATCACACTCTTTTCACGGTAGGGACGTATTTACTCCAGTAGCCGCTAGGATTGCTTGCGGCACTCCCATCGAGGACGTCGGTTCTCTAGTAAGTAGAGAAAGCCTGGTCAGGAGCGGGCTCCCCATGCATTCTGAAAGTGTTGGTGAGTGTCTTAAGCTACGCGTAGTCTACGTAGATAAGTTCGGTAATCTAATGCTCTCCGAGTGGTTTAGGAGAGTAGAGAGAGTTCTAGGGCTAGATTTCGGTAGTAGAGTAGAGGTAGTCTCCGGCTTGAGGAGGTGCTCGGCTGTAGTTGAGAGAGTTTTCTCTGCAGTTCCGAAGAATCAGCTAGTTCTCTACGAAAATAGCTTCGGACTAGCTGAACTAGCGGTTAACTTAGGGTCCGCTGAGAAGCTGCTTCAGGTGGGAAGAGGAGATTTCGTAAAGCTCTGCCCGACGTAGATGTGCTACTGAAACGCCTCGCTGAACCAATTCAGCGATTTTTTGTTTCAGAGCACCCCATACTGGTGGGCCGGAGTGAAGAAGGTAGTTGTTGGTTCAGACGATCTGTATCCTTGTGCGAGATCCGCCGTTGAATACCTTAGGGGGAGAGGGTATGAAGTTGAGGTAGTTGGCTCACTAAGAACCGGTAAACCAGAGCCGTGGCCCGACGTAGCCTACTCAGTCGCTCAGGCAGTAGCTAGGGGAGAGGCTGAGTGGGGCGTGGTAGTGTGCTACACTGGTACGGGGGTTTCTATAGTAGCTAACAAGGTTCGCGGAGTTAGAGCCGCTCTGTGCCCAGATCCTCAGACAGCTCGCGGAGCTAGACTGTGGAACGATGCCAACGTATTGGCGCTAAGCGGTAGGTTGACTACTGAAGTAGTTGCTCGTGAAATACTCGAAGCCTGGATCTCCGTTGAAAATCCGGACCCCTCAGAAGTACCTAACATAGAGAAGCTCAAGGAGATAGATAGAGCTACTAGGAGGGAATGAACCTGTAGACTGACGTAGGTAGCTGCGAGACATCAAAATAAGGTATTTATTGCTACGAATGTGCAGTAGTTGGTGATATCTTGAGAGGTTGGTCTGGAAAGTACTTATACATAGACTTAACTAACAAGAAGTACCAGTACCTTGAGACCCCAATCGACTACCTGCATAACTACATCGGTGGTAGAGGTCTAGCGGTTAGATTACTGTGGGACCTCAACCCAGTCGGCGTAGACCCTCTCTCACCGGAGAACCACCTAATCCTCGCGGTAGGTCCTCTAACAGGCTTCCCACTACCTTCCTCGGGTAAGATGGTTGTAGCATCTAAGTCTCCGCTCACTTGGGGCTACGGAGACGGTAATATAGGAACTAGAGTTGCCGTTGAGTTAAGAAATCTAGGTGTTGACGCCGTAGTCATCAAGGGGAAGTCCCCGGAACCGACAGTTCTCTACATAAGCTGCGAGGGTGTTGAATTTAGAAATGGGAGAGACTACTGGGGGCTCACAACACTAGAGACCGAGAGGAGGTTGAAGAAGGAGCTGGGTGAGAGAGTATCCGTACTCTCTATAGGTCCAGCTGGAGAGAAGTTGGTGAAGATTGCTACTGTAATAAGTGAGTTCGGTAGGTCCGCTGGAAGACCGGGTATAGGTGCCGTCATGGGTTCTAAGAACTTGAAGGCTGTAGCTGTGAAAGGCTGCTCCAGACCTGAACCAGCCGACCGCGGTGAGCTAATTAAGCTAGGCTCTGAAGCCTATAGGAAGGTTAAGGAGTCCCAGCTCTACGAGTTCTGGGTTAGGCAGGGGACTATGGCTACTATTGAGTGGTCTCAGAAGAACTCCGTTCTACCAACTTACAACTTCAGCGAGGGTGTGTTCGAGTACTGGGAGGGTATCGATGGGTACATCATGGAGTCCATGAAGGTCAGAATCAAGGGGTGCCCGAACTGCAACATGCCCTGCGGTAACGTAGTTAAGTACGTAACTTCAACGGAATCCGGTGAAGCGGAGCTGGACTACGAGAACGTAGCTATGCTTGGTTCCAACATAGGTCTCGCACCGCTAAATAAGGTTGCTCACATAAATCTCTTAGCGGATCTCTACGGTATAGACACCATAAGCTTGGGGAGCGTTATCGGCTTTGCGATGGAGTTAAGTGAGAAGGGGTTGTTGAAGGATAGAATTGAGTGGGGGGACTACTCCGGAATTAAGGAGTTAACTAGGCAGATAGCCTATAGAGAAGGTCTGGGGGACCTCCTAGCTGAAGGTGTTGCCGGTGCTGCCGATAGAATTAGGGGTGAGGCGCTGAAGTACGCCGTGCACGTTAAGCGATTAGAGGTTTCTGCGTACGACTGCCACGCAGCGCCCGGAATGGCCTTAGCGTACGCTACGTCACCCATAGGGGCTCACCACAAGGATGCGTGGTTTATTGCTACAGAGGTTAAGATGGGTAGGTTCAGCTACGCTCTAGAGAAAGTCGAGAGACTGGTTTGGATGCAGAACATTAGGGGAGGTATGTTCGAGTCCCTGGTGACCTGCAGACTTCCGTGGGTTGAGGTAGGTCTAGACCTGGACTACTACCCCAAGCTACTGACAGCGGCTACCGGAGTTACCTATACGTGGGATAGGATATACGAGGTTGCGAACAGAATCTACTCTCTCATAAGGTCCTTCTGGGTGAGGGAGTACGCAGCGGTAGGCTGTGGGTGGAGTTACGAACTAGATGTACCTCCAGCTAAGTGGTTCACTCAACCACTAACTAAAGGCCCGCTGAGAGGTTCGAAGCTAGATACCGATGGCTACATGGCGATGCTGAGGCACTACTACAGCATGAGGGGGTGGGATGAGAACGGCGTTCCCAGGAAGTCCACGCTCGAAAAGCTGGGCTTAAGCTACGTAATTCCAACGTTCGAGAAGCTGGGAGTACCTCTAAGCTAGACAATAGTAAAACTTTATAAGCACAACCACGATTTTTATGTGAAGTAGGGTGTGGAATGGAAGGTAGGGGGAAGCTAAGTTTAGAATCAGTATGTGGAGGACTTCCTGAAGAACTATGCGTTCAGATAAGTTCCGAACAACAAATCGTTAAGATCAGGGTTGAGAAGAGAAAATTCGGTAAGGAGGTTACTGTAATAGAGGGACTGGATAGCAATATCTACAACCTCAAGGAGGTAGCTTCGAGACTTAAGTCGAAGCTAGCTGTTGGTGGTACCGTCAAGGATAACCACATAGAGCTGCAGGGAAATCAGAAGACTAGAGTTAAGCAAATACTGGTTGAAGAACTCGGTATACCGCCAGATAACATCATAACTATAGAGTCCGAGTAGAGTGAAAGTTTATTGAGCATAAAACAACTTGTTTTATAGTACTCTACTCCTCCGGTAGCTGGAGTTTCAGACTTCTAACGAGCTCCCTATACCTATTTCTAACTGTTACCTCAGTTACCCCCACTACCGCCGCGATATCTTTCTGAGTTCTCCTAATTCCGAGCATTTGAGCGGCTGCGTAGACAGCTGCCGCAGCTACACCGGTTGGGTCCTTACCAGCGGTTATACCTAGTTTTCTAGCTTCTTCCAGCAGCTCTACGGCTTTCTTAGCCACTCTACCGCTAAGTCCGAGAGCTGACACTATTCTGGGTACGTAGTCCGCTGAGTCCGTTGGAGGTACTTTTACTTCTAGTTCCTTGACCAGCATTCTGTAGCACCTCGAGATCTCCCGCTTATCTGCCTTCGTTATACTCGAGATTTCGTCGAGTTGTCTAGGTATTTTATGTATTCTGCAGGCTATGTACAGCGCCGCTGCGGCAACCGCCTCCACGGACCTACCTCTAACTATCCCCCTCTCGATAGCTCTTCTGTATATGGAGACAGCTTCTTCTTTAATAGATTTAGGTAATCCTAGCTGGTCCGCTATTCTCTCTAGTTCTACAGCTGCCTGAGTTATGTTTCTATCTATAGAGCTCTGAATCCTAGTTCTGAGCTGCCACTTACGCCACCTCATAGCATCCAATCTCTTCTTCATCTCCAGCTTCTTTCCAGTAGCGTCCTTATCCCTCCAGTCTATGACTGACGTTAAACCACCGTCGTGTATCATAGGTGATAGAGGTGAGCCAGCCCTAGCTCTCTTACTCTCTTCATCAGATGTGAAGGCCCTCCACTCAGGTCCTTGATCGATAACTCTCTCCTCTATAACCTCACCAGTCTCTAAGCAAACGTACTGACCTCGAGATTCATCGAACACTACCTTATCTGGCGGGCACTTCTCTTCTAAAGGTCCCTGACTCCCACCTTCAGAAACCATTTAATTCACCGAAAAGCTTATTTTTAACCATCTTCAACTTCTACAATAAAATCCATATCGTAGCTTATAAGCTTTTCGGCGGTTAAAAATAAGGAGCCGCCGTAGCTCAGCACGGTAGAGCGCCGGCCTCGTAAGCCGGTGGTCGCGGGTTCAAATCCCGCCGGCGGCTTAGATCCGAGGAACCTAGTGAGACCGCGTACTCTCCTTACATCACCTAGATAGCTGTGAAACTCCTCGTCTTAGGCATCGCCACGGTATTCTCTAAGATAAGAACTACAGCTCGGCTAACTACTCTGACTCTGGTTAACCTATCTCAATAAACAACCTGATCTAGGACCGGCCAAGCCTGGGTTGGGTTGCGATAACCTACGACTTCTCAATTTCATTACGTAGGTGCCTCTAGTTCGTAGATCAGTCGTTTACTCGACCTAGTAGGTTTCTGTTTGTGGCGGGCCCGCCGGGATTTGAACCCGGGACCTACGGGTTAAGAGCCTCGGCCTCGGGACCGCCGCTCTACCTGGCTGAGCTACGGGCCCTTTCTTGCTATCTATTGGTGCCATAGCTTAAAAGCTTTGCGTGCTTGAGTGTGGTTAGTGGTTTCTTTGTTTTACTTATTGTGTGGTTGAGTGTAGTTTTTAAGTTTACTCAGATACTGAGTTAGAGGAGTAGGCTTTGAGAGTACCTAAAGTAGTGAGGGTCCACTGCCCTAGGTGCGGGACGCACACAGACCACAGTGTGAGTATCTATAAGCACGGTAAGAGGAGGTCTCTAGCTGAGGGTGAGCGTAGGTATAGGCGTAAGCAGGAGGGCTACGGGAGTAAGAGGAAGCCTGAGCAGAAGAGGCTGGCTAAGGTAACTAAGAAGGTAGTTCTGAAGTTGAAGTGCGGTAAGTGCGGCTACATCCAGCAGAGGAAAGGTATTAGAATTAAGAAGGTAGATCTAGTTGAGGTGGTGAAATGAAGAAGAGGAAGGTACTGATACCCATACCGAAGAGTAGGTTCATAAGAATTAAGTGCCCTTCCTGCGGGAACGAGCAGGTGGTCTTCGACTACGCAACATTTCCAGTTAAGTGCTTTGTCTGCAGCTCTCTTCTAGCGGTACCTACTGGAGGTAAGGCCAAGATTCTCGGTGAGGTCGTTAGGGTCCTGGGGTAGGGGGCTTGGTTAGAAGGAGGGAGCCTCTGCCCTCGATAAACGAGCTCTGCGTAGCTACCGTGGATAGGGTTTTCGACCTGGGTGCCTACGTTAAGCTAGATGAGTACGGGAACCTCGAAGCCTACCTCCCCTGGAATGAAGTCAGCAGTAAGTGGGTGAAGAACATTAGGGAGGTGGTTAAGGAGGGGCAGAAGGTTGTTGTTAAAGTTATTAGAGTAGATAGAAAGAAGAACCAGGTAGACGTATCTTTAAAGAGAGTTGTCGAGGTGGAGAGAAAGAGGAAGCTTAAGGAGTGGAAGCGCACTAAGAGAGCTGAGAAGATACTGGAGATAGTCTCCAAGAAGCTCGGTAGGAGCTTGGAGGAAGCCTACTCGGAGGTGTGGTGGAGGTTGGAGGAAGCTTACGGGGACGTTCTAGCGGCTTTTGAGGACGCCTCGGCTATGGGTGACTCAGTTCTTAGAAGTGCCGGAGTACCGGACGCCTGGGTCTCGGAGCTCATGAACGAGATCCCTAAGCACATAAAGCCTAAGCAAGTTAGGATCGACGGCAGGCTAACTCTAACTACGTACGAACCGGACGGGATCTACAGAATTAGAGAGGTTCTCAAGTCCATACAAGCCGAGGGCGAGGATGAGGAGATCAGGCTCAGAGTCTACTCCGAGGGAGCTCCGAAGTACAGAGTTGAGCTCGTGGGGACCGACTACAAGGTTCTGGAGGCGAAGCTAGCCGAGATCCTGGAGAGAGCTGGAGCGCTGAGCAAGAAGCTTAACGTAAGCCTCAGCTTCGAGAGGGTGAAGCTCGGTTAGGTTCCTCATCAGGAAGTGTTCCAACTGTGGTAGGTACACTCTAAAAGAGCACTGCCCCGTATGCGGTAGCAAAACGTCCGTAGCTAGTCCACCGAGGTTTTCTCCGGTAGATAGGTACGTTAAGTACAGGGTAGTAGCGAAGGAGGAGTCTAGGTAGGTTTGCCGGTACTAGGTAGATGTGCTAGGCGCTTGCGGAGTTAGCTCACACTGGTTTAGCGGTTCTCTACGTTAAATCTTATAAGTTCTCCGACGACATCTCTACGGCGGTCCCATGCCTGAAGCTAGGAGAGTTCTGATTGCGGTACTCGCTCTACTAGTCATTGGTGGTCTAGTCGGCAGCGGCCTCATAGAAATACCTATTACAGAAAAGGTGGAGCTGCCTTCAGCACTCCCAGGGAGGTAGCTACTACTTGGACTACGGTTGGTGTGCGCGAAGACCTGTCTCAAGCGGCGACCACTCACCCGACCACCATCAGCGAGGTACCTGCGGGTACTTACGTAGCTACCACTCCCGCACCTATAGTAATCTCCCCTATTCCAGCTACTACGCTAACTCTTACGGTAGCCCCAGTATCTACCTCACTAACTACTTCACCAATACCTACCCCTACAGTACCTACTGGAACTACCGCCGTACCTACGGTAACATCGCCGACCAGGACGACTCCAACCACACCGACACCTACCCCTACGCCAACTCCTAGAACAACCCCAACTAGAACGGTGACAACTCCAACTACACCGACAACGTCCAGACCTCCAACTTTCGAAGAGTTATTTCTAGATTTCGCTAGAAGTGGTGGCGTACCTACCGAAATCGCTAGGAGGTTCTTAGATAGCTTTAGAAGCTACGTAGAGTACTACTTCTACAGGAATAGGGAGGTACTGCTGCGAAGCTTGAAGTACTGAGAGAAATCCAGCTACCTTTAGTCAGCTACACGACGTATTTTTCAGAGATTCTTTCAGAGATTCGAGGCTGGCGGATGCCTCCACTAGCGATAGGTTCGATCTAATCAGCGCGGCCGTAGAGCTATTCGAGCACTACGGTCTAGGCGACTACGTTAAAGTTCTCGACGTCGAGGCGGGGAGCTACGGCGTCAAGTCCGCATCGAGAGACCTGGTCAACGCTTTCGGAAACTACTCTATCGCTATCTACAGAGGCATCAGCATCTACACTCCGAGAGGAACCGAGATCACCAAGCTACCTAGACACGAAAAGAAGCTGCCTGGCTACTAGGTAACGCTACAATAATAAATGACGATATAGTCTACTTCAAACCAATCAAAATAGTTCCTCTCGTAGACCTAGAGGAGCAGCAACCAATCTACATCACCAACAAGAACATCCCCAGAGACATCTGGATGCTAGTCGAGCACCTCAGGAGAACCCCGGAGGTTTTGAGGTATCCTGAGATGTACCTGGGCTTCAGCCTAAAGGTTCAGCAGAACGCTCTAGATATTCTAGAGGGCTTGGCCCACGTCTGGAGGAGGGATATGAGGGAGTACTACAAACCAAACGACGAGGTCGTATGGAGTGAGGTTATAGTACTCTACTGGAACTACTTCTACACATCAACACCTCAAGCGGGGAACATTTCTAAAAGATTAACCGTTTTTCCATGGTATAACTCGACCTTGTTAAGAGAAATGATTGCCGATGAAAACGATAGGGTAATTGCTTTAAGACTATTCTGGCACATGCCCTGGTACATAGGAAATCTAGAGTACGGAAGAACAGGATTCAAAGTAAAACCAGACTACTACTGGGGAATGGAAGGAATGAAGTACTTCCTACAAAACATGCCGAAACTATATGAAGAAGTACTAAGAAACTATCCAGATGGGTTAGATGAAGCTATAAGTGGTTTAAAAACAGAGTATAGAGACCATTATCATGGTTGGGTTGGAGATAGAGGTTGGCATGGATTGGGGGAAGGACATAAGCAATGGTATGGTGGATTGAGTGTCGAAGACTTCTATCAAATTCATCTAAGATCTATCGATAATCAAACAATGATTAGAAGATTGGATATATATCTACTAGCAAACTATGACGCGGGTATAGAGGGTTATCTATCTAGGAACTACAGGTACTGGGATTTAATTAAGTTTATTCATGGATATGGTGCAGAATATGGTGGGTGAGACAAAGAAAATAATTTAATCTATCATCCTATAGCTTTTAAAGCTTTTGGAATTGTTTACTTTCCAGTAGTCTGGTTGGAGCACTATATAAACGCTCCAGCAGGATATGCGTTGTCTATAAATGGAGCATTCTTCGGACTACCCGATGATTTATTAAGACCTCTTAGAGAAGGGAGATATGGTAGAGTCTACATTCTACCTGGAAATGGTATTTCACCTATAGCATCACCACTAGATGGAATATTAAAGGATTATGAATATGGAAAACAGAATCCAGTAGAACCGAACTTCAAGTGCGTAGCAGTAGATATACCAGGACTAGACATACAAGCAATAGAAGTATTCAGAATAGGAAAAAGAAGATAAATCTATCGATTAGCGCGGAGGTAGATTTAGGTGTTGTGTGGTGATTTGGGTGAGTAGGTTTTCTTGATGTGTGTTGTGGTAGCTGAGTTCTATGGTGTTATTGATTTACGTGGTGCTGTAGTAGGGGTTTTATAAGCTTGTTTGCTTAGTAGAGTTAGGTGTAGTCCTATGCCGACGCACGGATCTATGACTAGAGCTGGGAAGGTGAGGAATGCTACGCCTAAGATACCGGCGAGACCTAAGAGAAACTTCCCTCCGAGGCAGAGGAATAGGAGGGAGTTCTGGATTAGGAAGAGGAAGGAGGCTGGGCTACCGGTACCTACCGTAATACCCCCATCCTCAGTACCCAGAAAGGCGAAAGCGGCGGCTAGCGGTCAGTAGTTCACTAGCCGGGCTTCTACACGTAGGTTTAGAGAGTTCTCTATCCGATAACCTACTCGCAGCCCGACCTAGTTAGTAGGGTCGGGGGCTAGACCTTCTGTAGAAGTGCGTAGAAGAAGCCTATGGTTTTGTGTATGTGTGGCCAGACCCTCATAGTGCCCGGTAGGAAGCCCGCGCCGTAGGGTCCTTCGAGAGGTACTAGCTTTACCTTACCCCTCTCCTTCTCCAAGATCTTCGCTATCACGTCCTCGTTTTCTTCTCTTAGGAGTGTGCAGGTGGTGTACAGAACGTACCCGCCGGGCCTAACCAACTTCACAGCGGCCTTCAGGAGCTCGTACTGGAGCTGGCTTAGCTTAGCTACGTCGCTCTCCACGAGCCTCCACCTCAGGTCCGGGTTCTTAGCCAGTGTTCCATCCGAAGTGCACGGAGGGTCCACTAGAACCTTGTCGGCGACCCCCTCTCCAAGTAATCTAGGCGCTTCCCTACCATCTCTGACGTAGGTCTTGACTATGGATACACCAGCTCTCCTAACTAGCTCCTCCAGCCTCCTCATCCTAGCCCCGTCCACGTCGAAAGCGTGTATAACCCCCCGGTTACCCATGAGCTCGCCCATGTGCTCCGTCTTACCCCCGGGCGCGGCTGCGAGATCTACGACGACCTCGCCAGGTTTCGGGTTCAGTACTAGACTCGCTAGGGCCGCAGGCTCTTCCTGGACCACTATCATGCCCTTCCTGAACAGCTCCGACTTATCGAAGTTGTACGGTCCACTGAACTTGATGACCGTTGGAACTACTTGAGAAACCTCCGGGTTCTTCCCGCCGCTCCTCAGCTTCTCAACGACTTCTTGAACCGTTGTCTTCAGGACGTTCACTCTGACGCTGATCTTGGGTCTCTCCGCGAGAGCTCTCAGAACTCTATCTCCCTCCTCCTCACCTACTAGCTCGAAGACCTTCTTTACGTACCAAGGTGGGAGTAGGTACTTCGCGATCAGCTCGTCTTCAACAGATTTGGGGATGAACGCGTAGCTGGAGAGCCCCTTGACTACGTCTACGAACCACATACCTACGTACGGGTGCGATTTGGAGGTTAGCCACGAAGCCGTTCTCTTCAAGCACTCCAGCTTCCTACTATACGCTACCCTATCCTTCGCGTAGAGCTCTAGGTAGGTGAATACCCTTAAAGCAGCCCTCAACCTCGGGTCGAGTAGTAGGGGGTTCCTAACGCCGGTTAGGTCCTGTATTACTCTATCGAGTAGACCCAACCTAAGCATAATGCTGTAGAATATAGCGGTTAGCGGAGGGTCCTTCCTAGTTCCTAGAACACCATAAGCTCTGAAGGCATCCCTCTTAGCTTGCTGAACCGGCTTAACGGCTTCAGCTCTTAGCACAGCATCGATGAGAGCGGCTACGTCCACCCACTCAACTCTATACGGTTCTTTCATACCGATCTAAACAAGTCGCACCACTACATATAGCCTCGACATCTCGATAAAGAACTCGGGAACGCTGGTAGTTCAACTACGCGCTCTCGAGAAGTAGCTTCCCAGGAAATGCGGCGGCCGGGATTCGAACCCGGGATCTCCGGCGTGGAAGGCCGGCGTCCTAGACCAGGCTAGACGACCGCCGCCAGAAGAGGTTAGGTATTGAAGTATAAAAACGTTGTCAGCCGTCAGCCACAGCCTACTCACGAACTCGCTAACACTCGCTCACAGTGCTTTCTCGAAGTCTTTAGCCGCGGATCTGGAGCTGTAGTTGGTGGTAGCTTGGGTACGCTCAATACCGGTGAGATCAGAGACCGGCTACTGAAGCTTGAAGCAGTTAGAGAAGAGGTGGTTAGGTCTGGAAGAGAGCTCTCCAGCCTAGCGAGAAGAGCTATTTCAAGCACTCTGAGAGGTAGCAGGGACGGGGCAGATAGGGCTTTAAGAGAGCTGAGTGATGTCTACCACTCGCTAGTGGGTAAAGTATCTAACTACCCGGAGCTACTCTACTCAAATCTCTACTACTCGGTAGTAGCTGAGTACGTTGAGAGCGTTCAGCTGTACTCGGCGGTTTTCGAGAAGAAGCTCGTGGGCTTCGGAGACCTCGGGGTTCACCCAATACCCTACATTCTCGGTTCTCTCGATTTAATAGGTGAGTTGAAGAGGGTTTCTCTAGAGCTTCTAAGGAGGGAGGAGTACGTTGAGAGCTTCAGGTACTTCGAGCTAGCTGAGGGGGTGTACGAGGAGCTCTCCGAGTTGGACTTCGCGGACCACGTCGTTCCCGGTCTTCGCAGAAAGCTCGACGTGTACAGGAAGGTGCTGGACGACTGGAGGGTTCTCCTAATTGATATAGAGTCTAGGGTGAAGCTGGAGAGAGCCTGTAGAGGAGCCGCCGGCACCTCCAGCCGGAGCCTTATATCCGAGGAGCGAGATTCAGCAGTGAAGAAGGTGTAGCACGTGTCGGAGTTCGTAATCGACTACGTAAGAGCTCTGCAGGTCCTGGACTCAAGAGGAGACCCCACCGTTGAAGTAAACGTGGTAACGAAGGGCGGGGGCTTCGGAAGGGGGATAGCGCCCGCCGGCGCATCGAGAGGTCTTAGAGAAGCCGTTGAGGTTAGGGATGGTGGTAGGAGATTTCTAGGTAGGGGTGTTGAGAAGGCCGTCGAGTCCGTTAATAAGTACATAGCTCCAGCCATAGTTGGGTTGAGTTCCTACAGGTTTAGAGATGTAGATAGAAAGATAGTGGAAGTCGATGGAACTCAGAACATGTCCAGGCTGGGCAGTAACGCAACGACAGCAACTTCTCTAGCCGTAGTAGGTGCGGCTGCCGACACCGCCGGCGTACCGCTCTTCGAGTTCCTTGGGGGTAGGAGAGCTAGAGTTCTCCCAGTCCCCCTACTCAACATCATTAACGGAGGAGCTCACGCGGGAAACGAGCTATCCTTCCAGGAGTTCATGGTGGTACCGGTATCAGCATCGACGTTCTCTGAAGCTATTAGAGTAGCTGTCGAAGTTTACAAGACTCTGAGGGAGTACTTGAAGAAGACTTACGGACCCGGGTCGATCAACGTCGGCGATGAGGGTGGGTTCGCACCACCCATGAGGGAAGCGAGGGAAGCTTTGAAAGCCATCGTAGTGGCTATCGAGAACGCCGGCTATAGAGCTGGGGAGGACGTTTTACTAGCTATTGACGTAGCGGCATCTCAGATCTATCGGGAGGGCTTCTACGCGGTAGACGGTAGGAGGGTGAGCGGGGAGGACCTCCTAGAGCTGTACGTCGAACTAGTTGAGGAGTTCCCGGTAGTCAGTATCGAGGACCCGTTCGCTGAGGATAGACCTGAGTACTTCCGGGAGCTGAAGTCCAGGCTGAAGGGTAGGGCTCTAGTTATAGGTGACGACCTAACGGTTACGAACGCCGAGACCATATCTAGGTACCTCGCCGAAGGTGTTGTCGATGGCGCTATAATCAAGATAAACCAGGTCGGGACGTTCACCGAGGCGGAGAGAGCTATTGAAGTGCTGAGAGGAGGTGGGGGTAGGGCTGTAGTAAGCCATAGAAGTGGTGAAACCGAGGACGTCTCGATAGCTCACATAGCTGTCGCCTACGAAACCAAGCTAATAAAGACGGGTGCTCCAGCTAGAGGTGAGAGAACGGCTAAGTACAACGAGCTAATCAGAATAGAGGACTACCTCTCCGGAGACGCCGTGTACGCAGGTAGGAGAGCGTTTAAGTAGGCTTCACCGAGGTAAAGCGGGGTCTCCACCTACTCAATAAGGTACGCGCTAGCTCTTGTGCTTCCAGCTTTAAAAGTAACTGGTAGATTAGCTCGCTACCGGGAATAGCTGTGGGTTTGGAGGCTCTTACTGAAGCACTCAATGGAATAGTTGAGCCTCTCACTAAGCTATTTGCGCACGTAAGTCCAGCTAGGCTAGCCGCTACCGCTGGGTTAACGATACTGCTAGTTGTATCTGTACTCTACGCAGCCTACGGCTTAGTGAAGCTAGGAAAACTTCTGTGGAATATTAAGATAAAGAATCTAGCTCTAGGTATAGCAGTTCTCGGAGTAGTTCTCGTTGTTCTAGCCGTGGTGCTACCTTAGTGAATCTGCGAAGACCTACTCCGTAGCTCAACGAGCTTTCTCAGGTAGTTCGGTTTCTACAGCTTCTTCAGCATAGCTTACTGGCTAGCTCTCACCGCTACTCTAACTACATATTAGCGTATCGTAGTAGAGGGTGTGGATGCTTGACTTAGTGGAGCCTAAGGTTCTGAAGAACGGTGGTACCTACAGCTTCTTCAATAACTCTGCGAGCACCGTACTCGGGAGCAACACCCTTCTCAGTAGAACACTCGCAATAGTTCCTCCAGTTCCTACTACCAGTATGTTGATGCTGCCAGGCTCTCGTATCTAGACTTAATGAAGATCGATAGCTCCCTAATGACGCTGGAGCGGTGGGTTACCATTGCTAGAGCTATACACGATAACTACGATAGGTTGAAGATGTTTGTGTAGCTCTGCGGTAGTTAGATGTAGCTGAATATACGTACGGTAGAGATGTGCTCTCAATGCTTCCTGCGAGGTCTGCGTGGCGTCGGGTCTACAGCATGTCTGCAAGTATATAGGTTGCTTGCGAAGTATTCTGGGTTGATGCTGTGGAGAAAACCGTGTATGTTTACGACGAGCTTCATGGGTACATTAAGCTCACCGGTGTTTTCAGGGACATAGTTTCAACTAAGGTCTTCCAGAGATTGAGGAGAATCAGGCAGCTTCCTTTCGCTTGGTACGTATATCCGGGCGCGATGCACACCAGGTTCTCCCACACGCTGGGCTCTATGTACATAGCTGAACTAGTAGCTCAGAGACTTAGTGAGGACGGCTACATAAGTAAGGACGATGTTTCTCTAGTTAAGGTGTGCGCTCTACTTCACGATATAGGTCACGCACCCTACTCCCACTCGCTAGAACCTCTAATCACGGAGCAGTGGGGTCTTGAATCGGGAGACCTCGTTGAAATGGTCGTTACCCACGACCCGGAGTTAAACGAGGTTCTAGGAAAGTACGGAATTGGTGTTAGTGAGGTAGTGTCGGTTTTGAGAAGTAGGAGTAGCTCGGGAGTTCTCAACGATCTAATATCTAGTGATGTGGATGTAGATAGACTAGACTACCTACCTAGAGATGCTCACCACACAGGTGTTGCTTACGGAAAAATAGACCTCCACAGACTCGCACTACTTCTAACTCCCAGCGCATCTGGGATTGCCGTTCCTCTTAAAGCACTCAACGCTCTCGAGAGTTTCTACATAGCTAGACTACACATGTACAAGGCCGTCTACTACCATAAGACCATTACCGGCTACCAGATCCTCTTGAGGAACATCTACTCGGAGCTGCTGAAGTACGGAGAGCTGAGAGATGTGCTGGAAGCCTACATGAGCCCCCAGGGAATTCTAAGAGCTATCAAGGAGGGCCACTACTACCTCTGGGACGACTACCTAGTGCTGGGCTTGCTCAACTCCGCTTTAAGTAAGAAGATACTCTCACCTGAAGCTGAGGACTTAGTATCGAAGTTACTCAATAGAAGAGGCTATAAAGCGGTAGTGAATAACGTTAGAATGTGCTGGAGTCATAGAGATCTTGCTGGTAGGTCTAGTGAGCTAAGAGCTTTCATAGAATCTGAAGTATCGCTAACACCACCTAAGGTCGCACTCTTCGTCGATGCGGTCCCAGTGTACACAGCGGAGAAGCCTGTTAAAGTTATAGTTGAAGGCGGTGAGCGGACAGTATTTGATGTCGAGGAGAGCATAATGAGGTACGTACCCTCACACACATGCTTCACTAGACTCTACGTTCTTCCGGAGTACGTCAATGAAGTGAAAGCGGCTTTACTCAAGTTCTTTAAGCATTAGGTAAGCATCCTCCCTATCCGGGTAGTACTCGCGGAGAACTCCAACTACTCGATATCCGAGCTTCTTATATAGAGAGATAGCTACTTCGTTTCTTACCGAAACCTCGAGATATACTCTGAAAACCCCTGAGGACTTAATTCTAACCTCGAACTCTCTAATTAAACTCTTACCTAGACCCCTACCTCTGTACTCTCTATCAACAGCTATCGAAGTTAGGTGACCCTTATCGCCGTTCTCCACGACACCTACGACGTATCCAACCACTCTACTACCACACTCAGCTACTAGGAAGAGACTTGGAAATAGGTAGTGGTAGACTAGAAAGAGCTGGCATGGGTATGGATGGGAAAACGAGCTGAGCTCTATTTCACAAACTCTCTGCAAATCTTCAGGTTTGAAATCCCTAATAGAGCACTCTGACATGAGCAGCTGCCGATTGTGTGAGTATAAGCTGGTACTTAAAGTTTAAGAGCTATCTTGAGACACAGCTTTGGTGAGTGGAATTAAGTACTGGGAGCTCCTAAGACCGGACTCTATAGCGGTTTGGAGAAGTAAGGTTGTAAAAGAGAAGCTCTCGTGGTACCACAGCGTTATGGTAAACAAGTCTCCCGCTAAGTTTGTTCTGGCTAGGTACGTAGGCGCTGACAGCGATCTAAGTAGAGGAAGTCTTGAGGAGCTGTGGGAACTTCACGATAGCTTATCGAGAGATTTTAAGAAACTCCTAAATCAAGCTAGAGACGGCAAGCTCTCGCTATCCGAGGTATCGAAGCTCGACAAACCAAGGGTAAGCTACCTAGACGTTAAAGTAGAGATCGCTAGGAGAATTATGGAGAAGTGCCACTTCTGCGAGTGGAGGTGTGGGGTCAACAGATTGGGGGGTTCGAGAGGTTTCTGCCGTCTTGCTAACGAGACTTACGTATCGTCCTACTTCCTACACGTAGGTGAAGAACCACCACTCGTACCTAGTGGAACGATATTCTACGGGTCGTGCAACTTCAGATGCGTTTTCTGCCAGAACCACGACATATCCCAGGAGTACCCGCATAGTGGTATTGGAGTTACCGCTGAAGAACTAGCTTCAATTCAAGACTACTTAAGAGTTGAAGGAGCTAGAAACATAAACCACGTTGGTGGTGAGCCGACACCGAATATCTACACAATACTCAACTCCTTCAAGTACTTGAAGAGCAACGTACCTCAGCTGTGGAATAGCAACATGTACTTAACGGAAGAATCTATGAAGATACTTCTCGATGTAATCGATATATGGCTACCGGACTTTAAGTACGGTAATAACTCCTGCGCGGCTCGTCTCTCACTCGTTAAGAACTACTTCGACGTAGTAGCGAGAAACCACAAGACGGTCTGCGATTCGGAGGACCCGATAATAATAAGACACTTAGTAATGCCTAACCACGTAGACTGCTGTACGAAACCCGTACTTGAGTGGATTGCCTCGAACTGCCCTACAGCACTAATTAACGTTATGGGGCAGTACAGACCTGAGTACCTAGTTCTAAGATATCCAGATAAGTACCCAGATATATCTCGTAGATTAACTAGAGAGGAACTATATAGAGCTTACGAATTAGCTAAGAAGCTGAAGATAGATTTCGAGGACGTTAGCTAGCTACTTAGTAGAATGGGCGCAGCTCCGGCGAGCTTCCAAATAGAGAAACTACGTGACTCCTCAACCTATCCAAGTGCTCCAGGTACTTTCTGTGGAGGTAAATTCTAAAGAAGCTTACTTCGCGAGGTATTATACCGGCCACGGTCTCTCTTATAGGCATCTTCACAATGCTTCCATCCGGCTTGAGAATACTTATCTCAGCTTCTTCAAACATGGGGTTTGTTGGAAGTCTAGAACTGTCGACGAAGACCGCGCTGGGGTCTGAGGCACCTACGAGCTCGGTAAATACTTCACTCATTATCTTCTCAATAAGGTTCTTCCCAGCTTTCACTAGAGCTGCTGAAACTCTCTCTAGAGGCTGTATGATTTCGTAAACTAGCTTGTAGGGAACTTCGCGGCGTAGTAAGTACCTCGCTTCTTCTAGTTTCCTAACTTCGGGATTCGCCAGTACGTAGTTGTCGTCTAGCTCTATGTACAGTTCAGGTTTTTCCAGTGCTTCCGGTATTTTGAGTACTTGCTCGGATTTCTGAAGTACGTCCCCGAGGACCTTATCGAAAGCTCTGGAGGTTTTGTGGTAGTAGACGGTCTTGAACATGTATAGCCTGGCGAGAAGTACGTGGTCTAGGACGTCGCGAGCCTTGTACTCCAGCGCTATAGTATCACCTACAGCTCTGGAGTGGTAGGCTAGCCTAGTCCAGTCTAGACCTAGTCCGTAGTTCGCTCCGGTGTAGTAGGAGTCTCTGAGGAGGTAGTCAACTATGTCGGCACTGTACGGACCCTTAATTACGTAGTACAGAGAATTCTCACTGTACTCACCGACCCTGGATTTCAGTGGCCACTCCTCTACTACCGGTGCTTCAATAGATTTCGATATTTGTTCGAGGGTTACATTGAACTCTCTCTCTACGCACTTCTCGAAGCACCTAACTATCTCTGGGTGCTCCCTCAGTATTCTACTGCCCAGTACTTCGTGATTCAATCCGTAGCGAACCAGGACGTGGTCTTCGAATGTGTGTGAGAAAGGTCCGTGACCTACATCGTGAAGAAGGCCGATTAGTCTAGAGATCGCGTAGAGTCTGAGCTTCTCCGATTCTTCAATTCCTTCAGAGTACAGACTCTCAGCAAAAACACCGGCTACGTGCATTACTCCGAGTGAGTGCGAGAAGCGAGTGTGTGTCGCTGAGGGGTAGACGTACTGGGATGTGGAGAGCTGCAGAATTCTCCTAAGTCTTTGAAGTGGTGCGGTATCTACTAAGCACTTCTCGTGTTCGTATATCTTGATGTAGCCATGAACGGGGTCTTTAATTATGACCGAGTGCTTCATTTTCCCACGTAGACTAGTCTAGAGCTTTAAAACCATCGGTAGAACGGCTAGAGCGTTAACTAGCACTATAGTTGTGAAGAGAGCGCGTATAGTCGTCCTCCCAAGGTCCTCGATTAGTGAAGTAAGCTTCCAGACATTCTGCCCAGCTAGCTCGACCTCGTGGAATATGTTTTCAAGAGTAACGTACTCAGCTCTAGACTCGTTTTCAGAGGCTATTTCAGCGGCTCTCGATATAGCGTCGTAGAGGTTAGAGCAACCCGAAACCACGTAGTAGGGTTTCTCTTTAAACGATGCGGCGCAACTGTGGTCATCCGGAGTAGCAACTAGCGACTCGCTGTAGCCCAGCTTCTTCATTAAGTTAACAATGTTGTCCCTGGTCTTTATGTCGACGTTGTTACCGTAGAGATACACCACTGCATACTTCTCTCCATCGCTAAATCGAAAACTCAACACCTTCACTTTATCGTAGCAGAGCTCGCGGCACCCTACTCCAGTAACTTCACCATAACCTACATAGAAATCTTCTTCAGCGCACCTATCCATACTTCCTATTTTTTCGATTAGGTTGAGTAGCTCCTTGCTATCTCTAACTGGGGGTCCCTTAGCTGAGTGGGAATCCGCTACAGCTACTAAGTTCAGCTCTTGCCTCGATTTGAGAACTTCCTCAGCTTTCCTCCAGATGCTGAAGGGCAGGTCGTCGCTACCTTGCTGTATGTTAGTGAAGAAGTACACTAGCGACGTAGGACCTCTCAGCGCGTGAACCTCCCACCCACCATCCCTTATGACTTCAGGTTTACACATACCGTAGCCTGATAGCTGGTTGTAGTAGCTTCTTATAGAGGAAGCAACGGCCTTTGCGACTTCATAGCTTTCCGATGAAGTCGCGATGTTTCTTTCGTGAGAACCCGGTGTGTGGAAAACGAAGACCTCCATATACGGCTCTAAGTTTTCTTCTAGAGCATACAGAAATCTGGATGAACCCACGTTTCTAAATGGACCGAAGTGAATATCCGGAAAAACTAGCGCTATAGGTTCACCCCGCTCCAGTTTGAAGACCAGCGTTCTAATACGTACTTTATCAACCACTCCGAAACTTCTAATGAGATCCTCGAGATCTTCGTGGTTTCCAGTTAGCCAAGTTCTCATGAAGGCCCTAACGGATTTAAGTGGAGACACACCCCTACTTCTTCCTAAGCGTTCAATTAGGTGCAGAGCTAGAACTCCGATCACGAGAGAGAATAAGCCTGTAGATGTCACCAATACAGTGGTCTTGAGTATGTCGTACTTCAACACTAGACTCTCAGCTACTAAGACAGCTACTACCGGGTATAGAGATAGTAGAGCGGCAAATCTAAGTTCGTAGAGTCCGGCGAGAATGAAGATCACTAAACCCGGGCTTACCGACAGCCCCAGTCCTCTAAGATCGGCAGATCTACTCAAGACGGCTTCTGCCGGTAGTGTCATTAGCATAGTGGCCGTTACGAAGTTAACCGACCTCTTGAAGTTGAAGAGCCGTATTCGCTTAGAGGATAGTAGTAGAGACGCTGTAAAAAGTAGTACTTCTAGAGAGTATAGAGTAAGTGCTTCGACGTAGACCCCGAGGTTTGTGGCTGGAGGTGAGGTGGCTAGTAAGTATATTGCTACAGTAACTGCCAGTAGAATGATTGAAGTGGTCTTTCTACTAGGAGTTAGTGTAATTAGCCGGTAGTACCTGTTCACCACGCCCTCAGTATCCAACGGTAGACACCTACTCAGCTCCCGGCATTCTCCACACACTAGAGATGCTGTAGGTTAAAGCTTTTTCAGTTTCCAACACAGTCGGTAGGTAGAGCTACTTCCAGGACTTCAAGTACTCAATCTGCTTATCGGTTAGCGCATCTATCTCTATACCCATAGACTCCAGCTTCATTCTAGCTATAGTGCTATCTATATCTTCAGGTAGCTTGTGAATTCTGACACTGATTCTACCTCGATTCTCTACGAGGTACTTAACGGCTAGAGCTTGGTTCGCGAAGCTTAAATCCATTACTTCACTTGGGTGTCCCTCCGCTGCCACCAGGTTCACCAACCTACCTTCAGCTAGTAGGTACAGTCTCCGCCCATTGGGTAGTAGGTACTCTACTACATTAGCTCTAACGGTTCTTTTCGATGCAGCTATGCTCTCGATGTCTGAAACACTTATTTCAACGTTGAAGTGCCCTGCGTTAGCGAGTATAGCTCCATCCTTCATTGAGAGCATGTGCTCGGCTCTAACAACGTCTACGTTACCGGTAGCGGTGATGAAGATATCGCCGATTCTAGCGGCTCTAGACATGGGCATTACTTCGAAGCCGTCCATAACGGCTTCTAGAGCTTTCACAGGGTCTACCTCAGTTACAACTACTCTAGCACCCAGTCCTCTAGCTCTTAGAGCAATACCCCTACCTACCCAGCCGTACCCAGCGACAACAACGATCTTACCAGCTATTAAGACGTTCGTAGCTCTCATAATGCCATCTAGAGTTGACTGCCCAGTCCCGTACCTATTATCGAAGAGGTACTTGGTCTTCGAGTCATTTACAGCTATCACGGGGTACTTAAGTTCTCCCGAGTTCTCCAGAGCTCTAAGTCTTACAACCCCCGTAGTTGTTTCCTCAGTACCTCCAGTAACTCTACTAGCAATATCCGGTGCTTTTTCATGTAGAAACACGTGGAGGTCCGCTCCATCGTCTATCACTACGTCGGGTTTCGAACTTGCTACTCTCTCTATACACCAGAAGTACTCACTCTCGGTTTCACCCCTCCACGCGAAAACCTTGATTCCCTCCGCAGCGAGAGCCGCCGCCACCTCGTCCTGTGTTGATAGAGGGTTTGAAGCGGCTAGCCATACATCCGCTCCACCAGCTACTAGCGTTCTAACAAGCACGGCGGTTTCTTTTGTTACGTGGAGAACTGCTCCAACTCTAACTCCAGCTAGCGGCTTAGCTTCTCTAAACTCGCTTCTCACTCTCATAAGTACAGGCATGTTTCTCTCGGCCCACTCGATCATGTGAACTCCTTGAGTAGCTAGGGATATGTCTCTAACCTTGAACATCCTAGTTCCCATGCCACCTCTAAGATTAGCTGTATAAATATATAATAACTAAGTGTAGATCTCCGGAGATTTAGTGTCTCATGCGTAGAAGAAACCTTTTAAGCTCCCACGAGAGCTCGTACACGAGGGGTAGCCATGGCGCAAGTTGTGGGCCCAGTTAAGGGACCGGTAACCGGTTTCTGTGTTAAGTGCCGAGCTAAGAGCGAACTAAAGAGTCCGGAAGAAGTAATACTGAAGAACGGTAGAAGAGCTATTCGAGGAACTTGCCCAACCTGCGGTACGACCGTTTACGTATTCATGGGAAGTAAGAAGAGGGGTTAGCACCAGCGCTTACTCTAATCAATCTCTAATTAAATAGTTTTTCTCTACTATATCTACCTTCTCTCAAATACATACGAATAAATCTAGCTTAAATCTCGTATCTTGGGGTCGAGAATGTGCAGACTGCTCATGCTACTAGGTATTAACTTAGCTGAGCTCTCCCCCTATATCGACTCATTCGTTGAAGCTAGTAAGTGCGACCTCGTACTAGCGGACTACCTAAAGCGTAGTAAGTGCGAAAACCACGGTGATGGGTGGGGATTCGCCGCTGTAGGTATTCGAGAAAGCGGTGTGAGTACTTCAACGTACTACAGAACTACCGCACCAGTGTACAGCGACCTAGCTGGAGTTGAGAGTTTCAAGAACGTTCTGAGGGAGGTTAAGGTCGGTGTGGCAATAGCTCACTCAAGAAAATCTGCGGAGGGTTCTGTGAAGATCGGTAATACCCACCCCATATACTACAGCTGGAAGGGTTTTGAAATGTGGATTGCGCATAACGGTGTTGTAGATTCAGATAGTCTAGCCAGAGTACTAGGAGTAGCTAAGCTCCCCGACACTACGGATACGTACTACCTCGGAGAGTACGTATACAGGTATCTGAGTGGTGCTAGTGCTGAAGAACTCGCTGAAGCTCTAAAAACTGCGGCTAGGTACACGAAAACGGCTATGAACACTCTTACAGCACTCTTCGACGGAAGGAAGTTGATCTCATCCGTTACTTTCTACTTATCGGAGCGGAAGACGTGGAGCGAGCCCGCCATCAAATACTACAAGGTCTTAGTGAAGGAGTTTGAAAAATCTAAAGCGTTCTTCTCATCTTCCTTACTATCGTACCTTAGTGACCCAAATGTAGGTGAAGTACCTCAGCAAGCAGCCATTATAATAGAACTCGACCTCGCGTCGGAGAAGATGTATTCAAGAACGTATAAGCTAAGCGCAGGTTAATGCAGTAGCATGCGAATGCACGTCCCATTTTCTACTCTAGCTCGATCACTCCATGAGTTCCTCAAAGGTGTAGCTAGGTCCCGCCATCACGCGGCCGACACGCTCGCGTGCTGAGAGCCCTATTTAAGTGTTTTCAATAAGTAGCTTACTGGTGCTTAGCATCAGCGCGAATTCGTATAGTAGGGACCACGTAGTTAGAGTATGTAGAGAGAAGTGTGCTGAAATAGGTTTTTCTGGTAAGGCTTTTCAAGAATGCGTTGAACTCTGCGTAAAGAGCTACGCGGAGTCGTAGCTAGGGCGCTATCTAGTGAAAGTAGGTAGCACTCTCTGATTTTAGCATCTATAAGGTTTTTAAGCACTATCCGAGAGTTTCCATGGAACTATATGAGGTTCAACCGCAGACTGCTCCTCACGGCCGGTCTCGCAGTTTTTTTAGTTGTAAGTGTACTCGTTCTTTTATCGTTCACGTACACCGTAGGTCCTCAAATTAGGGTAGTTGTTTATGCCTACAGAGATGCTATTACTGGTATAGACCCAAGCGTAGAGTTCGATACTGGAATAGTAGTTCTAGGTTCTGTCTACGAACCTCTTCTCTACTACAATCCTTTAACAAACCAGTTCACGTCGGCTCTCGCCGTAAGTTGGGCTAAGGTAAACGAGACATTCTGGGTCTTTAAGTTGAGAAGTAACGTGGTTTTCCACGACGGTACTCCGCTAACGGTGGAAGCCGTTAGATTCAGTATACTGAGAACTAAGGCTATGTACGATGAGGCCGGTCTGGGCCCCGGCTACATCTGGAGTTCTCTGGAGGATGTGGTTACCGTAAACAAGACCGCTGTGGGGTTTAAACTTAAGTACCCCGCTCCGCTAGACTTAATAGCATCAGCTTCGTACGGTGCCTACGTATACAGTCCCAGGGTGCTGGAGTACTCGAAAGCTAGGAACCTAACCGATAAGTCCATTAGGTCCTGGTTTGAGAGTGGTAGAAGCCTTGGGAGCGGTCCTTACTACATAGAGTACTACGACCCCGTGAGCGAGGTTAGGCTGAGAAAGTTTGAGAAGTGGTGGGGGTGGGCCGAGGTAGGCAATCCCAGAGCCCCCGATCTCGTAGTCATCAAGATCGTTAGCGACCCGGTAACTCAAGTAGTGGGTTTGAGAGGTGGGAGCATTCACATAGCTATGGCTATTCCAAAAGCTGAGATAAGATCTCTAGTTAGCGAAGGCTTTAAGCTGATCAAGCAGCACACGTACTACAGCTACATCTTGATGTTAAATACGCGTAGGTGGCCTACCAACATAACGGAGTTTAGACTAGCTATTCTACACGCTATTCCATGGGATGAGCTCATTGATAGAGCCCTGTACGGCCACGGTATTCCGGGTAGCGGTATCATACCCTACGGATACCCGGGGTACGTCGATGGGCTGAGGTTCAAGCACGACCTAGGTCTCGCTAGAGAGTATTTGAGGAAGGCCGGCCTCGAAGGTAGTGGAGCGGAGATCGAAATCGTGGTAACGGCGGGTTACGAAGAAGAGGAAATATTCGCTATGCTACTAAAATCGGAGCTCTTAAAGCTAGGCATTAAGCTAGCGATACGTAGCTACCCGTGGGAAACGGTTAAAGAGTACGGAGCGGCTGTTTGGAGGAATCCGGAGGAAGCACCGCACTTAATCATAAACGATTGGTGGCCGACGTACCCAACTCCCTACGACTACCTCTACCTAGTTCGCTGCGATTCTATTGAGTGGAACTGGTCTGGGTACTGCAACAAGGAGCTAGACGAGCTTCTCGACCTCGCCTATAGCTTAGAAGGAGTGGATTACGGGAAAGCTCTCGAGTTATACAGAAAAGCTCAGCGTATGGTGTTTCAAGAAGCTGTGGCCGTATCTCTCTGGACTGTGATTCAGACCTACGTTACTAGACCGAACGTTAGGATTAGAGATGGAGCGCTTAATCCTACATACATGTACGTAATTTTATTCCAGTTTGTTGAAGTACACTAGATTGCTGATGTGTAGCCATGGCGAGCTACTACGTCAGGAGGACGTTGCTTGGGGTTTCCCTTATTCTAGGCTTGCTCGCAATTATCTACGTACTGGTCTACGTAGCTCCAGGAAATCCAGCCTACGTGTGGGCTGGCAAGCCTAGAGGACCTAGAGCTGTAGAAGCCATTAAGCAAGCTGAGAGAGAGCTGGGCCTAGACCAACCACTCTACATTCAAATAGCGCAGTTCATAACCAGATTTCTAGCTGGAGAATGGGGTGTGTCCATAGCGTTCAAGCAACCGATACAAGTGGTAGTTTTTAGATCCTTTAAAGCTACCGTGGAACTACTTACGTTCTCCTACGTATTCGCGATTCCACTCGGACTGGCGCTAGGTACCTTCATGGCGCTGAGAAGGGGGGGTAGGGTAGACCTACTTCTGAAGATAGCATCATCGACATTCATAAGCATACCTAGATTCTGGCTAGCACTCATCTTAGTTCTCGTATTCTACCTCACCGGACTACAACCACTCGGAAGACTGGACCCCAGGTATTCCGTAGAGATCAAAGAAATAACCGGTTTCTACCTGCTGGACTCCCTGTTTACGCCCAGACTAGATATCTTCCTGGACGCTCTGGTAAGACTTATTCCACCAGCGCTAGTCGTTGCTGTATACCCACTCTTTTCAATAGCAAGATACGTTAGGTACAGCTTATCGGAGCGCTTCTACGAAGACTACGTCATCGAGGCAATATCTCTCGGTATTTCAAGGCGGGTTATTCTAGCTAGGTACGCTCTACGAGGAACTATTCCAGCGGTCGTGCAAATCGCGGGAATGAGCTTTGTCTACAGCTTCGTAGAAGCGGCAGTTGTTGAAATAATCTTCATGAGGGAGGGTGTGGGGAGAGTTCTCGTAGAGGGGCTGCTCAGAAGCGACTACCCACTCATCGTAGCGGTATTCTTCGTGGCATCACTGACCTTGGTCATCGTAAATACCGCTACTGATTTAATACAGAAAAAGCTGGACCCGAGGGTTAGAATATGACTAAACGATATAGTAGCGCTAGAAACAGCGTCCTCAGGCGCTGCTGGCATAGAGTAGACTTCAAAGCTGGGGTAGCTATACTGACTTCCCTAGCTCTCATTGCGCTTCTGAGTCCGGTATTAGTGCCGTATCCTGAGGAAGGAGAGGGAATAGTAACTGACGACGCGAGGCAGAGAGGTCCTCAACCACCATCGGTAAGGTATCTATTCGGTACAGATGTGGTCGGTCGCGACGTGCTTAGTAGGGTTTTTATAGGTTCTCGGTACTCCCTTCTTCAAACTACCGTAGTGATCCTTGGTAGCTTAGTACTTGGTATCGTTCTAGGTATTTTAGCGGGATATCTAAGAGGTGTGTACGAAGTCGCAATAAGCTACGCTATTGAGCTATTCATACTGCTGCCGCCAGCTATGGTAGCGGCCGCTCTCTCAGTCATTGCCGGACCGAGTCTCTACGTGGTCGCCGCATCTTTAATAGCGACTTGGTGGGCTTGGTATGCTAGAATAGCCTACTTGTTGAGTAGGCAGATACGGGAACTAGATTTCATCAAGGTTAGTGAAGCTCTGGGATTTAGAAGAATCTACATAGCTTTTCGCCACATACTACCTAACGTAGCTCCAACGGTGGTGATGCAGTCTATTGTGGACTCGTCTTCAATACTCCTTGAAGTAGCAACTATAAACTTCCTCGTAGGCAGTATCGCGGCTTCTCTCGACACTCCCGAGTGGGGAATTATGGTTGGATACGGATTCCGCTACATAACGACCTACTGGTGGATGAGCCTATTTCCAGGATTCTTCTTAATCATAGCGGCACTAGGGTTTATACTGATCGGAGATTCTATTAGTGAAGAAAGTAGTCCAAATTTAAGAAGGAGGTGGATGCGGTGGTTCTAGCCGAGAAGAGCGAAGTTTCCGTGGAAGTTGAAGACCTCAGTTTAGGTTACGAAGACCTAGACTCAGTCTCCTGGGTTGTAAGAAATGTGAGCTTGAAATTAATGAAAGGTAGTTCTCTGTGCGTAGTCGGTGAGAGTGGTAGCGGTAAGTCAACTCTAGGTAACGCGATAGCTGGAATACTACCGCCATACGTTCGAGTATCGGGAAGACTAGTTGTTGAAGGCGTGGAAGTAATTAGAGATTCTAGAGTAGTGGGTGCTGATAGAATTAGAGGTAGGGTAGTTACTAAAATACCGCAGAATCCAGCTACTTCACTCAACCCGTACGTCCGCATCGACCGAGCGTTTCAAGACGTACTCAGAGAAGTTCGCGGCATTAGAGATAGGATTGCTCTGAAAGAGGAAACTCTAAAGCTCATATCAGCTGTGGGTCTAAGTGAAGACGTGCTAAGCATGTATCCGCACGAACTGAGCGGTGGGATGTGCCAGAGAGTCACAATAGCCCTGGCTCTAGCTCCTAAACCATCTATAGTTGTTGCTGATGAACCAACTAGTAACTTAGATGCGTACTTACGTGGCTACATCGTTCACCTCATAAAGGACCTCAGTAGGAAGTTAAAGATGTCTCTTATCGTAATAACTCACGATATCTCAATAGCTGAGGTTATTTGTGAAGACATGGTAGTCATGTATCTCGGTGAGCTCGTAGAGCGCGGTCGAGTTAGAGATGTACTTAGAGAACCTCTCCATCCGTACACTACTGAGTTAATAGCGTCAGCCGGATTGCAGAGGGTAGGTCAGAAGTGGAGAAAGTATGTGAGTGGGTGTGTTTACTACACTAGGTGTCCGTATACTAGCGATAAGTGCTTAGAGAGGCCCCCTCTATTTAAACTAGGTAGCGAAAGGGAGGTAAGGTGCTGGAAGAGGCTCTAGCGAAGCCCGTACTTCGCGTTTGCGATATCTGGGTGGAGTACAGCCTATCCTCCGGTCTTCTCTCCAAGAAAAAGAAGATTTACGCACTTCGAGGGGTTAGTTTCGATGTTTCGGGAAGTGAAGTATTTGGGATTGTAGGTGCTAGTGGTAGCGGTAAATCGACTTTACTCAAAGCTATTATGGGGTTCGTAAGTCCCTCTAGTGGAAGTATTGAGATTGATGATGTAGATATTCTAAAGGTAGATAGGGAGACGAGAAAGAATATCTTAAGGAAAATGGGCTACGTATCTCAAAATCCTCTAGCGGCTGTTAATCCCCGCTTCAAAGTAGGAGATATAGTTGCGGAACCACTAAAGGCGGCTGGGCTATCGAGAAAGGAGATTACTAAGATGCTACCTACACTTATTGAATCAGTGGACCTACCTCTAGATGTAGTAGATTTACTACCGCACGAGCTTAGCTTAGGAATGCTGCAGAGAGTTGTTATTGCTAGAGCTATAGCTACTAAGCCGAGAATACTCCTGCTTGACGAACCTACATCAGCTCTCGACACGGTTACTCAATCACATATAGTGGTTCTCTTGAAGGAACTAAAAGACCTCTTCGGATTTGCTAGTGTACTAGTTTCCCACGACCTTAAGGTAGTCTCCCACCTAGCGGATAGACTAGCAATACTAATGGCAGGTCTCGTACTAGAGGAAGGCACTACGTACGATGTACTAAGAAATCCTCTACATCCCTACACTCGAGAGCTCGTAGACTCTATTAAGCTGAAGGAGGTTAAGGAGGTATTCACGATCGATCCCAGAACGTGTCCGTTCTATGCTCACTGCTATCTGAGATTAGAGGATAGGTGTAGAAGGATACCACCTCTTATAGAACTTGGCAGAAGGAGAAAAGTCAGGTGCTGGCTTTACTCTTAACCTTCTTCACCATACTTACTGAACTCTTTCTATACGCCAAGAGAAGTCCACTAACGCTTGCGGCATACAGTAGCGCCAGTATCCATAGATTGTCCGCAAATCTCAGAACGGCTCTACCACCACTATACCTAACTCTAAGGAAGTTGAGGTAGCTCAGAGAGGACTCTATATCGTACGATAATACGCACCTGTTCTCTAAGAATCCTTCGCAAGTGCTTCCTCTGCAAACTAGGGGCATGTAGCTACTTCCTTCTTCGCTATGGCGGTACAGTAGTGAAGCTTCATCTACTACCGCTCCATCAGATTTAGTGAGCACCGTCACGTTACATAGCTGAGTTACGAACACGAAGTAGAGTTCTAGAGGATAGTGAGATAGAATAAAGTCCTCACTCCGCCCTATCATAGACATATTTATAGGTGGTACTGGGTAGGTCGCACTACTATCAGATGTGTAGACCGTGATCTTAGGTTGGACAACTTCCTGGTTCTTCACCTCTACGAGCTTGCTCAATCCCAATCTCACAGCACCTCTTCCTCCAGCGGGAATGTTAAAATCCGCGATCACATCGTTGATCTGGAGTTTCGCCAGTGAACTCTCGTTCGTAGTAGCTAAGTAAGTAACTCGAAAGAGCGTAGCGTTAATCGTTCTCGAAGCGTCTATGGAGATATCTAAGACGCTGCCCGGTATCGGTATGAAACCGTACATAGCTAAGAGCGCGTACGGAATAGATAATGCCATACTTAGAGCGATCACAGTGTTTCTAAATTTTCTCTTCAGCAGCTTCCTTCGCTTTCTGTACTTTCTGTACTTGCCCACGCTTCACAATCCCTAGTCTCAACTAGTGAGGACACTATTATTTGCATCATCTTCTTCCGACTTAAGCTTCGGCCTTTATTAGCAATACCTAGCTTAAGTTGCTGCGCGACAAGTTCTCACGGCTTTAAACAACATCGCTTTAAAGTACGTGAGGCAGGTGTATTTAGGGAGCGATTCAAGGTGTGCCGCGCTACTTAGTGAAGCCTTACCTAGCACTGCTACTTTTATCTACAACTATAGGCGCTATCTCTACGTACCTTCATCTTCCGTACAATCCACCGCCTCTAGGTAACTTCGGACTTATGTACACCGACATAGTCTTCGGCGTTTTCTACCCACGGTTCGCGTCCACTCACGAATCTCAGCTCAAACTCTGGTACAGTGCGGATAAGCTCGGACCACTACTAGAGGGAAAACCCGTCTGTCCAGCACCGTACGTAGACTACATGTTTGAGTACCCTCCTCTCATAGGCTTGCTATGGTATTTCACTACCTGTTCTTCTATTTCAGCGGTACTCGGAGATAGTGGCATCGGTCCAGCTACGCAGAGCGCTCTGCGTAGAATTGCGGAGCTTCACTACCTACTAAACGCCTTACTTCTCACCATGTCTCTGCTCGCCTCCACGTACTTTATGTATAGACTCGGAGTAGCTGTGGATAGAGAGCTTGGTATAGCAAGAACTGCGATGTGGCTCATCCTACCGTCGACCGTGCTCTACGCAATTTACAACTGGGATGTGATCTGCGTAGCTCTAGCTCTGGGAGCTTTAATTGCGTTCCGTAGGGGAAGGTACTTCACCTCCGGGGCGCTCCTCGGGCTCTCTATAGCTACGAAGCTCCTGACGGTCTCTATAGCGTACACGCTATTCATATCGCTACTAGCGATGAAGTTTAAGAAAGATGTTAAACTTCGGGTTCTCATCAGTTTTCTAGCGGGTCTCGTATTGTTTGGTTCCGTACCTTACCTAGCTCTACTACTGCTATCACCGAGAGGGTTCCTAGATTTTCTAGTTCACCACTCTACGTGGTACTGCGAGAACTGCCTCTACTTAGTAGTAGTGCACGATATAGGCGACCAGCTCCACAGATTTCTAGCGATGACTTCAATTTCTACTCTAGCTATAGCTTTAGCATTTGTAACCATAGCTAAGAGCTGCGCGAATGGAGTCCTAATCTACAGGTTATCGGCTATCTCTATTCTCGGAGTGGTCTCGCTTAACTACGTCTTCACTCCTCAAATGGTTCTACTATTCTCTCCACTAGTACTAATTTTCTTTAGTAAGGTAAGTCGAGTAATCTACGCAGTAGCTGATGCGATGAATTTCTCCATAATGTTCTTCTTCTTTAGCGACGCGGAGCTCAGGTACTACTTCAGGAAGATGGGTCTTCCAGTGGAGGTTACGTTTAGTCCGTGGACTATAGACTCACCCATTCAGTGGTTTGCGGCGGTGAGAAACTTTCTACTGATCGTAATACTACTTACCGAACTACTAGCCATCTTGAGAAGTAGGTGAGTCCACTATTTCTCCGGTCGCTCTACTCTAGATGCTAGCTCTTCCCATATTTTCTGAACTTCTTCATCCCGGCTTGAGCTTTCAACTAACTGGCACTCTGAGTACGCAGGCTTTACCTCCTTAGACTGATACCTTCTTACTACTAGTTCAACAGCTCTTCTAGTTGGGTGAGTTACCACGTCTATATACGCTCTAACAATAGCCGCTACGGTAGCTTCGCTAAGCACTATGACTTGGTCGGGAAGCTCAACAATCATTCTCAGGTGCCTATGTCCTCTAGGTACTACAGCTACTATTCGCTCAACATCGCAGTTCCTGTATCTAACCAACTTCTTACTACTCAACTAACTCCCCAGTGCAGGTTTCTTAAGCTAGTCATTAAGCATGTACAGAAAAATAACTCGGATCCGATTTGAGAGCTCTATGCTTTAGGTGAAGATATTGCGAGTCCGAGATCGATCGGTATCACCACTCCGTTTAAAGCCTCGTTCTCGACTACGTGTCTAACTAGCTTAGCTACCTCCTCAGGTTCGATCAGCCTAGGTATTGGAGACCTCTTCAAGTAGTCTCTGAGTATAGACTTAGGTACGGCTAGCGCCATTCTAGTTTTCACAAAGCCCGGTGCTATAGCTACGACTCTTATCCCGTAGGGAGCTAGTTCTTTGGCTAAAGTGTAAGTAATACCTACGAGACCGGATTTTGAAGCGGCGTAGTTTGTTTGCCCCACGTTTCCGACTAAACCGACTATAGACGATATATTCACTATAACCCCGCCTCCAGACCTAATCATGTGCGGCACTACGGCTCTAGAGCAGTAGAAAGCTCCAGCCAGGTTCACCTTTATAACGGCATCCCAGTCTTCCGGTGTCATTCGCTGTATGTAGGCGTCCCTAGTTATTCCGGCATTGTTTACTAGGACATCCACTCTCCCGAACTTACCGATTACCTCGCCGATCCCCTTCTCAACGGATTCTCTACTTGAAACATCGATCGTTACGAACGCAGAGTCTACTCCTAGAGCTCTTACAGCTTCAAGAGTTCTCTCCGTATCTTTACTGTAGACCACGTCCGATAGAGCTATGGAGTACCCAGCTCTAGCTAGTTCTATAGCTATAGCGGAGCCTATGCCTCCAGAACCCCCAGTTATTATAGCTACTCTAGGTATCTTAACTTCCTCCTTCGGAATGAACTTCTTTACAGTGCCGAACACCGTCCACTCATCAACTACATCTCCAACCATGCCGGTTCTTAATCTACCGAAGTACTTGCGGTCTATTCTAACAATAGCTCTACTACCCTTCTCATCTTCAACTACACCTATAGCAAACATCGTCTTGTAGGGTGGCACTGGAGTGTAGAGCTCCGTGTACGTAACTAGCTTCCAAACCATAGAATCACCTAGAGAAAACCGCTACTACTACCGTTCCCCCGGTGCCTCCGTGGTTCTCCATCAAGCCCCTCTCAGCGTCTTTAATCTGCCTATCGCCAGTCTCACCTCTAAGCTGCCAGTAGAGCTCCACCACCATTCCAACCCCCGTGGCACCAATTGGGTGACCCTTCGACTTTAATCCACCACTCGGATTCACCGGCTTCTCTCCGGTGAACGCGGTTACTCCTTCTCTAAGTATCTTAGCTCCCTCCCCTCTTCTAGCTAGCCCCAGCATTTCGTAGGCAATTAGCTCAGATATCGTGAACGCATCGTGTATTTCTAGAACGTCTATATCGCTAATACCGAGACCCGACGCTCTAAAGACTTCTTCAGCTGCGTACTTCATAGCTCTCAACTCAGTTATATCGGGTCTCTCAAATACTCCCGGCGTGTCGTGAACTAAGCTCACAGACTCTACGTAGACCGGTGTATCAGTGAACTTCCTAGGTTCTCTACTAACTATAAAGCCAGCAGCTCCATCAGATATGAGCGAGGAGTCGTAGAGCTTCAGGGGCCACGATATGTAGGGAGACTTCAGAACGTCTTCAACTGTGATCTTTCTTCGCATAGCCGCTAGAGGATTTCTTAAACCATTCTCGTGGTTCTTAACGGCTACGAGAGCCAGGTCCTCCTCCGTAGCACCGTACTTATCCATGTAGGATTTAGCTATTAGAGCGTAGAGAGATACGAAGGGAGCTCCCAGAACTACCTCATCGGGGTGGCCGGCGGCCATGAGCACTTCGTTAGCTTCCGCACTCGTGGGCTGGTAGCTCATCTTCTCATAACCTACTACAAGAACGTTCTCAGCTAGTCCGGTCCTCACCAAGTTCCAGGCAACGTAGAGAGCCGTACCACCCGAAGCACAGGCATTCTCAACTCTAAGTCCTCTAGCACTCGGATTACCTACGAGTGACACTACGTACGGTGCTGTGTGGAGTATACCTCCAAACCTATCCGAGAAATTCGAAACCACGACGAAGTCTATGTCCTTACTACTGATCCCCTTATCAACGGATTTTAAAGTACCCCGAACTACCTCCCCGATAAGCTCCCACGCTTCTTTCTCAGACCTAAGTTCGTATTTCACACTATACGCACCAACAATTCCTACCTTCATTTCTCTCCCAGTATTTACCTGCAGCTACTAAACATTCTTAAGGTTACCTATGTTTACATTCACGTTAAATATTCGCGATGCAGCTGTGGCTGCCGCCCACGTAGCGGCTACCCTAGCTTACTGCCGGTGCGTGATTCGCTCTCAAGTAGTTTTAGAAACATCTCTAGAACGTTTTTCTCAGCTCTTCTAAGGGTCTTAGCTATGGCCACTCTTGAGGTACCTAACTTCTTGGCTAGGAGACTGATATTTATTTTTCTAGGCCACTCGTAGTAGCCTAGCTTAACAGCTGACGCAAGAAGTTCTACTTGCTTACTAGTAATCCTGTCTAGGTTTTCACCGAGTTGTGAAAACATATTGAAGTAGTTTACAGATAGAATGTACTCAGGTAGCTCCACGAGCTTGTACTTCTCGATGTAGTCTCGCTCAGAAACAGTCTTAATGAATTCCCGAAGCTGCTTAGCGGTGTGAAAACCTAGAGTCCACCGCTCAAATCCATTAATAGCTACCCAGATAGCTAAAGGCATAGCATCGTAATCTACTACAGCTTCCATAGTATTAGTCTTCCTTATCAGCATACCGATCTTTGCGTACCTACTTCTTTTCTGAAGTATTTCGTAACTCTTCACACACTTTATCGATCCGAGCTTCTCGAGCGCCTTACTCACAGTATCGCTATCTCCAAGTACAACTACGTAGATTTTTTCGTAGCCTTTCCGTATTTCCGCTACGTTAGCACCTACAACCAGTATGTTGGAATCCTTAACGTGCTCGGTAAGCCACACAACTGGGCAATCGTACTGAACTATATCGAATATACCAACGCGCACAACTCAGCCCGTGCAGAGATTTCTTGTAGATTAATTAGTTTTCTACCGACATCTAATTGAATGTGGAATATGTACGTATTCTGCAAAACGTTAAAGTTCATCTATTGTTAATGGAGTTGCTGCGGATAAAACCCGTCATTAGGTAGTTAACTACGTCGGGTTTTTCCAGTATGACCGCGTGCCCAGCTTCTCTAATCTCTACGTAGGTTGAGTTAGGTACTTCTCTCGCTATAATTTTCGAGTACTTTGGTGGTTTCACTCGGTCTTCTTCAGCTGAAATCACTAGTGTTGGTACTTCGATATTTTTCAGTAGAGGTGTTAACGGCGCATCCTGTAGCTTAAGAAAAGACTTAAGGAGGTAGGCAGCTGATACCAAACTAAAACCTCTAGAGAAGGTGTCTACTAACCTACTCAGTAACCCAGCTCCATATTTAACTATGAACCTCTCCGAGTAAACATCGTTAATCCAAGAGAGTACGAACTTCTCTACATCTAGAGATAGAGCTCCCTCAAGCCACCGCATAGCCGTAAGCCTAAGGTCTTCGTGAATCTCACTTACTGAAGTAATTACCGTTAAGTCGTTAACGTACTCCCGGTACTTAGCGGCGAACAGCATAGCAACTTCACCACCGTAAGAAGTTCCAACGAGATGAACTCTTCTTATGCTTAAGTAATTCAGCAAATTCTTTAAATCTTCGGCGTGCGCCTCGAGACTGTACAAACTCTCGTCCTCAGGTTTACTCGAGTTCCACTGACCTCTCATATCGTGAAGTACTACCTTATAGCCTAGCCTAGCTAGGTGGTTTTTCTGAAGTAACCAGCTAGCGGTACTCATAAATATACCATTTAGAAGTACCACGGGTTCTCCATCTCCACCTACTTCGAAGTAGATTTTAACACCCTCAGATTCTAGGAAAGGCACTACTCCCACCTACAGCACACTACATTCTCTTTTAGCAGCTTCTCTATATATTCTTCTCCGTAATCGAGGAGTTTCGATAGAACGAGCTTAGAATCCTGTCCTAGCTTAGGAGAACCTCTCCAAACATTTGGCTCGTTTTTCATTACAAACTTAGGCACTACTCCCCAGCCTCTCACTCTATCTCCCAAGTTACTGTCTACCCATTCAATAAAGTCATTTCTAGCTCTGTAGTGAGGGTCTTCTAGAGCTTCTTTAAGTGTGTAGACCTTAAAGCACGGAACGCTGTGCTTCCTCAGCGTATCTATAACTTCGTCACTAGTACGCTGCTTTACCCAGGATCTTAGGATAGAGTCGAACACTCTTCCTTTATCGGAGTGCATACCAGGAGCGTAGTGAACGTCTCTCCACTCTTCGAAGTTAAGCTGAATAGCGTCGCACAACCTCTTGAAGACGTCGTAGCCTAGAGCTCCTATGAATACGTACTGTCCGTCTCTAGTTTCAAATATATCGTACGGCTGGAAGTATATGTCTCTATTGCCCTGCCTCGTGGGAACTCTATCTAGCACAGCTGTCTGAATCCAGAGACCGCCGAATACATTAGCTATGCACTCAAACTGAGCCACGTCTATAGTTACTCCCTCACCAGTGCTCTTAGCGTGTATGTAGCCTGCGAGTGCTGCCGCTAGTGCGTGCAGTGCGGTTAGGTAATCACCAGTATACGGGTAGGGCTTATATGGAGGCGTGTCTGGGAAGCCGTTTATGCTCATCCAACCACTGAAAGCCGCAGCTATGGCATCGTAAGCTGGTAAGCCTAAGTAGTCGGGGTCGCCGAAGTGCCCAAAGCCCGAGATGTGGACTATAACAATCTCCGGGTTTATCTTTCGAACCAGCTCATCGGTAATACCGAGCTTCTGGTACGTACCGGGCATGGAGCTCTCCATCCATATATCGGCATGTCTAAGAAGTCTCAGGAATATCTCCCTCCCCTTCTCCTTCTTAAGATCGATGACTACGGAGAACATGTTCCTCCTTTCCTGAGCCCACCACGTATTGACTCTTCTCCCATCCTTCTCGATGAACGGAGGTGAGTACCTGTAGGTATCTCCACCAGGTCTCTCAACATGAATTACTTCAGCTCCCCAGAGAGCGGCCATGTACGCTGCGAAGGGCTGCGCTATTAAAATTCCAGACGACACTATCCGAATACCAGATAGCGGTCCCGCTAGAGCAGGCACTAAGAGAGGAGCGCTCTTCCTAGGTTCCTTAAGAATCTTCGATACTACATCATCAGACATACCGATATTCCAAGAAGAAGTTAGCGGTATGCCTTATAGAGAGTATATTTAACGTGTGTTAACTTTGAGTGAAGTAGTCCGAGTTCCACTAATCCGCTTTCAGCTAGTCCATCTAAAAGCTACGGCCCCCTGCTGATAGCCAACACCTGAAGCTACAAACACGACTACCTTACCTTTCTCTACCTTACCCACTTCAATAGCATCGTGAAGAGCCATGTAGACGCAGGCCGACCCGGTGTATCCGTACTTATTCATAATCCAGTGTGTCTTCGATTCGGGTAGGTTGAGGTTCTTCATTACGTCAAGTATGGTTTTCAGTCTAACTTGAGTAAATATTACCTGAGATATATCGTCAAAACCTATACCAGCCTGACTCACAACGCTTCTTATTAGCGCAGGCCAGTACTGATCATTAACTGGTGGATATGTTTTTCTGAGGTCTAGGTACGGTAAGTTTTCATCTCCTACTTGCTCGGTAGCGGGCTTCCATGCACCAAAGAAGATACCCCAGTAATCCCAATAGGATCCGTCAGCACGTAGTTTTCCACCCAGATAGCCGGGTTCATCTGAAGCGGAGAGCACCACAGCACCAGCACCATCAGAGAATATCCACTCCCACATGTACTTCCACCTCAAGAATCTAGTCATAGCGTAGACTCCTATCACTAGAATGTTTCTATACTTCGGGTTTCCAGCAATAATAGATGAAGCTAGCTCGAGCATGTAGACAGGGTTGGCGCACGACGCGTTTACGTCGAAAGCCGGTATTTCATGCGGACTGCCTCCGAGAATGTGCTGTACTTTAGGTGCCGTTGGCGGGGATATAGCTTCGGGAGTGTCCGTACCAACTATAATCATATCTATGTCTTTAATTGTGAGGCCAGCTCTCTCGAGAGCCGTTCTAGCGGCACTAGCAGCCATAGTCGCTGGTGTCTCCTCCGGTGGAGACACTCTCTTCACCTTTATACCCGTTCTCTCTATGAATAGAGGGTCCACCCTAACTCCAGTTTTCTTCTCGAAATCTTCAGGTGTCATCACGGTTGGAGGTACGTAAATTCCAGTAGATACTATAGTTGCAAACCGCCTAGACATTCATACCCTAGATACATCATGTCGTTCCAACCTTAAGTAAATCGAAGTTTACACTTGATATTCACTAAAGCAAACTCACAGCTCTCCACAGAGGAACCGAGGTCTGCGGGTTCCTTTACGCGCCTAGATAGTGCTCTTTGAGTACTTCGGGTTTTATAACGTCTTGAGCTCTTCCACTTTTAACTATAGACCCCATCTCCATCACATGAACGGTATCTGCCGTTTCTAATATGACCGTCGGGTCCTGCTCTACTACGATAAGCGATATTCCGAGCTCTTTCTCTACGCGCTTAAATGTGTCTACTAACTTCCTTCTCATAACGGGTGCCAGTCCGGAGGAAGGTTCGTCTAACACCATGAGCTCGTCAGCTATTAGTACAGCCATAGCTATCGACAGCATTTTCTGTTCTCCACCACTCAACGTCCTAGCGATCTGGTTCTCTCTCTCCTCCAAGATCTTGAAGAGTTTTACGACTTCTCTAATTCTATCTCTTCCAAATTTAGATGAGCTAAGGGCTAGTTCTATGTTTTCACGCACCGTTAGAGACCTAAATATCCCCCCTCTCTCAGGTACGTAACCTATTCCAAGTCTAGCTATTCTATACGCAGGAAGTCCGGTAATGTCCTCTCCTTTATACAGAACCCTACCACTAGAAGGCTTCAAGTAGCCTAGCACGGTCCTTATTAAAGTAGTTTTACCGGCACCGTTAGGTCCGACTATTCCAATGGTCTGCCCTCTATCAACTGCGAAGCTAACACGGTTTACAACTACGGCCTTACCGTATCCTGAAGTTAGGTTTTCGACTTCAAGTAGGTGCAGCTACACCACCCCGAAGTACACTCTAGAAACTTCTTCATTATTTACAGCTTCACTGGGAGCTCCATCGAAAATTTTCCTACCTTCGTTAAGCACCACGACTCTTCCGACTATCTTCATCAAGTACCTCAGCTTGTGTTCTACGATAATAAACGTTAACCCGTTTCCATTTAGCTTTCTTACTATTTCAATTACTTCACTGACTTCCTCTGGGGAAAGTCCTGCGAATGGCTCGTCCAGAAGTACTAGCTTTGGGTTAGTAACGAGAGCTCTCGCTAATTCAACCATCTTGATCTTGTACGGAGTTAGGTTAGCGGGTAGTTCTAGGGTTTCAGCTAGTAGTTTAGTTGTTGTTAAAGCCCAGATGGTCTTAGATCTCGCTAGCTTAGCATCCTTAAATACCGAGCGTGCTGATAGCTCTACGTTGTAGTAAACTGGGAGGTATGGATATACTCTCATACCTTGAAATATTCGCGAAATTCCGAGGGCTACTCTTTCATGTGGTTTAAGCTTAGTTATGTCTCTACCTTCGAAGAGCACTCTACCCTCATCAGGTGCGAGCACTCCGGAGATCAGGTTTACGAGAGTGGTTTTTCCAGATCCATTGGGACCTATTAACCCAAGTAACTCTCCTCTCGAAACTTCGACTGAAACCCTATTTACAGCTACGAGACCGCCGAACCTCTTAGTAACGTTATCACAGATCAGTAGCTTACCCATAGCTAAGCACCTTCAAAAAGCCTAGAGATCTTCGTCGAGACTGCGCGCTTTAGTCTTAGGTACAGGTAGAATACAAATCCCTGAGGTCTCAGCAAAACTAGCACTATGAGGAGGCACATGTATAGGATAATTCTCCACCTGCCTAGAACGCCCCACAGAACCTCGTATGTAATTAGAGTTAGGTGATTAGCTATAGCTGGCCCTACTACAGTCCCCATACCACCTAGAATTACCGCCGTTAGTGAAGGAACTAGCGTGTTCGCTGGAATAAATACGTCGGCAGTAACTGGAGGTCTCATAGCTGCGTAGAGAGCTCCGGCTACAGCCGAGAGAAAAGACGATGCCGTAAATCCCACAAGCTTAACTCTAAAGGTGTCGATACCGGAAGCTTCCGCTAGGAGCTCGTCCTGACCTATGGACCTCATCATGAAGCCGAAGTCTGAGTACGCTACTTTATAGCAGATAACGTAAGCAACTATAGCTACTGCTGCTGATATGTAGAAGTACGATGCTGAGAGAAAGAATAGTCTTTCTCTAGCTGGTAGTGTTCTAGCGTACGAAAAGAATAGAGGGGGGTAGGAGATACCTCCTTCACCACCCAGGTATAGCGAGAATGGTTGTGACGTAACTAGCCCAGCTAGGATTATCGGTAGAAGTAGTGATAGTATCGAGAAGTAGGCACCCCTTACCCTCAAGCTCGGGATGAAGATAGCGAAGCTTAAGACCGCTGAGATCGCAGCTGATGGTAGAATAGCGTACTCAACTGGAATACCTAGGTACCTATTTAGAAGGGCTATAGCGTAGGCTGAAGCTCCTACAGTAAACGGTACTCCGAGATTTAAGTAGAGAGTCGTCCCCGAATATAGGTCTAGGGAGAGAGTTATCAGTAAAAAAATGTTTACTCTAGTTAGAACGTCAATCCAGAACCCGCTCAAGCCCATGATCGGTAGTGCGAGGTAGATAGCAACTACCGCAAGAGATGGTAGTAGTTTCCTCACTTTCTTGATTTTCGAAGGTTTCGCGAAAACCAGCTTACTCACCTCTACCGAAAAGTCCGTGGGGTCTGAAGACGAGAACTAGCACTATTAGAACTAGTGGAACAACTCTAGCTATACCTCCTCCCAGCATGTAGGTAACGAGCTGCTCCGTGAAGCCGTATATAAGTGATGCGATAACCGTTCCTAGAACATTACCTATACCTCCCATAACTACTACAGCAAAAGCTGTGAATAGGGGTGTCCATCCACTACCTGGTGTTAGGGCTTTAAGTGGTGTTAGCAGGATACCGGTTAAAGCTGCGTAGACTCCGGATAGCAGGAAGGTAACTCTCAGAACTTTCAGCGGGTTTATTCCGAGCCTCATAGACTCCTCCCAGCTCTCAGCAACGGCTCTTACAGCCCTCCCTATACTTGTTTTAAATAGAAATAGGAGTAGGGCTAGTACCATAAGCAAGCTAACCAATCCTACGAGAAGCCAGTGATTACTTACTGGAACCCCCATTACCGTAGTCGTTCCAGAGTAGAGTGGGAGCGTAACCGGTCTCAAACCCATCTGAATTCTGAAGAATTCTTCAAAAATGTAGGCAACAGCCATCGTAGTTATAAAGACACTCACAGGGAACTTCATAGCCGGCTTAATGGTGAACTCTCCAACTGCGAAACTAGTGGTAGCGGTAAGTAGTGTTGAAGCAATTACTGCTAAGCTGAAGTCTAGACCTAGTTGAGTGAGAAAAATGTAGGTTGCGTATCCCGCGAAAACGTACAGAGCTCCGTACGAGAGATTGGGTAGCCGAGCGACACCAAAAATAAGTGAGAAACCGAGAGAGAAAACTAGGTATGTTAGTGAGTGAAGTAGGCCAAAAATAAGTATATACTTAAACTCCTCCAATACGGTCTCCCTAAGGCCAAGGAATTTCTATCCACACTCTTCTACCATCAACTAATCTTGGGAATAGCAGCTTAGTTCCGTACTCTACCGCTTTGAAGGGCCAGATAACTACTCTCCTCCCTCTCTGCCACTGGAAGTATACCGGGTATATTCTCTCCGGAGCTAGTTTAGCTGTGTGACTTCTAGTAAATTCGTAGATTCCAGCAGTCCCAACGAAGGTCGATGTCTCTAGGGCCTTAATTACCTTATCAGTATCGAAGGACTCAGCTTTTCTAACCGCTTCAGCCCATATGTATACAGAATCGTAAGCATACCAGGTCGTGAATATGGGTTCTGCGCCCACTAGCTTCTTGTACTTCTCGTAGAACTCCATAGTCTTAGGCGTAATTGCCGTTGGGAAGCCCCAGGAAATGCATATAAGTCCTTCGGCAGCACCCATCGTCTGGTTGTAGAATATGTCGAGCATGGCGTAAGTACCACCACCTACAGCTAGTAGAGAGACTTGACCTAGGTAGTAGTCTCTAGCGAATACGTAGTCTTCAGTACCGGAGAACTGCCAGGTGATGTACTGAGCTCCGGAGGTGAGTATTCTAGCGAAGACATCAGTAAACGAAGCTATGTCTATGGGTACGCCTATAGCCGTTACAACCTCGATACCTTCCTGCGCTGACCTTCTCTGTCCGTATAGTGCGTGTGGAATAACCCACGGTAGGTCTTCGTAGACCCAGGCAAGCTTAGTCCAACCAAATCTTCTCGATATGTATGCTAGCAGATCCCAGGTTGCTGTCGCTTGAGATGTAGCGTTGACATAGGCTCTAAACCAGTACTTGTAGTCTTCGTATTTCTCCAGTACCTTAGCATCTATAGCATCACTAACAGCACCAGAAGCTATGACTAAGACCTCGTATAGTGGGAGTAGGTCCATTATTGCTAGTGCTTCGTGCGATGCGAAAACTCCGAAGACTACTTTAACTCCTTCTTCAGCTAACTTCTTGTATCCCTCAACAGCCTTATCAGCACTCCACTGAGTATCGTAGTATACGAGCTCAACTCTGCGGTTTAGAACTCCACCGGCCGCATTGATTTCTTCTACTGCTAGCTGTATCGCAGCCAGCATCATCCGCCCTATGGGTAGATTGAGCGGTAGGAGAGCGCCGACTTTAACGGTGCCTACGAATCGAGGTGTAGTAACTGGAGTTGGTGTTATGGGTGTTGTTTGAACCGTCGTTACGGTGATTGTTGTAGGGAGAGTTACCGTCTCTCTAATTGTTTCTCTAGAGATGACCGTGGTATACCTCGTAATTTCAACTCTCGGCGGCGTCACTGCTTGACCGATAAAATAGCCGGCTACACCAGATACTACAATAAGAACTACGAGTATTGCTTGAACTAGCTGGGGTCTCATATGAGTTACCCAAACTCCTAGCGCTGAAAGCAGTTAAAAACCGGGGTTCAACAAATGATAATCTCAGCTAATTACAATATTCCTCTATCTTTCAGAAACTTCAGCGTAAGATCGATTACCACGCTCTCCCTACCTAGTAGAGCGTGACCTCCGCCTTCAACTACTCGGTACTCCACGTCGCGCCCTAGCTCTCTCAGTTTCCTATACATAGCTTCCGACTGGGAGGCCGGCACCATGGAGTCCTCCGAACCGTGAATCAGCAGTACGCTTCCAGATACTTTATCTACGTAAGTTATTGGACTAGCTAGTTCGTAGATCTCTTTGTTTTCCTCGGGATCTCCCAGAGTAGACCTAACTAAGTCCGCTATGTACTTCTGGGGAGTTCCGTGAGGAAACTTAGAGAGGAACTTGTAGAGGTCCGCTAGATCTACCCACCCACCGATACTTACGACAAATCTAACTCTTTCCTGTGTTGATGCTAGTAAGCTCACCGTTCCACCTAGAGATACTCCAAAAAGCCCTAGTTTCTCAGGGTCTAGACCACTCAAAGTTTTAAGTTTCTTTAGAGCTCTCAGAGCTACTGAAACACCATCACTAGCATCTGTGTATCGAGGAGCGAGCGCTATCATTCCTAAAGCGGCGAACTCTCTAGAGTAGCGCTCAACGTCTTCAGGTTTTTGATTAAAAGCGTGGAGAACTACTGCGGAAGGTTTTCGACCAGCTAGTGACGTATAGTATAGGTAGCCGGGGATATCCTGAGTTTTTACTTTTACTACGCTCAATGTTACCCCCAGTAGTTTAATTAAAAGAATTTATAACAAAGCCTTAATCACAGTACGCTACCTAGACATATCTTCCATACGCAAACCCGTGGGTAGCTTCGGGCAGGGTGAACCCCCGACAAAGTCTTATATTTTCGAGGTCTTCTTATCTAGAGGTGCTTTCAGTGAGCGACGTAACTGAACTGAAGGCGCTCGGGATCGTGCTGGGATATAGAAGAGGTTCTAGTAGGCAGTACGTAGATCAAGTCTACATAAAGGTGCTACTGGCTTCTACAACACCTACTCACTCACTCATCGGTCGTAAGGTAAGGCTTGCGGATGGATATGGAAACGTTTACCTAGGAAAGATAGTTAGAGTGCATGGATCTGGTAAGAATGGTGTGGTCATAGCGGTATTTAATAGAAATATACCGGGACAGCTAATAGGAGCTGAAGCAATCATATTCTAGCACGTATACAGAACGGCTCGAGTAGCTACTTCACTCAGATCTTCGCTGAACCCGGTAAACAGTATCGAGCTAGAGTAGGGAACTTCGTAGAGAAGCGCGTAGCGGTCTAAGAATGCTAGAGTCTTTACGTAGTGCTTTAGAGGTGTACCATCTACATTAGCGATCTCGAGACCTATCTTACCGCCTAGTTTTACGCCGTAGAGTACCGGGTGCGCAGACCAGAGAGTACTTACGAGACCCTCCACTCTCACTTTATCTACGTCTTTAATCGTGCTTAAATCAGAGACCATGGGATTTAAGAGGATTTTAATAATTTCGCGTGCTTTACACTCACAAACTACGTAGCACCGCCCATTCCTACTCAAGTTACCAAATACTTCTTCGAGAGCGTCCGCTAGTAGACAATCCACCCCCCTTCTAGCTAAGTCTCTGACTAATGGAAATGGTTTCCCATCGACCCGGACTTCACCAGCTACTTTGTAGTCGAACTTCTCTACTTCACATGTTTCCAGGATACTGGGGTCCACGACTACGGATGATGGTGGAATTGATACGTATACCGGTCGTTCACTACGTAGCCAAACTGGTACTATAGATGGTTTTACTATAAATATGGCTTTACTGCTTTCTCCGCACTTATAGATCGTTTTTACTAAGTTAGAAATACCTCTGCCGGACTTCGCTACGTATAGAAAGTACCCCGGAAGCACCTTCAGCTTCAGCACCGCGAGTAGTCTAAGCTCCAACTTTATTACTGCTTTGCGTAGGTAGATTAGCCACTCGCTCGATAGGGTACTATAGCTTAATCTATCTAATTACGAAAACTGAGACAGGTGCATTTACTACTACTGAAAGAGCTACCGACCCTATGATCAAGTCCGGGTACACAGTTCTTCCTCTAGCTGATATGATAACTAAGTCGTAACTTCCTCTTGAAATTTCTTCAATAATTAGTGTTGAAGTTGAGGTAGTTGGGTCTAGCTTAGCAACTTTAAATTCGACGCTTGCCCCAGCTCTTCTAGCAGTAGACTCTACTAGTTCATAAACCTTATCTACGGGTCCCGCATTTCCGTCATCTACTATGAAGGCCACTATTATAGAGCCGTACCTCTTTGCGAAGTCTAGAGCTACGTTTAGAGCTCTAATGCTGTGTGATGAACCATCCATAGGAACTAGAATCCTCTTAAACATATAGCTTACTTCATACGTAGGTTCTCGAACGTACACAGACCACACCGCTATAGAGTTGGGGTAGTGGATATATAGGTAAGAAGTTAGTGTACGGTTGGTAATTAAAGTGGTTGAAGATCCGAGAGCTATTATTAAGAGATGGCTTACTGCTGAGTCATTTATTACTGTGGGAAGAAGTCTCGAAAGAGCTGACTCTATGGAGAAGGTGCTTGGTAGAGCTAGATTTGTTGAAGACTTCTTCGAGGAAGGATTTCTTGTTGCCAGGATTGTTTTAGCTAAAGTTCCTCACGCTAGGATTAGAAGGATGGTCTACGACCGCGCACTGGAGAACCCCAGGATATACCGAGTTCTCACGCACCGCGATATTCCGGGTGAGAACCAGGTCGGCTACGCCATACCGGACCAGCCACTTCTAGCTGAAGGAAAGGTGAGGTACTACGGAGAGCCTATTGCTGTAGTAGTTGGTGAAGACCCGGACTCAGTTAACAATGCTGTAGATGATGTGGTTCTTGAAGCGGATCCCCTACCAGTTCTCTACGACCCTCTAGAAGCTATGGAGAGAAGAGACGTCCTCGTTCACGAAGCCTTGGGAAGTAATATTGCTTTTAGAACTAAGGTAAGGAAGGGTGACGTAGAGCTAGGGTTCAGTAAAGCTGACGTCGTAGTGGAGAATACGTACAGAACCCACCACCAGGAGCACGCGTACTTAGAACCGGAGGCAGCTCTCGCAGTACCAGACCTGGAGAACAGGATCACCGTGATTGCTACTATCCAGTACCCGCACCTAGGTCAGAGAATAGTAGCTAGAGTTCTCGGAATTCCATCGAGCTACGTAAAGATAGTCGCTCCGTACGTAGGAGGAGGATTCGGCGGGAAGGATGACGAGGGACCTCTAGTAGCTGCTAGAGCCGCTCTAGCGGCATACCATCTTAGAAGACCCGTACTACTCTACTACACTAGAGAAGACTCCATACAGACGCACCCTAAGCGAGAAGCTGCTGTAGTAAAGTACAAATCGGGAGCCTCGCGAGATGGAAGGCTCACTGCGATCGAGGTAACTATAGTGCACGATACCGGTGCTTACGCTAATAGAGGTCCCTTCATACTTTGGAGAGCTACGATGCACTCTTCAGGTCCATACCACGTACCCAACGCTAAGGTTGATGGATACTGCGTTTATACCAACAAAGTTCCGCAGGGGTCTTTCAGAGGATTCGGGAACCCGCCAGTTCAGTTCGCAGCGGAGGCTCAGATGGACCGGCTCGCTGAGAAGCTGGGGCTGGACCCAGTAGACTTCAGATTAATGAACATGCTTAGACCGGGTAGTGAGACTATAACGGGTCAAGTACTGCCGTCGTCTGTGGGTATACACGAAGCCTTGAAGAAGCTAGCAGTTGAGAGCGACTGGAGAATCAAGAGAAGAATGTATAGTGAGAGTAGGGAGGGGCGGTTTAGAAGAGGGATCGGCGTAGCCGTTGGCTGGCATGGTAATAGCACTAGTAGAGCCGTACCGGACTGGTCCAACTCCTACATACACATATCTCGAGATGGCTCCGTGAGCGTCTACACAGGTATAGTGGAAGTAGGTCAGGGTTCTCCATCAAGTTCCCACAGACAGCTCGTAGCTGAAATCCTGGGCTGCCCGATAGAGAAAATCAACGTGATCTTCGGAACTACTGACGCTCCAGATACGGGAGCTACTCACGCTTCGAGAGGTACTAGCGTTGGTGCCATAGGGATAGTAGTAGCGGCTGGTAGAATTAGGAGTAGGTTAGAGAGTTTCCTCGCAGAGTACTTCAACGTTCAGCGAGAGGATATTAGAATATCCGGTGGTGATGTCGTAGTAGGCGATAGAGTTAGGATGAGGTGGGAGGAGCTCGTAGCGCTAGCGTACAGTAAGGGTGTGGACCTCTCAGCTACGGGCTACTTCTTCCTACCGAAGGGCTCATTTAATGACGAAGTAGGTCAGGGCTTTGCGTACCCAGTGTTTAGCTATATTGCCGTAGTAGCTGAGGTTGAAGTCGATACCTACACGGGTAGGGTTAGAGTACTGGAGGTACATCCAGCTCTAGCTGTAGGTAAAGTGATTAATCCGGAAGCCGTTAAGACTCAAGTTGAAGGAGCTATAATACAGGGACTTGGGTACGTGTTAATGGAGAAGCTCGCTATTTCAGAATATGGGAGAGTAGTTAACGATAACCTAACGGACTACGTCATACCGACAGCTCACGAAACTCCGGCAATTAGAGAAGCGGTTTTCGTTGAAGATTTGTGGGAGTACGGGCCCTTCGGAGCTAAAGGAGTTGGTGAAATGGCTTTCATACCTATGCCAGCAGCTATAGCTAACGCTATAAGTCACGCACTAGGTGTTGGAATTACGGAACTACCTCTAACTATAGAGAAGGTATACTCCCTAGTAAAGCAAGTTGTTGGGTGATCGGCCGTGTACTACAGTATTCCGAAGATAGAGTACTACCGCCCTAAAACTCTTAGTGAAGCGCTGGAAATTCTAGCGAAGGTCGAAGACAGTAAGGTTATTGCTGGAGGAACGGACCTCTTAGTAGATATGAAGACTTCTAGAGTTAGAGCTCGAGTGCTAGTAGACATAAACTCCGTAGCGGAACTTAGAGGAATAGAGGACGGCGGGGAGTTCATTAGAATAGGGGCCGCTACGAAACTTCAAGAAATACTGGAGTCGCGCATAGTCTCCGAGCACCTACCTCTACTAAAAGCCGCCGTTAAGTCTATGGGTTCTTGGCAGATTAGGAACCTGGCTACCGTAGGTGGTAATCTGTGCACCGCGTCACCTGCGGCGGATACCGCACCACCACTACTAGCATACGACGCAGAACTCGTTATTGCTGGACTAAGCGGACTCAGAGTTGTACCTATATCTAAGTTCTTTACTGGGTACAGGAAGACCACCGTTAATCGCGGAGAGATACTTAAAGAGGTACTGATTAGGAAGTCCGGCTGGACCGGGTGGTCCTACGAGAAGTTGGGTAGAAGAGGAGGTTTCACCCTATCGGTAGTTGCCGCAGCAGTTTTAGCTAGGGTATCTAGTAGCGTAGTTGAAGACGTTAGAATAGCGCTGAACTCAGTAGCTCCAACACCTATTAGAGCTTACAGAGCTGAGGAGCTCTTAAGAGGCAGGAGAATTGGGAAGGAGTTAGTTGAAGAAGCGGCTAGAGTTGTCGCTAGCGAAGTCTCACCTATAGATGACGTCAGGTCTACGTCTTGGTACAGGAGAGAGATGAGCTATAGACTAGCTCTAGAGACTCTATCTAGAGCTCTGGGTGTTGAGTAATGCGCGTAGTCTTCACCTTAAATGGGCGCGTTGTTGAGGTAGACGTAGAACCTAGCGAGATACTTCTAGATACTCTAAGGCTCAAACTAGGGGTTAAGAGTGTTAAGAGGGGTTGTGAGAGAGGTGAGTGCGGTGCCTGCACAGTTCTAGTGAACGACGCGCCGGTAGTTTCATGCCTACTTCTAACAGTTCAAATCAATGGAAGTAGCGTAACTACCGTAGAGGGCCTGCAGTCCGATAGCCTATTCATGGAGCTAGCCTCCGAGTTCGGCAAGAACTTCGCCGTTCAGTGCGGCTACTGCAGTCCAGCTATGATACTAACCTCGTACGCGTTCATCAAGAAAGTCCTGGAGAACTCTGTGAAACCCTCTAGAGAAGACATAGTTAGAGCTATTGAAGGAAATCTATGTCGCTGCGGTACCTACCCTAGGGTTGTGAGGTCTATCGAGAAAGTTCTTGAGAGAAGAGCTAAAGCCGCACCCCAAATCTAAGGGCTAGTACCTAGCTTGAGACTGATATAAGCTCTAGAGTCGCTGATCGTATAGGTCTAAGTTTTGAAGTCTGCCATACTCCTAGCTGCTGGTGAGTCGAGACGGTTTGGTAGCAACAAAATGCTCTACAAAGTTCTCGATGAAGAGTTGGGGGAGGACCTCATGGTTAGAGTTGCTGCGAGAAAGTTTCTAAGTTCATCGGTCTTCGACGAGGTAGTCGTCGTCGTAGGATACGAGTATGGAAAGGTAGTTGAGGCTCTCGCCGACCTCGATGTTAAGTTCGTTTTCAACCCCGACTTCACTCTAGGGATGTCAACATCGGTTATTGCTGGTGTGAGGAGAGTGCTTAAGCACTCTGAGCTAGTAGCGATTCACCCATCCGACGTCCCGTTCGTGAAAACTGAAACTCTCAGGTACCTAGCGACTTCGGTAAGCTCGCTATGCAGTGGCGACTGCATTGTAATTCCTAGGTACCGCAGTAAGGGAGGTCACCCACTAATTATCCTAGGGAACGTAGTTAGGGAAGTGCTGGAGATAAGTGAGCGAGAGCGAGGACTTAAAGGCTTGATTTCCAAGAATAGGGAACTCGTACGCTATCTAGAGGTTGATGACCCGGGAGTAGTTTTCGATATAGATACACCGGAAGACCTACAGCGGGCGGTTCTTCCAGTTTCTTCTAACTTCACTAGAGGTAGTGCGTGAAAAGCGCGTATGGTGGTTAGGCCGGCTCGCAACTTCTCTACGCCATCAACTCTTTAATTTTACTAAAGTAGTGCTAGATAGAGGTGCATGAAGAATCCTAAGCATAAGGTACTGAGAGTACCGGAATTTAGAGAAGTAGAGTACGATAACTATAGGTGGACCCTTCTAAGGAGGCTGAGGGATGCAGCGGCTAGCTTGATGAAGGCACTAGTTCAGTGCGGATACCTACCCGTTCTACACGGTTCAGTAGCTAGGGGTGATGTGGATCGCGATAGTGATGTAGATATAGCGCTACTACACACTACATCTCCAGCCGTTTTCGAGGCGTGTGTAGATAGGTGGGGGCTGAAAGTCTATAGAAAAATTATCGTGAGGGCCACACCCATATCAACCATGAGGGTTGTTTACGAACTTAGCTCTAACGGAGATGTAGTGGTTTCCATCCCCTTAGAGAAGCTGAGTCCCAGAGAACTCGAATTCTACAAGTTCGGAGGTGGGATATCTTACGATGAGCTAGTTAGAAATGTTAGAGTGCCTGGAGTAACCAAATCTCTAGTTCTAGTAGTTCCCACCGAGAAGGGACATAGAGAAGCCCCGGTAGTAGGTTACGAGCACTACGTAGCTAAGCTCTTGGGGATTAGCGTAGATACGGTCCTAGAGAGAGTTAAAGTCTTGAGTAGGAGAGACAGTATAGGTAGAACCGGGCTGTTCCTTAAGATAGTTCTAGAGCCTTCAGAATCTGTGGAGGATGTCGTTCAGAGAGAGCTAGAGAGATCAGGTAGAAAGAAGCGGAGCTAGGTTGAAGCTAGTAGTAGTTTCCTAGAAGCCACACATTACCTACGTAGACCTCTCTAAGACCGGCTCTCAGAGCCTCTCTTCGAGCGGCTTCAGCGTGCTTCTTACTTGTTGGCGGTAGGTCCCGCAGTACGTTGTCTGGGTGGAATGCGAGGAGCACGAGTGGTGTTTTGCTATCTACTGAAGCCACGTACTCAGCTATTCTACTTACTTCGTACTCGTCTACGTATCCAGGTACTAGAAGTGTGCTGACAACTAGTGGAGGAGGCTCGCCCCGCTCTTTAGCTAAGTCCGCTACTAGCTTAACGTTAGTCTTAAGTCTCTCAACCGCTTTCCGACCATCTACACCCGTTAGTGCTTCGTATATTTCCGGACTCCAAGCTTTCCAGTCGATCTTAACTATACCTCCCGAGACTAGACTCAGCTCAGCCATTTGCTTCATAATTACCGGGTTCTCGAGTCCGTTAGTTTCCCAGCATATTCTCTTTACTTCACCGGGGTCTTTCTTAGCTAGGATCTTCCTGGAAGCTGCGAGAGCGTGGGCTATCTGAGGTGTTGGATCCCCACCGAAGTAGCAAACGCAGGTAACTCTCCTATTCAGAGCTTCCTTAACGAGCTCGTCAACCGTCTTCCTGTATCTAGCTCTAAGTCTGTCTTCAGATAGGATAGTCTTGTGCTCCCAGTTCTGGCAGAATAGGCAATTCAAGTTGCACGCGATATAGAAAACGGCTAGGTTGTAGTATCCTACTTCAACTCCTCTAAACCTAGTGTAGTGTGGGTAGCCTCTGGAAGTATTTGCTGGGCAGACGGGTCCAGCAACGCAGTTCGTTGGGTGGGGGTCGTAGTACCACAGTACGAGACCTACGCTGGGATCTGACGTAATGGGGTTTAGAACTCCGTTCTTCTTGATCCAGAACCCGCAGAACCCGGGTGAATCTTCAGATATAGAACACTCATTTACGCAGATCCTACACGTAGTTCCTTCCTGTTTTGGCACCGCCAGCGGTAGTCCTAGACTCTCTCTATAGCTTCTGTGGGCTCTACGTGCTATCTCTAGAGACTTCTCACCATAGTTTCTAAGACATCTGGAGCAGACTCCTATAGCACTACTCGTGGTTCTAGAGATACCTCCACACAACTCGCAGAAACCCAGTGATAGCACCACAGCAAAGACTTCCACGTAGCTAATAAGGTACTCACGCTAGCTGAAATTAGCTCCTCCCACTCTACACTCCTGGGACTGAAGTGGGTGTTGGTGGGAGGGTTATAGCTATAAGTGGTACCCCTGGCACGGGTAAGTCGAGTGTAGGGTTAGCTATAGCTAGACTACTAGGTGTAGACATAGTGGAACTGAGCGACTTGGTGCTTGAAAAAGAGCTCTACGTAGATTACGACAACAAGAGAATGAGTTTTATCATTGACGAGCTTAGGGTAAAAGAGTACGTAAGAAAACTAGCACTTGAAAAGGGTAGACTCGTAGTCGTAGGGCACTACAGCGAAATCGTAGATGACGATATTCTAGATAAAATAGTCGTTCTAAGAATAAACCCAGTAGAGCTGGCTAGAAGACTCGCTCAGAAGGGGTGGTCTGTGGAGAAAATACGAGAAAACATTGAAGCTGAGCTTATAGGTGTGTGCACCGGCAACGCTCTCTCAGAGCACCCGGTAGATAAAGTATGTGAAGTTGATGTAAGCGGTAAGAGTGTAGATGAAGTAGCTAGAGAGGTCATCGATATAATTTCCGGGGTCGGAGAGTGTAGAGTGTACGTGGACTGGCTAAGTAGCGAAGAAGTGGTTAGCAACGTTCTCAACCTCACCTTCACTTCGGATTAAGGCTGCGCACTACCGAGCTAATCTACATACTGAAGGTGGAGACGGACCTCCGAGAGCTGCAGATCCTCTTCGATGTGGTAAGTGGAGGTAGTTATTAACTGCCGACTCATTAATTCGAGGAGTTAGTAGTGTTGAAAAGTGAAGACGAGGTTCGTAAAACTCTGGAAGAATTAAGGAGAAGGTTGAGAATCGGCGAATCCGCGGTTTTGGAAGTCTCGGAGGACGTTCTAGAGTTCACGGTGGACGAAGCTGTGCGGCAGAGACTGTCAGTTGTCGATGCGCGCGAAGAAGATTACCGCGTAATAGTAGTTATAGAGAGAAGGCATAGCTAGCGACGCCGATCATTTCCCAGAGCTAGGTTATCGATCGAGGTCTCAGCTAGAGGTCGTTTGTCTTCGTATTGAGTATTTATAGTTTGTGGATATAAAGATGTGTGCGGGTGCGACCTCTGAGAGATGCATTTAAAGGACTACCCGTTAATTTAGAGAATGTAAGAGAAGCCTTTACGCGGATATCGAGTAGGATCTCGGGTTCTAAAGTTATTTTCTCTTCTTCTAACTTAACTGTTTACCTAGCTATTCAGCTAGATAGCGATGTACTACTCGATCTAAGGGTTAGTTCAGCCGTTGTAGAGATGTACGTAGAAGGTAGGTTGTTGAGTGTATTAGGAGAAGTAGGTTTCTCCGAGATTCTCGAAGTGTTGGAGGGGTATCACTCTTCCGTGAAGTCTATTTCTATAAGTAAGGCTGTCCCCTCAGGGTCTCTCTACATTGTAATACAGGGAGACAATATCAATATGCCTAACGTAAGACTCGTAGTTACTAGAGACTACTTCGACCTATCGTCTAGCTTCTGCAGAATATCGTCAACTGGAAATACGTGCATTCTACTATCTAAAATTCTCGAAGTAGGTAGGGGATATTTTAAGGACTTCGTGGAATCTACAGCTTTCTCGAAGACTCCGACCTAAAGCACTCGCATTCTCTAGCTATATTCCAAGCTAACGTCAGCATTACTGAGCTGTAAGCAATTACCAGTGCGGCTCCGAGAAGATTTGTATAGGACTCCACTATCTTAGCATAGTCTAGGTACTTCTCGCTTAAGTTGATTAAGTTTGTTATTGTTTCATTTAGAGGAGTATCGAGAGACTTATATATCATACTTCTAGCTGGAATAAGCTCACCCGTCTCTTCTATAACTACAACGTTATTTACTAAAGCTGGTATCAGTGCGTAAAGACCGGCCCAGAGAGCCGCTAGTGCCGCAGCTATGTTGTACTTTATTAGAGTTCTTCTAGGTTTTAGTGCGTGCTTACAGCTGTACGTTAAGTGAATTATTAGGGGGTAGGCCCATAGGAGGTAGTTTGGATTCACAACCTTATTGAAAACTAGCGTTAGTAGTAGAAGAATTAGTGTAGCTGAAATCACGCTATCTCTATCTTCAAGTAGAAGCTTCTTTTTCAGTAAGAGAAAGACTCCTCCGAGAATAGATAGCATTACTGGTAGCCATACGGTATTTACGATTTTTACAACTTCCGGATCTCTATTTGATAGTAGAACCGGTACGTTCCAGATCGAGACGTACTGAGGAGGCCTCTCGCTGTGGAATAGAAGTATGTTGTATATGAATGCGTATGGATTAGCTAGAAAGAACGGTAGAGCGATTACGAGAACTACGGCCATGGTCGTAGCTACGTAGCGTACTAGACCTCTTTTCCCCATTCTTCTGTGTACGTAGTATACAAGGGGGAGAAACGAGACGGCGACCAGAGGTTTCGTTAAAATCGTAAGCGCTGTTGATATAGAGCTTAGGAACGGGGCTAAGCGCGGTAGACTCAGCGTAGTTATAGATAGGTAGAGAAAGAAGGCGACCAGAGGGTCGAACTGGTACGTAGCTATGGTTACCAGCGTGGGAACTCCAGCCACGATCCAGTGGGAAGCTCTAGAACCAAACCTCCTCCAGAGTACTACCGCTAGAGCTACAGTGAATACTAGGAGAGGTAGCTTTATAATCACTCTGAAGATGTGGTTGGTAGTTGTTAGTAGAATATGCCCGATCGCGGGTGCCACTCCACTTAAAGTAGCTATGGCGTTGACCGCGGCGTCCACTAACCAGCGAGTTCCTATGTAGATGAGGGGTGGAATGGGCGGGTACACTATTCTATAGCTAATATTACCCAGCGCTAGGGGAACTTCATAGATCTTGTAGAGACTTGTGTATCTCGAAGCTCTAAACCAGTTTTCGAATATATTCACATCGTACCAGTTCCACGCACTCCACACGCAGAGACTGAAAATCGTAAGAAATGAGATTAGAAAAGCCGTTCTTAGTATAATGTTCTTGATGTAGTTCAGCATAGACACCCCCCACCTATATCTACGTATAGCTTACAGCCGAATACTTATATGTAGGCGCCTTAATTTGTTTAGTAGATTAATTACGTAGCTTTATCCAGTTGCGAGCTTAGCTGCGAAACCCCATCATTGGTTCTATGTTCGATGTTCTGTGTTACTGCGAGCGAGGACGTCCTACCGAAGTAGGGTGTTACTCGATACCGATGTAATTAAAGTGCGGGTAGTAGTTTATACTAGGGCGGCATCTGGGTAGGTGGCTGGTTGAAGTTACTGATGGTAGGGTGAGCTTACTATACGGTAGTGCTGGTGTCGGTAAAACTAATCTCTGCCTCTGGACCGTATCGAGAAGTGCTGAGCAGTCTTTGTACTTAAGTACTGAGGGTTCTCTACCGGCATCTCTCCTAGAGAGGTACTCCCTGCTCGATAAAGAGTTCTACTTTAGGGAGGTCTTCAGCGTGGAGGACCTATCAATCCTACTTACTGAGATGTTCGTAGAGGGATTATTGAAGAAGTTTAAGAATGTGTGTGTAGATTCTATTAACGCACACTATAGATACGAAGTTATCGAGAAACCTACAGCCAATAAACTACTTAATACTTCGCTAGCTCTTCTCTCGCATACTGCCAGTATCTATGGTTCTAGGGTCTTACTCATAGCTCAAGTCAGAGAAGAGGAGGGTGAGGTAGTTCCCAGCGGTTACGAAATTCTCGAGTTCTGGTCTGATATAGTTGCTGAAGTAAAGAAGAAAGAAATTAGAAGGGAAGTCGAGTTCATCAAGCCCAGCGAGCTTAGAGCTCGTAAGATAAGGTTCTCGATTACTGACCGAGGTGTTGAGTTTGAATAGCTACGTAGAGCTGGCGAGTAAGCTAGTACTTCTAGTACCATCGTACCTATCGAATACTTCTCCCCTCATAGTACGAAAATTTCTGAAAAGAGTTCATCCAGTCGATTTTGGTAGAAACTTCTTAGACGGCAGGAGAGTTTTTGGTGATAGTAAAAGTTGGGAAGGTCTGCTCGCTGGAGTTCTCGTAGGCATGCTATCTGGAGTAGCTCTACTAGCCTTCTACCATAGCTCCCTCCATGATTTAGCTATTGCTGGGTTAGTTCAGGGAGTTGGCTCGATGCTTGGCGACTTAGCGAACTCCTTTCTAAAGAGAAGGCTTGGACTAAAGCCCGGGAGCCTTCTACCAGTTCTCGACCAGACGTCTTTCATACTAGTATCTCTACTACTCGTAAAGCTGCTTAAAGTAGACCTTCGCGTAGGTGTAGAGCTTGGTTTAATTGAACTAGTGGTGGCGATCACACTAGCTCTAGTACTACATCCAATAGCTAATTACGTAGCGTACTTAGCTAAGTTGAAGGAAGTTCCATACTAAAGCTTCCCCGAACTCTACGTGCGCTCAGAATTCCGTAACTTCAGTACTATTAGACGCAGATTTTCGTTATGATGTAGCTTAGGAAGGAGGTTAGTAGAGGAGGTCCTACATAGGAAGTTGCTAGGTACCTAATGACGTTCCTACCGTACAGTATTCTTAGTCTGGAGCTCACTCCTATTCCTAGAACCGAAGAAAATACAACTAGTGAAACCACCACAGGTAGCCCTAGTTTATTAGCTACTTGAGTTACAACTATAGCGACTGTATATGGAATTAGGGACGTGAGGTACTTCACTGGGAAAAGCGCTTTAATCAATCCGAGCACAGCACCAACTCTCGTAGATATGTAGATAGAAGCTACTATTGCTAACGTAAGTACTAGAGTACTTCTTAAACCACTCTCAAACCCCATTAAGGACGTGATAGACCCGAGAACGTTTCCTCCAAAAATATAGGACAGTAGAAATACGTAGAGAGATGAGAGTAGTCTTGCTATCGATAAAGTTCTAGCTAAATTTATCGGTCTAGCTATTCTCGCCAGTGTTTTTTGAATAGCTGCGGACATGAAGATGCCGGCAATGAATGACAGAATCCACGAGTAGACTATCGCAACCGTGGTAGACACTCCCTGAGTGCAGTTAGTGGCTAGAGAATACCCGAGTAGAGCGAATACGTAGAGCTGTGTAATAGAGGTAGTGTAGTTCAGAACCGTTAGAACCAGGAGCACCAGTAGCGGAACTACGTATATCCACGTATGCGGAGTGAGCGGTAAATCGAAGTTCGGGCTCTCTACCAGGTAGCCAAGAATCCAACCAGCGGCCGATAGTATGGTGATGTAGTTTCTGTTTTCTGATCTAAGCCAGTAGGAGGAGTAGAGAATTAACCCCATGCTGTTCAGCACAGCTAGGAAGACGTTAACGAATAGGAGAACTTCATAGAGCATGACTAAGCACTCTAGAAGAGAACCGCTGAGAAAATCTTGATTAGTCCTTGAGATGCATCTTGAACTCTATCCACAATTGTATCTATAGTTTTAACGATCTCTACTAGATGTGTGAACTCAAGCACGTTTAGCTTATCGGATTTCATGTAGATCTCTTCAAGTGCTGCGTTCTTTAGCTCATCCACCACATCCTCTATGTAGTCTATGCGAGAGCAGTCCGCACCAGCTTTAGCTATGTCTTTAAGTACGTAGGTTAAGACTGCGTCCAGTAGAGAAAGTGACTCTATAGCTTTCTCTAAGATACCTCCACAAAATCTGTAAACATCTCTTACTATAGGATTCCTAGTTAATCCAACTTTAATTCCGCGGGTTAGTTCAATCCCGAGAAAGTATATTAAGTCTAGGATATCGTCGAAGTCGTCTAGTAGTACCCCGAGGTCAGCAACGAGTGATAGTGGGAGCGCTCCCCTCAGGACGTAGGATGTCATTGTATCGTATATCTTATCTCCTCTTTTTTCAAGGTCTACTATCTTAGCTCTAAAGTCTACTATCTCCGAGTCGGTGAGTTTTAGAGGATCCGTCAGCATTATTAGAGAGTAGCTTGTGGCTTCTCTTGATAGAGCTACGTGCTTCCTCAGAGACTCCACCAGCTCCTTTTCACCACTTCTGAAAAGCTTCTTAAGCATCGCGGAGCCGTAATTCAAACTCACTTCACACCTTATAACTGCGTTTTCAGCACTGCTAGTTCGCTTATTAACGTGTTTAACTACCTCAACCTAGAGTTTAGCGAGTGTCGTGATGAGGGAGGTGATCTCAGACTTGGTGAAGAAGGATGCAACCGACTGATTACTATAGTTTACTGCGTCTTTTTTCCGATAAGCGGTGTGTTAAGGAGGAAGAACTTGATAGTGCCGTAGTTAGAGAGCTTTCGGACCTGGACTTAGCGTATCGGGGCGTTTCTGGGGAGTTCTGCGTTAAGTCGATCGCTCAGCTAGCTATAGCGGCGGTAAAACGAGGTTCCGATCCAAAGAAGGTTTCGGCATATCTTAGCTGGAGAGATTTTGAGCTATTCGTTGCTGAAGCTCTGGAGGAAAGCGGTTACGAAGTCTACAGAAATTTCAAGTTCGGTACGAAGAAGTGGGAACTCGATGTGGTGGCTGCCAACGTGCCAGCATCACTTGGAGTAGCTGTCGACTGTAAGCACTGGTCACCTAAGTACTTCAGTATCAATAAGATTAGGGAAGTAGCTTACACACATCTCGAAAAACTCAGGAAGCTTCTAGAGTGGTGTGGGTATGATTTAATGAACTACCCTACGCTAAGAAGAGTGAGCGAGTTCATCGGATTTGTTGTTACTTTGAGTGAGTCTACTAGAGGCTCTATAGAGGGCGTGGGGGTTGTACCGATATACTACTTCAAGGACTTCGTAGGAAATATTAGGTACTATATTGAAGAACTTAAAATAGTTGCTTTAAGAAATCCTTGCTACGTATCGAGCTAACTTAATTAAAGCTCCCACACTCGCCGAGCTAGTTCTAATCTAGCTTTACTTTAACTACTGCTTCCAGTAGAGTTCTCGCAGCTCTCATTACGTACTCTCTCAGTTCTTCCGCTTTTGCGAATCCTAGGTGTTCTACTAGTGAGTCGCTAACAAGTAGCACCGCACCTGTCTTAACGTTTCTAGCTAAACCTAGTGCGAAGAGTCCAGCGCACTCCATTTCTACAGCGATAACTCCTCTCGATGTCCACTTCTTAACGAACTCGGGGTCTTCAGCATAGAAAGCATCACTACTTATCACTGGACCGATGTAGTGCTTTATCCCAGCCTTCTCGAATTCTTCGACTATAGCTCTAACAACATCAAAAGATGGTACTGTAGGGCAGCACGCCCACTCGCGGAAGTACTGATAGTACGCTCCGCCGGGATAGTACGCTGCACCAGTTGGTATGACCACGTCCCCTATTCTCACACCCGGGATCATAGCACCGCAGGTACCTAGTCTTACTATGAGTTTAGCTCCAACCATCGATAACTCTTCGAAGACTATTGCTGAGGAAGGAAATCCGACGCCGTGGGCCGCTATGGTTATCGGTACCCCCCTATACGTTCCGGTATAGGTCGTGAAAGCTCTTCGAGTATTGACTAGTTTCGGGTCTTCCAGTAGCTCCTTAACTTGCTCAACTCTAGCTGGATCTCCAGCTACGATAGCTCTCCTAGCGACAGTTTCAGGAGATATGGTCATGTGGATAGGCTTACCCAACATGCTTTCACGTGTTGATTTACTGAAGTATCCTAATAAGTATTTCTCAGAGTGTTAACTCAATAGCAGCTCACTCCCGGACCGAAGTCCTCACCGCTGGTTTTAAGGTTTTCGTCTAAGAAAGTACTGTGAGAGTATGATACTCTCAGATTTCGATCTCAGAGCGTATCTTACGAGTAGGAGACTTCGAGTAGAGCCTTTCTCTGAAGAGATCATTAGGGAAAACGGATTAGACCTTAGAATTGGAGAGGGCTTCTGCCGCATTAATACCTCATCGAGAGAACTAAGTGTTGGTGTAGATAGTGTTGAAGAGTACTTCACCTGCGGCCGTGCTGAAGAATATCTGAGACTAGAGTCCTCTACTCACTACTTACTGCACACAATCGAGTATCTAAGAATGCCGCCGGAACTCATGGGATTTGTAGAGCTGAGGTCTACATTCGCTAGATTGGGATTCATAATGCCTCCAACAATAGTTGATGCTGGATTCGAAGGTCAGCTCACTATTGAAGTTCTAACCCCTCCATACCCAGTCAAAATAGCCGTTGGAACTAGGTTCCTGCACGTTGTATTCGCTAAAGTAGCTACTCCAGCTACTAGTACCTACAGAGGTAAGTACCAGGGTCAAAGAGGAGTCGTCCTACCGCGGTGGTGATTAAATGCGGAATCCAGCCGTAATCTTCTTAAGAAGTAGCTTAATACCGAACTTATCCAGATCTCTACAGCTTTCCACCTTGAGCTTATCGGAGACGTAGGAAGCGGTTTGAATAAGGCCATTCAAACCCTTAAAGGTTCTAGCTGCATACGCATAGATACATCTCTGAGCTCTCGGACAGGTGGTGCAGTAGTATCTAGCGCAGTAGCTCTTTTGCGGATACGCGGCCTCGTACTTGAGAAGACCGTACTTCTTTAGAAACCTCATATAGTGTACGTCAATAGGAGCGCGAGCTGAGTCGAGACCGCTGTGGAGTATGAAGGAATCAACTACCTTAGGACCTAAGTACTTGATTTTGATTAGTAGCTTTCTAGTGTTTTCTACATCCTTCGCGGAATCAGCTTGAAGAGCGCTAAGTACTTCACCAATAACTTCAGAGAGCTGAAGTATTTGGTAAGACCTATACTTACCGTACGTTAGTAGAACGGCTTTCCTAACGGAATTCGCATTTCTTGAGTTCAAAGAGGATATCTCGTGCAGTAGGGTTCTAGTCCACCTAACCGTATTTACGTGATAGTCCGTATTCCTAGATAGAAAGGCCGCCGCGAGTACTTCGAGTTTATCCCAAGGTGATGCGGATATGCTTAGGCAGTAGAATTTCTCAAGCACGTCTTCAGCTACTTGCCTAGCCTCACCACCTAGGTCCTCAAGATTTTTCTCTACGTCGATCCAGAGACCGGTTGCGTACTTTATAAAGAGTTCGTCGGAGCACGGCGGTCCGTAGCACTTTAAACTACCTTCTACACATATCTTACTGCCTCTTCCGTAACCAAAAACCTTAATCCAGCAATCCTCGTCTTTTCTGTACATAGGTAGGGAGAAGCTAGCGTACAGCGTGATATCTAGGTCGATCTCTCTGCGAATAGGCGTGGCACCGTATTTAAAGCTGTAGCTACAGTATATGAGCTCACTCGTACTAGAGTTACTTGAAAGCTGGTGGCTATAGGGTACTAGAATATGAGGTTGAGCCCTCACGTAGCTAAAGTAATCGATTACTTAAACAGCGTAAGCCATATTCCTTCAATCGCAGAAGTAGGGAGTGCCGTAGGTTTAAGTCCATCAACTGTGTGGAGAATCTTAAATAACTTAAAGAAGATGGGTATAGAGTTCAAGGCTGTGGTAGACCTAGGTAGACTAGGTCTTACGGAGGTCCTGCTGGTCTATAAAGCTAGGATACCATTAAGTAGAGTTCCTAGAATGCTTCTGAGGTCCTTCATCAGAACTCTAGAGGGGGCGACCTTCTTAAAGTACGTAACTAGAGTTCATGAAGTAGAGACGACGGTAAATTACGTCGTGGCGAGTTTAGGGCAAGAACCATCAGAGATCTACGTTCTCGACGCGGTGATTTCTCCGAAGTATATGCTATCCCACCTAACTCGAAGTACCTTAGATAGACTATACTTGAGAGAGCTCATGACCGTAGCTTCCATATCGCAACCTATAGAGAAGAGACCGGTAGTTAGTCGCGTAGATCCGATAGATGTAGTTCTAGTAAACAAACTTGAAGAAAACGCTCTAGTCAAATTGAAAGAAGTTCATGGTGATTTGAAAAGTGGTGTAACGGTATGTAGTTATCAAACAGTTTTAAATCACTTCAGAAAGCACATACTCGAGAGAGGCGTTGTTGTAGGGATTAGACCGACCATCGAGAACTACGTAGACCGCGTGTCTACGGCGGTAAGGAAGCTTCTGGTGCTTCACGGCGTATCGAATTCCCTACTGAAGGGAGTTAGAGCTATTACGGCAATACCGGGATTTACTGAAGCACACTTAAGCACTAGAGAGGGCATGTCGTACACCGTATCTACCCTACCGGTAGGCCTCGTTCCTAAAGTAGTAGACTTCATAGGAATCCTCGAGTCTAGAGACTTAATCAGAGAGTGGGTGCTTCTTGAGGTAGAGTCAGCTAGCACTATAAGATACCCACTCCCGGAAGACCTGGGAGTTATGAGCGCTTCTGAACTGTTAGTTAAAAATAGCGGATAGTGAGTGGCTACTACGCAGAGAACGTGGTTCTCTAGAACTTTTAAACCATCTGAAGAAGCTATTCGTGATGCCTATGGCTAGTGAGAGAGAACTTATGAGAGTTGTAGAAACTAGAGCCTCGGTCCGCAGGTTTAGGCAGGACCCTATACCGGACGAGGTCTTAAAGAAAATTCTATGGTCGGCAGTTAGAGCTCCTACCGCTGGTGGGCGGGAGAACTGGTTTTTCGTAGTAGTAAAGAGTAGTGAGATGAGGGCGAAGATTCACAGACTAATCATAGATTCACACATAAGGTACGCTAGAGATATAGCTAAGATGCCTTCGGAAAGAATTGAGAAGTGGAGGAAGCTCATGGAGGAGGGAATGTATCTCGCTCCTCTATACATAGCCGTCTACATAGATATGAGTAGGCTCACGAGCGCGGGGGAAGCTGACGTCTTTAACTCAGAGTTTATAATGGAAGTTCAGAGTGCCGCTGCGGCTATGGAGAATGCTATACTAACTAGCTGGAGTTTAGGGATAGGTTCCGTTTGGTTAGGAGCTCCACTACTCCTGGAGGAAGAGTTCCGCATGCTTCTAGATATGCCGAGAGAGTACAAGCTTATGGGGATCTTAGCACTGGGATACCCCCTAGAAACACCGAGTCCAAGACGTAGAAAACCGTTGGAGGAGGTGTTTAAAGTACTTTAGATTTATTTAATCCACCGCTGGATAGGTCTGAGGGACCATACGAACCCTATTGAAAGGCTTTCTCAAATTGCGAGTAGGGATAGGAGACTCATCGTAGGTGCTATTTCCGGTACGAGCGCGGATGGTGTTGATATCGCAGTAGTCGATGTAGAGAACCACGGTAGGAGTATTAAGTGGAGGCTCGTCTCTAAAAACGTCGTTCCGTACCATCCCGATGTAAAGAAGAAGGTACTTCTTAGTTCTGAGGTCGGTAGCGTGGAGGATGTCTGCGTCTTAAACTACGTCATTGGCCTACTCTTTGCGAAAGCTATCGTTGGTACCTTAGAGAGTAGCGGTATTAGCTCCTCAGAAGTTGATGCTATAGGCTCTCACGGACAGACAGTTTACCACATGCCTGAGTACGTTAGAGTCGGTGACGTGGTGACGAGGTGCACTCTTCAAATAGGTAATCTATCGGTCATAGCTGAGGACACCGGTATAGTCACCGTTGGAGACTTTAGAAGTAGGGATGTTGCCGCTGGAGGCCATGGAGCCCCGATCATAGCTTACGTTGACTGGGCTCTTCTTACCTCTAGTGCTACTGGTAGACTTATTCAGAACATAGGTGGAATTGCTAACGTAACTGTCCTACCTCCAAACGCTGACGTATCCGAAGTCCATGCTTTCGATACCGGACCTGGTAACATGGTAATTGATGAAGTTATGAGAGCTCTCTACGGAGTTGAGTTCGATTTAGATGGTTCCGAAGCTGCGGAAGGAGACGTTAGTTTAGAGCTGCTGAGCGAGCTGATGGCGAACGAATTCGTGCGCGCGCCTCCACCTAAAACGGCTGGTAGGAGAGAGTTCGGTCACCGATTTGCTGAGTACGTAATCAAGAGGGGACTAAGCCTAGGACTCTCGAAGAAGGATATCGTAGCCACGGTCTCCATGTTCACAGTCAAGAGTATAGTGTATAACTACGATATGTACGTACTTAAAAATACGGGAAAGAAGTTCTCGGAAGTAGTTCTTGGCGGTGGGGGTACTAGAAATAGGTTCCTGGTTCGCGAACTAGAGAAAGAACTTAGAAAGAGAGGACTGAGACTGATCTTTCACGAAGAACTTGGAATAGACTCTAAGTATAAGGAAGCTCTTGGAATGGCGGTGCTAGCGCACGAAGCTCTAAGTGGTATACCGAACAACGTTCCGAGAGCTACTGGAGCTCGGAAGCGGGTAGTTATGGGTCTAATAGCTACGTAGAGAAAGCACTGTAGCGGAGTACTACGTTGAACTGTCGCGCAGCTTGGGGATAGAGTTTAACTAAAGTCCGTTACCTGAATTATCTCTTTGTAAGATAGTCTACCAGCTCTCAGATATCTGTAGCTTATTTTCCTAAGGTCCTTATTATCACCCATTATCATGACTGTGTGTAGGCGGCAATTAACGTCTTTGAGTCTTTTACTTAGAGCTGATGAAGCTATCTTATCTTCCCCATCCGTTATTAGCACTATATCCGATACCTCTCTAGTAGCTCCACTCGATATGTCATCACACGCGGAGATTATTGCCTTAGTTATGTCGGTTCCACCCCCACTCTTCACTCTAGCGAGGTACTTCATGAGCTCAATGAACTCGCTGGACCTCATCCTCTTACCTATCTTATTGAGCTGATGGGGCATTCCATTGAAAAACCTCAGGTAGAACTCCCGCCCATCCTTCCTGCTCTTCATGAGAAGCGCTAGAAGAGTTGCTTTAGCCCAAACTATCTTCTCACCCTCCATGCTCCCGGATTTATCTACGAGTACGTATATAGGTCCGAGAGTTTTCGGTAATACCTTATCGTAGAGTAGGAGCTTGTCTTCAGCAAGCTTCAGTCTGAAGAGCATCTTAGGCATAGCAATTTCGGAGGGATGCACTCTCTCTAGATCTCCTCCGATTTCAAATCCTCTTATCTCGCCTTTGCTATACCTCTCGTATGGTCTCAGGAGTTTTCCGGACACGTCTGGTATCTTACTGAGTATCTCCAGGATGGCTCTAATATCCGCTAGCTGCGCAAGCTTTATAACTTCTTCACCTTCTTCTTCAAGATCGAAAACCGAGCCGGTTCCCGGCTCGGACCCGAAGTTCATGAGCTTCTTTATAGACTTTACCGTATCGGCAGTTTCAGAAATCTTCCTGCTTATAGATTCAGCTATATCCTTCACTTCTTCTTCGCTAAGATCTCTCCGCTCTGAACCACTTCCAGCAAGTTGCTGTAGCTGTTCGATAGATTTCTCGAGTTCTGTAGTTATCAGCGACGCAACTAAGACACTTAGAGAAGAATCTCCTATAGTACTGTACCTAATTCTCGCGAAGTCTTCGGATTCCAAGAGCGTTTTAAAGAATACGTAGTTCTTCGCGAGTTCCTTAGGGACGTCGTTGATGTCTTTAAGAAGAGGGTATGGTAGGTAGAGCGTATAGTAGCTGTCTATAGCGAACGCCTGGTCTACGTTCCTAATCTTACCGAATATCTTTTTAGCGATCTGTAGAACTTTCTCCCCCCTATAGATGGCTACGGGGTCCTTGTGGTCTACACCTCTCAAAACACTAGGCATATTTATGGAAGCCTCTTCTTAATTATGGAAGATATCTGCTCTATTAAGTTTAGAACTTCTTCAACAACTCTCTGAACGGCCCTGTCCTGAGTTTCTACGGCTATTGACGCGACTCTTTCTCTAGTGATCTCCAAGTCCTTCATAAACTGCTTAAATCTGTAGTCAACGTACTTAGACTCCACTGGCTGAAGACTAACTACGTAGTTAAGGAGTTCCTGTAAGTTAGTCTTAATTTCATTCAGTTCTTTAAGATACTTGTAGGGTGTCTTTAGCTCTTCGGAGAGCACGGTATTTACTTTCTCCAGCTCGTCCCAATCTTTCGGGACTACGTACTTTAAGACTAGGAGGTCCTGCTCCTGAGCTTTACTCCTACCCTCAAGGACGGCGTTAGACGCCACGACCTTTAGTGTCTTCCCCTTTCTTCTATCACTTATGTGAATTCCTCGGCTTTCAAACGCTGCGAAGAGCTTAGTGAGTTTGTGTTTTACTGGCTCTAAGTCTACTTCAAGTACAGCCTCGTGCAGCTTTCTCAGCTCCTTCATATCCATAACTATCTCAGATCTTCTTGCTTCGTTGTAGTATAGGCCCTTCTCTAGTGCCCAAGCCTTATCTAATAGGTCCTTCCACAGATTCTCAGGTACAGGCTTTAAGAAGTGCTTAACAAGGAACCTATCGTAAAAAGCTAGTAGCTCCGTTTCTTCGGGAACCTCGTTACTAGCTCCAAAAAGAGACCAGAGTGGTACGGCTATCTCGCAGTACCCGTCGTAGAGTACTCTTTCTTGAAGTAGAGTATTGAGAGCGTTTAAGATAGCTGAGTTAGCTTTAAAGATCTCGTCTAGAAAAGCTATTTCCGCCGAAGGAAGCTTTCCAGATATCATTCTAACGTACCTCCCCTCTTCCAGGGCTTTTATATCGATCGGCCCGAAGAGCTCCGAGGGCTCCGTAAACCTAGTCAGTAAGTAGGAGAAGAATTTAGCATTAAGTAATTCGCTGACTCTCCTAATCATAGCCGACTTGGCCGTACCCGGCTCACCTATTAAAACGGCGTGCTCTCTGGATAGAAGAGTTAAGATGATTACCTTACCTTCCTCATCTCGACCGGTAAACGGCTCCACCAACTTGCTCATTAGAATCGATAGCTTAGTTGCTGTAGCTATTTACCGCACCCAAGAGTATAGCTCGTACAACCTTATATTCAGAAAAACCTACAATACCGGAAGCTTTAGTCGTATTCAGTAAATAGCTACCTTAAGATCGAGTGGCGTGGGCATGAGTAGAGCTAAGCACGATTTCTTGGCGGTAGCTACTTAATGCCGAGCGAAGCCCAGTTTACGAAGTGAGGTACCACCGTATCTATAAACAGTAAGTTCTACTAGCTGTTCATAGAGTGGGTACTTGGCACTTCTCCACCAGTGAGCTGGCTATGTCTATGGCTTTCTCTACGCTAGCCCTGAGCTCGCGCAGCTCCTCTAGTGATAGAATTTCTGATGGGGTTTTACCATCTGCGTAATTACCGCGCATTAGCATGTCTCTGTATGTGTATGTAACGTACTGAGAGACCTCGATTAGCTTATCTAGGCTAGATATAGCGTCTTCAAATACTTCACTACGCTCCCCAACAACGAACTTAAGCTCTAGCACTGGGTCCCCTATTGTAGACGGTGACTTGAAGCACGATATTACGGATAGAATCGAGTTCTCTACTGCCAGTACTAAACCGAGCGCAGCTAAGGAAAATATCTCTGAAGTAAGCGCCCTCTCCGCCTGGTTCAGGAAATCCCTTGCTACTCTAAGGTAGAACTGGGGTTCACTCGTCGCACTCTCCATAGGCTAACCACCAAGATACCTTTAATTGCTATCGCTATGAGTGCTAAGACAAGTGCGGTGGTAAGGCTGGAAATCCCGAGCTCTCCTAGGAGCGTAGGACTTCCGCGGCTAGAACTTAGCAGGGGTGCGTTGCATGCTAGCGGCTGCGGTAGACTTGCTTCAAGTAGGTCTTGGTATGAGCACGATAGTGGATTGGTTGCTACCACTATAGCATTGAGAATAGCTCCTAGGAGACCTAGAGACACGTATGCGTAGGAGAGTTTCCAGTAACTACTTAGAGTCACCGCTGTGAGTGCGGCTAGTAACGGAAGTGTGCTGTACAGTAGGCGCGGTCCGTAGCTCACCCCGCCGTGCCAATCGTACCATGCCGCATGCGCGGTCGCGGTGGAGAGGAATACTGCGAGTAAGTAGAAGACTTCCGCTCTTATTTGCGGCCTTCTCTTCAGGAGTGCTAGGGGCGAGGTAAGCAGTGCTAGAAGCATAGCTGGCGATACTGCGAGCAAGCCTTTTCTATAGCCAAGCAGCATCTTAAGCAGAGACAGCTCTCCAGTAACTCTAGTGATGTCCAGCGGAGCGTATCTAAACTGCGCTGCGTAGATAGACTGAGCGGGCTGCGGCCTACCTAGGATCCAGGTGTAGTACAGTAGTGCTAGTACGAGAAACGTAGAGTAGGGCGCAGCTGATACGACTAAGTTCTTCAACTTAGCGCGGTCTACGTAGCACACAAGTAGGAGGGAGCCAATGCCTAGTACAACTAGGGAGTGGTCTGCAGCTGATGCTATTGAGAATAAGAGAAATGAGATAACTAGGTGAGTAGGGCTTCTCCACCTAACATATGAGAATAGGTAGTAGAGACCGATAGTAACGAAAGGTGCCGAAAAACTCTGAGTGTACGACACGGTAGAATACACCCACGCAATAGAGCCTAGAGCGTAGAGTATAGCTACTAGAAGAGATCTTCGGGCGTTGAGATACAGCTTCGCGATTTTCTCTACGAACGTTACTGATAGTATGCCCATAAATGCTGAAACGTAGTTCATAGCTCTAAAAGCGTTAAGGAAGGCACCATCCTCACTTAGAATTGGGAGCTTCGAAATTAGAACTGAGAGCGTAGCCCAAAACACGTAGCCAGCGGAGTGAGCCGCTACGAAGCCTTCGCTCGTAAAAATAACGTCGACGACCGCTTGAAAGTGCTTATAGTAGCTTTCTGGAGATATTCTAGTGCTTCCAGCAACAATAGAGTCGGCGAATGCTAGTACCGTAAAGTGGTAGTTGGTGATGAGCAAAGTATTCACTGACACTAGGTACAACAGTGCCGTTAAGACGTAAACTACAGCTCTAGCGGTGTGAAAATCTGCGCAGAGTTTTTTAAGAACTACCGCGAACACCCCTAGTATAAGCGTGGAGATCCTGAGACGCCGACCCAGTGACCTCATCCCAGGAGACACCGAGAGGTGTTAGAAGCTGCTCCAAGGTCGACTTGGCTACGTTCATGTACTCGCCTACATCTATCTCATCCACCTTAGCGAGCTGGATTGGCTTGACCTTCTCTCTGCTCGCAACTTTAACTAAGTATATCACGTCTCCAGGTCTTACCTCCCTGCTGTACGCGAGCAGCATCTTTGCGGCTTTTACGTGAGCTCCTTCAGTATCGTACTCATCGAGATTCTTGCCGAGTTCGACACTATATGCGACATCTTCTAGAGAAAGGTCTCTGTTCTTGAGCTTAATGTACAGAGATCTGACTAGCTCTCTCACTTTTTCCTTTAGCTCCTCGATAGAGTCTATGTCGGGTTCTATAGTCTTCATAGCTTCAACTACGTAGTTAAACACGTTCTTAACTATTTCTGGAGTATTTCTCTTCTTTCCCACGAATCCCTTTACGTCAGCACTTCCGTCTTCCTTAACCCCTATGTAGTTCTTTTTTAGAGCGAAAACCACGTACTTGTACGTCTTATCGACCTCTATCTCGAGCTTGAACTCCTTTAAGACCTCCTTCACTAAGTTCTCAAGAGCGCCGCGCTCCGGATTCCATATAAATAGAGAATCCGTATCCCCGTAGAGTACTTTAAGACCGTGCTTCGACGCCAACTCTATCGTGGACGTAATTACGTGCCTTCCAATAGCGGTTACGGACTCGGCGAGAGCTGGAGTAAAGAACGGGAACTCGCGGTGGCCGAATACCCCGTAGCTAGCGTTTATGAAGACCTTCATAGCTGACTGAACTACGTCGTACCAGCTTCTCAACTCCTCGGGGAGGTTCTTGTCTTTCGCTAATTTTTTGTATACTTTAACTCTGAACTCTCTTAATATCGATATCGTTTGAGACGTTATTCCCTCGTAATCCATACACACGCGGTGGATTACGCGCCCGGACTCGTCTTTGACGTCGGCGAGTTTTCTGCACAGACCCTGCGGTGGGTCGATGGTTTCGTAGCTTAGATTCCAAACGACCATTATAGACGGATACAGCGAGGCGAAATCTAGGACTGTTACATCGAAGTATACCCCCGGTATTGGGTCTATAACGATAGCCCCGGCGAATTTCTTTCCTAGCTTTGACGTTGTTTTAACTTCACCTTTTAAGGCCAGAATATCGGAGCTTTCAGGTATTAGATACCCTCTTCTTCTATGCTCCCAGAAGAGCAGGCTCTTAATCCAGGCAGATACAGCTTTTCGAGTGACTTCCTCTATACCCATTTTAGATATGCGCATCATTAGAATTATGAGCTTCCAGACGAGCATGTTGTTGTAGGTTAGAAGCTTTAGAGTGAGTTCAGCATCTCTTAAATTGTACCTTATTAAATCACATACCGGCAGTGACGGGACTCCCACCTCTATCTCTAACTTAGATTCACCCAGCAAAGCTCTAGATACCGCATCTAGAGTCTTCTCCTTATACGCAGAACCGAATGCGTAGTTCTGAACAGCTTCTATGGCGAAAAACCTGTATAGGTCTATGTGAAAACCGTGTCTTAGAGTTACGTAATCGTCAACGACATTGAGCGGAATTTCAGACCTATCTATTCCGAGAGTGAGAGCTCTGTTAATTACGTACAGTAAGTCAAAGTAGTCTCCGTTGAAAGTTACAACAACGTGGTAAGACTCCATGATTCTAAAGAGCTCCGCTATTAGAGACCTCTCGTCATCGAAGAACTCTATTACGCAGTCTTTCGGGATGGTAGCTAGATCTCCGAGTTCGGCTTGTCTAGATAGGACCAGGACTTTCTTGAGATCGTCTGAGCTTACTAGAGCTACACTTATTATCGGGTAGTACGCTTCTTCAGGATTTGGAACGCGGGTTTCTATCGGTGTGTATACTTCTATGTCAACCGCTAGAACCTTGAGTTTCGGGGGTTTTTCTTCGAATAATTCCGCGAACTCAATGAAGTAGGACTTCTTCTCGGGTGCGTATCCTTCAGTAAGTTTGGATAGGAGGGCCGCACTTTCCTCACTAATCTTAGTCTTATTCCTAACTATCCTACCGTTTGAAATCGAGTACTTCATTCCCGGTATGAGCTGTAGGTCGTATACGTAGTTGTGGTGGTACTTTATCTTAGCTTCATAGGCTTTACCTACGCACCCTCTAAGTTCTCTCACTGCTAGAGGGTCCTTGGTGATTACTTTCGTTAGCTTTACGCGTCTCATTCTAAGCAGGTCGAGCTTCTCTACTAACTCGAAAGCTTCGAAAGACTGGTGTCTAACTAGTTTTTTATTATTAGAGAGCTCCTCCGGAGGAGTCTCGGTAAGGAAGTAAGGTTTATGACCGACGGGGTCGTACACTATGTAAACCTTGTTATTTTCTTTTGAATAGAACTTCATGTAGGCCTTGTTGAGTTCTCCGGAGTAGTATACTCCGAGTAGGTACGCTCCATCTACTGTATTAGTGACTTCATATGTCGCCGAGCCGTTTTTCTGGTAGTCGACTCTGCCTTTTCGACTAATCCTCACCTTTACAATAAGGTTCCCGAGATCTTTAACTAAGTTCTTTACAGCGTAAGCTTCAAGACTACCTACGCTCCGCGTATTTTTTATAGCTTGCTGTAAGTTCACCCTCACGTTCCTACCTACCATCACCACCCGGCTCTACTGATACACACCTGTGTATTAGTCTAGTGCGGTATATTAAACGATTAAGTCAAGGCGTACGCCGACCGCGGTCGAGTATTACACGAAGAACGCTGCGCGAGCTGATTGTAGTTAGCCTAATAGGAACTAGAGCTAGCTATATCCACTTAATACGTTCAGAAAGCTGACGGTGCCGCGTGATTAGGTAAAAATACCGATTGGCGGACCGCTAAGCATACTGAGCTATCGTACTTAGCGAGTATTAAGCGTTCTCGTGTTTATACGTAATAAGCTTCCTCCTCTTCTACGTTGCGCGGCGGTGCCGGATATTCACTTAGAACTCTACAGCACTGAACCAAGGCAGTAACGGCTCTGAGGAATCTAAGAGGTGGCGATGAGTACGAAAGTAGGGTGTTTGTGCACCGTACCGAAAACAACGTACTCGCACGCAGTATGTGGGACTCTTGAGAACTTAGCTCAATAGGATAGCTAGCTAATTGTACTTTAGCTAAGTTTGTATACTAAACATGAGCTTATAAGCTGCGAATTGGTAGTAGAGCTAATGGAGGGTCAAGGCAGCGGGGTGGGGTAGCCTGGTAGCCCGCGGGGCTCATATGGTGAAATACCTGTGAGACCCCGAGGTCGGTGGTTCAAATCCACCCCCCGCTACCACCCTCCACCACTTACTGAGCCAGTGCTGTGGTGTACTAACATTAGCGCACTACGTTATTGAATTGGTATCCAACAGTATGATACAGAAACCAGAAGTCGGACTTGCTACCGCTATCTAACTACGTAGAGCGCGAAGTCTAGGTCAGAGCGCGTCCAGATTTTTAAGGGTTGGATTAAGTACTGAGATGGTTAAGATGAGTGAGTCAAGCGAACTTATTCAACCGCTGAGGCGGGATGTTAAAGTACTTACTATGAAGCTACTCTCCGCGTTGAAGGATTTCTATACGTTTAAAGAATTAGAGGAGATTCTGGGCGTATCGTACCAAACTCTATGGAGGTACACCAACTTCCTGACGACTCCTGAAGAGGGAACGGCTAAGAAGCTTATACAGACAATTAGGGAGAGGAGACTCGTAGAGAGCACCTTCGAGAAGAACTTCGCGATAGTTAAAAACTTGAGTGATATATGGACCGTCGTTAAAAACATCGGATTTCTAGACCTCGTAGCATTCGAGACCCTGGAGCTTCTAAATGGGGAAGATATTGATGGAGTGCTGGCGTTTCCAGAAGAATCCGGTGTACTGGGCGCTGTAATAGCTCACTGGATTAGAGGAGATGTCTGCGTAACTACTAAGACCGTTTCCCTAGGTGAAGCTCTCATAGAGTACTATAAGGACAACTCTATGGAGTTAAATATGCTAGCGGTTAGTAGGGGCTGCATTCCGAAGAAGGGAAGGGTCGTTCTAGCAACACTAGTCCTAAACAACAAGGACCTACTAGAAGCCGCGTTCACAATAGTTAAAAAGAGTGGAGCTCAGCCAATAGCTTTAGTAGCTGTCTTTGCCGTAGGAAAGAACTGGAAGAAGACGATTGAAAATCTTGGTTTACGCAAGTACAAGATCTTCAACTACCTATCGCTTGAACACTAAGCTGAATACCCTTAACCCGCTCTCGAAGGTGCTCACTAGCTTCAGATATATGGTGTAGGTCGCTATTTCTAGGGTGCGGGAACTGAAGTGCCCGAGTTTGGAGGTCATGTTCAAACCTCGTTCAATAGCTGTAATAGGTGCTTCGGAAAAGCCTGGTACCGTTGGTAGAGCGGTAATCGAGAATCTTCTTAATTCCTTTAAAGGCGATATATACCCAGTAAACCAGAAGTACGACCTGGTTTTTGGTTTAAAGTGCTACAAGTCTGTGAGAGAACTACCGAAAACACCTGACCTAGCTGTTGTTGCTGTACCGGCCCGAAGTACTCCGGAACTTGCCAGGGGATTGTGTGAAATAGGTGTGAGGGTTTCTATAGTAGTTAGCGCTGGATTTAAGGAGGTGGGCGCCGAGGGCGCGAAACTGGAGTCCGAGTTAGTTAGTGCCGCTAGGTCTTGTGGAATGAGGATTCTAGGACCTAACTGCCTGGGGATATACGATGCGTGGAGTGGAGTGGACACTATATTCAATCCTGGAGATAGGCAGTCCAAGCCGGGTCCGGGCACGATAGCTCTCCTCTCTCAATCAGGAGCCCTGGGAGCTGCCATACTAGACTGGCTAGCTGAGTCGGAAATTGGGATGAGTAAGTTCGTAAGCTACGGCAACGCTGCGGATATTAAGGAGTGGGAGTTGGTGGAGTACCTCGTTGAAGATCCTCAAACTAAGGTAATAGCTCTATACGTAGAGGGGGTTGAGGATGGAAGAAGGTTTGTGGGTAGCCTAAGAAAAGCTATAGCGGCTGGGAAACCAGTCGTAGTACTTAAAGGAGGTAGAACTCAGTCTGGAGTTAGAGCAGTTACATCGCATACTGGAGCTCTAACAACTAGCTCAGATGTTTTCATATCCGCCGTAAAACAGGCTGGCGCGATCGTAGTTGAAAATCTTAGTGAGTTCGTTGGATTACTAAAAGTATTGGAGTGGTCGGGGCCTCCAAGAGGTAGGAAGGTTGCCGTGGTAACTAATGGTGGTGGAATGGGTGTTTTAGCGGCCGACGAAGTTGAGAGCAAGGGAATGGCGCTAGCACCTCTCTCAGCTGAGTCCATCGAGAAATTGAAAAAGACCTTGCCACCAGCGGCATCCCCCAACAACCCGATCGATATCCTGGGAGACGCACCTCCAGAGAGATATAGAGCGGCTATGGAGATAGCTCTTAGCGATAGTGAGGTCGACCTAGTGCTGGTCATAACTTTAATGCAGTCACCGGCATTCGATCCGCTCAAGTTTATCGAACTAGTGAGAGATGTGCGCAGCCAGTCCTTGAAGCCCATAGTTCTAGTAGCTCCTGGAGGTGGGTACACGATAAAGTACGCAAAGATTATTGAGAGAGAACTCAGAGTTCCGTGCTTCAAGTCTCCGGAGGAAGCGGTTAGAGTTCTCAAGCTAGCTGGAGAATGGTACGAGAAGTACGCTGGGGGGACCTACAGTAAGCTGGATTAAAGCTGACTTACACATCCATAGCTACGTAAGCGATGGAGCGATGAGTCCTCAGGATGTAGTTAGAGTAGCTAAGAAGAGAGGTCTGTCCGCTATCTCGATAACAGACCACAACACCTTTCTCGGGTCGTACATAGCCATGAAGAGGGGGGCCGAAGAAGGAGTAATTCTCGTGCCGGGCGCTGAGTTTAGAACGGAGTTCGGTGATGTGTTGCTGCTGTGCAGTAGAATACCGCTAGCTTCAGTACTTAAGCTTAAATCGGGAAGTAGGGTTACGAAGTACGTAGAGTTCCTGTCGGTGGTGGAACTAGCCGCTACAGAGAACTGCGTTACAGTAGCTGCTCACCCATATGCTGTATCTAGAGAAGGTTGCGGTAGGTTGTTTGAATTAAGGCACTTAGATTGCGTAGAAGTACATAACTCCTCCTCAGATATAGTAACAAACTTTTATACGGCATACGTAGCTAATAGCAAGAAATGTAGGATCGCTGGAAGCGATGCACACGTACCTGAGATGATCGGTTCTGCGTACACCCTCGTAGAGATTGGAAAATTCGATGCCGAGAGTGTTGTTGAAGGTATTAGAAAATCTAGAGTGGAACCTCGCTACAGTGCGGCACTAGATTTTCTTAAGTCTCTAAGCTCGATAAGAAGCAGGACCCTGCACTCCCTCAGAGCTAGATTGAGCGCTCGTAGAAATCATTGGGAAAGATCTTGCTCCTATTCCATATAGTAGCGATGCTTCGGGTAAGCTCCTTCTTCACCTAGATGAAGCTTCAGGACCCCGGTTCCGAATCTGAAGAAGGGATTCCAAGATAGCCAAACCCTTATCCGTAATTTCGTAAACGTCAATACCATCGCTTCCTCTAGATACCTTAACTAAGCCTAGGTTTCCTAGGGAGTTGAGAGCCTCCTCTAAGTCCTTGCTATAGTATCCAAACCCGTATTTAACGAATCTAAATTTTGTCTTTAGTACGCCTTTCTCCTGCAGTTCCCGAACTAGGTTGTGCAGGTTTATTGTACCTTTAATTAATCTACGTCTGGCTATTACTCTCAGAATGTCTAGTTCTGAGAGCATCTCTAGCTCCATCACCTTTAGAGCTCTCAGCTTGGTATACTTTTAAACTTTGTGCGTCTTTGCTTTAAATAGCCGTATATTGACGTATTGGGGGTGTGGGTAGGCTGTCGTACTACATGACGAAGAAGGCTATGATGCGCTCAGCGGCGATTAGTCAAGGAGTAATAGCGCTCTTTATAGTGATCAACATCTTCGTACCGCCGGAGTATCATGGAGTAGTGACGGCACTTTATTTCGTGATCTTTATGTCTTTATTTATGCTGATGTCTATGAGGCATCAGAAGCTGGGTGGTGACGCTAAAGACATTGTGTCTGGTAGGAAGATCTTGGTCGTAAAGCAGGAGGAGGTAGTTCAAATTCAGTCTAAAGACCTTGAGCTAGTTAAGGAGTTGAAGCCCCTTCTCAAGGCTTCAGGCGTATCCCTACTCTCTATGGTGGTGGTAATGGTGTGGTTCTTTCTGGTATATCCAAACTTAGTTCAGCCGTACTTTACTGTAGACAGCGGTGGTATCTCCGAGCGAGTATTAGAGTTACTAATTCTCTACGAAGTACCTGTGGCAACATCTCTATTGACTCAAATTGCTAGCCGTAGACTGGTCAAGAAGTACGTTAACGTTCTGAGAAGTGTAGAGGTATATAACACCGGTATCATCGGTAAGCCAGGATTCGCAGTTAAGTTCCCGGTTCAGGGATATGTGGTGAGGGTATGTCCATCGCGAAAGTTTCTTGATTTCGTAAAGAGTGAGGGAGGTGTTGAAGTTCTCTTTCGTATATACACAGATAGTGTGGATAGACTAACTGAGGTAATATCGAAGTACGGAAAGACTAGCGTTGTTAAAGTAACTTGATTAGGAAAGCTATGCGCAGTGCTTACGGTCTACTTCTTGTAGCACAGAATTACTTCCTCTAGCTTTGCTCTAGCGAGCTTCCTCACGAAATCCGAATCAGATGAACGAATCTCGAGATCTTCGTAGAGCATTGTGTACTTAGCACCAGCTTCAACGCCTCTTAGCATATCGGAATACGTGAGCAGCTTTATTTCGGTGTTATAATCTCTGTAAGTTCCTTCAATCACCAGCGCCGTGTAGTGCTCTACGAGACACTTGCTTAGTCTAACGTAATCCGGAGTGAACTTCAAGTAGCTTCCGAGTTCTGATGGTAGAGTTCTGCCTACCTCTTCCACGTACATTCTATGGAATTGCCTTGAATCGCCTTCTTCAAATTCTCTAACTACGTTCACGATAGACCTAGCTATTTTCATGACCGTAGCTTCCACCGACTTGCCCGGGTATCTATCGACGTCTGTGTGGTACACCGGCTTGGTCTCAGCTAGGTTGTGCAGTACGAGTGAGGGAACTCCTCTAGATACTAGAGAGACGGCGTCCGTATAGCCTACGCCTACGAATGCTTTACGCGTTCTAATAAGGCTGAGAGCGCGTTCTAGACCTCCAACTCCAGCGGCATCTACCTCTACGGGTTCTATATGAGCTGTATCGATAACTATAGCTAGGTCTATGTCTTCAGCAATTACTTGCTCTACATACGCTCGAGATCCGTATGCCCAGTAGAAAGAACTTTCTGAAGGATCTCCGAATTCCTCAGCAGTGAAACTTACGATTTTCGCAGGTACGTTCGACCTACCTAGTAGCTCCGCAATCTTCATAACGATTAAAACCCCCACGCCGTTATCTCTAAAACCAGCCAGCCACCTATCGTGATGTGTTGCGATGAGAACTCTAGGCTCCCCGCTACCTACGTAGGCTTCTATGGTATATCCCTGGGAAACCTTCTTCAAAGTCTTAACTGAGATGTCTACCTTCCCAGACTTCTCTAGGTTAGCTAGAGTAGTCTGCGGTACGTGAACAGCTGGCGTTCTAGCTCTCATCCTAGTCTTGAGGCTATAGCTTGGAAGCTCGTTAACTACTATTCTTCTCTTACTTACATTTCGATACTCGTCGTAGAACACTATAGCTGGAGCCCTCTTCTCGACACCTAGCCAGTACTCTACCCAGATATTGTCGGGATCTCTAGTTGTAGACGATACTACGATATCCTTACCCAGCATTCCAGAGATTTCAGCACTTTCAACTGGTGGCTGAGCTGTGCAGCTAGAATCGTTTACCCAGCACTCTACTTCACTCCACTCAACTACCTCTACTGGAATTACCTTAATCGATAGGCCCCTAGTTGTAAAGTATTCCGCAAGACTTCTAATTAGTGTTTTCTCAGTAGTCGAACCGGCGGGAATATCGAGAGCGCTCACACTCCCCACTTAACACTATGTCTAGCTACGTAAAGTGCTTACTTAGTGCTGTATTTAGAGGTAGAGAAACTAGGTGCTAAGGTTCGACTACTGTAAGACCTTCTTTTTCCTAGAAGCAGTCCAGCTAAAGCTAAGGCTATGCCGAGAATTATAACCACCGCGTAACTTAACTCCACCCGATGTCCGTAATCTCTAGTAGGTGCTTGAGTAACTACAACCGTTATGAGGGAAACTACTCGCAGAGCTACGTGGAGAGGCATTTTCTGCGATGCCTCACCACATTCTTCTCGAACTCTCTTATTTCACTACTCGGTACTCCAACTAGCTGTCCTCCCTCGACTATCTTCCTTCCCATTACGTAAACCTCGCTAACATTAGCAAAAGCCACAACCCCGGTAACGGGGTCTGGAGTAGGTTCGCTTAAGCGCCACAGCACGATATCGGCCGTCTCACCAATCTCAATGAGACCACTACCTATACCTAGAGCTCTATAGCCGGTAGAGGTTGCGGCGTTGAAGAGTTCTCTAAACCCTAGGTCGCCTCTACCTAGATGAAGCGGTAGCGCCGCTCTGATCTCATCTAGCATACTATAGGTTGGAGACACGTCTACCCCTAGACCTACTCTAACATTCTTTTCGAGATAGTTTCTCACGGGTGCTGCACCGTCTCTCAGTAGAGTATTTGATGAAGGGCAGTGAGCTATTGCAACGTTTGGATGTGCCAGTGCGCTAAGCGAGTCGGAATCTAACCAAACTCCGTGAGCTACTATAGTGCTTACCCTCCGTAAGTCTACGTACTCTATGAAGTCCTTTAAACTCATTCCACGCTCCCTCTTGAGGTACTCAGCGTCATCGGGAACTTCCGCAATGTGAGTATGGATGCCTACACCGATTTCACCCGCAACTTCAACAACTTTCTTAAACTCCTCCGGTGTTAGCAATCTAGGTGTAGTAGGTCCCAGTCTAACCTTCAACAAGTCCGAACTTCTTAGCTTTCTAGCTAGCTCTAGATTATCTCGCAGAGCTTCGTCTAGAGATTCGTAAACACCTTTCGACATGATCGCAACGCTCAGGTCACCTCTAACCCCGATCCTTAGAAATGCCTCAGCTACAAGATCTTCGTTAAAGTGCATATCTGCGACAGCCGTTACCCCACTTAAAACGAGCTTAGAGAGAGCTAGTACGGCGGATGCGTAGCTTAGCTCAGGTTCTTGACGTAGGTACCTCTCCCAGGGCCACACACACTTACGAACCCATTCGTCGAGTCTTAGATAACTATCTAGCGTCGTTCTAATAGGGTATAGACCTAGGTGGGTATGTATACTCGCGAATCCATGCGTTACGACGGTGTCTTCCGAGATGTTATCACCTTTCTCTACTGCGACGATCTTCTCGTCGAAAACTACGCAAGCGTTTTCAATTACTTCGTAAGCTGATACTAGAACGTACCTACCGCATAATTTCTTCATGAAGCTATTTTCACCTTGTAGATAGCTAGCAGCACGTAGATCGAGTACTGACCTTGAGAATACAGCAGTGATGTCGATATGTAAGCTGGTTCGAAGAGTGATAGTGTCGGTCTAGGTATTTCAGGGGGCTGCTGAATGTTCCTATAGAGAAACGCGCCTCTAAGACCGCCGAGCCCCCAAACTCTGTAAGCTGCGTCTACGAGTATCTTGTATAGTAGTGTGGAAGTCAGATTCTCGGAAGTCCAGTCCGGTAGGCCGGCCGCTACACCAGTTCTCGGATCGCTATATACGTACACCGGAGCAGATTTACCGGCTATTTTGTATATAGCCGCAATACCCTTAGCTGCGTCAGCCCCGAGAATGGTGTTGCCCAGTATCAGTGGGCCTGGGTAGAAGGAGTACATTGCTGCGTCAACCATGAAGACTTCGTACGCGGCGACATAGAGTCTATCCGGTCTTATCCTGAAGCTTTTAACGAATACATCTAGAGCCTTCTCCTCAGTACTAGTTAATGCGTCAGCTAGAAGCTCTATCTGAGTTACGTTAATCGTAGCTCCATCAGCTACGGAGGCTCTCTGACCAACCACACTTATCCAGTAGCCATAGTCCCACCACGATACTACAACAGCGTCTTTAGGTGTGTTTTCTCTAATCCACCTAAGCCCATCTACCCACACCGGTGCTTCTACGTTAAGACCTAGAGATGCTTCTACAATTGTAGGTAGCTGAGCGCTGTACGCTCTAACCCACGTAGTAGAGCCTTGAAAAACTACTGAAATTACGTACATAGAGATCAGCACTACCGATACCAACTTACTTAGAACTCCCGACCTTCGGTTTAGAGCGTTAGATATTAGTACGTACACCAAGTACCCAGCTAGGATCGTTGAAGCTGCTGCAAGTAGGTATATGAAGTATGAGATATTGATGGTTCCGACGATAGAGAAAGCGAAGAATGTTGTGAGAAAGAGTAGTTCGTCATCTAACCTCGAGCCTATCGCCATTAGTATGAGACCAGCAGCTATAGCGGCTGATACTACGAATCTCGAAATCTGCGTCTCCTGCCTTCCGTAGATAAGTGAAGCAATTATTAAAGCTATCGCAACTAGGAGGGCGTACCACCCATACTTCAAGTCCCTCTTCTTGAACAAGCTACTTAGAACTACGTACACCACGGAAAGAGCTGAGTATACCGCAACCGTACCTAAACTCATTAAAACCTCCTGAGTACCTCCAGGCTGGTACTCAGCAACTGTTTCAACAATTACGTGCGTTAGCGTTCCGAGACCGACAGCGGCTAGAGCCTTGCCAGCTAGAGCTAGTTTTCCGCCGATGACCAGGTATACACCTCCCAAACCGACTAGCGCGAGAATCGCTAGGTACGTAAGTCTCGGTTTCTCAGATATTATTCCCAGGTACTCGGAAAGTCTCGACTTCTTGGCGCTGTATATGAGATAGCCTAGCGCCAGTATTAGTACCGATATAGGTCCTAGAATTCCGACCGACCTAGTAACATACCTAATACCGTAGGTCGGAGCTGAGAGCTGAAGTATCAGTAGTGGAGAGTACTCCACTACCCAGAGTAGGATGTCTTTAACGCTTGGCCTCCTTATTAAAGGTATGAGCACTACGTGGGCAACCATAGCTGCGAACACTAGGTTAAATCCAGCCCATCCTAAGGCTGATAGACCGATCATAGTTCCCGCGAGTGAAGCTGTGAGGAAGTCTCTCTTCTTCCACGCTCGTATGTGTAGAAATATAGCGATGGAGAGAAAAGCCAGACCTATAGAGTACTTGACTGTGAAGCCAGCTAGCTGCCTGCTATTGAACATCAGCGAGTAAGCTAGAGAAGATATCCCGGCAGGTAGGTCCGAAGATATCTCGCGTATGGTTAGATACACTCCAACAACAGAGACTATAAAGAGAAGTGGCGGTAAGTAGACCATCCATTCGTATAGAGTTAGGCTTGGATTGAACAATCTAGCTACGTAGTATGTCCCAATAGAAAAGAACGGAAGACCTATGTAGGCACTGTGCGTAAAGTCCCTACCCCACGGGTACCAGAATATTCGCGTAAGGTTATTATAGCGATTTAAGTACGTGAGGTAGTCCAAGCCGCGCTCGAGAAGCACGCTCGCAATAAAGTATTCTTGAAAGGGGTCGAGCTCGTAGAATGTCGGGCCGTAGCCGTACTTAATCGAATTTTGAACAATCTGTAATCTGAGGTAGCATCCGTACGTAATCGATAGAGTGAGTAAAACTAGCCCAAGCGCTGAGAAGAATCTCCCACTCGTTACTACGTTTAGCAGCGCGTTCCTAATTCCGCGCTTGCTGGATCTCTTCAGCACGCTCTTACCCAATTTAAACTCCAAGAATCTACTCCTAGAAAGTTTTATAATTACCTATCTTCCTAACCTACCGAGATGAGACGTTGAGACGCGCTTTGAGGTTACTCGATGGAGAAATCCACTGAAGCCTTTAGTACTTGGTGAGCTATTTTAGTAGTCGCGGAGGAAGCGGCGGTATTGAAGGGCGATCGACCTACTAAACACTCCCACAGCTCCGCTTGAATTCAGATGTCGTGACGATTTACTTCGTCACTAAAAACCTGCGAGCTATACTCGAACGGGGTAGGCGTTGTGAGAGCTATCGAAATTCTCGATATGGCTGGGAGATTGCTTACAACAACATCCTCTCATGTAGTGCTGCTTTCAGCTTCTCTACCACTTTCTTTTCTTGCGTATTTTACTCGGAATTCTGGTGCCGCTAACCTCATTCCGATACTGGCGTCAATAGCTAGTTTAACTACGGTAGAGTACGGGAAGCTATCCTACATGCAACTCTTCTACCTAATGCTTATTAGTGGAGCCATTCCAAGACAATTCAACTCGCTTAAGATCGCTATTTCACTTCTAATAGCACTACCCCTATCTCTAGCTACAGCTACCTCGGGAAGATTGAGCACCGCCCTATCTACACTACTTCTCTCTGCGCTTCTATGCGTGGTTCTCCTCACGTACTATATGAGAAAAGTTAAAGAAAGTGGTAGCGTAACTATAGTCTGAGGTAGCGGCATGGCTGATGTAGTCGTGCTGTTGAGAGATGTGTGGAAGTCGTATAAGTACCTAGGGTCGAGTATTAGCATACTGAGAGGTATAAACATGATTGCGTATAGGGGCGAGGTCGTAGGTATTCACGGTCCCAGCGGCTCGGGTAAAACTACTCTACTAAAGATCATTGCCGGACTCGAGAGACCTGATAAAGGTGAAGTAATTGTAGATGGATACAACTTGAACATGCTAGATGAGTACGGGCTAGCACTGTATAGAAATAACGTGTGCAGCTACATACCTCAAGACTTCGCTGTAGTCGATAGTATGACGGTTTACGAGAACGTTGAGATACCACTACTTCTCGCAGGTGTTGATGCTGGTGTTAGAAGAAAGAAGGTGATGGAGGTACTCGAGTACGTAGGGCTTGAGGAAAAAGCTAGTGTAAAAGTTGGGAAGCTTTCAGGGGGGGAAAAGCAGAGGGTAGCTATAGGTAGAGCTCTAGTTACGACTCCCTCAGTTCTACTGGCTGACGAACCTACTGCGAACTTAGATTGGTCTAATGCTATTAAAGTAGCTGAGCTATTTTTAGACATAAAGAAAGACTTCAGCACGACGGTTATAATAGTAACTCACGATGCCAGATTACTCGAATACGTTGATAGGTCTATGAATCTATTTGAGGGCGTGCTAAAGCAGATCAGTTCTCCAAAGCTGTAGGTGCTGAAAGTTTGGAAATATCGTGCGCTCTATCTTCATGTAGAGTAGGTCGTTTTGCTAGCTACTCGCAAACCTGGCATCTTAGTATAGTCATCTCCAGCATTGCTAACCGTGCTTTGAACTAGGAGTGGTGAGTACGGTATAAATACGCGTAGTTATAGTGATTACGGTAGGACGCGAACCCCATCCGCAGGTGTACGTGGTGGTGGGAACGTGGTTAGGCTATTCGTTGCTGTAGAGTTGGAGAATGCCGATACTTGGAGAAAGATCTTGGAGTTTAGGGATGTTGTAGCTTCCTGCTCTATTGACGGAGGTATTAAGCCTGTAGAAGACGAGAATATCCACCTCACGCTGAGGTTCATAGGTGAAGTTCCCGAGATCCACGTACCTAGAATAATCGAGTGCTTAAACGTTGTTAGGAACTTCAAGAAATTCAGTTTAAGTCTGCGCGGAGTAGGTGCTTTTCCCAGCGTAGCGAGACCTAGAGTTGTGTGGGTAGGTGTTAGAGAAGGTGCTGAAGAACTGAGAATAGTGAGAAACTCCTTCGAAAACTGCTTGAAGACTCTAGCTGAAGAAGACCGCGAAGAGTTCGTTCCACACATCACCGTCGCCAGAATCAAGGGTAGGTACAGGCACGAGTGTTTATTAACCTACATCAGGAAGTACGAGCTAGTAGACTTTGGAGTAAGTCCCGTAACACAAGTTAAACTTAAGAAAAGTCAGCTGACTCCAAAGGGACCGATATATAGCGACGTAGCTGTATTTAGGCTGAAGAACGATGGGTGATATTGAGAGAATACTGGAGGAATCTCTCTACGAACTTAAACCTCGCGAAGAAGAGAGAGACGAAGCTCTTAGAATATATGAGGAAGTTAGGAAAATCGTGGAGGAATCTCTGAGAATACCCTACGAATTTACCGTAGAGCTGCACGGGTCCGTTGCTAAGGGCACTGAATTAAGAGGTATGGTGGACTTAGACGTATTTCTACTCATAAAGTACAGTGATATCAGTAGGGAGTGGCTTGAGAAGAATGTTGTTGTACCTCTTCTAAAAGTCTTAGAAAATCTCTACGAAAGTGCTAGGCTAAGGTACTCTACACACCCATACATACATCTTCAGCTAGGTAAGTACGAAGTAGACATAGTCCCAGCCTACTGGGCCCGGGATATCTCGGAAATAAGAACGGCTGTCGATAGAACACCATTTCACACTAGGTACGTGCTGAACAAGCTATCCGAGAGAATGAAAGATGAGGTTAGACTACTTAAAGCTTTCTTTAAGAGCGTCGGAGTTTACGGAGCGGAGATAAAGTTCGAGGGATTCTCGGGCTACCTCACGGAGTTGCTAATCATTAAATACGGGAATTTCTTCAGTACACTAAGAAATATTACCAAATGGTATCTCGGCGAGGTAGTTATTGTTGATGAAGAATCCGTTAAATTAAGCTATAGTTACTTAAGGAAGGTATTTAAAGCTCCGCTAATCGTTCCGGACCCAGTGGATGCTAAAAGAAACGCCGCTTCTGCGGTATCCGCAGAATCTCTAGCTAGGGTTGTACTAGCTTCGTCGATCTTTCTTCAAAAACCATCTAAGGAAATGCTCCTATCCGGAGTTAAGCGTCCCGAATATATCGATATAGAGAACCTGCGTCAACTAGCGACCGAGACTGAGCGTGAGATTGTGGGTATGGTGTTTAAGATATCTAGTAAGATCGCGCCAGACGTTCTATGGGGTAAGCTGAAGTCAACTGCGAGGTCGCTAGTTAACTTCTTAGAGAAGGCTGGGTTTGTAGTAGTAAGTTACTCAAGTTGGAGTGACGAAATTTCTGAAGCAGTAGTTGTAGTAACCGTAATACCCAGAGAGCTCCCCCAGTACGAAGTTCATTTAGGACCTCCACTGGGGAGAGTAAACGATATCAACTCCTTTATTTCAAAGTACTACGGCACGAGTAGAGGCTACGGTCCTTACGTAACTCCCTCTGGACGCATATTTACTTTGAGAAAGAGGAAGTACGTACACGCCCACCAGGTTTTAGAAGAATACGCTAAGTCACTTAAGTTAGAAGAAAATGGGCTTCAAGTCTTCACGGTCTTAAAGAACTTAGATGATGTATTTAACTACGTTAAAGCAAGTAAGTCTTTGGAGCTCTTAGCGGTTCTTAGAAGAGTTGTTAAGCTAGAAGTATTCTAAGTGTGCTAGCACGAAACACACTTCTCCGGATTTCCGCTTTCTATTTTCTTAGCATACTCTTTCACTAGTTTCGCGTAGTGCTCCACGATCTTCCTTACGTACTCTTCTGAAACGTTTCCTAGCGGTGTTGGTGTTTCAAGAGCTCTTCTCGGTATTCTCATTTTCTCAGGTTCGAATCCTTCTAAAATCTTAACTGCGTGCTTCTCTAGGTATATCTGCTTTCCTAGCTCTACCAACTTAGACGCATCGATACTGTAACCTAGGCTCCTCAAAGCTTTCTCTACAGCACTCCTACCGTATACACCGCGAGCGAAGAGACATATTACCATGGAGTTAAGTATCTGCCTCCACGACTCTTCCTCAATAATCATCTTAGCGGCCTCTTCTGGGCTGGGAGTAGGACCTCCAGACGCAACTAAGTTCTGGTCCATGGAGTAAGCTCCTCCATCTAGGTGGGAGTGCCTGAATCCTATAGCTAGTGACGAGTGGTACAGAGGTCCTGTGTGGTAGCCAGCAGGCTCTACTCTATTATAAGCTAGAGCGAAGTCTAGGCCACCGTACTTAGCTGCGGCCTCCTCAACTCCTAGTGCTAGGGTCCTGTAGAAATCGTTCGGCTGCAGGACTATGTAGCTAACGGCTTTAACGTAGTTTCTCCAGTTACCCCACCTAAGCTCGACTAGAGTATCCTTCAAGGTGATAATACCTCTTTCAAGAGCTTCAGTAGCCCACGCTAGAACTACCCCCGTGGATATGGAGTCCACCCCCTCATCTTCTACAACTTTAATTAGCTTCAGTAGTCCGTACCTATCGCTAATCCCCAGGTTGCATCCAAGAGCGTATATAGGTTCGTGATCGTATGGAACGAACTCGATCTTGTAGAAGTACTTCTCGTCTTCGTATTCTTCCCTTATAGCCGCTAGGTGGATACAGGCAACCGGGCACGCGGTGCACGCCAATCTCCTCGATAGATTTTCTTCTGCGAGTTTCTCACCACTAATCTCTCTAGCACCCTCAAATCTCCCACTAGAGAGGTTTCTGGTCGGTAGCGCTCCCAGCTTATCGAGAACCATTATATTCGCAGCGGTGCCCAAGTCGTGGTACTTCCTAGTAGCGGGTCCTTTCGTTAGTTCGAATATTTCCTTATAGACTTCTCTATAGGTCTTCGGGTCGGGAAGTTTAAACCCTCTTCTACCCATTACAATAAGAGCTTTCAGCTTCTTAGAGCCAAACACGGCACCAAGCCCCATCCTCCCGAAGTGTCTGTACGTTTCAACAGCTAGGTTGGAGTACCTAACAAGTCTTTCACCAGCCCTACCTATTCTCATAATCGTTCTAAACCCAGCACCGGGTAGAGCTTCTCTCAGTACCCTACCTACAGTCTCCGAACTTCTCATACCCCACAGCGCTCCAGCGTCTCTAAATCTCACCTTTTCTTCATCTACGATTGCGTAGATCGGTATATCGCTCGAACCTTTAACGACTATAGCTCCGTAGCCGGCGTACCTAATTGCCGTAGCCGCTCTCCCACCTGCGTGGGATTCAGCTACATAGCCATTGAGAGGCGACTTGAAGATCGACACGACCTTAGAAGCCATTGGAAAGACTCCCGTGAGAGGCCCTATAGCGAAGACCGCCACGTTCTCAGGTCCTAGAGGATCAGCTCTTCTCGGTACCTCCTCCTTGTACAGCTGTATTGCGACACCCGTACCTCCGAGCCACTTACTGAAGAGGTCTTCTCTGTCTTCAACCCAGAACTGCTTTCTACTAAGATCTATGTAGAGCACTCTAGAAAGGGTCTTTACCCAGCTACTCACGCTACCTCACCTCCTCTAAAGCTATCACACCGTGAGGACAGAAGCCAACGCAGTAACCGCAGTGAGTACATATAACCGGCTTCATGAACTCCGAATCCCACATTACAGCACCTATATCGCAAGCGTTAACGCAGTACCCGCAACCTATGCACTTAGCTGTATTTAGAATCACGCCACCGCCCTGCCTAAGGACTAGAGCGTTAACTGGACACGCTCTAGCGCACGGCGGGTCTTTACAAGCTCTACAAACCACCACTACGAAACCTCTTTCAACACCACCAGCCGACCTGACGTGTATGGCCGACTTACCCATACCGACGTAGCCGAATCTGTTAGTGCAGGCGTAGACGCAGAGGTGGCACCCGACACATCTATTAGAGTCAACCACTACGAACCTCTTCATACGTCATTCCACTGCTATCTGTGCCTATAGGTATTTGAATTTGGTATGTACGACAGCCGCTTCTTCGTACGGTTAGAGCGTCTCTTACATTTCAGTGGATACGTACGTTAGCTAAGTTATTAGTTGAGCAGTAGATAGCGGTGTTAAGCTATGAGTGTAGTAGTTGAAACTCTTAGGAAGGTATTGAGATACGGACATCATGAGGCTATAGCGGTCACAGTTAATGAAGATGGAAGTCCCCACGCTGCGGCTATGGGTGTCAGAACAGTTGGAGAAGACGTAGTTCTCTACCCCTACGTAGATACGAGAACGTTCAGAAATATTCGAAGAGGTTCTCTCGTTTCCCTAGCTCTTACCCACAACTCGCTAATTTTCTGCGATGTGGTTACGGGCTCACCTAGACTTAAGTTCAAGCGTGGAAAGACTGACGGTATTTACTTACTAGATGCCGACGTGGATTTCTACATCGAAGCCACGCCTAGAGATATTGAAATTAGGAATAGAGTGGCATCCGTATTTACGCGAGTCCTGGACGTATATGAAGGTAGCGGTAGCTACTTTTCATACAGTCGAGCGAACTCAATGCTTATTGAAGCTCTAGTCTACTTCACTAAAATCCGAGCGCACGGCTTTACGAGTCTTTCTCGCGGTGGGAGTGTTTCTAAGTGGTTTGAATTCCTAGAGTACAGTGCGTCAATAGTTAGAAGATTAGGCTCTGAGGAACTCGTTAAGTGTGTTGAGCGTATCTACGAAGAATTGAAGAAGTTGGGGATGCGCATTGAACTTTAAAGACCCTCTATTCTGGGAAATAATGTACGACATCATACTAACTAGCCTAGGGTTTAGTAGAGACGATGACTACCACTCGTGCCGAGTTCTAGATGTGCTGCTCTCTACTAGAGTAAGTGTGGTAATAGAATCTCTAAGATATGTTGCTGAGCTCGTAGATGGAAGAGCTGTACTGGTAGTAGGGGACTCACCGAATTCTCGGTGCCGTAAGCTGGGTGGAGAGGTTTTAATTGCGGCAGATGCTTCTTTCGAGAAGTGCCTAGAGGAAGGGGTTGTTCCAGATATCGTAACTACGGACTTAGATGGCGTTACTGCGGAATCTCTCAGATTCAGAGATACGCTATTCGTAGTTCACGCTCACGGAGATAACGTTGATTACGTAAGAAGGCTACTACCCGAAATTGGAGGTCTCCTCATAGGAACGGCGCAATTTAAGTGCTCCCCCAGGGTTGAAGTACTCGGAGGTTTTACGGATGGAGATAGAGCGGTATTTCTAGCTTACTACTATGGTGCTAAGAAAGTCTATCTACAGGGTTTCGACTTTAGTTCTATCGGTAGGTGGTTGAAGCCTTCTGGTGTGCGCGTTAATGCTAGCGTTAAGATGGCTAAGCTAGCTTGGGCAAGACTTTTACTTTCACTACTCAAGAATACTGGGTACGAAGTTGAGTGTCTCGAGGATAGCTGTAAGAGCTGGGTATAGGCTTCACCTAGGTTTCTACAGATACGTAGATGCTGGCGTAGCTTACGGGTCCGTTGGTATAGCTCTAGAGGAACCTCACTTCGAGCTACACTACTCAGCCACTAGCTACGATAGAAAGCTAGATATTCGAGCACCAACGGAAGAAGCTAGGGACGCCATTGCTAGAGTTACCGGTAGTGTAGGTCTTACCAGTGGCGTTTTCGAGCTAACTGGTTACGTGAGGCACCACGTCGGCCTCGGCTCTCTCACTAGGATTTACTTAGCTACGGCAATGGCTTCAGCGCTAGCTCTAAGGAGAAGTGATCTAAATTTAGAGGAGTTACTGGTTAGATTCGGCCGCTGTAAATATAGCTGCGTTGGATACTACACGCTAGTATACGGAGGACTCGTTGTAGATTCTGGACTTAAGATCGCCAGTAATGAAATCCCGAAACCTCTAGTTCTATCGGGATTTCCTAGGTCTTGGTTCGTAGTGCTCGCAATACCGGAGGGTAGAGGTCTAAAGGAGAGTGAAGAAGCAAAGTACATGGACAGCCCGATTCCCGCTGAAGAACAGAAGGAGTTGTATAGAGCTCTAGTAGAGTTGATCACGGGAGTTAAACTGGAGAACATAGATATGTTTACGCGCGGAGTTGAAACTCTGCAGAAAGTGGCCGGTAGGTACTTCTCGCAAGCACAGGGAGGGTTCTTCAGTAGTCCGTACGGAGACCTAGTAGCTAGAGCTATGGCTGAGAGTGGCTTAAGAGGAATAGGTCAGAGTAGCTGGGGACCGGCGATTTACGGATTTACGGATAGCTATGTGGTAGCTGAAATCGCGCGTAAAGCCGTTCTAAGTAGTTTAAGTAGGGTAGGAGTTAGCTGCGACATATGGGTTAGTAAAGTCTCTGAAGTAGGGTACACGCTTCAAGTCTCAACCACTAGATTCTAATCATACACATAGCCTGGTACAGGACTAGAGATACGGCACTACTAATTACTTGAAGAACTAGGTACTCCTTAATGAGCTCACGTTCCCTAAGTCCTTCTTCGAGAACGAGCAGTCTCACGAAAGTTATTGAAGCTCTAGGACTGCAGTTAGGACGTATGACACCGTCTTCCGTAATTTTTGTAGGTCTCTCTATACGCTCCTTGCTTTTGAGTCCGGCAGTGAGTAGAATTAGGTATCCATTGAGAATCTGCGGTATTAGAAGCATTATAGCTAGGAACTCCCTTCGAGATGTAACTATTAGAGCTGCGACTAGGCTTCCGATTAAGTGGGAACCGGAGTTCCCATTAAGCATTCTTGCTGGGTAGAAGTTTAGGGGTAGGTAGCCTAGTAGAGATGCTGTAGATACCGCTAGTAGGGTGTCGTAGCCATCGAGAGGCTTCGGGCCGGGTAAGTTTGTAGATAGGATTAGCAAAAAAGCGAAGATTAGGAATACCGACACAATAATACCGTTGTGCGTGTCACTCATATTGAATGCATTCGCCATAACGTTGAATAGAGCTATGACGGCAAGCGGGTATAGCATAGTCAGCCGTAAGTACCCTGCACCGGGAACGTACGGGTAGGGGTCGTAGAGTTGGAGTGTTACCGGAAGTAGTGCCGGTAGGCAGAATAGGAGGAGTTTTAGTTTAACGCTTAAGCGTGTGAGGTCGTCGATAAGCCCTATGAGTCCGGCAACTAAAGCTGAAGCAATATAAGCCGCTACCAAGCTGCTCAACCTGCTGGTAAGGCTTAGGTACACCACACTAGTAACCAATGAGCACATCAAGGCGATACCCCCAGACCGAGCGACGTGCCTTCTATCCGGTTTATGAATGTCAATTGTAGTAAAACTGAACTTCATTTCTAGTCTGTAGACTATTTCTGACAGCACGTAGCTAGTTACCGCTATCAGTACGGCTAGTAGCACTAGTTCCAGCATTCGTTACCTAGTGCTACGCTATCTATTAAGTTATAAGCTTAGATGGTACGTGGTGTAGAGTTGTGAATGAAGCGGATAGAATCTGGGGTCTGATTAAGCGCGCTAACGATGTTATTGAAGAAGTAGTTCATAGAACTCCACTAATTCACTCAACTTTCTTCTCGAAGATGTCGGGTAACAACATCTTCCTAAAACTTGAAAATCTTCAGAAAACCGGTGCTTTTAAAGTTAGAGGCGCGTACTTCAAGATGTACTCGGAATTAGATAGCTGTAGAAAATTCGGTGTTGTTGCAGCATCTTCAGGTAACCACGCTCAAGGTGTCGCCTACTCAGCCTCCGAGCTAGGTATTGCGGCAACTATAGTAATGCCCGAGACTGCTCCTCCGTATAAAATTAGTGCTACCAGGTCCTACGGAGCGAAGGTCGTGCTGTACGGCCGCGTATACGATGAATCATACGAAAAAGCCATTGAAATATCTAGAGAAACCAACGCCATCTTCATTCACCCATTCGATGACCCTCACGTAATTGCCGGTCAAGGAACTATCGGAGTGGAGATCGCGACTAATTTGAAGAACGTAGACTACGTCTTGGTTCCCGTCGGCGGTGGAGGACTTATATCGGGTATAGCTATAGCCATTAAGAAGATTCTCGGTAGTGGAGTTAAGGTCGTAGCCGTGGAGCCGAAGAACGCTCCTAAGCTATACCAAGCTCGAACTTATGGAAGACCTCAGCAGGTACCGGTAACACCGAGTCTAGCCGATGGAGTTGTAACGAAGTCCGTGGGGGAGCTGACGTATAGATTGATGAGTGAGTACGTAGATGACGTAGTTTTAGTTGATGAAGACTCCATTGCTAGAGCGATGTTCTTACTTATGGAGAGAGCGAAGCTAGTTGCTGAAGGTGCTGGAGCTCTACCACTAGCGGCTGTGCTGAGCGGTTATCTCGCTGGTAGAGGAAGAAACGTAGTAGTCGTTGTAAGTGGAGGTAATGCTGACTTAACAACAATATACAGAGTCATACTGAAGGGGCTAAGCGTTGAGAACCGCGTAGCGAAGCTATCTCTATTTCTAGAGGACGTTCCCGGCTCTCTCTATAGAGTTCTTGAAGTACTAGCCAAGCATAGATGCAATGTGCTGGAAGTAAGACACGAAAGAATAGGCCTGGAAATACCCTCAGGCTACGCACTAGTAGAGATAGTGTTTGAGCAACCAGATGGAGAAATACCTAGAGCTATTCTAGAGAAGATCGTGAATCAGATATCTAAAGATATTAGAGTAATTACCAAGTAGTCACTACGGAAATACTTGCTTAATGCTTCCTTCTTCTAAGATACTGCGGTTGTGTACTAGCTAGCATTCATATAGAGCTAACGGCATTCCTCTCTTCACGATGCCGGGGGTTGGCATGCTGGCTCGCTCTCAAGTAGAGTGAACGCGTTTGTGAAGTAGCTACGTGAAGTAGTTTATGAAATTAAATCGAGCGAGCTACGCTTGAAGCGCGCAATCGTAGGGAACGGCTCTGGAAAGTATCTCGATCGATATCCTAAGCTTGCGAGCTCTTTATTAAAGTCTTTCGCGTGATAGTAGGTACTTCTCGTATACTTTAATAGCTATAGCGATAGCCGCTCTGAAGTCTTTAGGTAAGTTCTCGATTTCTTCAGCTAGTTTCGGAAGGAGTGCTTCATTAGTTCTCTCTTCTTCAATAATGTACGTTGCGGTTACTTTTTCGCTCTCAACTAGGTCGTATATTTCACTGGGCACATCTCTAAGGTATTCGGCCCCTATACCCACTAGAACTATCTTAGGTTCAGTAACACCCAATCTTTTAACTACCTCTAGTACGCTCTTTAAACTATCTATGTATCCATATGAGAGCACGTCTCCACCAGCTAGAACGGCGTACGCGATCCTCTTCCCTAAGTCTATTCCTATAGATATGGGACCGCGACCTTTAAAAACTCTGCTCAACACCGTGCTGCGCACTTCTTCAACACTATCAGCGACGATGACTTCACGGCACGCATCTACGGACACACCGCTTCTTTTAATGAAGTCTAGACTCTCCGTATCTACAACTAGCACCTCGCCGCTAAAACAGAGTTCTTTTAATTCCATTGGAACTCTGAACTCAACTCTATATCTCCTGAGTAGTGGTGCGAGCTCTAAAAACAGCTTCGGGTTTAGCACGAAGACGGATAGCTTAACCGTTAACGCACCACACCTCCAAAGCCACTACGCATTTCGCTGAATATTTGCGAGTAGAGCTAGCGCGGACAATGTCTACGTGAGGTTCAACCTGCTCTTCAGTCTAGCTAGAGTTGTCTTTAGGTCTTCAGGTATTACCTTCGTAGAGGCTATTATGGGCATGAAGTTCGTATCTCCAGACCATCTAGGAACTATGTGTATATGTATGTGAGCTTCTATACCGGCACCAGCCGTTCTACCGATATTCAACCCTATGTTGTAGCCCTCCGGTCTGTACTCCTCATCTATAGCTTTCATAACTAACTTAGCTAAGTTAAATAGGTCCAAGACCTCGTATTCGTAAAGCATTTCGAGCTTCGGAACGTGCCTTCTCGGAGCGATCATTACGTGTGCGGTGTTGTAGGGATATGCGTTAAGCATTGCTAGACTATACTGCGTACGTACTAGAACTAGATATTTTTCAAAGTCCTCAGAATTGTATGCCTTACAAAAGAGACACTCAGATACTTCAGAAGATCTCTTTATGTAGCTCATCCTCCAGGGAGCCCACAGTACCCGCACTACCCTACCCACGAGTCTATTTAAGTAAAGCTAAATAGGTGAGCAGAGTCTCACCCGCACTAAAATGCTTAACTTAAGTATGCGAAGAAATCTCTTAAATACTGTGCTAGTAGTAGAGCGACTGCGTACGACACAGCTATGAACACTACGTGTGGAAGAGCTGGTGAGCAGATCACGTGATCTCCCGGTTTTATTAAACCTCTAGATACAGCATTCTCTAAACTTCTCTTCTGCTCTTCGAAATCTACGTTAACGTTTACCGAGTTAACGCATACGAATCCCTCCTCTTCTGGGTAGGTGTGTAGGAAGGCGAACTTCATCTTAAGAAAGTTAGCTACGGTAGTCAGCCTACCTACGAAGTACAACATCTTCTTACTACCCTTAATACACGTAACACTAGCCATGGCCTTCCTGTCTATCGTTAAATTCCTGACTAGGTTTACGAGCACTATTGGTAGTGGAGCTATAGACGATGCTACGAATACTAGTAGAGGAACTAGAGGCTCGTTTATGTGTCCTAGAGAAACTAAGAGTACCGCTAGAAAATCCGCTCCACCAATCATTCCTAGAGCGAAGAGCGCACCATAGATTAGTGGTGGCGTTAATGCTATAGCAGCACTAATTAGAGATACTCCGCTAAGATACCTAACTACGAGACTGGTAAGTACGATTAGGTATGCCGGCGCCCAGCTTAGTTCCGGAATTTCTCTACTCACTAGGTCTTTATACGAAGCGTAGATGAGCGTAGAAGCTATAGCCAGCACAGTCAGGTTCTCTAGGACGTCACTTAGCAATACGCCTCTACTCTTCTATGTCTTTAATACCTTCTTCCGTAATCACGAAAACGGCTTCTCCCTCGGGTAGGTGCGGAGCGTCAACTACCCTAGCAATCCTCCTATTACCTCTAGACTTCCTTAACTGCACTCTCACGCCAGGTGCGTGAGCTAGAACGTGCCCACCAACAGCTTGAGTCGGGTCTCCGTAGAATACATCCGGTCTCGCCATTACCTGGTTTGTTACTACTACCGCTATTTCGTATATATCGGCAATTCTCGTTAGCTGGTGGAGGTGTCTATTCAGTTTCTGCTGTCTAACGGCCAGATTCTCCCTACCCGGGTACTCGGCTCTGAAGTGACCGGTTACGGAGTCAACAACTATGAGTCCTACGTTCTCTTTTGGAATTAAGTCCATTACTTCCTCAACAACTGCCATCTGGTGGTCGCTTGAAATAGCTCTTATCCAGTATATGTTACTCATAGCTTTCTCAGGGTCCAGGCCGACGGCCTTAGCCATCGCTTCAATTCTCTCCCATCTAAACGTGCCTTCAGCGTCTATGAATATAGCTCTAGCCTCCAATCCACCACGATCTCTAGGTAGCTGGACGTTAACGGAGAGCTGGAGACACAGCTGTGTTTTCCCAGTGCCGTACTCCCCGAAGAACTCCGTGATCGTTCCGGTTTCAACTCCCCCTCCGAGAAGTCCATCCAGTCTCTTAGATCCGGTAGTTATCTTCGGTAGGGTACCTTTTTCTTTCTTTAAGTCTAGTGCCGTTTTTAGAGTTAAGCCGAGAAGTTCTCGAGCTTTCGAAACTATTCTATGTGCTGTAGGTAGAGGTATCCCTGTGATGTTCGCTAGTTCACTCACATTAGCTACAGCCAGGGACTCCAAGGTCTTGTATCCAGCTTCTCTTAGCTTAGTGAGAATGGTTGGAGAAAGACCTAGGTCTTCAAGAGATTTTCTACTACTCATATCAACCTCCTCACTAAAAGGGCTAGAAAGCTATTAAACACTTACTTCTCACTACATAAAGCCGTCAGTAGGTTGTAGATTTCAGGAACTATTTTTGAAGCTTCGTTAATCATCTCTCTGACTAGTTCTCTAATTTCCCACTGAGCTTTCTCTGAAAGTCTAAGACAGGCTATGTGTAGTAGTTCTCTTAGGTTTACAGTCATCAGTATCCTAGTAGTAACAGCTTGAGGTAGGATGTACCTAGCGTCCTCCATCGGAATACCCGCTTTAACCATCTCTGCGTAGAGTTTGAAGGAGTTCTCGACGAGGTCTCTGAACTTCTCTTCAAACCCCCCCGCTACAACGGACTCCGGTACTACGTAATCGCGCCCAGCTTCAGAATATCTTTGAGATTCCTGAGTATAGGAGGCTATTCTATGCCTGACTAGTTGATGAGAAGTAACTCTAGAAATACCCTCGATAAGAAATGTAAACGATACGTGCTCTAGAACTGACGGAAAGTTTGCGGATTCAAGGATCCAGCCACGCACGTCTTTCTCCGGGTAGTCTCTTAGATAATGCGGTAAGGTATCGTGTGAAAGCTTTCCTTGAGAAGTTTTCACAGCTAGTACAATGAGTCTTCTAGGGTCAGCATCAGCTGGAGAACTCCAAGATACTAGCGTGACTCTCAGGTAGACCCCACTAGACTAATTAGATAATTACTTAAAAACTGAGCGTTTAACTACGTAGAGACCTGTCTGATAGATTTCAACTACGCGAACCTCGACTTCTCTCGCCCTACCGAGCAGATTTCAGGATGTTCTTAACGACGAGTCTAGGATTAACTAATGTAAGACCTCCATCAACTATGAATACCTGCCCGGTAATGAACTCAACGTAATCACTTACGAGGAACAGAACCATGCCGGCTACGTCAGATGGAAGGCCAAACCTACCTAACGGCGTAACCATTTCCTGTAACTTAATGTCTTCCGGAGCCCAGATAGGTTTAACGCCTTCCGTGAGTATCGGTCCTGGAGCGATAGCGTTAACCGTGATATTGTACGGAGCTAGCTCGGCTGCTAAGCACTTAGTAAAACCTACTACACCGGCTTTCGCCGCTCCGTAGTGGACTAAACCTGGGACTCGTAGAACATACTCGTTAAATTTACATTCATAATCTCAAACCACTCATCCTCCTTCATTTCAAGAAAGCTGTGCCTCGGGTAGGCTCCTACGTTATTTACTAGTATATCGATTTTACCGAATTCACTTACGGCTCTACCTACAGCATTATCTACCTCATTTTTCTTTGTGACGTCCGCTTGCGGGGGGGTACTCTCCTACCGAGACCGGTGAGTTCATCGACTACTCTGCGCAGGACTTCAGCCTTCTTCTCGACGACGATTAAGTCAGCACCGTGTTTTGCTAGAGTATGAGCAATCTCATGTCCAATACCAGCACCACCTCCAGTTATGAGAGCTACTCTACCGCTGAGGCTCATGTTCAGCACGCTCACCAAGACCGGGATCTCGCGGTCTTTATTTACAGTTCTTAAAACACGTTCTATTCAAACTCTCTGAAATCTATAGTTAGTAGAGCGCCCAATAAAACCACCACCATTCCTATAGCAACGTTTAGCTCAACTTTTTGCGATAGAATTAGAGACGCTAGAATAGTAGCACCGGGTGCTTCTCCAAAACCTATGACCGTTGCTACGTAGGACTTCATGTACTTCATTAAGTAGTTGATGACCGTGTGTCCACCGATCATCGGAACTACCGCTAGAAGCACTAGGAAGATCCAGGAACTAGCCCTAGACGGCCATAAGGACTGACTAGTTAGTGCGGAGTAAGCAAGCACAGTTATTGTTGACGTCGCATAGCAGGGTACGGCATACTCTACTAAACCAACCGCACTCCTCCTTAAAATCCTGCCTATGGTGAAGTAGGCAGCTCCAGTTAAAGCTCCAATGAACGCTAAGATAGATCCGTAAAGAGATTCTCTCGCGAGATAAGGTCGAACGGCGATTACCGTACCACTGAAAGCGGTAATCACACCAATAATTTCGAGCGGTCTAGGTCTAGACATCTTTAAGAACGTTTCGTAGAGCATAGCCACCAGAGGGTAGAGTACGACTATAGTGGTCGATAGCGATATGGGTATGTAAAATAGAGACTCCATCCAAGTTAGAAAGTGAGCTGCTAGTAGAGTACCCGAGATTACAGAGAGAAGAAGCGCTCTTAAGTTCTTCGGGTAAACGCTACTAAATTCTTTGAACGCTAGAGAGTATAGTGTTATTACGATAGTAGCAATCAGAAGCCTCCAAAATGCGCATACCAGAGAACTCGAACTAGATAAAACTACCATAACCGATGCTGAAGATATGCTGAGCCACGCTACAAGTATTAAAACACACCCTAGCGCTTTCCTCAACCGCACACCACAGAAGTCCGAGTGGTTCTCGCCATATATGCTGTAGGTAGCTTACACGTGGGGGGACTTGAAACCCCGCATATCTGATGGCAGAGTTCACCTGCCTAGAGCTTGATCTACGGCTGGACGTTGCTTAGTTATCCATAAAATTTAATAAGTTAAATTGGCAAGATTTACCGGGAAGAATTCAGTGTCGAAGAATCCGGACAGGTACGAATTTTACTCAAAGCGAGAGTTTAGGGAAAGAGAACTAGCTGAACCTAAGCCTTTGGGAAGTATGTGCAACAACCTATGTCCTTTGTTTAGATGTGCTAGAAACGCGCTAGTGCTCTCAACAAAGGTTGTAAAGGGGTACACTCAGAAGGTCGCTATGTGCAGATTAACTGGAGACCAGTGTATTGGCTACAGATGCCAGTTTGCTTACTGCGATAGGAGAGCGCTTCTACCAAGTGGTAACTGCGCTTTCACTGTTAAGTTTAAAGATGGTGAAGAATTCTTTAGCGAACTCGAGAAAGAAGAACTAGAGCTGGCGTCTAGGAGTAAGCTAGTGAAGAAATTCAGCAAAAAGGACATGTTCCTAGAGTAGCGTATTTTGGGGTCGTAGTGTCTGAGCTAGATCTCTACGAACGCGAGCCAGTAGTACCCCCTGAAGACTATGTAAGAATGCATCATACCGTAATTAGAGATTTTGTTTGCGAGATCTTTACCGCGGCTGGACTAAGTGATGAAGATGCGCAAATAGTTACTGACGTACTGGTTACCGCAGACCTGATGGGAATCTCTAGCCACGGGATTCAGAGAGTTAAGAGGTATGTCGACGGCTTAATGCACTGCTGCGTTAATCCTAGACCCAATATGAGAGTAATTAGAGATCGCGGAGCTACGGCACTACTCGACGCCGATAATGGGCTAGGTCACGTAGCTGGAGTAAAGGCGATGGAGATCGCCGTAGAGAAAGCTGAAAAGTACGGAGTCTCGTTAGTACTAGTTAAAAGTAGCCACCACTACGGTATAGCTGGCTACTACGCTCTTAAAGCCGTTGAGAAGGGGTACATCGGCATCTCTGTAACGAACTCAGAAAAACTGGTTGCCTACGTCAATACGGTAACTAAGAGTCTAGGAACTAATCCTATTGCCGTTGGAATCCCCAGGAGAGCGCCCCCACCAATACTTTTTGATTCAGCTACATCCGTAGTTCCAGTTGGTAAGATCGAGCTCTACGCTAAGCTCGGTAAGGCCGTTCCAGAAGGCTGGGTTGTGGGTAGCGAAGGTAGAATGCTGAGTGGTGACGCATCTAAAGTACTTCAGGAGATCAGGTCCGGTAGAGCTGCGATCCTTCCCTTAGGAGGCCTTGGGGAGGAATTTGGTGGACATAAAGGTTCCGGACTAGCTTTTATAGTAGACATTATATCGGGGGTTCTATCGGGAGCTGCGTGGGGTTTACACGTTAGATACACAGTAGATACAGCACCAGCTAATGTAGGTCACGCATTCGCAGCTATCGACATTGAATCCTATATGCCAAAGGATGAGTTCTATCGGAGAATAGAAGACTATGTCAATGAGATTAGGTCTCTGAAGAAGCATCCTAGTGCTGATAGAATATGGGTTCCGGGTGAAAAAGCTTGGTATACGATGATGACCAGACTGAGAATAGGAATACCTATCCACAAAAAGCTATGTGATGAACTTAACTCTATAGCTAAAACTCTCGGTCTAAGTAGGAAATTATGTTAAGCAGCGGTCTTGTCACCACGTTTGCGGAGTCTAAGACTTGATGTCATCGAATGTGATTATCACGACGTTAGCTGGCTTCTTGCTGATAGCTCCTATTCTAGCACCTATCAATACATTAACTCCTTTCGCTGAAGCTATATCTAGGAGTCTCTGAGTTATAACTCCGTCAATCACTATAGCGTAAGCTTCTTTGATCTCATCAGTAATGAGTTTATCGACGAGGTCTTTAACTGGAACCCTCATAACCTCGCTCCAGTTCTTGTCGTATACTACACTCTCTAGAGTGCCTCTCAAAGACTCCACAGTCTTCATGACGGGCTCTGGGATAGCGATTTCACTAACGACTTCCGCCTCTGGAACGGTAACGACTGAAACTTCCTTGACTTCCTCTTCCTCAACTTTCTCAGCCGTTTCTCTCGAGATGTGCTGTAGATACGTTTCTAGTGGAACGGCATTCTTTAGAGCTTTCGCTATTTCCTTTCCAGAGAGCTCCTCAACTTCCCGACCTGGTGGAGCTCTAGCCACCATATTGACTTTAGCTACGCGTATGAGTTCCTTGAGAATCATGTCTCCAGCCCTATCTCCATCGAGAAATGCGATTACCTTCTTAGAGTTAGATAACTTAACTATTGTTTCCGGAATTTCACCCTTAGCTCCTTCAAGAGCGATCACGTTCTTATACCCATACTTAAGAAGGTTTAAAACATCGGCTCTCCCTTCAACTATGATTATCGTATCGGACTTATCTACATCAGGTCCCGCGGGTAGCTTCTCTGGACCGTAGTACGTGATCTCAGCGGCTCTTACCGAAGACTCTATCTCCTGCAGTACTTCCTTAATATCCACTTCTTTTTCTTTAATCATCGTTAGCATTATTTCCTTAGCTCGCTCCACGATCTTCCTTATTTTCTCTCTCCTAACGTCTACAATGTCGACTACCTTGATTCTAGCGTTGAACGGACCTACCTTATCTACGAATTCAAGCATAGACGCTACGAGAGCTGTTTCAACTCTATCTAAATTGGACGGGACGAGCACTTCTCCAACGACTCTAGAACCCTGCTGCTTAACTTCAACGGCGATCCTCCCAATTCTTCCCTTATCCTGCAGGTCCCTAAGATCTAGTTCAGAACCGAACAACCCCTCCGTTTGACCGAATATAGCGCCTATAATGTCGTGCTTGTCCACGATTCCCTCTACCTCTACTCTAGCTCTCACTACGTACTTTACCATTAGCCAACCACCATAGCTACCGATACCTATTACTATACTAACACTGCTTTACTTAGTTAAAAACGCATTACAAACTAGTGAGCTCGTTAACCTACGCATGTCGTTAATTCGGAGCTTTAGGTTGAGTGAGGAACTTGCTAGAGTCTCTGAGAATCTCTAACAGAACCACCCGGCTAGGATTTACTGCATACGAGTTCGTGGCGATTTCAAGAATTACAAGTACGAGTACCGTATACTGCCCTCCTCAGTGACGCACCATGCGCAGTCCCCACCTATACCGCTGAGTTCTAGCACTAGCCCCTTGATTTGTTCGATGTCCAGATGTCGAGAGACTTCTATGCGTCCACTCGGAGAGCACGCTCTTTTCTGAAGACCGTACCTACACCTGAGGCTACTACCGCATAAGACGCACTGGGCGTCGATGTAGCCCGGCAGTATTCCTACGTAGTGCTTTTGGGATATTTCGAAGTACGTACAGCCGTTTTGCTGAATTATGTAGGGTAGGTCTCTAGAGATCTTTACTCCACTAATTAAACACTTCCAGTTTAGTTGAAGTACTTCAGTTCTACACAAACGACTTACCAACTTCAGTATTGATTCATCGAGACACCTCTCTAAGTACATAAACGCTATTAACCCAGACCCGCAGCTAGCTCGCACCACGCTGGCTATGCTAAATCCCAGTTACAGACATCTACGTACGGAATTAAGCTGTATGAAGTAGTCGAGAGTGTGTATAGTGGAATTGTAGGACTAAGCTTAGCGCTACTACTCATTAAATACTAGTTTAAAGCTCTATCTAGGGGTTTAAGAGCTTGAAGAAGGTAGTGGTAGCTTACAGCGTAGCGGATCTGGCTGGGGTTGGTACGGTACTCGAGTTATCTAAAATAGCTGGCTGTAGGGAGTTTAAAGCTGAGAGTGTAGGTGTTTGCTCAACCCGCCTCGGCAGTCTGGAGTTGTCGATTGCTGGGTTTAGTGAAGACGTTCTCCGCTTCAGCTTTCTAGACGAGCTGTTCGATGCCGACTACTTCATCGTTGTTTCGAGACATAGCGCTGTCTCTGGAATTAAATCTCTGACCGTGCATCACACTGGGAATCCGCTAGATAGAGCGGAGTATGGTGGTAGACCTAGAGAGCTAGCTATATCTAATCCACCTATCGCTCTATCTATTTTAAGGTACCTCAAACAGCTCTCTAGTGACCGAAGATTGGAAGGTGTTGAAGTAACTTACGAGGTCACACACCACGGACCGACCGAGGTCGGTAAGCCTCTAACATTTGCCGAAATCGGTTCCTCTCCATCTGAGTGGTCCTATAAACCGTATCAGGAAGTGCTAGCCGAAGCTGTCTTCAAAGCCGTTACTGAACTCCCTCATAACTGCACTCCTTCTATTGGAGTAGGTGGGGGTCACTACGCTCACCAGTTCACTGAGAGAGCTATGTCCGTAGGTGAGTGCTTCGGGCATATAATATCGAGACACGTAGTTAAAGAACTTCGCGACTCGCCCGAGGTTCTTGAAGATGTTTTAAGGCAGGCAGTACTTAAATCAAGCACTAGAACCGCTAGAGTTGTTTTAGAAGGTAAGATACCAGCTTACGTAAAACAAGTAGTTAGAAGTGTTTCAAATGCGTACGGTCTCGAAGTTATTGAGTAGCGAATCTATATTCTTCCGAAGAGATACGTGTTGGTAGTTAAGTAGATGAGTAGAGAGTCTAAGTGGAGTGAATTAAGGGCTGAGATGTCATCTTGCGCCAGGTGCCCACTTTCCCTATCTAGAACTAGAGTAGTTCCTGGCGAAGGTAATTTGTACTCGGACGTAATGTTCCTCGGAGAAGCTCCGGGTAAGTCTGAAGACGAAGAAGGTAGGCCATTCGTAGGGGCCGCCGGCAGGCTTCTCGATAAAATCATTAGCGAGGTAGGTTTTAAGCGGGAGCGGTTCTTCATAACTAACGTAGTTAAGTGCCGACCCCCAAACAATAGAGAGCCTAAACCTGAAGAAATAGCTGCCTGCTCATACTTTACGGATAGAATAATTTCGCTAGTTAACCCCCACATAATCGTTACACTTGGTAATTACGCAGGTTACTACCTTTTTGAACTTAAAGGCGGTATCAAGTGGGTCGGAGTATCTAAAATGAGGGGGAGAACTTACAGACCGCACATCTTAGGATCCCGGAGATTACTGATACCTACCTATCATCCAGCGGCAGCTCTCTACAACCCAGAACTCTACGAAGTTTTAAAGAGAGATATCAGTTTACTTAGGGAGGTCTCGAATATGAAAGACCGTTCAAAAGGGTTGCTCAAGTTTATTGAGAATAGGGGTGGTGCCGCTGAGTCAGGATAGAGTAGTGAAGTATTTAGAGAGCAGAATTAAGGAAGTAGAGAGAAGAATAAAGGAGTTAACTGAAGAACTAGAGATACTAAGGTATCTCGCATCAACAATTTCAAGTTCTCGGCAAAGTGTTCACCCAACATCTTACAGCGAGGAAGTTAAAGTAGCTCAGCAAGAGAAGGTTAGAGTTATATACGCTGAAGAAGAGATAATCGCCAACGAGGTATTATCTGATGGAACGGTTAAGATCGTTCTTAGAGGAGGGATAAGGTTGAATGATGAAGTAGTTGCCAATTTCCTCCTCAAGATCCTGGAGGAGCTGAAGGGAAAGAAAGATATAGGTGATTACAGGCTGAAAGAGAGTGGTGGGTACATTACTCAAATAGACCTCATAAATCCAACACCGATAGCTTTAAAACAAGTTGAGATCGCGCTAAAGTACGTGTGGAGTAAGCATTCTTCAAGTTAGACTAGAGGTTAATGGACTAGTTTGCGTGAGTCGCTCAGCCACTTCTCGATACCTACGAAACTGAGAGCTCGGAATCTTTCCTAGATACTACGTATGCTGAAAGAAGAGATACTGCTACTGATGGAAGTGTAGCTACGACCACAGCTTCTCCAGTGTATGGACCTGCGGAGCTTATGCTGAAATCGAAAATTGCGGGCCTTTTCCTGATGACTACACTCCCACGTTCTGAAGTTACTTCAACTACCTGTGTGTACATACGACCTCTAGCTACTCTAAGTACTCCTTCTTCATCGTACGATGCTTCAATACGTAGAACTACCGCTACATCTTCACTTACGTATCTTCCAAATACCTCTATCTGTATTCTAACTACTTCTTCAAGCGGATTAACCGTGGAGTTTATGTATTTATTTGAGAGATCGGGGTTGACCAGCAGACCCATTTTACTTAGTCTCGTAAGCACGATATTCGTGTACACAACTTCAAATCCACTGTAACTATAGCTACCGTCCGCTGAAACTTTAAGTAGCACCGTATCTGCGTATCCGTCTACTACGATATCTCCTCTATAGATCGAGACTAGAGCTGGGTTAGTCTCAATGGAGTAGTACAGCATGGTCGCAGCGGTTACAATCATCAGCAGTACTAGTACGAACTTAGTAAAGAATCCTAGTCCACCTCGATACGCTCTGAAGACTATGTATCTAAAGAAGTAGAGGCCTTCCCTGAAAACTCTCAGTTCAGCAACTCTGCTCCTACCGAGTAACCAAGCCATTGCGATACCAGTAATGAAGCCTCCGGCATGAGCAAAGAACGCAACGCTACCTATTCTTGCGTATCCGTAGATTACCTGAAGAGCGAACCAGAAAGCTAAGTAAGCGGACGCGCGCACCGTAAAGCACATTGGGAGTAGTAGTATCGGAAAGCATGCTATTAGAGATGTACCGGGAAAGAACATTAGATAGGCTCCTAGAATACCGCTAATAGCTCCCGAAGCTCCAACCGCTGGAATACCTACGGTCTCTAAACCCGATAGAGGTATTGAAGCTGTGTGAAATAGCGCAGCTCCAATACCAGAGACCAAGTACATTACTAGATACCGTGCGGAACCTACTAAATCCTCCACTCCCTTACCGAAAATGTATAGAAAGTACATATTGAAGATTATGTGAAGTACGTCTGCGTGTATAAACATAGATGTAAGTATTCTGATAACTCCTTCTTGCGAAATGAGGAGAGCTGGTATATAGCCAAATCTGTATATGTAGCTCGATGACGTCGTAGTAAAGTATGAAGGAGACGAGGTGATGAAGTATATAGCGGCGTTTACGGCTATTATAACGATAGTCGCAACTGGAAAACGCCTTGGCTCGGCACCGCCGAAGACGTAGCCCAAAGCCAGCACCGTAGCTTAGTTACCTAAGCTAATTAAATACGTAGTGCGGTAAATAAGGAACGAACCTAGCTCTACAGCTTTATCTCACCCCGTCTGTATGCTTCTAGAACTTCTCTCGATATGGTGAAGCAGCCGATTCCGCGCTTAATTAAACCTAAAGATATTAGTTTAGCCAGTGCTTTAGATGGGTTCTTTATTCCAATAGTTCTCAGTTCTCTCGACGCTAAAATCTCGCCAACGGACCTATACCTGAGAAAGTACTTCAAGACTGCGATGTCTTCTTCAGTTAGATTTTGGATGATGTTGGAAAGAGCATCCTTGCTCTGTGTCAGAGGCAGCACCATCTAGTAGTAATACGTGTTTACGTAGTTGTGCTCAACTATCTTACTAGCGTTCCCGCAGCTTGCGCAGACTGAGGAAAGAGGGCAGAAGCCTGATCTCTCGCAAGCTGGATTTTCTCGAGTACATATCTTCCTACCTAGAATCCACAGATAGTCATCGAGATAATCCTGTCTTACACCAGAAAGACGTGAGAGATGTGAATACGCTCTTCTCACAGCCATTCTCAGCTCTACATCTTCTCTATCTGAAACTTCCGCTCTACTCACGATTTTACTACTCATTTCTTCATCTAGCTCAACTAGCTTTAGTCTAAGCGCTATTCTAGTTAGGTGGTTGTCTACTGGTACTTCAAGATTTTGAATATCTTTTACCGCTAGTAAACTCCTTCTTAAGGTGAACTTAATAAAGAGAAACATCTTTTTCTCCACAGGGTCGGAGTATGCTTTAAATACTTTAAATAGAATTCCTAGACAGCGAGATGTTGGGTGCCTGATGTAGCTTCCAGAAGCTTTAATAAAGTTCAATACGGAACCTCCGAAGTACTTTATGAGCTTTATACCAGCATCCCGCAGTAATTCCGTTCTTACATCGGGATCCCATATAGCATCACCACCAGGTGTCCTCAACCACTCAACGACTTCTCTAGTAGATAGATTAGCCATCCTCTCAGGACTAAAGAAGCTGGGGTCTTCTTCGTATTTAAGCATTCCCAATCGGTACAGTAGGTCGGCTCCATGATGGAACTTTCCTCTTACGTAACCTTCGAAAGGTCTAAATCTAGAGGTTCTGTGGTCTATAGCTACCATGAAGAAGAAATACCTGAGAACGTCCTCGACAGAGCTATTCTCTGGAGGATAGTACTGGGGGTCCGTAAAATTCTCTACTACACTAACGACCTGTCCGTAGGATTTTCTTATGGCACTGGCTACAGCCGATATATTACTGAAGGATAGCTTCAGTGGCAAGTTAATCCCACTATGATACGGCGCTAGTAATTATAAACAGTTTCTTCGAGAAAACGGTGCTTGAGTGAAAGCTGTACAGCTTGATATTCACTAAGACCACTCAGGTACTGGGTGGCGTGGTGAGACCCTACGTCGTTAGGTTCATATCTCGAAGAGCTGGCGTAGGCAAGACTTTTATTGCTTCTAAAGTTGTTGAAGAGCTGGTTAAGACTGGGTACTCGGTGGGAGTGATTAAGCATTCCGCGAGTAGAATAACTTTAGAAGAGAAAGATAGTTCACGCTACCTTTCCGCTGGTGCGATGGAGGTAGTCGTCTCGTCGAGAGAGCTCACAGTACTGTACAGCAAGACCCTAATTGACGACCTCAGCGACTTGCTGAAGTATGTTAGTAAACCTCTAATTGTAGTTGAGGGATTTAGAGATGTTGAAGTAGGCGATAGCGTGATAGTTACTGATAGTCTTGAAGAAGCGGTTCAACTACTGAAGAAGAGTACTGTAGCTATCGTAATAAACTCGAGAAACCGCGCCATAGAGAAGAACGGCGTGGGAAATGCCGCAGTTCTCTACAGCGATCAAGTGCGTGAACTCACCGACTTAATAGTGAGGAGAGCTGTGGACCACGTAACATCGCAACTACCGGGTTTGAACTGCGGTATGTGTGGAGTAGATCGGTGCGAATCACTAGCTACTAAAATTCTTAAAGGCGAGAGGGAGCGGTGTCCAGTGGTTTTAGGTGTAAAACTCGTTGTAAATGAACGCGAAGTAACTTTGAATCCCTTCGTAAAGAATTTGATTAAATCAACAATCACGGGCTTACTGAGTTCTTTAAAGGGAGTGCCGGAGAATGTTAGACGTGTCGTGATAGAAGTGTCTGAGTAGTTAAGCTAGTCGGTATGGTTAGGTATTCATCGGAAGACGCTGAGCGTAGCGTCACGTCTGCGGAACGCTTTCGCCGTGCCAGCAGTTTCAGGATAGATGGGTTTAAATAGACGTAAGCTGTGGTAAGGTGAGCCCGTATCTGAGCTCGGGTTACGGATATACTTTAATTTCCCTATCTCCTACTTTCGCTACTATGTCGAAGTAGTCAGCTATTCCCGTCGTCAGTATCTTAGGTCTGAGGACCGCCTCGATCTGGAAGAGACCTGCGAAGTTATCCATAGTAACTTCGATTACTACCGGTCTACCATTGCCGTTTAAGATCTCGACTTTCTTTATGCTTATTGCTGATACCGAGTGCATGTTTATTTTTCCTAGCTTATACGGTATTCTAGCTCTACCTTCAGCCATATCGGTTCCATCAGCAACCTTAACGACCCCGGCTTCAACCGTTAGAGCCTGGGTATTTGTTTCAGTTGCGTATATGGCGTGAAGTATCTCCTGCCTAATCATTCTCCTTCTTCTTCCTTCTACGTAGGGCATAGTGTCGCTAAGCATTCTATCAACTATGTCCTTAGCTAGTAGAGACCCTATGAACTCGTGGTTAACTCTGTGAACGGCGTTTCCTATATCGTGTAGGTAAGCTGCGGCAAGAACTATGACCATGCTCTCCTCCACGCTTCTAGTAATTCCAAACTCTAGTGACGTAGGTTTCAACTTAGCTTTTAGTAGTAGGTCGAATATCTCTAAAGACGACCCACTCACAATTCTCGAGTGAATAACGCCGTGGTCGTTGTATCTAAGTCTACCGACCGCCATTATGTTAGACATATCAACAAGGCTCTGCACTTCTTCATCTGATTCTAGAAATTCGTACACTCTCCTCAACAAACTAGAGTCCTCAATAAACTTTCTCACCAGCGCTGGACTTACAGTCACCATATGCTATGCACCAGCACGTACCTACGCTCTACTTACCTAGTGGGGCCGCCGGGATTTGAACCCGGGACCACCAGCGTACCGGCGGGGATCGCCCCCAGGCTGGCATCCTAGCCAAGCTAGACGACGGCCCCCAGCTAAATGCACTTCAAAAATCTTTTAAGTTTTCATAGCTGCACAAAGCGCTTCAATACTTGAAGGTGCTGAGTGAAACTGTGCCGCTGTCGTTCGAGAAAGGTGATCACTGCTGTTCTATCATGTAGAGTTCTGGGAAATAAATACTCTCTCGGAGTTTACTCATTGGTTGAGATAACGGAGCGTAGCTCCATCAGAGGAGCGGACCTAGCTAGGTCGCTGATCGCTGGAGGTGTTATTGGAGCTTTGACTAGTTTTAGCAATAGCTATGGGTACGCCGTTAGCGGGTACACCACATCCGAGCTTTCCCCGATAGTAGCTGGCGTGCTAACGTATCTCGTACTAAGGCTCGTTATGAAGATTTACAGCGTATTTGCTCACATAGCTGCCGTAGCTTTTGCCGTTGGAATAGACATCACGACTACCCTAACGTCCGGAATGCTGATTACCTACACTATGTTTGCTGAGAGAAGCAACCCGGAAGCCGTTGGCATGGCTCCCTGGGTGTATAGAGGCTACACTGCGGAAGCCGTTCTCTTCTACCTATTCGCATCAGCAGTTTCAGCCGGTGGAGTGCTGGTAGCTCTATCGCTAAGTGACCACTTCATAGAGAGAGAAAGACTCGTATTTCCCGTTGGAGGCGGTGCTTGGAGAGTTGTTAACGTGATAAGAAATCTTGAAGTAAGAAAAATAGCTATCACGATACTAGTAGGCTACGTTCTCGAACTAGCAGCTCTCTACAGAGATATATCGGCAGATCTCGCTCAAGTCCTCTACTTAATAGCTCCTGGAGCTTCCATAGCTTTCTCTTTCGACCCTCTAGTACTGCTGTTAGCACTACTACTTCCAGTAGGTTCTTCTATAGGAGTTGGACTTGGGAGCATCGCTACCTTCCTACTAGCAATACCCATTCTCGCCTATCTGGGGATAGTGATCCCCCTCCCAACAATGAGTACTTACGACATCGCTTCATCAGCTTCATCGTCAATAGCTTCACTTCTGATAGGTTACTTAATTCTAACAGCTTCCTACTACATTACTAAGTATAGGAAGCTATTCCTTCACTCACTAACACTCATTAGAGAAATAAGAGAGTACAAAACAACATTCTACATCGGCGTGCTCCTAATATCGCTTCCAGTAATTCCAGCCTTACTGATATCTAAGGATACTTTGAGGATAGCTTCTCTATTTCCCGTTCTAGCGGTTCTATACATAGTCATAATACTTCTAACATGCCGAGTGGTGGGTGAAGTGGGTATCGTATCTCAGTCAACTCTACCAGCTGTAACTGGACTTATGTTTATAGCTGGAATTAGAGAGTCTATGCCCTACGTTATGCTAGACCCATATACAGGAACGCCTATGCCTCAGTTCGTCGCAGCATCGTCGATGAACTTAATTAGGCTCAGTAAGTACTCTGGAATTAAACCTAGTTTTGCCGGCTTTTTAATGATGCTAGGGATCGTGCTCGGAGCTCCGCTTACCTTAGTGTATGGAAATATTCTTCTAGCAGTATATGGAACCACGTCTCCTAAGTTCCCACTAGTTAGATGGCTTCCGATAGTAGTTTGGATGAATGCTGTATACACCGGCGATATTTCAGCACTTCCCGCACAATCATTTACTCTCGGAGCAGTTCTAGCCGTCTTCATCCTATTTACTGCGAGAGTCTTAGGTATGAGAAGTCTTTCACCATTCGCTGTTCTAGTTGGAATTACGGTAACTCCGGATATAGGCATGCTCTTCATAATTGCGGCTTTAATCAAGTACCTAGCTCTACGCATAGGGCCCGACGCATACGAATCTCTAGTAGCTTACTCATCTCTTGGGCTATTCGGTAGTACGCTAGCAGTAATTACGTACACATTTTACGAGCTATTGGGGGTAGGTGCCTAGGCCGTGGAGCTAGTTTTCATAGTTTTTGCACTAACGTACATCGGCATAGCGGCGTACGCTGCCACTAGAGTACTTAAGACCTGGAGGGGCAGTATAGAACTATCACCTCCACTATTTCGTCAGTACGTTAGGCACAGCATGACGAAGATGCGTGTTTTCGGTAGAGTACTTAGAATTACTTTACTAAACATTACGACCGCGCTGATCGTTACATGCATAGTCACATCATCACTAATAGCCGCAGCTGCGTATAGCGATACGAGAACGGAATACGTTCAGAACTTGGGTGAGGTAGTCGAAGACCCTGTGGCGCTGGTAAAACTCTCTGAGCCTATGAAGTTGAGGACCGCAGATGAGACTGTAGACTCTCTAGTAAGAGATGGGCGTGCGATGTATCTGTATAGAGCAGTCCTGGAGAAGGGTATTAAAATCGAGGGATTGCCCGAGGTTAAGTGGGTAGTTATTGGTGTTGATGGAGACATTCTCTCGAGATTAAACATTTCTGAAAGAGAGATCCTAACTGGATGCCGGGATTTTCGAAACGAAAGCATCTACACGATCGGATTTAGGGTTAGATGCATTCAAAATTCTCTGCGTAGATTCAAGATCACTCCGCTCGAAACTCTTCTACCGGTTCTAGGGTATATCGGACTAGAACCCATAGTTCCATCGCTAGACCTAGTCATAGTATCCGACATATTTACGGTTTCAGAGATTCTAGGTTTTGAAGAACCTCTAGTTACAGATATCTTGCTAGTAGGGAGGGTGGTCACTCGCAGCACGATTGAAGGACTAGCTGAGGTTCTTAATGTTGAATCACTTCAGTACTACTCGGGCAGCGAGGTCCTAATTATTGGCGCTGTCCGAGTTATGACGTTAGAAGCTGCCGTATCAGCTCTATTTGTAGTTCTCTCGAGTGTAATCATAGTAGCCGTAGCCTATAGGTCTCTACTACCCGAATTTAAAGTTGTGCACGAAAGACTCCACTACGTAGGATTACCACAATGGGGGACTTCAATTACTCTACTAATGCATGTCGCAGTAGTTACATCACTGGGCTCCGCTATTTCCCTAGTGCTAGTTCTACATCTATTCTCGGTAAGGCAAGCTGTCATCTCAGTTACAGCTAGTCTACTCTCGGGCTTCCTAGCTCTGCTAGCTCTATTAAGAGAAGTAGGTGCTGGAACGGCTAGATACGGATCCTACACACCCATAGTTGAGAGGCACGAGGTAGTTTTCTCCATAAAGAAAGTCGGAGAACTAAAGAACTTGGTGAGCATCGTAAAAGAAGCTATTCAATCAAACGAATTCTTCGAACTCGAAGAACTTGAGTACAGGCACTGGCAAAACGAAATAGTAATTTTCTGCCGAGCGAATTTTAAAGAAATGTGGGGCGTGGCTCTCAACAGTTTAATAGGTATAACGGTTCTTGGTGAAATGATTAGGATGTTTATAGAAGCTGATATATCGAGCGTAGAAGACATATCTGAAAGTATGAACGACTCTATAAGAGCTTTGTACGTATCTAAGCTAATTGGAAAGCTGAAAACGCTGCTGTAGCTTCAAGAGCTATTGCACTACCTATCTACAGAGACTCAGTTTTGTTACCAGGTTAATTAGCTTTAATCTAAATTCAAGATCGGCTGGTAGAGCTGATAGTGGAGTACTTAAGTAGATTAATAGAGGCTCTGCACCTGGCGGTCTACTCATACATTAAGCCAGCGGCACCCCACAGGTACTCTACGAGGTTCAGAGACCTAGAATCCATAGTATTTACTGTGTCTTCATCTCTAGATGTATATAGTCAGGCTTTTACCGCTGGGCTAGATGTCGGTACCGGTAAGGAAACTCTCTACTCTGTAGGCATAGGCCGTCTATTCTACAACTCACTTGCTAAATCCTACAGAAAGCTAGGTGCGAGGGCTCACCAAACTTTAAGCTTAGCACTAATTCCATTCACACTATCTGTAGCATATTCTCTTAAACAGCAGTCGTTCGCGAGTAGCTTCAGAAAGATATTCTTCACAATTTTAGGTATCGATAACTCTAAGGACACATCCGCTCTTGTCGACGGTATTAGACAATTTTACGGAGCTGGTTACACGGCTCTTCTAGAGAGTGGTATTACCTTCAGTAAGTTAGCTACAGAAAAGCCATCTATAGGGGATATTCTATCCGCTCTCAGCTCAAAAGCTAGGGACATTCAGTACGTTTTGAAGAGAATGGACTACATCGTCGAAGTTGGGTTGGAGGTAGGGCGTGTGGCTACTGAAAGTATTGAATTAAATGATATAGCAGTAAGAGCTTTTCTTAAGCTAGCTCGATTCGAGTGCGAGAAGCTTAGCTCGGTGGCAGAGCTCAATCAAAGAGTTCTCTACGAACTCGATAGAGAGCTTTTAAGAGAGGGTGTGGATCTCTCGTACTTGATTACGCCCCTGATTCTAACACTAATTCTCTCAAACTACCTGGGGAGGGAGTAGCTCTAGCTTAGTTCGAGAACTACGTCTATACCGAGTTCTTCCTTAATTCTTCTAAGTTTTCGCTTAAGCCTACTGAGATTCTTAGCTTCATCCCTAGGTATGCTAACAACTATGCTATCTCCACTATGAGTTACTCTAGCCGACGGTACCAGTGACTTTACTACCTGCTCCACGTTCTTCCTCATAGTACTGCCATAGACTTTCTTAACGGGTATTACTGTGGTCTGCTCGCCGAAAGTGTATATTTCGTACTCTAAATCTCCAGTAATAGCATCACGAACTTCAACTACCGGTCTAGCTAGATCCGACTCTCTAAGACCGGTTGGTAGTCTAACTGTGATATCGAGTTCGTAGACCTTTCTAACTTCACCAGAATCTATGAAGATGAGCGTGTCTACGACCGATGGAAGCACGCCGATATCGACTCTACCTATAAATCTCTGTATAGCGTCTATAGGTGATGACGCGTGCACTACTCCCACCATACCTATACCGGCTAACCTCAAGTCTACGTAAAGCTTGAAGTCTTCGTCATTCCTCATCTCATCGAATATTGTGTAATCCGGTCTACTTAGAAGTAGTATATCATGCAGCTCGTCTGGTGTTGCGTATATCTTCGAGTACTGAACTACCTGAGGCGGTAGCTTCATATCTCTAGGAGATTCGATTGTCTTAACGACCCTACCCTTCCTTGAGTAGTACTCCGCTAGCGCTTGAGCGAACGTGGTCTTACCCATCCCGGGGGCTCCAGCTATTACTATACCCTCGGCTCTCTCATTGAGTCTCTTCACCAATTTCTCCGGAAGACCGTAGTCTTCTAGCTTAGGTCTAGCAAGAGGCTTCACCGCAGTTATCTCCCACCCACTACTCATGGGGGGTCTGGAGATGATTATTCTATAGTCGCCGAGCTGAATTATTGTCGAACCTCTTCTCTCTATTTCGATTACTGCGTCGGGTAGAGTCTTCGCCGCTTCAACTATTTCCTCGGAGAGAGCTTCGAGTTCTTCTCGAGTTATTGGGGTCTCAGAAACCTTCTCTAGTACCCACCTACCGGGGCGCCCTTTCTTAACCTGTGGTGAGGCGCCTTCTTTGAGATGCACGCTCATCACGTCTTCAGCGAAGTACTTCTCGAGTTCTCTAAGCTGTATTCTCTCCGGCTCTTTGTAGAGAACTTTAACACCGAGTATTTCAGCTGAAAGCTTCTGAGTTCTAGAAGAGGTTACCAGTACGAAGCCGTTTTCGTAGGCGTATTCTCTTATCGCAACATCTATATCATCTATCTTTCTATTTATTGAAGTTATTCTCAGCTTTACTCCGTACCTATCCGAGAGACTTCTAATTAGTCTGAGCTCCTCTAAAGCTACGACACCTAAACTCCTACCTTCCTTACTGAGATTATCGAAAAACATGACAAGCTCTTTAGGTATAGTTACGACGCCTCTAATTCCTTCTTTAACTATAAGTCTTCTAAGAACGCCATTATATATAACGGTGGTATCGGGAACTAGCACTACTTCACCAGCCGTTCTAACGTAGTCTTCACGTAGATCGTCCACCATGTTCTCTAGGTGCCCGCTCTACTTACTCTACGAGGTTATAAGCTTTGCCTCCGCGACGCCTGCGTATATACGTACTTCCTTTTCACATATAAGTTCCTGAGCTAACTATTTACCGGTACACCCGTGTACCGGTGCGGGGGTGCCCGAGCTAGGTCAAAGGGGTCGGGCTTAAGGTCTTCCAGCAGCTCTGGGGATGCGAGACCCGATGGCGTAGGCCTGCGTGGGTTCGAATCCCACCCCCCGCACCAGATAAAAGTTTAAGAGCTATGCCACGATATACCTATGGTGGGCCCGTAGCTCAGCCAGGATAGAGCGCCGGCCTCCTAAAGAGTGTGAGCTCGGCAACGTCGGGGAAGCCGGGTGTCGGGGGTTCAAATCCCCTCGGGCCCGCCACAAGCACGTTCAGATACTCAGTGTATCAGCGAGTTTAGCTAGGTAGTTAGTAGAGTTCTCTCAGGGGAGTAAATGGCGCACTATCTTTCTTAGAGTAGGTGAGTTTTCTCCGAGTACTAGTTCTAGTGCTACTTCTCTAAGAGTACCGCAATCTACTTCTAAAACTCTGAGGACCCCCCTTCTTATAGCTAGTTCGAGAGCGATTAGATGATAGCAAGAACCTCTTTCTCTCCTTAAAACTACGTTTATTTCAAAGTCCTTACATCCGCAGAATGCTTTGGGAATTAGCACGTAGCTTCTATCTCTTCCGTAGAATACGTATATTTCGGCGGATTCCTTATCACTTCTACAGAGAAGCTTTAGTAAGCGCCTTCCTAGTACCGCTTCAATAGCTTTCTCAGGTGGTTTTTCAACGGAGTTTTCTACTGATTCGGCGACCGCTCTCTTATCCGTTCTACTCATAGAGTCCAAGATCTACTCTCTTAGGAAATATATATTGAAGAATCTATCTTCCGTATACGTACACGCAGACACTATCTCTTTCAGAGCTCTTAACCACATCAACTATGTCTGGGTCTAGTGACGACATCTTTATTACGTCATCTAAGTAGTGCTTACTGAGACTTACCCTCAGATTACCGTAACTTAGACTACCGTCCTCAAAGCACTTCTCGATGTCTTCAATATACATCCACCTAGTCCTAACGTAGGTTCCTAGAGGACCTACTACGTGAGCGAACCACACAGCTCCACCCCCTCTATTGGAGGGTTCTTATCAGTAAAGTAGCGTACTTAAGCACTATGCCCACTACCTTCGATAGAGGGCCTAGAGCTCTTGATAAACTGCGCAGCTTCCTGATATCTTCTTCAGAAATAGCTCTAAGAGCTACTAGCAGTGCCGTGTAGATAGCTACGAAAACGGTGAATTTAGCAATTAGTAGTAGGAGGGAACCTAGAAAATCCGACCCACTAGCTAAGTGCGCTACTAAAACTGCGGGCACCGCGGAGGAAGCCACAACTTTCAGTGAAAACGAGGTGCTCACAGATACTCTGATGACTTTTTTAAGGAAGTACAGCTGAGTTAGAGTAACTACAGCACCTAGAGAAACGTAAGACACGGCGGCACCGTACAAACCGCACATTCCCGTAAGAACGTATAGTAGGGGTACGTAGGTCAGAGCTCCAGCAGTGCTAGATAGTAGGATGTACTTAGTTCTACCCGCAGCACTTAGAGCGGATCCTACTACGTGAGACCCAGCTAGTGTCAGTATATTTGCGAAAACCACTACGCTGAAGTAGTTCTCAGCGTCGCCATATCTTCGACCGTAGACCACTCGAACGAGGTCGTGTGATGTCGCTGATGAGTACAGCGCTAGAGGAACTGAAATTAGTGCTACGTACTTAACCGAGTCTTCAAATATCTTCTCGAAATTCTGAGTACTGGCTTCAGAGAAAACTCTTAGAAAAGCGGTTGAGAACGGAGATATAACTAGAGATATTACAGTTAGAAGATTTAGAGCAGCTCTATAGTTTCCTATCTCGAAGTCCGTGAAAAATCTCGATAAGACTATTGTTGTATATATCCACATTACGGAGTTGATGAGATTGGCGGCGTGTAGTGGGAGAGAAAAGCTTAGTAGTTCTCGCATGCTTAAGAAATTCGGTTCAAATTTCGAACTACCAAGAGATCTGGACAGCACGAGAATACCTACTAAGCAGCTGATTACTGACGCAATTACGAAGCCCAGTATAGCTCCTCTAACGAATAGGAGAGGTACTAGAGATATCGATAGCGAGGTTCTCAGTATATTGTAGAGAGGATCTAGCGATACCGCCTTAACCTTCTCTCCTAAGCCCATTAGAGACGCTTTAACGATGTTAAGTATTGTGTACGCTGTGACGTACGGTAGTGAGATAGTTACCAATTCCGAATACTCAGGTCTGTTGATAAGGATTTGCGAGAGGTAGCTACTTAAGAATACTCCAGCTATTGTTGCGGTAAGTGCCGCAGCTGTAGCTACAGAAAGTGCCTGCGATGTGTAGCGCACTGCTCGCTCGGGGTACCTAGATATGTATCTTATCATAGACGCAGGCATGCCTAAGTCTACCAGAGCTATGAGAAACGAAGGTACAGCTAGAACGAGTGAGTAAGCTCCGTATCCTTCAGGTCCCAGCAGTCTAGCCAAAGCAAGAGACCCTATACCGGCAATAAATAAGGAGAGAAAGCTTCCTCCAGCTATTACTACCGCTATTGAGGTTGCTTCGTAGAGAGCCGCATCGCTGTTCTTCACTCCGCTCCTTCCTAGAGCTCTAGCTCTGGAAGTAAATTAAAGAAATTCTTTGGGTAGACGAGGTGGAGAGGATTTTCAATTCTATCGCCCAGATTCTTCTGCGTTTCTACCGTCTGTGGGTTTATAGGTTTTATCTTGGGAGAGGTCTGTGGTAGGTTATTCGGGCATTAAATAACTCTCGAACATTTTTAGTCTAGATGAGCGCGGTTCGCCTAGAGAAAGTTAGGAAGCCGACTAGGATGCTATCAGGAGTCTCCGTAGTTGCGGTTATGACTAAGCCGCATCCGTGCCCGCACGGTAAATGTGTCTACTGCCCGGGGGGGCCGGACTTTGGTACCCCACAGAGCTACATAGGTGAGGAACCAGCACTTATGAGAGCTCTGAGGGTTAACTTCGACCCGTATCAGCAGGTAAGAGCGAGGTTAGCTCAGTACGAGCTCCTCGGTCAAGTTCCCAGTAAGGTGGAGGTGGTTGTTATGGGTGGCACGTTTATGGCCCTACCGGAAGGTTACCAGGAGTGGTTCATAGCGAACGTATTCCATGCTGCCAATAGGTACCCGGAGCGGAAGTCTTCTGAAACACCTAGTCTACAAGAAGCTCAGAAATTAAATGAGGTAGCTAAGATTAGAATTGTTGGCTTAACAATAGAGACAAGACCTGATTTCGCTAAAGAAAAACACGCAGATCGAATGCTCTATCTAGGTGCTACTAGAGTTGAAGTAGGAGTTCAGACAGTCTTTGACGACGTCCTCGCGTTAGTGAGGAGAGGCCATACTGTGCGAGATACGGTTGAAGCTACCAGAGTTCTCAAGGATAGCGGGTTTAAGGTAGTCTACCACGTAATGCCGGGACTACCGGGTTCGGATCCGGATAGAGATATCCAGATGGTTAGAGAGCTCTTCGAGAACCCCGACTTCAGACCCGACATGCTCAAGATATACCCAACGGTAGTAGTCAGAGGCACGGAGCTCTATAATTGGTGGATCGAGGGGAGGTACAGACCGTACACAGATGAAGAAGCTATCGAACTGATCTCTGAGACTTATAAGTACGTACCGAAGTGGGTTAGAGTTATGAGAATTCAGCGAGATATACCGGTTCAGTACATCGAGGCTGGACCTAGAAAAGGCAATCTGCGCGAACTCGTCGAACTTCGAGCTATTGATAAGGGAATAGATATTAGGGAAATAAGGTTTAGAGAAGTCGGTCGCCAGGAGTTTTACAGGGGAGTCGAGCCATCAGACCTGTCTATAAAGAGAGAGCACTATGAAGCAAGTAGAGGTATGGAGGTATTCCTATCGGTGGAGGACCCCTCTTCTAGAGTTGTAGTGGGGATACTTAGACTTAGAATTCCTTCAGAGAAAGCTCATAGACCGGAACTTAAAGATAGGTCAGCCATTATTAGAGAGCTACACGTCTACGGACCCGAAGTTCCGGTCGGAATTAGAGACGAGAATTCTTGGCAGCACAGGGGGTGGGGCGCTAGACTCCTCCGCGAAGCTGAAGATGTAGCGAGATACGAATTCAGCTGCCGCAGGGTATTCGTTCTCCCGGGTGTTGGTGCCAGAGAATACTACCGAAAACATGGCTATAGAAAAATTGAGAGCGGTCCCTACATGGTTAAAGAGTTAGCGTCCTAGTGGGTGGGTAAGCTATCTTCGCAGAAACCGTCATCTTAGAATACTGTAACTGTTTTAGCTAGATTTCTAGGTCTATCGGGATTGTACCCTCTTTCAATTGATGTATAGTATGCTAGTAGCTGATGCGGTATTACGTACGTAACTAGAGATACTTCAAGAAGTACCTGAGGTAGTGGAATTACTAGATCGCTATTTCTCTCTACAGTAGAAGTAATTCTATCGCTCGGGGCGTAGGTAATGACGTAGGCGCCTCTAGCTTTCATTTCCTCAATATTTCCTTCAATTAGTTCGTCGAGTTCCCCAACAATCGTGAACACTACTGGGAATCCGCTAGCTACTAGAGCTATTGGACCGTGCTTCGACTCACCAGCTGGATATGCTTCAGCATGTACGTAGGCAACTTCCTTCATCTTTAAAGCCGCTTCAGCTGATATAGGGTAGCCAAACGCTCTACCGAGGTAGTAAACCGAGTGTTCCGTTGATATCTTTTTCGCTACTTTCCGCGCAGCATTCTCCGTGGAGCTGATCATAGATGCGGTAATCTCTGGAAGTCTTCTAAGAGCTCTGAGGGAGGCTTCGATGCGGTGACTATCTCTAGTCATTGCTAAGCCTAGGTACGAGAGCACCAGTACCTGAGAAGTGAACGTCTTAGTAGCGGCAACACATATCTCGGGGCCGGACTTCATGTATACGTACGCGTCTGACTCTCTAGCTATTGTCGATAGCGGGTTGTTTACGATCGCTACAACTCTAGCACCTCTTTTCGCAGACTCTCTCATCGCTAGAAGGGTGTCTATAGTCTCCCCCGACTGACTAACTACTACAACAACATCTCCAGGTCTCACTCCTCTAAGATACGGAGTTGCTTCAGAAGACACTAGTGCTTGAGCTCTAAACCCGAGATACCTGAAGTAGAGTGAACCTAGAAGTGATGCGTAGTACGAACTTCCAGCTCCAACAATGTATATGCTGTCGGCACTCTCAAGTAACTTCAAGGACTTCTCGACCTCGTCTCTAGAAGAAATTAGTCCGGATAGTGTTTGATTTAGAGTGTAGGGCTGTTCCCGAATTTCCTTAATCATGTAGTGCTCGTAAGGACCCTTATCGAAATCCTCTACGCCGTAGTCTACTTTCATTACTCTGCTAGCTACATCTACTGAACGACCGCCGACGGTCTCTATAAACACTCTACCAGGTTCTGCGTATCCCACCTCATCATCGTTTAGCACTACCACTCTATCTGTATACGGAAGAATACTAACGATATCACTTGATACTAGTACGAAATCGCTGCCAATACCTACAACAAGTGGTGATACTTTTCTCGTAAACAAGAGCTTCCGCCCTCCATCAATATCTATAGCAACAATAGCAAAAGTTCCTCTGAGCATAGAAACGGCTTTCCTAAACGCTGAGTATGTATCTAACCCAGCACGCTTGAATTCCTCTATTAAGTGAGGCACGACCTCGGTATCCGTATCACTAATGAATACGTGACCCCTACTTAGAAGAAAGTTTTTAAGTTCACTGTAGTTCTCTATAATTCCGTTGTGTACAACCGCGATCTTCTTGGCGCAGTCGGTGTGTGGGTGGGAGTTTTTCTTACTCGGAGCTCCGTGCGTTGCCCACCTAGTGTGACCTATACCTACACAACCGGAGAGAGATGCGAAGTTTTCCGATTTAGCTACCGATTCAACCGTTCCCACGTTTTTAGCTACGTAGAGATTGCCCTGGTCCACCACAGCTATACCTACGGAATCGTAACCTCTATACTCCAATTTCTTCAGTGCTTCCGTGAGGAGGATTCCCAGATCCCCTCTTCTATTACTACTAGTAATCGCTACAATCCCGCACATTCTGAGCACCAACTCTAGACTCAAATACCCGAGAACGCTTAAAACTGCTTTGATAACTCCTGATGCGATCTCGACCTTCTCTTCAACTCTTCTACGAGAGCTCTTAACTTGTCTCTCGTTTCATAGATGTTCTCGCTCGACACAGCTAGAGAAAGCTTTCTAGTGAATCTATCTAAACCCCCCGAACGCCTCGCTTTCTCGAGCTCTCCGAATAGATCTCTCGATAGCTTCAGATCTCTCATAATTTCCTCAATTACAGCGCTACTTAAAAGCTGAGAAACGATGTCCCTAAGTTCTTGATATAGCTCGCAGATCTCTCTACCTACAGCTCTAACATCTCGGTAGTCCGTTAGTAGCTTCACCCCCTCACCGCCAAGTCCGTGGGAAGCTAGGACTATGAGCGACTTGGGATCGGAGGAGTACTTAACGAGAACGGCGTTTTCGTAGAGTTTCGATCTTACTTCAACTACGTAGGGTCTCACCGGGTCCCGCGATGCGAATCTCAGAAATCTCGATCTTACGTAGATATCCGCGCTCCACGTATTTACAAGTTCTTTCAGCTTGGACGCGCTGCCCACCTCGATTTTCTCAACTGGAACGCTCTCCCATCTCACTAGCTGAGAGGATTCTTCCGTTGTTAGTAAGCGCCCTCCGGGTTCGCGAGCGTTTATTAGGTATAGTTTAAAGTCTTCGTAACTATATAGCTCTACGTTAGGTTTAAGAATTGCTGGCTCCGGAGCTTTCAGGACGAAGGTAAATGTCCACCCAACCATGTCCTTAATTCTCTCGTACAGACCTCTACTCCATGCTATGTGGTCAGCTACGGCTGCGTACGGGTTAATTATGTTGGCTAGGTCTTCTTCCACTAGTCTATTTCTTACGTACCTCATATTGTGAAGAACGTATCTCGTAGCCGGAACCCACCTCTTCAGTAGATTATTGAAGTAGAAAGTGATCTGATACCCGTCAACTCTGGAAGTTACCTCTACAACTCTAACCTTCTCAGGGTCGGGTACTTCGACGCCCCCGCTCTCTAGGTCGTAGGACCTGTGCGCGGGGTACGCAACTAGAGAAACTTGAGACTTACTGAAGTGGAGTACGGTACCTGTAGCATCGAGAGATACGGGGAAGTACCTCACAGGTATTTTCGGATTCCACGTGTAGATGCAGAGAGACTCATCCCCAACGTAGCTACAGTTCTTCTCGACTAAACGCGTAAAGACGTCGATGTACTTACTCTTCAAAACTTCGACCTTCTTCGTAGACTCGCCTAGTAGAGCTGAAACGTATTTTACCTCGTCTTGAGTTGGACTATAACCTTCATCTAGACGCAGCTTAAACTCTTCAACAATGCAGATAGAATTCCCAGCGCATTTCTCAACTATATTATCAAGCACTCTCAACACCCTCTTTACAGCTGCTTAGAATGCATAAAACCTTACTTCAAGAAGTGCCTCTCTAGCTGAGCGAAACTAGGAGAGAATAAGCCTGTACTCTCTCCCACCATGTAGGTAGACCATCCCATCTCTAATCATAGCATTCATGAGCTCTCTTTCTTCATTACTTAGCTTAGATACTTCAAGCTTCTTTATCGGAAACCTACTTACGAAGTGATTATAGAACTCGTAGTAAACAGCTAAGTCGGATACGATCTTCAACAAACCAGATTTCACATATTCTTCTAGTGGTTTCGTAGCTATGGCTAGAACTTCGCTAACCTTCATAATCTTTCTGTTCTTCAACTCTTTAACAACGGGGTCTTCTCGAACTTCAGAAGTTGCGGAAGGTCTTAGTTTAGCTTCCTGGTTTGCTTTCGTAAGTGCTTCGAGAACTAATCTGACTTCCTTCACTTCTTTTTCAAGTCTATCTACTCTACTAGCTAGACCGTCAACCGTTTCCCTAATTCTCTCAATAAGTTGAGTGAGATTACCACCTTCCTCTTTCCTCGATTTCAAGCCGTAGTCAGCCTCAGCTACCTCCAAATCTCTAGAATCTATGGAGGCTCTTACGTAGTATCCTTCACCGGGAATTCTAACTACGTAGCCGGAATCTCTTAACTTACTAAGTGCGAGCCGGACTTGACTTATCGAAAGTCCTAGAGCATCAGCAATTAATCTGGGAGTAGCTCCCGGATTTTCCTTCAAGTACCTAATTACTCTAGATTCTACGCTCAAGATATACCAAGGAACTTATAATGTTAAGAAGCTAATAAGCACTGGGTAGAGGTGTAGAGTGTGAATATAGAGTCCAAGAAGAGAAGACTTATGGAGTTAGTGGACCTAAGCGTCGAGCCGTGGAGAAAGGCAGCATTCTACTCGAACGACGAAGCCATGGAACTACTAACACAGCTATATCAGCGCTGGGAACTTAATGAAAGAAGAGGTAATCCACTAGATCACGCAACTGATGAGGAACTGGACAGACTTCTAGCAGTAGCGGAGAGAATAGAGCCGGAAGACATGCGGGACCAGCAGTCTAAGATGCTAATTGCCGCACTCTACGGTGAAGAGGTCCTGGAATCAGTAAAAGCTCAGGAAAGAAAGAGGAGAAGGGGGATTATAAGAATTCTAAAGAAGATGTTTTTCCTCGAGTAGCTGAAGACCGACGCCTCGAATACGAGTGTGGTAATGTAGTGAAGAGCTCTCCGTCCTATAGCTGATGTACGAAGAGATTCCACTCATCTAGAGATAGTCTGCGTAGAGAAAGCTTTCAGCTTATCTAGCACGTAAAGCACTAGGCTCTTCTTAAAAGAATTCTCAACAGCTTCGACAGCTTCAAGCGCTTCCCCGAGACTTCTCCCTACTCCCACAATTCCGTGATTCTTAAGTACAACCACCTTGCAGCCGCTAGACACAGCTCTACCTACCGCTTCAGCGAGCTCCCTAGATCCTGGAGTTAGCTCACCCACGTAGCAGATCCTGATTCCGTAAGCCCTAATCTCTAAATCTTCAATGGGTTCTAGTAATCCCACCAGAAGAGGTGAGAGAAGTCCGTGAGCGTGCACTACCGACCTACAGTCAGGGCAGTTCGAGTATATCCTTAAGTGCATACAAACCTCCACAGAAGGCCTTGGACCGCTCAGATGTTCTCCGCTCGTACTTACTATGGACACATCCTCAGGTCTAAGAAGAAACTTCGCTCTACCGGAAGGTGTTATCGCAATCCTAGTATCATCTAACTTAATGCTGGCATTTCCACTGAGAGCCGATATCAGACCCTTCACGTACATGTACTTCATAACGCGACACAGATCTTCTACGAGAGCACTCGAAGACTCCATTCACACGCCCCAGCAACTTCCCGTTTTAAGATATTAAGATGCTAGCAAGGACTTTACGGCAGCGGCTATTCGTGAACTCCACTAGCAATCGCTTTAGCTTCTTCAACTATCTCTACTCCACTACTCGTTCCAATAACGTGAGCGCCTAAGTAAAGCATTAGCGCAGCATCTATAGCGCTTCTAATCCCCCCGGAAGCTTTAATCTTGCTCTTCCCGGTGATCGACGACTTTATAACTAGGATATCTGATGGCGCAACCCCCCTGGTTCCAAACCCGGTGTTTGTTTTTATAAAGTGAGCGCCGGATTCTTCAACAATCCTAGAAACCGTTCTTATTTCCTCCTTCTTAAGTATGGAGGTCTCAATAATGGCTTTAACTACAACTCCGTACTCTCTAGCTCTATCTACGATACTCGATACTTCGTGCCTAACATCACTCCACTTGCCGCTCTTAACGAGAATAGTGTTTAGAACCGCGTCGATCTCGCGGGCTCCAGCACCTACCGCTAAGTCTATCTCACTAAGTTTTACTTTAAGCGGAGTATACCCGTTTGGAAATCCTACTACCGTTCCAACTACGTGCTTAGTTATTGGTGTAACCACTGGAAGCACTACCTGCGGAACTACTATAGCTCTGAACCTGTACTTCTCCGATTTTTCTATAAAGTCGATGTAGTCTCTCTCGGAGGCATCGTACTTCAGTAGCGTCTGGTCTATAGATTCTTCGAGAACCCCCATATATTCTAGTAAGTACGGTGGTACATGACTACTCGATCCAATCACCGACACTAATCTTATCCGGTATATATTTATCCGCTAAGAACTTAAGTCCCTTACCAGCTAGGGCCTCAATTTCCAGCTTCACCCTTCTCTCCAGAAACTCATCTAGCTCGACCTGCCATCTCTCGGACTTGAACCAAGGGTACTCCTTAAGTTCCTTAGCTCTCTTAATATCGCGCTCCTTAGCTCTAATAATGAAGTTCTTCCTCTCGCTTTCAGTTAGATAGGGTTTCTTATTGAGCTTACTACTACCGAATATATCGGTCATCATAACTCCGAGAAATCTAGCGTTTGGAATAGCTAGTCTCTCACTTTCATACGACAGAGTTATAGAGCCCGTTTTAAAGACGCTGTATATGTAGAATCCGTAGGGGTCGGAATCGGAGATTACGTACGTAGGGAGTTTAAGTTCTTCGTTGAGTCTTCTAACAAATCTTCTAGTAGCTCTATCAGGCTGCCCAGCGCTCGTAATTAGTACAGCTCGGTACTTTCTCCAGAAACCGGCTCTATGGAGTTGTTGGAAGACGGCGTCTTTCTCTATCACTAAGACGTACTCTGCGTCTACTTCAATGAAGTCTATCAAGTCCGGCGTGGGCTCTATGGAGTAGGCTCCGTGCCCCATCTTACTCAAGTCTATAACGTCGTCACCAGACCTTATCTTCAAGTTGCCCACTACCTTCCCCTTCTCCTTGCTTAGAATCAACATTTCCTCTCTAAGTACGTTCGTAAAGACCTCAATATCTCTCAGTACGGAATCGGACTCCGCCTGCTCATCCCAAGTATTTTCCTCACCCACGCTCTTTGAAGGCAGTTTTCTGTATCGAATTGTGTGCTTACCTCTATAGTAGAGGTCTCTTATAGTAGGGTATTCACCGTTGGATAGTGCTTCGTAAATTATGCTAGCCATCAGTAGAGTTTGCATGAACTTCTTTGCCTCCCGCACATCTAGAAATGATCTCTCGAAGACCGATTCACCGAGTAGAAGAAGTTTTCGCTCTGGTTCGTAGATAGTGTTACTGAGAGTCCTCTTCTTTATTACGAGTTTAGGAGGTTCTCCACTTAGTATTTTTTCGAGAACTGCGTAGAACTTCTCGTATAGGACCTTAAGTGCTGCTTCTCTAGCTTTAACATCGACTTTAGATGAGTAGCTACTGACGCTCATACTACATCACGATACTACTCAAACTACCTATCTTAAACGACTTCATCCTGGAGTTGAGGAGGTCTAGGAGTTTCACCGATATTTCCTGCGGATTCACTCTATACATTCTAGAGAGAGATTCAGCTACTTCAGGTATGTACTTTGCTATAGCGACTGCTTTCTCTATCTCCTCCAGTTCCCTCCTCTTCTGCAGTACGTATGACCTCAGCTCTCTAAGCACTTCTCTAAGTGCGCTCTCAATTTCACTCTCTATTTCAGGCACGTCAGCCACAGCTTCTTTTCCAACACCTCTATAGGGAATCTTAGTGCTACATATGTGAGTTAGTATAACTAGGGGTGCTGGAAACTCGACCTCGTACACCTTGAAGTCTATACCCTTCTTCTCATCTAGCACTTTATACACTACATCACTTCCTTCATCGTACAGTAGGGGGATCTTATTTGCGTATCTCAGAATTAGAGGTTTCTCAGCTACCGGCACCTTACCGCCGTAGGCAACCCCAACTTCAACTATGAACGCCTGTCCTTCGTATACGGAAGGCTTTCTACTGATAGCGGTAGCAAACTCCGGTTCAAATATCTTCTTAAGGCCGGCTACTATGATCTCCTTACCTAGGTATGAGAGGTGGTCCGCTCTTGGTGGCTTAATGTCTCTGTAGTTTTTCATCACTCTGACGAGGGTCTCGATCTCGGGCTCCGATAGCTCACCAGCTCTCTTCTCTACGCCGATCCTAGCTTCTTCAAGAATTCTGAGAGCTGTTGTCCTACCTACTCCTTGGAAACTCTCTACTAATCCCTCAACTACGGGCTTATCCGATATGGACTTCAGTATGCTCCTCATGGTCTCCAAGTCTATTCCGTGTGGATGTGGGAGAGCTTCTCTAGCTGGAGGAGGCAGCTTCTCTATAGACCTCTCGAACAGCAGGTAGTTACCCTCGGGATCTCTAAAAACTATCTCAGCATACGGAGCTACTACCGCCGTTCTCTTTAAGTATTCGTAAATTCTCTGCCTAGACCTAGTCCAATCTCCTATAGTAACTAACTTAACTATAGTGCCATGCCCCCCCAAGATGTTGGATGTGGTAGTGAAACCCAGTACAACGGGCTTATTCTCTTTTATATCTATCTTCAACTTAAAGCTATACACATGCTTAGACCTTATTGGCGATACGATTACTTCAGCGGGCTGCCCAGTAGTTATTTGAGCGTAGAGAACTGCCATCTTAGCTCCTAGACCGAACATCCCCCTCGACTGCCTTAAAACGTATTTAGAGCTAAATAGTAGCTGTGCGAAAGCTTGCGGTACGTACTTGGGGGGAATACCTATACCGTTGTCTTCAACAACTACTTCGTAGTAAGCTCCTTCAGGTACTACCTCTAGTTCTCTAATAGAGACCTTAATCGTTGGGAGTATTCCGTGGTTCTCGGTCGCGTCAAGAGAATTTTCAACCAGCTCTCTAACGGTCTGGTAAAGAGCTCTCGCAGGATTAGAAAATCCAGCTATCTCCTTGTTCTTATAGAAGAACTCCGCTGGCGATATAGACTTGAAGTTTTCTTCAACTACCGCCACTCCCTACACCTAGCATACTCTCTAAAAGACCCGTCTTTAAAAATCGTTGGTTAATCAGTGAAGAGAAGACACATCAACTATCAGGAGACCGTCGTTTCATCACACACCTAATGGTTCTTAGAGGTTAATAACTCTTTAAGGCTCAACCAACTTCGACGTTAAAAGATAGACTTACCTCGGCTACCTCAGCTCGCTTCTCTATGTGAGGTCCCCACCCTACCTAATGACTGGTTTTGAGTACGATATGAGATATTTTGTTAGTAGAGTGCATCTCGTTGGATCGTAGTATCCTCCAATGCTACACCTACTTATTTGTCTACACGTAAAACACGGTATTTCAACAACCGGGTTCAGGCTTACGGAAATGCTGAGCGGAATCTTAGTACTGTCGGCGTATCTTAGAATGTACGTTTTCTTTCCCTTATACATTACGGTTTCTCTCGTTAGAAGTCCTTTTCTCATAAGTCTAGCTACGAGTTTACTTCCTTCTCTACTGTCTATTCCGAGAATCTTCCATAATTCGCTCTGCACTATGCCCCCGCTCTTTTTCGTCGATTCCTTTATTATTTTAAGCACTTCGTCTTCGAAGCTCATGCTGCTATCCCTGATGTAGGACCCCCAGTGAGTGTGGTTACGAAGTAAATATAGCTGAATTTTAGGCGATTCTCTCGCAAACCTCTAGCTCCAAAGGTTTAAATTAGCTGTTGACATCATAGCTAGGCAGATTATGTCGAGTATAGACAGAATCGTGCTAGCTGAAGTAGTGGGTGAAGAGCTTTCTAAGCTGAATCGCGATGACCTGTTGGACGTATCTAAGGAGGTTAGGCAGGTGTTGTCGTTTTGCTTGAGCCGGCTGCTGTCTTGTGCCAAGTTCATTGAGTTAGTACATGATGTAGTAAAGTCACTGCACCAGATTAGATTCTCAAAAGTTATCTCAGACTTAGTGCCTTCCGCAGCGAGGGAAGAATCATTTATAGACTTGAACTTCCTGAGAGAGATAGCTAGGGAACTCTATACATACTACCTAGTACTCCTCTTTGGTTTATCGGATGAAGAGCTAAGGATACCAGTTAAGTTTGAAGAAGATGTAGTTATAGGTGAGCGCAGGTACAGAGCTTTTTCTTCGAAATTAATTAGAGTATCGGAAGCTCTCGCACTTCTACGCTCTCGAGCTAAGATCAGAATGCTCGTTCCGAGAGCTCTCGTAGAGTACAGCAACACACTCCTTAGCGAAACTAAGTAGGTGTGTGCTAGTGACCGCAACTGTATCTAAGTCGCGCTACTCAGACGAACTTACTGAACTCCGCATACTTGGATAACGATATCTCTCCTACGCGGACCGTCGAATTCGAGAAGTAGTATTTCCTGCCAAGTTCCTCTAATTACGTATCCTCCAGATACTGGAAGCACTCTAGACTGCCCTATTACGAGAGACGCTATGTGAGCGTAGGCGTTGCTATCTATCTCATCATGCCTCCAACCAGCTCCAGGAGGAAACACTCTCTTAATCCACGTTATATAGTCTTCAACAATTCTAGGTTCGTACTCATTAACGGCTACCGCAGCAGTTGCGTGTGGAGTGAATACGAGAACGTGTCCTTCCCTAATTTCAGATTCTTTCACAGCATCTTCAACCAGCTTTGTTATTCTAACTACTTCGAACCTGTTCTTCGTATCGACGAAGTGTTTCTTCAAGTACGTGCGACAGCTCACTCTGAGAGCCCTGAAGTTTTAGTAGGTAAGTATTTGAATATGTGAAAGCGGGGTAGCCGGGCGTTGAAAAGTCTTTAGAACTTCTATTAGTTAAACTACATAGTAAGATTAAAAGTAGCTGTCGATATAATATCCACTGTACCTGAGGTAGTCGGCTCACGCGGATTCGTAATATTTTGCGTAACTGGAAGAAGCTATTAGTTCTACCAGACTATTTTAAGTGAATAGTCTCTATAGAGTAAGGTGTGGGTAGAGTGTGAATTACATTAGCGATCTCTATAGTACATTAAGTGAGAAACCTCAGGATACGCTAATTGACGTGGAGGAGCTAGAAGATATTATTTCAGAGCTCGTGTTAGTTAACTCAATGGTTAACATAGTAAATTCCCTCGGGTATCGGGAGTTTTCCGAAGAGTTGGTGGTCGTTCTCAAGGAACGCGTTGGAAGACTTCTAGAGGCTCTAGCTGTTGAAGGAACATACGTTCCCGGTCTAGCTTCTTTTCTATCTTCTAGTATCGAGAAATACCTCTGGGAGTTAGATTCCTCGGACGCATCTCTCGCGGAGTTCTTAAGTATTTTGGTAGGCTATAGAGCATCTCTACTAAAGGGAAGGGTTGGTGACGAAGATTCCAGAGAACTACTCAATCTAACCTGCCACTACCTACACATATCTTCCTGTGAAGAACTCGAGCGAAGGCTGCAGCCTCTAACCCCCCACATAGCTCTTCAAGTAGCTTTAACTAGTCTCGCACTACTAGTTGGAGGTTTAGGTGTGTAGAATGACCGTATACGATACCGACGTTCTATCGGAGAAGCTCATAGATGTTGTAATTAGAGTTGCCGTAGGTTTTAAAATCAAGAACTTTAGACTGAAAACGACTTCCTCGTTTTTCGAAAGCGTAGTATCTAGAGCTATAGGGAACTCATCTAGATACGTAGTTCGTACTTCCAACAATCAACTCTACTGCAACATATGTGGAAAAGGACCCTACACTAGAAAGGGTATGTATCTCCACTTACTCAGAATGCACAAGTACGAAATCAAGAATATTATCAGGGAAGAACTGAGAGAACTGGAATCCGCATAGCAGCGAGGTAAGGAAGTACTTGCGGCGGATCCCAACTTAGAGAGGCTGCGAGGCCTCGCGGACCTCACTGCCTCTCTAACGCAGCCGGCTTAACTTCCGGGATCTGACGAGTCCGGGTGTTTCCCAGCTGCTATGGTCGGGATCCGCCACACACTATATGCGCACCGAGTTTTTAAATCTTATAACGCTCTCAGCTCATAGCGTTCTACCGACATACCCGCGGCTTCAGTAAAGAGTTTGCGGGCTGGGGGTTCTACTAGGTTAGTTGTTGCTGTAGTTTTATAAGGTAGTAAGCGGGTTTAGAGAACGTATTTGATGTAGATGACTAAGTTAACTCTTCCACCACCTAGCTGCCTCGTTAAGTGCGAGCTCAACCTAGCCGCTGAGGAGTTTCTAGCAAATTTCGAAGCCGCTGGTGCTTCACCGAGTACCGTGAAAGCGTACAGATACGCGATCAAGGACTTCATAGAGTTCACTAGGAAGAGATATGTCGATGAGCTGCGACCGCAGGATTTTACTGCGTGGAGAATTAGCCGTCTTAGAGAAGGTTTTAGATCTAGTAGGAGGAGTATAGAGTCCAACCACTGGACTCTATACTACTACTCACTATACGTAAGGTCTTTTCTCTCATGGTTAGGCGTTCTGAGAGACCCTCTTCCATCTATAAGTAAGCCTCGCAGAAGAAGGCTCTACACAATTTTAACTAGAGATGAAGTTAGGAAGTTAGTTAATGCGTCTAGAGATGTTCTAGACCTGCTAATAGTATCTCTACTACTAGAAACGGGCCTGAGAGCTAGAGAAGCTCTCTCATTGAGGAAGTCCGATGTAGATCTCAGTAGGAAGGAAGTTAGAGTTCTAAACGCTAAGTTTGGTGAAAGTAGAGTAGTATTTATAGGTCCGCTCACTTACGAAGTACTTTCAAGGTACCTACCCCTACTGAGAGAAGAGGATAGAGTGCTCCAACTCTCATATACAGGTTTGTATAAGAGGTTGAAAAGTCTAGCTACGAGAGCCGGTGTTGATGTGAGGAAAGTGAGGCCTCACGTATTTAGACACACGTTTGCTACGGAATCTCTCAAACGCGGAATGGCGCTACCAGCTCTGCAGCAGATCCTCGGTCATCGAGATATTAAAACAACTCAAATATACCTTCACCTAGCGATTGAAGATGTGAAGAACTTGTACTTCAAGGTATACTACGAGAGTAGAGCGGCTCAGGACTCTACCGCTTAACTACGAAGGAGCTCCTTCCGATAGCGCTCAGATACTCTGCGAACTCTGAATAGGTTCAGTGCTTGCACCCTCAATCACGAATTCATGCTTCTCTACTCATCACGCTACTTAACGTACTGCGAGAAAGTTTATATAGAGCCGGTACTCCGCGTTTTAGTCCTGCGAGCTTATATTGCTACCTGGAATCTCACGTTGGTGAGTCATTGCCTAGAGTTCTAGTAATTTCAGGAAGAGAACTTGAAGAAATCCTGAAACCAGACATTCTTATAGGTGAAGTAGAGAAGGCGTTTATAGCGTACTCGAACAAGTCTACCGTAACACCGCCCAGAACTGTGATGTGGGTTGAAAACAATTGGTGGGGTATAATGCAGTCCTACGTTCCTAACTACGGAGTCGGTGTTAAGGTTGTGAACGTCATTCCCAGCAATGTCGAGAGAGGGCTTCCAACAATACAGGCACTAGTTACGTTCTTCGATCCGCAGACGGGCTCGCCTCTAGCTATAATTGAGGGAGGAGTGCTCACCGCTCTTAGAACGGGTGCTGCGAGCGCCGTCTCCGCGAAGTACATGGCCCCGGAGTTGAGGGGGCCGGTAGCTATAATAGGAACGGGCTATCAAGCCAGGTACCAGCTCAGATTCGTATCGCATATCTATAGAGCTGATGAGGTGAGGATATACGATATTAGAGATGAGGCAGCTGAAGCGTTTAAGAAGTACGCTGAGGAACTAGGTTTCGAGGTTACCAAGTGCCGGAGCTCTCGAGAAGCTATTAAAGGAGCCAACTTAGTGATAGAAGCATCAACAACTAGAACTCCCGTAGTTGAAGGAGCGTATCTAGAGAGTCCATCCCACGTGATATCTATAGGAGCCCATCTAAGGGATGCCAGAGCTCTAGATGACGACGTAGTGAGGAGAGCCGAGGTAATCGTAGTAGATTCTCGCGAAGCGGTTATGCTGGAAACTGGCGATATTAGAATTCCCGTTGAAAGCGGTGTTTTAAGTATGGAGAGAGTCTACGAGCTCGGTGAGGTAGCTTCAGGTAGGAAACCCGGGAGGTTGAGTAGAGACGGCGTGACCGTATTTAAGAGTGTTGGACTAGCTATTCAAGATGCTGCGGCAGCGGCTGTTGCTTATAGGATAGCTACTGAGAAAGGTATCGGTAGGTTCGTAGAGCTCTAGGGGGCGATCTCTCTACATAAAAAATAGCTTTTTTAAAAACTCGACACCGAGAATCGTCGCAGCGTAGACTACCGCTGACGCTATAAGTACACCGATCTCTATAGATACTATTGACTTAAGCTTCGGAAGGCTGAGTATGTGGGCTACCAGAGAACCCGTCCAGGCACCGGTTGCTGGTAGTGGTATGGAGACGAATACGGCTAAGCCGAGAATACCGTACTTCTCGACTTTACGCGATTTTCTGCGCGCCATACCTAGAGCTCTTCCATACACTCTCCCCAACCAACAACCATATTTCACTACGACCTTCTCTACGTACTCTAGAGCGTATAGAGCTGCGGGTGCTATTGCTAAATTACCTAGTACTGCGATAAGTGAAGCTAGAAGAAAGTCGCTATCGCTACGAAATAGAACTCTGGCTAGAGGTATAGCTCCTCTAACTTCACTGATTGGAGCTGCGCCTAGTAAGAAAACCACTAGATACTTCACCAAGTCCTCCAATTCCTTCCCTACGCTTCTTATCTCTAGTGATTTAAGTACGCAATACTACGACCTCTCACCTACGTTTACCTAATTTTATAGCTCCTAGACTATTTCTTAGATGAGAGCTATGGGTAGAGAGAACATATTTAGAGTTAGAATGTTTAAGGAGAAGGGGTATTCGAGGCAAGTATGCGGTAGTTGTAAAGCGAATTTCTGGGGTAGGCTTCAGAGAGAGAATTGCGGTGATACTCCGTGCACGGACTACTACTTCGATGAGGTGAGGCTTAAGACACCCCCGCTATCTCTAGGTGAGGTTAGGGAGAAGTTTCTTAAGTTCTTCAAAGATAGAGGTCACGAAGTAGTAGACCCCTACCCAGTTGTTGCTAGGTGGAGAGAAGACCTATACCTAACTATTGCTTCAATAGCCGTATTTCAACCCCACGTAACTAAGATGATAGTTAAGCCTCCAGCCAACCCCCTGGTCATCGCGCAGCCGTGCATTAGGCTGGAAGACCTCGGAAGTGTTGGGTACACGATCGGAAGGCACTTAACGAACTTCATAATGGGGGGTCACCATGCTTTCAACTACCCAGATGAGTACATCTACTTCACAGATGAAACCGTTGAACTAGCTACCGAGTTCTTCACAAAGCACGTAGGCGTTCCAGAAGAAGAGCTATCTTTCAAGGAATCGTGGTGGGAGGGGGGAGGTAACGCCGGTCCATGCTTTGAAGTATCCGTTGGAGGACTTGAGGTAGCTACCCTCGTCTTCATGATGTACGAGGTCTCGGACGGTAAGTACGTGGAAATGCCGCTGAAAATAGTTGATACAGGCTACGGAATTGAGAGAATAACTTGGTTAACTCAGAGAACTCCAACAGCATTTCACGCAGTTTACGGAGACTTAGTTAGCACATACCACAAAATTATGGGTATTGAAGAACCTCCAGTAAAGCTACTTCAAGCAGTATTTAAGAGAGCTGGCAGGTGGGATTTAAGAGATCCGGCTCAGTTTGAGTCACTTAAGAAGCTAGTTAGCTACGAACTCGGACTACCGGAAGTTGAGGTATTTAAGTACCTGGATGGTGCCGTTCTGGTTTACAACGCGCTTGACCACGTTAAAACGGCTCTACTCATGCTATCGGATGGTGTTGTTCCTTCTAATACTGGTGAGGGGTACTTAGCTAGGCTAGTTCTACGCAAGGTGTTTAGAGTACTTTCAAAACTCGGTATTGGTGCGGATTCCGTTCTTAAGATGTTCGAGCTTCAGGCACAAACTTGGAGAAGCCTATATCCGAGAGTTAGTGATAACTGGAACTACGTACAAGAAGTTGTGGAATTGGAATACAGGAAGTTCCAGGAGCTAGTTGAGAGAGCTCCCTCCATAGTTAGAAGATACCTAAGTAGAGGATCCCCAGGTCTAAGTTTAGAAGATTACGTAGAGCTATACGAGAGTCACGGACTACCACCGGAGTTAGTGGTTGAAGCATCTCTTAAACTCGGATATAGAGTCTCCGTGCCTAAGGAATTCTACTCAGCACTAGCATCGAAACGCGTAAAAGCTCCAATTAAGAAGGCTGAGGCTCTTCCGGTACCGAGAGAAGTGTATGAAAGAGCCGTTAAGCTACCCGCAGTTGAGAAGCTATTCCACGTAGACCCCTATGTGAGGGAGTTTAAAGCGAGAGTAGTTGATGTCATTGGTGATTACGTAGTTCTAGATCGAACGGCGTTTTACCCCGAGGGGGGAGGTCAGAAAGCTGATAGGGGTAAGATCGTAGTTGGAGGTAAAGTCTACGAAGTATTAGATGTCCAGAAAGTTGGAGATGTGGTACTTCATAAAGTTAGGCCGGAACCTCGAGATATTTCACCTGGTGCTGAAGTTTACGGTGAAATAGATTGGGATGTGAGGTACTCCCACATGAGGCACCACACAGCTACTCACATCCTCCTGGGCGTTCTAAGAAAAATCTACGGAGACTACATATGGCAGGCTGGTGCTGAGAAGGAAGTAGCTAAGGGTAGGCTGGATGTTACTCACTTCAAGCTACCGACGCTCGATGAGGTCAGACTTATTGAGAGAGAAGTTAATAGAGTAATTAACGAAGCTAGACCTGTTACGTTCAAGACCGTGCCTAAGTACGATGCTGAGAGATCGTACGGTTTTAAGCTATACCAAGGAGGTGTACCTCTAGAACCTCGAATTAGGGTCATTGAGGTGATGGGTATAGATGCTGAAGCATGTTTTGGAACTCATCTTAGAAACACCGCTGAAGTTGGTGGTTTTAAGCTAGTTAACGTCGAGAAGATTCAGGACGGAGTCGTGAGATTCGAGTACGTGGCGGGTCCCCAGTTAGTTGAGTACGCTCACCAGCTAGAAGAAAAAATCAGTAGCGCCGAGAAGATAGTTGGTGGAGAGCTACTCGAGAGACTGCCTAAATTTGTGAAAGAACTGGAAGACTTAAGGAAAACTCTTCAGAGATACAGAGAATTCTATAGAAACTCCCTCACTAGAGATATACTTGAAAGGAGAGAAGTCGTATCTGAAAACTGTTCTGTATCCACCGTATTCACCGAGTTGCTCGACGAAAAGCTCTTCACGGAAACGTTGAAAGACTACGTTAAAGAGGACCCGACGGTCGTTGTAGTACTCATATCGAATGAAGTTAAGAAAGCTCGTATAGAGGTCTCGGAGGGGTCTAGAGCGTCTTCTCGAGTGGACGCCGTTGATCTAGTGAATAGAATTGCTAAGATAGTTGGAGGCAAAGGTGGGGGGAAGCGCGATCACGCCATTCTAGTTGTAGAGAAGTTGGTTCAGAGAGATGAAGTAGATGAAATTAGGAGAGTGATTTTAGAGAGAGTGAGAGAACTTTGCGCAGCTTCTTGAGGAGTGAGGTAGTTGAGGCAGCTAGAGACTACAAGTATTTGCTTAATAGAGGGTATCCTCAGAAAGCTTCACTAGATTTCGTCTCAGCTAACTACAAATTAACTCGGTCTGAGAGAGCTCTTCTTCTAAGGTGTGTTCACAGAGATGTAGACTCTGAAGCGGTAAAGAAAAAGACCGTTAGAGACGCGCACGGCCTAGAGCTAGTCATCGATGGATACAACGTCATCCTCACAGTGGTTTCAGCTATAGAGGGACTACAAATATTTCTATGCGACGACGGATTTATTAGAGATCTTAGAAGTAGCTACGTAAAGAACTTCGAGACACCCAAGATAGTGGAAGCCGTGAAGTACGTAGCTAAAGCTATAGATGAACTAAAAGTTAAAGACGTTCTCATAGTTCTAGATAAGAACGTGAGCTGGAGCGCGGAACACGCAGACTTCATTAGGTCGGCGTACGGTATTAAAGTAGTTGCGGCAGCTAAAGCTGATATAGCCGTCATAGGCTCTGGAAAGGTAATTAGTAGTAGTGATTTCGTGATTTTATTGAAATCCGAGAAGGCGTTCGACCTAGCTCAATTCACGGTGAGAAACCTGGTGCCGAGCGCTGAGATCGTTGAACTACGGAATTTCCTAATCAACTAATAGCTAGCGTATATGAAGCTACTTAATGGAGTTGTTGAGAACTTCGCGAGCTCTCTTAATTAACTGTGTTGAGGAGTAGTTATCAAGTCTTTCCTTAACCCTTAGAACTCTAGTAGACCTTAATCCCCTACTCTCCAACTCTCTAGTCAGCTGGTTTTCGTCTACGAACTGGTCGGGACCCAGTAGGATCACGTCTGGGTGTATTTCTACGACGGGTTTTAGGTAGTCCTCAGTATCGCCTAGAACGGCTTTGTATACAGGCTTTAGTGAGCTGACCATGGTTAGCCTATCGAGTTCACTCATAACTGGCGGCCGCCCCTTGCTTCTAATGACGTTTACATCTCTCGATACTACCACGTATGGAAGTCCTAGCTCGTACGCTCTATTTAGAAAGTATACGTGCCCTGGGTGGAGTAAGTCAAAGGTTCCAGCAACTAGGACCCTATATACTTCACTTCTTCTCCAACTAAAGTCCGCTAATCCAAGCATTCTCAGTGCGTCAATAAGACCTTCCGCATAGGCTACGCAAGAGGTGGATGTGATGAGGTCCCCCAGGCTCAGGTAGTACTTCGCGTCTTCCATGTACAGCTCGGCTAGTTTAACGATGTCAGCTACTTCCTTAGATTGCCTAGACTTCGTCCTCGCTTCCTTTAGAGCTAGTTCTAAAGAGTTAATGTAGCTTCTAACTCTAGCTACATCATCTACCAACTCTACACCACCTCGAGTTAGCGAACTTCATCGCCTCAACTTCGATTGGATGCGGTTTCGGTGATACAAATACTAGAGTTTGAGGTACCTCTTCGATTTCAAGCTCGGATACTCTTCTAAGCTCACCAATGCACACACTGAAGTTGGGGTATCCCAGTGCTGCCGCAACTGATACTAACCTCTCTTCTCTCACGACTCCCTCACCTCTCTTCTCCTCAATTTCTCTCAGAATTTCGATAGCTTCTCTGAACTTCATAGCTACTCCTTTCTCACCATCATATTCTAGTAGGAGTAGAGTATGTAAGTTCAGAGAGTCGTTAGCCTTAATTACGTCGTACGGGTACTCGAACAGTATGCCGTTCTTGGGGTAGACGACTGTGGCTATTTTCCCTATTTTGTACACCATTAACCCACTGAAAGTAAGTGCTGCTGGAACTATGCTGACCCCTGGTACAACTCTACACTCAAATCCTCTTGAATGCGCTTCTAGTAGGAGAGATATGTGCGTAGTAGCGACTAGAGGATCTCCTGGAACTAGGAGCGCCACCCTCCTACCTTCGGCTAGTAGTTTCAGAACGTCCTTCCCGGACCTCTCCTCAAGATCCCTCCGCGATACTTCAACGAGAGGTTTAGATACTATTTTCTCGAGATCGCGGGGGTCTATGCGCCCAGTATACGTGTCTACGAATACGTAGTCAGCTTTTTCAATAACTTCAAGAGCTTCGAGCGTTAGGTATCTAGCTGACAAACCCGCGCCAACTAGATAGAGTTCTCCTCTACTACGCAACGTAGATGGCCCCCAAATAGAAACCCTACTTCCGTAATAGTATTTACGCGCGCATGACGTACACTTTGTATAGCTCTAGGTATTAGCCGGCGGCCGGTAAAATATGGTTAGGGGCTCACGTTTCTAACTTCTCGACTTGCTCTTCAGATATCTTCTTTAGCTGATTGAAATACATCTCAACCAACTCACTAGTTTTCGTAGCGTCTTCAGGTCCCTTATCATCTCTCCACCTAATAAACCTGGGGAATCTTATCGAAATACCTACTCCCTTCCTAATAGCACCTCTACAACATGTATGTTGTGGTGATAGCGTTAGCTCCGCTCCGAGTACCTCCATTACCAGTGCTGGAACGACCCAGATGTCAGGTTCTACGTCAGAAACTACTCTAGGGTGCTTGCGGTCTATAAGGTACGGTGACAGAAGCTCATCTAGTTTAGCTAGATCTTCATCAGAAAACCCCGACCCGACCTTGCAGACTGTTTGAAAAGTATCTGACTCCTCATCGTACGCAGCAACAAGCAAAGCACCTATCTTCCCACCTCTTCTACCCCTTCCTCTAAAAGCACCCACTACAACTAAGTCAACAGTATCTATCATCTCGCTCTTATAGTCTCTCTTATACTTAATCCAGAGCCAGCCTCTAGCACCGGCTTGGTACACCGACTGGGAGTGAACGGCTTTAACCATGACCCCCTCAGCACCGTCTTCAACAGCTTTAAGGAAGAACTTCTCTAGGTCGGAAGCGTTGGAGATTAGTACGGATTCTGATAGTCTGAACTTCTCGCTCTCGGAGACTATCTTACTTAGAACATCTCTCCTCTTTCTTATTGGTTCGTTTATGAAGTTCACTCCATCTACGTATAGAGCATCGAATAGGTATACAGCGACGGGATAATCTCTCACGGCTTCGTGAATATCGTGCTTTCTCTTTCTGTGCATTAGCTCTTGGAAGGGTCTCATAGAGCCCGTATCTGGATCCACGCAGACGATCTCTCCTTCTACAATAGCTTCTTTTACTCTAATCCCAGTTCTAGCCATCTCAACTACGTCCGGGTACTGGTGAGTTATGTTCTCCAATCTTCTTGAGAATACCGCCACTCTATCTCCCACCTTGTGGATTTGAGCTCTCTCCCCATCGTACTTGTACTCTACGAGAGCCTGCCCACCGGTCTTGCTCAGTATTTCTTGAGGATCGCTCAAGCGCTCCGCTAGCATAGGTCTGATGGGGATGCCGGGTGTTGGAGCTATCTCTCTAAGACCTTCTAAACCTCTAGTAGCCAGTACCTTAGCTACGTTACCTAAGTCGGCTCTCACGTTGTAGGCGTACTCAACGATCTGCCTATTTAGAGCGGAACCGGTGTAGGCTACGGACAGGGCGTCCATAATAGTAGCATCACCTATCCCGAGACGAAGTCTTCCTTCGAACAGCCTGGCGATGTACCTTGCCTCTAGCGGTGCGGCTTTGCCCAGTAGCGTGACTATGAGGTTTACCTTAACATCTCTACTGCCTTCACCGGTAGCTAGAGCTACTTTCGCTAAAGTATCGTAAACTTCCGCTACAGTTAGCTTAGAGGCTTCAGTTTTCTGAATAAACCTAGCTAAACCACCAGCGGTCTGAGTTCTGCTAGACTTCAAGTGCTCAGCTACCTTACCTGAATCACCCAGCTTACCGTATAGAGCCTCTACACTCTCCTCTTTAACGTTGAAGAGTTTAGACATAGCTTTAATAAGTATCTTCACTCCCACTCCCAACTCAGGTAGCCCTGCCCAGTCCGGCCACAACTTACCTTGAATTAGGTAGACGACCTTATCCACTATCTCCGGGTCGGACTTCTTGAAGAGGTCTACGAGAATAGATGTAAGCTGAGTTCTGCTAGTTGTACGTTCAGCATTATCGAAAGCTCTAGCTAGTACTTCAAATAGCACTCAATCCCTCCTACTAGCTCTTTTCAAAACTAAAATAACTAGTACGCCGCTCGAAGCTTCTCGGATGTAATTGCGCGAGGCGGTGTAGACGTACCTAAGTTAGAGCAATCCCACCAGCTCTTCACAGCCGCTAACTACTCTAGATACGACTACCCACGTATCTAGTGGCTTAGGGTATATAGAGTAGACGTGTCTTGCGTAGGACCTGATCGTAGGGCTGAAGTCTCCTCTTGGAAACCCACCTATAACTATCGGAGCGCTGATTTCTAAAGACTTACGGCATATTTCCCTAGGTTTTTCTCTGGTACCACCCTCGTCCAGAAGCACTACTTCTCTAGCCCCGAGTTCTCTTAGAAGTCTTGGAAAGTCTATTGCTACCGCTCTCAATAGAGGTTTTTCAGATTCTGGAGGTGCCTTACCGTACTTAAGCACCTGCTCCATGAGTCCAACGAACCTGAGGTAGTTTCTCGGTATTCGGGTTGAGGGATCTACGAAGATAGCGTAATCACCTACTGTGTGCACTACGAACCTCAGCCTGCCCTCTATGTTGAGTGGAGATGAGAGAGCTTCTAGAAGCGAGACGTGGACTATGTCGGGCCTACCCCGCTTCTCCCTATCGCGCAACTTCTTCATAGCGAAGTAGTGTAGGGACGTATCTAGTAGAGTTTCGGCCGGGTTCTTACCTCTCACACTAGCCCACTTTCTAATAGATGGATGTGAAGCTATTTCTCTAGGAACTAGCTCGAGAGATGATTCAGCAAGAACTATCGTTACTATGCGCTCGGAGGCGGTCACTTCCAGTACCTTCTCTTCTCAGTCTTCTTCCGCAGTACGAATACGTGTCCACGCACATTCGCTAACTCAGCTCCAACTAACTTAGCTACTTCACTAGCTATAGATTCGATATCCTCTCCGGAACTTGCGATATACGACTTCAACACACGGACCTTAATTACCTTCTCCTCCTTCAGTCTTCTCTCGATTTCCTGAAGTAAGCTTCTGTGAATGCCGCTTTTTCCTATTCTTACGTGGGGTTTACCGTGAACAGCCTCAACGGTCTTTCTATTCTTAACCATCCGGCATCACTTTACTAAGTACGTTTCACCGCTTAAAATGGCTCCACGAGAAAAAGCCGCTACGTGAGGAATGAAAGTGCCAGTGATAGTATTGAGAGAGGTAGTGGGACCTTAACTAGAGTTCTAAGAGCTTGGTCTAGTCTAACCCTACCCATAGAGTACGCTACGACCACTAGTACGGTCAGTACTGCGAAGTACTTCAGTAGAGATGTAGCTACCTCCAGAAGACCTGGAAGCATTGGTGGTGTTGGAATTAAGAGATTCGATAGAACTAGTACGTATAGTGCTAGCTCGACTTCGTGAAGTAGTATGCTCAATCCGAGAGTTGGTCCGCTTAGTTCAGCTAGGTATCCTCCAGCAACCTCGGTCTCGGCTTCAGGAATATCGAAGGGCTTCATCATAGCCTTAGATAGGAGGGATATAGATAGAGCTACACCAGCGGTTAGCAAGACAGCTACTAAAACGGCTGCGTGGAGAGGGTTGCCGACTCCTGGAATTCTCGGGCTGCTTAGAGCTTCGTGTATGGATAGGCTTCCGGGTGCTAGAGCTCTAACGATAGCTAGTAGCGATATAGCTACGGCTGGTTCAAAAACAATCATCATAGTTGTGTACCTTATCCCCCCGAAGCTAGGGTACGGCGACGTACTTCCAAAACCTACTATAGCGTAAGCTATGGATGCGTAGAGAGTTAGATATATGAAGACTAGGACGTCGTAGTCAACTCCTATAGAGTACGGTGTAATTGGTAGGAATACAGTGCTAGCAGCTAGAGTCACGATACCCAGAGTCGTAATGAACATAATGAATCTAGCGGGCGTGTAGTAACCTGTAACTACCTCTTTAACGAAGAGTAGCTTGTAGACATCCGCAAACGGTTGGAGGATACCTACAGGACCTACGTACTTCGGTCCCACTCTATTCTGCAGTCGTGCTACTAGCTTTCTTCTATACCACTGAGATAGAAGCCCTAAAACGACTAGGAAGACCAGTCCCGGGTATACTAACGTAGTAAACAAAATCCTTCCAATAAGAGCTAGAGCATCCACATCAACCACCCCCTCCTACTAGAGTAACTACCGTAAGTAGAGTTAGGAGAAGTATGAGGTACGGAAGGGAGATGGCGAACCAATCGTTGAACACGCCCGTTTGAACGTAGTTCAGTATAGCTGCGTACAGCTTCTCGAAAACCCTTCTAACGGACCAGGAAACTTCAGTTATACCTAGGCGGTAACCCGCTTGAGGTTCTCCCGATAGGTACACCTCCGTTCTTCTTACTCTAACTTTCAGAGCTATGGGTATCCATATCGCTAAAGATACCGCTATAGATATGGCTGTCAGTATCCCCATTAAGCTGGGAGCATCCACATCAACCACCCGGTGAGAGCTGAACTTCTCTAATGTAGCTGATGTAGGACTCTACAGCCTGACTTATGTACTTGCCCGCGAGAACCGCGGATTCGGCCGCTTCATTCAGCAGTACTTCCACAGTGATCGGATTTAGAACTATCAGAAGCAGTAACAGGGGTAGTAGTGACGTCCACAGGGAAAGCTCCCTGAGTTTACTCGTATTTAAGTCACTCGGTGGGAACCCGAATAGGATTGGTTGAATTATCTTGAAGTAACCTAGCAAAGCCAGTCCGGAAGAAATCAGTAGTACGGCTGTCAACTCGAATCTCCCAGCTTCTATAAACGCCTGGTAGAGAGCGAACTTACTGAAGAAACCGCCGAGAGGTGGTAGACCTACTAGTGAGAAGCATGAGATAGCCACGGACGCTCCAACCAGTGGATTCAATCTACCGACGGCTTTTAGGTCAGTAATCCTCCTAGTCTTAGATGCTTCTACAGCCACGCCAGCACTCATGAATAGAAGGGCCTTACCAGCTGCGTGAGTTAGAATGTGGTACAGTGATGCCTTAACCCCCAGCGCGGTACCTAGTGAGAAGCCTGTGAACACCAATCCTAGGTGCATTATAGTACTATACGCTATCAACCTCTTAACATCTCTCTGTATTAGCATCATGATAGGTGCGAACACGGCGGATGCAGCTCCAATGAAGGATAGAACTACGCTAAAGTACGGCGATAGGTGGTAGAACTGACTCAACGGATCGTATACTCCGAATATGGTGTAGAGGAATCTTATCGAAGCGTATGCGCCAGCATTAACGACTAGCCCTGAGAGAACCGCTGATATAGGTGTTGGAGCTGCTGGATGAGCGTCCGGGAGCCAGAAGTGGTTTGGGAATACGCCGGCTTTAAAAGTGAACGTCCAGAGAGATAGAGCTACTATGACCGCCACCGCCCCAGTAATGTTGCCCCACGTAAACACGTCGATGAACTGGTAGAAGTACTGGTAAGAGTGCCTGAGTAGAGGTCTCGTGTGAGCCGCTACAAAACCCATGGTTAAATTGCCGAAGCTAGCGTAGGTGGTTACCGCCGCTACGAAGTAGAGTAAGCCAGCTATGGCTCCGAAGAATGCGTACTTGAACGACGCTTCGACAGCTTCCCGACTACTTCTATAATAGGCAACCAACCCGTAGCAAGTTATTCCCAGCACCTCCAGCATAACGAACAGGTTGAAAACATCGCCTGTGTAGTATATCCCCAGTAGACCGGCTTCAGCACCGAGTAAGAGGGAGTAGTAGTAAGGTGTTCCGGGGTCCTCCCCCAGGTACCAGTAGCTGTAAGCTACTATAAACACAATTACGAGAGCTGTGTACGTAGCTAGTAGAGCTGATAGAGCGTCTACTTCGTAAACTATTCCAAGCGGTGGGGGCCACCCACCCATTCTGTAGACGATCGGCGTCTCTCGACTTATAATGTAGTGCTGTACATGTAGTGTTAGGAGGAAGACCGAGACGGTCGTTACTAGAGAGACTCCGTGGAAGAACTTTACGCTCCTCACCTTGAGGTAGATCAGGGGTAGAGAGAAAGCTACAGCAACTAGGAGTGCTGGTGCGGCACTTACGGAGTGCACTACTACCACCTACTCAAATACTTTAGCCAACCTCTTCTCAAATTCTTCTAGGATTTCCCTATATGCTGTCTCTCTATCTAGTCCCGTCGCGTAGATCCAGTGAACGTAGTACTGAGACTTCTCCTGGTCTATGTCTACCACCACAGTTCCTGGAGTATTAGTTATAGAGTTAGCGCAAGCAACTATTGTATACTCGTTCCTAGCTCTATAGGGAACTCTCACAATAGCTGGATTAACGACCATGGCCTTACTGAGTATTATTCCGATCACCATTCTGTGAGCCCTAAATTCCGCTATAGTTAGGTAGTAGAAAGCGTACTTCACTAAGTGTAGAAATCTTCTCAAGCTAACGGCCTTAGATGCGTCCCTAACTACGTACTTCGATGTAATTAAGCTAACACCGGCCGCGACGAGAGATCCTAGAACTACGTCGTACGGAGATACACTACCACTAAACACTATGTACGCCGTAAGCACTAGGAGGGCTACCGGAACGTACTTCCTCACAGAACTCACCCCCTCAACTCCCTAATTCTTCTCGAGTCTAGAGTTCCGTAGAGTCTGTACATCTGAAGTGCTAGGAATATTAGGAAGAGGTTTACCGCCAACCCAATTACGATTGCCGTAAGAACTAGTGCCTGTGGGAGGGGGTCTACAGCCGAAGTTGCGAAAGTGGTCAGCTTCTCTACACTACCATCCAGGTCTAGTAGAACTGGAGGTACGGAAAACACTCTGAATCCTATGAATATAGCCAGCACGTTAAAGGTGTCTCCTAAAATAGTGAGCGAGATTATCTTCTTCGTGACGCTGGGTCTCGTAACTATACCGTAGAGAGAGATACCTGCCGTTGCTAGTATATTGTAGAGTGTAAGCGTGATCAGGAAGTTCTCGAGAAAGCTAGTGCTCATCTTCCTTCCCCACCCACTCCCTAACTACTTCTTCACGTAGAGAGAGGAGCATGAAGATTATGAAGAAACCGAAGCTTACAGCTAGAAACTCCGCTAGGTTGAACCATATCAGAGTCCCAGAAATAAGTTGGCTCTGCACATGTGCTGGAAAACTGAATGCCGAGTCCACCTTTACGTAGTTCTGCATTAGGTATGCCTGAGTTCCCGTTAGTGCGCTGATTACTATGGGTGTAAACACCACTAAAGCTATTGCTAGCAGCCCGGCTGAGCGTAGAGCGACAGCTCTAGACAAGTTAACGCCTAGTTCTACGAAAGAGTGAGCTGAGTAAACTACAGCTAGTAGAACCGATACTACCGCAAGAGCTGCACCAGCTTGAAAACCCCCTCCCGGAGTTAGATGACCGTGAGCGGCTATTGAAACGGCTACAGCGATATTTATTGGAATCAGCAGTTTAGTAACTACTTTAACTATTAGTGAGAGACCGCTACCTCTTCTAACGTTGCTGTAGCTAACTCCTCTATAGATAGCTAGAGCCGCTATGATCGCCATGTAGAAGACTACCGTTTCGTAAAGCGTGTCTATACCTCTAAAATCCCACACAATAGATGTTACAGCCTCTGGAGACATAGCCGTGAGCTCTCTATGAGCCGGGTTGTACGTGTTGGCGAGAAACAGTTTAGCAAGGTACCTGGTGTCAAGTCCTAGAGGCCCTAGAGCTCCTAGGTAGGTGGTTACGTAAGCTACGACAGCCGTTGTTAAGACTATGGAAGCTAGAACGAGGTACTTCCTCACTCTTCCTCCACCTTCTCGGTTTTTCCTATTAAGAAAAGGAGCGCCGCCGGGTATAGTCCTACCGCAACAGGTAGGTAAACAAGCACGATATCCGGAGCTCTAAGGAGGTACAGTATGGCGACGTAGGCAGTGCTCTGAATAGCTGAGAAGATCACCGCCTTAACTAAGTCTTTCTCTACGACCGCTAAGTACGTGAAGGTCAGACCTACAGCACTAAATAGAGCTAGCAGCACTAGAGAGAAATCCACACTAATCACCCCTATCTTCAGCTAGGTAGTCCACGATTACAGGCTCCGGTCTAGAGATCTTCGCTCTATGTGTAGCTCTAGCAAGTGCGTGAGAACCGGCTGGTGCTAGTAGTAGAAGAATGAAAGCCGCTACCAGGAGCGACCCGCCCATGAAGAACCTGAGCTCACCTAGCTCTGGTGTTGCGAGTGATACTATGACTAGACCTAGAAGCGGGTAGAAAGTACCGCCGATAGTGCTTACGGTAGCGGCGTGGAGTCTTAGGTAGAAGTTTTTGAACCTACTAAGTCCTACGGCACCTATTAAATTGATAACACTACCCGCAACTAGCAGTGCCAGTCCCACATATCTAGCGATTTCATCAATCACCCATCTCACCCCTCTCTAGGTACTTAGCTACGTATATGTCCAGTGCGTATGCCCAGAGAACTAGGACGATGGTACACGCCGACATTATTGGCGACCTGATCAGTATGCTCGCAACGCCGAACAGTAGCGATACTGAGTAGAAGAAAACATCTGCCGCAAGCACTCTATCGGATATCGTAGGTCCTCTATAAGCTACCAGCAAGTAGAGAATGTAAGAAGTAGATAGAATCGGAAGAACAACGAAGGCTAGCACAAGCTCAACGACGCTCATCACTCTCCACCGGACTTGATCGTGGCTAAGCTCAAATCTCGCGATGTGTATATGCTGTAGTCCGCCATTTCGAATACTTCAGATGTAACGTAGGCCTTTACCGGGCATACGAAGACGCATTGATAGCAGAAAACGCACTTGCCGTAGTCTACGACCGGGTACTGACTCCTCGGATTGTGCTTTAGCGGCTGGGGGAGCTTCTCCATAGCTATAGCGTTCGCTGGGCAATCTATAGCGCAGAGAGAGCACCCAATGCACTTCATTAAGTCTGCGTAGTGCCTTCCTCTAGAACCTGGAGCTACAGTTAGTTCTCTAGCTACCGGATACCTAATCGTAGACGGTCTTCTAACTAGGTTTCTCAGAGCTTCACTAAGCACGCTTAGTTTCACAGGGCCTTCACCCTAGCTAGTTCTCTAAGGCTCATATAGGTTCTTCCACCGGTTTTCTCGTCTATAACTACCGCACGTTCCGTGCACGAAATGCACGGATCGTAGGATGCGAATATTATGGGGACGTCCGCTAGTCTATGCCCTAGGTACACGGAGGTAGTGTTGAGGATGTTTAGAAACGATGGAGTTCTTATCTTCACTCTATAGGGATTAGAACCCCCAGTACTTACTATGTAGTACACGAGCTCACCTCTCGGAGCTTCAACTCTTGAAACTACCTCACCGGGCTTAGCGGACCTCGGAATAGTCTTCGGTATAGCTGGCCCTTGAGGCATCTTCTCCAGAGCGTAGCGGATAATGTTGACGGACTCCAGAGCCTCCTCTAAGCGCACCATCATTCTAGTCCAAGAATCCCCCTTATCACGGACCACTACATTAAAGGGGATCTCAGAGTAAGCTGCGTAGGGATCTTCAAACCTAACGTCGGATTTAATGCCGGAACCTCTGAGAGTCGGGCCAACTACGGACATTCTGAGAGCGTCTGATTTACTTATAACGCCAACTTCTATGAGTCTCTTCGCTATAGTGTAGTCGTTCTCATAGACGTTCTTATAGTACTTAAGTCTCTCCTCAACCTTCTTAAGTTCGCTAAGCATTCTATCTCTCCTAACTTCATCTATATCTCTCTTAACGCCTCCTATTGTATGTATATCTGCGTGAACTCTACTACCGGCTACCAGCTCCTTGAGGTACATCACTCTTTCTCTATCTCTCATTATTAACATGAAGAGAGTGTCGAAACCCACTATCTCAGCCATAACGGCTGATATAAGCATGTGCGAATGTATTCTCTCAAGCTCCATAACGACTGTTCTTATATAGTTAGCTCTAGGAAGTGGTTCGACCCCCATTAACTTCTCTACTCCCTGTATGTAGGTCTGCATGTGTACTGCGTTACATATTCCACAGACCCTACCGGCAATATACGCTCCTCTAACCCAGCTGTTCTTCTCCATTAACTTCTCTATTCCTCTGTGATTGTAACCGGTGTTTACGGAGACCTCCACAACGTCCTCTCCCTCAGTTCTAACTCTGAGCATTATAGGTTCGTGGAGTGCTGGGTGCTGGGGTCCTATGGGTATCTCGACTACGACCACGGCTTAAACACCTGAGTCCTTTCTTAGTGGGTAGATACCTCTAGCTACTACATCTTCAGGGGCTAGAAAACCTCTTTTAAGCTCTCTATTTCCTTGAAAAACCACTCCCATCAGATCGTAGACCTCGATTTCACTCCCAACGGCACCGCCAACTATGTCTGAGATACTTGGAACCATCGGATCGTTTTTGTCTACCGGTACTTTTACTATGACGGCAGCTCTAAGCTTAATGCTCCAGAAAACGTAGTTAAGCACTATCTTACCATCTCTAGGCAGGTCCACCGCAGTAATATTGGAGAGGTAGGAATCTTCCGCAACTACCGCTTCTACGACCTTTCTTAGTTCATGTTTTGATACGGTAGCTATGAATCTCCTAGGACTGACTTCCTCGAATCGAACGCCGGCTAGCGATATATTCAAGGCTAACCACCTATCTTTTCGATGAGCTTCTTGATTCCGTAAAGTACTGCTTCAGGTCTAGGTGGGCACCCCGGAATGTACACGTCTACGGGAACTACCTTATCGGCTCTTGAGATAAGTGGGTAGGAGCCTGTGAACACGCCTCCGGAGATCGCGCACGCACCGCAGGCTACAACGAACTTGGGGGACGGGGTCTGATCGTACAGTCTTCTAAGTCTTTCAGCGGCTTTCTTATTGAGCGCTCCGGTTACGATTATTATATCAGCATGTCTTGGGTTTGGTGCTAGCTTAACCCCGAGGCGCTCGGGATCGAAGAAAGGTGTGAGTGTGGCAAGTACCTCAATATCGCAACCATTACAAGCTCCAGCGTTGAAGTGCATTACCCATGGAGAGTACCTTATGACCTTAACGCTCATTCCAGCACCAAGTTTACGAAATGTCGAAAATTTAAATGCTGCATAATCTTCTCGGTTAAAACAATTAAAGCGATACGTTGGTAGTGATCTCTAGCACTCCATATGCTTAAGGACGTATATAAAGGCTTTCACGATTTTCTGAATAGCTCTAGCCACGGGCTTCGTAACGCCGATCTTTACGTCTAGGCACACCGGTCTAGTGCCGATGACGTAGATGCTGGACTCCACCAAGCTCAGCACTAAGTCCATTCCCATAGTGTGAGTTGATAGAGTTGTGGAATATTTTGGGATGTCGTGCCTATCTAGAACGACGATCTCGGAAGCCGGGACGGGGGCTTCGACAGTATCTAGAATTATAGATACTTTCGCGGTGTTCAATATATCTAAGTAGGACTCAAGCGAGGTACCAGCGTCGACGACCACTACGCACGTTCTTCTCGAGTACCTCGCTAGAAGATTCGATAAAGATCTGGCTAGATATACTCCAAAACCGTCATCACACCTCAACTCATTTCCTATACCTACTACCGCAGTACTACCTGGAATCACCACTTTCCCTAAGAACTCTCTCAGTTCTTCCTCACTAACCATGGACACCATATCTACGACCCCTAGTGATTACGTTAAGAAACTGATTCTCCATACCCAGTAGTGGTTATTGAGTAGCGCCGTTGGTTATGTAGGTCGTGAAGTAGACCTGACCTAGAGCTATACCACCATCGTTAGGCGGTACGCGTGCTGGCAGCGTTAGTACTAGGTCTTCACTCCTCAACTCATCCTTTATTCCTTTCGCTACGATTGAATTAACTATAGCTCCACCCCCCGCTGGTATCAACCTACTTACTCTTCTTCCCTTAGCGGCGGCGATGACGGTTTTTCCTATAGCTCTTCCAATTAAGTACTGCGTTGTGTACGCCACGTCTCCGCTGTGCCTACCCTCACCTAGGTATTCGAGGACTCTCCTAAGTAGAGGTACCGGGTCCACCTCGATCAGCTCGCCGACGCGCACTAAGTTACTAGCAAAGCCCTCTTCCTCTAGTAGCGAACCTCGGTGGGCAGCTTCTTCAAGTCTAATTGCTGGACTTCCTTCGTACTCTCGACTTGTAGCTACGCCTAGTAAAACCGATATGGCATCTAGCAGTCTTCCGAGACTGGAGGAGTAGACCCGACTCCTCCTTACCGCCTTCAGAAGTACTTCTAGCTCGGGTCTACCACCGGGTAGGGTCTTGATGAGCCCGCTCTTTTCATATAGAGACACGATCTCCTCGTCACTCAGTATTGTAGTGAGGTACGATGCTAGTACTCGCGCTGGGTATTTCACATCTCGATCGCTCCCACTTAGCTTTACGTAGGACAGCCTTCCAAGTCTTCTATACCCAGACCTCGATACCTCAATCACTTCACAACCCCATATAGCACCATCATCTCCGTAGCCGACTCCATCGGTAGCTATCCCCACGTAAGACTCTCCAAGTAGGTTGACGTCAGCCATAGTACTGAGAATATGAGCTACGTGGTGTTGTACTTCTACGAGTTTTCCGGACTTCCTACTTGCTTCAATTCCTATCGTTCGAGATACGTACCTAGGGTGCTTATCGACTACGTATACGGCTTTCGCGGACTCTACTCTATAGACTTCGATAAAGTACTTCAAGTACTTAAGAAGCTCAGACACGGTCTCTCCGTTACTGAGTTCCCCTACGTACTGAGCTAGCACGACCTTATCTTCAAAAGCTATTGCTGGAGCGCTTATGACGTCGGCGCCCATAGCTACGACTTCATTACTAAGTCTGAACGGAATTCTAATCCACCGCGGAACGTAGCCGCGGGACCTCCTAAGCACGACCGGAGTGCCGTCGGTGAATCTTACGACGCTATCGTCCACTCTATTAACTATAACTCTATTGTGAGTTAGGATGAAGTCCGCTATCCTACTCAGCTTACTCTTCGCGCAGCTCTCGTCGTAGCACATAGGCTCGTCCGTCACGTTGCCACTAGTCATAACCGCGAACCGGTCCCCCACATTCTTAAGGAGAAGGTGGTGGAGAGCCGTGTAGGGCAGGAAGACGCCCTCGTGAACCATGCCGGGCGATACGTACTTAGATACGGGAGACCCCTCTTTCTTAGGTAGTAGCACTATAGGTCTCTGGGGGGAGAGCAGTAGATTCCTCGAAGCTCCGTCGAGAACTACCAGCTTATCCGCGGTGTCCAGGTCTAGGACCATCACAGCAAACGGCTTGGTGGGTCTCCTCTTTCTCTGTCTTAACTTTAAGACTGCCTCGTCTTCCGTAGCTAGACACGCAATATGGTACCCGCCAACACCCTTAACCCCGACGATGTATCCTTCGTTAATTAGCTTTGCCGCTTCGCTTATAGGGTCACTCACGTCCATCAACTCCCAGCTGCGCGTATATAGGCTTACCCTAGGTCCGCACCTTGGGCACGATATGCCTTGGGCGTGGTACCTCCTCCTGTTTTCTACATCGGTGTACTCACTTAAGCAGTCGGGGCAGGGGGGGAAATCTCTCATCGAGGTCCTATCTCTATCATACGGCACTCCGTACATCATCGAGAACCTCGGACCGCACCAAACACACGAATTGAACGGGTAGGAGAACCTCCTGTCTCCAGGGTCGAGAACTTCGCGCAGGCAGTCATCGCATATGCTGAAGTCCGGTGGCAGCATTGAGCGTAGGTACAGCCTACCGGAAGACCTCTCTATTCTAAACTCTCCGTACTCTCCTTGCTGCTGCTCCTCTACAATAACGTGCTCTACTTCAGCTGGTTCTGGAGTGTCTAGAAGTAGTCTGTATAGGAAGAGTGAAACGCTGTCTCTACTTCCCGCGACGACTATCTCCACTTCAGACCCTCCTACGTTCTTGACGTACCCGGTTAGATTCAGGGATCTCGCTAGTGAGTGTACGTACGGTCTAAAACCAACACCCTGAACTAGGCCACTTACGATTAGTTTCAGTTTAACCAGCTTCCCTCACTCTATAGATACTTCGAATTCAACACTATTATGCTAGAACCTTACTAAAGCCTTTCTCCAGACAATATACCTACTCAGCACGTAGTTGAGAAAGAACCCCACTACTATGCTGATCAACTGAGACACTACTCTCTCAACTCCGTAGCCGTAGAAGAGTGCGTTGGATACAGTAACTTGAGATACGAAGTGAACGACTGTAGCACCGTGAAACTCAGCTAGTCTCTTAATAACACCTCTACTAAACGCAGACTTAAACGTCCACACTTCGTGCATTACGAAGTTGAACAGAGTCGAGACCTCGAAAGCTAGCGGTACCGCGACCCAGTGCTCGACTCCCAGTAGATAGCCTAGAAGGTAGAGTGCCGTGAGGTTAACTATAGTTCCCAACCCGCCCACTAGAACGAATCTTATGGATTCGTGAGCTAGATTCAGCACGTGGAGTAGGTAGTTGAAGATCTCGGTAGTTCCTAGCTTCGATTTACCCCACACTCTGGCTCTAAATTCGATAGGGTGTTCACAAGCTTTTCTATAACGTCCCTTAACTAGGACCTCGAGAAGGATTTTAAAGCCTCTCGGATCTAGAGATACTCCATCAATAACCTCCCTCCTTAGCACGAAGTACCCCGACATGGTATCCTTGATCTTGCGAGTCTTCGGTAGTAGCACCTTAGCTATAAGATCAGCACCTCTTGAAATTATTTTTCTTGGAGGAGACCACCCCCGCGTAGAACCTCCGCGGACATATCGAGAACCTACAACAACATCGCACTCACCCAGAGCTTTCTTCAGCATTTCTGGTAGTGCTTCGGGGGGGTGCTGAAAGTCGGCGTCCATTACAGCTAGAAGAGAGCCTCTAGCGGCTCTGAAGCCTTCCAGCACGGCCGATGCTAACCCCATTTTCCCGGGCCTCACAATTAGCTTAACGTTGTAGTGGTTCTGCGCAGCTCTTACAGCATCAGCCGTTCCATCCGGTGAGTTATCGTCAACAACCACGATCTCGTAGGAGAATCCGTTCTCCACCATGAGGTCGTGTAGGACCTTTATTAAGCGAGCTATGTTTTCTCTCTCGTTGTACGTAGGAATTACTATGCTAACATCGACCCTTGACGACACTGCGAAGTACCCAACTAACGCGGTAATCGCAGCTTAATAGATACCGCGAGACTGCGTAGATGAAGTGGTACCGTAAGTTCTAGCTACGTAGATCTGAGCAGCTCATGTCAAATTTTTAAAAGCTCGTGGACGTACGTACCTTGGGGATGATTGAGGTCTTTAAGCGCTGATACGTGATGTAAAACCCACGCCACGACCCTGTGAAGTGATGATTTCCTCCGGCACCGAGTAGATGAGGTAAAGGCATTTGGCTGATTCAAAGAAATGCGGTAAAGGCATTTAGTGCTACTTCGATACTTACTCACTTCGTGAGTAAGCCGAGATCTACCGCGAAGAACTACGGAGAGTTCACTAGATCTCGCCTACATTACTCAGTAAGTTCGCGAAGATCTTGTCAACTACCTTCTTCTCTATGTCGGTCCGAAAATCGATTTTCTCTTCACCAGCTCTTGCTGATAGAGCGCGCTGACTTCACTGTATATAGTGGAAACGAGTTTTTCTCCGCCCAGCTCCTCTAGGAGGAGAGGGTTGTAGCGCAGTTCGCTAGGATGAGCTCCTTGAGCCGCTCTAGTAACGAGGAAGCCTAGGTTAGCGGCATCTAGTACTGATTCTCCGTTTTCTAGAGCGTCACCCCGCCCTAGGTAGTACACAAGTGCCCACGGAGGTACTATAGCTCCCATAGAGTTCATTACTACCATCAGGTAAGATATAGTCATTATGTTACCACTATCCGCTCCAACAGCTATAAAACCCGATACCTTACCTTCGAGCAGAGACCTTCCAGATACGAAAATCATATTTTCCAGAGAGGTCATCCTGTCGATCAGGTTCTTGAGGTGGCCGCTGGGGCCGTACCAGTAGATTGGTGTTGAAATTATGAGCGCATCTGACTTAACGATCTTATCGAGTATCTTGTTGCAGTCATCATTATCTACTAAGCACGGATATCTGCACGATAGCTGCGCATCGCTTACACACCCAATACAGGGTTGTATTGAGTAGTCGTATAGGTGCAGCAGCTCCACTGAAGCCCCGAAGCGCCTGGACGCTTCAACCGCTACTCTAAGTAGTTTATACGTATTTCCGTACTTTCTCGGCGAAGCGTTTATAGCTAGTACCCTCGTCATGCTATTCCCGAGCAGACCAATAGGTATTGGTATTTAAGTTCTACAGCTATTGGATATCTGCGTGTACGTAGCTATAGCTGAGCTATAAAGTGTCTGTGGGCTATACGATGAGGAGTGCGGAAGCAGTTCTTTGCTCGAGTTGCGGAAGGCGTTCCGCTAGCTACTATAGAAGACATTCAGGTGAGAAGCTTTGCGCTATCTGTCTCTACAGAGATCTTGCTAGAGAAATCAAGAGGTCTTTCTCTTTAATTAGAAAAAAGAGCTTCGGACTTAAGATAGCTGTCCTAGTTTACTCGCATAGGATTGTAGAAAGCACCGTTCTAATGAAGATCCTTAGCGATATTGAAAGAGGGTTCAACAGTGAAGTTGTGTGCGTAGTTCTAGAAGAAGAACTTTTCGAGTGCTACTCAGTTTTTAGAAGATATTGTCAAGACGTAGTTTTCTCGAGCCTAGGTAGGGACGTTCTCGAAGGTGGCTACGTTCAGAAAGCTATAGCCGGCTTAACCACTAGATTAGATGTAGTAGCTCTTCCAGAGACTCTAAACGATATACTTACTCTGTTTCTGAAAAACCTAGTCAATAAGTACGTAATCGAGAAACCGAGAATATACTTTAAGTCCGGCGATGTAGAGGTCGTAGTTCCTATGTACAGAGTGCTTAAAACTGATGTCACTGCGTACGCTCACATCTCCGGGATTTTGAAGAGTTTGGATTGCTTCAATACCTCCGTCGGGAATGTAGAGGTCTTAGAAAAACTCGCCGTGTGGCTATCACTAAAACACCCAGAGTTAGTCTACAGATTCCTACGTAATGTCGAAACTTAGCTGGCCTAGGAGTAGTTCGAACGCACCGCTGAATTTGCTTATTAAGTGAGTCACGCATAGACTATTGCGAAGAGTATGAATAAATTTGAAGTAGTGCTACTGCTCGGGCTATTTAAAGGAAGTAGATTTAGCTATGCTAGAGCTCTAGTAACCGAAGACATCAATACTTCGTTTATAGACGTCTCTATAGCGGAAGACCTTAAGTGCTTTGAAAACGTTGAATCGCTTAAAGAAGTAGAAGTAAGTGTGGGAGGCGTGTGGAGCTACGCTATATTTTCCCTATGCGTAATCGATAAAGTTGCTTTCAACGGGTACGAAATTCCGTATCAAACAGTAGTTCACGTAGCTAAACCTCTAAGAAGAAACCCGCTCTACGAAGCTTACGTAGGTAGAGACTTAATAAACTACTGGCAGCTCTACGTTAACTCCGCTAGAGGTATTGTTAGAAGTAGGATAGCGAAGAAGGTGAAGTTGGCGTGAGTATTGAAATAAGCGCGTTCCCGCTAAAGAGCTTCCCCGACGAGAAGGGTATGCTGTGGTGCTTTAAGTGAGAATTAAACTTAAAGCTAGGTTAATGCTGTGTTTTAGTGAGCTTCCAGCTAGCGTTCTAGCCAGGTCTCTCAGTCCAGATGACGTTCCTCCTAAAAAATTCACGTTAACTAGTTCAAGTACAAATGGTTGCTACGTATACGAGGTGGGCTGCGGTGATTGCTTTAGTGAGGATATCCTAACCTTAGGCTCGGTCTTGAACGAGGTGATTCTTCTATCTGATATGATTAGGAAGGTTGTTAGAGCTGTGGGAGAGCGCAAAAGCTTTTAAGTCTCGGCTTGCTTTAAACGTTAAGGAGGAAGTGCGTGTCGTCAGCGGTTAAGACGAAGTGGAAGGCGAAGAAGTGGTATTCAGTCGTATCTCCAGAAGTATTTGGGAGTATTCCTATAGGTGGTATCCCCGCCGATGAAGATTGGAAGCTGCTGGGGAGAGTTGTAGAGACGACACTTTTTGATTTAACTGGAGATTTCACTAAGCACTACATACACCTCTACTTCCAAGTCTACAGATACGATGAAGAGAACGTGTACACTAGATTCAAGGGGCACGAACTTTCGAGGGACTACGTTAAGTCTATAACTAGGAGGAAGTCTTCTAAGATCGTAGGTATTACCGATACTACCACTAGCGACGGGTATGTCTTAAGAGTTACCGGGTTGGTGCTAACCGCTTACAACTGCAATACTAGCCATAAGAGAGCTATTAGAAAGATAGTATTCCAAACCATCAAGGAGTGGGCTCAGAGGAGCACTTTCGATGAGTTTGTTAAAGCCATGGTCTTCGGCGATATGGCTGTAGACCTAATGACGCGCGCTAAGAAGATATACCCAGTTAGAAAAGCGGAAATATATAAGTCTAAGCTGCTAGCTATTCCAACACCAACCGGTCCGGTGCCGGCGGTAATAGTAACTCGAAGACCTACATAAAAATCCATATGCGCAGACATTCTCGAAATCTCGATCTACCTTCAGAGATTTACTGAGCGAATGCGTGCGCATTTTACGGCGTATTGTGAAATTATAAATTTATAGTACCGTGAGCTACGCCTGGGTACGGATTTGAAGCACGCAGATCGCTATCTATGTGTAGTATGCGGTCGAGTGTTCCCTAGGGGGCAGGGTATAGTGATTAGAGTTGAAGATAGAGAGCTAGCGTTTCACAGTAGTAAGTGTGCTGCGAGATTTTACAAAATGCTCATTGATAGAGGTTCTAAAGAAGTTATCAGCGAATCGATTAGACTAGCTAGGGAGCTTGGAAATATGCTTGAAAGAAGGAGAGAAGCTACCTCAAAGAAAATTTGAGTATGGACCCTCCCGCCGTCTTTAGTACGAGGTGCTATGTCTGCCAGCACGGAGTGCTACTTACCCGCACTTTCTCAAACTAGATCCAACTTACTGAGAGTGCGGTAAGCGGTCGCAGACCTCATTGCGTTCTCTGCTTAATACTACTTACCTTTAAGTGATACGTGGAGGGATGTGCTGTAGTTAAAGTGGTAGCTGAAGTACCTAGAGAAGATGAAGTACTGAGTTTACTTAGAGAGTACACGGTAGCGTGGTTTAAGAGAACTTTTAGAAGCTTCACTCCCTCTCAGCTTATGGCTATACCGTACATAAAGCAGGGCCTCAACGTTCTCATCTCTAGTCCTACTGGTACGGGTAAGACTCTCGCCGCCTTTCTACCTATAGTAGATGGGCTATACAGATTAGGTGAGCTAGGACAAATTCAAGATAGCGTGTACGCTGTATACATCTCCCCACTTAGAGCTCTCAATAACGACATAGTCAAAAACCTGAGAAAGCCCATAGATGGAATACGTGAAGTAGCCCTAGGAATGGGTATAGAACTTCCGGAGCTCAGAGTGAAGGTGAGAACCAGCGATACACTACCGAGCGAAAAACAGAAGATGCTGAAGGAACCTCCCCACATACTAGTAACTACACCAGAATCTCTAGCAATAGCTTTAGTGGCACCTAGATTTAGAGAGAAACTATCGGGGGTTAGGTGGGTCGTGGTAGATGAAGTCCACGAACTGGCGTCTAGCAAGAGAGGAGCCCATCTATCGTTAACTCTCGAAAGACTTGAAGAACTAATTCCTTGGGAGCTTCAGAGAATAGGTTTGAGTGCCACAATAGCTCCTCTCGAAGTAGTTGCGCAGTTTCTAGTTGGTTATAGATCGAGCCTGGAACCTAGAGACTGCGTAGTTGTTGACGCTAGATTCCTCAAGCCCATGGAGGTCGACGTGCTGTGCCCGAAGGTCGATATCATAAGAGACTCAGCTGAAGTAGTTAACGAAGCCATCTACCAGGAGCTGAAGAAGATAGTTCTCCGGCATAGAACTACTCTAGTGTTTACGAACACTAGAAGCTCTACCGAGAGAGTCGTGTTTAAGTTGAGAAAGATCTTTGAGAAAGAAGGTGTACTAGATGCTGATGAAGTGGAAGCACACCATAGTTCGCTAAGTAGAGAGCTTAGGTTAGACGTAGAAAACAAGCTTAAGAATGGCGATCTTAGAGCTATAGTGAGTTCTACATCTCTAGAGCTAGGAGTAGATATAGGCCATATCGATGCGGTAGTCCTACTCAGCTCTCCGAAGAGTGTTACTAGGTTGATTCAGAGAGTTGGGAGGTCCGGGCACAGCATTAGCGATGTTAGTAGGGGGTATATAGTAGCTGTAGATCGAGACGACCTCGTTGAGGTGACAGTCCTAGCTAAGCTCTCTAGGGAGAGAAAGCTCGATAGCGTGAGAGTACTTAGAAAACCCCTCGATATTCTCGCTCAGCACATCGTTGGGATGTCTTTAGAGAGAAAGTGGAAGCTTAGAGAAGCATACGAGGTTATTAGAAGATCTTACAATTACCGCGAACTATCGTGGGGCGAGTTTATGCGGGTTATAGAGTACCTATCTGGGAAGCACGAAGACGTTCTATTGACTACGAGAACCTACTCTAAGATAAGGTACTATGAAGACGAAGAAGCTTTCGGTAAGAAGAGAGGTGTAAGAGCCATATACTACCTAAACTCCGGCGCTATACCTGATGAAGCTAAGATCAGAGTATTCACTGAAGATGGGCGCTACGTCGGCGACTTGGAGGAGGAGTTTGTTGAGTACCTGGAGCCAGGCGATGTATTCGTACTTGGAGGCAGGACCTTCCAGTTCGTGAAGTCTAGTGCTATGAGAGTGGTAGCGAGAAAGGTAGAGCATCAGAAACCTACTGTTCCGAGCTGGTTTTCAGAGATGCTTCCACTATCCTTCGATTCGGCAATTGAAGTAGCTAAATTCCGTGGACACGTCTCCCGCATGATAGATAGTGTCGGCCTTAAGAGAGCTGTACGTGAAGTTTCAATAGGTTACGGCGTAGATGAGCGGGTAGCGAAGTACATAGTGGACTACGTTTACGAACAAAAGGAGTACGTTGGAGTCGTACCCGATGAGAGAGTTTTTCTGGTGGAGATGTGGTATGATGATGCATCGTATACCGATAACTTGATATTCCATACTCTACTCGGAAGAAGAGTTAACGATGCCTTAGCTAGAGCTACAGCTCTACTCGCTAGCGATCTTATTGACGTTAACGTGAGAATAACTGTAACCGATAACGGCTTCATACTGACAGCTCCATCAAAGCACGTACTGTTCAACGACGAGGTAGTCCACAGAGTTTTGAGTGACTTGAAGAATTGCCAGCTTAGAGAGCTACTTAGAAGAGCTTTAAGAAGGTCGGAGATCTTGAAGAGAAGATTTAGACACTGTGCTGAGAGAGCCCTAGCTCTTCTTAGAAACTATAGAGGTGAGGAAACTAGTGTTAGTAGAAGGCAGGTAAACGCTGAAACCCTCATAAGGATCGTAGAGACAATAGAGGAATTCCCAATTCTAGAAGAAGCCTACCGAGAAGTTATGGAGGACGTCATGGATGTCGAAGATGCCGAAAGAATACTGAACTCTATGAAAGCTGGCGATATTATGGTGAAATTGATGAGAGTTCGAGGTCCTCCATCACCTTTCGCTCACTCAATGGTTACGCACGGCTACAGTGATGTGATACTCATGGAAGACAGAAAGAAACTACTTCTAAAACTCTACGAAGAAGTTCTCAGAAAAATGTCGGAAAAGGTAACTTGAGTCGGGATGCCCAGTACTTCTCTGCGCTTCGAGATTCAATAGAATAAGGTGAGACTCCATTCCTAACCATATTTAGCGTTTCGAAGTCCAAAGGTGAAGAAGGTCTTCTGAAGCCATTATTTCCGCTCCGTACATTGTTTTCATGTAGTTTAGAGCTTCTTCGTGGTCCCTAGAGTTGAACGTTGCCGTAGCGTCCCGCAGTACCACAATGTTGTAACCCCTAAAGAAAGCGTCAGCGGCTGTGTGCTTTACGCAGATGTGCGTGTGTATCCCGGTAATTACAACGGTTCTTACACCAAGCCCTCTGAGTAGAAGGTCTAGTCCGGTCTCAAAGAACGCGGAGTACGTTCTCTTCTCTAAAACGAAGTCACGATCTAGCGGCTTAAGCTCTTCTACGACTCTAGACCCTTCCCCACCTCTCATCGCGTGCTCTCCCCAGATTCTCATCTCAGGGTCCGTGGGAAAGTGAGAATCATTCACGTAAATTACTGGAATACCAGCAGATCTAGCCGCTCGAACCACTTTTTGTACACTACCGATAATTTCAGCGCACGGTTGGCACTTAATCTTCCCGTAAATAAAGTCATGCAGCATATCGATAACGAGAACGGCATGCCCGCTCACGAACTCCCCCGATTTATTTCTAGCTTACGATTTTTATGCTTTACGCTCGTACTTGCTTCGGCTCTAATCTAGTTAAAGGTAACGAGCGCTCGAAGTCATACTAGGACGTACAGGAAAGCTCTCTTAATGCGAACGGCACTCTGAGTGGGTGCTTTATTAGCTTCGGTGCGCTAAGACGGCTTTAACGAATCTAAGAGTTCTTTACTCACTGCGAATACAGCACAAATGAATTCTTCCTCACTTTTCTCTAGGAGTTCGAGAGCTCTATCTCCCTTGACTACATCGTTCTCGTACTCTACCGCAATACCGAGTATCTCGTCTTTAATCATTATTAATCTCGCTATTCGTTTCTCGCTTACGAGGACTACGTAGATTGGGGTGCTGTTCTTGGTACTTATATCTGATAGAACGTTCATTAAAACGCTGGAGTACTTCATTCTCAAGGTAGCAATAGATTTCCCCCCAATGGTTAACCTATATATTGCTACCGGATCTTCGAGAATACCTAGATAAGTATCTGAAACAGCTCTACCCACGGGTTTAGCACTTTCTACTGATGGTATAGGAACCGCCGGAGTCCGTGCTAACCCACGTTTTTCCTCTCTTTTCTCTGCTTCTGCCGGTGGGACCCCCCTCTCGCTAACGGCAATTACCGAAGTCGTAGGTAGGCTGGAGACTACCGCTTCTTCACGCCTAACTTCGACCGCAGGTTTAGCGGCAACTTGCCTCAAAGCTTCAGTAATGCTCTTAGGAATGCTGGAGATGAATTTCTCAGCTTCACTAGCTAGTCCAGAAACTCTCTCTCTGAAAGCACCGGCTTTTATGTAGAGTTCAAACGTAATCTCAGTTTCTTCACCAATCCTCGTAGCGAGAAGTCTAAAGTTCAGATCCGTGCGGGGTGGTCTAAAGAACCCCATAATCAGCTCGCCAATCAAGCTGCTCTCAACAATAACTCTATTCACTTTTTTAGAAGCTGCGAAGCTAAAAACGGCATCACCCTTCAATCCGAAAGCACTCAAATGCACAACTAGGTCACTACCTCTAAAAGATCTGAACTCCGCTGAAATTGGAAGTAGAGAGAAGAAGTCTTTAGGTCTCGATACTACTTCATACACTTTTTCCAACTCGTAGGGCACTTTAAATGATATGCTTCGATGAATTGGCACGGTAGCTCAAGTTAAGTAGCGATTCAACCTTTAAAAAAATGTTACTCCTTCTATGCGTAACAGATTTCTCGCAAAACCCGCACCTTACTTCTTAAAACTTCAAGTTCACGAAGAGTAAACCAGGGGTACTTATCTCTTAGCCTTAGAGATGCCGCTACAGATGCGGTCGCAGCGGCTTCGAGGAGTTCTATGTTTCCGTTAACTATGTAATGAGCTAGTGCTCCCGTAAAAACATCCCCAGATCCTATGGACTTTCCGCAAACACTCTGCAGCGGCTTAACTTCGTATAAACACTTATCTCTATAGGATACCACTTTGAAAGGCATTTTTCCATCGGTTACAACTAGGTCCGCTTCGAGCTCTTCCGCACATCTTAGGGGGTTCACCCAGCATTCCGCTGGGAACTCTGATCTCTCACCTCTCAGAATAGCTCGTTTAGATGTTTTAAGGTACTTTCCTAGCTCAAAAACTCTCACCGTATCGTGAACTACTTCACCACTTTCAGCTACCTTTCTAATGAATCCCTGGACGTCCACTACTGCAATGCGTTCTCTGGCTAGTTCAGCTAATTCCTCGATGTTTAACTCGCTGTATGTGGTTGAAACGAGGATAGCACTAAAGTTCTTCACTACCTCAAGAACTCGCTCTATTTCAAACTTTGACCGTCTTACCAGTTTAAGACTTCTATTATCATCTGAAATATCTATTCTAAAGACGGTTTCTCCAGTACCAGCTTCTACTACGTTCAATAAATCTAGGACATCGCCATGCTTTTTTAGAAAGTTCGATACGGAAGACCTTGTCGTTACTAAGAGAATTCGTGAATTAAGGTGTAGCATGGCTATACCTATATAGTATGCCGGTCCTCCTAGTCGAAGTTCGTTCGCAACGTAATCAAGTGTGGATGCGGCTACTACCACTAGCATTAAGCTTCTCCACAAGATCGACTTAGTTCTACAAGTGCTATAAGTTCGTTTAGGTCAAACTCACCGAGTTACTGCTTCTTAAGGTCTCGAAGTAGTGCGTAACTACTTGATACGCTTTAAGTACGCCTTCACTATAGAGCTCTTAGCGGCAAGATACAGAAGTGTGTAGAGACCCAATTGACCTAGATCTAGAGAGAGGGACCCGAAACCACTATCTTTAAGTTCTACGACTGTAACTAAGGGTAGTAAAAGCACTTCACACTCCCTACTTAACGCTATGTGAGAGAGTCTGGCGTAGTATGTAATTACTAGCAGAATTGAAGAAAGCGCTAGCGCTGTCTCTATCTTCAACTTAAACATTAGTACTAGCGTTCCTATGAACACTATAAGAGAACTCACAGAAATTGCGTCATACAGTGTGCTGACACCGCTATATCCGTAACGTTCGAGAGTGTTCACGTATATAGCTCCAGATATAAGTAGCCAAGTCCCTACAGCTAGAATTGCTTGTAGATAAGCTCTCTTAGCTAAATCAGCATTTCCAGCAGCGTTCATAGGTCACTAGACCCTCTTTTCATCACCAAGCATATTTCGAGTCCCAAGTTTTATACGTTAAACGCGTCCGCGAGAGGTCTTCCGTAGCGAGTTCCGGGATCGTGCCGCACCTAGATTACTAACTGGAGATCCCTAAAGTCTTGCGGTAGTACTCTATTTAGAGCGACCAGTTTATCGTACTGCTCTCCAATAAATTCAGCGAACACCGGGCAAGTATCGAACTTACCCTCTCTATCGCACTTAGCTTTCTTCTGAGATTTCATCATTTTAACGAAGCACGAGTTCGTCTTCTTATCGAAGTACGGGCAGAGTTTGTAGGACTGCTTAGCTGATTTTACGATTTTCTCGATCCACTTCGCTTTATCGGTAAGCTGCTTTGAAGTACTGCTCTGAGGATTTGATTGATGTTCAAGCAATTTCAGCACCTAGGTAGATTACCTTCCAACAACTATAAAACGTCCGTTTTCGAGAACGTACACCCTTCCTTCGTTAACCAGCTTAGTAAGGGTCTTCCTAATCTTATCTTCACTCGCAATTCCGGGGAGGTACTGGTGTATTTCCTTGATATTCATAGGCTTAGTGTTCAGTAGTTTAAGTATTATATCTACAAGTTCATCTTCCGTAGGCGCTCTAATCACGAGAACTTCCTGGTCTTCGTAAACTACCCTGAGGTTTAGGTCTAGCTTAAAGCTCTTTTCACTTTCATTGGATTCCGCGTTCTTTTTCTTCTCCAAATCTCTCCCTAATTCGAGTACTTTCAATACTTAAAAGCGTTCGTTGTACCTGAAGATCAACCTCTACAAAGAGAAATCGACGCTAAGTTAGTACGCGGTGAACGCTATTCTTCGAGTAGCCGTGAATGTTATCTTGAGAAACTAAACTCTACATATTAGTGGTGGTTGAGGTGAGGCTGTACTTAGCTTCCAGAAATTTGTGGAAAATAAGGGAGCTAGGTCTACTAGCTAGAGCGCACCAAATAGAGTTGATCCCCATAGACGTTCCCAAGGTCGAGATACAGTCTGAGAGTCTCTCAGATATAGCTCTCTACTCAGTAGCTACAGCGTACTTAGTTCTGAGAAAACCCGTCATAGTTGAAGATTCGGGGTTGTACGTAAAGCACTTGAACATGTTTCCGGGAGCTATGTCTAGCTACGTATTTAAAACAATCGGAATATCGGGCATTCTGAAGCTTATGAGCGGAGTTAGAGATAGAGAAGCCTCTTTTAAGTCGGTAATAGCTCTAGCGGCTCCGACAATTAATGGTGTAAAGCTCTTCGGTGGGGAGGTTAGGGGAACTATATCTGAAGAGCCTAGAGGTTCTGGAGGCTTCGGCTTCGACCCGATATTTATTCCGAGCGGCTACGACAGGACTTTTGCGGAGATGAGTGTTGAGGAGAAGAACGCGATATCTCATAGAGGTCTAGCGTTTAGAGCTCTATATAGGTGGATCTCGGAGAACTGCGAACTGATTTCATGTGAGAGCTGGGTGTAGACTCCCGCAGTCCTCGGTCTATCTCCGCGTGAGGAGCTATTTGGCGGTGCCGGGGTTCAGCATTTTAAAGTCCTAGCTTAAATGTAGTTGAGAGGAGCTGGTGAGTATTGAGCGAGCGCCGTATATACATTGATAGTAGTGGCGCTATATCAATTCTAGACGAAGTAGTTATTGACGGACATAGGAGTGTCTCAAGTAGAGCTAGAGTAGTTACTCACATACATAGCGACCACATAGTTAACCTTATGCCTAGTATAGGGAGCTCGTATAGACTAATTGGAACTCACGTAACTCTGAGCTGGCTTCCAGTACTGGGCTACCCCGTAATGGCTTCTTCAATTTATTTGAGCTACGGTACTAGAATTAAGGTAGGCAGTGTACGCCTTGAACTCGTGAAAAGCCACCACATACCGGGCACAGCTCAAGTTCTAGCCGAACTTGAAGATGGGTACAGAGTTCTATACAGCAGCGACTTCAAGAAGCCTGGCGAGAGCACTCCCCTAGTTGAAGCGGATACGCTAATAATTGACGCTGTCTACGGAAGGCCGTCCTACGTGAGGAGATTCGATGACGTTATAGAGGACCTGCTAGTGGACTTAGTGAGGCAGCTTCTTTCTGAAAGTAGTGTACATATCTACGGTTATTACGGAAAACTCAACGAAGTCATGGAGCTTCTCAGAAGTAGGGGGGTTGACGCACCATTCATTCTACCCTCCAAGGTCTACATGATGACTAAGAAAGCCGAGAACTTGGGACACAGAGTGGAGGACTACATTCTACTAGGTACTCGAGAAGCTAGCGAAGTAATGAGGAATGGGTGGTACGTATACCTAGACCACACGACAAGAGCTCATAGTAGAGCTTCTCGAAGTGCGAGTTCTATAAGTTCTATAATACTTAGTGGATGGGAATTCGAGAAACCGATTAAGAAGTTAGCCAACCGCACGTGGCACGTAGCTTTCAGTGACCACTCAGATTTTAGAGGATTAATTCAGTACGTAGCTAGTGTTAAACCTAGAAAAGTCTACGTAGTAAGAGCTAGAAGTAACGGAGCGGAGGAATTCGCAGCCTACGTATCGGAGAATCTTGGAATTAAGGAAGTGGTGGTTGCCTAATTTCTCGCCACATACTGTATACAGTAGTTCTCCTAAGTCCGATCTCAGTAGTTTGATAAAAGCTTAAATAGAAGTCTTTAATGTAATTCTAATGGGGTGTGATATGTCGACGTACGGTATCCCGGTTTTGATATTAAAGGAGGGTGCGACTAGAACTCACGGACGTGAAGCACTGAGAAGTAATATTATGGCAGCTAAAGCCCTAGCCGAGGTGCTAATGACTTCTCTCGGTCCTAAGGGCTTGGATAAGATGTTGGTAGATAGTTTCGGCGATATTACGGTAACCAATGACGGAGCCACCATAGTTAAGGAAATGGAGGTTCAGCACCCGGCAGCTAAGCTACTAGTGGAAACGGCTAAAGCTGTTGATGCTGAGGTTGGTGATGGAACTACTTCAGCTGTAGTCCTGGCCGGTACTCTACTATCTAAAGCTGAAGCACTTCTCGACCAGAACATCCATCCCACGATAATTATTGAGGGCTTCAAGAAGGCTTCCGAGAAAGCTATTGAAATACTTGATGAGATAGCTGACGTAGTGGAGGTCGATATAGAGACTCCCGAAGGTGTTGAGAGAACCAGGCCGGTACTTAGAGAACTCGCGTACGCCGCACTAGCGAGTAAGTACGTAGCCGCTCCAGATGTTATAGACCACTTTATTAACGTTGTAATTGATGCCGTAACGACCGTAGCTGAGAAAAAACCGGAGGGAGGGTATATCGTAAGGTCTGACAACATAAAGATTGAGAAGAAGAAGGGGGCTTCTCTAGCGGAAACTCGATTAATTAAGGGAATAGTGTTAGATAAGGAGGTAGTTCACCCTGGAATGCCTAGAAGAGTCGAGAATGCGAAAATAGCACTACTAGACGCACCTCTAGAAATCGAGAAGCCTGACATAACGGCTAAGATAAATATCACCTCACCAGACCAGATAAAGAAGTTCCTGGACGAAGAA
>JAOAKQ010000019.1 GCA_026419835.1 Sulfolobales archaeon | reverse complement strand
TGGTCTCGTGGGCTAGGAGATGTGTATAAGAGACAGGTTCAGATTCCTGGAAGATGTCTAGTACAAGAAGACGGCAGTGAAGTAGAATTAGCTTTCAATTCTATCGTTCAGATTCGGGGCGCTTGTGGTGATCCCAGTAACCGAGAAACTCATTTACTTTCAATTCTATCGTTCAGATTCCTAAATATATGCCGACATATAGCTGGGTCGGTACAGGGCTGATATACTTTCAATTCTATCGTTCAGATTCTTGGGGGTCTGGGGGTGGAGGGGGGTTAGAAGGCTACTAATATCTTTCAATTCTATCGTTCAGATTCTTGAGATAGTGTTCATCGAGTATCCAATCTATCCATACTCCAATAACTTTCAATTCTATCGTTCAGATTCTAGAAGGATCAGAAAGAGAAACTCGACGCGATTAAGCTGAAAATTACTTTCAATTCTATCGTTCAGATTCCTCTACATAGCCTCCCCACTCTGGGGTTTACTGAGCCCTTTCAATTCTATCGTTCAGATTCTTCGTCAAGTGTGGGTTCCGAGGAGCATCAAGCATCGAAATTGACTTTCAATTCTATCGTTCAGATTCGCGGAAGTGCTACTATGCTATATTATTAATACAGCTGGCAAACTTTCAATTCTATCGTTCAGATTCTCAACTTTTTCTGTAGCTTTCGATTCCAGCGATTCATAGAGCTTCTTTCAATTCTATCGTTCAGATTCATTGCGAGTTGAGACGAATAGATATATTATGAATATAACACACGCTTTCAATTCTATCGTTCAGATTCTGAGAATCTGACAACAAAATTCATTGAGTTGTATACTTACGAACCTTTCAATTCTATCGTTCAGATTCTAGTCTAATTTTGAATGTTTAGTTATCTTCGCGATGATAGCCTTTCAATTCTATCGTTCAGATTCGTTGATGCATACACATATGATCATGCTCTGACGCTCGCAAAAGACTTTCAATTCTATCGTTCAGATTCAAGAAATCTAGTGATGCCGGACGGAAGCGAGGTAGAATTGGCTGCTTTCAATTCTATCGTTCAGATTCATATATCGAATTTCCTATTCGTGGAAAAATCGTCAAGACTGAGACTTTCAATTCTATCGTTCAGATTCTCCGGTAGAATGGTCGAACCTGAAGGAGATTTTTCCACTTTCAATTCTATCGTTCAGATTCACTCCTGCGCCTACCTATCTCGTAGCCTGCTACCCCACCTATAACTTTCAATTCTATCGTTCAGATTCGTATACCATGCGGTATACCATCAGCTCCCATTGACGGATACCATGCTTTCAATTCTATCGTTCAGATTCGTGTAGTGCTTGAAGAATTCTCTCGTACTATCGATGTTTAATACTTTCAATTCTATCGTTCAGATTCGAGAAAAAGACTACGTAAACTTTGCCCTCTTTTTGAATTTGTCTTTCAATTCTATCGTTCAGATTCAAAAAGTGAAGGTGAAAAAAGTGACGTGGACAGAGGAAGATAGACTTTCAATTCTATCGTTCAGATTCACGTACTCGAGAAGTTACACCCCAGCCTCCCCACTCGCAGTACTACTTTCAATTCTATCGTTCAGATTCTGAGACGCACATAATAAGGGTGAAGTAGATGTCTCAATACACTTTCAATTCTATCGTTCAGATTCAACGATTTATCTCGTTTGCGCCGATCAACGCCTACTGTAGCTTCCCCTTTCAATTCTATCGTTCAGATTCCAAATGATGAGTTCGAAAAACTGTACAAAAAAGTAATGGACGTGAACTTTCAATTCTATCGTTCAGATTCTCGAAGAAATCAGCGAGTTTTTCGAAAAAATGTTAGAAGACTTTCAATTCTATCGTTCAGATTCTAGGCTGGAAAAATTCAAAGACTGGGCAGAACACTGGAATACTTTCAATTCTATCGTTCAGATTCTTCAATAAATTACATAAAAAGATCATGGAAGTCAAAGATATTGAGGATTTCGACTTTCAATTCTATCGTTCAGATTCATGGGAATACTTTGAAGTGCTCTACAACGTCGGACCGAGGAGGGTGGAACTTTCAATTCTATCGTTCAGATTCATTCATAACACGGGGGCGCGAAGAATTGAACGAATACATTATAACTTTCAATTCTATCGTTCAGATTCAAGAATTCGACAAAATTGTTGAGACATTGGTGACAAAATTCGCCCTTTCAATTCTATCGTTCAGATTCCAGATAGGGAAATCATAGCTGAGAGGATTGCTGATGCTGTGTTACTTTCAATTCTATCGTTCAGATTCAAAGTGGTAGAGCGAGAAGAATTCCACTGCGTAGAGTTTCTTGATGCTTTCAATTCTATCGTTCAGATTCTGAAGTGATCTTCAACCTCGGACCAAGACGCATCGAGCGAAGGTATCTCTATGATAACATCATTGACTTTCAATTCTATCGTTCAGATTCAGTAAAATCTTCGAAGAGATGATGGAGGAGAGAAAGGAGCAATTTGACACTTTCAATTCTATCGTTCAGATTCTCGTAGCGATGATTGCTGTCGGCGTGTTGTGCGGCATCGGATTCTTTCAATTCTATCGTTCAGATTCTCATCATTGTCTTATCTAGCAACAGGTGTGTGGCGACGTTATCTTTCAATTCTATCGTTCAGATTCTGAATGAGTAGCTCAGCCATCGTCTCGAAGTCTACTCCTTTATCCCACTTTCAATTCTATCGTTCAGATTCCGAAAGTGAGTTCAATAAAATATATAGAAAAATAATGAACATAACTTTCAATTCTATCGTTCAGATTCACTATTCAAGGAGGCACACGACCACTGCAAGACAGCGATAGCGCCGAAGTTCCACCAAGTCTTTCAATTCTATCGTTCAGATTCAGACTTCGAGACGGCTGCAGAATTATTGATCAAACGAATGTTTCTTTCAATTCTATCGTTCAGATTCAGAAGAATAAGGAAATGAGAAAAATGAAGATCCCAAAAGTGACTTTCAATTCTATCGTTCAGATTCGCGTTCCTGTTGTAGTCGTGGTGTTGACTATCGTTATTCTTTGAAACTTTCAATTCTATCGTTCAGATTCCGTGTTCCGCTTTTCCATCTCTATCGTTCAGATTCTTCTACGCTACTATTAT
>JAOAKQ010000018.1 GCA_026419835.1 Sulfolobales archaeon | reverse complement strand
TTGTTTTTATGGTGGGCCTGGTTTAATTACATTCTTTCAATTCTATCGTTCAGATTCCTTCGACCTCGACGCCACCGTTGAGATATATGTAATATATCGCTTTCAATTCTATCGTTCAGATTCTGGGTGAGCCACGACGCCTGGGGAGAACCTGAACCGAGGCATTACTTTCAATTCTATCGTTCAGATTCTTTCTCTTTATAATTTTATAATTTTATAACGCCCTTTCAATTCTATCGTTCAGATTCATAAGGCATATGAAGAACTTTCGAAGCTAGCGCAGCAGTTCTCTCTTTCGACTTTCAATTCTATCGTTCAGATTCCCTAACTGTAATAGCAACTTTGGCTCTAATACACGGCATAGACTCTTTCAATTCTATCGTTCAGATTCAGAAGACAAAGAGAACTTGAGGAAATTCATAAGAAGTTGTATCGCTTTCAATTCTATCGTTCAGATTCTATCGCTGAAGAGCTTGGCTGAACGTTTTGGGTGGGAATATCTTTCAATTCTATCGTTCAGATTCATTATTATCGATATTAAACATAGTAGATGGTATATTGACTGAAATCTTTCAATTCTATCGTTCAGATTCTTGACATCGGTAGAGAGACACACGGTCGCCCCAGCTTCAGATTACTTTCAATTCTATCGTTCAGATTCAACATATCAGCTGAGCCGATAAAGACAAAGAGCTTCGATGCCACCTTGTTTAAGCAACTCACCTTTCAATTCTATCGTTCAGATTCAAAAACAGCATGATCGAAGTCGAGGTCTCGAAGAAGAAAAAACCTTTCAATTCTATCGTTCAGATTCCTGGAAAAAAGAAAGCAAGAGTTCGATAAAATTGTCGAAACTTCTTTCAATTCTATCGTTCAGATTCTCGAGTTATACACTTACGAGCAGGCCTTAGCATTTGCAAGAGACGCTTTCAATTCTATCGTTCAGATTCGTTCAGATTGTGGCTATCTAGCAAGCTAGTGCAAAAAAGCGAAGACTTTCAATTCTATCGTTCAGATTCTTACATAATGATATTTATGTGTTAACATATTATGTAATCTTACTTTCAATTCTATCGTTCAGATTCCGGCGCGTCCACTGAACCAAAGTCTCCGTACCCGATCGAGGTACTTTCAATTCTATCGTTCAGATTCACTGTAAGTCAGCGATAGCGCCGAAGTTCCACCAAGTAGGAGTTAGCTTTCAATTCTATCGTTCAGATTCGGAAAAAGGGGAAGAGCGAGAGGAAAAAGGAGAAGTGATCTTCAATCTCTTTCAATTCTATCGTTCAGATTCAAGCAACTGAGACACCGTTGCTTGAGACAACAATGTAGCTCTCCTTTCAATTCTATCGTTCAGATTCTTACGGCAAACCAGCGAGTGGAAGATGCCTAGTGCAAGAAGACTTTCAATTCTATCGTTCAGATTCAATGTATACACTTATCGGTGAAAAAATGCCTGTAAAAACATATACCTTTCAATTCTATCGTTCAGATTCGATGACTTTGAGGAACTCATCGACATCTTCGAAAGATTAATGCTTTCAATTCTATCGTTCAGATTCCTCTACTTTGACAAGTACAGAAGCCCTGTTGGTAGACTTGGCGTCTCCGTCTTTCAATTCTATCGTTCAGATTCTCATTGATATAGTGTTTGTGGTGTATCCGATTTATCCGTACAGAAACCTTTCAATTCTATCGTTCAGATTCATATAGGTTTTAATAGAATTGCAATATGGGTAAATCGGATAAACTTTCAATTCTATCGTTCAGATTCTTATGTTGCTAGCCATTCCTCGATGCAATGTTTTACGAACTTTTCCTTTCAATTCTATCGTTCAGATTCAGAATGGGAATACCTTGAAGTGCTCTACAACGTTGGGCCAAGGCTTTCAATTCTTTCAATTCTATCGTTCAGATTCTATATAAAGATGTACAAATATATACATAATATGCGAATATATGCTTTCAATTCTATCGTTCAGATTCACGACTCAAACGCGGATACCGTGACGCGGTACTTCACGAACGTCCTTTCAATTCTATCGTTCAGATTCCCATCATCTCTTCGAAGATTTTACTGATTTCTTTGAAGTCATCTTTCAATTCTATCGTTCAGATTCAAATCAACGGAGATGCCGCTGTCTGAGACAACAATGTAGCTTTCCTTTCAATTCTATCGTTCAGATTCGACTTCATAATCACGTACACGCAGGAAAAAGCAGCTGCTTTCAATTCTATCGTTCAGATTCATATCCGATCTATCCTTATCTGAATTCTGTTTCGACTCACATGCTTTCAATTCTATCGTTCAGATTCTCGTTGACGCGTACATCTATGATAACGCACTAACACTTGCGAAAGATGAAGACTTTCAATTCTATCGTTCAGATTCGAGAGATTATACGACGACCTCTGCAATAGACTCAGCAAGAGGTGAAACTTTCAATTCTATCGTTCAGATTCTCACTCCGGCCGGCCCCTTCTCTATGAAAATGTGAACTATGTACTTTCAATTCTATCGTTCAGATTCAGAGATATTCAAAACCATAGCCCCAAAATCATATACTGTGTTTCTCTTTCAATTCTATCGTTCAGATTCAAAACGAAGTTTTAAGATTTATTAACAGCGAAACTAAAAGAAAAGTGCTTTCAATTCTATCGTTCAGATTCACGCACGCGGTCTGGTCCGCATCAATAACGTTCACCGACATCTTCCTTTCAATTCTATCGTTCAGATTCCTAAAGGTAATCGAAAAGGGTCAGCTGTGGATAAGATCTCTCTTTCAATTCTATCGTTCAGATTCTTGTACAGCGTATCGAATTCGTTCTCAGATAGTCTGATTATACCGCTTTCAATTCTATCGTTCAGATTCGAGGAGGTCAAAACGTTCCAGTCGGCTGTAATGCCATTCGAATTAGCTTTCAATTCTATCGTTCAGATTCCTAATATTTCATCGAAGAACTCAGCAATTTTTTGGAAGTCCTGACTTTCAATTCTATCGTTCAGATTCGAAGAAGAACAGGAAGAGCGATGGGAAACTGTTGAAATAATTCATAACACAGGACCAACTTTCAATTCTATCGTTCAGATTCCCAATTGAAATCTTGAAGGGGAACCTCTCGACGACTACCGTAGCTTTCAATTCTATCGTTCAGATTCATGACCCCATCGAGGTCATCGAGAGATATAAAAACTATAATATACTTTCAATTCTATCGTTCAGATTCATCGAGGTATGGGAGACACGCAACAATTGGGGAGGGTCAAAAACGATACTTTCAATTCTATCGTTCAGATTCTTTTTCTCAGATATTTGTTTTTATGGTGGGCCTGGTTTAATTACATTCTTTCAATTCTATCGTTCAGATTCCTTCGACCTCGACGCCACCG
>JAOAKQ010000017.1 GCA_026419835.1 Sulfolobales archaeon | reverse complement strand
TCAGATTCTGAAAAAGAATTCGATTTATTGTACAAGAAAATCATGAACGCGAACTTTCAATTCTATCGTTCAGATTCTCAGCGAATGTTATGGTTCCAAGCACTCTCGTGAAAGCAGCAGTGTCTTTCAATTCTATCGTTCAGATTCACCCGGAGATGAAAGCATACATAATGTTCTTTGTGAAGAAATACCTTTCAATTCTATCGTTCAGATTCTATGATGAAATAGGACTTGTCTTCGAGGCATATTCGTATCAAACCTTTCAATTCTATCGTTCAGATTCACTGGTAGAAGGCTCCCGGGCTTTCTTCTCTTATGTCGATAAACTTTCAATTCTATCGTTCAGATTCTAAACTTAATCAACAAACGAACATCATTCAAGAGCTACATACCAAGCTTTCAATTCTATCGTTCAGATTCTCGAACACACGTAATATACAATTAGTTCCTCTCAATGTTTTACTTTCAATTCTATCGTTCAGATTCTGATGAATGCGTATCTGAGTGAGTGCGTGTTGACCTTCAATCTCCTTAGACTTTCAATTCTATCGTTCAGATTCCCAGTTACAGGGACATCGGTGTAGCAGCGCCATCCTGTTGTTCTTTCAATTCTATCGTTCAGATTCATGGTTGGACTGATGTTTCTAATATTTGCAATCGTTGTGACCTTTCAATTCTATCGTTCAGATTCATATTTCTTTATGAAGAATAATGTGTACGCACGTAGTTCCTTTCAATTCTATCGTTCAGATTCCGGAGACTTTGGTTCAGTGGACGCGCCGAAAAACCAGCTCCACAGCCTTTCAATTCTATCGTTCAGATTCTGAATTCAATAAATTATATGAAAAAATCATGAAAGTTAAAGATATTCTTTCAATTCTATCGTTCAGATTCGAGAGAAGAAGAAGAACGATGGGAACAACTCGAAATGGTCTACAACATCTTTCAATTCTATCGTTCAGATTCTAGTATATAGTAGCATTTTCGTAAAGTGTCACCTTACGGCCCTACTTTCAATTCTATCGTTCAGATTCCCTCATAAATTAGAGATACTGATCAAGAAGAATATGATACCCTTTCAATTCTATCGTTCAGATTCATATATTTTGTTATAAAGATATTATATTTTTATAAAATTATAACCTTTCAATTCTATCGTTCAGATTCTAATTGAAGTGGTACATATCCATACGCCGCCTTGAACGCATCCTTTCAATTCTATCGTTCAGATTCTGCCTGGCACAGCATGTTCAGCTGCGCGCTCTGGGACGTTTTCCTTTCAATTCTATCGTTCAGATTCCTGATGCATATCTATACGATTACACTACATCGCTCACAAAAACTGACTTTCAATTCTATCGTTCAGATTCGAATGGGACTGTGTAGAATGGGACTGTGTACGTTGGTGTAGGCTTTCAATTCTATCGTTCAGATTCCCACAGTAAGCTATTACATGATGTGTTGAGCGCTGTTGTACAACTTTCAATTCTATCGTTCAGATTCTAATACAGGGTCGAGACGAATCGAACGCCTAACTTATGACTTTCAATTCTATCGTTCAGATTCCAAAGACAAGAGAGATGATAATTATCCTCAATGAAACACATATAATTACTTTCAATTCTATCGTTCAGATTCAACCAAGCGATAACCACATCACGCACTATATTCTCGTGAAATCCTTTCAATTCTATCGTTCAGATTCTCGAAAAAGAAAAAAACCAGAAACGAGGAAGATGAAGATTCCGACTTTCAATTCTATCGTTCAGATTCAAAAAGACCTCAAACGACAATAGCGATCAGAAGGGATCAGAAGGAACTTTCAATTCTATCGTTCAGATTCCATCAACGATTAGCATGTGGACACACAGCGATGGATGGGGAGAACCTTTCAATTCTATCGTTCAGATTCAAAAGAGAAGAGGAATGGGAATATTTCGAGATAGTATATAACATACTTTCAATTCTATCGTTCAGATTCTGGACGACGCGTCGTTCTCTCTGTTCGGAATAACGACTTTCAATTCTATCGTTCAGATTCTGGGGGGAAAGGCTTACTTCATTCTTTGAGACGTCGTTCGGACGATTTGTGACTTTCAATTCTATCGTTCAGATTCGAGCTAGGTAGAGAGACCCACGGTCGGCCATCATTTAGACTGCTTTCAATTCTATCGTTCAGATTCAAAGACGCTTGATAACCGTCGCTCATCTTATAGTATATATTCAAACTTTCAATTCTATCGTTCAGATTCTAGTTCTCTACGTAGTATTCGTAGTAGTCGACCAGGTCCGACTCCTTTCAATTCTATCGTTCAGATTCCCACATCTCTGCTATCATCATTGTCTTATCTAGCCTCATGTGAGCTTTCAATTCTATCGTTCAGATTCTAGAAAAAAAGTGAAGGTGTAGAAAATGACAGGAGAAGAAACTTTCAATTCTATCGTTCAGATTCACTGTGTTCGATGCCGTTTCGATCGCTTTTCGCTGTGCTTCTTTCAATTCTATCGTTCAGATTCAATTCAATAAATTACATAAAAAGATCATGGAAGTCAAAGATATTGAGGATTTCGAAGACTTTCAATTCTATCGTTCAGATTCACTGAGCGAAGGCGATTTCATTGTTGTCTGGCTGCATTTAACAACCTTTCAATTCTATCGTTCAGATTCTCGAGCGAAGGTATCTTTATGATAACATCATCGATGTAGTATTTGTCTTTCAATTCTATCGTTCAGATTCTATGAAAAAATCATGAACGCGAAAGATCCAAACGACTTTGCTTTCAATTCTATCGTTCAGATTCAGAAACACGGAAGGTTGAGGAGGCATAGGGTCGATTGGTATGAATATCTTTCAATTCTATCGTTCAGATTCTTCGTATTAACTTTCAGTCCAACGCTGCCGCCGCCACTGAGAACTTTCAATTCTATCGTTCAGATTCAGCTCGACACCCAAGTCCTTCAACGCGGAAACAAGATACGCTATCTTTCAATTCTATCGTTCAGATTCATGCTAAGGGAGGTGGGCTACTGTAGCGATATGAAGCTTTCAATTCTATCGTTCAGATTCAAGAAGACCTAAAGAGATTCGTGAGAAGTTGTATCGAGGAGTGGCTAACTTTCAATTCTATCGTTCAGATTCGAAACATAAGTACTGCGGAGAGTATTCTTGATTTTATGGTGGCTTTCAATTCTATCGTTCAGATTCGCGCGTTTCCCGAGATCACGTATACTTATTTCTTCAACAACTTTCAATTCTATCGTTCAGATTCGATCGACTGTTCTCAGTGGAACACGTGATTTTTCTCTCCATCTTTCAATTCTATCGTTCAGATTCTGAAATGAGAACGTCGAAGTGATCAGAACAGTCGATATCCACTTTCAATTCTATCGTTCAGATTCCGTGTTCCGCTTTTCCATCTCTATCGTTCAGATTCTTCTACGCTACTATTAT
>JAOAKQ010000016.1:915-3772 GCA_026419835.1 Sulfolobales archaeon | reverse complement strand
AATAGTAGCGTAGAAGAATCTGAACGATAGAGATGGAAAAGCGGAACACGGAATCTGAACGATAGAATTGAAAGTAGAGATATCTTCGTTCAATCCGCCGTGGCCCGATGTTATAAGAATCTGAACGATAGAATTGAAAGTCTTCGATTCGACGCTCCATTTTCCTCGGCCCGATATCATAGATTATGTCATAGAATCTGAACGATAGAATTGAAAGTTGGGGTCGGTTAAACGCATTAACATGTCCTTAATGCTCACTCCCAGAATCTGAACGATAGAATTGAAAGTAATTATTAAAATAATTTTTTGTTTTTAACACCATTAACTTATGAATCTGAACGATAGAATTGAAAGTCCTAGCTATAATTCTACCCGTGTTATCTACTATTACTACATCGAATCTGAACGATAGAATTGAAAGGTCTTTTATACAATTCGTTGCGACCTTTTTTAATTCCTTCAAGAATCTGAACGATAGAATTGAAAGTACACAACATATAACTAGCAAGAGCTAGTCTTGCGTTGTGAGATAACTCGAGAATCTGAACGATAGAATTGAAAGCATGGTATCCTTCAATGGATCGCGATGGTATACCGCATGGTAGAATCTGAACGATAGAATTGAAAGCAATAGAGCAGCTGAGGAAGATCTCTCCAGCGGCTTCCGCAGGAATCTGAACGATAGAATTGAAAGGATTTAATTCATTTGGTATTACGTTTGTGTATTACGTGGAATCTGAACGATAGAATTGAAAGGCGGAGCTTTGCCCGTGGCGTGGTGCCTGGCACAGCATGTTCGAATCTGAACGATAGAATTGAAAGAGTTAACTGTACTGCGCCAAGATCTGTTTTCCCGCTTCCGTTCCAAGAATCTGAACGATAGAATTGAAAGTGTAACACCGTCACACGTGGCTCTACGTAGAGAATCCACAGCTGGGAATCTGAACGATAGAATTGAAAGTCTTCCAGTGAGTTGGATCATACCATGCTCTACTATTTTCGAGAATCTGAACGATAGAATTGAAAGGAAGACAGGTGATTACGGTATATACTTCCTGGGTGAGGTTGGGAATCTGAACGATAGAATTGAAAGGTATATTTTATTAAACTCACTTTCGCTAAGCCTAATCGTGCCAGAATCTGAACGATAGAATTGAAAGTTTTCGGTCTTTATAATTTTCCCATTCACTGGAAATTCGATAGAATCTGAACGATAGAATTGAAAGTTTTTTATGGTGGTGGTTCTTCAAAAATTCGTAATACGCAACGTGAATCTGAACGATAGAATTGAAAGTTCTTTCGTTCATTATCTTCTCAAAGATCTCAACGATTTCTTCGGAATCTGAACGATAGAATTGAAAGTAGAAATCTCGTTTTTATGGTGGACCTGTTGTGTATTACTTATGTAGAATCTGAACGATAGAATTGAAAGATTTATCCTTACTTAAATTATGTCGCCACTCACATGAGGCTGGAATCTGAACGATAGAATTGAAAGTAAGTTTCCATTGACGGTTACCATCGTGGTTACCATCGGTTTCGAGAATCTGAACGATAGAATTGAAAGAAGATATTGCTGTCCATAGACCCGGTAGAATGGTCAAATTTGAGGAATCTGAACGATAGAATTGAAAGTATTGTAACCGGATTTCGACCCACCTAATATTAAATAAAGGAATCTGAACGATAGAATTGAAAGAAGGGTAATTTAGGCGTTTCAACTGGAGCGTTGGTAGTAATTCCGAGGAATCTGAACGATAGAATTGAAAGCAGGGTGTCCTGCAACCTGGCCAAGCTGTTCAGCGTCTCAACGAGGTCGTCCACCTTCGCAGTTAGTACTTTTTTTCTAGCCGATTTGTAGACCTTACTCCAAAGCACCTTCCTCTTGTCGGATACCTCGATTAACTGGAAGTAGTCGTATCCATCAGCTTTTAACTCGTCAATCGTGTCCCTTATTTCACTGACATCTACCTTTCTATCGTATTCTTCAACATCCTCCCAGAGCCCAGTACTGGAGTTCCTAGCCCTCAGAACGTATTTTTTCTCTTTACGCCACGGTAGTTTTAAACGCATAGATACTGCACCACATACTTTCAATTCTATCGTTCAGATTCGTATGAAAAAATCATGAACGCGAAAAGTCCAAATGATTTTGTGCTTTCAATTCTATCGTTCAGATTCGGTCGTACTCCGGGGGCTGCGGCATCGGTGGGGGTATCCTTTCAATTCTATCGTTCAGATTCAGAATGACGGTATCGATTTTCGAGATACTAAAGGTAATCGAAACTTTCAATTCTATCGTTCAGATTCGAAAACGGTCCCTCCCAGCAGCATGACGGCGCTGCTACACCGACTTTCAATTCTATCGTTCAGATTCCGAAAACAATGCTGAAGAAGTATACTACGTATATCTCAGTAACTTTCAATTCTATCGTTCAGATTCGTCAGCGATAATGCCATCCGAAGTTGAAACGGTAATCAGAGACTTTCAATTCTATCGTTCAGATTCTTAAAGATTTCATTAGTCTCATGTGGGGAATGCTGTCACTCGTTGCTTTCAATTCTATCGTTCAGATTCTCTAATGTACATCCCAAGCAGGACGTATAGCGCGGGTGTAACGGAATCTGAACGATAGAATTGAAAGGAATATATTCAGTTGAAATGGCACATATCCATACGCCGCTCTGAGAATCTGAACGATAGAATTGAAAGTACGTAGAGCCACGTGTGACGGTGTTACAGGGCGACATATTGGTCGTTGAATCTGAACGATAGAATTGAAAGGTATTAATAATACAGCGTAGTAGCATTTTCGTAGCTTGCTTTTCGACTTAAACATTCGTTTGATCAATAATT
>JAOAKQ010000016.1:0-905 GCA_026419835.1 Sulfolobales archaeon | reverse complement strand
TGATTATCACGCTGATCATATCATTCTTTCCGAGAATCTGAACGATAGAATTGAAAGGATTTCTTCGAAATCATCGGGATCTTTCACGTTCATTACTTTTCTAGAATCTGAACGATAGAATTGAAAGGGCTACCCCACCTATGATAGCCGATATCGTTGACGAAAGTACCGAGGAATCTGAACGATAGAATTGAAAGTATTGTGCCATACTCTGTCACCCCCGTCCCTCCCCAATTCTTTCTCTGAATCTGAACGATAGAATTGAAAGGTCTACGAACCATACGAGGGTCGCAAACCAAGCATCGGACCCCCGGAATCTGAACGATAGAATTGAAAGCAAGAGTACCCCTGGGGCTCTCGTACTCTTTGAAGATGTAAGAATCTGAACGATAGAATTGAAAGTTATTATGTGCGTCTCGTTGAGAATAATTATCATCTCTCTATGAATCTGAACGATAGAATTGAAAGTTCTCCTTGTACCTTCGTTCAATCCTTCTCGCTCCGAGAATCTGAACGATAGAATTGAAAGTATTTAGAGACAGAGAGTTCTGCACAAGAGTACAGCAAGAATCTGAACGATAGAATTGAAAGTGGAGGTTGAATTTAGAGCTGTGGAATAGGGCTAGGAGGGGCCTTGAGAATCTGAACGATAGAATTGAAAGACATAGTTGATTTTTTGTTTATTCACCTTCTCCGATACTTTCTTATGAATCTGAACGATAGAATTGAAAGCTCTCTGAGACAACAATGTAGCTCTCGGGCAACACGGACGTTGAATCTGAACGATAGAATTGAAAGGATATGGAGTTTTCGGTTCAGTAGACGCACCGAAGAACCAGGAATCTGAACGATAGAATTGAAAGCTGCTTCAGCACAAACGCTATCGCCTCGTCGCGAATCTAAAC
>JAOAKQ010000015.1 GCA_026419835.1 Sulfolobales archaeon | reverse complement strand
CTCGAGCGGGGCCTCGGCCCCGCTCCACCCAAATAGAGTTCTTTTAATCATCCATTTCAATTCTATCGTTCAGATTCTTTTTGTCCAACACTACATGAGTTGAAACGCTGTTTATGTACTTTCAATTCTATCGTTCAGATTCATGTAGAACTTCAACCTGCCGATCAGCTTACGCTCATCAATTAACTTTCAATTCTATCGTTCAGATTCTTAGATAATGAGTTAAAGACAAGAATAAATTACTTCATTACGAATTGGGATTTTATATTTGACTTTCAATTCTATCGTTCAGATTCTAAGAAGATGAACACATCGTTGCTGGAGCTATCACGAACGCTCTTTCAATTCTATCGTTCAGATTCATGTATACACTTATCGGTGAGAACGTGCCAACTAAAACATATACCTTTCAATTCTATCGTTCAGATTCTCAGCGAATATAAGAGCCCGCAAGGCTCGCTCGGAATCTCAGTCTTTCAATTCTATCGTTCAGATTCCAAAATATAGAGAGATGGTAATTATCCTCAATGAGACACATATAATTACTTTCAATTCTATCGTTCAGATTCCGGCCAAGCTTTCGCCTGTGGTTGTCGTCTAAGTTAATCAAGACTTTCAATTCTATCGTTCAGATTCCCCGGACTTCTCATCATACATATTGCTTATATTGACGCTTGAGGCTTTCACTTTCAATTCTATCGTTCAGATTCTTAAACAAAAAGACGCGGAGTGTTGAGATGGAGGAAGAAAGAAAAAACCTTTCAATTCTATCGTTCAGATTCTGAGCGGATTTATCAGGGCCCGCATGATCGGACTACTATTTCCTTTCAATTCTATCGTTCAGATTCTTAAATGTCTACTCCCGGAACCCGATCACTCTAGAAATCTCGTTTTTACTTTCAATTCTATCGTTCAGATTCTTGATGTTGATGCCTTCGCCAGTGAGATTGAGCAAATAGCCTTTCAATTCTATCGTTCAGATTCTTTATCGAGTGTGGCTTCAGAGGTGGTTCGACTATCGAAATTGACTTTCAATTCTATCGTTCAGATTCAGACAAAAAAGCGTCGACCATTGAAATGTGGGAGAGTCATGATAGTTCTTTCAATTCTATCGTTCAGATTCTTGAGACTCTGGTTCAAAAATTCATTGACTTATATACGTACGAATTCTTTCAATTCTATCGTTCAGATTCATGGTAACCATCGTGGTTACCATCAAATCCGAGGGAGTGCGGGCTTTCAATTCTATCGTTCAGATTCTCATAGAACCACCATACAAAACCTGCTATGAGTATGATTGGAACTTTCAATTCTATCGTTCAGATTCTTTAGTTTCGCGGTTTAAAAGTTTGATGTTCTTTTTTTTTACTTTCAATTCTATCGTTCAGATTCGTCTTACTGACACAGTTAGCGAACGGCTCACGAATTTCACTTTCAATTCTATCGTTCAGATTCAAAACAAAGTTTAAGATTTATTAACTACAAAGCACAGAAAAACTTTCAATTCTATCGTTCAGATTCACGGATACCATGCGGTATACCATGGTTTCTGAGGGAGTGCGGGCTTTCAATTCTATCGTTCAGATTCATTCCTATCTACAAACACGTTGTAGAGAATGAAAGCGTGAAAGTGATTGCTTTCAATTCTATCGTTCAGATTCACCACCGCAACCAGCACCTGCACCTCAACCACAAGCGTGGTACTTAGTGAGCGACATTGACTTTCAATTCTATCGTTCAGATTCTCCGAGGACGGTTCAGTGAAATATTATTATATTGACCTCTTTCAATTCTATCGTTCAGATTCTTGAGAATGCGCTGAAGACCGAAAAGCTTAAATTTGTTTTTCTTTCAATTCTATCGTTCAGATTCGTATCAAGCTTGGAGTGTTTAGTTATCTTCGCGATGATTGACGCCTTTCAATTCTATCGTTCAGATTCCAACGACATCAAAAACTATCTCTTAGACCCTGAGCAGCGATTTCTTTCAATTCTATCGTTCAGATTCACATGAGTTGAAACGTTGTTTGCGTAGGGAAATATTGGATATTCTTTCAATTCTATCGTTCAGATTCCTGCATGGTATACTTCAATGAATCGCGATGGTATACTGCACTTTCAATTCTATCGTTCAGATTCGTGTGATCAAACTATCAGAAAATGAATACGATCTACTATACACTTTCAATTCTATCGTTCAGATTCATACAAAACCTGCTATGAGTATGATTGGAATGGAGTACGCTAGTACTGTCTTTCAATTCTATCGTTCAGATTCAGGGAGGAGGGAGATAGATGGGAATACATCGAAATGATTTACAATGTCTTTCAATTCTATCGTTCAGATTCACCCCGAACTAAAGGCCTACATCATGTTCTTCATAAAGAAATACTTTCAATTCTATCGTTCAGATTCCTCATCGTATGTCATAGAGATAGAAGAGCGTGTAGGTCGATGCTTTCAATTCTATCGTTCAGATTCCATGGACTGCGACGTACGCAGATCTAGCTCAGTTCTCTATTTCTATATCCTTTCAATTCTATCGTTCAGATTCACATATTGCTTACATTGACGTTGGATGCGTTCAAGGCGGCGTACTTTCAATTCTATCGTTCAGATTCAGGGATGTCTTGGTTCAGTAGACGCGCCGAAGAACCAACTCCAGATCTTTCAATTCTATCGTTCAGATTCACAGCAGAGAAAGACCCGCCGGATGACCCTTGGGGCGTTAATTCTTTCAATTCTATCGTTCAGATTCTCTACTTCCGACTCCAGCTGGTGAACTAATTAAATAATAATAGCTTTCAATTCTATCGTTCAGATTCCTAGTCCACAGCTGTGTATAAGTGTCCACAACTGTAGACGTACTTTCAATTCTATCGTTCAGATTCCGAGGTCTCGAAAAAGAAGAAGGAGATGAGAAAAATGAAGATTCCCTTTCAATTCTATCGTTCAGATTCGTAGTTGAGGAGGTCAAAACGTTCCAGTCAGCGATAATGCCCTTCTTTCAATTCTATCGTTCAGATTCCTGAGCCTGGGAGCCTCAAAATACGTGCGAGATCTTTTGATTGCTTTCAATTCTATCGTTCAGATTCTCTGGTCTTGGAGGTGCGGCTATTGCATGAAGGTTATTACCTTTCAATTCTATCGTTCAGATTCACGAAAATGTAGCGATGCTTAGGCTGAGAGTAAAGCCGATCCCGCAAATCTTTCAATTCTATCGTTCAGATTCTCATAAGCATGATTGTTGTCGGCGTGCTGTGCGGCATCGGATTCTTTCAATTCTATCGTTCAGATTCGTGAAGTGATTGAAGAATACAACTACATTGATTTAACGATTCTACTGCTTTCAATTCTATCGTTCAGATTCTTAAACGTAGCAGATGCGGTTCTCACGAAGATTGGTCTCGATACTTTCAATTCTATCGTTCAGATTCGCAGACAAACATCATACAAGAGCTACACACAAAGAAGAAGTCTTTCAATTCTATCGTTCAGATTCGTAGACGAGGCACGATGTCACATATCTATCGTTCCACTCCGATCCTTTCAATTCTATCGTTCAGATTCAAGAGGAGGAGAGGGAAGAAGAGGAGAAAAGAAAACGAGAAGAATCTTTCAATTCTATCGTTCAGATTCATATAGAAATTTTATAAAGAGAAAAGGTAACCTTTTGGAAATACTTTCAATTCTATCGTTCAGATTCATCCGGGCGAATTGATAGACTTTTCGAATATGTCTAAACGCAGCTTTCAATTCTATCGTTCAGATTCTTGGGGTAGGTTTCCACTCGTTTGCCAGGAGCATTATTATTGCTTTCAATTCTATCGTTCAGATTCCGCCGCCG
>JAOAKQ010000014.1 GCA_026419835.1 Sulfolobales archaeon | reverse complement strand
CTCTAGAGTTCTACATCGTTATAATAGATAGAGTAGGCAACTACATTAAAACTGAAGTGCGCGCATACAAAATCCACAGTAGTTAACAGCTTTTTCCACAAACTGTTCAGCTAATCAGCTTACAGAGCCGGCTTCCTCAAGTACACACAGCTAATATCTGGCAGACCACCCCTCTAACCAGCGCACTCTATCGAGGTTGCTTACACCTAACACTCCACTGACTCAGCTCTTCGCGATATTTAAGCAATACTTCCTTAGTGGATGCTGTCTCAATTGTTGACATATTGATGCTTAAGCTCAAAGCCCAAGCGAAATGGAGATATAGTAGAGTTTGGACTATATTTAAAGCAATAGAAAAAGACTGAAAGAACTCCCTACAGGGATGTCGCAGATATCTTATAGACAGCCGAACTCCACCGGAATTATAGTAAGGTTAAACGTGCCTAGCAGAACTGTGATTTTTTTAGCTAATGTGGTGCATACCAGCTCTACAAATTAAACGTGTGGAGTTAGGCTTGAACTAACTGCCGCACGAGGACCTCTATGGAGTTCGGGAGTGTTGCTCGCAGTACTCCGAGTGAGATATTGTGAGTCTCAGTAGAGGTCTTGGAATCTACACAACTACGTTATCCAATTCCTCAGGGTATGGGTTCATGAACTTCTGCTCCGCTAGATATTTGCTTCCGAGTCTGTAGATGAATCCCTTGAAGTATATGAGTAGTGTCTTCAGGTCTACTAGCCCCCTTCTATATCTTTCTACTAGGTCCAGGACGTACCTTCTTTCCTCCTCTGTGAGCTCCTTCTTTATGTGGCTGTATATGTGGGTGAGGACGTTTGCGTACGAGCCTCTCTTCGGCGGCTTGAACAGCGCCTCTAGGAAGGTCTTCATATAGGTCTCGGAAACCTCCCTCATGTTCTCCTCCCCGGCTCCGGCCGCCATCCTCCCCAGTGTCTTCAGCTTGCTGGGGTTGTAGAGCATCAACACGTACTTGTACCTCCTGTGGAGCTCAACGAGCTCCCGGAAGTCCCTAGCTCCCGAAGTCACCTCTCTGACGTGAGCTATCGCGAAGACCCTGGTGAGGAAGTCCCTCCTGATTTCGTAGTTCAGTAAGCGCTTCTCGCTCTCAATAGGTAGGTGGGGGTAGCGGGACCTCACGACCGCGGCGAAGAGTCCGTCCGACCTAGCGACGACCCCGCCGCCCTTCCCGTAGACCTTGGCGTCTCTAACGCCGCACGACGGACTAGCGGACTTTAGTAGCACACCGTCTACTGAGTTAGCGCTGCTGAGGAAGCTGTCGGCGAAGGAGAGCAGTCTCTCCGTGAAGTCCTCGCCGGTCTTCGTTAAGATGAGTTTGGTGGACGAGTTCTTCTTGACTAGGATGAGAGGGTCTCTAGGAACCCCCAGGCCCATCCCGACCTCGGGGCACACTGGAACTACGTCCACGAACTTCTTGACCGCCTCGACAACTCTATCGTAGATTACGTTGCCGTCGTATCTAACGGCTCTAACTCCTAGGCACTCACTCAGCAGTATCCTAGGTCTTGGGTAATTCTCTTCGACTCCACTGCCCGGGCCTACGCGCGAGAGCTCAACCAGGGCGGCGTACCTCAGTAAGAGGTGTGCGAGTGGACTTAAATTCCGAGGAGGTAGTTAGCTCAAATACATCCCCCCGCGTGCATAGTGGGGACCTCAGTGAGCTTCGGGCTGGGCTTCTTCTGCTCTACGAGCGGTAACGAGCTGTCGACTAACCACAAGATCCGCCTGCGCAACCTAACCAGGGAGTCACTGATGGGGGTCTTCCAGAGGAACATGGAGGACTTCTTGGAACTGCTGAAGCTATCCTGTAGGATGGGCTTAACGATCTTCAGACTGGGTTCAGACTTCGTGCCCTTCGCCTCCCACCCGAGCTTCCAGCCGGATTGGGCTAGGGAGGTTGAGCTAGCTCTGAGGCAGGTCTCCGACCTAGTGAGGAGCTTCGGAATCAGAGTGACCATGCACCCAGCTCAGTTCGTAGTCCTAAACAGTCCCAGGGAGGACGTCGTCGAGAGGTCCCTGGCTGAGCTCGAGTACCACTTCTGGGTCCTAGACTCCCTCGGGTTAGGTAGGGAGAGCATCGTGGTCGTGCACGCTGGCGGTGCCTACGGAGATAAGGGTAGGGCCTTAAAGAAATTCGAGAGCACCGTCGAGGAGAACAAGTGGCTACTCAAAAGACTGGCGCTCGAGAACGACGAGAGGCACTACACAGCGGCGGAGGTCCTCGAGCTAGCCGAATCCATCGGGGTTCCTTTCGTATTCGACTACTACCACCACATCCTAAACCCGTCGAAGTTCAGTGTCGACAGAGCCCTCACTTCCTGGAGGGGGGTTACTCCAGAGGTCCACATCTCCTCGAAACCCGAGAAGCCCGGTAGGTTCGGTGAGCACGGAGACTACGTAGACGTAGAGGACTTCAAGAACTTCGTCTCCACGTTCAGCACCGACCAGCCGGTCGACGTTATAGTCGAGGCTAAGAAGAAGGAGAGGGCCGTCGCCAAGCTACTGGAGGACCTAAGGAGGGAGGGACTGGACTACCTGATCAGGACCCGGGTGTGTGCTATATGAGAGTGCTGTACTGGTTCAGGAGGGACCTCAGAGCTTTCGATAACAGAGCCCTCTCGGAGGCATCCTCCACTAGCGATAGGGTCGCGGCCGTCTACGTCCTGGACCCCAGGCTCCTCGGAGTGCCCGACCTCGCGGTCGAGAACCCGAGGATCAGCCTAGTTGCCGACGCCCTCCTCAAGCTGAGCTCCGAGGTAGAGCTCCACGTACTCCACGGTAGGGCTCCCGAGGTATTCGAGGAGCTGCTGGGTAGGTACCGCTTCAATGCCGTATATACGGCTAAGCCGATCTCCTGGAGTGAGGAGGAGGTTGTTGACGAGGTTAGGGAGGTCTGCTCTAGAAATGGCGTTAAGCTAGTTGAGGTAGTGGATAACGTCCTAGTCGATCCCTCTAGAATCAAGCCGGTCGGTACGTTCACGGCCTTCTACAGGCAGTGGCGTAAGCTAGTAGATACCGAGAGGGTCGGTCGGGTACGTAGGGATAGGTTCGCCGGCGTGGATGCTCCGAGCGCCGGTGAGGTGCTGAGGAAGCTGGGTATCGATACGCGGAGAGTGTGGCTGTGGTCTGTGGATTGGGGTTTGAGGAGGGTCGAGCTGTTCGACTACAGCTCCTACTCCAGACTGAGGGACTACCCCCACCTAGACGGCTCCTCCAAGCTATCTCCCTACATATCCGTAGGCGCCATCTCCATTAGAGAGCTCTACGAGAGAGCCTCGGGGGTGTCGGAGGAGTTCGTTAGGCAGCTCGCTTGGAGGGAGTTCTACTACTACCTGAAGAGTAGGTACCCCTGGATGAGGAGGCTAGAGCTGAAGCCGCGAATGAGGGGCATTGAGTGGGAGAACGACGAGCACCTGGTAGAGGCCTTCAAGGAGGGAAGAACCGGCTACCCGATAGTCGACGCCGGCATCAGGCAGCTGAAGTCCGAGTTCTGGATCCACAACAGGGTCAGGTTGGTGGTGGCCAACTTCCTAGTCAAGGACCTGCACGTAGACTGGAGAATAGGTGAGGACTTCTTCAGAGAGTACCTGGTGGACTACGACGAGGTGTTGAACGCAGGTAACTGGCAGTGGTCTGCATCCGTAGGCGTTGACCCAGTGCCCATCAGAGTGTTCAACCCTATCAAGCAGGTCGAGAAGTACGACCCAGACTGTGCCTACGTAAAGAAGTACATTCCCGAGCTAGAAGGCTACAGCTGCAGGGAGATCGCGGACCCGCTAACGCATAAGTTGAGGGGGTACTACGAGCCGGTGGTAGACCACTACGAGAGAGTCAGGAAGTTCGCGTCTCTGGCTAAGATGAAGTGAGAACTCCCTCTGACTTAGACTAGCGCCTACTTCACCCGCTTGGATAGCCAGCGTAGGTATATAACTACGGCAGCTGCGAACACTAGTAACGTTATGAGAACCACTCTCACATCTACACCTACCGAATACAGATTTAGTGCTGTAGCCACTAGGAGTAGTATCCCGCCTAGAGAGCTCCTAGAAACCCTCCTCGGCAGTCCGAACTCCCTAGTAGCTGGGGCTAGAGGACCTGTGAGCATGAGCCAGATACCGCAAGCAGCTAGAAAAATGCTGAAAGAGGTCAGCGGGGGGTAGATGTAGGATGACACTACAGCTGCTACTGCAGCGATCACTACAGCTAGAAAATCGTGTAGGGCCTCCAAGACCTAACCCTCTAGACCGTTATCTCATCTAGGTTTTCTAGCTTAACTACCGACGCTACTATAGGGTCTGGAAGCCTCATATTACCGCTCTCTACACTCCCAGCTACGTAGAGCAGCTCGACCGCCGCTGTAGATGTCTGCTTTATTCTACCTCCCGATCTATCTCTAGCGATATTCATGTATTGGTCCGCTAATTTCTCAGCTACTATATAGGATACTAGCGGTAGGATGACTCTACCTGCTGAAGCTGCCGGCACCGCTTCACTAACTATTCTATCTACCGCAATCATTTTATCAACTACTTGAGCGTAGTAAGATTCTCTATCCAGATACACTCTCGCACCACGCTCGATTCCGAAGATATCTGAAACCCCGCGGACTACTGGGTGAGCAGCAGATACGAGGAGTCTAGTCTTGAAATCTCTTCCCTTCTTAAAGAGTAGTCCTTGAGTGTACGCAACACCGACTTCTACCACATAGAAGGGGACTAGTAGTGAGCCAGACCCCCACACTCTCACCCGCTCTTTCCTAACTCTTGAAGAGAGTGCTCTCCCAATTTCCTCAGTAACGGCAACAACGTCTTTAAACGGCCTCGAGTGCTCTTCCGCGTTCTCAGCTACTAGCTTAAGCACTCTCTTGAAGACTGCGTAGGGCTGGAGCGGGTCTAACCCGCTCTCGAAATACGCGTTACTGACTTCAGCAATCACTCTCACAATTTTTACGAAGTCTACCTCTAACTCTAGAGCTGCCACTGCTTCTCCAGCTTCTCTAGCTAGTTCTTCAGCTACTTTCTCAGCTTCTCTAGCAATCGTGACCGCAGAGCTCGGATTTCTTCTCAGTATCTCACTGAGTACTGTGTAAAACAACTTAGCTAGCTTCAATCTCTTTCTGAGTACTTCTCTCTCTTCCGGTAGGTAGTCGGCAGCTGTCTCTATACTGTTAACACACTCTGTGAACTTCTCCTCAGCTGCGTCTCTCAGAGCGTTGCAGAGAAACGCCGCTGTCTGAAGGTAGCTGCGGGTTTGCGATACAAAGACTCTGTCTTCATCACTAACAGCTAGCTCACCAACAGCTTCCAGCTTCACAGAGTCTTCAAAGAGGTTCTTAGGGTCTCCACACTCTACTTTAGATAGTGGTTTTAGAGCTGTTAGTGGTGAGTACACTACCTCGATGAACCTCGTTTTAGCATTAACGCTTACCGGCACTAGCGTCGGCTTTACATATGCTTGAAAGAGGTGGTGTCTAGCCAGCGGGTCTACAGTAGTTGAAGTTGCTGAGATTGTTTGAGGGAGTAGTTGGTTGAGCCACTTCACTACCTCTCTCTTCAGTAGCTCTAGATAAGCTCTAGAATCTGTGACTCTATTTGTGAAGCCGCAGTACTCACATTTTACATACTCCTCACTACTATGTGGTTGCGGTAGTGGTGCTCCACAGTGTGTGCATCTCAGAGCTTGGGTAGACATATGCTGCAGAGCACCTACACCTTGGGCTGTATAGGAG
>JAOAKQ010000013.1 GCA_026419835.1 Sulfolobales archaeon | reverse complement strand
CCTTTATAGCGTCTGAATCACCCAGCGGCATAGGTTTATCTCCCCTCGCTACTTCTATTAGCGCGAGGTCTTTCGTTGGATCTACAGCAACGACTTCTGATTCTTCGTGAGACCCATCAGAGTATATTACCGTAATTCTCGCAGCACTTCTAACAACGTGAGCATTCGTAATCGCGAAGCCCGGAGAGAAGATGAAGCCTGAGCCGAAGCCTGTCACAGGTCTCTCTCCGAAGAACATAGCGGGATGCGGTGTCTCTGTTACTATAGTGATTACGGAGTCTCTAATGTTTTCAACTAGTTTAGATACAGCCTCACTTATTTCTACTAAGTTAACCAAATTACCACCTCAGAATTTTCTTCTATGTGAATATTATATTCTTTCTACGTTCTCTGATGTTTAAATAAGTTTAGTTAAGTATAAATTACTTTAAATAAGGGCACTATATTTTAAAATGCTGGCTGAATATATAAATTGGGTATAAGTGAATGTCCTCAAGTATAAGTGTATACTCATTCAACTTGATATCTCAGATAGCCACTACTCTTCAAAACGTATCTGAGAGACTTCAGAAAAAGCTTCTACATAATTTCATAGGTTTAGCTACTCACTTAAGCAAGCTCTTGAAGCAGAGTGATTACGTAAGTAGAGATAGAGTTGAGCTAATCTTCCTAGTTCATAAAGCATTCGTAGTGGGCTTTATCTTAGCACTAGTAATTTCCACATTTAAACCATAGAAACTCAAGTAGCTCTTTCCATATATCCACAATACAGAGTGAACAGGTTCAGCTCTATCTCTAGAATTGAGCCCACTCTACCAGTGCTCTATGCCCTGTGGAAGCACCTCTACTAGATCCATGAAGTCACTCCATAGCAGCTATCGATAGAGATTTATATACCCGACATTTAAATAAATTACCACTAAATCACTTTTTACCATCAACTACACGCTATCTTATTGGTGTGAGTAGGTGTTTAGCGCGGCTGTTGTTGCTTCACCTCTCCACAATCCTTCTAGACTTGCTACATACGTTAGCGAGTTCACTGCTAACATCAGAGATATTCCCTTCAGAGGAGTGCTCACAGAGCCTTCAGAGTTAGAAGGTGTGGCTGCGGTTGTCTTAGTCGCGACTGGAGGCACTGAGCACATAATACTTGAGACAGTCAGGAGGAGTAAGCTTAGATATGTTCTTCTAGTATACCACGACTTCGAGAACTCTCTCCCAGCTGTAATGGAGGTAACACCAGCTTTAAGAAAGTACGGTAAGGTCGAGCTAGCGCACCTCAACTCTATGAGAAACCTTGCGGAGTACCTAGCAACCGCGTCTAGAGCCGCTAGCAAGCTGCTCGGCAGTAGGCTACTCGTCTTTGGATCGCCATCTCCGTGGTTAGTGTACTCCTCCGGTTCTGACGATATCATACGCAGCGTACTCGGTGTTGAAGTAGAGTACGTAGATATGAAGGACCTCTACTCGGAGTACGATAGAGCTAGTGGCGAGCTCGCTGAAAATCAAGAGAGGCTCGAGCGGTTAGCGAGCGTAGGTCAGATTGAAGTAGAGCACATCAGTAAGTCGCTCAGGCTCTACCAAGCCCTCAGTAAGATCGCTCGAGAGAGAGAAGCTCGAGCCGTTTCGGTTAGGTGCTTCGACCTGATTAAGGATATTAAGCTGGCCGGCTGCCTAGCCGTATCCCTACTCCTCGACGACCTCCTAGTAGCTGGCTGCGAAGCCGATATACCGACGGCGGCCACCACGCTCATCCTCAAGGAGCTCTCCGGCAGACCCCCGTGGGTAGCTAACGTAGCCAGCGTGGGTAGGGGTCGGGTCGAGCTAGCGCACTGCACTATAGCCACGTCAATAACTCAGAGCTTCACACTCACAACACACTTCGAGAGCGGTCTACCGGTCGCTGTCTCCGGTAGAGTTAGGGAAGGCTCCGAGGCTACCGTAGCTAAGTACGACCCCAAGCGCAATCTAATTAGAGCCGCTAGAGGTATGGTGGTAGAGGGAGCGCCCAGGTACAGCGCCAGGTGCAGAACCCAGGTTACTCTCGAAGTCCCCGAGAGATTCTCCGAGGTGCTGATGGGGGACCCTCTCGGAGTTCACGTAGTTGTATCGTTTACCGACGTCTTAAAGCCCCTGGAGTTCCTGGCTAAGATGCTCGGCGTAGATGCCGAGATATACGAATAGGAAACCAGCTTTTTACTTCATTTAACTACCTATCTCTAGCTGGGTACTCAGTTGAAGCACCGTCGATCCGGCGACATAGGTGGGGTTCTTCTAGTAGTTCTAGCTGCGATATTCTGGGGTACTACCGGTGTAGCGGCTAAGCTTAGCTACGGCTTTGGTATGAGTCCGGAGGGTATTCTCACGCTGAGACTAGGACTAACGGCGCCCATCTACGCGGTCTACCTACTTCTGGGATCCGTGAAGAAATTCTCTAGAGAGGCTATCGCTATAGGGCTACTCCTACTCGGTCCCTACCACGTAGCCTACTACTACTCGATCGCGTACGTAGGTGTCTCAACGGCCTCACTACTCCTCTACACGCACCCAGTTGCGGTGGCTCTACTATCGAGGAGAGTTCTCGGCGAGAGCGTATCGGCTAGAACTTACGTAGCTCTACTACTCTCGGTTGCCGGGGCTGCGTTCGTAAGTCTCGGAGATCTGCGCTTCAGTGCTGAAGGGATATCTCTCGCCGTGCTGTCCTCGCTACTGTTCTCTCTGTACGTAGTCTTCAGTAAGGTAGCTATGACCCGGGGTGTGAGGCCCGGCGAGGTTGCGCTAGGAACTTCCATATGGGCTCTGCCGACGGTCGCGCTCTTTCAGATAGCTAGAGGCTTCAACTGGGTTAGAGCTGTGTGCCCCGAGGTCGTAGCTATAGCTGCGTACCTAGCGTTCGTAGTTACCGCGCTAGCCTACGTTCTCTACATGAACGGTCTCAGAGTGGTTGGCGCCGCTAAGGCTACGATAGTATCGACCGCCGAGCCCCTGACGGCTACTCTAGCATCTCTCGTATTGTTTGCGGAGCCTCTAACACTACTTAAAGCTATCGGGGGGTTCCTCATCGTTGCGGCTGTAGTACTAGTTGCTAGGTAGGTGGGTACCGAACTCGACTAGCGCGAAACCACCTCTAAGCCACCTGGAGCTTCTAGCTAGCTACTGGTGAAATCCGACCATTTTTCTTTACATATCTAACTCCAAGCTTAAATTACCGACCTTCGATAACTGTATTGGTGTATCTATGTCAGTTCCCAGGAAACTCTACGAACTTCCTCCACTTCCGTACTCCTACGAGGCTCTAGAGCCCTACATAAGTAGGGAGCAGCTTAGAGTGCACTACGAAATACACCATAAAGCATACGTAGACGGAGCCAATAGAATCCTCCAGATGATGGATGACTCTAGGCGCGAGAACAAGCCCTTCGACGTAAAGGCGGCTCTCAAGGTGCTCTCCTTCAATATCGGCGGCCACCTACTTCACAGCATCTACTGGAACAGCATGACGCCCCCATCTAAGGGCGGTGGGAAGCCGGGCGGTAGGCTAGGAGATAAGGTAGTTGAAGACTTCGGTAGCTTCGAGAGGTTTAAGCAGGAGTTTACTGAAGCGGCGCTAACTGTGGAGGGCTCCGGGTGGGCGGCTCTAACCTACTGCAGGCAAACCGGGAGGTTGATAGTTATGCACGTGGAGAAGCACAACAACAACGTATACCCGATGTTCCCAATACTACTCGTCGTCGACGTTTTCGAGCACGCGTACTACATAGACTACAAGAACGATAGAAGGAAGTACCTGGAGAACTGGTGGAACGTAGTCAACTGGAGGTTCGCTGAAGAAAGATACGAGAAGCTACTAACGTAGTGAAGCACTTATTCACCGATGCATCTCGATACTGAAGCACTCTTTTTCTAGCCTCACGAACCCGCCTCCGCGCGGTTCGGAGCTGCGGAAGTCCCTTGCTGAAGATATTAGCTTTCCCAAAACCGCTACTCGGGCCGGCGCCGTGCTCGGTAGGAAGCTCGTTATAGGTGTAATCCACCTACCCCGCGTTCCGTACGTAGCTGAGAGAAGCGAGTTCGATCTCAGCGATACTGTTGAGAGAGCCGTGCGCGAGGCTAAAGCTATGGAGAGCGAGGGCTTTACCGGCGTTATAGTGGAGAACTACGGCGACACTCCCTATAGAAAGAGGGTTAGAGACCCCCTAGCCCTAGCCTCCATAACTCTCGTAGCTAGGGAGGTAGTTAGGTCGGTCTCGATAGATGTAGGTATAAACATTCTGAGGAACTCCGGGCTGGAGGCTTACTCGATTGCCTACGCGGTCGGAGCTAGGTTTGTGAGAGTTAACGCACTAGCTGAGACCGTATACACCGAGTCCGGCATCTTAGAGCCCGAGGCCGGTAGGTTGAGGGCCGTGCGCAGGAACTACCCCGGAGTAGACGTCTACGCGGACGTGCTGGTAAAGCACGGTGCTAGCGCTTCGTACATAGCGGCAGTGGCCGATTCGCTGCTCACTAAAACACCTATAGAGAACTACATTAGAGTGCTGGTGCTCGACTACGTAGAGAGGGCCGGCGCTGACGCCCTGATAGTAACTGGGGGGAGAACCGGTGAACCCCCGGACTTAGACCGGCTGAAGATAGTTAGGAAGTACTCCACGGTACCGGTCCTAGTCGGAAGCGGAGCTAACCCGGAGAATCTCAGAACCCTGCTCGAACACTCCGATGGCGTGATCGTGGGGTCTTATATCAGGAAAGACGGTAGAGCTGGCAACCCGCTAGACCCAGAGAGGTTGAGGAAGTTCGCGTCTGCCGCCAGAAGCTTGTAGGGGGAGCGTCACTCGTAGGTACTCCCATTCTTTGTAGTTCGGGTAGCTGGTGAGCTTAGAGCTATAGACCTAGTTCCCGGTCTATCTCTTTGAGAGCTTCCAGACCTAGGTCTAGAAACTCCTCGAGCTTCACGCCGAGTCTTTCTACTTCTCCTATTCTACTTCTACTAACTCCGCGTGCGAAGTCTTTCGACTTGAATTTTCTAGCTAGAGTATCTAGTCTTACCTCAGCTAGCTTCCTGCTCGGCATTACGAGAGCCGTAGCTACGATGAAACCAGCTAGGTGGTCCGAAGCTCTGAGCGCGTGAGATAGCTTCACAGCTTCTTCTGAAGTAGGCTTGAAGCCGTTGTGCTCGTTGTGTGAAGCTATTGCTTCAAGAGCTACCCGGGGAAGAACTCCTTCTAGAATCTGCAGAGCGCCTAGGCCGTGCTTAGACATATCTCTACCCACATAGTCGTAGTCTACGTCGTGCAGCAAGCCTACGAGCTCCCAGAGGTTCTCATCTTCCCCTAACCTCCTTCCCAGGACCTTCATTATGGCACCGACGGCTAGGCAGTGCTTCACTATCTTCTCGTCCTTAAGGTACCTACCGAGCAGTTCTAGTGCTTCAGGTCTTGAAAGCACGCGCATCACTACCAATACTTAGCGGTTGCGAGTTAAGTACTTTATCGAGCGAACTTCAGCAGTATGACGATAGCTGCGAGCGCCACCGCGAGGCCGGCGACGGCTGCGACTGCCCAGCCGCGTTCCCGAATTCCGGTGGCTTCACTAACCGCATCAGAGCGCGGAGTGCCGGTAGGTCGTGGGGTAGTCGTCCGCTGCGGAGTGGTTTCCGTTGGTTGAGTAACTTCGCGAGTAGCCGTTTCTGTGGGTGTTGCCGTAGGTGGCGTTACTGTCAGTCTAGCGGGTTCGCGCTCGAAAACCAGGTACTCAACCGAGATGTTCTCTGTGTCGAGCCATACGAACGCGACCGCGCCTTCACTTAGGACTTCCACGTAGTCGGGGTCGGGACTTAGAAGTACGGGTATGGAGTTGCTGAGATTCACTAAGACGGTGAGCTTGGAGACTCTCCTGGAGTACGCAATTCTCAGCACGTCCTCTACGTGCTCAGCCTCGCTTAAGTACTCTACCGAACCACGGACGG
>JAOAKQ010000012.1 GCA_026419835.1 Sulfolobales archaeon | reverse complement strand
GAATCTGAACGATAGAATTGAAAGATAGTCTGCCAGGAGCATTACTACTGCGGCTATAGGACGTGAATCTGAACGATAGAATTGAAAGATATACCCCTACCGCAACAAGGTCTCGACGTATATTAGGTTAGAATCTGAACGATAGAATTGAAAGAAACCCAAACCTCCCAAACCCAAAATCAAGTAATCTATGAATCTGAACGATAGAATTGAAAGCTTTTCTTCTCTCAAATATTTCCTCAAAGATTTCTGTGATTTTTCGAGAATCTGAACGATAGAATTGAAAGGAATCACGAGAATCTAGAGTGTTTGTTTTTATGATGGTGGTTCATGAATCTGAACGATAGAATTGAAAGATTTGCGGGATCGGCCTTACTCTCAGCCTAAGCATCGCTACATGAATCTGAACGATAGAATTGAAAGTAAGTCGTTTTCGCATCCTTTTCACCTCTTGCTAAGTCTATTGCAGAATCTGAACGATAGAATTGAAAGTTTTTGTATGTTGTGCGTTCAATCCTCCTTGGCCCTGTGTTATGTGAATCTGAACGATAGAATTGAAAGCACGAATTTTCTCAAGCTTTCTTTGTCTTCCTCCGCGAGTTTCAAAGAATCTGAACGATAGAATTGAAAGACGGCATGACGCGCAGTTCATCAGTGTTGTACATGTTGAACTTTATCGTCCACTTGTATGTAACGCCGCCGCGGAACCATCGAGGTGGGAGATATAATACTACAGAGCGGTCGTAGTATCCAGGTTGATACGAGTAGGCCTCATAAACCAGTCCTATTTCGTCGTGTATGTTTGAACTGAATGAAAACGTTGAAACAATCCAAACACTCGATATCCACGGCTCCGGACCTTCGGACAGCCATGAAAATATCTGCGTGTCTGCGTGTTGAAATGATGAGAATGGTCCCTCCCAGCAACAGGATGGCGCGACGACACGAACGTCCTGGAAACCGGTCCAGACATAATTACTATTTTCTACGAAAATGGCTGGATTGACGCCCCATGGATCATCGGGCGGGTCTTTCTCTGCGGTCATTATCGCGGTGTACTTGAAGACCCTGCCTCCCCTACTAACGTTAACAGTAGATGTAGATAGCACAGGTAGAACCACGGCTAGAACGGCTAATATAACAATGCTAAACACATATATCTTTTTCATTTCACCACCAAAATAAAAGTGTGTAAGAAAAATATATGTAAAAAACGTGTTACACTTACAGATATATATTTACAGACTCACGCCAAGCCTTCTCAGCGCTGAGACAAATAAGATTATACCAGCGGCGTAGCCGAGTAAAGATATTATCAGCTTACTCGATAGTCCAGTCCCACCCGAGGGTATCGTCGAAGTAACGTAGATACTGTTGTCCGAGACAACTATGTAGTTCTCTGGCAGCACGGTCGTTAGATAAGTGATCGCGCCGGTTATCACAACTGCGAACACTAAAAATAGTAGTCCGATCATGCGGGCCCTGATAAATCCGCTCATGCTTCTAGCTCTCCTCGCTCTCCTCCTCAGTCTATATCTATACGCCATTTTTTCTCACTCGAGAATAATTATACATACATGTTTATATATTCTACACATATACAAACATATATGGTGAAGAGGATGGTGAAAAAAATCAGAGTCCACGGTGCGGCGAAATGGTACAAAAGAATGAGGGAGATAAACTCCATCCGTCTACATCTGGTCTATATCTATCCAAAAGAAGAGCTCGTAGTGGTGGAGATCTTTGAGTGAGAATAAAGTTCATTCTGAAGTCGGCGTGAGGAAAGAAGATGTTGAATTAGTCATTCAGGCGATCGAGGAAAGCAAGCCTCCGTCTCGATTTAGAGAAGCACTAGTGTATTTCATGTTCGGCTTCGCGGGAGGGGTGGGACTCGGTGTCCTTATCTCGTTTATTCGCTAAAAAAGACGAAGAAGAGAGAGACGAGCTGAAGTATAGATTATATAAATTAATCGTGTTCCTAGCAACGCGGCCATTTCAGCAGACAACGTTGAAGTGGTATGAATTTATAAGCATGATTATTGTCGGTGTGTTATGCGGCGTCGGCTTCGGAATATTTATACATAATTTACTGTTTCCAAAAACAAAGGAAATGATTATAGTTTTAAACGAAACGCACATAATTAGGGTGAAGTAGATGTCTTCTCATTCTCAATATAGAGGAGAATTGTCAGAAGTTGTAAAACAACTGATCACTTACATACACGATAAGTATCAGATCCCGGACTTCTCGTCATACATATTATTAGTGTTAGTATTAGAGGCTTTCAGAGCGGCGTATGGATATGTACCGCTGCGTTTAGACATATTCGAAAAGTCTATCAATTCGCCGGGGATTGATCCGCTGTGGCTCAAGGCGCTGAACGCGCTCTCCAAGTTAAATCAACAGACAAATATTATACAAGAGCTACATAGCAAGAAGAAGTTGGAGAGATTGGAGACATGAACTATTCTATTTTTAGGGAAATCTGGGAGGAGATTTTTCCCGAAAAAGAGAATAAGAATAGTAGCAGTAAATGGGGGGTCATAGTTGGGTTCATGGGTGCTGGGAAGACGACGCTCGCGAGAATACTTTATGATTCGTTCAAGAATCTCTATGGAGAGACATTGTTTGTTAGACTGGAAAGCGTTGATGAGTTCATGGAGTATCTTGAACTGTGTAGATATATATACAACAAAAACATATTTTTTCTCTTAGATGACGCTTCGTTCTCTTTATTCGGAATAACGAAGGTAGCCAGAGAGTTTTTACACAATTTTTTCAAGATCAGACACTACTGCGTGAACCAATTTAAAACGTTCTCCATGTTTAATGTCCACTATACTAAATCTATTGCGAAGTTCATCAGAGGAGCGCATCTGAAGATACTTTTGTCGATTGATCCGGCGGAATGGTCAAATTTGAAAGAGATCTTTCCGGAATCGGACTTGGTCGACTACTACGATTACTATGTAGAGAACTACAGAGATAGGTATATCGCGCTCATCCGAACGCCGCTACGCTCGCGCATCGTCGACGTAACTCTCTCCAAAGAGATTGTCGATGAAGAGAAAGAAGATATGCGAATATATACATAGTAGACGCGCGCATATGCGAATATATGCGTGCTTTTGCGCCGCATATATTCCGTTATAAAGATATAATATTTTTATAAATTTATAACGGTAGAAACAGTAGAAACAGTTTCTGCGTGTAACAATATAGACATATTGTTACAGTTTGTATAAAGACAAAGTATAAGCAGCATAAGCATGCTTAGCATGTTTATGCATGCTTATACTCCACATTCTCTTTATATAGAAATTTATAAAGAGAAAAGGTAACCTTTTGGAAAAAAAGGTTACAGCGAAAACAGTTGCAGTAGCGTTCGGGCGTTATAAAATTATAAACCAATTATAAAATTATAAATCTATGGAGAGAAAAACCCTATGAAGAGAAAATCACAAGAGAAAAATCACGTGTTCCACTGAGAACAGTCGATCTCTCTATTCCAACGCTCGGCCCACGCCCTGAATTTTTCTAAGTTGTATTTCTTTATGAAGAACATTACATATGCTCTCATCTCTGGATTGTTTTTGCACGTTTCAGTGATAATAGTTTCAAGCTCTTGTGGCATCACCGCTGATTGGAACGTTTCGACCTCCTCTACTACTTCATTGTCATCTACTTTTTCTGTGTTTGAGCTAGCTTTCGATTCCAGCGATTCATATGTTTCAATAAGGAGGTCAACGACTTCAGCGTACGTCTTCAGTTTGTTTTTTGACTTGATCACGTCGAGCTTCTCTTTCTGATCCTTTCTAATCGCTACTGTTGTGAATTCATCAAGCCGTCTCTGTGACACTGTCGACCACCTCACCAAGCGTTTCCTCAGCTGCTTTTTCCTGCGTGTACGTGATTATGAAGTCTAGTTTACTGTGTTTCGTGATTTTCGCGATGATAGAAGGTGAAATATTTTGTTTTAGTAGATATGTGATGAATGCGTATCTGAGTGAGTGTGTATTAATCTTTAATCTTCTTAATGAGAACACTTTAATTCTGTTAACAAGTTTATCGAAGTCTTCATCGAGAAATTCCACACAGTGGAATTCGTCTCGCATTATTACCCTCGGAATCTTCATCTTCCTCGTTTCTGGTTTTTTCTTCTTCGAGACCTCGACCTCGACCATGCTGTTCTTTGTTTTTAAATACTCAATATACGCTTTCACAGCTTCGGAGATACGACTGCCGTTGGCCAGCTGTATTAATAATACAGCGTAGTAGCACTTCCGCAATCTACTTTTCGACTTAAACATTCGTTTGATCAATAATTCTGCAGCCGTCTCAAAATCAATCCCCTTGTCCCACGGCATTGACTGTCACCTTATGGCCCTAAGATTACATAGTATGTTAACACATAAATATCATTATGTAACATTTCATGAAGTAAGGTTACCACTCCTCATAGTAGCTCTTCTTCAGCATCTCCTTTCTCCTCCTTCTCTGTATTGAGAACATTATGTAACGTTTTCTTTTCTGATAATCTTTCCACCTAATTTTTTCTACTCTCTTTTCTACTTCGTTGAGTATATCTTCAACCAACCTCATTCTCTCACCAAGAATTCCTCGAAGATGTCCTCGAAGATGTCCAAATTTTCTACAATTAGACGTCTACCAACAAAGTTCACGCTGCACTCTCTTTCTTGATCTTGAGCGCACTCAACTTCGACTTCAACGCCACCGTTGAGATATATATAGTATACCACACCGTTCTTATTTTTCACGGTGTGAATGCACACGATGTCGTCGAATGACCTTATCCACAGACCTTCAATTCCCCTCAAGATCTCCTTGAGAACCGGCAGTGTCATCAAGACTCTTCCACCTCGATCGAGTGCTTCTTCAAGTGTCTCTTTACGTTAATCACTAGTTCCTCGTAGGAGCCGACCAGGATCTTCGGGCAGTAGTTACACTTCCACGACCAATATTCATACCAATCGACCCTATGTTTTTTAAGTTTTCCATGAAGGTTAAGTTTCTCCAATTCATCGTTCATTTTCCTCACTCAAGATCTTCTTTGTTTCGCGCCCAACATCTATATAGTAAAATCTGACTGAGCCATCTTCACTTGGTCTATACTTGACCTCTAGTCGTATCTGCACCTTTTCTCACCTCTCGCTAAGTCTATTGCAGAGATCATTGTACAACCTTTCAAACTCATCAACTGTTTTCGTATTCAACATCATTTTATATATTTTTCTAGTTTCTCTTATTTTTCCTTCGATCGCGTTTTTTCCAGTGCCATACCAATTGTCTCTTACAAGAGAGATTTCGAGAAACTTTTCGCGCTTGTACAGTTTGATTATTCTATAGATGCTGTTTCCAAGCCCATGGATCGGCCTTACTCTCAATCTCAGCATTACCACGTTTTCATCGTCAATTAGCGTTAACTCTCTTCTCTCGTCTTTATAAAGCACTCTAAAGTTTTCTTGGACTTGGGGGGTTTGAACTTGGGTTTCGGGGGTTTGAACTGTACGGGTGTGCACGGGTTACACCCGTATAGTTATGGGTCACACGGGTATTTAAGCTTTTCGGTCAAGTTTATGGTGTTTTCTCCCACACTTTCTCCCGTTTATAAAGTTTATAAATACGCAATTCTCTATATAGAGAATGGAATAGAGAATGGAAGTAAGGTTACAGGAATACGGGCAGTATATATTCTAGTAGTATATAGTAGAAACTCGCTATTTCAGAATATGGGAGAGTAGTTCTATATAGAAGTAGAAACGCGGGGGCCGGGGAAAACACGTGTGCGTTTCTTTCAATTCTATCGTTCAGATTCAGGGATTCAGGTGTGGTGTGGGTTCCCCAGCCCCTCCATAGTATTGTATTCTAAAAAACAAATTTAAGCTTTTCGGTCTTCAGCGCATTCTCAACGGTGAGAACATGATCATGATTGGAAGTACGACGTAGACTATGAATCGAATCACGAACTTCAACAATATAGTTAAATCAATGTAGTTGTATTCTTCAATCACTCTCACCGTCGAGTTCTCCACAACATGCTTGAAGACCGTCGTCGGTATTCTAAACATACTCCGGTTGCTGTCGACAAAGGAGTCCACGAACGAGGTGAACGTCGGTGTCAATGGTATCAATATGACAAAGTAGAAGATGAGAACCAATATCGAAATCAGCAGATTTCTAACCGCCCTCCTCATCTCGACCCCCAGATCCAATGGTGAGCGAGATATGCGACGTTGTTGAGGACTGCGAACGCGTATGCTGCTACTGCGATAGCTGTAACAGCGGTGGCGATGGCCTCGATGACTAACACGCTCTTTCTCCCGTTCATTTTTTGAGATAGAACGTGGAAGGAAAACCCTAGCATGAGAACCACAGCAGACATTAAAATTTTTATTGGTAGCAGGAATCTGAACGATAGAATTGAAAGAAGCACTTCGGCATAATCAAACTCACAGAAGATGAGTTTGACTTGTTAGAATCTGAACGATAGAATTGAAAGGAAAAGTATATTCCACCTAAAGATTGGAGGGATGTAGTTGGAATCTGAACGATAGAATTGAAAGCGATACTCTTTACACTTGTGATCATTTTATATATTTTTCTAGGAATCTGAACGATAGAATTGAAAGTAGGGAAGAGTGGTTGAAGAGAAGCAATCCAATATACCTAGGAATCTGAACGATAGAATTGAAAGGCGTGTACGTCAATATTGTATCAAGCTTGGAGTGTTTAGTTAGAATCTGAACGATAGAATTGAAAGGTCTACTCTGTGTCTTTTAAGTTTCCCGTGTTTCTCCAGTTCACGAATCTGAACGATAGAATTGAAAGACGTATACTGAGGTGCTTATATCTCTACCGCTTCCCCAACCGGTAGAGAATCTGAACGATAGAATTGAAAGTGTGTTATGAATTATCTCAACAGTTTCCCATCGCTCTTCCTCTCGTTCCTCTCGTGAATCTGAACGATAGAATTGAAAGTTATGGCTCAAGGCGTTGAACGCGCTGTCCAAGCTAAACCAGCAAGAATCTGAACGATAGAATTGAAAGTAGAGATACCTTCGCTCGATCCGCCGTGGCCCGAGATTGAAGAATCTGAACGATAGAATTGAAAGTACGCAAACAACGTTTCAACTCATGTACTGTTAGACAAAAAAGAATCTGAACGATAGAATTGAAAGTTTTTCTGTGCTTTGTAGTTAATAAATCTTAAACTTCGTTTTGAATCTGAACGATAGAATTGAAAGTCAACGTAACCCGATGGTATACCGCATGGTATACCATCGTGATTCGGAATCTGAACGATAGAATTGAAAGCCAAGCTTCTCGACAACATACCACAAAATTGAGGAAATTACTTGAGAATCTGAACGATAGAATTGAAAGGACAACCTTGTCAAACATCTTCTTCTTCCTCTCTATCATCTCATGAATCTGAACGATAGAATTGAAAGGTTGGTAGACTTGGCGTCTCCGTTGGAGCGATTATAACGAGAATCTGAACGATAGAATTGAAAGACAAGTGATGCACCGTAGTCATAGAGATATGCATCGAAGAATCTCCTCATGAATCTGAACGATAGAATTGAAAGCAAAATCGTCTGGACTTTTTATATTCATCACTTTTTTGTACAGTGAATCTGAACGATAGAATTGAAAGTCCTCATCTCGACCCCCAGAGTAAGATGACGTTGTTGAGGAATCTGAACGATAGAATTGAAAGTTCAACCCTTTCTCCTTCAACCCTTTCTGAATCTGAACGATAGAATTGAAAGACCATAAATTTATGTCTTTCCTCCCAGACTTCTGAGTTTCTAGAGGAATCTGAACGATAGAATTGAAAGTATACAAACAGTAACAGTATAGACGTACTGTTACACGCAGAAGAATCTGAACGATAGAATTGAAAGAAATAATATAGTGTGTGAGAGAGAAAATATATGTAAAAAGAATCTGAACGATAGAATTGAAAGATTTACAATTATTTGGGGGGCACTCCATTTTTTTTCACCGTGTCGCTTGAATCTGAACGATAGAATTGAAAGTATAAGCGGCCGTCACGGCGCCACTTGTAGACTAGTCGCTCAGGAATCTGAA
>JAOAKQ010000011.1 GCA_026419835.1 Sulfolobales archaeon | reverse complement strand
ATACTGATTTTCAATCTAACCTACCTCATCACCTCACTAGTAATTCAGACACTCCTACTAGGATTCACTGAACCACTGCAGACAGCTCTATCTACTCTTAAGCTTCTCTCTCTATCTCTCAGTTCTTTATCTATTGCTACAGTGATTTACCCAACGCTAATTCGTAGAGCTTGCTCTCACTGGTTTCTTCTATCACTACTCATAGCTATGAAGTCGGTAGTAGAGAGCTATGCGTCACTATCTGATACTCTAGAAGCAGTCAGAGTAAACTACGGAAAACCCGGTGGTAGGTGGAGTTTCCACTCTCTACTCACAGTTGCTAAGAATCTCCCACTACTCGTACTCGACTCCGTCTTAAGGAAGTTCGAGTACGCTCTTACCGCACTACCGGCGTCCAGCTGTAGAGTGGAGTAAAGTCTAGTAGTCACTATTTCTCTCTATTCGTAAAGTATTCAGCTGAGCTTAGTGCTTCTATAGCCAGCTTAGCTGCTACTCTACATACACCGCTACATCTAGCTCTCGCACCACTCTCTACAAACTCTCTCCACTCCTGCTGGTCTCTCAAATTGTAATACCTTCCGAAGAGCTTCATGTGAACATCTCTACATCTAACACTTCCAAACTCATCTCTAAATCTATCGAACACCACTCTACCGACGTCCATGGCTTTAGCGTAGTCGCTAGACTGGGAGGTGGGTTCTAGTTTACTCCGCCCGACCGCGAGACCGACAGCCATTAAAGCACCTAGAAGAGCTCCGCAAACCTCACCCGCTAGAGTAACACCCCCCGAAAGAGCTGACGCAGCTTTAAAGGCACCGAGATCTTCAAGTCCCAGGGCTTGCTGCAGAGCTTTTAAAGTCATCTGCGCACACCCACCGTAAGCTCTATGCAGTTCCTCCGCCAGCGCGCCGGCCTTCTCCGCTAGATTCGATACGCACATCTGTGACTACACCGTGCGGAATCACTCCACTACTAATATACTCAACACGAACTCGCCCGGAGCGGTGTCGCTTTGAATACGTGAAGCCTCTCTCCGAGCTAGTCGCAGCAGTATACCCCAGGAGCGACCACAGGCTTCCTACATCTCGCCGGATTCTCGAGTTCTTCTAACTTCGTGAAGTTCGGTAGAACGCTCACGCCGGTGAGAATGTGCCTTGTGGTCTTCGGCGGAAACACTCTCCTCTCTTCAAGAGCTTTTCTGAGGACCGATACCTTATCTACGTATATCTCCTTTCTAAATGGGTACACGTCTACGTACTCGCGAGCGTAGTCTACGAAGAACACCGGTGCGAAGTGAATGCCTACCTCCTTCAATGCTTCGAGTCTATGGTGGCCGTCTAGAACTACGAAGGACCTAGCATCTACGAGCACCGGGTACTTCACGCATCCAGATACCTCTATATCTCTAGCGACGAGGTCCACCTTGCTGCGGACAACGTCTTCGTGCGGTATGAGTAGTGCGGTTTCTACGACGCACGCCTTAAACTCGAGCTTCTCGGGATGTACACTTAGGTAGAGCCTGTCTTTACTCAGTATGTCTAGCAACGCCTTCAGTACGTACATTCCAAGGGGGTACCACCTCGCAAATCTTTCGCCGCCAGTTAATAAGAGCGAACACCGCATATTTCCGGGTCTTCGCTACCTCTCCTTAAATTCTAGAAACAAGCAGCCTCTCGGGTGTTCGGACTGCACTTGGTGAAGTTATCGGAGTTGAGATGCCTTAAGGAGGTCGAGCTCCCGGAGGTGCTGAGCAGTATTAGGAGGATCCTGAGTAGAGGCGGTGTTGAGGAGACGGTCGCGGTCGGACCAGACGGGTCTACCGTAGTAGCTAATCACTCGGTATTTAAAGCGTTGGAGTGGCTCGGAGTTAGCTACGTACCCACATCTAGTGGCAGCCCGGAGAGGACCTACGTACCTATCGAGGCGCTGGGATTCTTCGATAACCTCGAGACTAGCAGGTACAGAGTCTTCGGGGATACTGAGGAGCTGCTCTATAGAAACTGGCCAACGCCTCTCGTTAGACTCAGGAACTCCTCGATAAGTGGGAGAACGGCTTGGGCTAAGCTCGAGAGCTACAATCCGTGGAGTGCGAGCATCAAGGATAGAGTAGGTTGGTACATGTTTAAGAAACTCTCCGAGAAGCTGGGCGCTCCCCCTAGGTTAATTTACGAAGCTACATCGACAAACACGGGCCTAGCTCTAGCCGCCGTATGCTCTATCCACGGCTCCAAGTTCAGAGCCTACCTACCGCATACGGCGGCCGCCGGCGAGTCTCTCCTCAGAGTATTCGGTGCTGAAGTAGTGATTTCTCCGAAGCCGCTCACGGTAGACATAATAAGCGAGGTTAGGTCTGCCGCTAGTTCGAACGGAGCCTTCAATCCGAACCAGTTCGAGAACGACGCGAACTTCGAGGTGCACCTAAAGTACACAGCTAAAGAGCTAGAGCTCCAGATGAGGGAGGCCGGCATCCTACCTAAAGCTATCTTCGGAGGGCTGGGAACCTCCGGCCACATGTCCGCCATAGCCCTCTACTTCAAGTCCAGGTTCAGCGGCATCAAGGTCTACGGCGCGGTCCCTAAGCTAGGGGAGAGTATTAGAGGAATAAGAAGAATCGAGACTGGAATGAAGTGGATCCAGTACGTAGAGCTGGATGGAGTAGTAGACGTATCGCTAAAGGAAGCCGCTAGGTCCGTAGTCGAGATCGCTAGACGCGACGGTATTCTCGCAGGGCTCAGCAGCGGTGCCGTGTACTACGCGTATAGAACCATGGTTGAAGCGGGTCAGCTAGACGAAGGTGACTACGTGCTCGTGTTCCCAGATGCTGGCTTCAAGTACGTAGATACGTTGGTTAGGTACCTAGCTGAAACTGCGGAGTAGGTAGGACCTCTCCTCAAGATCCGGACGCCGCAATTACTCGAAGACGTGGGGGGCTTGAAGCAGGTAGCGTAACTACGCGCTTACGGGCTCTTAGCAACGAAGACCTGCAGATCCTCGCGCTCGTAAATTGGGGAGCGCCGGAGCTTTTTCTAGGTTCACGCGCGAGAACCTAGTTGTTGCTGCTGTAGCTCGGTTGCTTTCGGTGAATTTGTGCGTGTGTGCGCACCTAGAACTCCACTAAGAGTACGCCTAGTTCGGGTTGGAAGGCCACGTACTTCACCGGTACGCCGGTTTGTAAGATAGGGTTTCACCACCATGAGGCCGGCCCTCATAGCTTCGTAGTACACCTCGGGTCTGTAGAGCGCTACTACCGCAGTAGCTAGGATAGTGATAAATGCTAGAAGTAGGTTCTGGTGGATTGGTATGGACAGCAGTAGAGCGGCTGCGGTTAAGACCTTAACTAACCTGAACTCCCCAACCTTCTCTCTGAGTCTTGCTGCGTCTACGTTCTTCGCAGATTCTCTACTAAAACTCTCCAATATATTCACACTCTCTCTTAGCGCAATGCACAGAGCCTCCGGAGCTCTGGAGGACTTCTTCCTATCTTCCACGCTAACCTCTCTACACACTTCCTCGACCTTCTGAGGTGTGGACGCCAATTCCCTTAAAGCTTTTTCCTCGGCTTTGTGGACATCGCGCAGCAGGTACCTACTCCTACTCAGCGATCCGTCCTGTACGTAGTGAAGAGCTCTGCCGAGCATGAACCCAGCTCTACGACTATCACCTCTCCTGAGGTAGTAAAGAGAGAGGTTGAAGTAGTAGTCTACGAGACCTCTTTCCGGGTCGTGGTGAGATGCGTAGTACTCTCTAACTACGACTCTACCTCTACCTCTTGCAGATACGTAGATCATCCTATCGGGAACTCTATCCGGGTCCGCAATGCCACTTAAAACACCGTCAACTAAATCTCTAGATAGAGCTGGGCCCATTCTACTTAGGGCGATTACCGTAACATTTCTAGTACTTGCTGTGAAGGCACCGCGCGCGGCCTCCAAGGTATCCTAAGCACTACCCAATATAGATGGATTACAGTACGTTCGCGGCCTCCAGTCTATGAGCGCTTCGCCCTAGAGTAGCTAGCTGCGCTACCTACCGTGGGCTTGAGTCTTCAGTCTCCCCGGAACTACACCACCCATGAGCATCCCTATTTCTTCTAGGGTGAAGTCCTCAGCTCTCCCCACAGCCAGGAATTTTCCTTCGTACATCACTGCCATTCTATTGCTTAACTGAAGTATCTCCTCGAGATCCGCTGAGACTAGAAGTACTGCCTTACCCTCGTTTCTAGCTTTAGCTAGCAGCTCTCTAACGTAGATAGTCGATACTATGTCGAGACCCTTCGTTGGGTGCATTGCTACTATTAGCTTAGAGTCTCGAGTTAGCTCTCTACCTACGAGAAGTCTCTGTCTGTTCCCACCACTTAGAGCTCTAGCGGGTACGAAAATGCTTGGCGTTATAACGTTGAACCTCCTAACGACTTCCTCTGCGTACTGCCTCACCCTACTCCATCTAATCCCGACCCTACTAGAGAAGGAGCTCTCCCACTGCCTCCCAATAACAGAGTTCTCGAAGACCGGGAACTCTACCGCTAGTCCGTACCGCTCTCTATCGCCAGGTATGTGCGATGCTCCGGCCTTGTACACTACGAGGGCATCAGCCCTATCTACGGGAACTCCTCCAATAGCTATACTACCGGAGGAAGGCTTCCTCAGCCCCGTCAGCGCCTCGACGAGCTCGTCCTGACCGTTGCCCTCGACACCGGCGACCCCGAAGATCTCGCCTGGGTAGACCTCGAACGAAACCCCCTTAACGGCCGGTACTCCGAGGTCTCCGTAGACCCAGAGATTCTCTACCTTTAGCACGGGCTTCTCCTGCTTTACCGGCTGGAGACTTCTGAAACTCACGTTCAGGTCCACCTCCCTACCGACCATGAGCTCAGCCAGCAGCTCTGGAGTCGCCTTGGGTGTAGGTACCTCACCGCTCACGAGGCCCTTCCTTAGGACAACTATTCTATCGGCAATGCTCAGAACCTCCTTAATCTTGTGCGTTATGAAGACCACCGAACCACCGCTTTCCCTAAAGCTCTCTATGAACTTAAACAGCTCCTTAACTTCAATAGCGGTTAGGAATGTCGTTGGCTCATCTAGAATCAGTACTCTAGCTCCCTTGTAGAGAGCTTTGAGGATCTCGACTCTCTGCCTGAGTCCTAGTGACAGCTTTTCGACGGGCACGTCTAGAGGTACCTTAAGACCTAGCCTATCGGATAGCTCACTTACTTTAAGAGAGAGTTCCCGGTAGTCCATAGGCTTGAGTACGGAGAGTAGCCCTCCTCTAGCTTCGTAACCTAGCACAATGTTCTCTAGTGAAGTTAGGTTGGGTACTAGAGTGAAGATCTGGTGGACCATAGCTATACCGCGGTCGAGAGCGTCTCTCGAAGAGCCGAACTTCACCAACTTGCTATCTATGAGTATGTGACCTTTAGTTGGTTTGAGAAAACCTGAGAGAATCTTCATCAAGGTGGTCTTACCAGCACCGTTCTCTCCGAGTAGACCCAGCACCTCCTTCTCTCTGATCTCCAGGTTCACTCCTCTTAGAGCTACAGTGCCGTCTGAGTACACCTTGTGTACGTTAACCATTTCAATCATCAACTTAGCACTCCAGAATACCGTAAGTGAGTGAAGTATTTTTAGCTTTTCGAGTATAAAAACTCATTGAGAGACCAGTCCTTTCAATTCTATCGTTCAGATTCTTCCGCGCCTCTACTGTCTGAGGATTTATAAGTCTTATCTTGGGAGTCCTCTGGGACTCGCAGTGAGCTTGAGGATAGGCGCTCTCCACGCCGCTAGGAGGCTCTCGGAGGCCTCGCTAGCGCTGGCCGTGGGTCTAGCGATCTCGTCGATTCTAATCCTAGCGTACGGCTACGACCCAGCTAAAGCGCTCTACTGGCTCTTCTACGGTGGTTTCGGTACTCAGACAGTTTTTCTCGATAGCCTAGCCTACGCGACACCTCTAATGCTCACCGGTGCCGCATTCGCTGTCTGCGCTTCAGCCGGTATGTTCAACATAGGGGTCGAGGGGCAGGCCTACATGGGGGCCGTCGGTGGGGTAGTCTTCGGCGGCCTGCTGGTGAGGTATCTCCAGGTGCCCGGTCCTCTTGGAGTGCTCGTAGCTCTCGCAGGTTCAGCCACTCTAGGCGCTCTATGGGCTGTAGGACCGGCGCTACTCAAAGTGCTCCGGGGGATTCACGAGGTTATATCCTCCATAATGTTCAACTGGATGGCTTTCTACATGGCGATGTACTTAGTCAGGGGCCCTATAGTGAACCCAGCCAGACCGGAGATGTCGATCTCGGTGGAGCCCTCGGCTAGGTTCTCAGTTATTTTTAGAGGTAGCGTACTCACTGAAGCTATATACTTCGCCGTACTCGCCTCCGTACTCACCTACCTAGTGCTGAAGCTAACGAAGCTCGGCTTCGAGATAAGACTCGTTGGTGCCGGTCTAGACGTAGCTAGGTACGCAGGTATTAGCACTAAGAAAGCCATGGTCTCAGCGTACCTCCTCTCGGGCGCTCTAGCGGGACTCGGAGGAGGTCTCATAGTTACCGGTAGACCCCCTGTCTGGTCTATATACGGAACTCTAGGAAACATCACGAACGTAGGGTTCGACGGTATAGGTGTTTCCCTGATAGCTGCGAACAACCCGGTTGCCGTAGTGTTTAGTAGCGTACTGATCGGCGGGCTGTGGAATGGCAGTAGGTTTATGGAGCCCTACGCCAGGGTTAGCTCCGAGTTGAGTAGAGCCGTCATCGGGCTGATAGTGATAGCCCTCTCAACACCCGAAGTACTTAGACTCGTAAGGAGGTTAGTTATGAGGTGGAAGACGTGAGGAGCTTCGTTAAGCTACTCATAGCTCCAGCGGCATTCGCAGCCGTACTAGTCGCTCTAGCCGCCGCTGGCTTAAGCCCCGTAAGCCTCATGGAGGCAGCCCTACTAGCAATGACACCACTAGCTCTAGCCGCCGCTGGCGAAGCTCTTAACCAGAAAGGGGGTATCAGCAACATAGGAATAGACGGGATATTCCTCATAACTGCGACAGTAGCCGTCCTGGGCGCGGAAGACTTCGGTAACGGATACGCCGGGATGCTGGTCGGTGCAGCACTCGGTGGTTTTCTCGGGCTTATTCACGGGTTTCTCAGCACCTACGCTAAGGCCAACCAGATAGTTGCTGGTATAGGTCTAAACATATTCTCCTACGGCTTCGTACCCTACTTCCTCATGGCCGCCTGGGGGTTCCCGGGAATTAGAGTGCCGCCTAAGGAAGTCCTAGTCCCCCTACGCGTGGTACCGATTACCGGCACGTCCTTTAGACTCAGCGAGTTCTCGGTTCTGGCCGTAGTTTTCGCGGTAGTTCTTCACTTCATTCTCTACAGAACCCCCCTAGGTCTGAGAATTAGAGCTTGCGGTGAGAGCCCGGAGGCCGTCGACGTTGCTGGCGTCGGGGTCTTCAGACTTAGAATAGCTCTATCGACTCTAGGTGGCGCTATGGCGGGTCTCGGAGGAGCCTTCATGTCCCTGGCGTGGTTCGGCGGCGTTGTGAAGGAGATCTCGGCTGGTAGAGGCTTCATAGCTCTAGCGTGCGTAGTCGCTAGCGGCTTAGAGCCCCTCCTATCTCTAGGCTTCGCCTTCATCTTCGGGTTCTCCGAGGCGCTAGCTTACGCGGTAGCCATCACGCCGGGAATTAAGGAGTTAGTTCCGTACCACCTAGTGCTCTCAACACCGTACGTAGTTACGCTGGCTATAGTAGCGGTATTCATAGGTAGGAGGAGATTCCCGAGGTCTCTAGGCCAGCCCTACGTTAAGGACTAGTCACTATAAACTCGAGCTTTTAAACTACACACACGTTCTTACTCGGAGGTACGTATGTCTAGTAAACCCATCTCCCCAACTATTCTAGCCGTAGCTATAACGGCGATAGTCGTAGCTGCGGTTACCGCCACAGTAGTCTACGTAGCGGTACCACCAGCACCGGCCGCTACGGTAACGACCACAGTCCTCCGCACCGTGGTTCACACAGTGACCGTAGCGCCGGCCCCAACACCAACGCCAACACCTACCCCGCCTAAAGCTAAGTTTAAGATAGCTGTCGTATCCGACATCGGTGGCAGGGGGGACCTAAGCTTCAACGACATGGCCTTCAAGGGTGCCGACGAGGCGGCTATAGACTTCGGTGTGGAGGTCGTTGAGTTCATTAGTAAGACGGAGCTGGACTACATCCCCAACCTAAGGACCGCTGCCATGGACCCCGACATCAAGCTGATCGTCGGCGTCGGCTTCCTTCTTAGTGAAGCTCTCGTAGAGGTAGCGCTGGAGTTCCCGAACAAGTTCTTCGCCGGTATAGATACGTACTCCCAGGAGATCGTTAAGTCCAAGCACCCGGATAAGTACCCACTACCGAACCTACTGGACATAAAGTACGAGGAGCACAAGGGCAGCGCCCTGGTCGGTGCGCTGGGCTGCCTCCTAGCCGTACACTACAACTACCCGCACATAGGTGCCGTCCTGGGGATCGAGATACCGGTCCTCTGGAAGTTCGAGATCGGGTACAAGTGGGGCTGTAACTGGGCTATAGAGTGGTTCAAGAAGAACTTCCCAGCCGAGTACGAGGCTAAGTCCAGGGTACTGGGCAACATCCTAACCGTAGACCCCAAGTCCAGAGTTCTCTGGGTATACACAGGCACTTTCAGCGATATAACTAAGGGCTACCTAGCGGCTAAGGAGATGTACGCTAAGAACGCTGTAGCAGTCTACAACATAGCCGGCCCCCTGGGGCTAGGGATAAACCAGGCCGTCGAGGAGATCGTTAGACCCAAGGGACTAACAGTGGGACCGCCGTTCTGGATCGGTGTAGACGCGAATCAGGACTGGATCAACCCAGGCTTCATAGTAGCTTCTATGATGAAGAGAGTTGATAAGGGAGTTTACTACGCTACATATCTAGTACTAGTTGGAAAATTCGAGGAAGTAGTTAGAAAATACAAGGGAGTTCTCCTACTAGGAATAGGAACCGAAGTTGAGGGAGTGCCGATGGAGGGCATATCTGTTAGCACTCTAGCAGATCTAGACGAATTCATCGAGATGGGTGTTACAGCTGAGAAAATCCTAGGAAAACCGGTCCTCCCAATGCCTCCAACAGAAATTAGAAGAAGAGTGAAGGAAATGAGAGACTCAGTGCCGTCATGGATATGGGCGGCCGTAGCCGAGTTGGAGAGACTAATCAGAGAAGGCAAGGCACAGGTACCTCTACCACTAACAGAAGACGACGTGAAGTACTGGAGGGGTGTATTAGGCTAGCCTTCTCTTTAAACCCGCTTTTTCTCCACAAAATACCTAAACTATGATGGACACCATCACCTAGTTTCTACTGGAAAATAGTGACGCGCAAGTGCCTCCGCTATGATGATGGCGCCAATAAGTGCGAGGACCCACGGCCATAGAGCATCGAAGTAGAATAACACTGCTAACCCTACCAAGAACAAGCCACCTATAATACCGTGTATAGCCTTCCATTTCGATTCATGAGTCAACACATTCACCACTAGTGGTACCACATAGAACGGCTAGTCTAAATTAATATTTAGTGCTGTGGCTAGGATATCACTAGAAACTCAGTCTACTCCCTCTATGGCTATCTAGTTGTAGATAAAACACCCTAGAGTATGAAGAAACAATTCTATGTCACCTCAGGATGTCAAAGTTGCGGTGGAAGCATTAAGATACACATCATACACCTGGACTTTTTGAACTATCTCACTGTGACAGTGCTCAAGTTCGTTTAAAGAGAACTTCAAAAAATCACCAGTGCTTCACAGCCTCACAGGTGGTGGGAGAATGATTCTATAGCTGTGTAGAAGGGTTGCTTCAGTTCTTGTAGCTCTAGAGTTCTACATCGTTATAATAGATAGAGTAGGCAACTACATTAAAACTGAAGTGCGCGCATACAAAATCCAC
>JAOAKQ010000010.1 GCA_026419835.1 Sulfolobales archaeon | reverse complement strand
ATATCTCAAGTTCTAGCTCAAGCTGGTTTCGACGTCTACGCGGTGGACGTATCTGAGGAAGTTCTTAGGAGAGGTCTTGAGAACGTATGGAGCGGTCCCTTCGGCCTGAAGAAGGCCGTTGAGAGAGGTAAGATCACTGAGGAACAGGCTAGGGAGGCGCTGGGGAGGATCAAGACGACCACCAGCCTCGCGGAAGCGGTTGGGGAGGCTGACTTAGTTATAGAGGCTGTCTTCGAGGACCTGGAGGTTAAGAGGAGGGTGTTCAGAGATGTAGACTCCCTCGCACCCCCACATGCTATACTCGCAAGCAATACCTCGACGCTGAGTATAACGGCCCTGGCGGCAGTAACCCGAAGACCTGAGAAGGTCGTCGGCATGCACTTCTTCAACCCACCGCAGGTCCTCAAGCTAGTCGAGGTAGTTAGAGGACTGCTCACGTCGGATGAAACGGTCAACGCCGTGAGGTTCCTGGCCGAGAAGCTGGGGAAGACACCCATAGTCTGCCGGGACAGTCCGGGCTTCATAGCCAACAGGATAGGGGTGCTGCCGATACTCGAAGCCATGAGGCTGCTGGAGCAGGGCGTAGCTTCCGCCAGCGATATCGATACGGCTATGAAGCTAGGGTACAACTGGCCCATGGGGCCTCTAGAGCTAGCCGACTTCATAGGACTCGACGTTCTCCTCGGAATAGCCGAGGTTCTATATAGAGAAACCGGGAGCCCGGCCTACCACCCACCACCAGCACTTAGAAGACTCGTAGCCGCCGGCTACCTAGGTAGGAAGACCGGTAGGGGGGTCTACACCTACAAGTAGGTGTGGGTGGTCGAGTGGAGTTAAAATACGTTACTTACGAAAAGCGGGATAGCGTAGCTTTAGTTACTTTGAATAGGCCTGAGAAGCTCAACGCTCTCAATAGAGAGCTACTGCAGGACCTGCTGAGAGCCCTAGAGCTAGCTGAGAGAGATCCGAGTGTTAGAGTCGTCGTAATAACCGGTTCTGGGAGAGCTTTCTGCGCTGGTGCCGACGTAGCTGAGTTCGCTAAGAGCGCGCACGAGGTGAAGAACTTCATAGAGCTCGGGAGGAGAGTGCTTGAGTACGTAGAGAGTATGAGTAAGCCCGTTATAGCCGCGGTCAACGGCTACGCACTTGGGGGAGGTTTCGAGCTAGCTCTCTCGTGCGACTTCATCGTAGCTTCATCCAACTCCTTCTTCGGTGCGACTGAGATCAACCTAGGGATAGTACCGGGCTGGGGAGCTACTCAGAAACTCCTAGCCAGCGCCGGGCTCGCTAAAGCAAGAGAGATAGTGATGCTAGGTGAGATGTTTTCAGCTGATGAAGCCCTGAAACTGGGGATAGTGAGTAGAGTGGTGCCTGCCGAGAAACTAATTGAGGAAGCACTAGCTCTCGGCGGGAAGCTCTCCCAGAAGAGTCCTGTAGCTTTATCCATAGCTAAGTCCGTGTTCAGCGGCGCTTCGAGGTCTATTCTCGGTCCAGGCTTCGAGATCGAGAAGTCCATGTTCTTCGTAGCGATATCTTCTGAAGACGCTAGAGAGGGTATCTCAGCTTTCCTGGAGAGAAGAAAACCTAGGTGGCAGCTCTAGCTTATATTCACACCTCAAACAATACCCTGGTGCGAGCGTGTTGCCCGTAGATTTTGAGATAACTAAGGAGCAGGAAGACCTTAAAGCCACAGTCCGGGAGTTTGCTGAGAAGTACATAGCTCCGAGAGCCGTTGAGTTCGATGAGAAACAGGCAGTACCACCCGAGGTAATCAGAGAAATGAGTAGGCTAGGTCTATTCGGCGTCGTCTATCCCGAAGAGTACGGAGGTCTGGGGCTCGACCCAGTTACCGCCGGTCTGATACTGGAGGAGATCGTTAGAGCCGACCTAACGTTCTCGCTAGCCGTTGCCTACCTAGTTCCGGCATCGTGGGGTTACGTAGCGTATAAGTACGGTAGTGAGGAGTTTAGAGATGACGTTATAAGGAAGGCCGCTGGGGGGGACCTCTGGGTAGGTATAGCCACTACGGAGCCCGGAGCGGGGTCCGACTTAGCCGGTATTTCAACCACTGCGAGAAGAGATGGCGATGGTTACGTAGTCACCGGTGAGAAAGCCTACATCTCCGGTGTTAGAGAAGCGAGAGAGAAGGGTGTGTGGTTCGAGCTCGGTGGCGGTCACGTAACTCTGACCTACACGGACAAGAGCAAGCTTCACAGGGGCATGACCCTCTTCTTCATCCCCCTAACGGACCCCAAGATCTCAGTGAGGCTGGAGAAGGAGTTCGGGAGGAAGGGCTGGTCCTACGGTAGCTTCGTACTAGATAGCGTTAGAGTACCCGAGAAGTATAGAATAGGTGAGGAGGGTAGGGGGTTCTACATAGCTATGGAGGGCTTCGACCACGCGAGAGCTTACATAGCTCTTGCTTGTGCCGTTGGAGGTAAGCGGGCTATCGAGCTAGCCGCTGACTACATAAAGCAGAGGAGGGCATTCGGGGAGCCGATAGCTACCTTCCAGGGAGTTCAGTTCCAGCTGGCCGATAACTGGGCTAGGCTCGAAGCAGCTCACTCACTAGCCTACAGAGCTCTCTGGGCTTTGAAGATGGAGCAGGAGGGTAAGCTGGGTAGGTTTGAGGTAACTAAGATAGCTGCTTCGGCGAAATTATTCGCAGTTCAAGCGGCTAAAGCAGCTATCGACGACGCACTTCGCTGGTTCGGCGCCTACGGCTACACGGAGGAGAACCTAGTAGCACTAGCTATGAAGGCCGTTAAGAGCTACGACTGGGCTGAGGGATCTCTGGACATTATGAGACTCATAGTCGCTCGCGAAGTCCTGGGAAGGGAGTACGTAGCTAGAAGACGGTAGTGAGGTCTGCGAGAGTAGCTAGAACTAGGTGGAGTACTTGCCGATTAGCGTAGTAGTGCTAGTAAAGCCTGTAGTAGACCCTAAGGCAGTAGTGAAGTTCAGACCCGACGGAACTATCGATAGGTCGGCTGTGAAGTTAGTGGTAAACCCCTACGATAAGTACGCTATAGAAGCCGCAGTGCAGCTAAAGGAGAAGCTGGGGGGTAGAGTGGTCGGCGTAGCTATGGCTCCACCACACGCAGCCGACTCTCTCAGAGAGGCGCTAGCTATGGGTGTTGACGAGTTCATACTACTCAGCGACCCTAAGCTAGCCGGTTCCGATACTCTAGCTACTTCCTACGCACTCTCAGCCGTAGTTAGGAAGGTTTGGCAGAAACTCGGAGGTCTAGACCTAGTTCTGTGCGGGATAGAGTCCTCGGATAGTAATACCGGTCACATAGGTCCCGAGGTTGGTGAGTGGCTCGACATTCCCAGCGTTTCCTACGTAGACTCTATTCTCGAAGTACGCGATGGCGCCGCACTCGTTAAGAGGCTGATTGAGGGTGGCTACGCACTTATGAAGGTTAAGCTCCCAGCCGTGCTAAGTGTTGCTGGTACGAGCTACCAGCCTAGAATTCCGACCCTCAGAGAGGTTCTGGCCGCTAGAAGAAAGCAGATAACTGTGTGGAGCACGGCCGACGTCGGTATCGACCCGTCGCTAGTAGGTCTCGCAGGTTCTCCAACGAGAGTTGTGAGGATGTGGAGAGTGGAGATCAAGAGGAGGGGTAAGATATTCTCGGACTCAGACGTAGATAAGGTGCTGGAGAAGTTCTTCGAGGAGCTCAGAAGGGACGGCGTGTCTCTGGGTGCTTAGGCTTGGTCTCCCGCAAGATACTTGTCTACGTGGAGACCTCCGAGAGCGGGCCGGCCGACTACTCTCTAGAGCTCGTTGGGAAAGCTAGGGAGCTCGCCGCTAAAGCGGATATGAGTGTTGGAGCCATCGTGGTAGGTTACGGAGTTTCCGATATAGCTAGAGAGGTAATATACAGAGGAGCCGAGGAGGTGCACGTGGTTGACGACCGCAGGCTGGCTACGTACAGCCTCATCCCGTACACAACCGCCGTTGCTGAGGTTATTAGGAAGGTGGAGCCTGAGATCGTTCTATTCTCAGCGACCGTATCTGGAAGAGAGCTAGCTCCCAGGGTTGCCGCTAGACTTAGAACCGGCATCACAGCTGACTGCACTGATGTAGACATAGGCGACTGGGTCGACCCAGCAACCGGGAGGAGGTACGAGAGGATACTCTACCAGATAAGACCCACGTTCGGCGGTGAGATTATGGCCGCTATAGTTACACCGAACCACAGACCCCAGATGGCTACGGTTAGACCGGGGCTATTCTCGGTTCCTCCACGTGATACCTCAAGGTCTGGAAGAGTGTTTGAGTGGAACGTTGAAGTGCCTAGCGACGAGCTAGAGAAAGTCGAGGTTCTGGAGGTTAGAAGAGAGAGGAGGAAGGTCGACCTGAAGTCGGCTAGAGTCATAGTCTCCGGGGGTAGGGGGTGTGGTTTGAAGGGCTTCGAGCTCGTGAGGGAGCTCGCTAAAGTCCTGGGTGGGGAGGTCGGAGCTTCTAGAGCGGCCGTAGACTCGGGGTGGATACCCTACGACCACCAGGTAGGTCTAACGGGGCAGACGGTTAAGCCGGAGGTATACGTAGCTATCGGAATATCTGGAGCTATACAGCACGTAGTTGGAATGAAGGACTCGAAGATAGTTATTGCCATAAATAAGGACCCCGACGCGCCGATATTTAGAATAGCTGACTACGGAATCGTCGGCGATCTATTCGTAGTGCTGCCGAAGATTATTGAGAGATTAAAGCGTAGGTAGACTCAGCGGCTTACTTAGTATGCGCAGCTCGGTAGCTAGAAACTGTGGGACGCCTCATTGAGTACTACGTAGAGCTTTGGTAGTTAACGCTTTTAGCTTCACGTCGAAGAGTGCGTGGATGGCCGTATGAGTGGCTACTTAGGTAGGTTCTTAGAGATAGATCTGTCGAATAAGAGCTTCGCAATCCACAAGCTTAGGGAAGATTGGGTAAGGCAGTACTCTATCATGGGCTACGCTGTGAGAATTCTCTACGAAGAGGTTAGGAAGAAGGGTAAATTAGACCCACTGGGCGAGGACAATGTTTTAGTAATCGCTACGGGACCTCTGGTAGGTACTCACCTCTCCGGCTCTAAGACGGCCTTCGTGGCGATATCGCCTCTAACCGGCTACCTAGGTAAGAGCATGATGGCCGGTTCCTTCGGAACTATGCTGAAGAAGTCCGGCTTCGATGGTTTAATCGTTAGGGGTGCCTCCAAAACACCCGTCTACGTATCGGTGGTTAGCGGGAAAGCCGAGATTAGACCGGCGGGGCATATCTGGGGTATGAAGACCTCGGAGACTTTTAGAGTAGTAAGAGAGGAGGTAGGCGTCGAGAAAGCTAAGGTAGTTGCTATAGGTCCCGCCGGCGAGAATCTATGCCGCTACGCTTGCGTAGTTTCCGATGAGCTCAGGATTGCTGGAAGAACTGGTATGGGGGCTGTGATGGGGTCGAAGAGGGTTAAGGCGATAGCTGTCTACGGCGATTCAGCGATCCCCGTTTCAGATAGAAAGACGCTGGCCGAGCTTATTAGAAAGCACGGAGAGGTGTGTCTTAAGTCTTCCAGAGCGAAGGCACTGAAGTCGTACGGAACGTCCGGCGGGTTGGTTACGTACGTACTCGACGGTAACGTACCCATTAAGAACTGGACTAGGGGGGTCTTCGAGAACCAGGACCCGTCTAGGATTAAAATAACCGGTCAGTACATTCAGCAAGTCTACAAGTCTAGAGGAAAGAGCTGCGGTACTGAAGTACCGTGCGTAATTCAGTGCCATAAGGAGGTCTACTTAGACGGTGCGTGGGTTAAGCACCCGGAGTTCGAGACCCTAGCGCTTCTAGGAACCAACATCCTGGTGAACGACCCCGAAGCTCTAATAGCCTTCAATAGGGCTTGCGATGAGCTGGGGCTAGACACCATCTCCACCGGAGCTGTGGTAGGCTGGGCTATGGAGTGCTACGAAAAAGGCTACATAAAGAAGAGCGAGATAGGCTTCGAACTCGAGTGGGGTAATCCGGAGGCAGTTCTAAAGCTGATCGAGATGATCGCTCGCAGGGAGGGTATAGGAGATGTGTTAGCTGAGGGTGTTGCGAGAGCCTGCCGTAAGATAAATCCGGAGACCTGCGACTTCGCACCGCACGTTAAGGGACTTGAAATTCCAGCGCACCATCCGAGGAGGTACAACACCGTCGGGCTTGTCTACGCTACTTCCAATATAGGTGCTAGCCACCTGCAGGGAATGACGTTCCTAGTCGAGAGAGCGGTAGCTCTACTACCCGAGTACGGAGTTGCCGAACCTCCTAGGAGCTTAGAGGAGAAGGTGAGGGCCGTAGTCCTAACCCAGAACTTATGCAACTTCCTGGACTCAGTTGGGATGTGCAAGTTCCCAGTTTTCGGTGTCGTAGACTTCGACTACCTAGCGGAGGTATACTCAGCGGTTACGGGGTGGAGAGTCGATAAGTACGAAGTAGCTAGAATCGGCGAGAGGATCTGGTACCTCGAGAGAGTGCTGAACCTGGAGCTAGGTCTTAGGGTACCTGAAGACACTCTTCCAACCAGGTTCTCCAGAGAACCGCTTAGTGAGGGACCAGTTAAGGGAGCTGTCTGCCCCACGGAGGACATGGTGAAGCTGTTCTACCAGTACAGAAAACTCGACCCCGAGTCGGGACGTCCGGACCCAGCCAAGTTGAAGGAGCTAGGTCTCGATACAGAGTGAAAACGTTGAAGGAGCTACCTATGTACAAACTTAAAGTGCGGATCTACCCGGAGGGGCGAGTTCTAGAGGTAGATGTCGGTGGCCCGCGCATCAAAGTAGGCGACCTCCTGCTGATTGTAGAGGGGGAGATAGGCGCTGCGAGAGACTACTACGCGGTAGCGCTTGAAGGTAGACTGCTCAGTAGTGAAGACGTAGTTGAGGCGGGTCGTGAGGTAGTTCTAGTACCGCTAGTTACTGGAGGTTGCCTCCCCACTCCCGCTACTTCCTCAGCGAACTCACGAGAATTTCTCTAAGTCCTAGAGGTTTTTCATCAAATAGCCTCCTATCCATTTCTCTAACTTCTCCACTAACCCTAGGTTCGAACTCCATCCTACCTAGAACGTCTTTCTCTACGTCCACTCCCGGAGCTACTTCAACTAATTCGAGACCGCTCCGAGTTAACCTGAAGACAGCCCTCTCGGTTATGTAGAGAACTCTCTGCCCCCTCATAACCCCTAGGTGCCCGCTGTAGACGATCTTGTGGACCTTCCTTACGAACTTAACCTTCTCGCCATCCCTCACGATTCTGAGGCGACTGCCCGAGACATCTATAATTTTATCGCCAGCCGTGAACTCCCCAGCGAAGTAGAGGTTTGGAGCACCGAAAGCTATAACCGGAAAGCCGCCGGCGCCCGGCATCCTCCCGGGTAGGAACGCTGGGTTCACGTTTCCGTGGGAATCCACCTGCATGAAGCCTAGTGAAGCTGCGTCGAGAACGCCTCCTTCGTATATGGAGAACATGTCGGCCATGGGCACCAGCGCGAAGAACCCTCTGGACGCACCGAAGTCCGGGCCCGTTAGTGCTACGCCTCCGAAGAGACCTGACTCTACGGTAGTGTATACGAATTCTTCCACTCCCTCTTCGGATAGAACTGAGGCTACCTCAGCCGGAATGCCTATCCCCAAGTTCACGAGCACAGGTCTTCCGAAGTCGGCGGCTAGGTTGACTATCTCAAGCGCAACACGTCTAGCTACAACCTTCCTAACCCCATGGGGTAGTGCCGAAGTTCTAGCGTCCGCCGGCGGAGCTACCTCCCCCGAGAGAGTTGGGTCGTAGAGCGCCGAGTCCGTTTGCCCGTGGTACTCCGCAGTTTCAGGAGCTAGAACTACGTAATCTACTAGAGGTGCCGGTATGTGGACCTCCCTAGGTCTGATGGACCTAGCCCCGGCAACTCTCTTGACTTGAACTACGGAGAACCCCCTATCGGGCAGGGACCTAGCCGCTTGAACTATCGAGAGAACGTTGAGAACGGCTCCTTCGTGCTCCATAGATACGTTCCCCTCCTCATCGGCCGTAGTGCCGCGCACTAGGGCTACGGTAGGCTTGGGGCAGTGGTAGAAGAGTGCTTCACCTCCAGCAACACTAACGAGCTCCACTCGGCAGGTACGTCTATCGCGAGCTAGCTGATTGAGGTAGCCTCCATCTACTCTCGGATCGAACATCGTGCTCAACCCGACCCTAGTTATAAGTCCGGGCCTGCCGGCAGCTACCTCTCTGAGCCAGTGGGATACTACTCCTATAGGCCAGTTGTAGCCTTCGACGAGGTTCTCCTCCACCAGCTTAGCGATAGTGGGTACCCACCCGTAGTAGGGTATCAAGACGCCGCGCAGAAAACCGCTATCTCCGGACTCCAGCATCCTCCTACCTATGGCGTCGAGGCCCTTGCCGGGGGTCCCCGGACAAGTCTCAGCTATCAGGAACAGGTCCCTGGGGCGACCAGTTTCTTCGTATAGCTCGTAGAGCTTCAGTAGGAGGTACGCCGGGGTCGCGATCATGTTGAAGCCGGATACGGCTACTACAGAACCATCTCTAATTCTGCTGAGAGCTGTGCGGGGGTCTACTGCCTTCCGCAAGTTTAGAGCACACCCTGTATTGAAGCTTCCGCCCTCTCTTATTGGTTTAACTTCGCTCCTCCTCGGTCCAGGCCTTGAAGGCTTTAAATTCGGAAGTGGTTGGTGTTCTGGACTACCAAGATAAAGCTTAAAAACCCGCGGACGATAGAAACGCAGAAGAATCTGAGCGATGGAATTGAAAGGATTAGATGTCCACGCCTCACGAAATAGCTAGTGAGCTGGTGGTTCCGGAGGTTAGGGGTCTTCTAGCTCATAGGCTGAGTGAGCGAGGCCTCGGCCAGCTTAAAATAGCTAAACTACTCGGTGTTTCGCAGTCTATGGTTAGTAGGTACTTGAATACTGATAGGTCCGTGTTTATTGAGAAGCTCGCAGCTCTGGGTATAGATGTCGAGGAGGTCTCCAGGTTCGCCGATACCTTGGTGGAGAAGTTCGTAAGCGGTACCCCCAGAGACTACGTAGGCCTCCTCAGCAGCTTCACGAACTCGCTCCTAAGAAGAGGTCTTCTGTGCGATGCACATAGAAGGAGAGACCCGGCTATACCGAGAGATTGCGATATATGCTCGAAGCTATTTGAAGAAGTGGTTGACCCGTACGTGGAGGAAGTTAGGACTGCGTACGAGCTTCTGAACATGCACCCTAGAGGGTACGAGATCGTCCCGGAGGTCGGGATGAACATAGTCTCGGCACCTCCGAACGCAGTAGACTTTAGAGACGTTGTCGGCTTCTCCGGTAGGATAATTCGCGCGCACAATAGGGCCATCGCAGCTGGAGAACCTACTAGAGGTGGAAGTAGGCACACAGCCAGCGTCTTACTCAAGGTCATGAGGAGGTTTCCGAGCGTGAGGTCGGCCGTGGTAATCAGGTACAGCGGTGAGTGTGTTGATGCGCTTCACTCTGCGGGTATGAGCTTAGTTAAAGTAGGTCCGCACTCATCCGAGGGAGAGTTCTTTGCGGAGCTGGGGAAGGTAGTCGAAGTACTGGATAGAGAGCCAGATGCCGTGGTAGACATCGGAGGGCTGGGGATAGAACCAGTTATATACGTACTAGCTGCGAACGCTATTAGAGCTATTAAGAAGGCTTTCATATGCGTAGAGGAGTAGGCGTTCTCAGCGTACTATTAGAATTGGGGTTGCGTTTGCTAGATTTCGAGTGTAGCTATAAGATCTGAGAATCTCTCTCTTCTACGCGTAAGTTTCGCTCGACCTCCGCAGACTAGTACTTCGGCCGGTCTCGGTCTCATGTTGTAGTTCGAGCTCGTACTGTAAGTGTAGGCTCCAGCGTTCATAAAAGCTAGTACATCCCCCTCTTCAAGCCTAGGCATCTTCCTAGCTTTCGCCAGCACATCCCCGGTCATACAGAGATTCCCAACGATATCGACCTCTACTTCTCTCGGTGAGTTAGCTTTAGATACAGCTACTACTTCGTAGTACACATCCATTAGCACGGACCTAATCAGGTGGTTCACGCTCGAATCAACCATAACGAAGAGTTTCCTAGAACCGCCCTCGCTAACTTCCTTAACTTCAACTACTTTAGCGAGTAGAACGCCGGCATTACCGACGATGAATCTCCCAGGTTCTATCCTCAGCTTAATACCGCCGAAGCTCTTCGAGTACTCCTCTACGAGTTCCGAGATAACCCGCCCGAACTCTACGCAGTTAAACTCACCATCTCCCGGTTTCTGCGGGATTCCCATACCCCCACCGATATCTACGAACTCTATGCCGGGTAGGTTCTTCGCTAAATTCAGGAGTAGCTTAGTAACCCTAGCGTAAGGCTCTACGGTAAGTATCCCGGACCCTACGTGTGAGTGCAGGCCAATCACTTTCAACCTGTACTCTCTCGCAATTTCCAGTGCTCTACCGAGAGAGTCCAGACCTATCCCAAACTTAGTTAAACCACCCGTAGTAGTGAACTCGTGGTAGCCGTATCCGAATCCCGGGTTGACTCTGATGGAGATCTCGGTATCTGGGAAGAGTCTACCGTACCTTCTTAGCTGAGATATGGAGTCTACATTAACTAGAACTCCGAGCTCTCCTCTTACGTACTTCATCTCCTCGTCGGTTACCCCACTACCAGTGAACATTATCTTCTCTCTTGGAAAACCGAGCATGATGCTCAGAAGAACTTCTTGTGGGGAGGAGGCGTCAACACCGGCGCCTAGGTCTCTGAGAATAGACAACACTCCCGGATTACTATTCGCTTTACAGGAGTAGAGAATCTCCACGTCCCTGTAGGTAAAGCTCCTAGCTAGCTTGCTGTAGTTGCCGGCTACAATATCTCCATCGTACGCAAAGAGAGGTGTTCCAAAGCTTTCGGCAAGATCCGAGGCTCTCACATCTCCTATGTAGAGATATGAGCCTCTAGCCTCAATTACCATGTGGTACCCAGGTAACTAGCTTTTAAACGAGATGATAAGCACGTACTTATACATACTGATAGAGTACTAACAACTACTTAGATTGGATCCACATTCTGCTTGAGCTCAGCGCAGGTTTAGCTTGGGTTACTGACTGCTAGTGCTTTCCTCTACTTGAGCTCTATACATCTCGTAGAAAGCGCCCTGTTTCTCCATGAGTTCTTCGAAAGTTCCGTACTCAACTACCCTACCGTCAGAGAGAACCAGTATTCTATCGCAGTCTCTAGCGATTGAAAGTCTGTGAGCTATAATGATCCCGGTCCTACCTCTGAGAAGCTCTCTTAGAGCTTTCTTAACTACACTCTCAGTTTCCGCATCGATACTCGAGAAAGCCTCGTCGAATATCACTACCCTGGAGTTCTTCAGCATAGCTCTCGCAATAGCTATTAACTGCTTCTCACCTATAGAGAGCCTCTTACCTACCTCACCTACATCCGTACTGTAGCCGTTCGGTAGCTTGGAGATGTACTTGTGTATACCTAGCTTCTTACATATTTCCACAACCTCTTCATCACTAACATCCGGCTTTACGACCTTGATGTTCTCCATTACTGTCCCGGGGAATAGATATGTCTCCTGAGGTATGTAGCTAATGAACTTTCTTAGACTACTCAACCTGACTTCCTTAATGTCGATATTATCAATCTTTATCCTACCTTTAATCGGTTCATAGAACTTCATTAAGAGATTTGCTATGGTGGTCTTACCCGCGCCGGTGTGTCCAACTATGGCTACTATCTCTCCCGACTTAATACTAAATGAGATATCTTTCAATACCGGCACACCGGGTTCATATTCAAACCATACGTTCTCAAACGAGATGTTGCCCTCTACGTCTCTGAGCTCCACACCTTCATCACTCTCTGTTTCCTCAGACTTTAAGACCTCGATCACCCTATCTAAAGACGCGAGAGCCGACTGAAGAGCGTCGTACATAAACACTAGCTCATTTATCGGTGCTATCAGTCTGCTGACGTACTGAGTGAAAGCTACTAGTAGACCTACACTCAACACACCACTTAGACATAGATATCCACCGTAAGCTATAACTACTGCTAGAGATAGTGACGACGATATGTTCATCAGTGGGAAGAATAGTCCGGCTAGAACAGATGCTCTAAGAGAAGATCTGTAGACTTCACGGGACGCTCTATCAAACCTAACTACGGCGCTCTCCTCTAGTCCGAAAGACTTGATTACCTCTATTCCCGAAATATTCTCCTCGACTACAGTAGACATTTTAGATACCTTCTCTCTAACCTCTCTCCAAGTTCTCCTAAGTCTAACACCTAGCTTTCTAGCTACGAAAACCATGAGAGGCACTGTAGATAGAGATACAAGTGTTAGCTGAGGACTGAGGTAAACCATAACTACTAGTGAGCCAGACATAGATACGATATCGCCGACTACATTCAGTAATCC
>JAOAKQ010000107.1 GCA_026419835.1 Sulfolobales archaeon | reverse complement strand
AACCCAGCGAGGATGGCACCATAAGGTATTACTATCTCGACGTCTTTCAATTCTATCGTTCAGATTCCCAAGTACTATACGAAGATGAGAGAAGGGTGTTAACGCTATTCGACTTTCAATTCTATCGTTCAGATTCATATCGAATTTCTGAAGACAAAGAACAGCATGGTCGAGGTCGACTTTCAATTCTATCGTTCAGATTCTATGTGGTTGAGTGATTTTTACAACCTTATGGTGGGGTATGACATGCTTTCAATTCTATCGTTCAGATTCTGCGAATATATGCGCGCATTTGCGGCATATATATTCTGTTATACTTTCAATTCTATCGTTCAGATTCCAACTTCTTCAATTGATTCAACGATAGGTCTACCATAATTTGCTCTTTCAATTCTATCGTTCAGATTCCTACGGTGGGAGAACGTACAGCAGGTTGGTGACACAGTAATACTAACTTTCAATTCTATCGTTCAGATTCTTAAGGACATGTTAATGCGTTTAACCGACCCCA
>JAOAKQ010000106.1 GCA_026419835.1 Sulfolobales archaeon | reverse complement strand
TCAGATTCAGACTAACAAGCTTCTTCGAGACATCGCTCGGACGATTCATAAACTTTCAATTCTATCGTTCAGATTCATGCTAGCATATATGATAACGCAATAGCCCTCACAAAAGACACTTTCAATTCTATCGTTCAGATTCATATACTATTTCAGTGAGTACGAGAGTCCAAAGGGGGCCCTCCTTTCAATTCTATCGTTCAGATTCAGGAACTCTACTTCCGACTCCAGCTGGTGAACTAATTAAATAATAATAGCTTTCAATTCTATCGTTCAGATTCAGATAAGAAAGCACTGACCATCGAAGTAGAAGAAGAGAGGCTTTCAATTCTATCGTTCAGATTCGTACACGGCATAGACTCGGTACTTTCGTCAACGATATCTGCCATTATCTTTCAATTCTATCATTCAGATTCTGAAACATTGAATTAATCGTATTTATGACAGACGAATCGTCTTTCAATTCTATCGTTCAGATTCCGTGTTCCGCTTTTCCATCTCTATCGTTCAGATTCTTCTACGC
>JAOAKQ010000105.1 GCA_026419835.1 Sulfolobales archaeon | reverse complement strand
CCTTTCAATTCTATCGTTCAGATTCTGAGGGAGATAAACTCCATACGTCTACATCTGATCTATATCTATCCCTTTCAATTCTATCGTTCAGATTCATCGGTGTAGCAGCGCCATCCTGTTGCTGGGAGGGACCGTTTTCACTTTCAATTCTATCGTTCAGATTCACATAAAAAAAAGAACAAAGATTTATTAACCGCGAAACAAAAGAACTTTCAATTCTATCGTTCAGATTCTCCGATCTACCCGTTCTGTAGCAGCTTTTCAACGCATTTGAAACCTTTCAATTCTATCGTTCAGATTCTCGACAAAACCACCGCATACAAGCTCGTGAGGAAAATTGAAGAACTTTCAATTCTATCGTTCAGATTCCCCTGTACCGACCCAGCCGTACGTCGGCATGTATTTGGTCTTTCAATTCTATCGTTCAGATTCATCAAACTGTACAAGCGCGAAAAGCTACTTGAGGTTTACCTCGTCCTTTCAATTCTATCGTTCAGATTCAAGATATTCTCAACGAAGTAGAAAAG
>JAOAKQ010000104.1 GCA_026419835.1 Sulfolobales archaeon | reverse complement strand
GACCGAGACGAGTAGAACGAATACATTATAACTTTCAATTCTATCGTTCAGATTCCTAACTTATACTTTCTCACGAAGAACATGATGTACGCCTTCATCTCCTTTCAATTCTATCGTTCAGATTCCCAAAAGAAAGGTGAAGGTGAAATAAATGACAGAAAAAATAACTTTCAATTCTATCGTTCAGATTCGCGATCGGCGGTAATCAATGTCGACATGACGCTCGTTTCGAGAGAAAACGTTAAAACTTTCAATTCTATCGTTCAGATTCCGTGAGAGATATCTTGAGCTTTACCTCGTCAGGGATAACTGGAACTTTCAATTCTATCGTTCAGATTCCTTAGTTGTAGAAAATTTAGACATTATTGAAGACTTCTTGGTCTTTCAATTCTATCGTTCAGATTCTCCATAGAGATTTCTGAAGGAATCGTACAAGATTTTAGCCTTTCAATTCTATCGTTCAGATTCCTGTTCTGATCACTTCAACGTTCTCATTCGTGTCAGATACATACTTTCAATTCTATCGTTCAGATTCAGA
>JAOAKQ010000103.1 GCA_026419835.1 Sulfolobales archaeon | reverse complement strand
TTTATAGTCTCACCGATCCATAAGCTAAATCTAGGGTCTTCAGCTGTTCTTTTTAGACCTGCTAGAAGAGGGTCTGCAGCCATATTACCACCAGCAGCAACTACTGGTAGAACTCTAACGACTACGAAGTACACTATTAGAACTACTAAGTAGGTTCCTACCAGTCTAACACCTGTCTTCGCGATAAAGGCACCGACACCCACGCTTCCACCAAACATACATTTGTTAGTCCTTAAATATGCTTTACTAAAAACGCCCAGTCAACAACTAAGTGATTCAAAAATGCTAGTCGTCTGAATGCAGTCTATTTGGAGTAAAGTAGGGAGTGAGAAAATAACGAATAGAACTGCTGTTGAGTAGAACTCTCTACGTGGATGAAAACATGGAATATTTAAAAAATTGAATATTTATTTGTAGTTACTTTCTCTTTATCGCAACAGCTACTCCTAGTGCTACAACTGAGACGGCCATCGCACCATAAGATAGAGTCGCAGGTGATACTGCTACTACAGCCTGTGTCGCCTTAGGTACAGCTTCAGC
>JAOAKQ010000102.1 GCA_026419835.1 Sulfolobales archaeon | reverse complement strand
ACCGTGAGCGTTAGGCCCGAGGAGTTGATATCGACTTTCAATTCTATCGTTCAGATTCGAAGAACTCAGCAATTTTCATGAAGTCCTGAGGACTTTTTACGTTCCTTTCAATTCTATCGTTCAGATTCTCAATGAATCGCGATGGTAACCTGATTACATACCATTGTCTATGTACTTTCAATTCTATCGTTCAGATTCTCTGAAGGAATCGTACAAGATTTTAGCGAGCGTCGTCTTCCCTTTCAATTCTATCGTTCAGATTCAGATTCCAGTCGGCGATAATGCCATTCGAACTCGAAACTATAATTACCTTTCAATTCTATCGTTCAGATTCAGGAGAGCGAGGAGAGCTAGAAGCATGAGCGGATTTATCACTTTCAATTCTATCGTTCAGATTCTCTGTCCAACCTAATGTATGTCGAAACCTTGTTACGATACTTTCAATTCTATCGTTCAGATTCTTTTATGGTGGGCCTTTCGGTATTACGTTGCGTATTACGTTCTTTCAATTCTATCGTTCAGATTCATACCGCATGGTATCCGTCAATGTTGTCTA
>JAOAKQ010000101.1 GCA_026419835.1 Sulfolobales archaeon | reverse complement strand
CGGTTGGAGTGGGTCCAGCCCGCTCTCGAAGTACGCTTTGCTGACTTCAGCGATCACCTTCGCGATCTTCACGAAGTCTACTTCTACCTCCAGAGCCGCTACAGCCTCGCTTTCCTTAGCTTCTCTAGCTAGTTCTTCAGCTACCTTCTCAGCTTCTCTAGCGATCGTAGCTGCGGAACTCGGATTTCTTCTTAGTATTTCTCCAAGTGCTGTGTAGAACGACTTAGCCAGCTTCAATCTCTTTCTAAGCGTTTCTCTCCCCTCCGGTAGGTAGTCGATGGCCGTCTCTATACTGTTAGCGCACTCCTCGAACTTCTCCTCGGCAGCATCCCTCAGAGCGTTGCAGAGAAATGCCGCTGCCTGGAGGTAGCTGCGGGTTTGCGATACGAAGACCCTGTCTTCATCGCTAACAGCTAGCTCGCCAACCGCCTCCAGCTTCACGGAGTCTTCGAAGAGGTTCTTAGGGTCTCCGCACACTACCTTAGATAGCGGCTGGAGGGTTGTTAGCGGTGAGTACGCTATCTCAACGAACTTCGTCTTAGCGTTAACGCTTACCGGTACCAGCG
>JAOAKQ010000100.1 GCA_026419835.1 Sulfolobales archaeon | reverse complement strand
GATTCTTTCAATTCTATCTTTCATATTCATTCATGTACGCGTTGTCCTCAACAACGCTGCTACGCTCGCGCATCATCTTTCAATTCTATCGTTCAGATTCACAAGTTACTACGACATCCGAGTTGTCGCGCCGTCGTGCTGCTCTTTCAATTCTATCGTTCAGATTCTCGAGACCGATTTTAGTCAATATGGCATCTACTACGTTTAAAATCGATAACTTTCAATTCTATCGTTCAGATTCCGGGACAGAAGTTGAACTGGCTGAGGAGGAGGAGCTGAAGAAGACCTTCTTTCAATTCTATCGTTCAGATTCTATATTGCTTACATTGACGTTGGATGCGTTCAAGGCGGCGTACTTTCAATTCTATCGTTCAGATTCTCTCTCCATAGATTTATAATTTTATAATTTTATAACTTTCAATTCTATCGTTCAGATTCGCATCTGAAGATACTTTTATCGATTGATCCGGTGGAGTGGTCAAATTTGACTTTCAATTCTATCGTTCAGATTCCTAGCTTTCGAATGTGGAGTAGCAGTTTCGTAGAGCTTCAAAATTTCAATTCTATCGTTCAGATTCCTAACGACGTAGTTGTCACACTGTACAGC